>NZ_CP125807.1:0-1735515 GCF_035066605.1 Erysipelothrix enhydrae
TAACTTGACGAGGTAATCCTTTTTCGTCAAACATTACAACTGGACGTCCTACTAAAAGAGGAGCGATATAGTCGTGAGCTTCTTGAGCAATACCTGCAAATTCTGGTAAGATCCACTCGATTGGGAAATTCTTAACATGGTTTGCAACATTACTTGCGTCTGTTGCGAAAAATTCAACATCATATTCTTCAACGCCTTCAACACGTTTAAGTGCAACCATTTTCCCTGTGAATGATGGTTCCATTGAACGCATGTGTGCGGACATACCAAGTTTGAATGATTCTTCAACGTCTACTTTTGATTGTTCTGTAGCATGTGAACGTTGCGCGTTACTTAAGTCTTGTACTTTAGCACGTTCTGAAATACCTGCTTCAAGAATTAATTCACGTAAAGCATTTCCTGCTCCACCAAGAACTGCATGACCAAATGTATCATTTTTTGATTCACCTGCTGCTAAGTAAGTTCCGTCTTCGTAACGAACACCTTCACTTACAACGATATAACATTTATTTTTTTCATCAATATGTTTTTGAACTGTTTTTAAGAATGCTTCTTTATCGAACGCTAGTTCAGGAAGAACTACCATATCAACAACACCTGAAACACAAGCACTTGCTGCTAACCAACCAGCATCGCGTCCCATTGTTTCAAGAATAAATACATCTTGACGTGTATAAACAGTACTATCTAACCATGTTTGGTAAGCAGTTGTAGCGATAAATTTCGCTGCACTTGCAAATCCTGGACAGCGATCAATAACCATAAGGTCATTATCAACAGTTTTTGGACAACCAACGAATTGGAATTCAGTGTGGCCATTTGCTTCTGCATATTGTGATAATGCATAAACAGTATCCATTGAATCGTTTCCACCAACGTAGAACATAGTACGGATATCATGTTTTTCTAAAATTGCGAATAATTTTTCGAAATCTGCAACGTTTTCACGTTTTAATTTATAACGACATGAACCTAATGCACTTGAAGGTGTTTGACGTAAAACATTGTTTTCGTCTTCACTCATGTGTGTTAAATCCACAAATTTTTCTTCAAGAATTCCCTCGATTCCATGAAGACCACCTAAAACCACGTCATAAATTGGGTTCAGTTGGTTTGCTTTAACGATACCTGCAACAGTAGCGTTAATTACTGATGTTGGCCCACCTGATTGAGCCACTAAACATTTAGCCATATAGTAATCTACTCCTTTATTTTTTACCAATTCCTATTATACACAATAATATCAAAATAGCCAAATAAGAAAGCAATTTCTAATCGTTTTCTTCCAAGATTTCCGAAACCTCAGCCCATTCATTTTCACGATGCTTAATTTCATTATGAATTTCATCTATTGTTTGATTTAATTGATTCATTTTTTCATAATCATGATAATAATCTGGACTGAACTGAAGTTCACGATGAATTTCTAAATCCTCGTAGTATTCAATCAGTTCTTCTTCAAGTTTCTTTTGTCTGTTTTTATATTTTTTAATATTCACATATTCATTTTTATTGGTTTGTTTCTGCTCTTGAGATTTTTGTTTGTTTTCATTAACAATATCAGTCATACTCATTTCTGTATGTTCAAGGACACCATCTTTCAGTAACAAAATATCCGTCGCAAGTTTCTCAATAAAATAACGGTCATGGGATACAAAAATCATTGTACCATCATAATGACTCAATGATTTTTCTAAAGCTTCTTTTCCTTGGATATCAAGATGATTCGTTGGCTCATCGAGAACAAGAAGATTATCATGCCTTAACATTAATTTAATCAATGATAAGCGAACACGTTCACCACCAGAGAGAACTGAAACCGATTTAAAGACATCTTCTCCTTTAAAGAGAAATTGACCTAGAGCGGTTCGAATCTCTGTACGATCCAACTGCGGAAATTCGTCCCATACCTCTTCCAAAACAGATTTATCCATCGAGAAATCAAGAAGATTCCGATCAAAGTAACCCATCTCAATTTGATGTCCCAACAAAATATCGCCTCCAAGTGGTTCTAATCGTCCTGATAAAGACTTTAGAAGCGTCGATTTACCGGTACCATTATCACCAACAATCGCATAACGACGACCTCTTGTGAATGTTTGGGTCACTGTTGTCAAAGGCTTATCATAGCCAATTACAAAATCACTTAGAGTGAGTACATCTTTCCCACCTCTTAATTGTGACTTAAATTCAGCTTTAAATTCCTTTGTCTTAGAATCCTTAGTTTCAAGTCGGTCAATACGATCTAAATATTTAATTTTTGACTGTGCAAAAGCAGCTTTATTCTTTTTATATCTAAATTTTTCGATTAAACCTTCGATACGTTCGATTTCTTTTTGCTGATTTCGAACCTTAATGTTATGGCGCTCGATATCTTTTTTTTTTAATACTTGATAACCCGTATAATTACTTGAATAACGTGTCGCGATGTAATCCTCAATCTCGACGACCACATTACAAACACGGTCTAAAAATAAACGGTCATGTGAAACAACAACTATAGAACCATCATATGCATTTAGATAGCCCTCAAGCCATTCAATGGTTGAAATATCTAAATGGTTTGTTGGTTCATCTAGAAAAAGAATATCGGGTTTACTTAATAAGAGCCTAACAAACGCTAGACGCGTAACTTGGCCTCCCGAAAATGTATTAAGAGAACGGTCTAAGTCCGATACTGGAAAGTTAAATTTTGTAAGCAGTGTATGTACTTCTGTTTCAATTGAGTATCCACCACGTCTTAAAAATTCAGTTTGAATTCGATCATAAGACTTTAGAATTTTATCACTGCGATCTGTTTTCATCAAAACTTCCAAATCATTGAGTTGAGTCTGAAGCTTTGTGATATCGCTGTATGCCTCCGCAAAGAAATCCTTCAGAATTACTTCATCCTGAGTTACATGAATTTGTTCTAAAAATCCAGTTCGTATTCCCGACTTCCAAAACACATCCCCTTTATCCAAACCCTCATTCCCGGACAAAACGTTAAAGAGAGTTGTCTTACCAACCCCATTCGCGCCAATGAGCGCAACTTTTTCATTCTCTTGTATGATTAAATTTAAGTCTTTAAAAAGCTCTTGGCTCCCAAAAGACTTAAATGCACTTTTAATTTGAACTAACATATACTATCACCTAATTATTTAGAGTATCCCAATTCTGCTAGAATACCTGATACAGTGGCATCGACTATTTTTGAATGTTCTTGTTTCCATGTATTAAATGTTCGATCATCATTCATGAACCCATATTCAATTACAATCGATTGCATGCCCTTATTGCTTTTAGACGCAAATTGATTTAATTCGCGATAAGTTTCGTCCATAGTTCCAGCACCTGTAAAACGACCACCTGCTTCACGTATTGAATCAATTGAATCATATCCTTCAATTTGTTCAGGATGGTAAACACCATCCATACTTCTACCTGAAGACCATATTGAAGGTTTTAATGAGGTAGCATTCATAATATTCTTCATGATATTAGTTGCAAGTTTGTTTGATGTGAAATTGGAGTACATAATTGTTGTACCCTTATCGCCTTCATACGAACTATTTGGAAATCTTAACTGAATGTAGTACTTTGCACCAACATCATAAGCGGATTTTAAACGCCCATCAGAGCCATTCAAAGACTTTGGCTTACTATCGTCACGAGCAATCATCACCGTAAGACCCTTGGCCTCCAACTGCGTTTTAATCCCCTCAGCTGTACGATACATTTCTTTACTCTCAATAATATCGGAACGTTGACCGCCATAATCAATATTACCGTTTTCATCTTCAACTAAACCCACTGGATCAATTACAATGTCGATATTATCTTTAGGAGTCTCAACAGATGATACCTCCAAAAAAACATAATTATCGTTCATAACCTTTTTAGAATCATCATTAAATAAATCCATATCGGCAATCATTCTAATTTTCTTAGAGTACCCATCCTTGGATACTGAATAAAATACATCGTCGATTTTATTATCTGTACGTAAGGATAATTGTTTGAGACCTTCCAATATTTTTATTTGATAAAATCCATCTTCGAGCATCTCCATTGGAATTTTATTATCTAAATCAACATTCATCATGTAAACACTTTCTTCATTTTTACAGAGGTTATTCAAAAACACCGTCTTGCCATCAAATGGATCTTGTTCGTGGATTGTATAAGGCTTATTGTACAGTCCTAAAGTCTGCCCATAGATACCATAATCGTTCAAATCGATGGGAGGTTGATGTTCTAAATTTGAAAGCAATTCTTGTGTTTGAATAAAATCTGTCCTACATATTGAAAAGTGATTATCTGTTTCTTGATTCGTTGGTTTATAAAGATCATAAACAGCATAAAATAACAGTCCTAATAATAGAATAAAAGGAACTACAATTTTGTAGTTCACTCTTTTTCTTTCTTTTGGAACATATTTTGATTTAAAATCCATGCCTTACCCCTAGTAATCTAAATGACGTGGTGTGCGCGCAAATGGTACTACATCACGAATATTTGTCATTGAAGTAATATACATCAAGAAGCGCTCGAATCCTATTCCAAAACCTGAATGCTTGACACCACCATAACGTCTTAAATCTAAATACCATTCAAGACTTTCTTTTGGAATATCCAACTCTTCCATTCGTCTTTCAAGAACATCAAGACGTTCTTCACGTTGTGATTCACCTACAAGTTCCCCTACATGTGGAACTAATAAATCACAAGCTGCAACGGTTTTTCCATCTTCATTAAGTCGCATATAGAACGATTTAATTTCTTTTGGATAATCTGTAATAAATACAGGACCCTTAACAACTTCTTCACTAATATAACGTTCGTGTTCAGATTGTAAATCTGTACCCCACTCAACCTTATATTCAAAACGATCATTTTGCTCTTTAAGTAATTCAATTGCTTCTGTATAGGTCATTCGTTTGAATTCACTTGAAAGTAAATCGTTAAGTCGTTCTAATAATGTGGTATCAATTCGCTCATTGAAAAATTTCATTTCTTCTGGAGCATTCTCAAGCACATACTCGATGCAATATTTAACGAGGTCTTCTATTAAATTCATATTATCTTCAAGATCTGCAAAAGCAATCTCTGGCTCAACCATCCAAAATTCACTTGCATGGCGTGCTGTATTTGAATTTTCAGCTCTAAAAGTAGGACCAAAAGTATATACATCTCTAAATGCGAGTGCAAAAGCTTCAGCATGTAATTGACCTGATACGGTTAGACTTGCTTTTTTTCCAAAAAAATCTTTTTCATATTTAGCATCATCACGTGTTGTAACGACAAATGCTTCACCAGCACCCTCAGCATCATTTCCTGTAATTACTGGTGTATGTACATAAACAAAACCTTGATTTTGGAAAAATTCATGAATTGCCATTGAAAGTACAGAGCGCACACGGAATACTGCCATAAATGAGTTTGTTCTAACTCGTAGATGCGCAATTTCTCTTAAATATTCATAACTATGGCGCTTTTTCTGTAACGGATAATCAGAACTGCATTCACCTTCTAATTTTACTTCCTTAACTTCGATTTCAAAAGGTTGTTTTCCATCCGGAGTAACTTTAAACAATCCAGTTACCGTAATCGCTGTACCTGTATTGTATTTACCTATTTCATCATAGTTTTCTAAATCTGCTGCATAAACACATTGAGCACTTCTAAAATAAGTTCCATCGTTTAGCTCGATAAACCCTACATTTTTTCCTTTACGGTTAGTTCTAACCCAACCTTGCAATTGCACAAATTCAATTGCATCAACTTCAATTTCCGAGCCATATGACAGTAGGTCATAGCACTCTCGTATTGTTAAATATGAAATCATCTTTACACCTCAACTATTTTTAACGAATATTATTAGTCTGGAATATTAATTCCTGAACCGTAGATACAACATCTACTGTTTTTACAATTACATGTTTTGGAACTTGAATGTGTTCACTTGAAAAGTCAACAATTCCAACAATTCCTAAATCTACGAGTTTATCAATTGTTTCTTGAACATTTTTTGAAACCGTTACAATTGCAATGCGACATCCTTTGGGCATTCTTTCTTCCAACTCACTCATGTGATAGATTGGAATATCTGATGCTTCCCCAAGTTTATTTGGATCAATATCAAATGCACATGCAATTTCTCCGACGACGTGATTCCAACGATTATAATTCAAAATAGCACGCCCTAAATTCCCGGCACCTACTAAAATTAACTCTTCTTCAAAACTCACACCTAAAAGATTATCAAACGTTTCAATTAACGTCTTTACATCATAACCATATCCTTGTTTACCAAGCGAACCAATAAACGAAAAATCACGACGTATTGTTGTAGATTCAATATCTACAAATAAAGATAGTTCTCTTGATAGAATACGTTCAACTCCCATATTATAGAGTTTTCTCAATGCTTTTAAATATATAGGGTACCTTTGCATTGTTGCTTTTGGTACATTAGATATATTACTCATGATATCACCACCGTGTAAATCATATCACAAAGTCTTCCCTTATTAAATGTGAAAACTTTAATAAGAAATTAGTTGTTTGTTAGAAAGTGCCGATATTTCACAATCTCCGCGGACACCTTTATCATAGGCGATTTGACCAGCAAGTCCAATCATAGCGGCTTGATCCATACAAGCCCAAAGTGGTGGTACTAAAATATTTAAATTTGGATATTGAGCATTTAAAGCTACAATTTGTTTACGAACTTCTGAATTAGCGGCAACACCACCTGCCAATACAAGCGATTCATACTGAATCTCAGAATTTTCGAGTGCAAATTCTACACGTGACATCAGTTCTCTGACAGCAGCATGTTGAAACGCATATGCAACATCTTCAACAATAATCTCACGATCATTACGTTCTTCACGCAAAGTTAGCTGTCTTACAGCTGACTTTAAACCACTGAAGGAGAAATCCAATGGGTTTTCTGTCTTTACTTTTGGCAATTGGTAGTTTTCTTTACCAGTTTGTGCCAACTTATCAATCACAGGCCCTCCCGGATATCCAAGACCAAGTAATCGCGAAACTTTATCGAACGCTTCTCCCACTGCATCATCCTGAGTTTTTCCAATTACCTCAAACTGATATTCGTCTTTCATCGAAACGAGCTCTGTATGTCCACCTGAAATAACGAGTGCAAGAAGTGGAAACTTCAGATCGCCTACGAGTTTATTTGCATAAATATGTCCGGCAATATGATGAACTGGAACAAGAGGCTTTCCTAAGCTCCATGAAAGAGTTTTTGCTGCCATGACCCCCACATGTAATGAACCAATTAATCCTGGCCCTTGCGTTACTGCTATTGCATCAACGTCTTCAATTTTTATACTTGCTTTATCCAAAGCATCCTTAATTACGATATTGATATTTTCAACATGAAGTCTGGAAGCAACTTCAGGAAATACGCCTCCATATTGTTTATGGATTTCTATCTGTGTTGACACTGAGTTACTTAGAACCTCAATACCGTCCTTTATTATTGCGCAAGATGTTTCATCACAACTTGACTCTATAGCTAATATTAACATTTATAACACCTTTCTCATCACTACTGCATTTCTATTAATCCCATAATAGTTTTTTCGAATAGAAATTTTCTCAAAATTATATTTAAGGTAGAATTGGAGTGCTCTCTTATTGTTTTCTTCGACTTCTAAAAAGATAGTCTTTATATCATAATTAATTGCTACTTCACATAAATGACTCAAAAGCATGTTGCCATACCCTTGTGATTGACAATCTGGATGAACTGCTATCTGTAATACATCACAGGTATCATCAAGAATTCTAAGACTGAAGAATCCACATATGTAATTTTCTACTTCAATAACATACATTAATCCATTTTCAATTGAGAGTTCACTTAAATATTGTTTCTCTGTCCAATGAGAAGTTAGTGTCATCTGGTCAATACTAACAATCTCACTCGGATCATTTTGCGTAGCTTTTCGTATCATTATTTTAAATAATTGGGAACGAGTAAGTCAATATTTGATTCCATTTCCCACGATTTCTCAACATCGAGTATGTTTTGAATGATTTGCGGATGTTCTACTGTTTTATTAACTAATTCGAGATCGCCAAATAAATTGACACTGATATCATCTAACTCTTCTAACGTATAGATACGTTCATCCTTAATTTTACCATCTGATACGAAAGCACCAAAAACACGACCAGATCTCGCATCAATAAATGAGAAACCGTTGTTGTTCCCTGATAAAGAAAGTAAAGTATTGACTTTGTATATTACAAGTTTATGGTTTGTTAGTGCAAATGATTTTGCAAATGTCATGCCGATTCTCAATCCAGTGTAGCTGCCGGGACCACTAGTTATTACGATTGCATCTATATCCATTGGCACTAATCCAGCCTCTTGAATTGCTTCGTCTACATAGCTCAACAAGAATTCTGATTGTTTTTTATCCATAAGTGATTGTTTATTTACTTTCAGTACATCATTCACTTTCAAACCGACAGCAAGAAATTTATGTGATGTATCTATAATTAGTGTATTCATTAGTTAAGCTCCTCAATTGTAATCGTTCTCTCATTTTCGTCTTCATAATCCAGGGTTACTAAATAATCGATTTTGAAATCTAAATCATCTAGGTACTTACCCCATTCAAGTACGACCACATTACGATCATCCAATAAGTCAAAAAGACCGATCGCGTCGGATGATACACCCTCTAATCGATATGCATCAATATGCTTTAGGTTAAGTCTTCCATCATATTCCTTTAAAATTGTAAATGTCGGACTACTTATCGTTTCGTCAATTTCTAATCCCTTAGCAAGACCTTTGGTAAATGCTGTTTTCCCAACTCCCAAATCACCCGCTAGGGAAATGAGGCACCCTTTCTTTAGACTTTGTCCAAGTTGCTCTCCAAGTTTCATTGTCTCAGTTACTGAGTATGTTTTTATTTGTTTTTTCATTTTTATCACCATCCGAATAATTATATCACACTTCTTACACAAAAATTAAAAAAGACACTCTAAATAGAGTGTCAAATTACCTGGCGATGAACTATCTTCACTAGCGCGTGGCTAGATATTGTCGCCGCTAAAGTGCTTAACTTCTGTGTTCGAGATGGGAACAGGTGTGACCACTTCGCTAAAATCACCAGATCATAGTGCATTAGAGAGATGAACTCTCAAAACTGAATAACAGAAATTTGATCTTTTTCGAATCGTTGTATCTTTGTGATTAAAACCTCGACCTATTAGTATCAGTCAGCTCCACATATCACTATGCTTCCACCTCTGACCTATCAACCTGATCGTCTCTCAGGGGTCTTACTACTTACGTATGGGAAATCTCATCTTGGAGTTGGCTTCGTGCTTAGATGCTTTCAGCGCTTATCCAGTCCATACTTAGCTACCCAGCGATGCCCTTGGCAGAACAACTGGTACACCAGCGGTATGTCCATCCCGGTCCTCTCGTACTAGGGACAGCGCTCCTCAAATTTCCTACGCCCACAACAGATAGGGACCGAACTGTCTCACGACGTTCTGAACCCAGCTCGCGTACCGCTTTAATGGGCGGACAGCCCAACCCTTGGAACCTAATTCAGCTCCAGGATGCGATGAGCCGACATCGAGGTGCCAAACCTCGCCGTCGATGTGAACTCTTGGGCGAGATTAGCCTGTTATCCCCAGGGTAGCTTTTATCCGTTAAGCGACGGCCCTTCCACTCGGAACCGCCGGATCGCTAAGCCCGACTTTCGTCCCTGCTCGACTTGTAGGTCTCGCAGTCAAGCACCCTTCTGCCTTTACGCTCGTCGATTGATTTCCAACCAATCTGAGGGTACCTTTGGGCGCCTCCGTTACTCTTTAGGAGGCGACCGCCCCAGTCAAACTGCCCACCTGACACTCTCCCGGTACCGGATCGCGGTACGCGGTTAGAACTTCAAACATACAAGAGTGGTATCCCAATGGCGACTCCACATATACTAGCGTACATGCTTCATAGTCTCCCACCTATCCTGTACATGTAGGTTCAAAGTTCAATATCAAGCTACAGTAAAGCTCCATGGGGTCTTTCCGTCTAGTTGCGGGTAACCGGCATCTTTACCGGTACTAAGATTTCACCGAGTCTGCTGCCGAGACAGCGCCCAAATCGTTACACCTTTCGTGCGGGTCGGAACTTACCCGACAAGGAATTTCGCTACCTTAGGACCGTTATAGTTACGGCCGCCGTTCACTGGGGCTTCAGTTCAATGCTTCGAACGAATTCTAACATATTCCCTTAACCTTCCAGCACCGGGCAGGTGTCACCCCCTATACTTCGTCTTGCGACTTTGCAGAGAGCTGTGTTTTAGTTAAACAGTCGCTTGGGCCTCTTCACTGCGGCTCTTACGAGCACCCCTTCTCCCGAAGTTACGGGGTCATTTTGCCGAGTTCCTTGGCAACAGTTCTCTCGCTCACCTTAGGATTCTCTCCTTGCCTACCTGTGTCGGTTTTGGTACGGGCCAATACATAATTAACGCTAGAAACTTTTCTTGAGAGCTGGCATCAGTTACTTCGCTACTTCCTCACGGGTTCACTCCTCGTAACGCCTTTGCTTTGCATGGCGGATTTGCCTACCATACAGCTCCTTCGCTTAAACCAGCACTTCCAGTCGCTGGCATAACCTAGCCTTCTCTGTCATTCCTTCACTTATGTATCGGGTACAGGAATATCAACCTGTTGTCCATCGACTACGCTTTTCAGCCTCATCTTAGGTCCCGACTTACCCAGGGAGGACGAGCCTTCCCCTGGAAACCTTAGGCAATCGGTGTGTCAGATTCTCACTGACATCTCGCTACTCACACCGGCATTCTCACTTCTATACACTCCACTGCTCCTTACGGTACAGCTTCAACGCAGTATAGAACGCTCCCCTACCATTTATTGAAACAATAAATCCATAGTTTCGGTATCATACTTAGCCCCGGTACATTTTCGGCGCAGGGTCACTCGACTAGTGAGCTGTTACGCACTCTTTAAAGGATGGCTGCTTCTGAGCCAACCTCCTAGTTGTCTGTGCATCCCCACATCCTTTTCCACTTAGCATGAATTTTGGGACCTTAACTGATGGTCTGGGCTGTTTCCCTTTCGACTACGGACCTTATCACCCATAGTCTGACTGCCAACTACTATCCACTGGCATTCGGAGTTTGATTATATTCAGTACCCCGAGATGGGGCCATCATACATTCAGTGCTCTACCTCCAGTGGCCTTACATTGACGCTAGCCCTAAAGCTATTTCGGGGAGAACCAGCTATATCTGAGTTCGATTGGAATTTCTCCGCTAGCCACAACTCATCCGCCAGCTTTTCAACGATGGTCGGTTCGGTCCTCCATTTGGTTTCACCCAAACTTCAACCTGGTCATGGCTAGATCACTCAGTTTCGGGTCTACCACAATGTACTATATCGCCCTATTAAGACTCGCTTTCGCTTCGGCTCCGTCTCTTCAACTTAACCTCGCACATTATGAGTAACTCGCCGGTTCATTCTACAAAGGCACGCCATCACCCATTAACGGGCTCTGACTTCTTGTAAGCATACGGTTTCAGGATCTATTTCACTCCGCTTCCGCGGTTCTTTTCACCTTTCCCTCACGGTACTGGTTCACTATCGGTCACTAAGGAGTATTTAGCCTTACCGGGTGGTCCCGGTTGATTCCGACAAGGTTTCTCGTGCCTCGCCGTACTCAGGATACCACTAGAGTATCTTACGCTTTCGTCTACAGGGTTTGCACCTTCTTTGACTGGCCTTTCAATGCCATTCGACTAGCTTCGATATCCCACGTTGTGGTCCTACTACCCCATCACGAAGATGGTTTGGGCTCTTCCCGTTTCGCTCGCCACTACTCAGGGAATCACTTTTGTTTTCTTTTCCTCTTGCTACTAAGATGTTTCAGTTCGCAAGGTTGCCTCATCATAAACTATGTATTCATTTATGTGTAATACTGCATAACCAGTATTGGGTTTCCCCATTCGGATACCCCCGGATCGTTGTGTACGTACCACTCCCCGAGGCATTTCGCTGTTAGTCGCGTCCTTCATCAGCTCTTAGTGCCTAGGCATCCACCGTACGCCCTTACATATTTAATCACATGTAATTTCGCGCCCTAATTCTTAAAATCAGGTTTTTTTAACGCTTATCGCTTGATAAGCTGTGTGTTTGCTTTGATTGCTTACTTAATTGCTTAAGTTACTGTTTTTGTTTAACTTGATGTAAATCTAGTTTTATACAACTATTCGAAAAGATCATGTTGATAACATTTATTTCTTTGTCTATCTCTTTTTCTTTTCTGTTATTCAGTTTTCAAAGATCGTTTTCTTGAGATTCCAACGGACTCTCAAAACTAAACAGGAAACTTTAGGTGTCAACTTCACGTCTTTCTAATTACTCCTTAGAAAGGAGGTGATCCATCCCCACCTTCCGGTAGGGATACCTTGTTACGACTTAACCCCAATCATCGATCCCTACCTTCGACGGCTCCCTCCTAGTAAACTAGGTTAGGCCACCGGCTTCGGGTATTACCAACTCTCATGGTTTGACGGGCGGTGTGTACAAGGCCCGAGAACGTATTCACCGCGGCATTCTGATCGCGATTACTAGCGATTCCGACTTCATGGAGTCGAGTTGCAGACTCCAATCCGAACTGAGACGTACTTTCTGAGATTCGCTCCGCATCGCTGCTTCGCTGCCCTCTGTATACGCCATTGTAGTACGTGTGTAGCCCGGATCATAAGGGGCATGATGATTTGACGTCATCCCCACCTTCCTCCGGTTTATCACCGGCAGTCTCTTTAGAGTCCCCAACTTAATGCTGGTAACTAAAGACAAGGGTTGCGCTCGTTGCGGGACTTAACCCAACATCTCACGACACGAGCTGACGACAACCATGCACCACCTGTATCCGCCATAACTATTACACATCTCTGTGCTTTTGCGCGGTATGTCAAGACCTGGTAAGGTTCTTCGCGTTGCTTCGAATTAAACCACATACTCCACCGCTTGTGCGGGCCCCCGTCAATTCCTTTGAGTTTTACGCTTGCGCGCATACTCCCCAGGCGGGATACTTATTGCGTTAACTACAGCACTGAATTTCTCCAACACTTAGTATCCATCGTTTACGGCGTGGACTACTAGGGTATCTAATCCTATTTGCTCCCCACGCTTTCGAGCCTCAGCGTCAGTTACAGGCCAGTTAGCCGCCTTCGCCACTGGTGTTCCTCCATATATCTACGCATTTTACCGCTACACATGGAATTCCACTAACCTCTCCTGCACTCTAGTCTACCAGTTTCTATGGCATCACGGGGTTAAGCCCCGAACTTTAACCATAAACTTGATAAACCGCCTGCGCTCCCTTTACGCCCAATAATTCCGGATAACGCTTGCCACCTACGTATTACCGCGGCTGCTGGCACGTAGTTAGCCGTGGCTTTCTGGTAAGGTACCGTCATATAGAAAGCATTCCCTCTTCCTATCGTTCTTCCCTTACAACAGAGCTTTACAACCCGAAGGCCGTCTTCACTCACGCGGCGTTGCTCGGTCAGGGTTTCCCCCATTGCCGAAAATTCCCTACTGCTGCCTCCCGTAGGAGTCTGGGCCGTGTCTCAGTCCCAGTGTGGCCGGTCACCCTCTCAGGTCGGCTACGCATCATCGTCTTGGTAAGCCGTTACCTTACCAACTAACTAATGCGCCATAAGCCCATCTCGTTGTGATGTATCCCATCTTTAATTAATCTAAGATGTCTTAGATTAACGTATCCGGTATTAGCAGAAGTTTCCCTCTGTTATCCCAGGCATCGAGGCAGGTTGCTTATGTATTACTCACCCGTTCGCCACTAAGTTCCAAGGAGCAAGCTCCTCTTCACTTCGTTCGACTTGCATGTATTAGGCACGCCGCCAGCGTTCATCCTGAGCCAGGATCAAACTCTCCATTTGATTCTTTCTCTTTTTAACTCTGACGAGTTTTGTTTATTTATTTATCCGTATTTCTTTTTGAAATTGACGTTTCCTGTTTAGTTTTCAAAGACCATTTTCTGCACCCGGTTTCCCTTAGCGCTTGTATATAATACCACCCTCTTTAGCCACCGTCAACACTATTTTCACTTTATTTTGACATTTCTTCTTTTTTTAGGTCTTTTCAGTTCATTCGTGATTTTCACGGTTCATATATGCCTATTCAACCTGTTTTTTTGTCCTTTTTTTAGCCTATTTGAGGATTGTTTTTTGCTTGTTTCACCCTTTCCGGTCTTACAGATTGTGCTTTTATAAGCTTTATGACGATCCATCATCAAGGTCCAGAATCTTTCTAAAGCCTGAATTCTTGATATTCTCATAGTGCCTTGTCATTTTATACAGAGATGATTGCTTACAGTAATGATTTAATGACATAAAAAAGACACTCGAAAGTGATGATGCTTTGACAGCATAAAAAAAAGACACTCTAAATAGAGTGTCAAATTACCTGGCGATGAACTATCTTCACTAGCGCGTGGCTAGATATTGTCGCCGCTAAAGTGCTTAACTTCTGTGTTCGAGATGGGAACAGGTGTGACCACTTCGCTAAAATCACCAGATCATAGTGCATTAGAGAGATGAACTCTCAAAACTGAATAACAGAAATTTGATCTTTTTCGAATCGTTGTATCTTTGTGATTAAAACCTCGACCTATTAGTATCAGTCAGCTCCACATATCACTATGCTTCCACCTCTGACCTATCAACCTGATCGTCTCTCAGGGGTCTTACTACTTACGTATGGGAAATCTCATCTTGGAGTTGGCTTCGTGCTTAGATGCTTTCAGCGCTTATCCAGTCCATACTTAGCTACCCAGCGATGCCCTTGGCAGAACAACTGGTACACCAGCGGTATGTCCATCCCGGTCCTCTCGTACTAGGGACAGCGCTCCTCAAATTTCCTACGCCCACAACAGATAGGGACCGAACTGTCTCACGACGTTCTGAACCCAGCTCGCGTACCGCTTTAATGGGCGGACAGCCCAACCCTTGGAACCTAATTCAGCTCCAGGATGCGATGAGCCGACATCGAGGTGCCAAACCTCGCCGTCGATGTGAACTCTTGGGCGAGATTAGCCTGTTATCCCCAGGGTAGCTTTTATCCGTTAAGCGACGGCCCTTCCACTCGGAACCGCCGGATCACTAAGCCCGACTTTCGTCCCTGCTCGACTTGTAGGTCTCGCAGTCAAGCACCCTTCTGCCTTTACGCTCGTCGATTGATTTCCAACCAATCTGAGGGTACCTTTGGGCGCCTCCGTTACTCTTTAGGAGGCGACCGCCCCAGTCAAACTGCCCACCTGACACTCTCCCGGTACCGGATCACGGTACGCGGTTAGAACTTCAAACATACAAGAGTGGTATCCCAATGGCGACTCCACATATACTAGCGTACATGCTTCATAGTCTCCCACCTATCCTGTACATGTAGGTTCAAAGTTCAATATCAAGCTACAGTAAAGCTCCATGGGGTCTTTCCGTCTAGTTGCGGGTAACCGGCATCTTTACCGGTACTAAGATTTCACCGAGTCTGCTGCCGAGACAGCGCCCAAATCGTTACACCTTTCGTGCGGGTCGGAACTTACCCGACAAGGAATTTCGCTACCTTAGGACCGTTATAGTTACGGCCGCCGTTCACTGGGGCTTCAGTTCAATGCTTCGAACGAATTCTAACATATTCCCTTAACCTTCCAGCACCGGGCAGGTGTCACCCCCTATACTTCGTCTTGCGACTTTGCAGAGAGCTGTGTTTTAGTTAAACAGTCGCTTGGGCCTCTTCACTGCGGCTCTTACGAGCACCCCTTCTCCCGAAGTTACGGGGTCATTTTGCCGAGTTCCTTGGCAACAGTTCTCTCGCTCACCTTAGGATTCTCTCCTTGCCTACCTGTGTCGGTTTTGGTACGGGCCAATACATAATTAACGCTAGAAACTTTTCTTGAGAGCTGGCATCAGTTACTTCACTACTTCCTCACGGGTTCACTCCTCGTAACGCCTTTGCTTTGCATGGCGGATTTGCCTACCATACAGCTCCTTCGCTTAAACCAGCACTTCCAGTCGCTGGCATAACCTAGCCTTCTCTGTCATTCCTTCACTTATGTATCGGGTACAGGAATATCAACCTGTTGTCCATCGACTACGCTTTTCAGCCTCATCTTAGGTCCCGACTTACCCAGGGAGGACGAGCCTTCCCCTGGAAACCTTAGGCAATCGGTGTGTCAGATTCTCACTGACATCTCGCTACTCACACCGGCATTCTCACTTCTATACACTCCACTGCTCCTTACGGTACAGCTTCAACGCAGTATAGAACGCTCCCCTACCATTTATTGAAACAATAAATCCATAGTTTCGGTATCATACTTAGCCCCGGTACATTTTCGGCGCAGGGTCACTCGACTAGTGAGCTGTTACGCACTCTTTAAAGGATGGCTGCTTCTGAGCCAACCTCCTAGTTGTCTGTGCATCCCCACATCCTTTTCCACTTAGCATGAATTTTGGGACCTTAACTGATGGTCTGGGCTGTTTCCCTTTCGACTACGGACCTTATCACCCATAGTCTGACTGCCAACTACTATCCACTGGCATTCGGAGTTTGATTATATTCAGTACCCCGAGATGGGGCCATCATACATTCAGTGCTCTACCTCCAGTGGCCTTACATTGACGCTAGCCCTAAAGCTATTTCGGGGAGAACCAGCTATATCTGAGTTCGATTGGAATTTCTCCGCTAGCCACAACTCATCCGCCAGCTTTTCAACGATGGTCGGTTCGGTCCTCCATTTGGTTTCACCCAAACTTCAACCTGGTCATGGCTGGATCACTCAGTTTCGGGTCTACCACAATGTACTATATCGCCCTATTAAGACTCGCTTTCGCTTCGGCTCCGTCTCTTCAACTTAACCTCGCACATTATGAGTAACTCGCCGGTTCATTCTACAAAAGGCACGCCATCACCCATTAACGGGCTCTGACTTCTTGTAAGCATACGGTTTCAGGATCTATTTCACTCCGCTTCCGCGGTTCTTTTCACCTTTCCCTCACGGTACTGGTTCACTATCGGTCACTAAGGAGTATTTAGCCTTACCGGGTGGTCCCGGTTGATTCCGACAAGGTTTCTCGTGCCTCGCCGTACTCAGGATACCACTAGAGTATCTTACGCTTTCGTCTACAGGGTTTGCACCTTCTTTGACTGGCCTTTCAATGCCATTCGACTAGCTTCGATATCCCACGTTGTGGTCCTACTACCCCATCACGAAGATGGTTTGGGCTCTTCCCGTTTCGCTCGCCACTACTCAGGGAATCACTTTTGTTTTCTTTTCCTCTTGCTACTAAGATGTTTCAGTTCGCAAGGTTGCCTCATCATAAACTATGTATTCATTTATGTGTAATACTGCATAACCAGTATTGGGTTTCCCCATTCGGATACCCCCGGATCGTTGTGTACGTACCACTCCCCGAGGCATTTCGCTGTTAGTCGCGTCCTTCATCAGCTCTTAGTGCCTAGGCATCCACCGTACGCCCTTACATATTTAATCACATGTAATTTCGCGCCCTAATTCTTAAAATCAGGTTTTTTTAACGCTTATCGCTTGATAAGCTGTGTGTTTGCTTTGATTGCTTACTTAATTGCTTAAGTTACTGTTTTTGTTTAACTTGATGTAAATCTAGTTTTATACAACTATTCGAAAAGATCATGTTGATAACATTTATTTCTTTGTCTATCTCTTTTTCTTTTCTGTTATTCAGTTTTCAAAGATCATTTTTCTTGAGATTCCAACGGACTCTCAAAACTAAACAGGAAACTTTAGGTGTCAACTTCACGTCTTTCTAATTACTCCTTAGAAAGGAGGTGATCCATCCCCACCTTCCGGTAGGGATACCTTGTTACGACTTAACCCCAATCATCGATCCTACCTTCGACGGCTCCCTCCTAGTAAACTAGGTTAGGCCACCGGCTTCGGGTATTACCAACTCTCATGGTTTGACGGGCGGTGTGTACAAGGCCCGAGAACGTATTCACCGCGGCATTCTGATCCGCGATTACTAGCGATTCCGACTTCATGGAGTCGAGTTGCAGACTCCAATCCGAACTGAGACGTACTTTCTGAGATTCGCTCCGCATCGCTGCTTCGCTGCCCTCTGTATACGCCATTGTAGTACGTGTGTAGCCCAGATCATAAGGGGCATGATGATTTGACGTCATCCCCACCTTCCTCCGGTTTATCACCGGCAGTCTCTTTAGAGTCCCCAACTTAATGCTGGTAACTAAAGACAAGGGTTGCGCTCGTTGCGGGACTTAACCCAACATCTCACGACACGAGCTGACGACAACCATGCACCACCTGTATCCGCCATAACTATTACACATCTCTGTGCTTTTGCGCGGTATGTCAAGACCTGGTAAGGTTCTTCGCGTTGCTTCGAATTAAACCACATACTCCACCGCTTGTGCGGGCCCCCGTCAATTCCTTTGAGTTTTACGCTTGCGCGCATACTCCCCAGGCGGGATACTTATTGCGTTAACTACAGCACTGAATTTCTCCAACACTTAGTATCCATCGTTTACGGCGTGGACTACTAGGGTATCTAATCCTATTTGCTCCCCACGCTTTCGAGCCTCAGCGTCAGTTACAGGCCAGTTAGCCGCCTTCGCCACTGGTGTTCCTCCATATATCTACGCATTTTACCGCTACACATGGAATTCCACTAACCTCTCCTGCACTCTAGTCTACCAGTTTCTATGGCATCACGGGGTTAAGCCCCGAACTTTAACCATAAACTTGATAAACCGCCTGCGCTCCCTTTACGCCCAATAATTCCGGATAACGCTTGCCACCTACGTATTACCGCGGCTGCTGGCACGTAGTTAGCCGTGGCTTTCTGGTAAGGTACCGTCATATAGAAAGCATTCCCTCTTCCTATCGTTCTTCCCTTACAACAGAGCTTTACAACCCGAAGGCCGTCTTCACTCACGCGGCGTTGCTCGGTCAGGGTTTCCCCCATTGCCGAAAATTCCCTACTGCTGCCTCCCGTAGGAGTCTGGGCCGTGTCTCAGTCCCAGTGTGGCCGGTCACCCTCTCAGGTCGGCTACGCATCATCGTCTTGGTAAGCCGTTACCTTACCAACTAACTAATGCGCCATAAGCCCATCTCGTTGTGATGTATCCCATCTTTAATTAATCTAAGATGTCTTAGATTAACGTATCCGGTATTAGCAGAAGTTTCCCTCTGTTATCCCAGGCATCGAGGCAGGTTGCTTATGTATTACTCACCCGTTCGCCACTAAGTTCCAAGGAGCAAGCTCCTCTTCACTTCGTTCGACTTGCATGTATTAGGCACGCCGCCAGCGTTCATCCTGAGCCAGGATCAAACTCTCCATTTGATTCTTTCTCTTTTTAACTCTGACGAGTTTTGTTTATTTATTTATCCGTATTTCTTTTTGAAATTGACGTTTCCTGTTTAGTTTTCAAAGACCATTTTCTGCACCCGGTTTCCCTTAGCGCTTGTATATAATATCCCACATCCTGTGTTTTGTCAAATGATTTCAGGCTTTTTATTTAAATTCTTTTACCGTTAAATATTTATCGAAATATCTGTATATCTCTTCTTCATTAAATGGGTAACTTTTACTCTTAACTTGTTCAACCAACCGATCCTTCTCTTCGACAACTATATCGATAATTTCTTTCGAATAATTCATCAAAGCTTGATGCTCATCAAATTCATCTTCATCAAGAACAATATACTTCCCGTCTGGAAATACTTTAACATCAAGGTCATAATCTATGTTCTTAAGACCTTCTTCATCGAATACACTTGGTGAAGCGAGATTACAGTAATAATAAACTCCCTTATTACGTATCATTGAAATAACATTGTACCAACGATTTAAGTAGTAAAAACAAATTGCTGGTTCGCGTGTGAACCATCTTCTACCATCTGATTCAACAACCCAAGTTTTATACGTTATTAAAACAATTTTTTCGGCATCGACATCAAGAACTGTACCACTAGACCAGGTCCGATGAAGCGAACCATCATGTTTATAACTTTGTATATAAATAACTTCTCCAACTTTTGGTAACATAACAACACTTCCCATCCTTTAACATTATACACAATAAATGTCTAATTTCTATGCTTAATTCCAGTTCTATGTATTAATAAAGCATTCAATTTAGGCATGAGTGCTAAAATAAGAGAAAAAGATATTATTGTTGTGGGAATCATGAATGTAGCGTTATATGAAACAACGCCAGAAAACACATTACCACGATAGAACTCTGCATAAAATATTAACCCCGAAATTGTATGGAGCACAAACCTTGATAAATTTGAAACAACAACGCCTACTGGTAAAGATAAATCATAAACTTTGAGATCAGGAACTAATCCTGCGACCGCATAAATCGAATATGCAAAAATGTAATCCAAAATAAATTGAAACCAGTGAATCACAATCGGAGTATTAATAATGCACTTAACAAGAAAAGATAACACCGCAACACACAGTGATTTTCCAAATCCCAAATGATAGCTAGCAATAATTAACACTATAATACTCAAGGATACGGAACCACCTTGTGGTAATCTCAAAATGTCAAAAGTATTTGTAATACATTCTAAAGCTCCAAAAAGTGCCACATACACTGAAAGCGTCGCTAAATCTTTAGTTTTCATTTAATCACCTCAAAACGTTTAAGACTGAAATAGACAACTTAGCTCTTTAATTATATCTATTGTATAAAAAATAAAAAGAGGTTAAAGCACCTCTTTTAAATAGTCAATAAAATCACGATACTTCACTCCATATATATGTTGCCCATCTAATTGCTCATAAAGAAGCAGTTTCGAATTAAACACTAAGTCATGAATTCGAGCATAATTTGGCACAATATCTAAATATGTCATAACTGATTTATCTTTTAAACAGGCCGTCTTTCTTATCACATGATGATCAAGCGTCGCATAAGCAAACTTCGCTTCAAACAATTCCAATACATCACCCACTAAAATAAGCGTAGCATTCAAATCGTAAAAATCTGTAAATACGGAATGCGATCCATAAGGAAAATCCATTTCCGTAGGTCTACCAAAGTATCTACTAAATTTACCCGCTGTCGCAATCATTAAACTTGGGTGTGTAACATAAATGCATTCTTGTTGAAGTGTCATAAGTTGCATCATTTTCCCACTGGATAACACAAGACGTTCTTGATTTGAAATATACGGAACCATATCTTTGACAAGCACATCAGAATTAAACTCACAATCTCCAAAAACGCAAACGGTTCCCTCTTTCATGTGACTTTGAATCCCATCCAGAATAATTTTAGAATAAAACGGATCGAATCCATCACTCTCATGCACAAGCACCAAACCATCTTTTTCCACTTCTAATCGTTTTAAGAGTTTTTCCACTGTTAGAGCCACGTCTTTTGAAGAATACATAGATAACACCTCCGCTTCCATATTCACTAAATAAATTGTTATATATTAATGTTTTTTTCTTGATGTTGACTATGAGCGAGTTTGCTTGCTGCAGAAGCTGCAATTGCTCCCACAATATCGTCAAGAAATGTATTGCAAGTTCCATTGTTATGGTCATTCAAAGTTCCGATTATGCCTGGCTTGACTTTATCAATGTATCCATAATTTGTGAGTGCAATTGAGCCATAAAGGTTACAAATTCCGTAGGCGAGAACTTCATCAATCCCATAAAGTCCTTCATCGCGATGAATAATGTCTTCGATATAATGACCACCAAAATCTTTATTCTCAACAGAAATGTCAATGTTAATTCCGGTAATCAACGCATGTTGGACTTCACGCTTATTCAAAACACTGTTAACAATCGGTTCTATATCAATAGAATCGATATCTTCAACATAGTCTTTTTGAAGAAAAACAACACACTCGATAATATCAGATATTTCAACGCCACGACACTTTAACAATTCCACACATTTATCATACATAATGAACCCTCCCATATATAGATTTATTATACATGACTTTTATCATAAAAAAACAGAAATGGATGGTTGGTTTGCTATTTATTTCATTTTACGACTGCTTGCGTTACAATATAAGGAATAATTAGGAGGTCAATATATGACATACGAAGAATTACTCGATAAATTAAATAGCTTGAATCTTGCAATAACAACAATAAGTTTTGACGCACTAACAATTGCACCGAGAAATGGCGCAGCTTTCCGTAATAAAGCACTATCTATTCTCTCAGGTGAATATTTTGCATTACTGACTGACCCGAAAACCTATCACATATTGGAAGAGAGTCAAAATAACGAAAACCCCATTATTGCAGAGAGTGCTAAAACACAACTTCGTCAACTTAATAAAATCAAGAATATTCCATCCGAAGAATACATTGCATTCGATAAACTAAAATATGACTCACAACAATCTTGGGAAGATGCGCGTGAAAAAGGAGATTACGATATTTTCAAAAAAGATCTTGATGCCTTAATTTTAGGTCAAAAAAGCGCAATCAACCACCGAAATTCAACTTTAAGTATTTATGAATCATGTCTCGATGATTACGAGGAAGGCTTACGTGAATCTCATGTTGAAGGATTCTTCAGCACAATCGAACAAAAACTTGTACCATTTATTGATAAGGTGATTGAAGTACAAGGATCCAAACCAGCGTTTCTAAGCGCAGCGGTATCAATTCACGAACAAGATTTAATTTCAGATTTAATTAAGCACCATATGGGCTATGATTCATCATTTGGATATATGGGACATGCAGCACATCCATTCAGTAGCACATTCTCAATTAATGACTCCCGCATCACAACACATTATTACGAAAACGACTTCACATCAAATATTTTTTCAATCATTCACGAAATTGGTCACTCAATGTACAACCACCAAGTCAATATTGACTTCGAAGGTTATCCTATTGCCGATAGTATGAGCA
Source organism: Erysipelothrix enhydrae (assembly GCF_035066605.1). Classification (NCBI taxonomy): domain Bacteria; kingdom Bacillati; phylum Bacillota; class Erysipelotrichia; order Erysipelotrichales; family Erysipelotrichaceae; genus Erysipelothrix; species Erysipelothrix enhydrae. The sequence continues at coordinate 22,986 of NZ_CP125807.1, forward strand.
TGAGTCTACATGAGTCACAATCACGATTAATGGAAAATATGATTGGTAGAAGTAAATCATTTTGGACACCTCTATATCCAAAACTTCAAGAAATTATTCCTCATGTTTTAAAAGATGTTAATCTCGATGCATTTATCAAAGGTATCAATTACGTAGAAAAAGGCTATATTCGTGTTGAAGCTGACGAACTTACATATCCACTTCATATTATGGTTCGATATAATACCGAGAAAGAAATTTTCAATAACAATCACTGCGCAGAAGGTCTTGATCAATTCTTTGCAAATCAGATGACACAATTACTTGGTATCACACCGAAAAATCCAAGTGATGGAATCCTTCAAGACGTGCACTGGAGCGATGCATCTTTTGGATATTTCCCAACATATGCATTGGGTACAGCCTATGCTGCTCAGTTCATGAAAAAAATGGAAGAAGATATCAATGTTGAAGAAGCACTCTTAAATGGTCAAATGGATATTGTTTTTAATTGGTTACGTGACAACATCCATCAATTCGGTGGGATGTATGATACACAAACCATGATTGAAAGAGTTACCAACGAGCCATTCAATCCAAACTACTACATTGATTATCTCATTGAAAAGTATTCGTCACTTCTAGGCATTTAGTTAGACCCAGTCCTCCATCTTTGTTACAATTTGGTTATAAATAGAGGAGGACTTACGATGACTTATAAATTACCTGAACTTTCATATGACTTTAATGCATTAGAACCACAAATTGATGCGAAAACAATGGAAATTCATTACACAAAGCATCATCAAACATATATTACAAATTTAAATACAGCGATTGAAAAACACCCGGAATTAGAACAAGAATCACTTACTAACCTTATTGAGAACTTAAAGAATGTCCCAGAAGACATCCGCACAGCAGTTCAAAATAATGGTGGTGGTCATTTAAACCATACGATGTTTTGGGAATTTCTATCCCCAAACAAAGGTCAAGAGCCTGGTGAAGCCTTAATGAATGCAATCAATCATGATTTCGGTTCATTTGATGCATTTAAAGAAGCATTCTCAAATGCTGCTAAAACACGTTTTGGAAGCGGTTGGGCTTGGTTAGTGATGGATTCAAACAAATCACTTAAAGTTGTATCTACCGCAAATCAAGATAATCCAATTTCTGAGGGATTAACTCCGATTTTAGGTCTTGATGTTTGGGAACATGCATATTACCTAAACTATCAAAATCGTCGTCCTGATTACATTAATGGTTTCTTTGAAATTATTAATTGGGCTAAAGTCGATCAATTGTATACAGAAAACAAATAATTTTTTTAAAAAGCACCTCTCTTTATAATAAAAGAGAGGTGCTTTTATTTGAAAAAAAACTGCAAGAATGCGAAGATTGTAAATAATCTCACTTCCTGCAGTTTTTTTATCGATCCAAGATCATTTGTTCATATCCTAAGAACTCGAATCCTAATCGTTCATAAAGTTTTTTTGCACCCCGATTACTTGGCGTTACTTCCAATCTGAATCGGATAACATCAGGGAATTTATCCATCAAGATCGATAAAGCCTCAGTACCTAGACCCTTACCACGGTAAGCATCGTCCACCGATAACTCCTCTACCCATAATTGGAATCCACCTACCTCAGTTGAAAACATAATCGAACATAGTAAATACCCACATATGTTCCCTTCTTCAACCAAAAACCACCCAAAACAGTCGTTTTCTTTGATGATATGATTAAAGTTTCGCTTGAATAATTCGTAATCTGGTTCACCAAAACATGCAGGACTTGTTAAAAACTTTGTCGCAAGTTCGGCGTACAACGTTAAATCCGAATCCGTAAATGCTTTTAATTCCATAATGCCTCCCTATTTTCGAAGTGTGTAACAAATAATTGCGGATGCAATCGCAACATTTAGTGATTCAAACTGTGATGTTTCAATTTTGACAGTTCCATCACACAAATCCACTACAGCATCCGACACACCACTACCTTCAGAACCCATCACGACCGCAATCGGACAGGTTTTAATATCTTGTAAATTGTGCGTGTTTTCACCGAGGTAACTCGCATACACGGGAATGTTCCACGCTTTTATTTGAGTTATTGCAAGGTCTAAAGTCATCCGAATGACCGGAATATGAAATATTGATCCTTGTGTGGAACGTATCACTTTGTCATTAAGCTCATCCACACAGGTTTCAGAGACAACAACAGCATCAAAACCAAAACTATGCGCGGTACGGATAATGGTACCGAGATTACCAGGATCTTGAACACCATCACAAATGAGATATCGATCAGCTTTCGTTAATGCACGATGTGGTTTCGAAATCACTGCAAACTGGTTCGAACCAGAAATTGTATTGGATAGTTTTTGAGCTATATGCTCTGTAATCTGAATATCATCCTTTTCCGTTAATCCTATTGTTTTTTTTACAATACCAGCTGCATGAGCTTCCTGAATTAAGTGTTCACCCTCTATCAAAACTTCATTGTGTTCGTCTCGATACTTCTTTTTGCTTAATTTAGTACAATGCTTAACGAAATCATTTTGAAGTGATGTAATTTTCATATCTAAGCCTTAACAACATCGTGACAACGTGGGCAAAGTTCATCTTCGCCGACAACATCAACGATATTCCAACAACGCGGACATGTATGACCTGCAACTTTTTCAACAGAAACTTCGTAGCCCATAACTTCTGGCAACGCATCACGAACAAGTTCTAGTTTGGATACAATAAACCATTGTGCATCATGTTTTCCTAGAATACTTTGTACTCGTGTTTCATCTGCTTCATTAAGATGGAGGCGAACATGCGCTTCTAAAGACTTACCAATTACTTTTTCTGCACGTTTTTCTTCTAGTGCCTTAAATACTGATTCACGTAATTTCAAGAGTGAATCCATTGACGCAACTTCATCACTTGAAAGGATTGGATCAACCAAGTTACTGAATTCTTGAAGATGGATACTCTCGTCTTCAGGTCTGAATACACGGTTCAACTCTTCTGTAGTATGAACAAGAATTGGTGCCATAATACGGGAATAGATCATCAACGCGTGATAAATCACTGTTTGAATTTCACGTCTTGAACGATCATCTTCTTTTTCAATGTAAAGAATGTCTTTGGTATAGTCTAAGTAATACGATGACATCATATTTGTAAGAGAACTTACAACTGAGGTCGTTACTTTTTGATAATCAAATGCTTTGTACGCTTCTTGAGCTTCTTTATTAACACGAATTACTTCATTTAAGACATAACGGTTAAGCAGTGATAATTCTTCAATCGCAATTCCGTCCGCGTCAATATCAAAGTTCGCAAGATTTCCATGCATAAATCTAAATGTATTACGGATTTTACGGTAAGATTCGGATACTTGTTTCAACAAATCTTGTGACATCTTGATATCAGAATGGTAGTCGACACTTGCAACCCAAAGGCGTAGAATATCTGCTCCTAAAGTTTCAGTAATTGCTTGAGGACTTAAAGCGTTCCCTTTCGATTTACTCATCTTTTCGCCGTCATCATGCATAATAAAGCCATGACTTACGACTTGTTTATATGGCGCAAAACCATAGAGTGCAACGGAAATGATTAATGATGAGTTGAACCAACCACGATATTGGTCAGAACCTTCTGCATAAACATCCACAGGAAGTGGTGTCTTACAGTGGTTTAACGCTGCAGTGTGTGATGATCCTGAATCAAACCAAACATCCATAATATCTGTTTCTTTTTTAAATGTACCATTTGGTGAATTTGGATGTGTATAGCCTTCTGGTAATAAATCAATTGCTTCACGTTCAAACCATACATTCGTACCAAATTGTTCAACTAAATTAGCTACATGATCAAAAACATCTTGCTCAATAATTGGAGATCCATCTTCAGCGTAAAAAATCGGAATTGGAACACCCCAAACACGTTGACGTGAAATACACCAATCACCACGATCTGCAATCATATTATGCATACGTTTTTGACCCCATTTTGGTGTCCATTCTACTTTTTCAATCTCATCCAATACATTTTGACGTACGGAGTCAATTGATGCAAACCATTGCGTTGTTGCACGGTAGATAATTGGCTTTTTAGTTCTCCAGTCATGCGCATAGCTGTGTTTAATCCAACCCATTTTTAAGAGCGCACCCAACGATTCAAGTTTCATGGTTACAGCTTTATTCGCTTCTTCAAAGAAGAGTCCTGCAAATTCACCCGTAACTTCAGTTAAAACACCTTGCTCATTAACTGGACTGATTGGCTTAATACCATAAAGTGCACAGACATTAAAGTCATCAACACCATGGTCAGGAGCCGTATGAACACAACCTGTTCCAGCTTCATCGGTAACGTGATCACCATTTAATACCGGTGATAAACGATCATAAAGTGGATGTTGTGTTGTAACACCTTCGATGTCACGTCCTTTAAAACGTTTTAAAATTTCTCCTTGTTCGAGTTCTAATTCTTTAAGTGCGGATTCCATAAGGGATTCCATGAACACCATGTTGCCCTTCTCAGTTTGAACAAGTACGTATTCCATATTTGCATTAACTGAAATTGCAAGGTTTGCAGGAATTGTCCATGGCGTTGTTGTCCAAATAACCATCTTATCACCAGCGTCTAAGACACCCTTACCATCAACGACGTCAAATGCAACAAAGATTGCTGGATCACGACGTTCGCGGTATTCAATTTCCGCTTCAGCAAGTGCAGATTCACTTGATGGTGACCAATACACAGGTTTTAATCCTTTATAGATCATACCCTTCATCGCCATTTCCGCAAATACACGAATTTGTGTTGCTTCAAAATCTTTATTGAGTGTTAAATAAGGGTTCTTATAATCCCCAATTTTACCTAACGATTTAAAATCAGCCATTTGAATTGCAACTTGTTCATGCGCATATTTCTCACAAAGCGCTCTAAATTCGTATGTCGGCATTTCTTTACGATTGACACCTAATTTTTGAATTGCATTTTCAATTGGTAAACCATGTGTATCCCACCCTGGTCTAAACGGCGTTTGATAACCTGCCATAAATTTAGTACGGACAATTAAATCTTTTTGAATACCATTTAAAGCATGACCAATATGGATATTTCCATTTGCATATGGAGGACCATCATGCACTGTGAAAAGTGGTGCACCTTCGCGCACTTCTTGCATTCTTTCATAGAGGTTCATTTCATCCCAATCAGCTTGAATTCCAGGTTCTTTTTTATTAAGATTTCCTCTCATTTCAAAATCTGTCTTTGGTAATAACAGTGTATCTTTGTAGTTCATATTTTTTGCTCCTAACATATAAAAAAAGACGCCCTCATAAGGGCGTCTTCAACGCGGTACCACCTTAATTTACAGATGAAATCTGTAATCTCAATACGTTAACGCCGTAATACGTACTTTCTACTATGATTTCAAAAGTAAGGTTCACAAGTGATATTAAAACGGATTGTTACTTGTTTTCACCATCCACAAGCTCTCTGAAACAATTTATCGCCCTAATTTGTCTTGATCTTCACCAATAAGTTTGGAATTGGGTGCATCTGGCAATGTTAAATCGTCAATTGCAACCTCTAATTCCAATAATTTTTCTTTTAACTCGTCACGGAGTTCGTTAGATTCATTTGAAATACGAGCTATTTCAACGAGTACTTGACGCGATGTTGACATCGCCTCACGAACAATCATGTCCGCATTCATATAGGCTGTATCTATAATTGAATTTGCTTCTCGTAAGGCCAGCCGCGACATTTCTTCTGCAGCCTTCTCACGAACACCACTTTCGCTCACCAATTGTTGATATCGCTTTTTGATTATATCACGTTGTTCTTGCAATGACTCAACTTGTTTTTGATAAAGTTCAATTTGTTTCGTTAATATTGTTTTATCGTGTTCCAAATTGGTTATCATTTGATCGACTTCAAAACGATCATACCCTTGGCGCATAACTCTAAATTTGGGTTTATGAGACATACTCAACTACTACTGATCTAAATCTTCAAGGTTCATGCTAATTTCCCCTTGAACTCCTATTGTACGTGGTGTACAAAGAATTACATTGTGGCCAATTTTTTGAATTGATCCATCAAGTGCAAACACAACTCCCGTTAAGAAATCAATCGTACGTTGTGCATAATCACGTTGTAATCGATGTAAGTTTACAACTGCTGCGCGTTTTTCTTTTAAGTAACGTGCAACCTCTTCAGATTCTTCAAATGATCTTGGTTCAAATAAAACCATTTTTGTATCTGATGGTAATTTAGGCGCCTCTGATGATGCGCGTGGTGTTTCATATTCGCTCAAGCTCTCAGCCTCCTCGTCAGTAAGTTCAAGATATTCATCTTCAACCGGTGTAAGAATATTTTTAAGTTTATCTTTAAAGCTCATCGTTCAAACCTCCGTTTTGATAAGTATATCATATCATATTTATAGTTTAAAATTAATCGTTATCGCGATCGACCTCAAGCAATCCATAATCGCCGTCAAGACGCTTATAGACAACCGCAACATCTGATGTTTCATCATCTGTGTAAATAAAGAATGAGTGACCCAACATTTCCATATCTACAATCGCATCATTTAGATTCATTTTTTCAGCCACAATAGATTTAGTCTTAACAAGTTTAGATTCTTCTTTTGCCTCTGATTCTGCAATCATATTTAAAAATGCTTGTGATAATCCCTCACGGTTTTTACGTGAAATTTTTGTTTTATGACGACGAATTTGGTCTTCTAATTTATCAACAACACGATCAAGTGCTGCATAGAAATCTTCGTGTAAAACTTCGGCACGTAATGGTCCAATTTTTGAAGTAATTGTAACTTCAACTTTTGATCCGTGAGGATAAACATTCACAACCACATTTGCACGCCATGAGTCATCAACCTCGAAATACTTGTGTAAGAATTCTAATTTTTCTTCCACTTTTTCTTGCATTGCATCTGTGATTTCCACATTTTTTCCATGAATATAAACTAACATATAAAACCCTCCCTATTATTGTTGTTTTCTATTTTTGATAAATACTATCATAGTATTTCATCTCACGTCCGGGTGGACGCCCTGTATCGTAACGGCGATCACCAAGAAGTGCGTCGAAATTAACAGGTTCATTGTGTTCTAATGCATCGTTTAAAGCCCCGATGCATTCATTTCCTAGCACAATGGACGACTCATAGAGTTCCATAAATGTCTCGTTCGATGTTTCATCGATATTTGTTGGGTTTGACCATGTATCACGCTTTAAATTAAGAACGTCGTATCGCGCATCGATATTCGAATTAACGATATGACTTGAAAACGCCCACGGATAAGCCATTTTACGTTCCAGTTTCTGAATCACTGGAGTCATAATATTGTGCGGATCGTATAAATAATTCAAAATCTTTTTAAAGGAGCAAATCGCTTCTTCAATCACTAAAGGTTCTAAATATATTCCAAAAACTTGAACGAGCATCGCTTGATAGAATGATGCAATAACCCGTCGCTCTTCTTCATTGACATCAACAAAACGCTTTGGTTTTAACGATGCCATATCACGCCCTTTTACATACGTAACCATTAATGAATCAAGCATTGACTCGTACCGGAAATGCCAGTAACGTGTAGCTCCAGCTATTTCCCCACCACGATAAAACACAAATGGATGTGCAAGGGAATCTAAAGACCAATGTTGAAAATGTCCAGCAATAAACGCAATCAGTATTGTTTTTCTACGTTCATCTTTCATTTCCTTTATAAAACTCACCGCCTGATTATAAAAATCATTAACATGAGTTCGGTGCACAATCCCACCATAATCAGCGACAATTTTATTAAGTTCCTGATCTTGCCACGGAAATACTTTGTAGTAAAACAAGATATCCGGACCATTGCTCCCTAGAAGATATGCCCGCGGGTGTTTTTTTATCGCTTTTTGGACTGTCGACACGTCAAGTTCATTATAAACATCGAGTGCCATCAGTCCATGTGTAATAACATTTGGTATGACGGCCACCTCCTTTATTACATTCTAACAAATTACCTCTAAAGTTGCACCACTTTAACACAGTTTTCATATTCAATAAATTCCAATTCAAGCGCAACCGCAACCGCTTCATTTACGACCTGACCATGAAAAATATTTAAACCGTTTTTAATTCCGGAATCGTGCATAACAGCATTATGAATACCACTGTTGGCAATTTTTAAAGCATACGGTAATGTTGCATTTCCTAATGCATAGGTAGAAGTCTTTGGTACTGCACCTGGCATATTGGTTACACAATAATGAACAATCCCTTCTTCAACAAACACTGGATGACTGTGTGTTGTTGGATGACTCGACTCAAAACATCCCCCTTGATCAATGGCAACATCAACCAAGACTGTTCCTGGTTCCATAATTTTTAAATGATCACGTGTAACCAATTTCGGAGCACGTGCTCCTGGTAGTAAAACACTCCCGATCACAACATCCGCGCGACGAAGCTCATCTTCGATGTTTTTTGAATCACTATAAATTGTATTTACAGCTGTTCCAAAAACATCTTCAATATATGCAAGACGATCTAAATTACGATCCATCACACTTACTGTTGCACCTGTTCCAAGTGCTGTTTTACAAGCACTCATTCCTACAACACCCCCACCAATAATCACAACATGTCCACCACGAACGCCTGGAACCCCTGATAACAAGATACCCTTGCCACCATAGGTCTTTTCTAAATACTTGGCACCTTCTTGAATTGATAGACGTCCCGCAACCTCAGACATCGGTTTTAAAAGTGGTAAACGTCCCAACTCATCCGTTAGCGTCTCATAAGCAACCGCAGTAATATTACGTTCCATTAATGCTTTTGCTAGAGGTAAATTATCCGCCAAGTGTAGATACGTAAAAAGAATTTGATTGGCTTGCATGAGGTCATACTCTTCAGCAATAGGTTCTTTAACTTTTATCATCATCTCCGATTGTTTCCAAACAGATGCTGCGTCATCACAAATAATCGCACCATTGCTTTGATATTCTTTATCGGTAAATCCACTTCCTAGACCTAATCCAGCCTCTACGTAGACTTCGTGGCCATTTTTAATGTATTCAATAACATGTGAAGGCATAATCCCAACACGTTGTTCAAAATCTTTTCGTTCTTTTACAGATCCTATACGCATTAAAACAACTCCTTTATTTTCTTTAACAAATCTCTACGTGACCCACTCCAGTCGCACTGATAATCTGTTCCACGATGAATTAAATTATCTGTCAGCAACCATGTTTGCATCCCAAATTGAGAGGCCATCATATCTTCTTCCACATCATTTCCAATCATTAAACATTTTTTTGGATCCAACATATTATCACGTATGATTTCTTCATAATACATTGGGTTTGGTTTACAATGATGGTTTTTCTCAAATCGGGTAATATCGTCAAAATCATGCAATTCGAGACCCGACCACCAAATGCGTTTATCAGTAGCAAGTTTTGGAAAAAGTGGATTTGTAGCCAAAATCACTTTATATCCTTTTTCTTTGAGGTAACGCACCGTTTCAACCATCGGTTGCGAAATTGATGTTACGGTCTCAACGATGTTATATTCATTTTCATAATAATCATCTAATATCGTATCAATTTCATGTTTAATTTCTGATCCAACAAGTGATTCGAAACAAGCGTAAAAAACCTGTTCATTTGTTTTTAATTCATCCTGATTCTGAATCATTGCCGCACTGGATTTCCACAAGGCCTTAGCCATTAATTCCGGTTCGATAATATGTGCAACCTTTTGCGTAATTGATGTTAAATATGTTCGTTCAAAGTCATCCCCATCAAGCGGTAGAATTGTACCGTCCAAATCAAAGAGTACTGTATCAATTCCAAGTGCATTGCTCAAGTTTACATTTTTCATGTGTTACCTCCCACTTTTTTGAATTATATCATAAGTGTTAAATATTCTTATCATTAAGTTTCAATCTATCACTCATTTTATTGCTTAATGAACCTCAATTTGTTATAGTTTTAAAGCGAGGAGGTGGATACCAATGGAAGGTCAGAGTTGCATGAACGATAGTATTAGTGAACGATCTTTGGATGATGACCCCTTGGGTACACCTCAAGAAAGTCATCGATAAATTTTGTTCATACAGGACAGTATGAAGGGAGTTTATAACTATGTCAGAAATAAAAAAAGAGCTAATTCAAACACTTCAACTTAATCAGGAAGAATTGTTTGAACAATTGGATGCATCTCCGGAGGGTTATACATCCAATCGAGCAGAGGAAAAGCTCGAAGAATTTGGTCCAAATGTGATCAAACCTCAAAAGAAGAAAAACCCTCTTATTGGATTCGTTAATGTTTTAATTAATCCATTTAACTTAGTATTGATGGTAGTTATTGTAATTACATTTATTACAGATATTTTATTAACACAGGAAAAAGATTATTTAACCATTTCGATTTTAGCGATTATCATTATAATTTCGACGCTAATTTCATTTATTCAGGATGAGCGCTCTAGTGCGGCCAGCGAGAAACTCTTAAATATGGTTTCAAATACAACGGCAGCACTCCGTGATGGTCAGTTTATTGAAATTCCAATTGATGATTTGGTCTTAGGTGATGTTGTACGACTTTCTGCTGGAGACATCATTCCAGCTGATATGCGTGTAATATCCGCAAAAGACTTATTTATATCACAAGCCACATTAACTGGTGAATCACAACCTATCGAGAAGTTTGTAAAGTTTGATGAGTCTCAAATGGACGCAGACAGTGATTACACGAACTTATGTTTAATGGGAACTAACGTTGTTTCCGGTACAGCTCGTGCAGTTGTAATTCGTACTGGGAGCGATACCTATCTTGGACAAATGAATCGCTCATTAAAGAATTCGAAACGTCCAAACAGTTTTGAGAGCAGTATTTCGACAGTAAGTCGCTTACTCATGAAATTAATGCTAATCATGTTACCCGCTATTTTCATCATTAACTGGGTGTTTAAAGCAAATCCAATTGAATCTTTTGTTTTTGCACTTACTGTTGCCGTTGGATTAACACCGGAAATGTTACCTGTTGTATTGAGCAGTGGCTTGGCACGTGGTGCCATCAACATGTCTAAACACCAAACGATTGTGAAGTCACAAAGTTCGATTTCATCATTTGGTGAGATGGATGTCTTATGTACCGATAAAACCGGTACTATTACGCAAGATGATATTATTTTAGAACGTTATATGGATACAACTGGTGAAGACGACATGCGTGTATTACGCCATGCTTATCTAAACTCATATTTCCAAAGCGGACTTAAAAACTTGATTGACCTTGCAATTATTGAACGTGCAACAAGTTACAATATGGATGACCTTGTAAACTATTATACAATTGTTGATGAGATTCCTTTTGACTTTGCGCGTCGTCGTATGAGTGTTATTTTGGAAGATAGTAACGACAAAAAACAACTCATTACAAAAGGTGCTGTTGAAGAAATTATGAAATTGTGTTCACACATTGACCGAGATGGAAAAGTATTTCCACTTGACGATGAAACGCGTGAAGAAGCAATGGATGTATATATGCAACATAATAATGATGGTTTACGTATGATTGCTGTTGCTCAGAAAAATGAATTGCCAACAGATCACGAGTTCGGTGTTGAAGATGAGAAAGATTTAGTTCTTATCGGTTTCATCGGTTTCCTTGATCCACCTAAAGAAAGTGCTAAACCAACAATTGAAAGTCTAAACCGTCATGGTGTTGATGTTGTGGTTATCACCGGTGATAGTTTGGGTGTTGCTAAAAAAGTATGTAGTAAAGTTGGTATTGATACCGAAGTAACTTATATGGGTAAAGATATTGAAGAAATGAGTGATGAACAACTTCAATCCGTTGTTGAATCATGTCACCTTTTTGCTAAAATATCCCCTGTACAAAAACAACGTATTGTAGAAGCATTCCAAGCGAATAATCATACCGTTGGTTTCTTAGGTGATGGTATAAACGATGCGCTTGCATTGAAACAAGCTGATGTTGGTATCTCAGTTGATACCGCTGTTGATATCGCTAAAGAGAGTGCTGACATTATTCTTCTTAAGAAAGACTTAACCGTTTTAGAAAAAGGAATTATGGAAGGCCGTAAGACCATTGTAAATATGATTAAGTATCTCGAAATGGCTGTAAGTGGTAATGTTGGGAATATGATTTCCGTAATCGTAGCAAGTGTGTTCTTGCCTTTCTTACCACTATTACCTGTTCATATTCTAGTTCAAAACTTACTCAGTGACCTTGCACAAACTGGAATACCATTTGATAACTGTGATGACTCAGATCTCGATAAGCCTCGTAAGCTTGAGTCAGAACGATTGGTACACTTTATGTCAGTGTTTGGACCATTAAGTTCTGTCTTTGATATTATGTGCTTTATTGTATTGTGGTATGTTCTTGGTGTGAATACAGCCGAACAAGCTACTCTATTCCAAACATTCTGGTTTACATTCGGAATCCTGTCTCAAGCACTCATAATCTTTGTAATTCGTGCTAAAAAGCCGTTCTCATTCAAAAACAAACCTGCTTCAATCTTGGTTGGTGTGTCGACACTTGCTGTCATTATCACACTGATCTTCGTTCTAACACCGCTTGCTCAGTCAATTGAACTTCAAATCTTAAGTTTAAATCATCTGACATACGTTCTTGGAATCGTGGGTCTATACTTGATCACCACCGCAATTGTTAAGAAATTTGTTTGGACGCCATTAGATTAAAAAAAATTAAAGCCCCTTATCTTGTATAAAGATAAAGGGCTTTTTTTACTGCTTCGCGTTAAACTTGCGATTAAATTTCGCAATTTGACCCTCAACACGTGTCTCGCGTTGTTTCCCTGTATAAAACGGATGTGATGTTGAAGAGATATCAAGATTCACAAGGGGCATCACGGTACCATCCTCAAGTGTTATCGTTTTATCAGTTTTAATCGTTGAACCAATAATAAATTGAGCTTGCGTGTTGATATCCATAAATACTACATTTCGATATTCTGGATGAATTCCTTTTTTCATACTTATTTCCCCTTCTTTCGATAGTGTTTAATAATCCTTAGTGCTCGTTTTCGTGTTTTAAGATTGGGTGATTTAAGATTTCGATATGCAGTTGATTGATCTTTTTTCATTGCTTCCTCCTGTTGTTGCAAACGTTTCGCATTTAGATATTATCCTACTCTCTATAATTTGTCAATAAAAAAAGACAGGTGGCTTAAAGCACACGTGTCTGAATTGTACTGCCTTTTTCTGTCTTAGTAATAATAATTTGTTGTTCTATAAGTGTTTTCAACTCTGGTACATGAGAGATGATTCCTACATATTCCGCAGTTCCCGCAAGATCTGTTAAAGACTTCATAGCCTGTTGAAGTGAGGCTTCATCCAAGGTTCCAAATCCTTCATCGATAAAGAGCGCATCTACGCATACTGAGCCTGAGAAGCGTTGGACTACATCAGATAAGCCTAAAGCGAGGGATAACGAAGCTTTAAACGATTCCCCACCGGATAACGATTTAACGGACCTAATCTTCCCAGTATATTGATCGTAAACATCCAAATCCAAGCCCGACTTTGTGTTGAGCCTTTCGGCTTTTTCTTGTCGTAAAAGAACATATCGATTTGAAGTCATCGGTGTAAAACGCTTATTGGCTTCTTCCACAATGTAATCAAAATACGCCGATTGAACATAGTGTTCTAATGCGATCTTTTGTTTACCACTTAAATCTCCATTCGCGGTTTTTGAAAGACCGTCCATAATCGCTCCTTGACGTTCCATCGTCAGACTATTCTTTTGGATCGTCTCTAAACGTCTTAAGACAGATTCCAGTGTAGTTATGTTTGTTGAAGCTTCTTGCACCGTCTTATTAAGCGAGACGATCGATCTTTCAATTTCTTGCTTCGCCTCGGATAAGTATTCTAATGTATGAGGTGGTTTCGTTTCACGTTGAACTTTTAATTGATTGATTTCAGAACGAATTTGTATCATGCGCTCATCATAAGTTTTTAAAATTGAAGCTTCGTTTTGTAGTGTTATTTCGTTTACCGTTTCCCACTCAATCTCATGGATATCAAGATTGTATTTATTACAGAGATCAAGAAGTTGTTGCTGTTTAAGTTGATACTCATTTTCTTCTGTTTTGAGTTGTTTAGCGATCTCACTTTCTTGTGTTTTGATTTGTTCAAGCTCTGTTGATGTTGATTGATACAACTCTAGATCTTGTTGTTCTTTCGCTTCCATCTCTTTAATTTGATGATGAAGTGGCTCGATTTTCGCTATCAATACCTCTATACTATCAAACTCTAAATTAGATTGAATCATATTGATTTCAGATTCTAGAGCTGCATGACGCATATGTTCTTGCTTCATAGATTCGTTAAGTTCATCAAGATTTTTCTTTAATAACTCCAAGTTTTGTTGCTGTTCGTGCATTGATTTTATCTTCGAATTTAATGTCTCATGCTCAATACGTTTTAATTCCATCAATGATTTCAAATCTTGAATTTTAATTAAAATCTCATTGAATTCTACTCGAGTCGCATTCTCGTCATCTTCTTTAATGAATTCATTAATATTTGTGATCTTTGTGTTAATCACATGGCAAGTTTGCGCTTGGTTCTGTTGGACCTCTTGTTTCTTAAACACTTCTTGTTTTAATTCTTGTATTTGGTCGTAGGTTAAAACTGAATCCATAAGTAACGCGGGATGTGGATGCTCCAACGATCCACAAACTGGACATGCATGATCATCTTCAAGACTTTGTGCTAACAATCCTGCTTGTTCTTTGTAATATCGTAATTCATGTTGAATAAGCTGTTCGTTGGCGTTAATGTATTCTTTTTCAGCCATTTTAAAAGAATCCTGCTCTTTCACCAGAAGCACTTCTAACTCTCGTTTTGTATCAAAGGATTCGATTCGTTTTAGAAGTTGCTCACGTTGACCCAGATAGGTTTCTAATTGATGCTCTTGAACGATTTTTTCTTTCTCGAGCCCATAAGAACGATCTCTAAGCGTTTCAAGCGTTGTTTTGAGTTCTTCTTGTTTTACTAATTCCTCTGCAAACTTCACTTTTTGTAACTTTAATTCATCCAGACGCTCAATTACCGAGTTGTATGTTACTTTTGTGGACTTCAGGGTCTCATATTGCGGTAACATTTTTTGATACTGTTCCACCTGTCGCTTCACCTGTTCAAGCTGTTTCAACCGATCATTTCGAGTTAAATATTGTTGCTGTATATCTACAAATCGTTTTTGGACTTCTTTGTTTTTTTCGTGAATATCATGGTATCGATGCTTAATTGTGGATATTTTTTGTTTGTTTGCTTCCAATCTATGACGAAGTGGCATTAACTGATTAAAAATAAGAGTTTGTGTTTCAAGCTTTATTCGAAGCTTTTCATAATGTTCTTTTTGACTCAATAGTTCCTCTGCTTCACGTTCTTTTTCTTGAAGATGAGCAAGTATTTGTTGGTATGTTTCCCATGATTTTATGGATTCAAGGATGATATCGCGCGTATGGTTAAGATTTTTTTGATCGGTAAGGTAGGCTGTCTGTTGGTCAACCATTACATGGTATTTTCCTTTTAAATCACTATAGACTTCCTCAAGATTAAAACCTGTGTATTCAATGCATTCTACGAGATTGGGCAGTCCTGCTAGAACACTTTTAACCTCTTGTTTCGTATGCTCGAGTTCGCGCTTAAGTTCGAGATTCTTCTGTTTCAGTTTATCTTGTAGTTTGAGATAGAAACGTGTGTCAAAAAGCGTTCGAAATATGTCAGATCGTTTATTGCTCGATGCATTCAGAAGTTCTAAAAACTCGCCTTGCGCAATCATCACGACTTGTTTAAATTGTTGAGCATCCAAGCCCACAATCTCGATTATTTTCGCATTCACCGTTCTAATATCATCTAGTTCTTGACCATTAGGGAGATACAATTGTACACTTGCGTTTTGTACTGTCGTTCCTTCACCTCGTGCTTTTAAGCGCTCATAACGGGGCTTGCGAACAATTCGATAGATTTCATTCCGATGGCTAAAACTTAAATCCACATATGTTTCCACAGATGCATCCGCAAAGTCACTTCGAAGTGACTCTGGCTGACGTTGACTACCACTGGCTACATCGTAAAGCGCAAACGAAATTGCATCAAACAATGTGGTTTTCCCTGCCCCAGTATCTCCAGTTATTAAAAAGAGTCCTTGATGAAACTGAGTAAAATCCACGGTCGTTTCTTCAAAGTAAGGACCAAATGCACGCATCGAAAGAAGAATCGGTTTCATAAACTTTCCTCCTGAATTTCATCAATCATTGCTTTCACAATATCAGACTCCTCTTGATTAAAGTCACGACCATTGAGTGTCGTGAAAAAGGCATTAAAAAGATCAAACGGCTTTTGATCTAAAATCTCAGTAGCTCGTGATAAGGATGACTTTGACGATGTACGTGAATTATCAAAATCCAAACTTACAAGATTTTGATAAACACTTCGTAATTTATGAAGTGCATCCCCTTGAATAATATCATCGGTCAAAATCGCATGAATATAATCTTCAGTGCGATCTTCCTTACCTAATTCATAAAGATGTTGTAATGGGCCTTTAAGAATTCGGACATCTCGCAAAGGCTTAAGCTCCACAAACGATATCGCAACATCCTTATCAAGATCGATAATAGGCAATTGTTTTGTATGCATACATTCAGAGAATGAATATTTTAACGGTGAACCGGCGTAACGCATCGTTTCACGTCCAATCGCTTGAGGGCGATGAATATGTCCTAACGCTACATAATCAAACGTTTGAAACAATGACGCATCAATCGCATCCAAGCCCCCTACAGCGGGTCCAATTTCTGAATCAGATAGTATGGGTGTCGTTCCATTACCAATCACAAATTGGTGCGCAATCGCAACATTCCGATCTTCTTGATTTATATTTATTTCTTGGAAAATAAACTCAAACGCTTCTTGAAACGTCGTCCCTGTAAACTCAGGATGGTAGTTTCGCACCATGGACGGTTTTATATAAGGAATCATGTGAAAATGAACGGGTCCTAAATCGTCCTGCAGTGTCACAACCGGGATAGAACCAGTATAATGAGACACTAAATAAATATCGTGTTCTTCAAAAAGTGCACGACCTACACCAAGACGTTCTTGAGAATCATGATTCCCCGAAATGATTAAAACATGGATACTCCGATGGGATAACTGCGTCAAAAAATCATTCCATACTTCAAATGCTTCTGCACTTGGATTTGCTTTGTCATAGACATCCCCCGCAATTAATAAAACATGCGGTTTGATGGTATCTAAACTTTCAATGATTTGGTTTAAAACATACCGTTGATCCTCAAGAAGACTGAAGTCATTCAGTCTTCGACCAATATGTAAATCTGCTATATGAACTATTTTCACACTATCACTCTTTTCTCCCTTTATCTTACCACAATCTTTGAATTTCGAGAGTGCGATTGTACTTCGATTTACACTTTAAAACAATCCCTTCATCTTGTTTTAAAATATATTAAAAAGAAGGATTGTTTTCTTATTTAATTATGCTAATATCAAAGTATTGTGAGGGTATTATGTTAAGAAAAAGAAAGAAATCAATCAGTGATTCATCACAAAAATTGCAAGTTAGTAAAAAGAAGTGGTTTCGTCGAAACCATGAATCAATTCAACAGAACAATGAACATATAGAACAAAACATTAAACAAATAGAGGAAAAACCTCAACGTAAACTTAATTGGTTTACACCTAAGAAAACCGCTGCAGTTGCTTTAAGCTTGGCATTGGTGCTGTCGGAGCGTATTCCCTAGATACAAATCGTGTTTACAGCCTCACCTTAGAAGCAAATGGACATGCACTTCGAGAACCGTTTCAGTACAATAACTCAAAAAATACTGAGGTCACATTACCCAGTGAATCTGATTTTAAGGATGTAGAACCTGGAAGTTTTAAGGGGTGGTATGATGATCAAGGTAATACCATCACCCAATTAAAATTGGAAAAGGATACGCATGTTGAAGCAAAATGGTATGCGATGCATACTGAAGAGAAAGTCGTACTCAATGAAACCCCGTTTGAGAATATTGAAGAAACAGATGATTCCTTACTTGAATCTGAAAGTTATCAAAAACAAGTCGGGAAAATTGGCATTGATGAGACACGTAAACAATTGGTGTACCGTGATGATAGTCTCTACAAAGAATCTGTCATTTCCGAAAAAACCATTCAACCTAAAACCGATGCAATTTGGGTTAAAGGGACGAAACCCATTCCTGTAACCCCTACGATACAAGCAACACCTGCTGTAGAATCCGTAGATCATGCGGTTGCAAGAGCTGAAGTAAAATCTGAATATTATAAGAACTGTACCGAACTTCGCAAAGTATATCCTAGTGGTGTTGGGAGTGATCATGAGGCATACCGATTGCCACTTGACCGCGACCGCGATGGATGGGCTTGTGAAGCAAAAGGAAATTAAAGAATACGAAAAAGAGAAGGCTAAGGCCTTCTCTTATTTTTTTAATGTATAGGTTGTAACTTCAGAGTATGGGTTTTCTTCTGAATACCAAGGAACACTACTTCCTGGTAAATATTCAGGTTCAATTGCAATGGCTGAGTGATTTAAAGCAAACTGACCCTGCCCATTTTTAAAACTTTCATCGAAATAATTCGCAAAATAGATTTGAACTGCCGGGCATGATGTTTCAATAAGCAGAGATTTGTTCATAGCCGACAATAAAACGCGTTTATCACCGTTTAATTGATAATTGTGGTCAACATGTCGTGTGTTCTCAAATTGCGGATGGTGACCTTGTATAACGGACTCAAGTGAGGGATTACTTCGCAAATCAAAAACTGTATCCGTAACATCAATAAATGTACCGTCCGTACATAAATCATCATCAAGATAGGCTACACGATCCGCATCAACAAGAAGATGATGCTGTGACAAATCCCCATGACCCAACAAATCAAAATACATATGATTTGTAAGATTTAAAGGCATTGAACACGAAGGCGTTGCAGTATAGCTTATCGATAAGGATGAACCTTCTAAACGATAGATAATTTCATAACTAACATTACCAGGATAACCATCTTGTTCATGACTAAAGTCCCCTTCAAGTACAACAATCGGTTCGTCATCATCATAAAGACTTTTAATGGTTAAATTACGTGAAGATAATCCATTAAATCCACCATGTAAATGCGCAGAACCATTATTTTGACTTAAATGTAATGTCGTATCGTTTAAAGAAATTATACCTTCACGCGTTCTACCCGCTAATGGTCCTATACTTGATCCAAGATAAACCTTATTATCGAGGTAGTCATCATAATTCATATATGACGTTACCACATTAATATCGTCCGTTAACTTAAACGATGTAATCGTTCCACCAAGCGTTAGGATCTTAACTTCCGCTTCCTTTGTTTGTAAGGTAATCTCTTTGACGTTTTGTTGGTGTGTCATCACCTGTTTCACATTTAACATACGCTTTCCCCTTTATGAATGATGAAAAGGATGTGAGGCCACATCCTTTTCATTTATTTAATTTGATGTGTGCCTTCACCAACTGAAGCAACATAGAAGGTTGCTTCATATCCAATTTTATCAGCATATTGCTTGCCGACATTTTTAATGAATGCATCAACGTGTTGATTCTCAACAATCGCAATCGCACATCCACCAAATCCAGCACCCGTAACACGAGCGCCGATCGTTCCTGTTTGACTCCATGCACTTTCCACAAGTGTATCAAGTTCAATACCCGTTACTTCATAATCATCGCGTAGTGATTGATGGCTTTCATTCATGAGCAATCCGAAAGCATTAATGTCACCTGATTTTAGCACTTCTGAAGCACGTTTTGTTCGTTCGTTTTCACTTACTGCATGATAAGCACGACGATACACCACTTTGTCTTCAAAAAGCGATTCTTTTGCTGTCAATTGATCCAAGGAGAGATCACAGAGGTGTTCAATATTATATTCCTCTTTAAGTATAGCAAGTGCTTTTTCGCATTGAGCTCTGCGTTCATTATAAGCAGAATCCGCTAATCCACGACGTTTATTCGTATTCGCAATAACAATGGATGCATCCCCAAGTTCTACAGGAACATATTCATAAGCAAGCGAATTTGTATTTAATAAAATTGCATGATCTTTTTGTCCCATCCCCACAGCAAATTGATCCATAATACCACAATTAACTCCAATAAATTCATTTTCTGCTTTTTGTGATAATTTAACACATGTAATCATATCTTCATTGAAATGAAACAGTTTATTAACAATCCAAGCCGTTAAAACTTCAATTGAAGCAGAGCTTGAAAGACCCGCTCCATTCGGAATATTTCCGTAATAGAGAATATCAAGTCCAAAGTCACATACATGACCTTCCAACTCAAACATCTTAATAACACCCTTTGGATAATTAGCCCAATCATCGTTTTCATTGTAGACAAGTTTGTCTACTTCTGAAGTAATGATGCCTAAATGTTCAAAGTTTGTTGAATAAAGATTGAGTTGTTTATCGTTACGCTTACGAACAAGCGCATACGTACCGTATGTAATCGCACAAGGGAACACTGAACCGCCGCTGTAGTCAATATGTTCTCCAATTAAATTAATACGACCTGGTGCAAAGAACTCAAAGTCATGGCTTACACCAAATACGGTTTCAAATTGTTGTGCAAGTTGTTTTTCCATAATTATTTCTTACGAGTCGTCTTACGGATATCAAGTGCAACGGCAATAATAATAACAACACCTTGGATTACGTTTGTCATGTCCGGTGATACCCCTAAATAGGATAGACATACTTTTAAGAGTTCGAAAACAAATACCCCAAGAAGAATACCTGGAACCGTACCTTGTCCACCGGCAGTTGATACACCACCAATTGTTGCGGAAGCGATCGCTTCAAGTTCGTAACCTTGTCCAGCAGAAGGTCCAACTGAACCAGTTTTAGCAGATAATAAATAACCTGCTAATCCGTAGAGGAATCCTGCAAGTGCAAAGATACGTACTTTAGAGCGACGAACGTTAACACCTGAAACTTCAGCTGCATTTTCATTCCCACCAATTGCATACATGTATTTACCATGTTTTGTTTTATTAAACAAGATCCACATTAAGATACCCACAAAGATTGCAATAATCGTTAGGTATGGAATTGCTCCAAATATTTTACCTTGTCCAATTTGAATAAACTCATCTTTAAATGTACCGATAGGTTTATTTTGACCGTAAAGCATGTTGATACCATAAATCATAATTTGAGTACCAAGTGTTGCTAAAAACGGTGGAACATTTAGATAGGCAACAATAAGACCATTAATCATTCCAAATACAGTACATACAACAAGTACGATAAGCAATGGTACAAATAAAGGCATATCTGGAACATTTGGAAAGAACTTTCCAATAAAGTCTGGTTTTTGAACCAGTGTTCCTGTGATTAAAGCAGATAGACCCACAATACGTCCTGCAGATAAGTCTGTTCCGCGAATAATTAAAGTTCCCGAAACACCTAAAGCAATAATAAAGCGTACTGATGTATTCGCTAAAATGTTAGAAACGTTACCTACGGTAAAGAAGTTATCTTGCGTAATACCTGTAAACAGAATCATAACCGCAACCACGATATACATAGAGTAATTTGTTAAAAAATCTTTAAGATCGAATTTTTTATCTTTTTTTTCAAATAAATGCGTTGTCATAATTTTTCTCCCTTATTCCATAAACTTCGTTGCAAGCGTCATAACACTTTCTTGTGTTGCTTCTTTTTTATCTAAGAAGCCTGAAACACGACCCTCGCACATAACCATAATACGATCCGAGACCCCTAATAACTCAGCCATTTCAGAAGAAATCATAATGATACTTTTCCCTTCAGCAGCTAATTCATTAATAATCTGGTAAATCTCAAATTTTGCTCCAACATCAATTCCACGTGTTGGTTCATCTAAAATCAGAATGTCAGGATTGTTGGCTAACCAACGCGATAAGATTACTTTTTGTTGGTTCCCGCCAGATAAATTTTCAATATGCGTTTTCTTGCTTGCAGTTTTAATGTTTAATCGATCAATACTACTATCTACAACTTCGCCTATTTTTTTATCATCTAAAAGACCCTTATGAATATACTGATCAATGGATGCAATGGCAACGTTATCCGATACGGATAAGACACCAAAGATCCCATTACCGCGTCGGTCTTCAGTAACAAGTGCAATACCATTTCGGATTGCATCTTGCGGACGATTAACAACAAGTTGTTTATCACCCAATTTCACAATACCGTGATCAATGGCACGCATACCGTAAATTGCTTCCATAAGTTCGGTACGCTGAGCTCCTACAAGCCCCCCTACCCCCAAGATTTCACCACGTTTTAATTCAAAGTAACACTCTTTAAATGATAATGGATTTGGTGACGTTAAATTCTCAACGCGTAAGACAACTTCTTCAGTCGGTTCGTTTGTCTTTGGTGGGAACAAACTCTTCAACTCACGTCCAACCATATTTTTAATGATTGAATCATTCGTCATTTCACTTGCTGGCCATGTACCAACATAACAACCATCCCGCATGATTGTAATTTCATCCGAAATCCTTAAAATTTCATCCATCTTGTGAGATATATAAACGATTGCGATTCCTTTTTTGGTAAGTTTGTCAATAATTGCGAACAGTTTCTCCACTTCTGTAGCGGTTAATGACGATGTTGGCTCATCCATAATTACAACTTTAGCGTTATGTGAAATTGCTTTCGCAATTTCAATTGACTGCATTTGCGAAACGGTCAGTTCATTAAGTAAGGTTGTTGGCTCCACATCCAATCCAACCTCTTTTAATAAACGATCTGTTTCTTCATACATTTTCTTATGATCAACTGTTTTAAACTTAGTCATTGGGTAATTTCCTAAGAAAATATTCTCCCCGACAGTCATCATCCGAATTGGTTGTAATTCTTGATGAATCATTGAAATTCCTGAATCAATGGCTTCCTTTGCATCTTTAAATTCGACCTCATTACCATTAAAGATTACTGATCCAGAGTCTCTGTGATAGATCCCATATAAACATTTCATCAACGTTGATTTTCCAGCTCCATTTTCACCCATTAGTGCATGAACTGTACCCGGTTTTAATCGTAAATTGACATGGTCTAATGCTTTAACCCCAGGGAATGTTTTATTAATATCTTTCATTTCTAGGATGTATTCGCTCATGTCTGTCACCTTCCTATCCTTATAAATATTCAAGTGTGCCGTTAAGCACACTTGAGATTAAACATTAACGTATTTTTAAATTATTGAGCGTCACGTTCTGCGTAACGTTTTACTGCTTCTTCTACAGTTTCTTTACGAGCTTCTGCACGTTTAAGTTCTGCTTCTTCAGGTTTAGTTACCCCAACATAATCATGCCAGTAGTAAGCTGAAACATCTTTACCTTGTAATAATTCAAGAGCTACATCAACTGCTGTATGTGATTGGTTAAAGTGGTCATTTAGAACTGTACCAGTTAACTTACCACCTTTTAGAAGTTCAATAGCATCCGGAATCGCATCAACACCAACTACAAAGATGTCTTCGCCGACTTTACGTCCTGCAGCTTCGATTGCTGTAACAGCACCAACTGCCATACCATCATTATTTGCAAATACTACTTCTAATTTATTACCAAATTGTTCTAAAGCGTTTGCTGTAAATTCTTGTCCTTTAGCTGTATCCCAGTTTGCTTGGTAAGGTTGAGCTAAAGCATTTGTTTTAACGCCTTTTTCTTCAAGACCTTTAACTGAGAACTCTGTACGTTGTTTTGCATCAACGTTTGCAGGGTCACCCATTAAAGTAATGTAACTTACAGATCCATCGCCATCGATGTCACCTTTGTTTTCAAGGTTTGCAATCATGTAACCTTGGATAGTTCCTGATTGTGTTGCATCAGCTCCAACATAAGTTGTTTTTCCTGGCCAGATTTCTAATTCTTGTGTTTCTGGTTCGCGGTTAATAAATACAACTGGAATGTCTTTTGCTTTTGCTGAATTGATAATTGAACCTGCTGCGGTAGGGTCAACCATGTTTGCGATAATTAAATCTTTACCTTGAGCGATAAAGTTATTAATTTGCTCTGTTTGGTTTGCTTGGTCTTGCTTACCATCTTGAATATCAAGTTTGTAAGTATTTCCATCTTTTTCCCCTACTTCTTTAAAGTATGATGCAAGTTCTTCACGATATAGAGTCATGAAGTTATCATCGAATTTATAGATTGCAACTCCGATGTTGTATGTCTTTCCACCTTCATTAGCATTTCCTTCTGCTCCACCTTTTGATGAGCATCCGAATAAAGTAAGCGCTAACAATGATACCAAAATCAATTTACTCAATTTCTTCATCTGTACTTCCTCCTGTACTAAATTCTAGTAAATGTTTTACCACTAGCAAGGTCATAATAACTCATGTAAGCGCTTATGTCAACGCTTACAGTAAAGTTTTTACTGAAAATACCGTTTCTCTTATAACCAACTTTGTAGAACAAACAATCTTCACGGGAATAAAACTCTTTGAACTGATCATAAGCGTCAGCAGTTGCGCCGCCAACTCTCCCATATACTTCGTATCCAAAGCAACAGTAGTTAGAGGTGGATTGAAGAACTTAGCACTCGCAATATCGTTATAACCAACAATTGAAATCTGATGAGGAATTGAACCCTTCATTTCCCCTAGTGCACGTAATGCTCCCATCGCAATCGTATCACTTGCGCAAACAAAAGCTATAGGTACAACTTCGTGCTTTAACGCTTCAATGACACTTGCATATCCAGTCTGAGCTGTATACTTTCCAAGGTAAACATTATCTTCATGATAATCAAGCTCAGGATCGTTTTTCATCAATTCATTAAACATACTTTCACGTCGATCGACGTATTCGATTTTGGTTGCACCTAAATATTCACGACCTCCAATATAGCCAATTCGTGTGTGCCCCATCTCCTTAAGATGACCAATAGCGGCTTCTGTCGCACCTTCTAAGTCATGGACAACGGCAGAGTATTTGTGAGAATCAGGATTTGAATCGACAAATACAATTGACGGACAATGACGTTCAAGGTCATTTGCTTGTTGGTGCGAAAACTTCCCAACACATACCAAACCATCCAAGTCATCCTCTAGAAACACATCAACCATGTTCTCTTTATAGTAACGTTTAATTTGAATTTTGTGACTGATACAAAAATTTTCAACACTCATTCGCAACGAGTAGTAGTATGGATCCTCTTCTTCTTCATTACTTGAAATCCACTGTACAATACCGACCATCAATACATCTGCTTTTTTATTTTTCTTCTTAATACGATAATTCAATTCTTTCGCAACTCGAAACACCTCATCACGCGTTTCATCTTTTACACTTAAAGTAGGATCTTCATTTAAAATCCTGGAAACGGTTGCCTGACTTACATGTGCCTTCAATGCAATATCTTTAATGGTAGCCATAATATCCTCCTTTTTTTATTGATTCATGCTTCTATCTTGATTTTAGTAAATTTTTACTTGATTTACCAGTGTTATTTACTAATTTCTTCAAGTACTGCTTTTGCTTTGCGACGAAGTTGGTACGTATACACCGCTAGAACGCCTCCAGCACCAATTATTATAAAATAAAGATTATTTCGATAATTTAGATATAAATAGATGAAAAATACTAACAATGATCCAATAACGATTCCACTAAATCGTTCAATGCGGTGAACCATCATTTTTATTACTTCACTGCGATCATCGTTAAATGAAATAATCGGTTCATTTGAACGCGGTCTTGCGAAATAGTAATATGTACCACCTTTCTCACTGCTATAGGTGCAGATCGATATAAATCCTTGATCGAGATATTGTTGCTTTAAGTCATCATCCATAGGTTCAATGGTATACGCAACTTCAAAGTTTAACTTCGCAGGTTCATTCTGACAAAAATGGTATCCATTGCCATCAAATTGTTCCAGCATCAAACCTTCTTCTGCCTTAGCCTCTAAGTATTGAACCTCTTCTTTAAATTCAATGATCGAAAATGTTGTTTTATCTAATTTCATTTTAATAACCTATCCTTCTAAGTTCGATTATACACGTACAATCCTAAATTAAGCAAATTAAAAGGACCCTGACGGTCCTTTTATTATTGTAATTGCTCTAACACAAGTGCTAATTGACGGCGGTATTCTTCAAGTTTACCACGCTCTTCAAGTACTTTTGTTTCTGGAGCTTTCGCAATAAATTTTTCATTTGAGAGCATTTTTTCAGCACGAGAAATCTCATTCTCGAGTTTTTGTTTTTCTTTTTGGAGCTTTTCAATTAGCGCTTCACGATCGACAAGTTCTTCTTGTATTAATCGAATGGCACCCCCGTGAATGGGTTGTGTAATACTATCTTCTGGCAATGTATTGATTGTAACTTTAGCCATCGACTCAAACATATGGGTGAGCACTTCATTTAATGCATAAGGATTGTTATTTGCATCTAAAAGAGATACATTAAGAGGTTTTGAAGGCTTAACATCATAACTTACGCGAACTTCCCGTACAGCTTGAATCGCTTCAATCATAAAGTCAACTTCTTCAAGATCTCCGGTTTCAATTTCAACTGCCAAAGGCCATGATTCGATATTGATTGAATCCAAATGATTTGGAAGTGCACAATAGATTTCCTCAGTAACAAATGGCATAAATGGATGTAAGAGAATAAGAATATTTTTAAGCATGTGGGATAAGGTTGCTTTCGTTGCATATACAACCTGTGCATCATCACTTTGAAGTCCACTCTTACTTAATTCGATATACCAACTGCAGAAATCATCCCAAACAAAACGGGATAAAGTATTTCCAACAAGTGCAAATTCATATTTATCCATGTTACGGGACACTTCTTCCAGTGTTTGGTTAAATTTATGAATAATGTGGCGATCTACTTGAGATAATTGTGCTTTTTCGATTTCATAAACATCATCTTCAATATGCATCAATACAAAACGTGAAGCATTCCAAATTTTATTTATAAAATTCCAAGATGCCTCAACTTTTTCGGGCATATAGCGCATATCTTGACCTGGAGTTGAATTGGTTGTTAAGAAATAACGCAAGGCATCAACACCATACGTTTCGATCACATCCATGGGATCAACACCGTTTCCTAAAGACTTACTCATCTTACGTCCATCTTGATCACGAATTAATCCGTGGATTAAGACATCTTCGAAAGGACGTGAATTGGTAAAGTAACGTGCTTGGAAAGCCATACGAGCAACCCAGAAGAAAATAATGTCATATCCTGTTACTAAAACATTTGTCGGATAATAACGTTCTAAATCTTCCGTATTTTCAGGCCAACCAAGTGTTGAAAATGGCCATAATGCACTTGAGAACCATGTATCTAAAACATCTTCATCTTGACGCCAATTCTCAATATCTTCAGGTGCTTCAAGTCCAACATAAATTTCCTCAGTTTCTTTATGGAACCATGCTGGAATACGATGTCCCCACCACAATTGACGTGAAATACACCAGTCTTCAATATTATCCAACCAACGCGTAAAGGTATTTTCAAATCGTTCTGGATAAAAATTAATTTTATCATCACCGTTTTGGTGAGCCAGCACTTCATCCGCTAATGGTTTCATCTTAACAAACCATTGTTTTGAAAGATACGGCTCAACAATAACATCCGTACGTTCTGAATGACCAACTTGATGAACATGCTTTTCAATCGAAACAAGCTTGCCATCTGCTTCAATATCGGCAACCAAAGCTTTACGACATTCAAAACGTTCCATGCCTTGATATTTACCCGCAAGTTCATTCATAGTTCCATCAGGATTCATACAAATTGGCATCTCTAATCCATATTTTTCACCAATCACGAAGTCATTAGGATCATGGGCAGGTGTACATTTCATAACACCTGTACCAAATTCAATATCAATATAATCATCCGTAATAATAGGTAAAGACTCTCCATTTGCAGGGTTGATTGCATGTTTACCAACTACATGGGTGTATCGAGAATCTTCCGGATGAACTACAATACAAACATCTCCAAACATTGTTTCTGGGCGTGTTGTAGACACTTTAAGCGTTTCACCGGTTTCCACTACAGTATAATCAAAAGTATAGAAATTACCTTCAACTTCCTTATGAATTACTTCGATGTTAGACAGTGCCGTTTGAGCCTCAACATCCCAGTTGATAATTCGGTAACCTTGGAAAATTAACCCGTCATTGTATAAATCTACAAACACTTTATTTACTGCTTGGTTTAAACCTTCATCCAATGTAAAACGTTCACGAGAATAATCCACAGAAATCCCAAGTTTAGACCATTGTTCTCGAATATGCCCAGCATATTCATCTTTCCATTCCCAGGACTTTTCTAAAAACGCTTCTCGCCCAAGGTCGTAACGAGAAATTCCTTGTTCGCGCATTTTCTGTTCAACTTTAGCTTGAGTTGCAATTCCCGCATGATCCATTCCTGGTAAATAAAGTGCATCCTTACCCAAGAGACGTTGATAACGAATGATAATATCTTGTAGGGTATTATCCCATGCATGTCCAAGATGTAATTTCCCAGTAACATTTGGTGGTGGGATTACTAAAGAATATGGCGTTTTTGATGTATCCCCTGCAGTAAAATAACCTTTCTCAATCCATTCATTGTATTTATTTAATTCAATTTCGTTGTGAGCATACTTCTTCGCTAATTTCTCGGTCATAATATTCCTCCTTGAGTAGTCCATAACATATGACATCTTCATATCCGTCTTCAAACTTTGCCGATTGACGTTTAATGCCTTCTTCAATAAAACCTAATTTACGTGCGACAGCACCTGAAGCTGGGTTACACTTTAAATGTTTCAGTTCCATACGACGCACATCATAATTTTCAAATGCGAAATCCAAGATGGCAGATGCTGCTTCGGTCACAAGACCTAATCCCCAAAATCGTGGATTCAGTGCATAGCCCATTTCATAGACACCTTCTGATGCACTAACCGGCCAAAAGTCGCAGGTACCAATCATTCGTCCATTATTTTTTAAAGTAATCGCAAATGCTTCAGGCCACCCTTTACTGGGGCGGGATAAAAAGACATCCCCGATTACCTGTTTTGTATCCTCAACACTTTGATGAGGTTTAAATCGCGTCATGCGTGATACCTGATAAGTTCGCGCATAAAGATACATATCATCTGCATCTTCCATAACCACAGGACGAAGAACCAATCGTTCCGTTTCGAGTCTTAAATCTGTCGTTGGCTTCATAATTCCTCCTACAAAATAAAAAAAACACCATCCAAAGGACGATGAATCGTGGTACCACCTTAATTTACATACATATGTATGCCTTATTGCCGTTAACGCGGGCCACGTAACATCTTACTTAAGTTCAGACATCAATCTCCCAAGCTACATTCACCTATGCATAAGATTGTTTCACACCAACCAACAATTCTCTTTGCTTAATACAAGGGTTACTCTTCTTGTTCAACGATTTATCTTATTTTATCATATACACACTTACACGTCAATTGAACCCTCGAATATAAAAAAAGAGCTTGCGCTCTTTAATAAGTTTTAATATATTGATCGTAAATTGGTTTTACACCTACTTTTTCATCAGACATACTTGGAATTACTTGGAATGGACCTGTGGACGAATTTCCTTCGATAATCTCCGGACCATCAACCCCAACTGCAACATCCCACCCCATATAACGAACTTGCGGAATTACAAGACATGCTTCTTGAATACTCGAAATAAGTTGTTCATAATGAGGAACTTTAAAACCAATTAAGTCAGTTCCTGTAATTGGATGCTTCGTATGTTGATTACAGTTTTTATCAATAAATGGATATACAACTGTTCCCGATTCATCAAGAATGGTATACATACCCCCTTGACCAATGTTGTCAACGTGACTTCCAAGACCTGATTTTAGGACTGATACCAAAATTCTTGGAATGTTTTCATCATCTAAAAATGTAATGACACGTAAGGTGTTCACACTCGTAGGTGACAATTCATTCATCTTAGGATGTTGCTTGAAGAACTCTTCAATGAGATATTGACGGTTGTCCATCAGTGCAACATATAACTTCTCAAAATCAAGATCTGGATTTTCATTCACATCAACAACTTCAATTCCTCGCCCAACATAATCAGTTGTTCGCTTAGCCATAACCTTACCGTGCTTACGAACAAAAGCTTCAAGACCTTGAGCATCGCTTTCGCGAATATCAAATGTATCACGATGAACGAAATCACTAAAACGCTTCACAAAAATCGACTTATCATCAAAAATATCGAGGTATTCTGGATCGTTATAGTACTTCGCAATACGAGCAGAATGACCTAAAGTAATAAACGTCTCACGTTGCTTACTGTTTAAATCATAAAATTCAAACTCATTGTAATCAACGTAGCCTGCAGTATACTTGAATGAACACCAAACCATATCAAAGAATAGAACGATACGAGAACGACCACTCTTTTCGTGGGCATATTGGATTGCATTCTTAAACCCTGAAAAATCCATACTAAAAAGACGTTTAAAATAATACTTAATTTTCCAAAATAATTTTTTCATTTTCGTCCCTCTCATGTATTCCATAGCAATTAAATTGAATTTAACACTACTTATTATTAAATATTCTGTTCAATAAACTTAATTATTGGATCACGTGTCTCATTTTTAAGAGTTGAAAATTCAAGTACTGTAACATCTGGGAATTCTTTAAATACATCCCGTTTGATGTTATTAATTTTATTCTTTGATAATTTATCAACTTTTGATAAGACAAGTGCATAGCGAATCCCATAATGAATTGCGAATTGAATCATCATAAGATCGTCTTGACTTACGCCACGACGCACATCTACAAGAACGAGCATCACAGATGGGTGACGCAGTTCAAAGTAACTATCCATTAAAGTCCCATAATGAATTTGCTCCTGTTTGGATCGATTTGCGAAACCATAACCCGGCACATCGGTTAAGATGACTTCTTCATTAATATGATAGAAGTTGATTAATCGCGTTTTTCCAGGTGTTTGTCCAACATAAGCGAGTTTTTTACGATTTGTTATGGCATTGATCAATGAAGATTTTCCAACATTTGATTTTCCAACCATGACAATTTCTTTTTGTCCCGTCTCTGGAAATTGAGACGAATGCGCAGCTGAAATAATCAACTGCGCATCATTTGTCTTCCAAGCCATTAAATAAGCGCTTCTTTCAACACTTCTTCAATGGTTTCGCATGGAATAAATGTAACACTTTCCTTAACAACATCGGGAACTTCTGCTAAGTCTTTTTCATTTAATTTTGGAATAACGATACGGTTAATACCTACACGGTGTGCAGCCAGTGATTTTTCTTTCAAACCACCAATTGGCAAGACATTTCCACGCAATGTAATTTCACCAGTCATCGCAAGATTCGCACGTACTTTATTATCCGTTAAAGCACTAATTAATGCAGTGGTGAAGGTAACCCCTGCGGAAGGACCATCTTTCGGAACAGCACCTTCAGGCACATGAACTTGAACGTCATGTTTTTCAAAGAAATCTGGTGCAATGTTTAAGCTACGAGCATGACTCTTAACATATCCCATTGCAATTTCTGCAGATTCTTTCATCACATCACCTAATTGACCCGTCACAACGAGACGACCCTTGCCTTCATAAGTGGTTACTTCGATTGGGAGCACATCCCCACCAAATTGAGTATAAGCAAGACCCGTTACAACACCCACTTGGTCTTTCTTCTCTTTTTGACCATATTCGAAAATAATTTGGCCTAACCATTCGGTAATAAGTTCTTTATTGATTGTGATTGTTTTCTTGCCGTCTTTTAAGATTGCAAGAACTGTTTTTCGACATAATGATGCGATTACGCGTTCTAATTGTCGAACACCCGCTTCACGTGTATAGTGACGAATTACATAGCGTAATTGTGCATCACTCATACGGAATTGAGATTTTTTGAGTCCGTTTGACTCCAACTGTTTCGGTATCAAATGTTCTTTCGCTATATTTAGTTTTTCTTCTTCAGTATAGGAACTGAGTTGAATAATTTCTAAACGATCGCGTAACGCTTCAGGAATATCACCTAAATAGTTTGCAGTCGCAACGAACATAACATTTGATAAATCATAAGGTTCTTCTAAGTAGTTATCGCTAAACATTTTATTTTGTTCAGGATCTAATACTTCAAGCATTGCACTTGAGGGATCGCCCTTGTAATCGGATGCCATTTTATCAATTTCATCGATCAAGAACACTGGATTCACGACACCTGCTTTTTTCATTCCCTGAATAATACGTCCAGGTAATGATCCAAGATAAGTACGACGGTGACCACGGATTTCCGCTTCATCACGTACCCCACCTACAGATGCTTTTACAAATTCACGACCAAGTGAATCAGCAATTGATTTTGCAAGTGATGTTTTCCCAACTCCTGGAGGACCCACTAAACAAATGATTGGCGCTTCTAAATTCCCAGTCATTTCTTTTACTGCAAGATACTCCATAATACGGTCTTTAACTTTATCTAATCCAAAATGATCGTCATCCAGTTTTTCACGTACAAGATTTAGATCTTTAATGTCTTCTGTTTGTTGCCACCATGGTGTCTTCAAGAGCCATTCTAAATATGAACGCACAACTCCAGACTCACCCGATGCTTGGGGTAACATTTCATAGCGACGCAACTCTTCCATTGCTTTTTCTTTAACATACTCTGGATAAGGGTTGTTCTCGATCATTTCGCGGAACTCATCACTGTCCTCACCAACATCACCAACATCACCCAATTCTTCACGAATAGCGCGCATTTTTTCTCTTAGGTAATATTCACGTTGGTTTTCTTCAACACGATCTTTAACTTTCTCATTGATTGTGTTTTCAATCTGAGCAAGTGTATGCTCACGTTGAATTTCTTCAATAATCATAAGAAGTCTTTCATTTACACTAAGTTCTTCAAGTAATTCCTGCTTGCGTTCAAGTTGAAGTGGGAAGTATTGAGCAAATTGATCGCTCAATTGAGATGCAGATACACCCATCGTTAATTGATTAACAATTTCAGTAGGAATCGTTATATTTTGAACAGAAACCTGTTCGATTTCATTTGTGATACGACGAACCAATGCCATTTCTTCATTTTCTTCGCCAATAACATCTTCCAATGCTGTAACGGCACCAAAAAGCATGCGTCCATCATCATTTAATGTATCGATTTTTACACGTTTTAATCCTGTAAATGTAACACGTAAAAAGCCTTGTTTACGTTTAACAGCTTTGATATTAACAAGTGATCCAAACTCAAAAAGTTCATCTTGACGTGGATCGTCCACAAGAATGTCTTTTTGACTAACAAGCACTACTTGTCCATTAAAGAACTTTTCTGCTTCATCAATTGCATTCATGCTTTTATGACGTCCAACCTCAATCATAATTTCTTGTTCTGGAAACACAATAACACCGCGCGTTGCAACAACAGGAACGCTTATTGTTATATTTTTTTCGCTCATAGCAATCCCTCCTTTAAGGATAAAAAAGACGCTAAGCGTCTTTTAATTAAGCAAGAGTTTCTTGTACTAGCTCCATCGCTTTTCGTAATAAGATATCGTATCCGATAGCATCTGGTGAAACTAAGTTTTTAACTTGGTCAAGTTCCATGCCGTATGCTTCAGAAATTGTTGTAAATTCTTTTTCAATTTCTTCGTCTTCTACTTTTAATCCTTCAACTTCAGCAATTTTTTCAAGTGTTAAGCGAGTGCGTACACGTTTTTCTGCATCTTCACGCATTTGTTCTTTAACATCTTCTTCAGATTGTCCAAGAATTTGTGAGTAAAGATCGAAGTTCATACCTTGTTGTGCAAGACGTTGGTTGAATTCATTAAACATTTGGTTTAATTCTTCTTCAATCATTGCTGCTGGTATGTCAATTTTCGCATTGTTTGAAATTGTTTCAACAAGTTCTTCATTTACGCGATCTTCTTCTGCTTGTTCACGTTGTGCTTTAAGATTTTTCTTAATTGAATCTTTAAGTGCATCTAATGATGTAATTTCTTCATCATCTAACAATTCAACAAACTCATCGTTTAATTCTGGTAACACTTTTGTTTTTACTTCGTGTAATTTAACTTTGAAGACAACTGGTTGACCAGCTAGGTCTTCTACATGGTATTCTTCTGGGAAAGTGATATCTAAATCTTTTTCATCTTCTGAAACCATACCGATCATTGCTTCTTCGAATCCTGGAATAAATGAGTTTGAACCAATTTCTAATGTATAGTTCTCGCCTTTACCACCTTCAAATGCAACACCGTCTTTAAATCCTTCAAAATCCATTACAACTGTATCGCCGTTTTCTACTGCGCCATCTTTAAGTTGTAATTCTGCTTGTTCTTCTTGTAATTTAACAAGTTCTGCTTCGATATCTTTAGCAGATACTGTGATACGTTTACGTTTGATATCAAGGCCTTTATATTCGCCTAATTCAACTTCTGGTTTAACCGTAACAATAAATTTCAATGTTAATGCATCTTCAGTCATTGCCTCAATGTCTAATTCTGGTGTTGCTACGGGTTCAATTTTTTGTTCAACCATTCCCGCAACAAATGCTTCATTAGCGATTGCATTAACTGCATCCATCATAATCATTTGTTCGTTTACTTGTTTACGAGCTAATTCCTTAGGTGCTTGTCCTTTACGGAACCCTTGAATTTCAACGTTTTTAATTGCATTTTCTAAAGTTTTATCTTGTGCTTTTTTCCAAGCTTTTTCTTCAACTTCAACAGTTAATAATCCTGTTGAGTTTTCATTTAATGTCCATGTAGATTTCATGTTTGTCCTCCTAGTACTTCACTATTATAACATAACTTTTAGCACAGTCAACACACGAGTGCTAAAAACTTACCACCACTCTATTTTAACTGAAACGAGTGATTTTTGCATTCTTTATACTTTATACAAATAAGTGTTCACTGTATCTAAAATTTCCTCAGCTTTTAAATCTTTAATTGGTACTGGAAATGCGTCGAGTACACGTTGCTCCAGAGCACCAAGACAAAGAATCAATAAACTCGGATTTTCAGATTCAAGCATATCACCCAGTTGTAACACACATGATTGATATGATGTGGATTCAAATGGATTTTCCAATTGCGATGTATCGATCGCATGCTCCGTCATCTTTAACTTTAAATGTAACTCCATATCGATTGATTGATCGATCAAAAAAAACAGAATTTGCTTTTTAATCCAATCTTCGATGTATTCATCTACGAGCCATTTTTTAATATGCGATAGTTCATTACGTAGATTCATTCGTTCCAAAGAAATAATGGCTTTATGTTGTAAAAGTTCATTACCGCGGAATGCTTCCTCTAGGTCTTCAATATCTTCGTAGTATTTACTTGATGGGGTTGTATCAATTCGTAATGAATCACGAATTGTTTGAAGTTGTGTAAAATATGGTTCGGGTACATAAGGCATTCTCAATTCTTCGTCGATAAGCACAAGTGCTTCACGAGTGTTCCCTTCATCAAGAAGGCTCTGAATTGAGTCCATGCAAGTTTCATAATAGTTGTTCATACTTTTCCTTTCATACTGTTTCATTTTAACACACTTTTGTTTGATAAAAAACAAAAGTAACGCATTTGTTTTGCTTATCTTTTAAAAGGGTTCGAATCAAAAATAAAACCTCGACGATGTCGAGGTTTAAATATCGATAACTTTTCGAAATTTCGGTAATAAGCCTTCCTTAGAACCGGTTAAACTTGGTTTCATTTGGAATACGCCAGTATTGTAATTTCCTTCGATGAGAGAAGGTCTTTTTTGACCAATTGCGACATCCCATCCAACATATTGAATTTGCGGAACTTCACGTGCCGCACGATCAAGCATCTCAACAATTTCATTGTATAACGGAACTTGAAAACCAACAATCTCAGTACCTGTAATAGGGTGTTTTTTAAAAGCGACTGCATCTTTATCAAATGCTGGATATAAAACTTTGCCACCATCATCCAAGACCGTATACATTCCACCAGCACCAAAATTATCCAAGTGCCCTCCATTACCAATTTTTAAAACACCTTCAAGCACATGAACATCCTTACCGTCGAAAAATGTAATCATGCGAAGTGTATTGACACTTTCAGGATAAAGGGAAGACATTGCTTCATGTTGAACAAAATACTCCTCAATTAAAAACTGACGACGTTCCATACGTTCTTTTTTAAATAACTCAAAATCTTCAATTTCTGCCGTAACAAAACGTTCCACGCCATATCCCATAAGACTATCTGTCACTTTTGCCATTACAACATCATGTCCTGCTAAAAACGCTTTAACTAAGTCATCTGATGATTCGCGTAAATCGACAAAATCACGACCAATATACTCTCGAAATACTTTATTAAATTCTGATTTATCTGCAAATTTATGTCTGAATTCTTTCTGATTATATTTTACGATGATAGAGTTTGCGATACCGCCGGTAATAAACGTCTTGCGTTCCGCACGATTCAATAAATAAAACTCAAACTCGAAATAATCTAAATAACCCGACTGATAGATAAATGAACATCCAATCATATCTAAAAGAATAAACAATCTAAATTTACCTGTTTCTTTACTAATGACACCAGCAATTCGCCACATATTTTTATAATCTAATGCTTTTAATCTTCTAAAATAATACTTAATTCGACCCATGCTTTACCTCCACATACTCAATCTATAATAACCTTAGTTTTCATTTCAGACAAGACCATATCAATATCCGAATAGTTGAACCCAATACCAATTCCCATCAGAGGCTTGGTAAAGGGCACACGCACCCGACTTAAAATCATCTAAAATATTTGCTCGATGACTTGGCGAATCCATAAAACCACTCATGGCACTTTCTACCGAAAACGCACGTTTCGCTAAATTCTCAGCAAAAATCAATTGAGGATTTAAACTATCCCAAGAACTTCCATCAGGGCGACGGTGCTCAAAACTTTTTTCAAGATCCACTGCACGAATCCCTGCATATTCAAAAAGTGACTCTGACCATGTTAGAGAATCCAACTGATGTTCTTTTCGAATTTGATTGACACGATTAAACATTAAAAGCGACTCATCTTTATTGATATGTTCCGAATTCACAATAATTTCTTTGATTCCAACACGTGTGATTTCATCAACAGGAGCATAAACAACTTCAGTATATTGAACAGAAGAATCGACCAAATCATTGTTTTTATAGAGTTCTTTATAAACGGTTCGCTTCAGACCTGTTTTTCCTTCTTGATCTGTAATCGTTTCACCCTGATTGATACTTGCATCATTTTTTTCGTGTATATCAAAGGGGATGGGTGTTTCTTCACTTCGATAATCCTCAACATAATGATCTGATGCTTCAGGTTCGAAATCATCTGCTTGCTCTGCTTTTGTAATTTTTGAAATCTTCGTATTGACTGCGTTCTTTTTCATAATTTTGGGGGGCTGTTGTTCAACTGTTTTTTTGGATATTCCTTGAAAATATCCAACTCCACATCCAAAGCAAAAAACCAATAATCCAAAAAATCCAATAATGTGTTTCTTTTTTACTTTCATATGCCCCTCCATATAAAGTTCTTGTATAATTGTACTAAATTTTCACATAAAATCCTATTGTTAAATTCATTTTATCGCGTAGATTATATTATATGTGAAGTTTTATGGAAAACATAAAAAAAACACCAATTATTTGGTGTTATTGTTTAAATTTGGCGTCCCCGGAGAGATTCGAACTCCCGACCACACGCTTAGAAGGCGCGTGCTCTATCCACTGAGCTACGGAGACAAATTGTGCTCTATGCGTCTACAATAATATCATTAAGACGCATAGAATACAATGCTTTTTATAAATCTCTTTCAAATAATTCTTCTACAGTCACTTTATCTTCTGTAATCGTGATTTTTGCGAAACATGTTGGTGATCCGTCTCGATTATAATAGAGCGAACCTGGATTAATTAAAAGAATCCCGTCCACATCTTTTACGACAGGAACATGGGTATGTCCATAACACGCAATCGTACAACGATGTTCCTTAGCTAACGCAATAATATCGTCTTCGATATGACGATAACGCATTAAATGACCATGCGCTACAAAAATACGCGTTCCCTTTACGTCTACTACCAATGATTCTGGATACTTATAAAACGTATCGTTATTCCCTGTAACTGCGTCAAAGGGTTTCATGGATTCATAATCAAGTTCATTATCGCCACAATGAATGTAAGCATCCGCATGAGGATATTTTTGTAGAATTGATTCAAGTACTTTTTTCTTACCATGGTTATCACTGCAAACGATAATTTCTGTCATATTGTTTCCACCTTTTCTATCGAATCAAAAAGACGTTTAATTTGTCTTTCCATTTTTTGAGCGTCACCTGTCGTAAAGGTCTGACATGATGACCTTAAAAACTCATAGTTCATCGCAACATACTCACAAATCGGACGTCTTGAATCATGAATTTGCCCTTTATATATTTTTCTAAAAGCATCATGAACAAGAGGATAATGAGTACAACCTAAAATAAGATCCGTTGTCTCAAGAATTGGTTTTAATTCGTTTTCTAAATAGGTATCCAATTCTAAGTTTTGACTCAAACCCTCGATAATATTGACTAATTCAGGAAGCGCAATTTCCTTAACGTCAATCAATCCTTTTTTTTCAATATAATTGCGATATGCATGTGCATTAAAGGTTGCAAGTGTCGATACAACACCAACACAAGTATCAGCTTTCACTTCAATTTGTCCAACCGTCAGTTCGATGATACCAATCAAATTCATATCTGGAAAATGATTTCGTGCAGTGGAAAGCGCAACGGCTGAAACTGTATTACAAGCAATCACGACATCCATAATGTCGTGATCGTGGAACCACTTCATCGCTTGAAGAGTGTAAGCAATGATGGCATCATCCGATTGATTTCCATAGGGGGCGTTTTTTTGATCTGCATACAAAACCAAAGAAACAGGATCAAGACGCTGTTTTAGGTATTGATAAACACTATAACCGCCAAGACCAGAATCAAAAATCCCCAAGGTCTTAATTTTTTTCATGATAATCATTCCAATCTATATGTAATATATCATACAAATCACTCGCAACATCTTCTGGTAAAACACTCTGAAGCGTTTCTAAAGAAGCCGCACGAATATTCTTCAGAGATCCAAATTTCTTATAAAGTTCTTTCTGTCTTACTTTACCCAATCCACTTACTTCATCAAGAATTGAGCGTGTCATTGCTTTTTTTCTTAAATTACGATGATACGTTATAACAAAACGGTGTACTTCATCTTGCATTTGCATAAGGAAATTAAAGAGTGGACTTGTTTTATTAATCGTAATTAAGGTTCCATCTTCACGCATTAAAGCGTGCGTACGGTGACGATCATCCTTTATCAAGGAACAAACCCTTAAATCAAGTTCAAGGTCACTGAGAACCTCTAACGCTGCATTAAGCTGAGGTTTCCCACCATCAACTAAAATTAAATCCGGCATTGGTTTAGATTCTCGCATTAAACGGAAATATCGACGATACAAAACTTCCTTCATCGAAGCAACATCATCATTCCCTTGATGTAATTTATAACGACGATATTGGTTTTTATTCGGTTCACCATCATCATAAACAACACAGGCAGAAACTGCGAAAGCTCCTGAAATATGAGAGTTATCAAAAACCTCAATACGATGAATCAACGAACTCATACCTAAAGCATCACTTAAATCGCTTAACGCTTCATCTTTAAATTGTTGGCGTTCACGAAGAATCGAGAACTGATCGTCAAGCTGTTGTTGCGCATTTTTTTGCGTAATTTCCAACAACGTCTTTTTCTTACCACGAAGTGGTACTTTTACATCTGCACCCAAAACCTCTCCCAACTCTTCTGCGTCCACTAAATCTGGAACATATATTGTTTTAGGAAGCGGTTGGTTCTCATAGAATTGTGCAATAAAAGAAACAAAAGCATCGAGTGGTTCTTCCATACATGCCTCAACCGCCATGCTACGCTCTAACAAGCGACCACCACGAACAAAGAGACCTACAATCGCGATATACCCTTGATAATATGCAAAGTGAAACAAATCAAACCGTTCGTCTAAAGAAAATTGAACTTGTTGTTTGTCACCAATATAGTCCAAAGCATGCAGCTTTTCTTTATAGACTTGTGCCAACTCAAAATTTAAAGATTGACTTGCTTCAAGCATTTTTCGCTCCAACTCATCCTTAAACGGCTTTATATTACCATTTAAAATACTCATCACATTTTGACGCCAAACATCCAGTTCTTCCGGTGTATAACGTTTACCTGTGCGATTAAACGCGCTGTAAATCGCTAAAGTATTGGGTAATAATGTATCTCCAGTAGGCACTGAGTCATTTAGAAGACGGGCCATATCACGGGCCGCTGTCGCATCAGGATAAGGTCCAAAATAATGAAATTGCTTGGATTGCTTACGATCTCGCGCAACCAAAACTTCCGGTTTTCCTTCTCGTGGAATTTTTAGATATGGATACGATTTATCATCCATAAATATGATATTGAATTGAGGCCGGTGTTCTTTAATTAAATTAATTTCTAGAATTAAAGATTCTTTCTCCGTACTTGTAATGATAAATTCAAAATCATCAATTTGGCGTACCATACGTGTTGTTTTATGATCATGGGCACCCGTAAAGTAGGAACTTACTCGATTCTTTAACCGCTTCGCTTTCCCTACATATATGATTTCCCCATTCTTATTTTTCATGAGATAACAACCCGGCTCCATGGGTAAACGTCTAAGTTTTTCCTCAATCGTTGAGCGTGTCATTGTTTTAACTTCACAATGGTTGCACCCATACCACCATCACCAACACCGCCTAATTCATAGGAGCCTACATTTTTATTGCGACGAAGTGTTTGGTGAACCGCAGTACGGAGCTGACCTGTACCGTGGCCATGAATGATTCTAAAGGTTGGTACTTTATGAAGTACACATTCATCAATGTATTTCTCTACCTGAGGCATCGCTTCAGAAACACGCAGGCCAATGATGTTTAACTCTGTTTTAAACGACGAACGCGCATCCACACTG
Organism: Erysipelothrix enhydrae; assembly: GCF_035066605.1. Taxonomy (NCBI): domain Bacteria; kingdom Bacillati; phylum Bacillota; class Erysipelotrichia; order Erysipelotrichales; family Erysipelotrichaceae; genus Erysipelothrix; species Erysipelothrix enhydrae. Next base: position 64,208 of record NZ_CP125807.1, read on the forward strand.
TGACTTCGTGTTGGTTTTACTTTCACTTTTTTGGCAGGTCCTGCAACCCGTGTAAGTTTCCCTAAGTCGACATTAACTTTTAATCCACCAATCGATACAAACGCAGTATTTTTTTTAATTGAATCAACAACACCCACCTGGTTTGTGGATTTCAATTGGACGCGGTCCCCTTTACCGATGGTTTCATCAACAGCTGTTTCAGCTTGTAATGATTGAATTTGCTTTACTGCTTTTTTTCGAAGATCTGGACGGTTTGTTTTATTTAAAACATCTAATTGTCGTTCAGCCTCTTCAACCATTTGTTCCAATAACGCTTCATTTTCCTCACGCAAAGCTTGTTCTTTACGAACAAACTCGGCTTCAAGCGCTTTTTGTTTCATAAGTGCTTCGTGTTTAAGATTTTCAATTGCTTCTTTTTCTTTTAAAAGTTCTTGTTCAAGTTTATCTTGTTCATTAATTTTCGCTTCGAGAATTTCAAGTAAATGATCTGCTTCATACTGACCTTCTTGTTTGTATTTAAACGCACGGTCAATAATATCGGCTTGTAAACCTAAACGTTTAGCAATCGCAAACGCATTGGATTCACCCATGACATTTTCACGATAACGATAGGTAGGCTTGAGGTTCTGTAGATCAAATTCAACACTTGCAATGAGGATATCTTCGTATTGAGTACCGTATTTTTTAAGTCTTGAAAAGTGCGTCGTTGCAATAACCCAACACCCAACATCTCTAAAATGATCCAGGATTGCCATCGACAAACTTTCACCTTCTAAAGGATCGGTTTGTGAACCTAACTCATCCAACAACACAATTGATTTCGAAGTTGCTTGCGCATTAACTTTTGTCATGGTTTCCATATGAGCGGAAAACGACGATAATGATTTTTCAATAGACTGTTGATCTCCAATATCCACAAACAACTGGTCAACTAACATCACTTCAGCAGATTCCGCACAGATTGGACATCCGGCTAAAGTCATGAGAATGGATAATCCCATTGTCTTTAAACTTACACTTTTTCCCCCGGTATTCGGACCACTGATTAAAATCATTTTATGAGGCGGGGTCAGTGTATACGTGTTTGCTACAACTTCTTTAGGATTAATTAATGGATGACGTGCATTTTTTAAGTTCAATCGATCTTGCGTTAGTGTTGCGACCACCGCATCATGATGTGCTCCCCACTCCGCTTTCGCAAAAAGGCAGTCGATGATGGCTACAGTATCAAGGTCAGCACTAAGTTGTTGTGCATCGTGTGCGATCAAATTTGACGTTTCGCGACAAATACGTTCGATTTCAGTTTGTTCTTGGTGAATAAGACTTTGATAATCATTTTGCATTCGCGCTAAAAAGGCAGGCTCAAAATAAACCGACTGCCCGCTCGCTGATTCACCATAAATTGTACCTTCAAGTTTATATTTATCTGAAGGTTTCACTAAAAATGTCCGACGTCCGTGTTGTAACGAAACAACAGCTTCACTAAGCATTGCACGATTTTTTGTTAAAAACTCTTGAGTTTTATTTTCTATATTTTGTTCAAGCGCTTTACTTTGACGTCTCAGTTCACCTAAGTGTGTACTTGCGCGATCTAAGACTTCACCCTGTTCTCCAAAACAATGTTCGATATGTTTCAGTGTTGACTCCGTAACTTCAAGACTTTCGAACAAATCCTCAAGCGCAGGATAAGATCCTTCTAAATTTTTAAATTGTTTTTTAAGACGTTCAAGACCTTGCATAAAGCGTCCAACATCTACTATATCTTCTACCGATAAAGTTCCACCCTTTTCAGCAAGTGTTAAAGCATAGGTTACATCTGTGATGCCACCAAATGACATAGAACCATTAACAACTACTAATTGTAATGCATCTTTAGCACGCGCTAAATCACGCTTCACAATTAGTGAGGAAAATGAAGGAACCGTATTTAAAACCGCTTCCTTACCCAATGAAAAGGATGCATAATGAGCTATTCGCTCAAGCACTTTATCGAACTCTAATCGAGACGATGTATTATTCATATTTTTCTAAATACTCCCTAATCTGTACTTCATTAAATCCGTGTTTTTCAAGCCACTTTACCATAGCGGTTTGCTGACTTGGAGATAACTGTTGATCTGTAATAATACTTTGAATCGCAGCATTTTGATTCATAAAGTCATCAAATGATCCTAATATCGGTGTTGATGCACGTTCGACATACACCAACCAGGTATTGTCGATGATTTCTTGACCATTTTTAACAATCGGTGTTGTTAGAAAGACACAAATCAACACGAGCTTAAGTGCAAAAAACGCAACGCTAAAGACACCACCAATTGCAGAATTCACTTGTTTTACTAATGGAACTTTTGAAATTATGGTTGCAAGTGGTGTTACCAGCAATAAAACCACACGAATCACAACGAATAAAATTACGAACCATATCAACTGATTCATTTGATGTACAACGAGTTGATTAATGGTTAGAAACCCAGTTCCAGATGCTTTAAAGAATTGGAATATTTGCACAAATACAGGTGCGAAAATCCATGCTGCAAAAAGCGATACAAAAGTTCCCACAACATCAACGAGCTGCAGCAACAAACCTTTCTTATATCCAATATAAAGGGTCACCGCAAACCAAATAATAATAACCCCATTTAAGTAACCCATCCAATCATTGGGAAACATCACCATAAAATCACTCCTTCTTTTTTTTATTTAATGAGTTCAACTATTAATTTCAATCGAAATAGTCTATATTATTAGTATGACAACTATTACAATAAAACTAACAGACAAACAGATAAACGAATTAAAATCACGATATTCAAAATATCCAATTCGTTACGATATTCAATACACACACTTCCAAATTAAGGGAAGTGATGTCACCATCACAGCCTACACCAGCGGTAAGGTTGTTTTCAGCGGTGAAGGCGCAGAATTTCACGCTTCATCTTATTCTGATCGAACTTCAAAGCCCAATTCACCGCTTGCATCAACACAGAAGATTGAAGGATCGATGGCAGGCAGCGACGAAGTGGGTACCGGAGATTACTTTGGTCCAATCACCGTCTGCGCTTGTATCGTAAACGAATCTGACTTGCAACGAATTCCCGTTGCGGAAATTGTCGATTCAAAACAAATGACGGACGATAAGATTCGAAAAATTGCTCCAATCCTTAAAAAAGAACTTCAATACAGTCTTCTTATTCTTGATAATAAAAAATACAACCGTGTCCATGACACAATGAACATGAATGTCATCAAGGCAAAATTACATAATCAAGCATTCTTAAATCTTAAAAAACGATATAAAATGCCGCCTTACGCAATCATTGATCAATTTATGGCTGAGAAACCTTATTACAACGCACTCAAAGGAGAACCTGAAATATTTCGTGGGCTTATCTTCGAAACAAAAGCAGAGAACAAGTTTATTGCAGTCGCATGCGGTGCAATTATTGCTCGATTCGGTTTTTTAGATTACCTCGATAAACTCTCAACAAAATATGACTGCGTCTTTCCTAAAGGGGCAGGTTCCCATGTTGACACATTTGGAAAAGAATTTGTTAGACGGTATGGAAAAGAAGAACTTGATAATGTTGCGAAGGTTCACTTTGCCAATACAGCACGAATTCTTAACGATGCGTAAGCGAAACACAAATTGCTTTATCAATTTTTCGATAAGAAACTCCAGCAGCATCAAGCATGCGCTTCGATACTAAGACAGCATCCGTTTCTGCGTACTTATCATCTTCATAAACAATTTCTTTAATACCACTTTGAATAATTGCCTTGGAACATTCATTACATGGGAACAATGATACATAAATCGTACACCCTTGTAAGGATTGGGTCGCATTCAAAATTGCATTTAATTCTGCATGAACCACATATGCATATTTCGTCGTTTGAAAATCTCCCTCGCGTTCCCAAGGAAACGCATCATCACTCAATCCCGTTGGAAGGCCATTATAGCCAATTCCAACGATTTTTTTTTGCTGATCTACAATTGCAGCACCAACTTGAGTTGAAGGATCTTTAGAACGCAACGCAGACAAATGAGCGAGGCCCATAAAATATTCATCCCAAGAAATGACATTATCTCGTTTACTCATAAAACCCCCTACTTCATAAAACCGCTTAAACGGTTTGCATAATTTTTAAACCCAAGTTCATACCAGCTATTAATAACCGACATATCCAACCTTGGGCTTGATAGGGTACCCGCATGTTGCGTCATCACAACCACAATCCCTACAACAAATACAGCAGATAGTACCATTGTTCCTTTGCGTAAATAATCCCAATCTTTTCGTTTTGAGAAAACAAGTCCACACAATAATCCTGCAATCAATCCACCTAAGTGGGCTGTTGCACTAACACCCGGTAATGAACTGATAATGAGATTAATAAATAAGACTTGAAAGACTTGAGACATAACTTTAGGGTTACGCATCGCTTTTGTTTCAAATAAATAGACACACATTGCGCCTAACAACGCAAACAGTCCACCACTAATACCAAGACCGATGACACCCTCATCCAGAATAAAGACAAATGCATTACCCATAAGAATACCCACGATTAGAGTAAAGAGATATTTTTTCCCTTCCATCACAGTTTCCATAACCACGCCTAAATTTCTTAGAGCCATTAAGTTCATGATTAAGTGTAGAAAAGAAATATGAAGAAAACCTGCAGTAATAAATCGGAACCATTCATGACCATGAACGATAAACGGTTTATAAAAGGCACCTAACATCACTGCAACAGTATTAATGTTTATCTCTGAAACTAAAATTAAGTATTGTGCGAGTAAAAAAACAACAACACAAATCATTGAGATGACATTGGTTACAGGAAAAGAACGGTATCGTGCTTGTTTTTGCATTCTACCAATCGTTTTTTTCAAATTAAGTACCGCCTTTGAAAGCGAGCGATCCGGATTTTGACTTATTTTTAAAAGTCCACTTAAATCACCGTATGAGGTAAGAAGTTGCGAGGATGAGATAAAATTCGGTCCTACAACCACATTCATATCATCTCCGACTTTGTCCTCTTGATTCACACTAATATTAAGCCCTTCTGCCTTCGTTTTAAATACAAGGGCGAGACTTTCACGATGTTTTGAAATCATCTCGCGATCAATATTTGAAAGGGATGTGGAGGTAACCATAATAATCGCATTGTCCTCAACATTTTGATTCACAAGCCAAACCTGTGAACTGTCTTGAGTCATTGAAACCATTTGATATTGAAAATGCTTCATAAAATAGTTCGCGACTTCAATTACCCATGCATCATATTGAGACTTTGTATACATTAATCTAACCTCCTGATTTCCTCGATAACGTCTTTCATTGTTTGAGGTAATTCAGCTTCAAACGTCATAACCTCTTTGCTAGCGGGATGCGTTAACGTTAATTTTTGTGCATGCAAGCACTGACCATTTGTTTCCCATGTATTTTTATAACTATATGTTTGATCTCCAACAATAGGATGCTTAATATACTGAGCGTGAACACGAATTTGATGTGTACGACCTGTATCTAATTTACAACGCAACACACTAAAATCATTAAAACGTTCTGTAAGATAGAAATGTGTTACTGCATGCTTACTGTTTTGATCTGTAACTGCCATACGTTGACGGTTTTTAGGATCACGACCAATTGGCGCATCGACCGTAGCACTTTGATGTTTAAATTGGTGATGCACAATTGCCACGTACTCTCGCGAAATTAAACGTTGCTTTAAATCTTCTACTAAAATTTCATGTGCTTCATTTGTTTTCGCAACAACTAATAAACCCGTTGTATCCTTATCAATTCTATGAACAATACCTGGGCGCAATTCGCCATTAAGATCACTTAATTGCGTTGTATGTGCCAATAGTCCGTGAACCAATGTTGGTTGATTTAACGTTGATGGTGATGGGTGAACAATTAAACCTTTTGGTTTGTTAACAACTAAAATTGCATCATCTTCATAAACAATATCTAAATCCATTGGCACTGGAACAATTGAAATTTGCTCCTCAGTAATTTCATACTCCACTACATCATCTTCTTTTAAGCGAAGGTTTGGTTTAACAACATTACCATTTACTCTAATATTTCCATTTTTAATCCATGTTTGTAAAACACTACGAGAATAATCCGTTACAGCAAGTGCCATATACTGATCAATTCTCATTCCATCAAACATTTCTTCTACAATTAATTTATTCATATTTTTGACCTCTTTCATCGAGATAGAGTACAACTGCGAGAATAAAAACACCCACAACCAAACTCATATCTGCTACATTAAATACAGGAAACTGATATCCAAAGATATTGAACGCAAACATATCACGTACATAGCCATAAATTGCGCGGTCAAACAAATTCCCAAAAGCACCTGCAAACATTAAGGCAATCGCTGTCAAAATGACAGGTTTATCTTCTTTTACATAATAATAAGCGAGCACAATGCAAACTGCTGTTGCAAGTACGATAAAAAGCCATTTCTGACCGTCAAAAATACTCCATGCTGCCCCTGTATTACGTACATACCGAAGTGAGAAAAATCCGGGTATAACGTGTAAAGAATCCCATAATGGAATCGTTTTGTCGATCCATGCCTTTGACAGCAAATCGATAGCGATAATCACGACACTCAATAATCCTAAACGTTTCTTCATAACTTCCTCATTTCATGTGTTTATTATAACATTATCGCATATTCATTGCATATATAAAACCCCATCAAAAAAGATGTGAGTCTTCACACCTTCTTAGCATATTTGTTAAGGAATCCTACAAATTCCTCAAATGTATGTACGGAATAAGGATTATCCATTTTAAATTGATACTCATGACCTAAAACATCCGCGACATCTTCATAAAACACAGAAGTCACCGGAACTTGCAACGATTCCAATTTTTCTTGCATTTTTAAACCGTCTTCCATAAAACTCATTTGATTACCATCCGTAATAAATGTGGGTGGAAAATCTTTAGTAACATGATTGAGAATGGATAACGATTCAACGTACGCTGTATCCATCCATGCCTTTTCACCCATGTAAGCCCAGGCCAAGCGACTCATAAAGAAATCTAAAACACCTGAAGAAGACTGCATATTTAAAAGTCCATTTAGATCGTAAGGTCCACAAAACAACGCAATCCCTTTAACATAACTCGGGTTTAACGTAACACTTTGATCGAGCTTTTGCGCATACTGTGAATCGACCTGAACCATCATGTATTGGGATATAATGTGTGCCCCTGCTGAATCCCCCGCTAAAATGATATTATTCATATCCAATCCAAAAAGCTCTGCATGAGATTCAAGATAACTTATCGCTTCACCAACTTGATGAACTGGAGAAGGGTAAACTGCTTCTGGCGCTAAATCATAGTTGAGGTTGATGACTCGATATCCTTGGTTGGCTAATTGGACTGCATACTCATAATTATCATGCTTATCGCCGCCTACAAACGCACCCCCGTGAACCCAAATAACTGTAGGGAGTTTTTGTGTGTTCTTCGGACCGAAAAGATCAAAAGTATTGCGGCCAGCCGTTGATTCATAGGTCAAATCTGTGTAAACACGAACTTCTGACTCAATCACTTCATACCCATCCGGTTTAACCGCCAAACCCCCTTCAAACACTCTTCGAATTAAAAAGGCAGAAGGTGCTGAATCTACGATAAAATACACCGCAACTCCACCAACAATTAATAAAACTAGAGCTAATACCGCTAAAATCCCACGTTTTATACTCGCCCGATTCATCGAATCACATCCACTTGTAGACCCTCAAGCACATCAAATGTACTTTGATTTAATACTGGGTCATAACTATCTGTGCAGGATGTATCTACAATAATTCGCGCCTCAGGACATGCAGCTTTTGCGATAACACACGTACTGATAACACAGATGTTGGAAACTAAGCCCATCACCTCTATCTCATCATAGTTTTTTTTATCTAAATAATTACCCAACTCTAAAGAGGCAAAAGTAGGTTTATTAAAAATAATCGTATCCGGCTTCACAAAGGGTTTTAAACGCATATCAAGTTCCCATCCGCTTGATCCCAAAATACAATGTTCAATCGGTAAACGACGCCCTTCTTGCGTTTCAAGATAATTGGATCCGTGGGTATCACGTGTAAACACAAGGTCACAATCTTGTTCATTTTCTAATTTTTTCAGAATATTCAACACCACTTGATTTGCTCCTTCAAAACCAAGCGTCCCCGATACAAAGTCATTTTGAACATCAACGATAATGTTTAATTTTTTCATATTGTCCACCCTTTTTATTTTATTGTAACATAAAAAAGTCCTCGAAGGAGGACTATGCTTTATCAAGCCATTGTGATGCTTTTGAGTACAGAAGTGTAAGAACCATTGAACTAATCCATGTAACGGAGTAGCTCCAGTATACCCAATCAATTGAATGATTAATACGCATCATTATAAACAAGAATATCTGTCTTAAAATTGTGAAACACGAAATCATGATTATCATTGGAACCATTGTAAGGCCTGCACCTCTTAATGCACCACTTAGAATACTTGTCGTGCTGAGTGCAAAATAGAACGGTACCATAATCCGCAACATGCGTGCACCATACATAATAACCATAGGTTCAGGTGAAAAGAAAGCAATCAGTTGATCTGCATAAATAAAGGTTGGAATTCCAATGATAATCACAATCCCTACCGCTAAAACTAGAGCAGTCCGAACACCTTCCATGATGCGTTCCTTACGTCCCGCACCAAGATTTTGACCTGTGAAGGTCGTAATTGTGAGTGAGAAACTTTGCGTTGGCATTGATAAAAATGCATTAAACTTATCTGCTGCACTAAAACCAGCGACCGCAGCGGATCCAAATGCATTAATATAGGATTGAACCAAAACATTTGAGAATGAAACAACTGTCTGTTGAATTCCAGTTGGAATACCAAGACGTATAATTTCATATAGTTTATCACGATGAATTCGTATGTCTGTCATCTTTAGTTGATAAATATCCTCGACACGTAATAGATGTATCCATACTAAGATTGCGGATGTGAGTTGAGCAATAAGCGTTGCAACCGCAACTCCCAAAATCCCCATATCAAACACAATCACAAACAACAAGTCCAACGATACATTAATAAGACTTGAAATACATAGATAAATTAAAGGATTGCGTGAATCCCCGATTGCTCGTAAAATCCCTGCACCGGAATTATAGATAACAAGACCGGTTACACCCCAAAAATAAACTCTTAGGTAAAGGGTAGCCGGTTCCATTATATTTGCAGGTGTCTTGAGCCACCCTAAAAATATCGGAGACATTACCGAACCGAAAAAAGTAAGAAAAACACTTACAATTAACGAAAACGCCATAAAGGTATGAATTGAATCATGCAATTCTTCATCTTTTTTCGCTCCAAAATAGCGAGAAATAAGAATACCGGCACCCGTTGAAATCCCCATAAACAACCCAATAATAACATTACTCAAGGGTGTACTTGCTCCAACTGCGGCAAGTGCTTCTTCACCCACATAGTTTCCAACCACAAAGGAATCGACGGTATTGTATAATTGTTGGAATAGATTCCCAATCAAAAGCGGTATTGAAAACAAAAGCATTTCTTTCCAAATGACGCCCTCTGTCATTGACGTCTTTTTATGAATTTTCATTATAACCTTCCTTCTTAACCATAAATATTATACACGATATTTTACGTAAATCATTAAATTAGCCACTTTTAATCTTGCACATTGTTTATACCAATGCTATAATACAAAAGCAGTTAATATCAATGCACCAGTGGCGGAATCGGTAGACGCGCACGCTTGAGGGGCGTGTGACGCAAGTCGTGTAAGTTCAAATCTTATCTGGTGCACCAAATATATATTTCACAGAACCAACTTCGGTTGGTTTTTTTATGTTTTAGGTAAATTCAAATAAAAAAGAGGACCGAGATTATAATACCTTTAAAGTTGACACTAAATAAAAAACACTATCGTGTTAATATTTAGTTAAATTTTGGAGGTATTTTTTTATGGGCAAACAAACGATAAGATCGTATGAAGATAAGTTAATGATTGTACAAGAGATTTTGAGTGGTAAATCATATAGAAGTGTCAGTGAGAAATATAATGTTCGCACTGGCACAATCGCAAACTGGAAAAGAAAACTTATGGAGGGAACACTATATTTAGATAAACGCGGAAAGAAACCTGGGGAAGTAGAGGACATAGAAATTATAAAAAAGTCTTATACTCTACTCATGAAAATCCGAAAAATGCAACACGAATAGAAAATTGGTTTTCCCAACTAAAGGAAGAATGTATTAGAATCGATGGGAAATTAACAAAACAAGAAGCAAAAACAAAAAAAAAGGATACGTTCATTGGTATAATACCGAACGTATCCAGAAAGACCTTGGATATCTTAGTCCTATCAAATATAAATCTACTTTTTATTTAGTGTCAACTTGACAGGTACTAGTATCGAAATCCTCTTTTTTTATTGTCGTTGTTCAACGACCTGAGACATTATGCGATATCCTTGGTATAATCCACCAAACCCACCGATAAGCAAGAAATTAATCACACCTACGATATGAACATAATTATGATCTAAGGGTGAAGAAAGCCATGCCCCTAAATTATTAAAACCAATACCGATACACATTGTCATGGATAACATCGCTAAAATATGCTGTTGGTCATCATTATGAGTATACAAAGCATAACAATTCACAAATGTAATTGCTAAATACATTGCACCCAGTTCTCGTTGCCAGCCGTAGTCAAAACCCCATATCGAGTTCGCAATCATATAACTTGGGAATATCAAATGAGATAACGCTGCCATAAAAAACACAGCCGTCATAACCGTTAAATACCCTTTTCTTCTTTTCATCAATCCAGCTCCCCTGCATTTCCTTAATTATAGAGAAGATAAGCTAATGGTTCAAGTCCCATACTCGTACGACTTAAAATAACCAAATAAACTATTTTCTAATTTTATACGTTTTCTCAGAAAACAATCGAACACAGAGCACACCGATAATGAAATATAATGCCGTTATGATTGAAAGCCACAAATTCAAATTTGGAATATCGCTTAAACGATTGCCATTATAAGCAACCATGACCACAAGAACTTTCACTAAATTATATAGGAATCCTTTTTCTTGCATCGATTCATTATAAGGTTGTAATGTGTAATAAATTAGTAAATTATGAACACTGAAAAAAACACTTAAAAGCACTAAGGTAATAATAAAAATTTGAACTTCACCACGTATCGGAATAATTAATTGTATCCCAACCATAAAAGCTACACCTATAATTATGGGTATAAGCGGAATCATATTTAGAAACACAAGTGTCCCTAAACGCCCTACAAACTGTTTCCAAATGATTTCAGGTCGTCGATAAAACGCATAGTTCAATAATTTTGAATCACAATTTAGATAGTATGCACGGGTCATTGACTCCCCAATATTCAGGAGATAGACGATAAAAATATAAGGTCCAATCGATTTAAACATTTCAGTTGAAAATGGATACCAAACTTGAAAATACATCTCTGGGAAAAACGATCTCAGAATTGTTAGGCTTATAACACTAACAACCACCACTGCAAGGATAACTAAAAATCTAAAACGTAGCGGTTTAAACCAGAGTCGTCGATGCCGTTCTAAAAAAAGACGATTCAACAGGCTGTAACCTTCATAACGATTAATAACTTGTTCAGATTGATCAAGATTATAATCATCATCAACTCGTAAAATTGTTTGACTCGATTTGAGGTTAATTGACGCTAGACTTTCTTCCGGACTTATTTGTTGAAGCATATATAACCCATACGATTCATGAATTTGAGCTTCGCAAATTGGTCTACGAACCATAAACGCAATCGCCATTAAAACAATCATACCGGTTAAGATATAAAAAACCACCCCTGATAAATAATTGGTAAATAATAATACACTAAAACTTAGTACTAAACCAAGCACAAATATCGTCTTATGTTTGCCACTTATTTTCTTATGGTAACGGTTAAAATACGCAAGATCTAAACCCTCTGCTACAACTTTTGTCCCCAATACCACAAGAACCATCATGGATGCCATAAGTACACTTTGGTCATACATCACAACAGTAAACATTATCGCAATACAATAGAGTATGCGTTCAATAATGTCATTGCGCAAACGGAAATTATAATATGACTTAAAGTCAACTTTGAAAGAGCGAATTAAGGTCCATTTTTCAATTGAATCATCACTTGAAATTGTACTTACACACGATCTAATTATGACCAATAGAAACCAAATAAGTTCGATAGGAACCTGTGGCAATGCTTGAGCAAGAATCCCAAAAATAATAAACAAATAAATAAAATGATTCACAATCATTTTAAGATAATGAAATACCGTTACAACACGACCAAGCTTCTTTTTTCGTTCTGTATTTTCATAGACGTTAGCATAAATAACCTTTCGTAATGGTTTAATCGAACGCAGATAGTATAGAAATCGATTTGTTCGATTTACAACGTTAATATCTTTTAAAACACTATGATTCATGATTATCACTTAAGATATCAATAATATCTTCCTCAAATGCAGGATCATGCAAGCGACTGGAGTCCAAAAGGGTTGCATTTCCATGATGCAAGATGATCACCTCATCACAAATATCTTTAGCAATCTGCATCATATGCGTAGATAAAACCATAATACAATCCTCTTTGAGCGAAACAAGTTGCCGTTTCATTTCAATGGATGCGACCACATCAAATGAAGTGAGAGGCTCATCAAGAAACAAGACTTTCGGCTTCAACATCATGATGCATAACATTTGTAGTTTATTTCGCATACCGTGCGAATAATCCTTAATCAGTTTATAGCGGTCATCTTGATTGAATTGAATCGTATCAAAATATGCATGTACATCCTCACGTATGAAACCTTGATCTTTATGAATATCAATAAAAAACGTTAAAAACTCAATACCCGTTAAGAACTCGGGCAACATTGGATTGGTGTATACAAATCCAACATCGTGCTGCGTTAACAAGCTCCCATCATCAAAATGAGCCGTACCACTATCACGTGGTATTTCTTGACTAATACAGTTAAAGAAAGTGGTCTTCCCTGCGCCATTTCTCCCCAATAACGCATAGATTTTCCCTTTTTCAAGCGTTATGTTAATGTCTTTCAAAACTTCTTGATGATCGAAAGATTTTGAAAGATTCTTAATCTCTAATTTCATACTTCCACCTCTGTATCGTTACACCAATACATTACCACACCACAACTCGTGAAGCAATAAAAAATGCACGCTATAGCGTGCATTTAAAGTTTTGTTGTGTTCGATAAGTTTGAAGTGCTTCCAAAGACAATACGGATTGTTCAAATGTTGTTGAGACAATATGTAGTTCCTCTTTACTCATCATATCGAATAAATAACGATGAGAAATTAAAAAAGTTCCTGTATTGTAATCCTGGTCGGTACTTACCATTGTGAAGCGTAAGTGTTCTTGATTCAAAATTTCTTTAAACATTACAATTTCTTTTTGCGGAAGTTGTGTTAAGAACCAATCATCAACATTCTCTTTCAAATCACTAATTTGAAACGTATGCAAACGTTCTACGGTATAATCATTAACCAGTTTATCACGATATGTCTCATGAACCAGACTTCCATTTACAACATAATCTTTTTCACAGACAACCTGTTGATTCCGGTGACACCCTGTTAAGCCTAACAGCATTACCAAACAAATATATCGCCTAGACCGTTTCATTATTTTAAAACTGCATATGCGCGAACAGGACTTGCTTCCGCTTCGATTTTTAGGGGTACCGCAGAAATGATAAAATCTTTATGGTATCGTAACGAATCCAAGTTATTTAAATTTTCTAAAATCATGATATCCGCATCCATAAGAATATTGTGAACATAATATGGTTCTAAATCGGGTGATGGAATATCCATCCCTACCATTTTGATTTGTTTTTCTACGAGAAACATTGCCAGTTCCTCCGTAAAAATCGGGTGATCTTCAAAATAAGCTTTTTCACCGCGTCGCTCATCAAATCCCGTGTAAAACACAACCACGTCCCCTGGGTTAACCAAGAGTTCGTAGTCAGGTTTATAATCAATTTCTTTCTGATTGCGAACATCAATCATCACGCCACGACCAATAAAACGGTCAATTGGAAAATTACTGATAAAGCGCTCATCACCTGATAAATGCATCGGAACTTCCACATGGGTTCCTGTATGTAAAGATGCAGTTACTGAGTAGTTTGTATAACCATCATCTTCAAAGCATGCATCCAGATCAAATTTCGTTTTCGTATCTCCTGGGAAAACCCCAGTTGCTTCATTAAATGTTTGTGTTAAATCGATAAGTTTCATATATTTTATCCCTCGTCCCTATTATAACGAATAATTATGTGAATGCTAGTGTAAAATTATCGTATTTATACACACAAACGTCCTTACTCCCTAGTCTATTAGACTTTTTAATCTCATATTCAAAAGTGACACACCTATGTTCCACCCATAAACATGCACTCTTTACGCCTTCATTACACATATTTAAACTTTCACGTAAAAATGCAAGAAATATTCAAAGTGTCAATGATACGAAACACTCTCAAAATTAAAATCGAAGTTTTGCCTCTTTTTTTGGTTTAATTCGTTCCAACACCTTAGAAATAAGCAATACGAGAAGACTATTTACCACCATTGACGGAAGAATGATTCCAAAAAGAAACACTTCGAACGGTAGTTGTATCCCACCTAAAACTTGCACAACACTTAAAAATATCACACCCGAAACAAAGGTTCCAATACTAGAAATAAGGCAATAAGTTATTTTTTGATTAAATCGATTTATAAGAAACTTATAAGTGTAAAACACAAGTGGACCAGTAACTAATTTATCCACCACATTCGCAATTTCACCTCCAGGCATCGAAGTTGTCATTGCAGTTAAAAATCCGCAAACGATGCTAATGACGACCACCTCACGAAAGGATTGCAGTTCAAACAGGGCAAAGAAAAAGAATGCAAGCATAAAGTCGGGTTTCATCAGACCAACAGCACCAGGGACCGTGATATGTAATACAAGACCTAATGTCAGAAACAAGGTCGAAATGGTTAAATTTTTAATTTTCATTTTATTTTCTCCTTTATCATAATTTTTAAATTGATTCACGTCACTTCATACCACAGTCATCACCTCCCTTAGAACAAAAAAAACTTCACCCATACAGGGCGAAGTCTTCGCGGTACCACCTGAAACACTACGTAAAATACGTAACTCAATAGGAATACAAACATATTCCTGTCCTGTTAACGGAGACATCCGTCGTAAACTACTTACCGAAGTGTTCATTCCGCCTTTCATGAGGCCATTCACTTTCGAAGCAAGATCTGTTCACACCAACCACAGACTCTCTGGACATACTTCTTGAAAGCTACTCATCTCAATCATAAAGTTTGTTATTAAAGCAATAATATCACGAATAAGCTTACTGTCAAGCATTAATTAAAGTTTTATAAATCCATCGGGGGTCATCTCAAGAATATCTTCAAATACATGATGGATAAGTTGACGGTCATGGGTAATACACCATACCGCTCCTTTATAGTCCTCCAACATTTCATAAATTGCCATCAATGAAAACGGACTGAGATTTCGAGTTGGCTCGTCCAACAATAATGCATCAGGTTTAGTACGTAAAACTTTCAACAGCGAGATTTTTGCCTTTTGACCTCCCGATAAAAATTCGACCGGGGTTTCCATCTCATCTGAAGTAAAGTTCAATCCTCCTAATGCATAGCGAACCTTAGTGATTGCATCTTTATCAAAAGAGTCAAGACAATTTTCAATCGCATTTTTCTTAACATCAAGATTTCGATGGTAATCTTGATGCATAATACCGACATTACCGGTTATAGATTGAACGATTTCATTAAATAAAGTTGTTTTGCCACAACCGTTAGGCCCTACAATCGCAATCTTCTCACCCGACGTCAACGTATACTTATAGTTATTTCCAATGATACTACCATTCATGAATAATCGGTCAATATCAAACGTAAACACAACTTTTGAAGACACATTCGTTTGCGGAAACTTTTCGATCTTAATCGCCACCTCTTGATCACGGTGAATCAATGATTCTTGCTTTAAACGTTGTGCCTTTTGAACTTTCAAATTCTTCATTTTCTTTTGAAGACCTGGATGCGCACGATTTACATTTTGAAGTTGATGACCAACTTTTTGATACTGCTTTTGCCACTTCGCTTCTTGTTTTGCTTGAAATCGCTTCTGAAATCGTACCAGTTGGTTATGATGGGACAAAGATCGATCTCGATTTTGAATATATTCATCATAAGACCCTTCAAACAAGGTTAATTTTGAAATTGATTTACGGTGTAATTGTTCAAAATGGAGCACTCTATTGGCACTATGCCTTAACGTTTCAAGATCATGTGATACAAAAATAATGGGTGCTGTTTGCACGTCCATCCAAGCTTCAAACCATATCAAACCATCCATGTCTAAATTATTAGTTGGTTCGTCCAACACATAACAGTCGACCGCTTGCATCTGCAATTTTAATAATTGAATCCGAACACATTCACCACCACTTAAAGACGCCATGCAACGATCATAATCGCGTTCCGTCAACATAGGCACCATGGATAAGAACAAGGGTACAAAATCCCCAAAACGTTCCCATGAGTCCTCCAGCACAAACTCAAGAATTGTTTGAGATCGCTCCGCCACACTTAATTCCTGACCGAGATACCCAAAAACAATCGACTCTGGATGTAAATCCCGACTCACTTTTAAATTACTTATTTCAGAACGGTTTACTAGTGATTTAAGAAAAACACTTTTACCATTGCCCTCTTCCCCTACGACACCAATACGATCACCACGATTTACAGACATAGAAAAAGACGTGATAAGATCACGTCCCTGCTTCGTCTTAACATCTAGACTTATGTTAAACATAGAAAAACGCCTCCTTTTATTTATTATGTTTTAACGTAGGCGCATTTCCCATAAGTCTCACCGGATAGCAATTTGCTACCTTTCTAGTCCAACAAAATATAACACATCTCATGTTTTCGAACAAGTAAAAAGTTCTCAAATGAGAACTTTAGTGTTTAACTTTACTTATAAATTTTACTTTAACGCTATCAATCGCTTGATCAAATTCTTCAATTTTCATTAACTTGACAGAAACAAAATAAACGAGCATTCCAATCAATACTACGAATACAAGTCCTGTTACCAAACTAAACTTAGGACTAATTAATGGGTAAGCGAAGAAGACCACCGCTGCCATAATTGATCCCGAAATAATCAGTTTTAGAACTGTTTTGAAAATATACTTATTATTGAAATCGCCAATCATCTTGTACAAGAAATAATAAATGAGAATAAAGTATACGAGTTTTGAAATACTTGTACCAAGAGTTAAGCCCGGTAGACCCATAAACTGAACAAAGAATAAACTCGCAACGATGTTTGACGCAACGGAGATTGCTCCATAAACAACAGGTCGGCGTGTATCACCTAAAGAGTAAAAGACACGCAGTAAAATCATCGCATTCGCATTCACAATTAATCCCAGACATGAAGCAATTAATACATTAGACGTTAAAACAACTGCTTCTGGGGTGAATGCACCACGGCCAAAAAACAATTGAACCAAAGGTTTTGATAATACCATCATTCCAAGTGTCGCCGGAACAACAATCATATTCACTGCAATAAGCGTATTTGAAATCGAATTCTTTAAGCCCTCATCATCTCCATTAGCCGCAAACTTAGCCATTGCTGGAAAAAGCACTGTGATAATTGAACTTACAAAAAGACCAATTATTGAGTCGCTAATTTTATTTGAGTAATTCACAATCGAAATCCCACCTTCAATAACACCGGAAGCAATGGTCTTATCAAAAATTGCATTAACTTGATCAATTGACGATCCAATAATAACAGGAACCGCCATTACAAGCATGATCTTAATATGTTCATCTCGAATTTTTAATTTAAATTGATGTTTATAGCCCGATCGTTTGGCGATTAGATAGATAAAAAATGACTGGCTAGCAATCGCAAGTGTTACACCATATGCCAGAAGGTAAACAGAATTTCCTTTCGATAAAATAATACTTATAACAATGACAATATTCATGATGACATAACTGATACCATGAGCTGCAAAGCGTTCTTTAATTTGAAGATAACCTTGTAATACCGCTAAAATTGTTTGAAAGAACACAGCAAGTAATGTGATGCGTGTAAATGATACCGCCAAAGCCATTGTCTCGGCATTAAATCCTGAAGCAAAAACACGTACTAAAGGTTCTGTAAAGATTTCCGCCAATATAATAACACCCACAAAGACTACAAGTAAGATATTAATGATATTACTTGTGAACGCCTCTGCTTTATCATTACCTTCACGTTTATGAATCTTACTAAAAATCGGAATAAACGAAGTCGTAATTCCTGTTGCAATAAAACTAAACAACGAATTCGGAATTGAAGATGCAATGATGTATGCATCTGTAATCGCTGTTGCACCAAAATACTTCGCCAATAACAACTCTCTAAAAATTCCAAAGAATTTATTAAATACCATCAGCAATATTAATACTATTGC
Organism: Erysipelothrix enhydrae; assembly: GCF_035066605.1. Classification (NCBI taxonomy): domain Bacteria; kingdom Bacillati; phylum Bacillota; class Erysipelotrichia; order Erysipelotrichales; family Erysipelotrichaceae; genus Erysipelothrix; species Erysipelothrix enhydrae. The sequence continues at coordinate 82,915 of NZ_CP125807.1, forward strand.
GTTCTTTTTCATAAAATATAATCCTCTCTTAAACTCATAAAATGAGATCTTTGATTTATGTTTTTATTTATTTTATATATGCATAAGACATTATATCATAAATCCCTTTAAAAACTGATGCGCTCACAAAGAGATCGTGATAACAATAAAAAAACTCTTGATACTATTTCAAGAGTAAAAACATTTGGTGCGACTTACAAGAATCGAACTTGTGACACAGCGCTTAGGAGGCACTTGCTCTATCCACTGAGCTAAAGCCGCATTACAACCTAAACTACAATATCGTATTTTCGATACAGCCGGCTTGCAACATTTTGTGGAACAAATCCTTTAAGGTCGCCACCATAACGGGCAATTTCACGTGCTACGCTTGAAGATATGTACGAGTATTTAGGTGACGCAACCAAAAACAAAGTCTCAATCGTTTCATTTAAAACACGATTTGAAGTCGCTAATTGTAATTCGTTTTCATAATCCATAACCGCACGAATCCCTCTAATAAGAATTGGGCATGCTTGCTTTTGCGCAAAATCAATTGTAAGTCCTTCACCAATCATAACCTCAACATTTGATAGATGACTTAAACACTCATGAGCCATTTCTAAACGCTCCGCCATTGTAAACGTTCCCGATTTTTTTTCATTAACCATTATCGCAACAACAACGTGATCGAACATTTTTGCACAACGCTCGATTAAATCAATATGACCTGTTGTGATGGGATCAAAAGATCCTGGATACATAACCTTCATAGACATACCTCACTTACGTCTATTATAACGTATTTCGATTTTATAAAAAAGCCAAAAGCGGACAGACTTTTGACTTTTTTAGGACAGATCCTTGTTTCGTGAAAAGATACTGAAAGCATTGTGATGAAAACAGAAAAAAACACATCTGGGAGTGATGTGTTTTTTAAGATCCATCGTCAGTATTATTGGAGGAATACTTAATTTATATAATTTTGAGGAAATAGATTATCTATGAACGATGGTCTAAAGGACAAGTTTTTTTAGATAGGTGAACTATCTATAAACTTATTATACCTTCCAAATGAAAAATGTCAACACTTTTTACAAAGAATATGTAAATTATACATTCAATGAAAGAATTTACATTGATAGCACTGTTTTCGTTTCTTCATACGCCTCTTTTAATTGTTCTTCTGTCGGTTCCCATTGGTACGCAAATTTACGTTCCACAATACCACCAGCATCCACAATTTCTTGTTCCCAATTTTCAATCCAAACACCTTCGCCCCAATCATATGAACCAAAAAGGACGATGCGTTTTCCCGAAAGCATCGGAAGTAATTCATCAAAAAACGGTCTGAACTCATATTCTTCAACATTCTCGTCATTCATAGCAGGTGACCCTAAGAACAATACATCTGCGTCAATTACGGATTCGGCCGTTACATCCGATACAAAGTCATTACTGCCTTCAATGCCCAAATCTTCTACTGCTTCGTAAATTGAATCCGCAATCATTTGCGTATTCCCTGAAGCTGAATAATACACGATATTTATTTTCATAATAACCTCCATCGTAATTACTTACTATTATAAAATAAAAAATGTTAGTTTACACTAACATTTTTAGATTTAAGCATCACCAAGTACTTTTTTCACTTCCGCGATTACAGCTTCACCGTTCATCGTACCGTATGCACGCATATCGATAACTTCAATTGGTTTTTCTGGTAATTGTTTTTGAACTGTACTTAAATTAAAACGAACTTGAGGTCCTAACAGGATGATGTCTGCATCAGCACCAACGCGTGCGGCTTCACTTACAGCGTGAGCTGATATTTCTACGTCATATCCTTGTGCAGCAGCTGCTTCTTGCATTTTTGTAACAAGGATACTTGTTGACATACCTGCTGAACATAATAAAATAATTTTTCTCATAATATCCTCCTCGATATGAAACTATTATAACAACAAAGGGAAATAGTGTCTATAAGAAAGCGTTAACATTTCCAATCATTTCTTCCCAGTAAGGATCCCCATGATGTTTCTTGTAATCGCTTTACCTAACTCGTTACCGATGGTACTCATCGTACGATTCATTCCCTTTTCAATCGGTGTCTGACGATGACGAGTTGTGGTCTTCTTACGGTTTTGTAATTTTTCTTTTTCTTTTTCTAATTTTTGTTTCTCTTTCTCAAATGCGAGACGTTCTTTTTCAAGTTCTAAATTCACTTTTTCTTGTTCCTCTTCAATCCCTGCTTGAGTCATTTTTTCTGCTAGTGACTCATACGCTGAAAATCGATCGATCGATTCCATATATTTTTGATTAAAACTACTGTTTTGAATCATTGACATTCGCATGCTTGCATCCACTTCAGCCATAAGACTTTGCGGCGGCAACACGAAAGCACGCTCCGCAATTTGCGGTGTTCCCTTTTCATCAAGCGTTGAAATAATCGCTTCTCCCGTACCCAGTTCCATAATCGCTGTCTCAGTATTGAAATTCGGATTAGTTCTAAAACTTTGAGCTGCAGCTCTTACCTGTTTTTGTTCCCCAGGCGTGTATGCACGAAGTGCATGTTGGATTCGGTTCCCAAGCTGACTTAAAACGCGATCGGGGATGTCTGAAGGACTTTGGGAGATAAAATACACACCCACTCCTTTTGAACGAATCAACTTAACAACAAGTTCAATGCGATCCACTAACGCTTTCGGAACGTCCTTAAACAGAAGATGCGCTTCATCAAAGAAGAACACCATCTTTGGTTTCTCTACGTCCCCAACTTCAGGTAATGTTTCAAAAAGTTCCGATAACATCCAAAGTAAAAAGGTTGCGTAAAGGGTTGGTTGACGGAACAACTCAACACTATGAAGAACATTAATCATACCGTGTCCATTTGAATCCGTACAAATCCAATCTTGGATATCTAAAGCAGGTTCACCAAAGAAAATATCTGCACCTTGCTCTTCCAAGAAAACAACTTTACGAACAACTGCACCTATTGTCTGTGTCGACATTAAACCATATTGCGCAGCAAGTTCCTTATTGTTTTGGTAAACATAGTCCAACATCGCTTTTAAATCCTTAATATCCAGCAACAACAACCCTTGTGCATCCGCAATTTTAAAAACTAAAGATAACACACTCGCTTGCGTTTCATTAAGATCCATCAGTTTTGAAAGCATGATAGGACCCATTTCAGAAATCGTAGTACGAACGGGAATACCACCCTTACCGTAAATATCCCAAAACGTTACAGGAAACCCTTTATATTCAAATCCTTCCACGCCAAACTTTTCAACGCGACTGGATACATTAGGGTTATCAACTCCTGCAGAGGCAAGTCCGGACACATCACCTTTAATATCCGCTAAAAACGTAGGAACACCTAAGTCACTCAATGCTTCCGTTAAAACTTTCAACGTAACCGTCTTACCAGTACCTGTAGCACCCGTAATCAGTCCATGACGATTTAACATCTGCGGTAAAATATACACTGGTGCTTCGCCCTGTGCAATCCATATTTTATTTTCTTTTAACATGATGATCTCCTCATTTTATGTTTCCATCTAACTAATTGCATTGTACCATGTGCCTAAAAATAAAAAAAGAGCCACAGCTCTTATTGAATTTTCTTGTGAATGTCAATAAGCTCTGTAGCCATAATTTTTAATACTTCTGCGCTCATCATTTGATCTTCCGCATGAATCAACAACAAGTTCACTTGAGTTGCGCCATTTTGAGCTTCTTGTTGAATTAATTGTGCATGAACACGATGTCCCTCAACAAATTGTTCTTCACCTTCAGCCATAAGCTGTTCTGCACGTTCGAAGTCGCCCTCTTTCGCTGCCTGAATTGCTTCCACAAAACATGAACGAGCCGACCCGTTAAATGAAATCATTTGAAAACTAAGTAATTCTAAACCTTCCATGATATTCTCCTTTATGTACATTGTCATTATATCAAATTCATTTTCAAATTGGTAGCCCAATAAACTGAAACAATATTTCATTCGATTCCTTTAAATAAAGGACGTAAACCCCTTACAACCTAAGTGTAGTTTGAAATGTTTTTTCTATATATTTCAAAAAACAACCATCGACTGCCTCGAGCGATTGTGATAAACTGTGAATATAAAAAAAAAACACCAACTGGTGTAAATGTTATGGTGCCGGCTAGAGGACTTGAACCCCCAACCTACTGATTACGATTCAGTTGCTCTACCAATTGAGCTAAGCCGGCGTGATTAAATTGTACATCTCATTTACATTCAAATCAAGACCCTGGGAGAAAAAATATGAAATTATACGTAAAACAACACGTACTGTCGATTCGTGATCGATTTGACGTCAAAGATGAGTACGGTACTACCCTATATTCAGTGCATGGTTCGATTCTTACGATTGGTCGTAAATTCACAATTACAGACGCGACACAAACTCCCGTTGCAACCGTGAAGCATAAACCATTCCATTTTCTATCTCAATACATCATCAGCACAGCCGATCACAATGTACTTTTGAAAAGAGATTTGTCTTTATTCAAAATGAAATTCTCACTTAGACATCTAGACTGGAAACTCAGTGGTGATTATCTTGGACATCGCTATAACATCACTTCTCATAACAAGACATTGATGACCCTCTCCAAGAAATGGTTTAGTTGGGGCGATAGTTATGAACTGAATATTCACGATGACAAGAATGCATTACTTTGTCTTTGTATTACGATTGCGATTGATGCGGAACTTGCGAATTTAAGACGCGCTACGCAAGCGACACAAAACTCAAACACATAAAAAGAACGGAAACATCCGTTCTTTTTTTTAACTTTCTTTACATACATTCCCTGTAACTTCAATTTCAAGTTCCTTAAACCCAGATAACTCACCTTTTGTTCGTGTTAGTTGATGGTGTTCAAGTTCAATGATCACAATTTCCGCTGTCGACTTTACGGTACACCCCAAAGCAACATGACCACCGAGAACTTTAAATTCCAAGTCACTGATGGATGCATGAATATGGTGACCCCCTTGAGAAACCGTTCCAACGCACGAAACAATTTCATAGGGTCCCTGTAATTGAATTTCTTTTTTATTATGACCTTTACGAAAGACAACACTGGATAAACTTCCAACGCATGTCCCTATATATCCTGATGTAATTTGAAATTTCTTACAGTAAGCATCAATTCCTTGCAATAAATCATCACCAGGCATTAAACGAATTACATGTTCTTTCATATTCCCACCGTCCTTATTTCTTATTCTACTTGTTTTCACGCAAAGTCTCAAATAGATTCTATTTCAATTTTCTTCACAAAAAATTCACCCGGGAAATATTATGAAATAATTGAGAGTCCCGAAGCATCAAAATAGTAAACATCCTCAAAAACTTCTTGGATAAGTGTCCGGTCATGTGTTACGGAAATGATCGCACCTTGATACTCATTGAGTAAGTTATAAATAACCCCTACACTCAAAGGACTTAAGTTACGAGTAGGCTCATCAAGAATGATGACTTTAGGATTTTTAAGAACAAGTTTTAATAATGACACTTTTGCTTTTTGTCCACCAGACAACAGAAGCATTGGTGTATTCATTTCAATCTCTGTGAACTTTAAACTACCGAGGTGGTTTGTAATGCTACCACGTTCATCTCGAGACCCTTCTACAACACAATTTTCAATCGGCGTAAGATTATAGTCAAGATTAAGTTCATAGGATTGATGCATGACACCAACTTCATGAGTATCAAAGCATTTCACTATTTCATGCAGCAAGGTTGTTTTTCCGATGCCATTACGCCCGACAATCGCAATCCGATCACGACTGTAAACCATGAGTTGAAGATCATGCGCTAACACTGTTTCCCCGCACTTCAATTCATCCTCATGGAAATCCAAGATTTTTTTACGATGAACTTTTTCTTGATCATCAAAGGAAAGTTTAATCGCCCCTTCGAAATCTCGTTTTTCAGGTAATACATCCCGTTCAAATCGTCGTTCCATTGATTTAATATTATGCATTTTTTTCTTCAACAGACGTCCCTTCGCAGGATCTTGTCGCGTTTGCGTGCGTTGACGATGTTCTACTTTTTGATATAACTTAAGCCAACGCTCTTCTTGTTTTTGTTTTTCCTTTTGGCGCATCTTTAGATCGTGATTGTGTTTTTGAATATGACTTAAAAAATCTTCAGAATACGCTTGGTATGTTCCCTCATACACAGTCACACGAGAACGTGTTTTACGATGGGTTTGTTCAAGATGTACAATACGATTCGCACATGTTTGTAAAAGCATAATATCATGCGATACAAAGATGATCGGAATAGTTTGCGACAGCATCCAAGCTTCAAGCCGGATCGGTGTATCCAAGTCTAAGTCATTGCTGGGTTCATCAAGAAGATAACAATCACAAGGATGGACCATCAACCTTAATAATTGGATTCGAACACGCTCACCACCACTATAGGTACGCATTGATCGGGTTAAATCTTCGAGTTCAAAATGGGGTAAAACTTCTTTTAAGAAGCGTGAGACATTACCGTATAACTCCCACTTCTCGTTGATTATATAAGCTAATGCATCCATTTCAAGCTCATTCTGAGTCATTTCTTGATTTAAATAACCAAATACAACCGTATGACTGCTTACTGTTTTCGTTACATAGAGATCTTTAAGTGACGCATCTTGAGCGAGAGCTTTCAGTGTTAAACTCTTACCATTTCCCTCTTCCCCAATTAATGCAACTCGATCATTTTGATTTAAAGACATAGAAAAAGGCGCGATAAGCTCGCGCCCTGTTCCCGTCTTAACATTAAGACTAAAATTAAACATGACAAAACTTCCTCCTATTTTATGATTAATGATTTAGAAAGAATTTCTGTCCATGTTCCCACCGCCTTATTAGTGATACTATAACCAAAAACAAAGACGTTGTCAAATAAGTCATTTAAAGACCGAGTATTTCACCGATCAGTTCAATTAAGGTTTGTTCATCCGTAACAACTGTACCCTTAAGTTTAATAAGACCTACAGTGTATAGATTTACATAAGAAAATTGTGATTCCGCAACATCACGCAAAGCATTGATTTTCTCAACATTATTTGCGCCTTGCTGGCGACTGTCGGTATAGAGACCGATCATTGGAATGTTTGCTTGGTATGCAACACCAACCTCAGATGCAACACCCGCATCAATTGTTTGACCGTCCAACACCGCAATAACAAGATCTGACTTCAAAAGCGCATCAGTATCCGCTTTCGCAATCATCATTGAATTCGCATAACTGTTTTTATCGTTAATTTCCATCTGTTCCTGAGGAAGGTACACTTCCAAGTTTGGATAAGCCGATCGAATTTGCGAAACCACTACCGCATTATAACGAAACTCCATATGTGTAAACAACGGACTTGCAAAATAAATTTTCTTCATAATATCCCCCTTTTAATGTTCGTCTGAAGTATGCAACTTCACAGCTGAAAACATGTTACGTGCAATGTTAACACCGTGATCTCCAATACGCTCAAGAATACCTAAAATATCAATATAAATTGAACTTGTAACCTTCGCATCACAAATTCCCTCCGCCATACGTTGGAAGTGTTTTTCACGATACTTTTCTTCGATAAGATCCATATACTCCTCATCACGGCATAGTGAATCAAAGCCCGAAAAATCTTCACGTTCAAAAATCTTCGTAGAACGCTTCAACATATCCATAAGGAGTTGATACATGGTATCCAAATCGCGAAGTGCATCTTCAGAAAACGATTCGCGATTCTCAAAACTCATTTTGTAGAATTCTACTAAGTTTGTTGAGAGATCACTCATGCGTTCGTAATTTTTTATAATTTCTAAGTTTTTCGTATATTCTTCCGTAATATGACCTGAAACATCTGTTTGTTTCGCAATCTCAAGCAAATACTTCGTAAGATCAGTATCCAAACTGTTAACCATTTCCTCAAGTTGCATCACCACATCATAATCTTCCATATCACGTGAATGTAAGAATTGATTTGAAGTTTCTACAGACTCTAAAACCAAATCCGCCATTTTAACGATTGTTTTACGCGCTAATTGAAGCGCACCTTCTGGGAATGTTCCAATTAAACCGTAATCAAGAGGCTTAATTTTCTCACGTTCTTTGATTTTATCTTCTCCTGGAATTAAAAACTCCATAAGACGAATAAATGCAGGTACAAAAGGTATAATAACAATCGCAAATATGAGATTAAAGAAGAAATGGTTCAGTCCTACCGCAAATGCCGGTGAACCGCCAATTAATGCATTAACACTTACAATAAATGCTGAGTATGGCTCAATTAATATCATAACAATAATTGCACCTGTAAAGTTAAAAATTACATGAAACCATCCGGCACGTCGAGTTGATACAGAACCGCCAATGGATGCAAGCACTGCCGTAAGGGTAGTCCCGATATTTGAACCAAATACAAAAGCTGAAGCAGCGACCATCGACATCCCACCGTTTGCATAAATTTTTTGTACAAGCGCAATCACAGCCATTGAAGAGTTAATAACCGCAGTCGCAATCGTACCTGCAAAAAGCGCAAGCCAAGGACTTTGAGACATTTTAAGCATAAATGCTTCAAAGAATGGGTATTCTTGAATCAAAATAAGCTTATCACTCATAAGCTTTAGACCCACAAACGTAATTCCAAAACCAAATAAAATCTGTCCGATATTTTTATACTTCTTTCGCTTTGAAAATGCAATGATCATTGCACCTACAAATAAAAAGTAAAAGCCTAATTCATCAACATTTAAACCAATCATTAATGCCGTGACAGTCGTTCCTACGTTTGCGCCAATTGAAATACCAATTGCTTGATCCAAACGCATCAATCCTGCACGAACTAAACTAATCGAGATAACAGTCGCAGCGGTACTGGATTGCATAATTGCGGTAATCGCAACTCCAACCAAAATTGCCATAACGGTATTACTCGTGTATTTTTCAATATAATCTCGTATTTTAGGCCCTGCGGCTTCCTTTAATCCCTCCCCAAGGAACTTAATCCCGAGAATAAAAAGGCCGAATCCACCTAGAATGACATTAATACCCAAATCCGAAAATGACGGATTTTGAGTTGCCAAGAATAAACTATTCATTCTTTCCTCCATAAAAAAAATTTAGACCATCACCATAATATCACAATATCATTCAAGCATGGTACATATTTCTTTAAAAGAATGAAAAGAAAAAACTGAAGCTTTAAGGTTTCAGTTTTAGAATTAGTTATTTGATTTTAGAATTACATCTTCTCGATTCGCATGCACACCGACTGCGGAATGCACATAGCGCGAAACATTAACACCATGATCACCAATACGCTCTAAAATACCAAGAACATCAATAAAGATGGAACTCGCAACTTTTTCATCACAAATCCCTTCCGCCATACGTTGGAAGTGTTTCTCACGATATTTATCCTCAATCAAGTCTAAATACTCCTCATCGCGAATTAAAGCCTCAAAACGCGTTAAATCCTCAGTATCAAAGATCTTAAGAGAACGACGCATCATATCCATTAAGAGTTTATACATAGTATCCAAATCATGCAATGCATCTGCTGAGAAATTCTCACGGTTTTCAAAAACCATGCGATAGAATTCAACTAAGTTCGTTGATAAATCACTCATGCGCTCGTAATTTTTAATAACTTCTAAATATTTTGTATACGTATCCGCAATATGCGAATCTGAATTACTATGCTTCATAATCTCCAACAAATACTCCGTTAATTCCGTATCCAACTGATTCACCATACCCTCAAGTTGCATCACGATTTCATAATCCTCATCATCTTTTGAATGAAGATATGCATGCGATGCATCAACTGCTTCGAGCACTAAATCACCCATCTTGGTTGTACGCGCCTTCGCTAATTGAAGGGCACCTTCTGGGTAAGTATGAATAATGTCACGATCAAGGGGTTTCAGTTTTTCACGACTTCTAATTTTATCTTCTCCAGGTATTAAAATCTTAAGAAGACGAATAAAGGCAGGAACAAACGGAATAACTAGAATCGCAAAGAAGAGATTAAAAACGAAATGCGCAATTCCCACTGCCATCGCATCCGTACCGCCCATTAATGCATTAATTTTTAAGATAAACTGTGAATAAGGTGTTACAAACAGCATCATCAAGACTGCTCCAATAACATTAAACATTGTATGGAATAATCCAGCACGACGTGTCGCAATGGAACCACCCATTGATGCAAACAACGCCGTTACCGTTGTACCGATATTGGAACCAAATACAAATGCAGTTGCTGCCACCATTGACATACCACCATTACCATATATCTTTTGAACTACCGCAATTGTTGCGGAAGATGAGTTAATGATTCCTGTAAGCACCGTACCACCCAACATCGCAAACCATGGATGATCGGATAATTGAACCATTAACGCTTCAAAAAATGGCATCTGTTGTATCAACATAAGTTTTTCACTCATAATCTGTAACCCAACAAACGTTAAACCAAATGCAAGAACAACTTGACCGTAGTTCTTGATATCACGACGTGATGCAAATAAGACCATCATCGCACCGATAAACAGGAAGAAATAACCCATTTCATCAATATTTAGACCCACGATAATTGCTGTTACTGTTGTACCAATATTAGCACCCAACGAAATCCCAATTGCCTGGTCTAAGCGCATCAACCCCGCACGAACAAGCGAAATAGAAATAACCGTTGCAGCGGAACTGGATTGCATAATTCCGGTAATCAACGCCCCTACTAAAATCGCAGAAAAAAGGTTACTTGTATATTTATCAATATAATCGCGCATGCGATTTCCCGCAACTTTTTTAAAACCATCCCCTAATAAATTAATTCCCAACATAAACAAGCCGAATCCACCTAAAATAACGTGAATTCCTAAATCCATAATAGACTGTGATTGTGCAGCCAATAATTGCATAGTATGCCTCCATTTATAAAATTCGACCATCCACATAATACCACGTGAAAAAACGGTGAATATGAAATTAAATTAACATTTCTTTTTTTGTGACATTAAACATACAAAATTCCATTCTAAAACAGCCTCAACGACGCTTCATATGTAAGATTGGGAATGGACGTCCTGCTTCATCAAACTCAGAGCTTTCAAATACTTCAAAGCCTAAATGTTCATAAAATCCTCGGGCTTGATAATTTTGTTCATTCACATCCACACGATCAACTGCGTATTCTGAAATTGCATATTGGATTAAACGAGAACCAACACCTTGCCCACGTGCTGAAGCATCAAGAAAAAGCATTTCAATTTTACGATCTAAAACTCCCATAAATCCCGTAATCGTATCATGATCTTCATATACGACAACCGCATCCATTGAAGCAAAAGCTGTATGAACTTCGGGACGCATCGCATCAATCATTTCTTCTGTGATAAAATCATGTGTATCACGCACAGACTGTTCCCACACATCTACAAGACGCATCACATCATCTCTATGTATATCTATCGTTCGAATCATCTCATCACCTCTTATCCTTATTATAACGGTTAAGGCATGATTAAAACGGACATTTTAACGAGAGTTCTGTGTATTCTTAAGATAAAGGCATTGATAACGAAAAAAAACATGACCGAAGTCATGTGTTATTTTATATATGGTGGAGCTTAACGGGATCGAACCGTTGACCTCCTGCGTGCAAGGCAGGCGCTCTCCCAGCTGAGCTAAAACCCCAAGTCATATTGTCAAGTTAAAATGGTGGGCCTGAATGGATTCGAACCAGCGACCTCACCCTTATCAGGGGTGCGCTCTAACCAACTGAGCTACAGGCCCATTTCCTTGACTGCCTTAATAATATACCACCCAAAACATAGCGTGTCAATAAGATTTTCAAACAAATATCACTTTTTATAACTGTGTTCTTTTACATCACCATTCGCGTCTATATTAACGTCAGAAACAAATTAATTCACCATCCACAACGCAAATCAGACATGTTCTGATCACACTCAATTGATTAATCAAAAAAAACACCAAAACGCACAGTTCATACAGTTCATGAGACCTTTTAATTTTAAATCTTAATATAGTGTTCTAATTTTTCAAACATTTGTTTAATTCCTCAAAAAAAACGCTCGTATTGAGAAAGAATTCTCTATATGAACGTTTATAAATATATAAATTGGTGGAGCTTAACGGGATCGAACCGTTGACCTCCTGCGTGCAAGGCAGGCGCTCTCCCAGCTGAGCTAAAACCCCAAAATTTAAATAAAAGAAATGGTGGGCCTGAATGGATTCGAACCAGCGACCTCACCCTTATCAGGGGTGCGCTCTAACCAACTGAGCTACAGGCCCATTTCTTAACTGCCTTAATAATATACCACTCTCAAACACCCGTGTCAACACGAAATGGACCAAAACAAACAAATAAAAAAAATAAATCAAAAACGTGATTTTACCGTTGCATTCTGTCCTACAAAACATAAAAAAAAGCATCCTAGGATGCTCTTAATTTAACAATTAATCGCGGATGTATGCATTGAACATCCATAAGTTCTTGCCAAGATCTTGTGATACTGCAGTAAAGTAGTCTGCTGTTCCAGGATCGTTTGCTGCTTCAGCAAGTTCAACGAGACGTAATGCGGAACGATTCATGTGTTCAAAATCCACAATCAAGTGTTCAAATCCTTCTTTTGCGGTTTTCCATGATTGATCCAATTCTTTAATTGAAGTCATTTTTAGTACTTCCGCTAAATTACCTACAGGTTTTGATCCGATTGTTAGAAGGCGTTCAGCAACTTCATCAATGCGTTCTTCTGCTTCTTCATAATATGTGTCCATTTGCTCATGAACTGGGAAGAAACCTTCACCTTTTAAGAACCAGTGGATATTATGAATTTTCATACCCAAAACAATTTGATCCGCTAAAAATACATTCATTTCTTCATACAAGTTATTCATCTCAAAATCCTCCTATAGGTATAGTATAACGCCGATACCCAGATATTTGCAATGAAATGACCGTGATAATCTTGTATCAAGTCATCACATAATTGAATTCAAGAACAACTCAGCGACATCATAAAAAAAAACGACATTAGATGTCGTTTGTTATTTGAAATTTGGTGGAGCTTAACGGGATCGAACCGTTGACCTCCTGCGTGCAAGGCAGGCGCTCTCCCAGCTGAGCTAAAACCCCATGTATTTCGTGTATTTATAATATCATAGGAATCTAAAAAAAACAATAGTTAATTAAGCAATATAGTATATATTTTTAATATTCCGACACCTCCTTATTCAAGCGCCACTAAGCGTTAAACAAAACAGTTTCCAGTCACAGATGCAAAGAAGCGTTAACACCGCTTAAACCGGCGTAAAAAGGCTTTCTGAGACATCATAACGTTGATAGAATCCACCCATCATTAACTAAGTGAATAAAAAAAAAACCATTCGATGAATGGCTATTAATTTAAAATTGGTGGAGCTTAACGGGATCGAACCGTTGACCTCCTGCGTGCAAGGCAGGCGCTCTCCCAGCTGAGCTAAAACCCCAAAATTTTATTTAAAGAAATGGTGGGCCTGAATGGATTCGAACCAGCGACCTCACCCTTATCAGGGGTGCGCTCTAACCAACTGAGCTACAGGCCCATTTCTTAACTGCCATAACAATATATCATCTATGAATAAGGGTGTCAATTGATATTTGTGAAATAGTGAAATTTCCTTTAAAAAGCTTCTTTGAGGTGATTTTAGAGCCACACAGCATAAAAAAACTCCCACCGAAGTGAGAGTTTCCAAAATTGAAAATCTTTGAGATTAACGTTTTGAGAATTGAGGTGCACGACGAGCGCCGCGTAACCCTGGTTTTTTACGTTCTTTAGCACGTGGATCACGTGTAACGAATCCAGCTGCTTTTAACAATGGACGGTAATCTACTGATGCTTCCATTAAAGCACGAGTAATACCATGACGGATTGCTCCGGCTTGACCTGTTAAACCGCCACCTTTAACATTAACATTTACGTCAAATGTATCTTGAGTTGAAGTAACTTCAAATGGTGAACGAACTGTCATACGTAATAGTTCTGAAGGCAAATGCTCTTCAATTGGTTTGTGATTAATTGTAATCACACCTGTTCCAGGAGTTAAATAAACACGAGCAACAGATGTCTTACGACGTCCTGTACCTAGGTATTGTACAGCGTTTTTGTTTTTTGTTGTCATATATTCTCCTATCCCTTAATAACCATTTCCACAGGTTGTTGTGCTGTGTGTGGGTGGTTTTCGCCCTTGTATACAAATAAGTGTGTACGTTGTTTATCGCCTAAACGTGTATGTGGTAACATACCATGAATAGCTCTTTCAACCCATTCGATTGTATATGTTTCGCGCATTGTACGTGTTGAACGTTCTCTCATACCACCTGGGTAGTGTGAGTGATTGTAGTACATTTTCTTATATTCTTGATCTCCACTGACTTTAATTTTGTCAGCGTTGATTACGATAACGTAATCTCCACCATCAACGTTAGGTGTGTATGAAGGTTTGTGTTTACCACGTAATACATGTGCAACTTCACTCGCAAGACGACCTAATGTCATGTTTGTTCCGTCGACGATGTACCATTGGCGTACAACCTCTGCTGGTTTCGTCATAGTTGTTTGACGCATAATAATTTCCTCCTAAACCAAAAGTAGTTTCCGGGGCTACTATTGGCATAAAGTGCCGATTACTATTGTATGCTTTTTATAGGCTCATGTCAAGAAAACAAACTTTATTTATAGTTAACTTTCTTTAAGTATAAACCACAAGCATCAATATTGTAGGAAACACTGTTTTTATCAGCTGCTTTAAGCATCTGGGTGATCTCTTCAGCATCACATTTACCACTTCCACATGCGACACATGTCGCAACAATCATGCGCACCATATAACGGAGAAATCCGTCTCCTGTTATGACAAAGCGAAGGTGATCTCCCGTCACGATTAAATCGAAATCGGTAATCGTTCGAACCTGGTTTTTAATTTCATCAAGACCAGTGGCATTGAAGGTTGTGAAATCATGAGTACCAACAAATGATTTCATTGCATCGCGCATTGCTTGAAGGTCTAAGGGTTCATTATACTGATAAACATAATTTCGTTCAAAAAGATTATAAGTTCCCATATTGAGTTGATATTCGTAGGTTTTTGATACAACATCAAAACGCGCATGAAAATTCGAATCAACTGATTGGATCTCACTAATTTTTATATCATCAGGTAAGAGGGTGTTAAGGGCACGAAATAATTGCTTCTCATCCATATTCACAACATTATCAAAATGAAAGACCTGACCTAAAGCATGGACTCCTGCGTCAGTACGTCCTGATCCACTTATATGAATGGGTACTTTATTGATTCTTGTCAGTACAGATTCAATCTCTGTTTGAACACAACGACCTGAAGGTTGCTTTTGCCATCCTTTAAACATGGATCCATCATATTGAACCGTCGCTTTAAATCGCATCATAAACGACCCAATCCAATCACTGCAATTAACACACACACACAGAGCACTAACATAAACCAGTCCGAAAATTTAATTTTCAGTTGTTTATAGCGTGTTCTTGTTTTACCGGGATAATAACCACGCGCTTCCATAGCATCCGCTAAATCTTCGGCACGATGGTAAATTGAAACAAATAAAGGAATCAACATCGATATGGCTCCGTTAATTTTTTCTTTAAACGACCCTTCTTTTAAATCAACACCTCGACTTGCTTGTGCATCCATAATTCGTTGCGTATCTTCAATAAGCGTTGGAATAAATCGAAGCGCAATTGAAATCATCATAGCAATCTCATGAGAAGGCACTCCAATTTTTTTTAATGGATTTAATAAGTCTTCGATGCCCAGTGTTAAATCAAGTGGTGCTGTTGTAGCTGTAAGCAGCGTAGTAACCATAATCATTAGAACTAACCGCGTTACAATAAATGCAGTTTGATAGAGGGCTCCACTGTAAATTTTAAAGAAAGAAAATTGAAATAGTAAAGTTCCCTCACGAATCAAAAACATATTCATGACAAATAAAAAGATTAGCATGAATAACATGGGTTTAATGGACTTTAGGATAAATTTAAAGGTTAATTTTGAAGCAAGAATTGCGCAAACAAAAAAGAAGAAAAGGAATACATTTGCCCAAACATTTTTCACCATAAAAATGGAGACCATAAGGACAAGCATCGCAATGATCTTGATACGTGGGTCTAATTTATGAATTTTTGAGTCGAGTGGAACATAACGACCTAATGCGATATCGTTCATTTTAAATCCCCCTCAATCATTTGAGCAATCTCATCAAGATCCAAAGATGTGGATGAATTAAAGCCGCCCTTTTTAAGTAGTTGCTTTAATTGAAGGATTTTAGGTGCTACAAATCCCAAAGATTCAAGTTTATTTGAGTCATCAAAGAAATCCTGGACGGGTCCATCGTAAAAGACACTCCCGTGATTGAGCACTAAAACATTGTCCGCATATCTTAGAACATGATCCATATCATGGGTTACCATAATTACTGTTTTTTTCATTTCTTTGTTTAAACGAACAAACAAGTCCATCATATCTTTACTCCCCTGCGGATCAAGACCTGCCGTCGGCTCATCAAGAACAATCACATCTGGATTTGTAGCAAGAACACCCGCAATTGCAACGCGGCGCTTTTGTCCTCCTGAAAGATCAAGAGGTGAGCGTTCCCAAATATCTGGATGAATCCCTACAAGATTTAAAGAACGCGATACATTTTCTTGAATTTGTTCTTCGGTAAAGCCAAAATTCTTAGGTCCAAATGCTACATCTTTGTATATTGTTTCTTCAAAAAGTTGCATTTCAGGAAATTGAAATACCAAACCGACCTTTGACCGTAGTTGCTTCAAATTTCGTGTCTTATCATTTGCTTTGATTTTATGATCTAAGATTGTTACGACACCGCTTGTGGGTTGAATGAGCCCATTCAAATGTTGGACCAATGTAGATTTACCACTCCCGGTTGCTCCAATTATGGCTGTAATTTTTCCAGTCTCAAGGGTAGTGTTAATATCCGTCAATGCATGGTGAGAAAAGGGAGAATTCGGAGAATAAACATAACTTACATCTTCGAACGTAATTGACATAACTCTTCCACCATCCCTTCTAAATCATATGGCGTAGATAATTCAATGCCACACGCCATCATCGCTTGGAAAAATTTAAGACTAAAAGGAATATCAAGCGATAACGCTACTAAACGTTCCGCATGAATTAGTATTTCTTCAGGAGTTCCCTGCATCGCAATTTTACCTTCATTCATTACGATGACATAATCACTCATTGTTACTTCTTCAATGTCGTGAGTGATCGATAAAATACTCATTTTGTTTTCAGTATGCAATTCATGGACAAGATCATTCACTTCTTTTCGACCTTTTGGATCAAGCATACTTGTTGCTTCATCTAGAACAAGTAACTCGGGTTGCATTGCTAAAACACCTGCAATGGCTACACGTTGTTTTTGTCCCCCACTTAATTTTGTAGGTTCATGATTCAGAAAATCTTCCATGCCGACACGTTTCGAATAAGTCTGAATCAAAGAATCCATTTCATCTGGGGCAATCATACGATTTTCCAAACCAAATGCGATATCATCCCGAACCGTTGAACCAATAAACTGGTTATCAGGATTTTGAAATACGATTGCAATTTTCTCTCGTATATCATAAACATTCTCTGGATTCAATCGTAACTCATCGATTTCGATGGTCCCAGCATTACTTTCAAGTAACCCAATTATAAGTTTCGCAAGTGTAGATTTACCACTTCCGTTATGGCCAATTACGGTTACATAATCACCCTTTTTAACATTAAAAGATACGTTGTCGACAGCATTTCTTGTACCATCGTAAGAAAACGTCAACCCATTAACTGCTAATTGTTTCAACTCTAATCACTCCAAACTAGCGCTTTGTATTTAACTCTGATATCGCAATAATCAACTCTGTAGCTTTAACCATGGTTTCCACAACTGCAAACTCATGTTTACCGTGGAAATTCTCACCGCCTGTAAATAGGTTCGGTGTTGGTAATCCCATATAAGAAAGACGGGATCCATCCGTACCACCACGTACCGGTGCAATAATAGGTTCCACATCGATTGAAACCATCGCTTTTTTAGCCAATTCCACAATGCTCATGTCTTTTTCGATAATGTTCTTCATATTGTAGTAAGTATCTGTAGTTTTAACAGAAACACATTCGTAGCCATATTTCTCGTTAAGTTTTAATGCGATGGTGTCTAACATTTCCTTACGACGTGTAAACAGATCCATATCATGATCACGAATGATAAATGACATCGTTGCATCTTCAATATTTGAACTCATCTCGGTTAATAAGTAAAATCCTTCATAACCCACAGTGTGTTCAGGTCGCTCTTGAATCGGTAACATTGCAAAAAATTCATGTGCTACCACAGAAGCATTTACCATTGTATCTTTCGCAGATCCTGGATGTACCGAAACACCCTTCACAGTAACAACGGATTCCGCCGCATTAAATGTTTCATATTCCATTTCACCTAAAGCACCACCATCAACAGTATAGGCAAAATCAGCTCCAAAAGCTTCAACATCAAAACTCTCAGCCCCTGTACCGATTTCTTCATCGATGGTAAACGCAATCCGAATATCTCCGTGTTTTACCTCTGGATGCTCAATTAGATATTCCATGGCAGTCATAATTTCCGTAACTCCAGCCTTGTTATCTGCGCCGAGTAAAGTTGTACCATCAGTCACAATTAATGTTTTCCCAACATAATCTTTAAGTGATGGGAACATTGAAACCTTTGAAATGATGTCTAGTTCTTCATTCAGAACAATATCAGAACCATCGTAATTTTCGATAACGCGTGGTTTAACATTTTCCGAATTAAAATCGGCCGTATCCATGTGTGCAATAAATCCAATGGTAGGCACATCAACATCAACATTAGATGGACATAGCGCAGTTACAATACCAAATTCATCCATATGAACTTTTTCAAGACCGATTTGAATGCACTCATTATAAAGAACCTCAGCTAAATCAAATTGGTTTTTTGATGATGGAATCGTTTTGGACGCCGCATCGGAACGGGTATTAATTTTTGTATAACGAACAAGTCGTTCTATTAGTGTCTTTTTCATTGTTTACCTCACCTTTTTATGTGTTTACTTATGATATTTTATCATATTTGAGACCGTAAAACTAAAAAAAGCTTAGTTTTACTAAGCTTCTTCCGATTCATCAATTTCTTGTGCAAGTTCTGAGACCGTATCTGCTGCAGATCGGCTAATTTCATCGAGAGTTTCAATCGTTTTCTCAACATGCTTTTTGTTATTTTGATTCATATAATAACCTGCAGCTCCAATTGCGGCGCCAAGAATTGCGAGTGGAAATACTTTTTTCATACATGATCCTCCCTTTCTTATCTATTACTATTCTAACACAAATTCGAATGGAAATTAAAGTTATAAGATAAGGAAGATTGTGTAAACTTCGTGTTAATTTTAAAATTAATTCTTGAGATTTATTTGTGCACTCATTTCTTATTGGTTATCCGTTTCTTTATTATGAATCCCTCTCACAAGAATCCAACCAAGAACAGTTAAACCGCTCCCTAGACCATAAGTAAAACGCTTGTTTATACCTGTCTTGGGTAAGGTCGAGATATTTGTAGTTTGTTGATCCCCTGATAAAACTGGAGTTTTCATATCGATACCAGGTGTTACCGGTTTTTCAGGGACTACGATTGGTTTATCCAAGTCTTTAAGTTTGAGATTCGCAATCGCATCTTCAATCTGCGCAATCGCTTTATTAATATCGTCTTGTGAAACCGGTGAAGCGGTTCTCTTACTTAGAGACTGAAGGTAAGATTCTCCGACAGCAATCGCATCCTGTAGGTTTTGAAAACTTTCTTCTGTATAGTCATTCGGTTTAATTGTTTTTGCTTTGTCCAGGATTAGTTCAAGTGCTTCAAACTCTAAAGGGGTAACACTTGGGATGACATAATCTTTTTCAAGAATCGAAATGATACGTTGAGGATTTTGAGTTTCATCATAACGTTCCCAATCGATAAATGCGTTATGTTCCATGTAATCTGCGAAGACTGCATCAAGGGATGGGCCTTCTTCACGCGCACCACCCAACATCGAGTAACCATCTCCACCAGCAGCTAGAAAATCATTGGTCGCCATGTGATAGGTTTTTTCTAAATTGATTGGGACGAATCGATCTTGTTTGACATCATAGATATCAATTCCGAGGACCCGACTGGATGCATCTTTAGTCGGATCATAATGGATGCGTATCGTATCCGATACATGTAAGAAACCACCATTTGAACCTAATTTTGGGAGTCCATGATGATCAAGAACATCTTGCACATCAGTACGAAGTGAGAATTCAAACATGTCCCATACTTGCTGCCCTGTTACGGAAATTTGTGACATGACATTTCCAAATGGTAATACACTAATTACATCACCCAGTGTAATCGGTCCCTTCGAAAGATTTGCCCGTATACCGCCACCATTAATGACCGCGAAATCTGTAGGATTTCTAAATCCTTCTTTTCCATAAGCAACCATCGAGTCCGTAATAATATTACCTAAGTTTGTTTCTTGAACACGTACGAAGTCACGTTGCCCTTGGAAATCTATCGTATTATTTTCTTTTATGACTCTCGAAACGAGATCCGAATATGCAGCATCTGAAGTTTGAATAATTTTCATAATTTCTGGATCCGGTTGATTCGCAATGTCTTTTAAAGGAATTAATTTCGCAACACTTGAACTGAAATCATCTAAATTAAGTGTTACAAGTCCTACGTTATTTAGATGTTCTCCAGTTTGAACTAAGATTACATTATCTCCAACATGAATTCCCTTTTCGATGGGTGTATGAGAATGACCATCTACGATGAGAATCTTCTTGTCCTTCATGTTACTGTTTTCAGATAAAGAATGCGCTAACGTATCTGAGCGCCATGCAGTTTTAGTTTCATTATCAATACCGAGGTGTGTTAAGACAACATAAAAATCTACATCCTGGTATTCTTCTTTTAAAATTTCATGTGTAACTGTTGGAATTGGATCCAACCACGATATACCTTCAATATTTTTAGGATGCGTTTTAGTCTGTGTTTCAGGTGTTGTTGCCCCAATTACGGCAATTTTATAGCCATCCTTCTCGATAA
Source organism: Erysipelothrix enhydrae (assembly GCF_035066605.1). Classification (NCBI taxonomy): domain Bacteria; kingdom Bacillati; phylum Bacillota; class Erysipelotrichia; order Erysipelotrichales; family Erysipelotrichaceae; genus Erysipelothrix; species Erysipelothrix enhydrae. The sequence continues at coordinate 104,140 of NZ_CP125807.1, forward strand.
GCGTAGAGTTTGGATTTGGTTTCGAAATAAGCGTCGACTCTTTAAATACTTTCTGATTTGACTCAGTATAAATTGTATTTGATGAAAGAACTGGAAACTTCAAGTTTGATCCAAAACCTTCCTCTTCACCTAATGCAACCGCTGTACCAAAATCAAACTCGTGGTTTCCAACGACCATTGCATCATAGCCAACGGCATTCATAATTTTTGCCATACTCGCCCCTTTATCTACATTTGAAATAGGTAGACCTTGAAAGGCATCACCACCATCGACTAAAAGCAGTGGATTTATCTCATCTTTAAGTGTTTTAATATGTGCAAGACCAAGAGACTTCGTACCAAAACGACCGTGCATATCATTCGTATGCATGATGGTAACAGTATTTGAGTCTTGCGTGGCATTATCTGCAGCCGCAGACAGGACAAGATGTCCAGGAGTAATAAGTGTTATAAGCGATAAAACTAAAAGAATAATTTTCGGCTTTTTCATTGTAACTTCCTCCTACAACATCAATCGTAAGAAATAAACAGTGATAGTTCAAGCATAATCAGATGAATTCGATACCATTGATGCAATTCCGCAAGTTAAAGCAATTCTCAAAAATATCCTTTAAAGACAATACATCACCATGTAAACTTAACTTGACATGTCGATACAGTTATTGTAAAGTTAACTTAACAGGAGGAATACTATGAAACAAACACGTAATCGAATTATTTATGTAATAATCCTAATTTGGGGATTCCTTGGGACCATGATCCAATTTGATAAGATAAAACAGCTAATCATAAGTGATGCAGGTGTGGGACCCGTCACAAATCAGGCTAAAATTTCAATTATATGGGTTTTTATTTTTATTACATTTGCCCTTACAGTTCTTTTTATCTACAAGAGAAAAAGTGGACATTCTTGGAAAACATTTCTTTTCGAAGAAATTGATCAACTCGATGAAGATGAACGCAGTATTTTAATAGATGCGCCAGCACGACGCTTTGCTGGCAATATTCTTGTAATGACTGTACTCATTTACCTATCCGTATTAATTATGGGACCCCTTTTAGTTAAAAGTAGTACAATACTATACGCAATCGGGATTCTATTCACGATCTATGAGCTTTGTTATTACTTCAAACTCAGACAACTTTACTATCGCTAGGAGGCCTATTTTGATTCTAAATCATATTCGTGATAAACGCGAAGAACTCGGTTATACCCAGCAATATTTTGCTGAACAAGTTGGCGTCTCACGTCAAACCGTTATTGCCCTAGAAAAAGGTTTCTACAATCCGTCTTTAGAACTTGCGTTTAAATGCGCAATTGTTTTGAATTGTACCCTTGATGTACTATTTCAATACGAAGAAAACCCCTTATGAAGTTTCATAAGGGGTTTTTTTGATTTAAAAGTAGATAAGCAGCATATTCAACAGTTTGATGGTTCGGCACAACCTCATAGTCTTCATGAATATGTTCGATGAATGAAGCTCGAACACACTCATTATTTAAAAGGACACCGCCGCCCAGAGCAATTTTCGTCTTTCCATTGAGCTCAAAACTGTTTGCGAGTTTCGCAAGTTCAATACCCGCATTTCGATAAGTTGTAGCAACATGGTCAACATGCAAGCATCTAGAACCCACAAGGCTAACCTCAGCAGCAAAGCTTCGATAACGGTCTTGGGCTTCATTCACAACACTCACAAGATCATACGGCTGTTTTAATTTGAAATGCACCATCATCGCGTGATAGAAATCAGATTTCGGGAGACGGCCATCCGATTCTTGGGTAAAAACACTTAATAAATGGCGCCCAATCCAAAAAGCACTTCCCTCATCACCCAACAAATACCCATAACCGCCTCGCCGGTCCATAGTACATCCTATTTTACGCATCGCAATTGAACCTGTACCCGAAATAATGTACACGCCATCATCGTTATCCAGTGCTGAGACCATTGCGAAATGCGCATCATTCATAATAAGAGCATTTGGAAATACCAACCAAATGGCATTCTCAATTTTTTCTCTTATTTTTGAGTCGTTTCCATAACCCGCTGTCCCAATCGCAACATCAACTGCTTCAAAAGAATAGCCGCGATTCTCAAATTCAGCCTTTCCTTGCTGGAGAATCTTTGTAATACCATCAAAACCAACTTGCATGTAATGAATACTCTCTAAATGGAGGGCATCAACTTCATGACCATCATCGTTAAAGAGTACCAGACGCGTATAAGTTCCCCCTGCATCAATGCCTAAATAATACTTCATAATGTAAAACTAAACTTTTGCCATGGCTTAATACGGTCAAGTAAGAAAAGTTCTTCCGCGATGACATGACCCACGACATTCGATTTCCCTGTATTTTTCATATCTTTGGTTGCAATCTGTAATTCACCCGCATAATGACCAAATAAACTACTTTCAATAATAATATCGCCACGTTTGATTACGTCCGGAGAGTTAAATATTTTAAAATCGTGCCCTTTATACTTTACGCGTGACATCGTAGAGCGAATTAAGAAGTCACCCAAATCACCACGATTAAAATGGGGTTCTTCTAGGACAATCTTTCGCTCAACTTCTGGAATATCTGGAACTAATTCGACAGATAAATTTAACTTGTAAAGATCGATTTTTTTAATCGCTTCCATCTCTTCCTTGGTAGGATAACAATTTGAAATAATAATGTCATCAACTACGTTCATTGCAACATAATCTTTGATTTGCACATCAATTGGTAAATAACGATGTTTCTCTAACGTAACAAGACCATCAGAAACTGGCCACGGTCCATATGATCCTTCCGCTTGACTTGTCACAAAGGCAGCAGAACGCAAACCGTATTTTGTAAAGTTTTGAGTACACTTCACAAAAAAATCTTCGTTAAGTCCCGAGTATGGGTGTGGATAGAAATTATGACAAGCAATTAGATTATATTGATTCGGCTGATAATCCATAATCGTGTCTATGTAATGCGTATCATTACTCATATTGATTTCTATTTTTAAATTATATGGATTAAAAGTCATCATTGCCTCTTCACTTCCACCGAAACCAGCATCCAGTCTTAATCCATCCGCCTCAATTTCAGAAAAGAATGAAAGGTCTGTATAACTGATGTCAAGATCTTTGAAGACTCGGGGACTTACGTCCACAATAATTTCAAATCCTTTTGATCGAGCATAACGATTTATTTCTAAAAACTCCTCTTTGATAACTGATTTTGGTTTATCTACTGACAACAAACACGAAAAAATTCGGGAAAAACCCGCTTCGGCTGCATCATTGATATAACGCTTCATTGATTCAACTGACGATTTGTCAGGATAAATTGATATTCCAAGTTTTCTCATACTAACTCCTTATATATATAATATTTCGTAAATCCAAAATGTCGAGATAAGACCGATAACGAAAAATAAGACGATAGAAACAATCCAAAATGACCGGGTTAAACGCTTATTTGTTTCAATAAAGAAGAAACAAAAACTTGTCGAGAGTGAGGTGATCCCTGATACTACAAGTACCTCAATCCATTTTTGGTTTAATCCTAATTGTTTAAGCATCGCTGGTATCAAAATTGTTCCCAAAAGAATACTCCCAACAATTATAAATGCACTTTTAAAACTAATAAGTGGTGCAGAATTACTTTTTTCGTATTTATACATAGTATACCTCATATTTAATGAAAGAGGTCTTGCGGATGCAAGACCTTCGTCTAAGTTAAAAATCTTTAATTTCCAATGCGCTCTTCTTCCAATAATTTATTATCATAAATTTTAAAGAACGGATAGTAAATCACCACTGAAATTATTATTAAAATAATATTTAGAATCGAGGCTCTATAATCTCCTCCAGTTGCGATATAGGCACCAATTGGCCCTGGTAAGGTCCAAGGTGCTGTTACGATAACACGGTTCACAAGACCGGCTGATGTAGCCACCCATGCGATGATTGTTCCCACCATTGGGGTAATGATAAAGGGAATAATAAGAATTGGGTTCATTACGATTGGTGCTCCGAATATAATTGGTTCGTTAATATTGAAGCACGCCGGTATAAATGCTGTTTTCCCGAGTGATTTCGCATACGCAGATTTCGAGAAAAACGCCATCGCTATTGCAAGCCCAATAGTAGCTCCTGAACCTCCAATCCAAATAAACCATTGATAGAAAGGTTCTGCACTTATTGCTGGAAGTGCATCTCCAGCTACTAAAGCAGCTGTATTTTTATCAAGAAGTTGTAACCAAATTGGTCGTGCTAATGTACCGATAATGGATACACCATGGATCCCAAATGACCAAAAGAATGTCACTAAGAATACGATAATAAGTACGCTTGGTAAGGTATCCGCTGCATGTACAATTGGTTTAACAAGTCCCGCAATAAATGTATGCCAATTGAAGCCAATCCAATATGTAATTGTTGCCATGAGAATAAGAATAATTGCAGTTGGCACAAGTGCTTCGAAAGAACGTGCTACAGATGTAGGAACTTGAGGTGGCATGGAGATCTTAAAGTTTGATCTATCAGTCCAACGGAATATTTCTACTGCAAGAATGGAAGTGATGATACCAACAAACATACCTGCTCCACCAAGGTTTGCCATTGGTAATACCCATCCAGATACCTCCAAGCCTGCATCTGCAGGGATATTTATCGGAATAAAAGTCAGTAGAAAGGCTGCAGTTGCAAGAATTCCTCCCGATAGTTCATCCAAATCATAAGACTTAGCTAAACTTGATCCAATTCCGAATGTTGCATACAAGGTCATGATTGCCATTGACAATCGGAATGGTAATAATATTTTAGCTGCATGCTCAGTTAGAAATTGATAAAGTTTCCAACTTTCAGGCAACGGCGGTGCTGCGAGAATTAAAAAGAAAGATCCTACGATGATTAACGGCAATGTTGCGATAATCCCGTCGCGAATTGCACGTAAATGTCGTTGGTTCGCAAGTTTAGCCATTGGCGCGGACAATTTTTCATCCAAAAACTTAATAAATGCGTCCATATTTCTCCTCCTTGGTACTTATGTACCCTTAATATTAAATTACCTTATTTCATCTAATAAGTCAAATTATATTTTCATTATCTTTGGCCAAATATTGAAATATTATTTCTATCTTCTAAATTGTAGACAACCGGCGTATAACTCGTTTCTAGCCTGTCTACAGAACTTTAATAATTGAGAGTTTATGATGCAATAAATCTATTTTAACCCTGCCTCTTGCTCTTTATAGCGTTCAAAACGCAAAAAAACCGCTTTAGAAATCTAAAACGGTTTTAAAAGAAATAATTATAGTATCTCGAGACGGAAACCGTAAGGATTCCGTGCATACTAAAATTTATCTTTATTAACTAAAATTAAACGAATTCAATAATAGCCATTGGAGCTGCATCACCGCGACGCATTTCAGTTTTGATTACACGTGTGTAACCACCATTACGGTCTGCATATTTAGGTCCAACTTCATCAAATAGTTTTTGAAGCGCTGTTTGACCAGTTTTTTCATCTGCAACAACGTTAAATACGATTTTCGCTGCTTCACGACGAGCATGTAAGTCCCCGCGTTTTGCAAGAGTTACAAGTTTATCAGCAACAGAACGTAGTTCCATTGCTTTCTTTTCTGTTGTTTCGATTCGACCATGAACAATTAAGCTAGTTGAAAGATTGCGTAGCAATGCTTTACGGTGAGCTGAATCACGACCTAATTTACGGTTTTTCATTCTATTTCCTCCTATTCAAATGATTTAAAGCCTAATCCAAGATCATGGAGTTTGTCTTTAACTTCTTTAAGTGACTTCTTACCTAGATTACGAATGCGCATCATTTCATCTTCAGTTTTAAGTGTTAACTCTTCAACTGTTTGAATACCTGCGCGCTTTAAGCAGTTATATGAACGAACTGACAAGTCTAAATCTTCGATCATCATTGTTGCCATTGGATTTTCAACGCCTGATACATCAGGTTTAATTACTGATTCTGTTTCATAAACTGAATCTTTAATTGCAACAATTTGTTCTAAATGGTCCATTAAAATTTTTGAACCTAATGATAACGCTACTTGTGGTTGAATTGAACCGTTAGTCCAAACTTCCATAATTAAACGATCATATTTAGAGTCTTGACCGACACGTGTCGGTTCGATGTGATACTTAACTCTTTCAATTGGAGTATAAATAGAATCTGTAAAAATCGTGCCAATTCCTTGTGATGCATTTTGATAGATTAATTTGTTTTCATCAGAACTTACATAGCCACGACCATTACGAGCTTTAAGCTCCATCTCTAACACTGCACCTTCTGCAAGTGTTGCAATGATGTGATCTTTATTCAAGATCTCCACATTTGCTGGGCATTCGATGTCAGCTGCTGTTACAACTTTAGGACCTTTTTGTGAGATTCGAAGTGTATAAACTTCTTCATCTTGTACATTTAAAACAAGATCCTTAACGTTGAGAACGATACCTGTAACATCTTCTCCAACGCCTGCAATTGATGTGAATTCATGATACACACCCTCAATTTTGATTGAGTAAACTGCTGCGCCTGGTAAAGATGAAAGGAGTACACGTCTTAGCGCATTCCCGATAGTATTACCAAAACCACGTTCAAGTGGTTCGATAACGAACTTACCATAATGTGCTGTTTCATCAAATTCTTTTACTTCAAATTTCGCACGTTCAAACTTGTTCATCTATGAATACCTCCTTGTTATAGTTTATATTATTATCCACGTGGACGTTTTGGTGGACGGCATCCATTGTGCGGAACTGGTGTAACATCATTAATTACACTAATTTCTAGTCCTGCTACTTGAAGTGCACGAACTGCCGATTCACGACCTGGTCCAGGTCCTTTAACACTAACTTCAACTGTTTTCATACCATGATCAACTGCCGCTTTAGCTGCTGCTTCTGATGCCATTTGAGCTGCATAAGGTGTTGACTTACGTGAACCCTTAAAGCCTAAAGCACCAGCACTTGACCAAGCGATAACATTTCCTTGTTCATCTGAGATTGTAACAATAGTATTGTTAAATGTCGAATGAATATGTGCAACTCCGCGTGCTATATTCTTACGGACACGACGTTTACGAGCTACTTTTGCTTTTGCCATTACGTTTTCCTCCTAATTAACCTTATTATTTCTTCTTGTTCGCTACTGTACGACGAGGTCCTTTACGTGTACGTGCATTTGTTTTTGTACGTTGTCCACGAACTGGTAAGCCACGACGATGACGGATTCCTCGGTTTGAACCGATTTCCATTAAGCGTTTGATGTTAAGGTTAACTTCACGACGAAGATCCCCTTCAACTTTAATTGATTCTATTTCACGACGGATTGCATTAACTTGCTCTTCAGTTAAATCTTTAACGCGGATATCTTCGCTGATTTCGCATTTTGTTAAGATTTCTTTTGATGTTGTTAAGCCAATACCGTAGATATATGTTAATGAGACTACTACACGTTTGTTACGTGGAATGTCAATTCCTGCTATACGAGCCATTAATATGACGTCCTCCTATCCTTGTCTTTGTTTGTGTTTTGGATTTTCACAAATAATCATTACTCTACCATTGCGTCGAATAACTCTACATTTTTCACACATTGGTTTTACAGATGGTCTTACTTTCATAGTATTATCCTCCTAAAACTATCTTATTTATGTCTAAATGTAATGCGCCCACGTGATAAATCGTAAGGCGAAATCTCAACAGTCACGCGATCTCCCGGTAAAATGCGAATGTAGTGCATACGGATTTTACCAGATACGTGAGCTAAAATTTCATGACCATTACTGAGTTCCACCTTAAACATTGCTCCAGGCAATGTATCAAGAACTACTCCATCTACTTCGATAACATTTTCTTTGCTCATGAGTGTTTAAAAGCCTCCTTTGTTCGAGTTAAAATTTCATAACTATCTTCAAGAATTACTACTGTATGTTCAAAATGAGCTGTTAAGGATCTGTCTTCTGAAACAACAGTCCACTCATCATCTAATACAGATGTTTTATTGGTTCCAATTTGAACCATAGGTTCAATCGCAATAACCATATTTTTGCGAAGAAGCGCTCCTTTATTAGGAACACCAACATTGGGTACGTATGGAGCTTCATGCATCGAAGTTCCGACACCGTGTCCTGAGTATTCAACAGGCAGTCCATAACCAAATGGTTGAACAACCGTCATAACTGCATGACCAATATCTCCTATACGATTTCCCGCTACAGCAGATTCAATTCCTGCAAATAACGACTCTTCAGTTACTTTTAATAAGTTTTGTGCTTCATCACTTATTTCCCCAACAGGATATGTCCAAGCATGATCGCTGTAATAACCTTTATAAATAGCGCCAACATCAATCGTGATAATGTCACCATTCTTGAGGATTACCTCTGAACTAGGAATACCATGAACTAAAACTTCATTTACCGAAGCACATATTGAACCCGGAAATCCATCATAACCAAGAAACGCTGGTGTTGCACCTTGACTTAGAATATAGTTACGAGCAATATCATCCAAATGTTTGGTTGATACGCCTGGTTGGATTGCTGCTTTAACTGCCTCTTGGCATTCAAAAGCAATTCGACCGGCTTCGCGCATTAATTCTAACTCACGTTCAGACTTGGTTGATATCATTTAACCGCCTCCAAGATGTTTTTTATCTCATTCATAACATTTTCTGCAGGTTGAGATGCATTAACGTCACGAACTAAACCTTTTTCACGATAATAATCGATAACTGGTTTTGTTTGGTTAATATACTCTTCAAAACGGACTTGAAGTTTTTCTTCATTGTCATCGCTTCGTTGGTATAGTTCTCCACCACAAATATCACATTTAGATTCTACTTTAGGTGGATTATTGTCAATATGATAGATTGCACCACAATCTTTACATAGACGACGGCCTGTAATTCGATTTACAAGCTCCTCATATTCTACCTCAAGATTGATTACTAAATCAATAGGGCGGTTAATATCATTTGACATTACCTCAAGTGCTTCTGCTTGATGTAAGTTACGTGGATATCCATCCAATAAGTAACCATTCAAGCAATCATCTTTTGAGATACGCTCTTTTACCATGCGGTCGGTTACTTCGTCAGGCACAAGCTTTCCTTGATCAATATAAGATTTTGCTTCGATTCCAACTGGAGTAGCATTTGAGATAGCTTCTCTAAACATATCTCCAGTTGAAATGTGAGCAACATTGAACAATTCAACAATATGCGCTGACATTGTACCTTTACCACTACCAGCAGGACCCATGATTAATAAATTCATAAACTGTCCTCCTAATTGTTATTTGTTAAATAAACCTTTATATGAACGTTGTGTCATACGACCCTCAAGTTCTTTAACTGTTTCAAGTGCAACTCCGACAACGATGATGATACCAGTACCACCAATTGCTGTACTTGCTGGAATTGCTCCTCGTGTAATCATTGGTAACACATGAGGGAGTAGTGCTACAAACGTTAGGAATAACGATCCTAATACCGTAATACGATTCAAAATCGTACTAATGTAATTTTTTGTATCTTTACCTGGGCGAACGCCTGGGATATAAGATCCATTCTTACCGAAGTCCTCTGAAATTTTCTCAGGGTCAACTTGTAAGTGAGTGTAGAAGAATGTGAATGCAATTATTAATAATGCATAAACAATCAATCCTACTGGTTGTTGTAAGCTCATTGTCGTTGTCATGAATTTATAGAAACCACTATTTTGGTTAATCCAACTCATAACAATAACTGGTGCTTGCATAATTGCTCCAGCAAAAATTACTGGAATAACTGATGCAGAGTTAATCATTAATGGCAAATGGTTCATACTCTTACCACGTGTAGTTCCACCTACGTTTGATGTATATTGAATTGAAATTTTACGAACGGCACCGTTCATATAAATAACAAGAATAATAATCGCTAAGTATAGAAGCACATAAACTGCACACCATACAAAGCCCATAGTTGTACCACCCTTAGTCATTTCAGCGAAAGCGCCTTTAAATTGACTTGGAAGATTTGATACGATACCTGCGAAAATAATCATTGATAATCCATTACCTACACCCTTTTGAGTGATTTGATCACCAAGCCATAGAAGGAACATTGTTCCCGCAGCCATTACAGTTCCCATAAAGAAGTAGTCCGCTACAGTACTACTCAACAAAATCTTATGTTGATTGTTGAGTAAGCTAATAATTCCAATCGCTTGAACGTATGCTAATACCACTCCAAGATAACGTGTAATTCGGTCAAGTTGTAATTTACCCTTTTGACCAGATTTCGTTAGCTCAGTTAAATATGGTATAACATCCATTGATAACAATTGGATAATAATTGATGCGGTAATGTAAGGTCCTACACCTAGAGCGAAAATTGAAAATGATTGGATAAACCCTCCACCAAGAATATTCATCATTCCAACTAATGTATTTGAGTTTAGTTCGCTTGCCATTGATCCTGCGACTTTAACGCTATCGACGTTAGGAACAGGAATAACTGTCCCTAGTCGATAAATCAATAACAATGCAAGTGTGAAAATGATTCTTATTCTGATTTCTTTATTTTTGAATAAATCAGTAAAAAATCTCATTAGATTACCTCTGCTTTTCCACCTAATTTTTCAATACTTTCAACTGCTGATTTTGAGAATGCGTTAGCTTTAACAACTAATTCTTTCTCTAATTCACCTTGACCTAAGATTTTAACTCCGTCAAGTGTTTTTTTGATAATTCCTTTTTCTAAAAGTGCTTCAATTGTAACTTCAGTTCCGTCTTCAAATACGTTTAATGAACTTAAGTTAACAACTGCGTAGTCCACACGGTTAACGTTTTTGAAACCGCGTTTAGGAATACGTTTGAACAATGGTGTTTGACCACCCTCAAATCCTAGTGCAACACCACCGCCACTACGAGCATTTTGACCCTTGTGACCTTTTCCTGATGTCTTACCAGTTCCTGAACCTTGTCCACGACCAAGACGTTTACGATCTTGGCGTGCACCTTCATTGTATTTTAATTCATGTAATTTCATAAAGGCCTCCTACTATCGTACGTCTTCGACTTTGATTTCTCTTAAACTCGCAACTTCATCAACAGTTTTCATTGATTCAAGTGCTTCAAATGTTGCACGAACCATGTTGATTGGTGTACGTGAACCAATACATTTTGTTAGCACGTCAGTAACTCCTGCTAACTCCATAACGTCACGAATTGCTCCACCAGCAATAACTCCAGTACCTTCTGCTGCAGGACGTACAAATACTTCTCCGGCACCAAATTTTCCTGTGTTAGCGTGTGGCAATGTTCCGTTAATCATCTTAACGTTAATTAAGTTTTTCTTTGCGGCTTCAACACCCTTGCGGATTGCATCTGGAACTTCGTTGGCTTTACCTGTTCCGAAACCGACGCGACCTTTTTTGTCACCAACTACAACTAGAGCAGCGAAGCGGAAACGACGACCACCCTTAACAACTTTAGTTACACGATTGATGACAACAACGCGTTCTTCGAATTCTTGTTCACGTTGTTCTCTTCTAGGTTTACGATTCATCATGTTCCTCCTTATTAAAACTCTAGTCCAGCTTCTCGAGCTGCCTCTGCTAATGCTTTAACACGTCCATGATAAATATAACCACCACGGTCAAACACTACAGATTTAATTCCATTTTCTAATGCTAATTTAGCTACAGCGTTACCAACTTGCGCTGCTGCCTCAATATTACCGCCATTTGCGAGTTTCATTTGTACCGATCCTGCTGATACTAATGTGTTACCTGTAACATCATCAATAACTTGTGCAGAAATGTTTCCATTTGATCGATACACGCTAAGACGTGGGCGTTCTTGCGTTCCACTGACTTTACGACGAACTCGAGCATGACGACGAACTCGTTCTTGATTTCTTGATAATTTTTTTGCCATCGTTCAAATTCTCCTTTCCCACTATTTCTTAGCTGCTGTTTTACCCTCTTTGCGACGGATAACTTCATTCTTGTATTTAATACCTTTACCGAGATATGGTTCAGGTTTACGAGTAGCACGAATGTTTGCTGCCCATTCTCCAACGCGTTGCTTATCAACACCTGTGATGTTAATAGCTGTTGCGCTAGGTACTTCGATATCTACACCATCTTCTAGTTCAAACTCGATTGGATGTGAGTATCCAACATTCAAGACTAACTTGTTATCTGACTTAGATGCACGATACCCGATACCAACTAATTCTAGAGATTTAGTGAATCCTTCACTTACTCCAGTAATCATGTTAGCGATTAGTGATCGTGTAGTACCATGTAATTGTTTAACTTTTTTTGAATCATTCGGGCGTTTAACGTTAATTTCGCTTCCGTTGATTTCGATTTCGTAAAGCTCACTGAACTGACGTGTTAAAGTTCCCTTAGGACCTTTTACTGTCACCTCATTGCCAGCTTTTAATTCGACTTCAACGCCTGCCGGAATGGTAATCGTTTTATTTCCGATACGTGACATTTAGTGTCTCCTCTCTTACCAAACGTAAGCTAAGACTTCGCCACCAACATGTTTAGCGCGAGCTTGCTTGTCTGTTAGCATACCTTCTGAAGTTGAAATGATTGCAATTCCAAGTCCGTTAAGAACACGTGGAACTTCATTTGTCTTCGCGTATACGCGTTTACCAGGTTTTGAAATTCGTTTTAACCCGCTAATTACTCGTTCGTTGTTAGGACCATATTTAAGAACAATTGTAATTGTCTTCTTGATTCCTTCACCACTAACTAGGTAGTCGCGGATAAAACCTTCTTCTTTCAAAATTCTAGCGATTTCTGTTTTTTCTTTACTTGCTGGAATTTCAACTACATCGTGTTTTGCTTGAATAGCATTACGAACACGTGTAAGTAAATCAGCGATTGGATCTGTTACATACATCTGAAAAGCTCCTCCTTTATACTACCAGCTTGCCTTTTTAACGCCTGGAATTTGCCCTTTATGAGCAGCTTCGCGGAAGCGAATACGAGACATACCGTATTTACGTAAGTATCCGTGAGGGCGTCCGTCAACCATATCGCGGTTGTGAAGACGTACAGGTGATGCATTACGAGGAAGTTTTTGAAGTCCTTCGTAGTCACCTTTGGCTTTTAGTTCAGCACGTTTTTCTGCGTAGCGATCTACGATCTCTTGACGTTGTTTTTCACGAGCGATTTTTGATTTCTTAGCCATTAGTTACCCTCCTTTTTAAATGGCATGCCTAACATTGAAAGTAAAGCATAACCTTCTTTATCTGTTTTAGCTGTAGTAACGATAGTAATATCCATACCACGAACTTTATTAACTTTGTCAAAATCGATTTCTGGGAAAATTAATTGTTCTTTAACACCCATAGTATAGTTACCACGTCCGTCAAATGATCCACCGTTAATACCACGGAAGTCACGTACACGAGGAAGAGCAACTTTGATAAGTTTTTCTAAGAAGTCATACATTTTTTGACCACGAAGTGTAACTTTACATCCAATAGGCATATCTTCACGTAATTTGAAGTTAGCAATTGATTTCTTAGCTCTTGTGATAACTGGTTTTTGACCAGTAATAATTTCTAAATCAGCAACAGCATCATCTAAGAATTTTGTGTTGTTGATTGCTTCACCAACACCCATGTTAACTACGATTTTTTCGAGTTTAGGTGTTTGCATTACTGAAGTATAGTTAAATTCTTCAACTAATTTAGCAACTACTTCATTTTTGTATTGTTCTTTTAAGTTCATTTAGCTATACCTCCTTATTTTACTGCTGCGCCTGATTTTTTATAGACGCGAACTTTTTTACCTTTTTCTTCTGTGTAAGCTACACGGCTTGGAGCTTTCGCTTTAGCATCGTATAACATTACGTTTGAAACATGAATCCATGCTTCTTGTTCAAGAATACCACCCTCTGGGTTCATTTGGCTTGGTTTCATGTGTTTTTTAATTAAATTAACACCTTCAACCTTAACTTTGTCATGTTTAGGTGAAACTTCAATGACATCACCAATGGTGCCCTTGTATGAGCCTGTAATTACTTGAACATTATCTCCACGTTTGATTCTCATAAAAGCCTCCTATAACACTTCCGGTGCTAATGATACGATTTTCATGAAATTATATTCACGAAGCTCGCGAGCTACCGGTCCAAAAATACGAGTTCCGCGAGGAGTCATATCATCTTTTAAGATAACAACTGCGTTATCATCAAAATTAATGTATGATCCATTTTCACGACGTACACCGTATTTAGTACGAACTACTACCGCTTTAACGACATCACCTTTTTTAACTGTTCCACCAGGAATAGCATGTTTAACCGTACCAACAACAATGTCTCCAATGCTTGCTGAACGACGACGGCTACCACCTAGGCAACGAATTACTAAGATTTCCTTAGCACCAGTGTTGTCAGCGACTTTACATCTTGATTCATTTTGTATCATCTTGACAACCTCCTACAATACTTCGGCTTTTTCAACTAATTTAGTAACGCGGCAGAATTTAGTTGCTGATAATGGACGAGTTTCCATAATTTCAACAATATCTCCAACTTTGATTTCATTAGTTTCATCATGAGCCTTGAATTTTTTTGAATAGTTTACACGTTTTCCATACAATGGATGACGTTTTGACGTTTTTACTTCTACTACTACCGTTTTATCCATTGCATCAGATACAACAGTACCACGGTAAACTTTGCGCTTGTTTCTTTCCATCGCGTTGTGTCCTCCTACTTATTGTCACTAAGCTCGCGCTCAGTGATCACTGTCTTAATCCGAGCAATCGTTTTACGGATTTCTCTTAATCGAGCAGGATTTTCAAGTTGACCAATTGCTTGTTGGAAACGTAAATCAAATAACTCTTCCTTTAAAGCATCAATTTCAACTAATAAATCAGCGTCATTTTTTTCACGGATTTCTTTTACTGTTGTCATACTTGTTCCTCCTCTCCCTTTTTAACAAATCGAGTTTTAACTGCTAGTTTGTGTGAAGCTAAGCGGAACGCTTCGCGTGCTACTTCTTCAGGTACTCCAGCAATTTCAAACATTACTCGACCTGGCTTAACAACTGCAACCCAACCTTCAGGTGCACCTTTACCAGAACCCATTCGAACTTCTAATGGTTTTTTAGTGATTGCTAAGTGAGGGAAGATTTTAATCCAAACTTTCCCACCACGTTTCATATAACGAGTCATTGCAATACGAGCAGATTCGATTTGACGGTTACTTACATAGTTTCCTGATTCAGCAACCAAACCGTATTCTCCAAAAGCAACAGTACGTCCAGCTTTTGAACGTCCCTCGTATGAAAGACGATGTGGTTTTCTATATTTTGTACGTTTTGGCATTAACATAACTAGTTACCTCCTTGCTCGTCTTTTGATGCAGCTGAAGCTGCTGGTTTAGCATTACGTGGGTTGTTGTTTGGACGACGGTCGTTACGACGACGACGTGGTCGATCAAACTTACCACCCTTAGGTGCTTCAGGTTCTTGAACCTTTTGACCTGGTAATACTTCACCGCGGCAGATCCAAACTTTAACACCTAAGATACCAAATTGAGTATTAGCTTCATAGTGTGCGTAGTCAATGTCTGAACGAAGTGTATGAAGAGGAACGATTCCCTCTGAATATCCTTCTGAACGAGCCATATCTGCTCCACCTAAACGGCCTGAAACGGCAGTTTTGATTCCTTTAGCACCTGCGCGCATTGTACGTTGAATTGTACGTTTTTGAGCAGTTCTAAATGATGCACGTTGTTCTAATTGCTCAGCAATATTACGAGCAACTAAATGAGCATCTAAATCTGGGTTAGCAACTTCTAACACTTTAATGTTAACTGTGTTGCCTTCTGAGATTTTTGCAATATCTTTTTTAACTTTTTCAATATTTGCACCATTAACTCCAATAACAACTCCTGGGCGAGCTGTACGGATAATGATGTCAACACGATTCTTTGATCGTTCGATTTCTACGCGTGATACATATGCATCTTTAAGATTTTTGAAAATATAGTCACGAATTAATTTATCTTCGTGTAATAAATTTGCGAAATCTTTTTCAGCATACCAACGTGATTCCCAATCACGAATGACACCAACGCGCATACCGATCGGATGTACTTTTTGTCCCATTGTCTGTCCTCCCTTTAGGCGCGTTCCGAAACCACAACAGTGATGTGGCTTGTACGCTTCATGATTGGCGCTGCAGAACCTTTAGCTCTAGGTCTGAAACGCTTCATTGTTACACCTTCATCAGCATAGCATGCTGAGATGTAAAGTTTTTCTTCATCTAATTGATGATTGTTTGTTGCATTTGCAATTGCTGAGTCTAAGACTTTAGCGATTACTTTTGAAGCAGAATTAGGTGTATATCTTAAGATAGCTGCTGCATGATCGACATCAAGTCCACGAATTTCATCTAGAACAAGACGTGCTTTACGTGGAGTAACACGAACTGTTTTAACTATTGCTTTTACTTCCATATTAACGACCCGCCTTCTTGTCAGCTGCGTGACCTGTATAACGACGTGTTGGTACGAACTCACCTAATTTATGTCCTACCATGTCTTCAGTAACAAACACTGGAACGTGTTCCTTACCATTATGCACCGCAAACGTATGCTCAACGAATTGAGGGAAAATAGTTGAACGGCGTGACCATGTTTTAATTACTTCTTTTTTGCTTTCTGCATTTAGTTTTTCAACTTTGTTCATTAAATGAAGATCACAAAATGGTCCTTTTTTTAAACTACGACTCATATCTTTCTTCCTTCCTTTCGTCTACTTATCATTGCGTCGACGTACAATTAACTTAGTCGATGCTTTTTTATCTCTACGAGTTTTAACACCCATAGCTTTTTTACCCCAAGGTGTCATAGGTGACTTACGTCCGATTGGAGTACGTCCTTCCCCACCACCATGAGGGTGATCAACAGGGTTCATTGCAGAACCACGTACAGTTGGGCGAATACCCATGTGACGTTTACGTCCAGCTTTACCAATGTTAACTAATGAATGTTCTGAGTTTCCAACTTCACCGATTGTTGCACGGCATGTTGATAAAATCTTACGAACTTCACCAGATGCTAATTGAACAGTAACATGTTTTTCTTCAACACCAAGAA
The DNA here is from genome assembly GCF_035066605.1 of Erysipelothrix enhydrae. Taxonomy (NCBI): domain Bacteria; kingdom Bacillati; phylum Bacillota; class Erysipelotrichia; order Erysipelotrichales; family Erysipelotrichaceae; genus Erysipelothrix; species Erysipelothrix enhydrae. Next base: position 121,280 of record NZ_CP125807.1, read on the forward strand.
CTTGAGCTGATGTTCCAGCTGAACGCACTAATTGTGCACCACGTCCTGGTTTTAATTCAATATTATGTACTAATGTACCTTCAGGCATTTGACCTAATTCTTTAGCGTTACCAACTTTAATATCAGCTGATGCACCACTATAAATTACGTCGCCTACTTTTAGTCCTTTAGGAGCTAAAATATAACGTTTTTCCCCATCAGCGTAGCTTAATAAAGCGATATTTGCTGAACGGTTTGGATCATATTCGATTGTTGCAACTTTTGCTGGAATATCATCTTTGTTACGTTTAAAGTCAATAATACGGTATTGACGTTTATGTCCACCACCGATGTGACGAGTTGTAATACGACCTGTATTACCACGTCCACCAGTTTTACTTAGTGGAGCTACTAATGAACGTTCTGGTTTAACATTTTTAGATAACTGTTCGTTAGCTAAAGTTGTCATCCCGCGACGTCCAGGAGTAGTTGGCTTATAATGTTTAATTGCCATGTAATAATTCCTCCCTACGCAAGTTATCCGGAAATAGCGTAATTCTTCCGATAAGTTTTATTGATTAAAGAACTTTATGATTAAAGAACTTCGATTTTTGAACCTTCAGCGAGTTTCACGATTGCTTTGCGAACTGCTTTAGTTTGTCCTTCGTAACGTCCTACACGTTTTTTACGTGGTAAAACGTTGATAACGTTGATTTTTTCAACTTTAACATTGAAAATTTCTTCGATAGCTTGACGAATTTCGATTTTGTTTGATCCTTTAGCTACTTCAAAAGTAACTTTGTTATCGTTTTGTTGCATCGCTACTGTTTTCTCAGTAATAATTGGACGAACAATAATATCTCTAGGGTTACGTTTCATTATGCAAGCACCTCCCCAGCTTCGATAGCTGCTTTTTCAGTGAATACAATTTGATCGCAATTTACGATATCGTAAACGTTTAAACCTTGAACATCTAACATCATTGTGTTTGATAGGTTACGCATTGATAAGTAAGCATTGTCAATATTTTCTTCAGCTGAAACAACAAATAGAGTTTTCTTGTTTAATTTAAGTGCATCCATCACTGCGATGAATTCTTTTGTCTTAACGTTTTCAACTGTTAGGTTTTCAACTACTGACATTTCTGAATCCATAACTTTTTGTGATAATGCTGAACGTAAAGCTAAACGACGAACCTTACGGTTAAGGCTGTATTTGTAGCTTCTTGGAGTAGGTCCGAAAACAACTCCACCACCACGCCATTGAGGAGAACGGATTGACCCTTGACGAGCACGACCTGTTCCTTTTTGACGCCATGGTTTACGTCCACCACCGCGAACCTCTGTACGGTTCTTAGTTTTGTGTGTACCTTGACGAAGTGAAGCTTGTTGCATAACAACTGCTTCAAAGATTGTTTGATTATTTGGTTCAATTCCAAATACTGCTTCGTTTAACTCAAGTTCACGAAGACTCTTGCCTTCAAGGTTTAAAATATCTAACTTAGGCATTTTCGGAATCCTCCTTAACTGCAAAGTCAACTAATTCAACTGGATCTTTTGATTTAACGCGTTTAACTGTTGATTTAACAATTACGAAACCTTTTTTAGGTCCAGGAATGTTTCCTTTAATTAATAGATAGTTACTTTCTGTATCAACTTTGATAACTTCTAACTTTTGATTTGTTGTAGTGTATCCACCATGTTGTCCTGGTAAAATACGTCCTTTTTTAATTACAGCAGGGTTTAATCCACCTGTTGCAAGTGAACCAACTCCACGGTGAAATCCTGAACCGTGAGCTTTAGGTCCGATTTTTTGGTTCGCACGAACGATTGAACCTTGGAAACCATGTCCACGTGATGTTCCTGTTACGTCAACATATTCCCCTACGCTGAATAAATCAGCTTTAATTTCTGCGCCAACCTCGAAATCCATCATTTCTGAGCCAGCAATTTCACGAACAAATTTCTTTGGAGCAGTGCTTGCTTTAGCAGCGTGAGCAATCTCAGATTTGTTTGCACGTTGTTCCTTCACATCGAAGGCACCTAATTGAACTGCTTCATAATTGTCTGATTCCATTGTTTTCTTTTGAAGAACAACGTTTGGCAATACTTCGACAACACTAACTGGAATTAATTTTCCGTCAGTTGTGAAGACTTGTGTCATTCCTAATTTACGTCCTAGTAATCCTTTCATGATAACTCCTCTCTACTAAAGTTTGATCTCGATATCAACACCGCTTGGTAGATCTAAACGACTTAATGCGTCGATAGTTTCTGCCGTTGGGCCAACAATTTCAATCAATCTCTTGTGAGTTCTTGATTCAAATTGTTCACGAGAATCCTTATTAACGTGTACTGATCGTAAGATTGTTACGATTTGTTTTTCTGTTGGTAATGGAACTGGTCCTACTACCTTTTGTGCGCCGTGATCGTTAGCAGCTTGAACAATTTTTTGTGCAGCACTATCAATAGTACGGTGTTCATAAGCTTTTAGACGAATACGAATAAAATTCTTTGCCATGGAAATTCCTCCTTCTACTGTCTATTTCCAATAGACCTGCTCTGTACAAATTCCCCGGCTTCTCACTGACCATGACAACGCTATTCAGTGTGCCGGCAACCTTGCACTTCTATGCAGTCGCTTTAGTATTATACACTATCTATCTATAAATTCAAGGTCTTTTATAGTATTATTTTAAAAATATTTATTTGTTTATTTTATCGGTATAAGAAGCCTTTAAATCAAGCATTTCATGGTTTTATTTGATCCGCATCTAAAACAAATTAGAGCTACTATTGAACAATAATAATTTAAGTTCTCAAATTATTATTTCTCATAAAAAAAACCTCTACAATGTAGAGGTTAGTTTGTTAAAAATAGATTATTTAACGATTTCTGTAACGTTACCAGCACCAACAGTACGTCCACCCTCACGAATTGAGAATGTTGTACCTTGCTCTACAGCGATTGGAGCGATAAGTTCTATAGTCATTTCTACGTTGTCACCAGGCATAACCATATCAACACCTTCAGGTAATTGAATTGTTCCAGTTACGTCTGTTGTACGGAAGTAGAATTGAGGACGGTAGTTGTTAACAAATGGAGTATGACGTCCACCTTCTTCTTTGCTTAAGATATAAACTTGAGCTTTGAAGATTTTGTGAGGAGTTACTGAACCTGGTTTAGCAAGAACTTGTCCACGTTCGATTTGCTCACGGTTAACACCACGTAGAAGTGCTCCAACGTTGTCACCAGCCATAGCTGAATCTAACATTTTGTGGAACATTTCGATACCTGTTACAACAGTTTTTGATGTAGGGTGAATACCAACGATTTCAACTTCTTCGTTAAGTTTTAATTCTCCACGTTCTACACGTCCTGTAGCAACTGTACCACGACCTGAGATTGTAAATACGTCTTCGATTGACATTAAGAATGGTTTGTCTGTATCACGAACTGGTTCTGGTACATTAGCATCGATAGCATCCATGAGTTCGATAATTTTTTCTTCCCAGTCTGCTTCGCCTTCTAATGCTTTAAGAGCTGATCCGCGGATAACTGGACAGTTATCTCCGTCGTAATCGTTTTCTGATAGTAATTCACGAACTTCCATTTCAACTAAGTCGATTAACTCTTCGTCATCAACCATGTCGCATTTGTTCAAGAATACTACGAAGTAAGGAACACCTAATTGTTTTGCAAGTAGGATGTGCTCACGAGTTTGTGGCATTGGACCATCTGTTGCTGAAACAACTAAGATAGCACCATCCATTTGTGCAGCACCTGTGATCATGTTTTTAACGTAGTCAGCGTGACCTGGACAGTCAACGTGTGCGTAGTGACGTGCTTCTGTTTCGTATTCAACGTGTGAAGTTGAGATTGTGATTCCACGTTCTCTTTCTTCAGGCGCTTTATCGATTTGGTCGTAAGCTTGAGCAGCCCCGCCACCTTTTTTAGCTAATACGTTTGTAATAGCAGCTGTTAATGTAGTTTTACCATGGTCAACGTGTCCTAATGTACCAACGTTAACATGGGGTTTGGAACGATCAAATTTTTCTTTTGACATGTGCAATTTTCCTCCTATGTATAAAATATTGCCTATCAACTATATATTAAGATAATCTTCATATAAAATCAATACGTAAATATCAACTGGTTATTTTTTCTTTTTAGCAACTGTTTCTGCAATGCTCTTTGGCACTTCTTCGTAGTGATCAAATTGCATTGATGAGTTACCGCGACCTTGTGTAAATGAACGAAGGTCAGTTGTATATCCAGACATGTTTGAAAGTGGAACCCAAGCCTTAACGATAACTGCGTTACCGCGTTCTTCTTGATCACGAATTTGTCCACGACGTCCTGAGATATCTCCCATAACTGCTCCCAAGTATTCACTTGGTGCTGTGATTTCAACATTCATGATTGGTTCTAACAATACTGGATTACATTTTTTAGCAGCTTCTTTGAAAGCCATGCTAGCAGCGATTTTATAAGCCATTTCTGAGGAGTCAACATCATGTGATGATCCATCGAATAATGTAGCTTTGATATCAATTGCAGGGTATCCAGCAATTAAACCATTTTGAAGTGCAGCTGTAAGCCCTTCTTGTGCTGGTTTAATAAATTCACGAGGAACTGTTCCACCAACAACTTTATCAACCCATTCAAAACCTTTACCTGGATTTGGTTCAAATTTGATCCAAACGTGTCCATATTGTCCACGACCACCAGATTGACGAACGAATTTACCTTCACAGTCAGCTGCACTGCGAATTGTTTCGCGGTAAGCAACTTGTGGGGCTCCTACGTTAGCTTCAACTTTGAATTCACGTTTCATACGATCAACAAGAATGTCTAAGTGTAACTCACCCATTCCGGCAATGATTGTTTGTCCTGTTTCATCATCAGTATATGTTTTAAATGTTGGATCTTCTTCAGCTAATTTAGCTAAAGCAAGTCCCATTTTATCTTGGTCACCTTTTGATTTTGGTTCAACGGCAACGTTGATAACTGGTTCTGGGAAGACCATTGATTCAAGAATGATTTCTTTCTTTTCATCACAAAGTGTATCCCCTGTACCTGTAACTTTAAGACCAACAGCAGCAGCGATTTCACCAGCATAAACATTTTCGATCTCTTCACGGTGGTTAGCATGCATTTGCATGATACGACCGAAACGTTCACGTTTACGTTTTACTGAGTTATATACTGGTCCACCTGATGTTGCAACACCTGAATACACACGGAAGTATGTAAGACGTCCAACAAATGGGTCAGTCATAACTTTAAATGCTAAAGCTGAGAATGGTGCTTCATCACTTGCTTCACGAACAGCTTCTTCACCATTTGGTAAAGTACCATTTACAGCTGGAATATCAACTGGTGAAGGTAAGTAATCGATAACTGCATCAAGCATCGCGATAACACCTTTATTCTTATAAGCAGCACCACAAAGTACTGGGAAGAATTCACCACTGATTACAGCTTTACGGATAGCAGTCTTGATTTGTTCAACCGTAGGTTCAACACCTTCAAGGATAAGCATCATAAAGTCTTCATCAAAATCAGAGATTTGTTCAAACAACACTTCACGAGCTTCAGCTACTTGAGCTTTAAACTCTTCAGGAATTTCAACAATATCATCTGTTTTTTGTGATACGTCAGCAAACATATGTGCTTCTTGCTCAACGATATCAATTAGACCATCGAAATAGTCTTCAACCCCAATAGGGATTTGGATTGGTGCTGATTTAGCTCCTAAACGATCAACAATAGTTTTTGCTGACATGTAGAAGTCTGCACCGGTTGCGTCCATTTTATTAACGAACACGATACGAGGTACGTTATATTTTGTAGCTTGACGCCAAACAGTTTCTGTTTGAGGTTCAACACCTGATTTAGCATCAAGTACTGTAACCGCACCATCAAGAACACGTAATGAACGTTCAACCTCAACAGTAAAGTCAACGTGACCAGGAGTATCAATAATGTTTACACGGTGGCCCTTCCAAGCAGCAGTTGTAGCAGCGGATGTGATTGTAATACCACGTTCTTGCTCCTGCGCCATCCAGTCCATCGTTGCAGCACCATCATGAGTTTCCCCGATCTTATGTGTACGACCTGTATAATAGAGAATACGTTCTGTTGTAGTTGTTTTACCAGCATCGATGTGAGCCATGATACCGATATTACGCATTTTATCTAATGAAAATTCTCTTGCCATAAGATGTAAGTCTCCTTTTCTACGTTAATCTTACCAACGGTAGTGTGCGAATGCTTTATTGGCTTCAGCCATTTTATGCACGTCGTCACGTTTCTTAACTGAAGCACCTACACCATTTGATGCATCGATGATTTCAGCAGCTAAGCGTTCTTCCATTGTTTTTTCTCCACGTGAACGTGAATATTGAACAATCCAACGAAGTCCAAGTGTCAATCGACGTTCTTGAGTTACTTCAATAGGGATTTGGATGTTTGATCCACCAACTCGGCGAGCTTTAAGTTCTAAGACAGGTAATACGTTGTCTAAAGCTTCCTCAAATACTTCCATTGGTTGGCGACCTGTTTTTTCTTCAATAATTGCAAAAGCGTTATAAAGAATTGATTGTGCTAAACCTTTTTTACCATCAATCATGATTCTGTTGATTAAACGTGTTACTAATTTTGAATTATAAATTGGATCAGCAACTACGTCGCGCTTTGGAACATGTCCTTTTCTAGGCATTTAATTCACTCCTCTCATTTTTGATGTTAATTAATCTTCTTGTCTTGGTTTTTTTGTACCGTATAGTGAACGGCTTTGACGACGGTCAGTTACACCAGCACAGTCCATTGTTCCACGAACGATGTGGTAACGAACCCCAGGTAAGTCTTTTACACGACCACCACGAATAAGAACAACACTATGTTCTTGTAAGTTGTGTCCGATTCCTGGAATATAAGCCGTAACTTCCATACCATTACTCAAACGAACACGTGCATATTTACGTAATGCTGAGTTAGGTTTCTTAGGTGTCATTGTACCAACACGTGTACATACTCCACGTTTTTGTGGACTATTTACTTTTGTTGTTTGACGTTTAATCGTATTTAAACTACGACCTAATGCCGGTGATTTCGATTTGTAAACGCGTTTTGTACGACCTTTTTGAATCAATTGGTTAATTGTAGGCATTAATTTTCTCCCTTCTTAAATTTCTATGCACACAGTACCATGTGTGCCATAACTCACATATTAATTAGGTTTCCACGAAAGAAACCCAGTATTAATTCATAAGCCTTTACATTTTATCACACTAATCGTGCTTGTCAACATATTAAACGAAAAAAATATAAAAATCGAGAGAGTCGATGAAACGTCTCTCTCAATTCAATTTATTATATGTTTAACTTAAGCTATTTCGCTCGATTCATCTGCTCTACGGAAAATATTAATTTTACCTTCATCGTGCAGTGTTTTTAGTATAGTTGCAGATATAGGAAGCGCAAATAAACCGATGAAACCAAACATCTTTAGTCCTACATATATAAGGATAAGAGTTGCTAGTGGGTGGAGTCCTATTTGATCCCCCACAATCTTCGGCTCTAAAATATTCCGAATTACAGTGATTACAATGTAAGTAATCATGAGTCCGATGCCCAATGGAGTGTTACCCATGATGAGTTCAATAATAAACCACGGAATCATAACCGTTCCGGTTCCTAGAACTGGAAGGATGTCAATGATCGCAACCATAAAAGCCAAACCAATAGGATTATGGATACCAAGAATAAAGAACGCAAATGACAGCTCCACAAATGTCAGCGACATCAATTTAGCATAGGCTCTTAAATATTTACCGAGAACAGAAATCAGCCCATCTTTAATATCCAAGATCAAAGTTCTTTGTTTTAAAGGAATCATCCCCATTACACTGCTAACAATTCCTTGGTAATCCAACGTGAAGAAGAACGATGAAATAATAGCAATTAATATTGATATCAAAACACTTGGAATTGAAGAAATAAGTCGTGTAATGAAATTAATCGTTCCACCTGAAATCCCTTTGAAAATTCCATCAATGCTTTGAACTATAGAGCGACCAATAGATTCAATGATCTCAATGACATCCGGATCAAGATTAACGACGGCACCCTCTACCCAAACAATGACAGATTCAATTGCGGGAGATAGTGTTGCCTGATAGAAGCTTGGAACAGCTTTCGCAAAATTTTGAATACCCGCAATAACCGCTACCAAAATCCAAAATATAGCCGCTGCTAATAATATATAGAAAAGAATAACTACTAATAATGAAGAACCCTTTTGATTTCCAATTTTCTTTGTGAGTTTAGATATAACCGGCTTCAATAAGAATGCGATCACAAAACCAATAATAAAAGGCATCAGGTATTTCGTTGAAAATTTAAGGACCAATGCTGCAAGACTAAAACTTATTGCAAAATACAGAATATTAATTATAAAATTTTTACGTTTTTCAATCATAACTTCCTCCATCTATAGTTTATTTTAAAGATTTCAAGATTCAAAGTCTACCTTTATCATTTCCATATACCCATTTTTTGTTTCTTAGCATTTGCCTGTAAACGATTTAATTTATCTACATGAAGGTAATCACCATAGATATATTTAACCTTAGCAAATCCTCCGGAAACTAATAGTTCCTGTAAAAGTGTATCATCAACGTATACCCAGGCAATAACACGACCATATTTATCATACTTATCAGCTTCGGGATCATACTCAAGTTTGATTTTTTTTGCATTTTTTAAATATTCACACGTAAATGAGCTCGCTTCCTCTGCAAAAAATTGAGGATTGTATTGATCATTTTGACGCAGCTCTGGCGTATCTACAGCAATAAAACGGACTTTCTCTTTTTTACCACCAATGTTTAGTTGTGCTGTATCCCCATCAATACACTTGTGAAGTGTAACGTGTTCCATATTTGAATTACTCTGCGGCTTCGCAAATTCAGATAGAAGAAATATTATTACCAAAATAACTAGAACAGTGATTTTAAGTAACATATTCGCGGTGTTTTGTTTAATTTTATTGTTCATAGACACATTATACCCTAAACAATGTTAAATATTAAAAAAAACAATAAAATCCTATTGCCTAAGACCTATTGTTGTGATAATATGAATGAGCACTCAAAGAAGAGAGCAAGAAACAAACTTGGAGATGTACTCAAGTGGCTGAAGAGGTGCCCCTGCTAAGGGTATAGGTCGGGTAACTGGCGCGGGAGTTCAAATCTCCCCATCTCCGCCATTATTTTGTTTCTCATATATAAAAAAATGGTCCAGTGGTGTAGCGGTTAACATGCCTGCCTGTCACGCAGGAGATCGCGGGTTCGATTCCCGTCTGGACCGCCATTTTTTTGCAGGTGTAGTTCAATGGTAGAACACGACCTTGCCAAGGTTGAGGCGGGGGTTCAATTCCCCTCACCTGCTCCAAAATATTAATTATTAAGAACAGCATTGTTCTTTTTTTTATATCTTCCCTCAATTCAATAGACTTCTAATTGAATTGAGATTCCTTTTACCATCATTTTTTAGGCTTTGTGTTGACTGTAAGGTTGCATTCTGTAGCTGATTTAGAGCCAAACAAAAAAAACTAGTTTATGTTGTAAAAAAGGCTTGGAATAAGATTTTATCTATGGTAATATATATGAGCGTTAAGGGATTAACGTTTTGCAAATGGTCCAGTGGTGTAGCGGTTAACATGCCTGCCTGTCACGCAGGAGATCGCGGGTTCGATTCCCGTCTGGACCGCCATTTGCAGGTGTAGTTCAATGGTAGAACACGACCTTGCCAAGGTTGAGGCGGGGGTTCAATTCCCCTCACCTGCTCCAAGTACAATTTAATGTTTGCAAATGGTCCAGTGGTGTAGCGGTTAACATGCCTGCCTGTCACGCAGGAGATCGCGGGTTCGATTCCCGTCTGGACCGCCATTTGCAGGTGTAGTTCAATGGTAGAACACGACCTTGCCAAGGTTGAGGCGGGGGTTCAATTCCCCTCACCTGCTCCAAATAATTAATTTAACTCTATAAGTTCGCTTATAGAGTTTTTTTACTTTTAAAATCAAAGATTGGATTTAGAATAATATACGTTATAATGCTTTTATAGGAGGATTGTTTATGACCGAATCGATATATATTTTGAATATAATGGACAGTTACCAAATTGTTGTCGCAATCATCAGTCTTTCCGGTGTTTTACTAAGTTCTTTATTTGGATACATCAGTTCGTATCTTGGTAGAAAACAATCTGCCGATACCGAATTAAAGAAAATAAAAGAAAACCATCAGAAACAGATTGATCGGGAGAAGAAACTTGAAAAAGATACTAAACTTCGAATTGTATTACAAGAATTAACAGAAGGTTACTACGCTTTAAACTACGATTAATCCATTCCCGGTACGTACTTCAATACACCGGAAGGACAGGAAATCTTTAACCGTGTAATGTCTTTTATCACAGCATATGGTGATGAGCAATCCGTACAAACAACTATATACCTTCAAAAAACAATCTTTGAAAGTCATCTTTTGAGTACCTATTATGATTGCTTATCAGAATACGTACAAGACGACTTAACTTACACCATAGATTGGATACGCTATGAAACAAACGCACTTACATCGATATTAATTGCTCAACTTCGATATGATATCAGTAATGAATTACTGAATCCAAAAGATCTTATGATGGTAAAATATAACAATGATAATCCCGTTCTTAGGGATTTCTTCGAATCCGGCGTAGACCTATTTATTGAGATGCTTCAACTTGAACACTTCTATCCATATATTGAAAAGCATACTGCTTTAAAAGAAAAAACATATTCTAATTGAATATGTTTTTTTAATTACGATGAGGTCGAATGATTCGTTTACTATTCATATAGGTTATTACAAAATAAATCAGATAAAACAGAAAAACAATCGCGACCGTTGAAATGCTTAATACATTCGATGGATAACCTAAGTTGATTAGATTTAAATTTCGCTCTACCGCAATCAATCCAACAACTGTATGAACTAAGGCGACACCCAGTGGCATAAAGAAATATAAAGCTGTTTGTTTTAGAAGAGCACGATTTATCATGTTTGATGAAACCCCAATCTTCCGAAGAGTTTCATAGCGTGCCTGGTTATCACTGGCTTCTGATAATTGTTGGAGCGCTAAGATAACAAGACTTACGATTAAGAGTACCATCCCAACATATAGTCCCACAGCGGCAATGATAATTTCAGTACCCATTCCCGTAAGTCCTGAATTATATCTGGAAAGAATATCGGTAGCATAGTACTCTGTTGGATCATCCTTTTGTTTTAGATTTACTTGTTCTATAATCCTTTCAATCTCTGCCTCTGACGAATTCAAGAGATTAGCACTCAGAATCGTTTTGATAAAAACGTCAGGCCAAGTGACCTTTATATGATTGAAGTCTTGATCATTAACCACCAAGATCGGGTATCCATTCGATTGATTGGAAATGATTACAAAATTTTCTTTATCATAAGGTTGTAATAGAAATTCTTGATTATCAAAAATTAATGGTTTGCGATAATCAAGGACATCGACCAAAGGTGTGCGCATCGTAACAAGGCTGTTGTAATCCGGTTGAAAGTAAAGTTGATTCTGATCGAGCTTGAGTACCGGTTTCTTATGAAAGGTACGGACTTTATTGTAGTCACTAAGTGTGACAAGTGCTAAGGGTTCTCTTAATGGTTCTATATCCTCCTCTATATCCCCTGACTGCACGAGTATATCTGTGCTAAATGACTCGGAGCGATAGAGGTTAACTTGAAATCCTTCTTCAAAATATTCATCCAAACCCAAATCATCTTTATAATTTTTTGAAACGCCTAAATCATCATACATATAAGTGAATGTTAGGTCATAAGGGACGGTTTCTTCCGTGGAAATTGAAATTCGTTTATTGAGATTTAATCCTGTGGCTAAGATTGTGATTCCAAACAACAAGGTAATCGACACTACCGCCATCACACGATAAGTCGAACGAATTTTATTCGAAACTTGACGAATGACGAACATGTTTAAGTTTGTGTAGTATCGTGCACGCCCTAGACGTACAATACGCTCCACAAATCCCGCCAAAGATTTAAATAAAAGTATCGTCGCAAAGATTCCTATCCCTACTATAATTGGCATAAATAAAATCAGTTGACCTGCTTTAAGCACCCACAAATAATCAAAAATTAAGATAGCTAGCGCACTGATTAACTGAAATAAGGTCCATCCCACAGAACCCTTTGGCATCATTTCTTGTGTTCTATGAGCATTAAACAAATCATTTAACGTAATTTTATGTAATTTCCGCTGATTCAAAAACATAATAAGTATGAAAATACCACTAAAACAATAAATAGTTCGCCGCGCACCATTGATCGAAAAGATAAACTGATAATGAATGGGAACAGCCAATATCGTTCCCATCATCACCCCTGTAATCTGCGATAAAATATAACCAGTGAAAAGACCCATAAAAAGAGCAGCAAGCCCAATCAAAAATGTTTCCGCCATAAGTATTAACGACATTTTAAAACGAGACATTCCTAAAAGCATATAGAGTCCAAACTCTTGTTTACGTCTTCCAATAATAAAATTATTTGCGTACACAATAAGAAACGCGAATATCACCACAACTATAACTGAAATGACATTTAAAGCCTCTGATACAAGTTTAAAGGTACGTCCCATTTGATTTGTGAGTTCCAAGATTACAGCTTGATCTTCAAACGATCCAAAAATATAAAATAGAGCTACCGAAAACGCCAATGTCACAAAGTACACGGTGTAATCTTTATAACTCTTTCGTACATTTTTGAATGCCATTTTAATAATCATCGATGCAACTCCTTTATCGTATTTTATCACACTTTGGTAATCAACCACCTTACATTCTCGTAATAAAAAAGAATAACATAAATGTTATTCTACGGCGATAAAAATATCAATACGACCATCCTCATAATATTTTTCAAAATCAATTGTATAAGCACGGTTTAATTTCCCTGATGTCTCCAACGACCAAATTAATTTCCACGTATTCAGAATACCGAAATCATCTGTTATATCAACAGGAAACACTTGATAATCATTGCGATCATCCACAACCAATAATTCACTCGTTTGTTCATATTCTGTCGCAAGTCCAAGTGAATACAATCCTTTATAGTCTGTCTTGTAATCCGTGTAAACTGCATATTTTGCTGCATCATAATGTGGTAATGATGTGTTAAACCGCTCCCACATTGAAGCAAGTTTTTGTTCAAACTCTGGATCATCAAGACTATTTGTACGAATATCTTCTCTTATAAATAAATTCATGGAAAGCTCCTTTTATACTACAACTATAATACAACATTCTATAAAAAAAACTAGATGATTTCTCTAGTTTCCTTTAATAATTGACTTACTTCCAAAATAGGTTGCGCTAAAGTAGATTAAATAAATTGCCATTACCCCAAAACATGTTAAGCATGTAGGGACAATACTACTTGCTTTTAACCCTGCTAAGTCTAAGTTTACATTCACAGCGCGAATGCCCACCCAAGCATGAATTGCTGCCAGTAAGAGTGGTATAAAAAAGTATAGTGCAACTTGTTTAAAGATTGATTGATTTATCATCTTGGAATCAGTACCCAGTTTGGAAAGAACTCTGTAGCGCGCCTGATTATCGTTCGCCTCTGAAAGTTGTTGGAGGGCAAGAATAACACCACTACTGATCAAAAAGACAACACCCAGGTAAAGTCCCATAAAGGTAAATACCAATTCAATCCCCAATAACATCTCAGAAAGTTCTTCCGAACTAACGCTTATGATATCATTTTGATCATACCCAAGTTCCAAAAGTTTCTGTTCAATTGATGTTTGAACCACTGTACTCTGATCTGCATTGATATTATAAATTGTAGTCATCGTAACCGGGTTTGTTTGAGCTGATTGTATTTTCTGTAGTGTTTCTGTACTCATAAACAAGATAATATCATTGAAGTCGCCATTTCTTACACTCATATCCGTAATGTTTTGATCGTCAATCACATCCAAAACTTCATTCCCTAAGCTGATTAATCTCGTGTTTGATTTATAATCTTTGTAATTATGTTTTAAACCATAAGGATAGACTGCTTGATTCTTAAGAGCAATCGTAGGTAAGCCATGAAGTTCACGCATTGTATTATAGTCATTAAGATCCGCTAAATAAAGACGCGGTGTTTGTTCATTTTTACCAACCTCAACGATATTTTGTAAAGCTTCCACCGTATATTCTGAATTATAGATGTTCATGGATACCAAAGCGTCGGCTTTTTGTTGACCGAGAAATGTCTCAACGTCACGATCACGATTGCTTGTTGAATATGGAATCATCAAAGTGTAATCAAAAGGCGTATTACGCTTTACCTGTTCATCCATAACCGAATTTAGATTAAATCCTGTCGCAAGTGTTGCAATACCAAACAGAAGTAAGAGACTAACCACCGCCATCATTTTGTAGGTGGTATTCACTTTTGAGGCAACTTGTCGAAATACAAATACGTTTAAATTCTTAAAATAGATACGTAGATTCATCTGCATAAACTTAAGCATAAATCCAGAAAGTGCTTTAAAAATGATAAAAGTAGCGAATGAACCCAAAGCAATTATAAAGGGCATGAATAGTACGAGATGAATGGGTACTAATGCCCACTTATATGCAAGAACGAGAAGCACGATACCGATGATAAATAGTATTATCGGATGTTTGTTTTCGGTGGTTTCATTTACGCGTTCTGCTTGAAACAGCTCAATAACTTTGTGTTTTCGAACTACTTTACCATTGAATAATAAAACAATAATAAAGATTGCGGAAAAGCTCAGGATTGTTTTAATTGTTGCTTTAATAGAAAAAATAAAATGATAGTTTACATTTGCCTTCAAAAGTCGCGCACTCGCGATCGCGGTAAGCTGTGACCCAACATATCCTAGAATCAATCCTGATAATAATGAGATAACACCAATAAAAAGTGTTTCATACGTTAAAATTTTAGAAATTGTTTTTTTAGGCATTCCGAGTAATGTATACAGGCCCAGTTCTTTTTGACGACGTCGAATGAGAAACTGATTTGCATAAAGAATTAAAAATGCAAAAACGACTGAAATGATTGCCGACATCACGTTCATGGTGGTCACCAATGCTTGAACAGCTTGACCTTGGCCCGATGTCATTTTTAAAATAGATGATTGTTGTTCAAACGAACCAAATATATAGAATAAGGCTACCGAGAAGGTGAGCGTTATAAAATATACAGAGTAGTCTTTGTAACTTTTCTTAACATTTCTAAGTGCTATTTTTAAATACATAGAGGTCTCCTTTATAACGTAATAATCGTTGTAATCACAAAACTTGATAAAGCTTGTCCGATTGCTTGTTCCTCTGCACTCATTTCGGAAAGCATGGGTTTGTTATGCATCTTTTCATCGTGTACTCTTCGTTTATCATTTCTGATTTCATAACTTCTTATCATATTTTTTAAGTGTGTTTTCATATATATTCTCCTTGTTGTATTTAGTATAGATTGAATCGAAATTTTGAACCATCGAATCTTCTTACACTAAACTTACAACAATGTCATATTAAAAAAACACACCTTTCGGTGTGTTTAATCTTCAAGAATAATTGCTTTACTTGAGAAATAGGTAATAATGAAATAAATAAGGTACATTATGATTATTGCACTTGTTGTGAGTATTGCAGGCATCATGGTATCGGGGGCAAGACCTGCAAGGTTTAAGTTTACATTCATCGCCTTAATACCAACATAGGCGTGTATTAACGCAATGATAAGCGGTAAAAAGAAGTAAATTGAAATTTGTTTAAGAATAGAGTTTTTAATGAGTTTGGAATCTGCTCCAAGTTTTGAAAGTACACGATAACGTGCTTGGTTATCACTGGCTTCTGAAAGTTGTTGGAGGGCCAAGACAACCACACTACTCAACAAGAAGACAAGTCCTAAGTAAAGTCCAACATAAGTAAATAATAGTTCTGTTCCATTCATGGATTCTTTGACTTCATCAGAACTTATGATGGAATGATACAATCCCAAAGATTTTCCTTCTAGACTGTCTTGAATCGTAGAAACAAGTACATCCTGTGCTCCATCAACATCGATGTTATACACAAATGTATTTTGATTCCACGCATCGTTTGAGATCATCTGTGATTTCAAAGTTGGAAGGTAGGAATCATTTACTACAAAAAGTGCACCATGAACCATGGATCCATTCGCAACTCTTACAGGTTTAACATCATGATTTGCTTGAAGATTGAACGATTCACCAAGCACTTCAATCGATTTTAATTTCATTAAGTCGGTGTTTTGTAAACCAGCCGTTGGCGCTTTTTGGAAAAAGATTTCTTGTCCAGATAGATCAATTGGTTCAAATCCTTCATGCATCCGTAATGCATTAAAATCAGACTGTGTCATAAAGAGAATGCGTTGATTACGATAGATATCTTCATGCATTCCCATAGCCTCTGCTTCGAGTCCAAGATCGTAAATCGATGCAATGACATGATTTTTAATCCCCACAACATCTTCAAATAAACTTGAGTAATCTTGACCTTCAGATCCCGAAACAAGAACACTGACATCATATCCAGTTGCTTTCTCAACTTCATTGCCGAGAACATAATTTAAATTGAATGCAGTCGCAAGGGCACCGATTGCGATCAAGAGCATGAGGGTAATTACTGCCATCATTTTGTATGTCGAACTAATTTTCGCACTTACCTGACGAAAAACAAAACTGTTTAAACCCTTGTTGTAGCGTTTTTGATTTATCTGCATAAACTTAAGCATAAACCCAGAAAAAGAAAGGAACAACATAAAGGTTCCCAACGCTCCCGTCACAAGGACTAAGGGAAGCAAACGAATCAGTTCTAAAGGTTTTAATGCAAGTTTGTAAGCATATCCAATAAGCACACATGCAAGGATAAAGATTACAACACTCATCCAGGTTTTGCGCACTTTAAGCGTCTCATTTTGACGATTCGAACGTAGAAGATCGATTAACTTGTACTTATTCAAAATCACGCCGTTAAAAATCATTACAACGATAAAAATCATCATAAAGCATAAAATTGTTTTAAACGTGGCGGACATGGAAAATACAAAATGATATTGTGTTGAAACACTTAAGACCTTAGCACTCAAAAGCGTTGTAATTTGTGATAAGGCAAGACCCAAGAGTAATCCTGATCCTAATGAGAACACACCGATATAAAGCGTTTCATAGATGAGTATGCGAGATATATAACGTTTGGGCATACCTAATAAAGTATAGACACCCAATTCCTGATGACGACGCTTAATTAAAAAATGATTCGCGTAAAGAATTAGGAAGGCAAACACAACCGCAACAACAATCGACATCGCATTCATAATACGAATTAATGCTTCAACCATCGATCCTTGCGATGTACTTAAATTCATAATCGAAGCTTGTGCTCCAAAGGAAGAAAAAACGTAGAAAAGAGATACCGAGAAGGTTAAAGTAATGAAATAGATAAAGAAATCTCGATAGCTCTTCTTAACATTACGAAGCGCGAGTTTAGAGTACATTGGCGGAATCGCCTCCAAGTAAGGTTACAACGTCAATAATCTTATCAAAAAATACTTTACGACTATCATTTCCTCGTACCAATTCATTAAAGATTTTTCCGTCTTTGATGAAAAGAATACGTTTCGCATAACTTGCACTGAAGGCATCATGGGTTACCATCATGATCGTCGCTTGTTCTTGTTCGTTTAATTCTTGAAGTTTCTCAAGCAACATACGACTTGATTTTGAGTCTAATGCTCCTGTAGGTTCATCCGCTAAAACAAGACTTGGGTTAGTGATTAATGCTCGTGCCGAAGCGACACGTTGTTGTTGTCCACCTGACATTTGATAGGGAAATTTTTGAAGAACCTCTTCGATATCTAAAAGACGCGCAACACTTTGAATGCGTTGATCAATTTCTTTATGGTTTATATTTTGAATTGTGAGTGCTAAAGCGATGTTTTCATATGCAGTCAGTGTATCCAGTAAATTAAAATCTTGGAAGATAAAACCAAGTTGCTCACGACGGAATCGTTGTAAGTGATCTTTCTTGAGTTTCGTAATATTTTGACCATTAACCCCAATGGTACCACTTGTCACCGAATCAATGGTGGAAATACAATTAAGAAGCGTTGTTTTTCCTGAACCCGAGGGTCCCATAATCCCTACAAACTCCCCTTTTTCAATTGTGAATGAGACACCATCAAGTGCCTTGGTAATATTTCCTTTTTTACCGTAGTATTTTTCAATATTGTTTACATCTAGTATTGTTGTCATAATCAACCTCCTACATTTAGTTTAAAGAATTTGCGATGGACCTACCATTCATTATCATTACAGTTTTATAACATTATTGTCACTTACTTTTATTATAGTGTATCTGAATAAAAAAACCTCGTTCTCGAGGTTACTTAAACATCATTTGTGATTTTGGGAATACAAAAGTTACACAGGTTCCCTCATGACTTTCAATTTTTACGTCCAAATTGAGTTTAGTACTTAATGTTTTCACAAGATACAAGCCCATACCCGTCGCTTGTTTATTTTGACGACCACGCTCACCCGTAAATCCACGTTCGAAGACACGCTCTAAGTCACCAACGGGTATTCCTGGACCATTATCACAGATTATAAGTGAAATTGAATGTTCTTGAATTGTCGTTGATACATTAACGATTCCTTTTCCTGCATCGACATACTTTAGAGAATTGGATAGTACTTGTTTAATCATAAATTCAAGCCACTTCGGATCACTGTAAACATTTGCTTCTGTTACATCCATTTCAATGTGTATCATTCGTTGTATGAAGATGGGAGCCAGTTCTTTAATCACATTACGAATGTGTGTATTCAAATTAAGTGCTTGAATCATATAATCTTTTTCAAGTGAACTCGATCGTGCATAAAAAAGCACTTGTTCAAGGTAATTCTCCACATGACTCATCTCTTGCATCAACAAATTCATTTCCGCACTCGAATGGTTGGATGCAATTAATTTCGCCCCCGATAGAGGTGTTTTAACTTCATGAATCCAAAGTTCGATATATTCTTTATAGTCTTCTTGGCGACGCTTATAATCACTGACACGATCAGCCATAGACTTGTTTAATTCTTCCATCACTTCAATCCAAAGCGTCGCATCCAAAAAATTACCCTCCGGAATCATTTCCGTCAGAAGATACTTTTGATCCAAACCTTCTAAATTCATCAACAGTTCATTATAAAATCGCTTTCGGCGTGAAAACTCAACCACCAACACAACCACCAACACCAAAGCAAGAAGAAACATTACAATCCAAACAATTTCATGTTGAACACCCACTGCTGTAAGGAAAAACAAAACAACGCCTTCCAAAACCCCAACAAGTATCAAAAGATATGCTTTATCTGCTAAAAAATCTTTAGTTTTCATGAATTGTATAACCCATTCCACGCTTAGTTTCAATAAAGTCCACAATTCCAATTTCCTCAAGTTTTTTGCGTAAGCGATTAATATTTACAGTTAAAGTATTATCATCCACAAACCAATCCGTATTCCATAAGTACTGCATTAGGTCTTGACGCGAAACAATACTTCCCTTATTCGCAATCAAAAACGAAAGAATACGCAATTCATTTTTCGTAAGTTCTTGTTCTTGTCCCATATAGCGAACCATCCCACGGGGCGTATCCAACTCAACACCTCTAAGCACCGTTACTGCAGTATCATTTTTTTCATAAGCACGTCGTAAAACAGATTGTAATCGAGCCAATAAGATTTGTAAATTATACGGTTTAGTAATAAAATCATCCGCTCCTAAGTTCATCGACATCAGTTCATCCATGGTACTGTTTCGACTTGTCACTACAATAATCGGAACAGCACTTATTTTACGAATTTCTTTCGCAAGATAGTGACCTTCAACTTCTGGAAGTGATAAATCCAAAAGCACACAGTCGACGACTTCTTGTTTAAACGTCTCCATGACGTTTTTGAAATCAGTGATGAGGGACGTCTCATACCCGTTCTTTTTTAAGAAACTGCTCAATTCATTACGAATCGTATCGTTATCTTCTATGATCATGATTTTATACATACACATCCTCCAATTAAATCTATTATACACGAATCTTGTTTAAGGTTTTCTTAATTTGAAATTCTCCGCTCATGGTATAATACACATAAAGGAGGATTCACCATGAATCTTATAATCTATCAAGACGCTCACACACTTTCGCTCCCTGAATACATCCGTCAATCCTTAACGGATAAAGCAGAGCTTGCACATATACGACTCCTTAATGGTAATTTCTATATTATTCTCAACTACCCTAGTTCCCCTGAGAACATTCAACCCATCTGTATTGAACAAACTGGTTTGGACTTTAATCTCTATTGTCATGAGTCCGTATCTTTTTCGTCAGATGTTCGAAATACTTCCTTAACAGACCTTCTCTTGCATACGCTTAAAAACTACGAAGTCATGGTCCAAGTTATTAACGCCAAACTTTCGGAATATGAAGAGTCGATGGAGAATCTTGTTACGAAAGCAAACATCAAAGCACTCTTCAGTTTAAGTCGTAAGTTAATCCGATATCAAACTGCTATTAATGCAATTGGTGATGTTACGAACTATATCGTCGATGCAAAACCCGAAGCACTATGGCAATCCGAACTTTCTTCTGAATACACAAACATTCGAATTGAAGTCAATCAATTAGTTCAAAATATTGAGATGTATCAACAAATTATTAATTCGATTGTGGATGTATCAGAATCTCTATTTTCAAATCGATTAAATAAAATTATGCAGACGCTCACATCGATTACGCTCGTACTCTCGGTACCAACATTCATCACTAGCTTTTATGGTATGAATATCGACTTGCCTTTTCAAGATCACCCGCATGCTCTGTTGATTGTTTTTATGATTAGTTTTTTCCTAACCCTTGGGGTCGTCATCTTTCTACGTAAAAAGGATTACTTCTAAAAATCAACACGAACATTTAAAACCTTCCCAATAACTTCAACAGGTAACATCATCACTTCTTCCGCATTATAATAACGTGTCGGATAGTCTGGGTTTGTAGCCTCGAGAATCATCAAATCATCTTTTAAAATAACACGCTTGACCGTCACTTCATCGCCCTGAATTAAAACAACAGCGATATCACCAGAGACGATTTCTTGCGTTTTTTTTACGTAGATTAAATCTCCATCATAAATCCGTGATCCCGTCATGGAATCCCCCACAACCTTCAAAAAATAATCCCCTTGATCATACTCTCGTTTTGAAACTTCTTCATAAGCAATGATATCTTGATGCGCTAATAAATCATATCCCGCTCTTACGACACCGAGAACCGGCTTAAAAAAGTGATAATCCAAATAATCAGGAACATTAATCTTAAAGAGATCCGACAAGCGTTCTTGCTTCTCTAAAGATATCTTTTTGATAATGCCCGCTTCCCATCGAGACACTGTAGATTTACTAACCCCTACCGCGTCTCCAACTTCTTCTAACGATAAATGATGCCGCGCTCTAAAAATCGAAACCAGCTCTTGTAATGTCATAATCTCACCTCTTATTGTTATTATACGCAAAATGCAATACTCAAACAACTTCATTTAAAATGTTGCGAATATCGATTGATTTACGCAACATTTTAACCTATACTGAGTCTATTGAGGTGATTCTATGAAACAACGCTACATTCTTCATTGTGATATTGACTACTGTTTTGCGCAAATTGAAATAATGAAAAATCCTTCCTTAGCTGCTGTTCCCATGTGTGTTGGTGGTGATGAAGCAAAGCGACACGGTATCGTCTTAGCACGAAACCCATTAGCAAAAGCTAAAGGCGTGAAAACAGCAGAGACCCTAAATGAAGCGCGCCGTAAATGCCCTGGACTTGTGATTGTCCCCCCTTCATTCGATGATTATCTTATGGTAAGCAATCAAGTTAAAGACATCTATCGCGAATATACGGATAAAGTTGAATCGTTCGGTATTGATGAAGCATGGGTTGATATTTCAGATTCGCTTTTACTTTTTGGAAAACCCGGAGATATCGCAACAGAAATACGAAGACGCATTAAAGCAGAAATTGGCTTAACGGTTTCAATTGGTATGAGTTTTAATAAAATTTTTGCGAAACTTGGCTCCGATTTGAATAAACCCGATGGGCTAACAATTCTCATGGAATCTCATGTGAAATCCATGATTTGGCCACTTCCCGTACAGGATTTACTCTACGTAGGCCCCAGCACCCAAAAGAGTTTAAATAAAATGGGCATTCGTACCATTGGTGATCTTGCATGTTCGGATGAAAATCAGTTACATACGCATCTTGGGAAAATGGGGAGTTTACTAAAGTCTTTTGCGAATGGTGAAGATACTTCAGAAGTAAATCCTTACAGCGATCCTGCGAAATCAGTAGGTAATGGCATGACCACCCCACAAGATCTTGTTTCAATCGAAGAGGTTCGTCGCGTTTTATTTGTACTCGCGGAGTCTGTTTCAAGCCGGTGTCGTAACATCGAAAAAAAAGGAAGTGTCCTACGAATAAGCATTCGTAATAACAAACTTGAAACCATTTCAAGACAAAAAAAACTGAATCAACCTACAAACACGGTCGATCAAATTGTTAATGAATCACTCTTCCTCATCGAACGTTATTGGGACCAAAAACAACCTTTACGAAGTATCACTATTACACTCAGCGATCTTGTTTCAACCACCCAACCCATTCAACTATCCCTCTTTGATCAACCCGAATCAGCAATTGATGAAACCTTAGACAGCATTCGTGATCGATTTGGACATCATGCCATAAAACGAGCCAATGTCCTGCTTCAAACAGACCTTGAAAAAAGAAATCCGAAAGCTCATATAAGCAGTTTTGGTCATAACCAATAAAAAACACCTCATCTCGAAGTGTTTTTTTTATGATTCTACTGGATGTTCACGAGGGAAATTCATAACAACTTTAAATACATTGTCATCAACTGACCAATTTGTAACCCCACCAAGTTGTTCGATAGTCTGACGAACAATTTTAAACCCAAGACCACGAGATCCTTTATCCGTTGTTTTTGTACTTTCCAAATCTTCATGGTAGTTTCCATCAAAACGATTGGAAATCATGACATCAATCCAGTGATCACGAAGTTTTGATTTAACCGTAATAAAGCGTTGTTCTTTCGGTAAAAGCATGGTCGCTTCATGGGCATTTTTTAAAAGATTGGTAAAGATACGAACAACCTCAAGCTCTGATAATGCAATCGTATGATCCCAATAGAGCATACATTCAAACGTAACACCATCATTAATACAGGTGTTCGCAAATTCTTGCATAATCGCATCCAACAGACCATCATTTGAATATGTAGGATGCGTAGTTAAACCATCGGACATCTGTACTCCCATCTCATCTAAAATATGAATGGCTGTTTCATAGTCATTTTTTCTAAGTAACGCATTAATGGTCGAAAGTGTATTTTTATAATCATGACGAAACTCACGAAACGATTGGGTATACACTTGATACGACTTATAGTGCTTCACCTGCATATCCAATTGTTTTTGAAGTGCCACGGTTTGTTTTTCATATTCCAATGCTTCACACGACCTTACGGAATTTGCCACCACAATCGCAGCAACCCCCATAACCACAACACAAGTAAAGAGGTACATAAGTGTAAACCATTGGTCATTTGCCGTATAACGACTACCAAAACCCACAATCGTTAAATAAAACCCTAAGGATAATTTTGTCGTCGTAACAAACAATACCTGATCTGTATTACGAAATAGCGACTGAATTCGTGATGTCGTAACCGAATACCGTTGCAAGATCAAAAATAAAATAATAACGAAAATACAAGTTGTCTGAAAACTCACCAAATCACTCATCGTTCCCGATGCAATATGACGAATTGGCATCCCCGTAATTAATGAGTACATTCCAAATACAAAACCACGTACTGTATAGAAATAGAAAACATGACGAACACTTGCATATGCAGCCAATGTCGTAGATATTTTATAAATAATTTTGAAACTAATAAACATAACTAAAAGCATGAATAAATAGCTGATGTACGTTTCAAAATCAAACTGACGTGAAAATAAAACTAACATCGAACTCATAATCATGCATATACCAAGCGAAATATTTCCATAAGAGCGCATCTCAGCATGGTCTCTCATAAAATATACCGAAAGGTAAGTATAGACATAGTAGGTAATTGTGGAAGTAATAACTAAGATCCAATACAACATGGCGTTACTCCCAATTTTTTTCTACAAATTCATTAAAACTTTGCTTAACATCACTTTGATATGCTTTACCAATCGGCAACTCTTCCCCATTTTCAAGACGAAGTGTCTGGTTTTTAAAGAGTACTATATGGTTTAAGTTAACGAGATAAGAACGATGTACACGCACAAAATTACGACTTGCTAGCCGTGTCGTGAGACGATCCATCGTTTCATAGAAATCAAAATACTCATCGTTATTAAAGTGTACACGCATCACACGACGATAAATTTCGAAGTGAGATATATCTTTAAATGGAATCCGTCGTGACTCCGCCCCAAAATTACAATCGAAAAAATCACCCGATCGTTTATCGATTTGTGTCAAAACTTGTCCTAATACGGTACGAAAACGAGTATCATCCGTATCTTGTTTTATGAGATAATTGAACGAGCCCACATCAAAGGCATCAAAAACAAAATCTGATGAAGATGTGAGGAAAATAATTTGCGAGTTATAACCCATCGCACGGATTTGCTTCGCTACCTCTACACCATTAAGTTCATCCATAAAAACATCCAGGAAAATAATATCTGGTTCTTCATAATGATCCGTTAACTCAAAAATCAAATCTTCACCCCGAGAAAATGAACTTAACTCAACTTCAATTCCCCGTGACATCGCATACCGCTTAATCAAATACCGATACTTCTCAATGACATCATTATCATCATCACACAAGACAATACGTATCATACAAGAACCCCCTATTCCTTGTAAGTATTATATCATGTTGCGTGAAAAGAAACACATTTCACCGAATATATAGTTCATATTCACCGTTCTTTTATCTAAATTTCATATAAGTTTTATCATCACAATCTCTACCAAATTTGAACACATAGATTTCATAACACCCATGTTTAATTTTCATATTGTTATGGTATTCTTTCCCCAGAAAGGATGAGATCTATGAAAAAAAGTAATCGAATCGTAGTCCTGTTCTTAATGTTTGCGGTTTTAATTGGATGTCAGGCAACCCAACAAACACCCACACTCATCACAGATAAATCATCAATCAACCATCCATTCATCATTACCTACGTTACGGGTAAATTTTCCGAATATGGATACTTTGTAAATCAAGATGAACAAATTAAAATCTACAAAGACAATGATGAACAATGGACCTTCACCCAAACAGCTCCCGACAACACCGAAAACATCATCACCGTAATGTGGGATGGTCAATCCGAGATAGCGGAAACAATTTTTGTGCAAGTAGCGAATAAAGTGGTGTATAAACGATAGAAAAGATGAAACTAATTGCTTCATCTTTTTTTTATTATGGTTATTTTTTTAGATTCTCATCTATAATCTTTAGTATTAAATCCTTATCCAACCAGAAACAATGCTTCGTCAGTACTCTTCCATCAGGTAGATAGTCTATATCATCTCTATTTTTTGCATGTGTTCGAACATGAACAACATGATTGAAACTTGATCCTGGAAGGTTTGTCTTTCTGCGTTTACCATCATCTATAATTTCTAAGCCATCATTCAATAGTGAGACCGTTCTATCCCATACTCGGAACAACTCATTATCAATCATTCTATCGTCCATTCCCCATATGAAGGATCCTTCAAATCGATATTCTCGACTTAAATCTTCAAGTTCTTGAAAAACGATAAATAAAAATTTTTTACTCTCAAAATAGTCTTTGATTAATGAAGATTCCCATGTTTCTTCACTTAAATCTTTAAATTTAAATGCAGGGAAAGACATATGTTCTCTAATTTTACCCTCTTTAGTTAAACGAATCGTTTTTACTACAATATCAGACTTTTTGAACTCTTCAATGTTATTGAGATTATCAGTCTTAACCTTCATCATGTTTCTAATATAGTTTCTCAAGTAATTTTTGGCATTACGATTAATTGGTTCTTGTAGATATTTATCGATTTCACTAAGAGACATTCCATAATAAGGCTTAAGTAATTGAGTTACTTTTTCTTCGATTGTTAATGTCTTATAATCGTTATTTAAAATACTCTCGTATTCTTCTTGATTAAATACTTTGGTTCTTAGTAACTCCGTCATATATGAATTTTTTAGTGAATAAGCACGTGGCTTTGCCTGTTCTATGCTATTTACTTGCGGACAACGATCCTTGCTCGTTTCACCTTTGGTACAAGCACTTAAGTAGAACGTATCACTTTCTGATATTAAGTGTGCGTCACCTTTTTTAATTTTATCTTGAATAATACTATAATCATTTATAATCACTTCCTTATCTGCTTCGCTTATTTGTTCAAAGTCGAATAAGTACTGTCCATCTATTTTTAAATCTTCCACTTCTAATTCTTTTGAATCCTCATAAAATATAAATTGTATTTTTTTAAGTTTATCGTAACAATGACTCTCATAAAACTTAACTTCATGATCATTCATATAATTGACCATTGTTAGAACACATCGTTCTTTAGCAGATATATTTTTTTTGTTCTTTAAAACTTTAAAGGGTGTAACTTTTAATTCCACGCCTGCTTCTTCAAAATCAGCCTTTTGTGAGTTATTAATAATGTAATCATAACCCGATTCTTCGACAATATGACCAAGCTTCCCTTTATTCTTAGTGTTTAGTAATCGATCGTATCGATCTAAATCTACAAATCGCATCCCTACTAATTCTTTTGCGCGATTATTAATCGCTGATACTGTTGTATATTTCCCCATCCCAATCCCCTCTTTCAGTTTGTCAATACATTGAATTGACTAAGTATATCCATTATAATATAAACAATGAGTTTAATGAATAGTTGGAGGAATCAGATTGAAAAATAGAGTAGTAGAATTGTTCGCGGGTGTCGGTGGTTTCAGAGTAGGTTTGAACCATATTGAATCATTCGATGAGAAAACAGGTAGAGCAATTGAGGATGGAAATTGGGACTTTGTTTGGGCTAACCAATGGGAACCAGGAAAAAAAGTACAACATGCCTTTGATTGCTACTCAACACGTTTTGGAGCAAATCAGAATCATGTGAACCAAGATATTTCAACAATAGATAAATCCACTATCCCGGATCATGATTTATTGGTAGGCGGTTTTCCTTGTCAAGATTACTCCGTCGCTCGATCTGTATCGAAGGAACAGGGAATTAATGGAAAAAAAGGAGTCTTGTGGTGGCAAATCCGAGATATATTGGATGCAAAAAAGCCACCGTTTGTTTTACTCGAAAATGTTGACCGATTATTGAAATCACCAGCTTCACAGCGTGGTCGAGATTTCGCAATCATGTTAAGAAGTATGAATAATTTAGGGTATATCGTTGAGTGGCGTATGATTAATGCCGCCGAATATGGAATGCCGCAAAGACGCCGTCGTGTCTTCATCTTTGCTTATCATAATTCAACCAAACTTGCTAAAAGTGTAGTAAAAAATGATGATATAGAAAATTATTTATTAAAAGAATCGATATTGAATAAAAATTTCCCTATAAGTGATGATATAAAGCCAATAAGTAAAGATTTATCTGTATATGAGGATGAAGTTGATATCACAAATAATTATGCAAACGGAAAGTTTTTAAACGCTGGTATTATGATTAATAATCAGGTTACTAACTTTGACATCAAAGAGATAAGCGAAGATGCATTCACATTAGGTGAGGTCGTAAAGATGTCATCACCTTATCATAAAAACTATGATGACTACCTCATAACAAGTAATCTTGATAAATGGAAGGCATCAAAAGGCAGTAAATCAATTACTCGTGTTACTTCGGAAGGGTTTGAATATAAATACTCTGAAGGGACAATGAGCTTTCCAGATAGTCTTGAAAAACCTGGTAGGACAATGCTAACAAGTGAGAATACTCTAAATAGAAGCTCTCATATAATCGATTCAGGTAACGCTAAGTATCCATATAGAAAAATAACTGAAGTCGAAGCAGAATGTCTAAATATGTTTCCACCAAATTGGACAAACAGCGGTATGCCCAAAAACGCAAGATATTTTATGATGGGGAATGCTTTGGTAACAGGAATAATCTCTCGATTAGAAACATCAATAATTGAATTGTGTAACGAATAAATTAAGTATTTTTTAAAAAAGCGCTATCTAATGCAGATAGTGCTTTTTTAACTTAAAGTACAAACACTTAACTTCGTTTTATATATAGAAATTCGATAAACTACCACATATTAAAAAACTTTTAAGCAGGGAAAATAAGGTAATAAATTGGTCAAGGAGATATTAACTCATGTTAATTAAATAGAATTTATATTTTTTACAGTTATAATAAAAATAACAATATAAAAATGGAGGCATTCAATGAAAACATTTAAAAATATAAGAGTGACTGGCGACTCAATTACTACAGACATACCAAATTTTGAATTTAGCTGGGATTATATAGCAAAATCCGGACCTCAATCTTCAACATATCTGAAACTTGAATCTGCAAAATTTGTTAAAGAAGATAATACAACGATTGAGAGAGATTTCCAACCTATCGAACGAAAACGTAGCGGATTAGTTCTTGCTAGACTCGCCATACAGGTCTTTGAAAAAGAATTAGATTCACTAACTGAAACGGACCGTAGAAATTTAGTAACAGATGCAACCGGAAACAAAATAGGATTATGGAATAACAAAGAGGAATTATCTCATGAATGGGGCAACAGTAATAATAGCGGAAAAAAGCCATCAAAAGACTATGTAGCAGATATGTACGTAGGAAACGCCTATCCCTCTACAGCTAATGCTAAATTTTACTTTTATAATGCTGGATTATTTGATTCCCTATGGCTTGCTCAAAATTTCATAAAACAATTTGGTTCAAAGGGTGATGCATTCATAATATCAGTTACACAAAATGAGGATTCACAAAGTGTAGTTAGTGATAATTCCAGTTATACTTCTTCAGATGATTTTTTTATCGACAAAGTTAATAAATTAGAATCTTCGAAAAATATTATTTTTACAGGTTCTCCTGGTACCGGCAAAACATACTTAGCAAAAGAAGTTGCATCTTATATCGTTAGTAGCGGCAGAACAAGAAATACATTTGAACTTAATGATTTCGAAAAAACATGTATAGAATTCGTTCAATTCCATCCAAGTTATGATTATATAGATTTTGTAGAGGGATTAAGACCATATTATAAAGATAACGATATGACGTTCCAACTGGAAGACGGAATATTTAAACAATTTTGTGAGAAAGCACGTCAGTCACTTCACCAAGTACCAACCTTAGATGGACTAAAAAAATACTTACTCGAATTAGGAAAAAATGAACACGATAATTATTTTTATATATTTGAACAACTGCTAGGTTTAAAATCATATACAGGTAAAAAAATGGAGGTTTTTCCTAGATATAATTCTCTTGAGGAAATATACGATAATATCGATGAATTGAAGAAACTCGATAAAAAGTATGATTTTGGACAATTTCTTATTACCCCAATGAATTATTTGAAAAAATACTTTGATCAGCTAAACACAGAGAAATTATCAACACAAAAATTCGTTTTTATTATTGACGAAATAAACAGAGGTGAAATATCCAAAATTTTTGGTGAATTATTTTTCAGTATCGATCCTGGTTATCGCGGAATAAAAGGTTCGGTAAAAACTCAATATTCTAATCTTCATAAAGAAAGCGCGCCTCTATTCTATGTCCCAGAAAATGTTTTCATTATTGGTACGATGAATGATATTGATAGATCAGTCGATACATTTGATTTCGCAATGCGAAGAAGGTTTAGATTTATCAAAATATCTGCAGCTGAAAGTACATCAATACTAGAAAATGCTGTGTCAGATGATGGTAACCCTCTTTTATCAGAGACGATAATTGAAGACGCGACAAGAAAAATGGAATTGATTAATACTCTTATAACCAGCGACGCATTCCCTGATTTGAATAGCAACTATCATATTGGAGCCAGTTATTTCTTAAAACTGAATGAACTGAATGGATCATTTTCCGACCTTTGGAACGACTACCTTGAACCACTCTTTAGAGAGTACTTACGAGGTACATACAATGAGGACGAACAGATTGAAATGATTAGAAAGAGTTACTTTGAAATTGATTCAGAGGCTTTGAATTATGATATACAAAGATAATTCTTTTCTCGGCTCTGAATCTGATTTCATTTCAAATCATCCTAAAATCCATAAAAACTTGATGAATAGAACTTTAAAAAAATTAGTCTTCGATAATTCAATCCTATTAATTGATTCTAACTTTAACAGTACAAGCTCTTTAGATACATCATCAAAAATATTTGAATCAGTTGACGGTAAAATTTTCTCAGGAAATGTTTTAGGTATCCTTGGAATTGAAGATGAACTGATTTCCTTAAAATCAAGATTTAGTTCTGAAAATGATGATTTTTTTACATATTATCTATTAGAAAAAGTTCTAGGTTATAAGGTGATTGGATTACACTCTGGCATAAGCTACGATTCAGCTGTGTATTCCCTTTTGGAATATATTTTTCTAATTTATCTAGACGATGCGATGAGAAAAGGGATTTACAAGGAATATGTTCGAGTAAGCTATAATGATAAAAATATTAGAGGTTCGATAGACGTTAATCGCCATCTGAAACAAAATATTCCATTCCAAGAAAATTTTTCATATTCTACACGCGAGATTTCCTTCGATAATGATGTAACACAACTAATTCGACATACTATTGAACATCTTAAAAATGAAGATGTTTCAATCACTAAACGTATGCAGGATAATCCTCAAACTAAAAAAAATATCGATGAAATTATATATTATACATCCACTTATTCTAAATCGAATAAGCAAAAGGTTATCCACAGGAATATGAATAAAGTCATTTCTCATGCTTATTTTCATGAATATCGCTTTCTTCAAAAAATTTGTCTGCTTATTTTATCTAACAAAAAACATACACCTTTTAACAGTAAAAATTTAAAATATGGAATACTTTTTGATATATCTTGGCTATGGGAAGAGTACGTTGCACTTCTACTTGATGACAAATTTATACATCCTCAGAATAGAACCGGTTCTCTTAAGCAATACCTTTTTAGAAATCAAAACGATATTTATAAAAAACCTATATACCCTGATTTTATTGGAACTAAACAATATGATAATATCGTAGCAGATGCTAAGTACAAACCTGAAAAGAATATAAAATCCTCAGATTATCACCAATTGTTATCTTATATGTTTAGATTCAACAGAAATACAGGATTTTTCATTCATCCGCAAAAAGAGATGAATATAACTAAGACAACAGAAGAACTAATACTTTTAGATGGTGTAGGTTTAGATTCAACAGAAAGATCACCACAAATTCGTATTCAAAATTTAAAATTTAATATCCCACAAAAATACTATTCAAACTATACAGAATTTTCAGAGCTTATGAAAATTGAGGAACAAAATTTCCTTGATAAATTGGATAACTTTTCTTTTAAAGCATGTTATTAATTTCGAATATTTGGCAACCTTTAAAAATCCTGATTAGATTAGAATAACAACAGTATAACCAGTCTAAGAAATATCATCTAGAGATACTTAAAATAAGATTTCAAACTAAATAACTAGCTAGACTTGAACCTATTGTAACCCCCGTAGTCAATCCCGAGGACCCCAGCCCACTTGCTTGATATACACCCGGTTCACCTTCTACTTCCCCGTAGAAAGGACTGAAGTCCGAGCTCACTGCGCGTGTTCCTACACGTACGTGATCAATTTCAAGTTTATCTATATCTGGGAAGTGTTTCTTAGCCTCATTTTTGAGGTATTCACTTGAATTTGGATCAATATCCAAATTAAATCCTTTTTCATTTTCATGGGTTGCACCAATGACTAATTGCCCCTGGTTTCCATAAAGAAAATCAATTTCTCCCTGTGGCATAAATACAGGATAATTATGATTGGGTTCAAGGATGTTATTAAATTCTATGAGTTGTCCTTTTTGTGGTTTTACATTAAGTTCTTTGTTTGGAAATTGTTCTTGCAACCATGCTCCACAAGCAAGGATGACTGCATCAAAGGCTTGCCCATTAACCATAAGCTGATTTTCTTGACGTGACCAGTACACACGTTTATTGATTACGGTAAGATTTTCAGCTTCTTTTTGTAATGTCTTGATTAGTTTTAAGCCATCTACCTGTGCACCACCTGAAACATAGAGAGCTCGTTCACATTGAATAAAGGGTGGTAGTTTTTCCTTGAGTGCTTGTCCTTCTAAAATTTCCACATCCCCCATTTCGGGTGCATCGATGCGACGTTGTAGTGCAATATGGTATAACTTATCCAATAATTTATCATGAGTGATTAGAGCACCACTTTGACGATAATAGGATGTGTCTTTGAGGTCTTGGTTCAACGTTTGATAGAATGCTGCTCCTTCACGTGCGAGTTGATACCATTCTTGATTGCGACGCTGACTAACCCAAGGACAGATGATTCCTACTGCTGCTTTGGTTGCTTGTCCCGTTGAATCATCATATAGGGTAACTTGGTTTCCGTGTTTACTTAAATAATAGGCAGCTGTAGAACCAACAATACCGCCGCCAATAATTGCGATTTTTTTCATTTTTGATCCCCTTTTACTTCTCTTATACTAGTGTATCAAAATATACCGGATATGTAACAAAATTGTAACTTTCGTCATAAGTTCAAAATAATCATGTATACTTTGTACTATAACACTAGTATAGTGTTGATTTTTCTTTCGATTAAATTTATAGTTATAAATAGATTACGGAGTATCGCTATGCAAAATAAAAAAGGTCTAACGACACAACAAGTAAAACAATTAACTCAGGAAGGCAAGGTCAATCGTCTACCTAAACCCGAAATTAAATCAAATGCGCAAATCATTTTCAGTAATGTATTTACGCTTTTTAACTTATATAACATTATTATCGCATCCGCACTTGTTTATGTAAAAGCATGGACAAGTTTATTCTTTATGGGTGTCATCATTTCAAATACATTCATGTTTATTTTCCAGGAAATACGTTCTCGAAATTTAATCAGCAAACTCAATATTATTATCTCTCCAAAAACGACAGTGATTCGTGATGGTGAACGACTTGAACTGGATAACGAAGAAATTGTTCTTGGTGATTTAGTTTATTATGAAGCAGGAAATCAAATCAGTGCCGATGCACGGATTGTGGACGGATCTGTTGAAGTTAATGAATCACTTCTTACTGGTGAAGTTGATCCTGTCGATAAAACGGTTGATGCGGAAATTTTATCCGGAAGTTTTATTGTTAGTGGTGCGTGTTATGCAGAGATTATTCATGTTGGGAAAGACAACTATGCAATTAAAGTAACTTCTGCTGTGAAAACTAACCGCGTTATTTCTTCCGAACTGCTTAAAACATTTAAAACGGTTACTAAAATTACAAGTTTCTTTATTATTCCAATCGGTGCCATTTTACTTTACCAAGGTCTTGTACTACGAGGTCAAGCTTTTGATTCAGTAATTGTTAATACTGCAACTGCGCTACTTGGTATGCTTCCACAAGGTCTGGTACTACTCACTACCTTAGTCCTTATTGGTGCCGTCTTAAAACTTGGTTCTAAGAAAACACTTGTACAAGATTTATACGCAATTGAAACCTTGTCGCAATCCAGTGTACTGTGCTTGGATAAGACAGGGACATTAACACATGGTGTAATGAAAGTAATTCACGTGGAAACACTTGATGAGATTCTCTATGAATATATGAGTTCTTATATCGAAAATTCAAGTGATAACAATGCTACATCGGCTGCAATTAAAGACTATTTTGAAGTTATTCCAACACAACTTAGCGCTGTCGAACAAATACCGTTCTCCTCCGCGAGAAAGTGGGCAGGAATGAATTTTTCTAACAATCACGCAGTGCTTGTTGGTGCCCCTGATATTTTACTCCCAGGAACACGAATTCCTGAAAAAGTTGAATCTTTACGACGTGATGGCGCACGAATTCTATTAATCTGTGAGTCCCTATCACCCGTTCATAAAGATAGTTTTCTCAAAGGAATTTTACCGCTCGCTTACATTGCCTTAGAAGATCCAATTCGTGATGACGCATACGATGCCATCCAGTTTTTCCGAGAAAATGATGTTACTGCAAAAGTTATCTCAGGTGATAACGTAGAAACAGTCGCAGCGATTGCTCGCAAAGCGGGTATTGAAAACTATCAAAATGTTGTAGATGCACAATCTCTAAAAACTGAAGAGGACTTAACAGAAGCAATTCTTAATTGTAATGTTATTGGTCGGGCAACGCCAAATCAAAAACTTGATTTTGTACGTATCCTTCAAGAACATGGTGAAAAAGTTGCCATGACCGGTGATGGTATCAATGATGTTCTTGCTTTGAAAAACTCTGATTGTTCTATTGCTATGGGTGAAGGCAGTGATGCTGCCTTACACATCTCACAAATTGTCGTTATGGACGGGCAACTCTCGACACTTGTAGATGTTGTGAAAGAAGGACGTATGGTGATCAATAACATCACCCGTTCCGCATCCATGTATTATCTACGAACAATTCTAACCATATTTATTGCCATTACTGCAGTAGTTATGAATGTTCCCTTCCCGTTTATTCCCTTCCAAATTACATTAACAAATATGTTTATTGATGGATTCCCTTCGTTTATGTTGTTGTTCCAACCAAGTTATGAACGACCTAAAGAAAGAATCCTTAACCATGTTTTACGTCATGCATTCCCAAATGCCATGACCATTATTCTGTTGTGGCTCTTTCTAAATATTTGGGGAACCCACTTTGGATTAACAACAGAGGTTGTTCAAACGATGATGTACTTTATTAACGGTTATGTATCAATCGGTATGATTTACCGTATCTACAAACCCCTCAATCTGTATCGAACAACCGTCCTTATCATCAATGTTATTGGATTTGGACTTGCAACCAAGATCTTCTGGCCTCTATTGGAACTACAACCACTTAGTCCAGAACATGCACAGTTCACCGCAATCCTTCTGGTTGTTGCGATCCCAATTGTAATCATCATCCACAAATTAGCGCTTATGTATATTGAATATACAAATACTAAGAACATCTAGAAACACATACACCTTCCAAAATGGAGGGTGTTTTTTGGTTTAAACCTAGAAGTGTGCTATGATAAAGACAGAAAGGATTGATATTTTGAATGAATTGATCGAAGCAATTCATCATAATGACATTGATTCAGTTCAGACAATCCTTATCAACGACCCACACGTCGTATCTCACCCTTCAGGTGATCGTTTGCAATCCCCACTACAAGAAGCAATTCAAAACAGTCGTCTTGAAATTGCTCAGTTAATTATTGAAACAAAGGATAATGTTAACTTTATGGTTCAAGGTGAACTCGAACATTGGCAGCAACCTATTTTACACGTTGCCATTAGTGAAGCCTTGAATCATTCACGTTATCCCCGACCTCAACGAGACGGCCCCAAAAATGATGGGGTTCTTTTCGACAAGCATCTTGCTTGTCTTAAACTCTTGCTTGATGAGGGTGCGGATGTCCATGGTCAAGATTCATTTGGAAATACGCCTCTTATGCGAGCTGTTTTAGATGTCATTAATATTGATTTGGGAATTGTTGATTATGAATTTGAAGAAGATATTCGTCGTGTGTTTGGATTACTCATTGATAAGGGTTCTGATATTCGTGAAGCTACAAACACGCGTAAGTCTATTTTTGAACTGTACCGAAATCATAAAGTGATGAATTATATACCAAAAGGATGAGGATTTCACTCATCTTTTTTATTATCTCCGCTTAATTTTGATATAATAGTCAAAATTAGGAGGTTTTTTATGGCAAAGAAATTAGTACACCGTAGTGACGTTAATCCTGAACATACATGGGATTTAAGTGGTCTTTTCAAAACGGAAGAGGACTACAATCAAACATTTGATGAACTGGAAAAAAATGTGGACTTATTTGTCTCAACTTACAAAGGGCAATTAAACACGCCTGAGAAGATTGTTGAGGCTTTAGGTGTCTACGCACCAATGTATGAGAAAATGGTTCACCTTGGCACTTATAACAGCCTTAGTGCATCTGCAGATCAATCTAACGAAGAAACCATTCAACGTTATGGTCTTTATGCAATTCGCACAACTGAAATTTCTAATAAACTGACATTCTTTACATCTGAAATATCTGGTAATGATTATAAAACATTAGAAGATGCAGCACAGCTTGATGAATTTAGTAAAGGATTTTTAAAACAAATTCTTCGTGAAAAACCACATGCTTTATCACCTGAGGTTGAAGCTGCGGTTACCGCATTAAATGCCGCATTGGATGCCCCTTACAGTATTTATAATCGCGGTAAACTTCAAGATATGAGTTTTGATGATTTTGAAGTCAACGGAAAGACATATCCCAACAGTTTCGTACTTTTTGAAGGTGAATGGGAATATGAAATCGATCATGATGTACGTCATAAAGCTTTTGAAGAGTTTTATGGAAAACTTGCGGAATACCAACATACCTTCGCAGAAGTTTATCAAACACAAGTACTCAAAGAAAAAGCACTTGCAACCCTTAAAGGTTTTGATTCTGTGATTGATTATCTACTTTTCGATCAAGAAGTCTCACGCGATATGTATGATCGTCAAATTGACTTAATCACAGAACATCTTGCACCACACATGCGTAAATACGCTCAATTACTCCAATCCGTTCATGGCTTGGATTCCATGTCATTTTTCGACTTACTTATGCCCTTAGATCCAGGTTTTGAACCGGATATTTCAATTGAGGCATCCCGCGAAAAATTACTTGAAGGATTAAGCATTCTTGGTGATGACTATCTTGCGATGGTTAACCGTGCTTTTGATGAACGCTGGATCGATTTCCCACAAAACATTGGAAAATCAACGGGTGCATTCTGCTCAAGTCCTTATGGTGCACACCCTTATGTCCTTATTAGTTGGACTGAACGTATGCGTGAAGTCTTTGTCTTAGCGCATGAGTTGGGTCATGCAGGACACTTCTACCTTGCAGGCGAAAATCAAAATATCTTTGATACACGTCCTTCCCTTTACTTCATCGAAGCACCTTCTACCATGAATGAACTTATCATGGCAAATCACCTAACAACACAATCTGAAGATCCACGCTTCAAACGTTGGGTTCTATCTACAATGATTAGCCGTACCTATTATCATAACTTTGTAACCCATCTTCTTGAAGCGGCTTATCAACGTGAAGTATACCGTGCTGTAGATGCTGGAAAGCCTTTATCAACATCAGGCCTTAACGCTATGAAACGATCAGTACTTGAAGCATTTTGGGGTGATTTGGTCACAATTAACCCAAATGTTGAACTCACATGGATGCGTCAACCACATTACTATATGGGACTATACCCTTACACTTACAGTGCTGGATTAACCATCGCAACGGAAGTAAGTCAAAAAGTCTTAAACGGAACTCTGGACATTGAACGTTGGAAAGACGTATTGAAAGCCGGAGGAACCAAAACACCGCTTGAACTTGCGCAAATGGTTGATGTTGATCTTTCAACAGATGCACCATTACGTCACACCATTGAACACATTGGCTCGATGATTGATGAAATTATCGACCTTACTGAACAAATGAAATAAACCAAATAAAAATGCCGAAACATCAAGTCGATGTCCCGGCATTTTTTTGTTATGTTG
The DNA here is from genome assembly GCF_035066605.1 of Erysipelothrix enhydrae. Classification (NCBI taxonomy): domain Bacteria; kingdom Bacillati; phylum Bacillota; class Erysipelotrichia; order Erysipelotrichales; family Erysipelotrichaceae; genus Erysipelothrix; species Erysipelothrix enhydrae. The sequence goes on from NZ_CP125807.1 coordinate 159,325, forward strand.
TTTGTTGGTAATCCTCGATGATCACCAATAATGCATTACAAAGCTTGTCATAGCCTTCATCATTGCGATAGGCGAGATCCATGTCATAATCAGCGAGTAACGCTTTTTCCGAAATTTGACCGGTTTCGACACGTTGAGCTGTTTGACCACTTTTACGAATCTCTTTAATAATATCCAGACACTCATGAATGGTCGTTCCTGATAATGCTTTTTGCTTTTTAATAAATTCAGTAATGTTATCACAATATGCTTCAAATTCATCATTCCAGTGCTTGTTCTCATGGGTTTGAGCTTCCGTACGTAAACTCTGGATTTGTTTTAATACTGCCCCAAATACATGATCACCTTCAGGAATTAGATTTGCTAATTTTTCATTACAAGGTTCCATAAAGAATAAACCTCCTTTAATAAAATATATCATGTTTGTTTCCTTAAATTCACATCAACTTTGAAGAATCAAAGGAATTCATGGGTACAATTTTAAAAAGGGAATTGATTTAGGTATGCATCGAGACTTTTATCTGCGTTTATGATTTTTTCCGAAAGTGCCCCAACATAACGATAATGCCAGGGTTGAAATGCATATCCGGTCTCTTCTTCTTTTCCTTCAGGATATCGTTGGATAAAACCAAATTGATATGCGTTATCTTGAAGCCATTGATACGCTTTTGTCTCAACAAACTCCAGTTCATTCCAAGTTTCAATATCATCATCACCGATATCAAATCCATATCCACTACGATGTTCAGAACAACCATCTTGCCCTCCATAACGATGGGCAAGTTCGATTCCATATCGATCTTTATTGCCTTCATATAACTGGTTTTGGAATTCATGCGAATGATAGCTACTTATTTTGCTTAATACAATACCGTCTTTAAGTGCTGCGGCTTGCATGTATAAAAATTGATTTTCAGCCTCATAACGCGGACCCGGTTCATAACTTGGTGGTAAACAATGACCACGGTCAACCACCAGAATTCCCTTTTGATAGACACGTGTACCATCTTCCATTTGATAGATATCATCCAGTTCTTTAGCGAAAGCATTGATGCGTTCTTCAAATTGATTTAAAGCTTCCATGGTTTGTATGCTCCCTAAATCATCCTTTAGTTCAAGATAAGCAAGACGATGGGTGGAAAGGACATCACGTTGTTCATAAAACTTCAGAACACGCATATAATCATCAATGAGATCTACACCTTCAACTGTTAGGTTATTTTGAATAATAGGTTGTGTTATTTCAGGACTTGCTGGTTTGCATCCTGTGATGAGTAGAAGTGTGATTCCTACGATTATTTGATATTTTTTCTTCATATTCCTATTCTATCGCATTCACACCACAAAAAAAAGGATTCCGAAGAATCCTTTTGGGGATTATTTTTGATATCCGATAACACCACGGCAGATTGTTGTTTGTACATTAATATCATCATCACAAATAACGATATCTGCATCTTTATTGATCGCAATGCTTCCTTTGCGTCCAAAAATTTCTAAGTGTTTCGCAGCATTTTCTGATGACATCTTCACAAGATCATGCATTGGAGCACCCGTAAAGTGTTTAATGTTACGGACTACAAAATCCATTTCTGCTACTGAACCTGCAAGCGATCCTGTCGCAATACGGCATTCTTTCCCTTTTTTAATAACTTCTTGACCACCAAGGTCATAATTACCATCAGGAAGTCCTTTCGCACGCATTGAGTCTGTAATCGCAATAAAGTTCTCAGCACCTTTAATTTGGTATGTCGCTTTCACAACATCCGGATTTAAATGAATACCATCACAGATCATTTCTGCTTTAAGTGTTGGATTCATAAAACCAGCTGTAACGGCCCCCGGTTCACGGTGATGATGTGGTTTCATCGCATTATGGAAGTGTGTTAAGTTTGAGAGTCCATTCTCAATTTCATCTTCGATTTGTTGGCAAGATGCATCCGTATGACCTGCAGAAGGCACAACATTTAACGAACGTAAGTGATCGGTAAATCCAATTTCTGCTTCTTCTGGTGCATAAGTAATGACCTTAATCATTCCTTCTGAGACATCCCAGAAATGATCAAATGCTTCAAGTGTTGGTTTTAAAACATATTTTGGATTTTGTGCTCCAATATGTTTAGCGGAAATAAAGGGTCCTTCTAAATGAATTCCTACGATTTCTGCTTCCCCAGGTTTATTATTATTTTTCGCATACTTCACAATCTCACCTAAAGCTTTATCCACAGCTTCAACGGATTGTGTCATGGTTGTTGCACAATAAGATGTGGTACCTTCTTTCGGTAAGAAACGCGCAATGGTTGCGACTGCTTCTTCAGTACCATCCATATTATCAGCACCATTAGCACCGTGAATGTGTTGATCAATGAATCCTGGTAAAACATTCATTCCCTTCGCATCCACAACTTCACCTGAATAAGCGGGAACATTTTCCATTAAACCAAGCGCCTTAATGGTTTCATTTTCTGTAAGCACATAACCGTTTTCGATTACGCGGTCTTCTAAATAAATACGTCCGTTTATAATTAACATCGTAATTCCTCCTTGTAACCTTTGTTTACCTTATAATTATAGCACTCTAAATCCGTAACACAATTATAATAAACAATAGTTTTGTTGTTGTTTTGGTTTGCTTTATTGATTCGAACCCTTATAATATATGGGAGAAAGAAGAGAGGTTATTCAATATGAAATTATATGTTGTAGAAAACAGCGATGCAGGAGCAGAGTTAGGTTTCGAACTCATTAGTAAAGATTTAAACGAAGGAAAATTAAATGTATTCGGTTTGGCTACAGGAAGCACACCGATTTCATTCTACGATAAAATTACCGCAAGTGATTTAGATTTCTCAAATGTTATCTCAATTAACTTGGATGAATATATTGGTATTGGCGCAGATCATGACCAAAGTTACCACTATTTCATGAACAAGCATTTCTTCAGTAAAAAACCATTCAAAGTAAACTATTTACCAAATGGCTTGGAAGAAGATGCTGAAAAAGAATGCAAACGCTATGATGATATCATTGCTTCAAATCCAATTGATGTTCAAATTTTAGGACTTGGAATCAATGGTCATATCGGTTTTAATGAACCGGGTGCATCATTTGAAGGATCAACACAAAAAGTTTCACTTACAGAATCCACAATTGAAGCAAACGCACGTTTCTTTGAAACTCGTGACGATGTACCACGTTATGCTTATTCAATGGGTATTAAGTCCATCATGTCAGCTCGCAAAATCGTATTATTTGCATACGGTGATGCGAAAAAAGATGCTGTATACAATATGATGGAAGGTACACCTACAGAAGACTGTCCTGCAAGTGCACTTCAAAATCACGATGATGTCATCGTAATTATTGATAAAGCTGCAGCTGCTTTATTAGACCTTTCTAAACATCAATAAGACCGGAAACGGTCTTTTTTTTATGAGATAAAAAAAAGAAAGACTAAGCTTTCTTTACAAATTCTGATTTTAAACTCATGGCACCAAAACCTTCGATGCGACAATCAATATTATGATCTCCTTCCACAAGTTTAATATTTTTAACCTTTGTGCCTTGTTTTAAAGCACTGGGTGCCCCTTTTACTTTGAGGTCTTTGGTGATGACGATATCATCACCATCTGTAAGCACCGTTCCATGTGCATCCTTAACCACAAACATTGCTTCTTGAGTGCTCAAGGCATTCCATTCATGTCCACATTCTGGACATACGAATAAATCTCGATCTTCATACGTGTACTCTGAAGTACACTGAGGACAATTTGGTAATGTCATTGTATCGCTCCTTTATATCTTCTTATCTATTCATGAGTATACCGTGGAACCTTAAGAGTTGCAAATTAGACTTGAAGTTAGACCGTTAATAATTTATAATGCTATTTGTATTGTTAACTTGAGAAGTTGCTCCATTTTATGGGATTGGCCTCACATAAAATTCTTTTTCAAGAATAGTATATTTTAAAAGGAGATTAATACTATGATCGGAATTATCGTTACAGGTCACGGAAGATTTGCTGAAGGTTTGTCTTCATCCGTTGAACTTATTGCAGGTGCACAACCTCAATATAAAAGTGTTTTATTTTTAGAAGAATCAGGTCCTGAAAAATTATCAAGCGATCTTAAAGAAGCGATTGCTGAAGTAAATACAGGCGAAGGTGTTCTTGTCTTTACAGATTTAAAAGGTGGAACACCCTTTAAAGAATCCGTTATGATCGCAATGAACCATACTGATGTACACGTTCTTGCAGGAACAAACCTACCAATGCTTCTCGAAGCAAGTTTAATGCGTTTAAGTGAACCTGCAATTTATGACTTTGCGAAATCACTTGCTGAAACAGGTGCTTCACAAGTTGAACTCTTTGAAATGCCTGAAGCTGAAGAAGCTTCTGACGATTTCTCAGACGGAATTTAATTTAATATTTCAAAAAGGTCCCCGCATTAGCGAGGACCTTTTTCTTGTGTATAAATTTTTTGTGCGTACTCACTTGGCGCAAAACCAAAGTGTTGTTTAAACTTTCTTGAAAAATAATGAATTGAGCTAAAACCAAGTTTTAAAGCTACATCTGTAATAGGATACTTTCCTTCAAGAATAAGATGCTTGGAGCGTTCTAATTTCTGTTCGTTTATATATTGCTTCGGTGGCATATCAAAGTATTTATTAAACAGTAATTGTAAAGCAGAACGGGATATCGCAAATTGATTGCATATATCTTCAACCGATAATGGGCGATGAATATTAGCTTGAATATAAGTATAGATCTCATCCATCATTTCATTTTCGAAATTGACTTGAATTGGATTGGATGTATTATGACTGCTCGTTGGTTCATCATATTGAAACAGAAGAATCATAATTTCCTGGAGATAAGATACCATCAAATCTTTCGCAAAAGGACTTTGTTCCTGCTCTAAAATCGTTGATTGTCGGATAAAATGATTCATCAAGGTATACAGTTCATTCCCACAACTCATGACGCGATTTTGAATGTGTTCAATGGATTGTGGAAGCATGTTCATATCAAACATAATGGTTAAGTAGGAACATGCATTTTCACCAAGCACCGACTGAGTATGAAATTGACCGGGGAAGTACAGAATCATTTCTTGATTTTCCAAGGTAAATGAGGTCCCTTCAATTTCTGTGGTTAACACCCCTGCATCCACGTAAGTAAGTTCCCAATAGTTGTGCGCTTCCCCTTCAAAGTGATAATTTTTTCCCTTCACATTATAATAATAGGAATAAATTTCACTGACACTAAATTGTGGTTTAATGGATACATATTCTATTTCGGATTCCAAATTGGTTTCAATCATCATCGGCTGACCTTCGGTTTGATAGGATATTTCAACCATAGCGCTTTGGGTAATCGGCATCAGTGCATAACGAATATGAGGATGAATTACTGCTGTTCGATGAATAACAAACCGTTCGCGATTCCCATCTGCATCTTCTACCAAGACCACGGCGATCCCTTCCACGACCCGGATGTAGGTTGCTTCGGAAACAGCAGTGAGCGCATTGGGTTTTTTATTGGCTAAAATTTTTGAAATGATGGGATATGAACTGACTTTATCCGTCGCATGACCGTATTTTAAAAACTGCGGTCCTGTGGTTTTTTGATACATTGCTTACCTCCTATAAGACGAAAAAGCACACATGTGCTTTTTCTATATATTATTTTTTATTTTTACGTTTTCCGTAAAGGACAAAGCATCCTCCGACAACAACAAGTACACCCACAAATGGTAGGACATTTTGTGGTGTAACACCCGTTGATGGCAATACCTTAACATCTTTTTCACCCAAGGCAAAGAGTGAGAATGAAGCAGTATCAAAGGTAATACGTGTTCCATCTTCTACCCATGCGAGTGATTCGAATCCATCTTTTGTTTCATGGTAAACCTGGAGGCTACCACGATCTAAGGATTTTTTCGGTTCAATTGAGACATTGACTGGATTTTTAGGTTGTACCGCATGACCATCACTCAAGAGTGTGATGTCATAGCCAACTGTATTTTTTAATCCGTCAACTGAGAGGTTATTGTTGATTGAAACACTTAAACTTGTATTTTCAGGGAGATCACCTTCCGTATAGGTAATCACCACATTGGATGCATCATCCACAAGTGTTATTGTTTTTGGTGTTTCTGGTTTTACTTCTGGTTTTACTTCTGGTTTTACTTCTGGTTTTTCAGGTGTTGTAACCGTTACAGCTTCAAGTTGTAGGTTTTGAGATACACCGTTTTTATTTTCGGTATTCACAGTAATGTGTGTTTTTCCGTTTTCAATTACAGCGTCACCATTGCCTGATACCACATCAAATGTTCCATCTAAAGTAAATGAAACGGTTGCTTGTTTGTGCGTTGGATCTTGAACTGCAAAGTTTAAACCCTTACGCATCACAATCATTTTACTATTGGTACTTAAATCTTCCACAGTGTGATCTGCTTCATCAAAGAATGCATAACCGGTCATACCAAGGTCTTTTTGACGTACAGCATGAACGCCATCTTCTTGCGCAACAATCTCAATAGGATTTGCTTTCGCATAAGCTTCTGTTTCATCAGCACTTGCATTTGGTAAGATTGCATAAGCATATTGGTTTGTTTCTTTACCATCATGTTCATACGTTACCGTTGCGAATTGTCGTGTCACTTCTTTATCAGCACCACCCACTGTTTTATTACGAACATATGAGTATTTTTGTGTATTGCTTGATGTATTTACATTCACATCTTGGTTTCCAAAGAATACATAACCTGTGTCTTTATTAACACCATCTGTACCCATTGCAAGCCATTTAAGTCCTTTTTGAACGCCATTTTCAAGTGCTTTCACACCATCTTGGTTTTCACCTTTAAGGTTAATAGCATCTATAGTTTCAAACATACGGTTTTCAACGGTTGTTGTTAAGTCACGTTGTTTTTCATCATGAATGTTTGATCCTAAAGCGACAATTTCATCGTCAAACATAAACCATGATTTATTCGCTTCTGCGTTTTTATAAACTTTGAAATCTCCAGGAAGAAGTCCTGCTTGCGCATCTGCATAAGCTTCATCATCACCCAATTGCATTGCGGATGCACCGTAGATTCCCATCTTCACATCACCCGAGTAGTCGTTAGTACCCAATGGGAAGTACACGTATTTATTTTGTGTAATGGATCCTGCTTCAAATCCTTCAGCACGATCATAGAAATCTTTACCGTAAAGTTCTGGAATTGTTTGGCGTACTTCATTGACTGTTGTGATACCCGGAAGTTTATGGTGATCAACGGTTGCATAGAAGTTAATACCATGCATGCTTGTTTGATCGTTTCCACTTTGGTAAAGGTAGTATGCGCCATCACCTTGGAACCATGAACGAAGGTTTTCACCACTCATGTATTCATATTTAGAAATACGATTTGAACTTCTTGAAAGCGCAAATGCAAAGCCTTCACGTGTATGGATTGCTTTATCCATTAAGTTAAATGCGTAGTGATCATTTGTCTCTAAGGGATTAAGTGCTTTGATGTCTGAATTCTTAACAATTGCTTCATATGCCGCAATATTTTGAATTGAAACAAAGGTTGCAGGATTGATCGTGGAACGAATGTTTTCAATTAGATATTTGATATAGCTTTGAAGTTTAAGTTGTTCTGCTTGAGGAAGGCTTTGGGATAGTTGTACAAATGCTTCAATAACACTTGACGCATCACCATAACCTGAACCGGTACGTGATACAGCACGGCCCTTTACAATTTCCATCATGTATCCTTCATACATAACGGGCGCAAAACCACGGTAAATCCATTCTTGAACTGTATCCAATAAGGTATCATTTTGCCATTTTGTACCATCTAATACGGTTACAAGTTGCGCAATACGACCGAGTAATACTTTTCCATATGAACCGGTATAGGCAACCGTTGAGTGTTGTACAAAGGATCCATCTTCATAAAAACCATCCGTAACTCCATGTTGGAGATTACTTGGGTCAATCGTACTGAATACGGTCATTGAATTTTCTACGGCTTTACTGATGCGTGCTTCATCCTTAAGCACAGCACCTTGAAGAATGCGGTTAAAGGTAATATCTGTAAGGTTTGCTCCAGTATGTTGACGTGCATCAAGGTTTACATCACCAATTGTTGGATCACCCGGTTTCGCATCACCACGGATATAGGAATCCATCGCGATTACGGATTCTTTGATAAATCCTGGAAGTGCAGCTTCGATCTCATCACCAAGTAGGAACATGATGTTTGATAAGCTTTGAGGGACACCAATTTCCCAGCTGTACCAGTTTCCATAGTAACCTGTATCCATTTTATTAAAGTAGTTATCACCCAACCACTTAATACCGTCTAAAACTGCATTTAACGCTTCAGGGGATTGGTAAAGGGGGTTTTCATTACCTGGCATCGAGTAAGCCAGAGCAATCGCATTAAGTTGTTGATATGATTTTTGTAGGTTTGTGGACAAGTCGTGATCGGTTTTACCACCACCACGTAATACTAAACCTGTAATGTATTCATCATCATTTCCAACGATGGATTCCATTGCTTTTTTCCCGTTGGTATAAATTGCAGTAATTTTCTTTTGATTGACTGCATCGTTATTAATTGTTTCATTCCCTAATAAATATTCACGATAGTTGCTGTTTATTTTGTCAATATCGTTATGATCCGCTGTAACGCTACGGACCCCTACCATCGATAATGACACTGCAAGCGTCATTACAAAGGTGAACACTTTTCTCATATGTTTCTTCATTTTCGTCTCCATTCAAATTTAAAGATTAGTCTTAAACCGGTTTACAAACGAATTATATGTTAACGGTTACATTGTGTCAACACCTTTTTAAAATTTAGGTGAACCGGTTTTGTGAAAATTAATGTTTTTTTGACGAACATGTTAATCGTTAAGAACTTTATGTTAAGATAGGATTAGAAAAACGCCCATAGTTCTCGAATTCAATTTCGTTGACACGATTTATCAACAGGCGTATAATGAACATTGTTCAGTAATGAGGTGATTGAATGAAAAAGGCAGTAATAAGTAAGGAATCGCTCCTTGAGGTTGCGAAAGATATTGTATTTAAAGATGGCTTGGATAAGTTAAACATGCGTAATTTAGCGCAGAAAGCAGATGTTTCGATTGGTTCTGTTTATAATTATTTTCCATCCAAAAACGATCTGCTTCTTGATGTCATCGAAGATTTTTGGAAACAAGTTTTTTATGATGATATCTGTAAAGTTGATACAAATATTCGATTTGTAGACTTTATAGAACAGATATATGATCGTTTGCGTCATCATATCGACGAGTTCAATTCCTTGTTTATGAGTCATGTGGAAATCATGAATCAAGAAGCAAAAATGAAGGGACATCATGTCGGAATGCAATATGTTGATCATATTCGAACCGGTCTTCTCTATGTTCTTCAAGAAGATTCAACGATTAAATCTACTGCATTTACTGATTCCTTTACCCAAGATGGGTTGTTGGATTTTGTCTTTCTCCATGTTTTTATCTCATTACGTAAAGGAAGTCCAAACATTGATTTTCTTGCGGAAGTTCTAAAACGACTCTTATATGAGTAGAAAGAGGTTTATATGAAAAAGATGATTAATACGTCCTTTGCTTATCTGATTGCAGGACTTGTTGGTGGTGTGTTTTATCGCGAGTTTACGAAATTTCAAGGTTTTACCGGCTTTACACGATTGAGTCTGATTCACCCACATTTATTCGTCTTGGGTATGATTATATCGCTGATCGTGGCCTTATTCTTTATAAAATTCGATCTTGATAAAAACCCTAAGTGGAATCGTTTCTATATTACTTATAATTTAGGGGTGATTGCCACAACTGTAATGCTTGTGGTTCGTGGTCTTACTGAGGTATTAAATATTTCATTATCTTCAGGAATGTCTGCTGCCATCTCAGGTCTAGCAGGTCTAAGTCACATTATCTTAACAGTTGGAATTATGTATTTATTTACCATATTACGCAATGAAGCTTAAAAAAACACCAATACGACGGAACTTAATAAGTTCCCATTGTATTGGTGTTTTTTATTGCGTTTTTAAATATTCATCAAACAGCACTTCCATTGTATCAAAACTGGCACTGCCTAAATCAAGGATCATTTTATGGAAAGTTTTCTCGTCAAATGCATCCCCAAGTTGTTTTTGTGCACGTTCTTTCAAACTTTGAATGGACATCGCCCCATAATAGTAACTCCAGATATTTCCAGGTTCTAAAATGATTTGACGGTAGATTTCATCCCGTTCTTCCTCGGTGTTGTTGACATATACAGAATCAAAAAACGCCCCCATTTCCTCTCGACTCCAATCATTATAATGAATGCCGATATCTACTTCCAAGAGAATTAAGTACATCGTTTCATAGAGATCGCGGATATAGTCTTCGTACCCTTCCGGTCCCCCAAGATAACGAATGGAAAGTTGTTCAACATACTGTGCCCAACCTTCGGTCATTGCATTATTTCGAATGTATAGACGAATTGGATGCATCCCTTTTATGCCACGCATATATTGTGTTTGATACATATGACCCGGGATGGCCTCATGGGCAAAGGTTGTAAAGTTTGCAGGGTCAAAGGCATTATTGATGTAGATACGTTGTGTATGATCTGGATCGCTGTCAATGGGTGGTACATAATAGAATGCAGGGTTTGATATAGCAGCTAAGGACGCATCGATATTATAAACTTTATAGGGTATCTCAGGAATTTCAGGGAAATAACTTTGACTTTTCTTATAAAGATCATCAATCAGGGCATAAGCATCTTCATAGTCAGGTGATTTTTGGTTTGCTTCAAAGTCTTGGAATTCTTTGAGCTTGTTGCTGGTTTCAACGGCTTTAAGACGTTGATAGACTTCAATACGACGGTTACTAATCCACATTTGAAATTCTGGAATGGTTTGGTTTCGTCCACTTAAGGATGGAACTAAAGTCTCATAGTATGTTTTTCCGTTTTCAAGATGAGCAAGTCCCCGATTTGGTCGCGTTTTCACTGTTTTGAGTTCGTTTTCCAACTTAACAAAAGCATTATGGAAGACATCACGGATGGCTTCACGATTCTGTTGTCTATAGGCAGTTTTTTCAGATTCTTTAAGGAACGTTAAGGATGCTATTTTGGTATCGAAACCTTTAATTAAGAAAAAATCATCTGAGAGGGATTCTTCTTTCATAACTGCTACAAAATCCGTTAACTTTTCATGTTCAAACTGAGTCATCATTTCTGTTTTGTTATAGAAAGCAATCGATTCATCAAAATACGTTGGTATTGAATCAATTAATGAGAAATAGCCACGTAGATCACTTTCAGTTCTAAAGGTAAACCCTTCAAGATATTGGGGAATCGAATCTAACTCTGGATCCACTTGAAATTGGAAAGGTTGATAGCCGGAAGCCATGCGTTCCAATTCATAGAGAAGAACACGCTTATCAATGATTTGTTGGTCGGATAGCGTTCGATCTTTAAACTTACGAATATTCTTTTCGATATCTTTGATCGAATCTTTCGACATTTCAAAATCTTCTTCACCACCAAGGCGAAACGCATAGTGTTCGACATCCACATCATATTCTTCCGGATGTTCTAAGAGATAATTACTTGATGGATCGGTTGATCCAATCATTGACACTAAAGCTGTATCTAATGCACTCTCAAAATCTTTGTTTGTGCCATCATCACTGGGTGATGATACAAATTGGCAACCAAACAAATTGATCAGTATGACTAGTATTGTTAGTGTTTTTTTCATAGACTATCCCACCCTATTCAAATTTTCGAGCCACGCATTCGTTGCATCCATCACCATTTCCTTTTTTTGACTTTGAAATATATTATGACCTACACCTTCAAGGACTTTCAATGCTTTTGCACTGCTACTCATGCTTTCGTAAAACAACATTGACGATTCTAAGGGAACAATTGAGTCGCTATCTCCATGAAAAATAAGACAAGGACACGCATACGTGCTCATCCTGGACTTAAAAACTGTTGGTGCATGGATTAGGGTCTCTAAGACAAAAGACTGCGTAACACGCTTAAACGGAGCTTTAGACAAAGCCTGTTCAATCATGCTTAATTGCCACAAATCATCTTCAATTAATGAAGTAAATAACGCTAAAACTGAGATTGAGGATTGGTCAAGTGAAGCCCATTCATCTTGAACACAAAGACCGGGTGCGAGTAAAATTTGCCCATCAATACGATGTCCATAATCCAGCCCATATAACGCTGTTACCATCCCACCTAAACTAAATCCCATCGTATAGATTGGACAGTCCGAATCAAATGTTTTTGAATAAGAAACAAGCGTATCCAAATCTAAAATCAGATCACGATAATCGTTTAAATCACCCAAAGGTGCTCTTGTTCCACCATGACTTCGCATATCATAACGAATTACCGTATAACCACGTTGGTTAAGTCCGTAAGCTACCGAGTTATAATAAACAATTTGTTCTAAAAAGCCATGACTGATAATCACAATCCCTTTAGGATTTCTTACCTCACTCAAAGAAACTTTTAATTCCGTGTCGTCAAAGGCTTTAATAAATAATTGCATAAGTCACCTCAAATCCCACTTCTTTCTTTTATCATATTGGAATTTAGGACAAAAGTATAGGAAAAAGAGAACAAATTAAGCGATTTTCGAAATATTCGTGGATAAAAGTCGCGATTCAACGAACCCTTATTGAAAATATGGTATACTTTCAATATCGTTTAGAAATATGAGGTAATTGTATGAATGAGATGATTCCAATATTCTTTATATATTGGGTAATTTATGGTGTAATCGGATGGATTATGGAGACGCTATACTGCTCGATACCAGAAGGAAAGTTTGTGGAACGGGGCTTTTTGAATGGACCAATTGTGCCAATCTATGGATTTGGTGCATTGTTTGTTTTAAGTATCTTGAAACCATTTTTAGATAGTCCAATTCTAGTATTTGTTTTAGGGTTTCTCTTAACAAGTGTTTTAGAGTACATTACAAGTTATATTATGGAAAAAGCATTTGGGATGCGTTGGTGGGATTATTCCGACTATAAATATAATATTAAAGGCCGTGTTTGTCTTTTAAACAGTACAATGTTTGGTGTTCTCTGTGTTGTACTGGTTGAATGGATCCACCCTATTGTTACTAAAATTATTGCACGCTTTAGTCCCACAACGATACTCTTAGCATCAAGTGTATTAGGTGTAATTATAGCCGTTGATTTCGTTGTGTCTGTTGCATCGGTATTGAATCTTAAGAAACGTCTTAAGTCCTTGGAAGTATTACATACTGAAATGGCAGAACTGATTCATACATTGAATGAAAAGAGTACCTTACGCATTGAAGAAATTAAAGAACGCATTGCGGAACTTAAAGCGGAATACAAGTTTACAGAACGTCGTCTTATTCGCTCATTCCCGACAATGAAAGCAGAGCAGTTTAGCGAGTTCTTTGAGGATGTGAAATCAGCTGCACGTTCCAAACGAAATAGAATTAAAAAAGATTAGAAAAAACACCTTGATACGTCAAGGTGTTTTTTTTGGATTTAAACTTGAAACCAGCTTTACCATTCTTGGATAATACAGTGTCGCTAATACGGCTGCAAGAAGTCCTTGAAAAACATCGCCTTTAAGAGCAATCAGCATCGCTGACCAACTTTGCGCAAGCCATACCGATACAAATCCGTACATCACCATCATCCAAATCCCCGCCAAACCAAACGGAATCCAACGACGTGATGACGCCAAATGATTTCTGAATAAATATAAGATGACCACTTCACCCGCTTTAATACACAAGGTAAATGGAGCATACACGGCATACCCCGCCATTGGATCGGCTCCCGCACTTCCAATCCCTGCAGCAAACAAAGCGTAAGGAAAGGGTAAAACAGCCACTGAGATCATAATCACAAAATCACCAAGATTTAAATAACCTCCTGTTGCCGATGGAATTTTAATCATCATCGTAACAACGGTTATCAAGGCACTCATCATCGCAGTGAGAACCATCCATTTTAAAGTGTTTGATTTATCCATAACATCCTCCTCTTCTTTTTTCATTATACCACCTGTTTCAAATGCCTTTATTTCCACTTATTCAATTTAATACAAATTAAGAAAAAAAAAAGAGATCTACAGAAGATCTCCTTGGCATGTTGATTCTTGCCAGTTAATATTACATTTAAGAATTTGGTTGGGTGCTTCCATATAGTCCCCTTCAATACGATCAATAAGAATACGTCCGGCTTGATAGCCTTCATCATATGCTGGTTGAACAATTGTGGTAACAGATGGCGATGCGACATTGGTCCACTCTGTATTATCAAAGCCTAGTAAACCGATGGTTGTAGGAATTAGATTTCGTAATTCTTTTAAACCCATATAAACAATTGGTAGAAGCCAGCAATTGGCTGCAAAGATCAATGTTTTACGGTTTAACATAATGTTATTGCTGATAATTTCTGTAATTTCAGCAGGTGTTACATTATCCGATACGATTTGCATATTACATTGTTTCCCATTAAGTGCTAGCGCATCAATAAAGCCTTGTGAGCGTTCTTGACGTGTTGAGAGGATGCTTGGATCTGCGGTTAGAAGAATAAACTCCTCATAGCCAAGTTTCATCATTTCCTCGGTTGTTTCTAAAACGGCTTCATAATTATTCGTTTTAACCCAAGGGTTGTTTTGAACATTTGTTTGTGAATCAATAAAAACAATTTCTTTATTTTGAGAACGAATTTTCTTAATCAACTTATGAAAACTTGTCGTTGGTTGGACAATAAACCCATCAACACCCATAGCAAGCATACGGTTGACATAATTTTCTTCATTTTCAATATCGTAGTTTGTATTCCCTACGATAAGTTGATATTTCCCCTCTTTCGCTGCTTCATCAATTCCTTTAACAATCTGATTCGCAAATGCATTCGTAATATCACCGATGATTACACCGATAAGCTTCATGCTTTTTGCATTTAATGAGCGCGCGACAACACTGGGACTGTAATTAGTTTCCTCAATTACTTTTTCAATGCGTTCGCGTGTTTCCGCACTCATTTTATCAAATTTTCCGTTCAAGAAGAATGAGATGGTGGTTTTAGATGTACCCGCCAACGAAGCGATTTCTTTAATCGTTAACTTCTTTTCCTGAGTCATGTTTAATTCCTTTCATCAACTTATTTTTTTACATCATAACGTACTTATTATATTACTAAGTAAACCGATTAACAAGTTGTTAACTTTCACAATTAAGCGCGCATAACCTTTTGTCCAAAGCGATTTGAGCGTATAACACATTTCGCATGGAACGGTTTGCCATTGCAATACATAATTTTCTTACCTTGCCAGATTTCTTCATGGAGCACACACACTTCAATTTCCTCGCCCTCTGCTTTAAAACTGTAAGCACAGCCACGAGTATCATCGACGGGTGTATCACCATTTTGAAGAATTGGAATCCGTTTGACATCCCACTTTGGATCTACAAATAATGTAACATTAACGCATTCATCCACAAAGCGCTGCTCTTGGACTAAAACAGGGTGTGTCGATGGTTTGTTGTAGGTATATGCAATGACATCTGATGTAAGCTCCATTGCTTGCGTGCTTATGACATTCAATTTTGTTTCATCTTCGAACTCTATTATACCATTTTGATACACTAATGATTCATCTAAGTGATACTTCGTTGTAGCAACATGGCTTCCTTGAGCTTGTATCGCATCCACAATCATCCAAATACCGTCATCAATCACAATAAGCTTACGTTGATGCACCGATTCCTTCGCAAGAAGAGCACCCTCATAATAATGACAGTTTCCATCATGGCGGACATAATTTTTAAGTGGCTTATAAAAAGAAGCATACGTCCATGATGTATCCGGTACTGCGGATGGTTTCCCATCCAAAATTACAGTATTATGGCTTTCCATACCTTTTAAATGCATCCGTCGAGGATCATCTTCTCGATAGGTTAAACGACCGGGATCAACCAAAACAGGTTTTCCTCGGAAATACGTAGAAACATGAAGATTATCCGCATGTCCATGACCACTTCCTAAAGAACCATTTGTAAACATGGTGAAATGCGCATCCGTACCCCAGTGACTCCGTGTTGTATAAATACCACTGTCATCACCATCATAATTTAATGAAATCGGAACTTCCGTCCCTAAAGCATCAAATTCATCTTGAGCTTGAACACCATAGGCATAACACACTTCAAAATCAAGAACTGAATTTGCACGTGATTTATAAAGCGGATTATCTAGAGCGACTGCGCAAGTTCCCATGATACCACTCAACATCGTTCGATCACTATCGCCATAAGCAATCATGTCATTATGAGGTGTTGCTTGATAATACAGGGCATAAGCCATTTTATCGAGGATATGTTTTAATCCATCTTGATTGTTTACGTATGGCAACGCTTTTAAACCATAATTTAAAACTTCAACGTGATACATCGTTGATTGTTCCCAATGCATTCCATCAGGATAGACTTGGATTTCAAATTGTGTGGTGATTTCATCTTCAATCCATGCTTTAAACCCTAAATCCGCATCTGTTTGTAACCATCCAAGATACTTCGCTAAAACACAAGTCTGAATACTTCCCCAATTACTTAAGGTATACTTCGTTAGATAATGATCTTTGAGATACAATGCTTGGGTTTCAAGACTTGATTCAATCAACTTAAAACTTGCATCATCCAGAAGATTATAGACCTTTAAATAAGGGCATAAATCCAACCAGTTATTCATACGCATTGCAGTGTCAAGCGTACGTGTTGATGGACCGGATGTGAGCGGGGTATGAGCTTGGATCCAATGCATTACTAATTCGTGTGCATGTTTGATATATTTTAAGTCATCCGTCAAAACTATAGCCATAACTAGTGACGGAATATAATCCATACGATTCAACATAAATATCCACTCATCATCGCCATTTGGTGTGGTTGTCCACCCAAATGGATCTAAGGTGTAAGGTGTATCACACGGCTCCATATCCCAATCACGAGTGAATGTAAAGATATTCATCATCAGTTGATCTGCATAAGCGACCACATCATTTTTCTTAAAATCATATAATAATTTTAAACGTTCGAGATCAAGTTTTTGTGATTTATGTTCAATTGTTTGATATAAAGAATTCTTTACCATCTTATGTTCTCCTTATGAATAAAAAAGAGAACTACTTATCGAAGTAGCTCTCTAAAGTTAAATACTAAGCTAAGATTCCGAAGAAGCTTAAGGCAACACCAAGTACTACTGTAAGAATAACAAGTTTGTATGTATTCCAACCTTTTTTCTTAATTAGGTAGTACATTAAACCTGTATAAAGCATTGGTAACAATGCAGGAGCAACTTTGTCTAAAAGACCTTGGATGTTAACTGTTGATTGTTTAACACCTTCTTGGATTTCTCCAGCTGCGAATGAAATATCAACTTTCATCTTAACAAATGTAGCTGCAAGACCTGAAATAACTGTAACACCAACAATGTTTGCTGCTGTTGAGATTTGTTCCATCTTTTCACTTAATTTATCAATAATGCTTGTACCAACTTTATAACCATAAACACCCATTCCGTAACGAATACCGAATAATACAGCGTTAATAGTGATTAAGAATAGTAGAGGAGCAATTGCAACACCATCCATTGCAAGTGATGCAAAGATTGTTGAGAATAAAGGTGCAATCGCAAATTGTGATAATGAATCACCGATACCAGCAAGAGGACCCATTAAAGCCATCTTGATTGGACGAATTTCTGACTCAGGACGTCCTTCATCAGCCATTACTAAGTGTAATGATGTAATGAAAGGAAGTAATTGAGGGTTTGTGTTATAGAATTCACAGTTTGCACCAAGTGCTGCTGCGAAATCATCATCATTTGTATGTACTTTTCTTAAAGCTGGGTATAGAACTAAAGCATAACCAAGACCTTGGTAGTTACTGTAGTTAAATCCGTTTTGTAAAAAGTATGAACGTGCTGTTGTTTTGAAATAATCTTTTTTCGTTAATTTGTTAGATCCAGTCATCGTTACCTGCCTCCACTTCTGTTCCTGATACATTTACTGTGTTTTGTGAATCATTGTATTGTTTCACTGCAAAGATAGCACCTACTAAAGCAATACCGATTACTGGTAATTGGAAGTAAGCTGCACATACGTAACCTAAGATTACGAATGGAATTAATTCTTTCTTAACCATTACAGATAAGATCATTGCAAATCCGATTGCAGGTAACATACCACCAGCAACGTTTAAGCCTTTTAATAACCATGCTGGGATTAATCCAACAAGTTGTGTTAGAAGTTCCATACTGTAAGCACCTAAGAATCCTAATAGGAAACCTACGATAGCAAATAGTAATACTGTAAAGTTTGTAGTCATACGGAATTTCTTGAAATCTTTGTTTTCTAATGCTTTTGCAGCACTCTCAGGAGCACCAGCGCGGATTGTGTAAACAAATGTTTGTAAGAATTGAATTGCAACAGCAAATGGAATTGACAATGCTAATGCACTTTCAGGTGTAATTGAAGGGTTTGTAATCGCCATCAATGTACCAATGATACCAGGACCGATTGGGTTAGGTGGAACAGTTCCTCCGGCTCCAACACCGAATCCCATAAATGCTAATTCAGAAATAGCACCAACTTGTAAAGCTGTTTGAAGTGCACCTGGGTGACTTCCGTTTAAGATTAACCCAACACCGAATGCTAAGAATAAAGCACGGTTTGAGTAGATACCCCATAACATACCTGCGTAACAGAATGCAGTCCATAGACCGATTAGTATCGCTTGAAATAATGTAATATTCATTATTAAATTCCTCTCTTTTCCTTTTAGAAATAAATAGTTATTGCCTTAATGCTTAAATATATTTACGGATGTCAACTGGTGCTGCACCGTCTCCACCATTTGGTGTTGTTTGAGTGTTGAAAGCAATATCTTTTGCTACCATTTTTCTTAGGCAGTCTTTATCATCTTCACCTAAGAAGATTGAACGTGTAACTTTTTCTTTGCCTTCACAATTGTGAATGTTTCCAATATTGATCTCTGAAATTGGAACTCCACCTTCAACTAAACGTAAAGCATCTTTTGTATCCTTAACAATCAAGAAAATTGTTTGTTGTGGAGACGCTTTATGAATCACTTCAATAACTTTGTCAACGGGGAAGAAACGCATTGCAACTGATTTTGGAATTACAGTTTTCATGAGAGTCTGAGCCATGACATCTTGTGCAGCTTCATCATTTGCCACGATAACGGTGTTAACGCCAAGTGATTTAATCCAAAGCTGACCTTGACCGTGAACGAGACGTTCATCGATACGTGTCATTACAATATTTGGAGTACTCATAATTTACCTCTTTCTTACCAATACAATTCCCAGTCTTTATAAAGACGCATTAGAGCTTCTAAATAATAGTAGTCGCCCCAGATGTTTCCTTCATCCACACCTTTTCCACTGTGCCATGAATAGACACCGTGATAAAGCACTGGATTTCCTGGTTCATGTGTTGTTTTTGTATAGTTGTCAATCAACGATCTTAAGATTGTGTGTGATGCTCCCTCATACACAGTTTTAAGTTCATCATTCTTCATATATTTAATCATTTCTAACATACCGCAAACTGCAATCGCTGCAGCGCTTGAATCACGTGATTGGTCATCACCATCTGTAAAGATAAGATCCCAATAACATACGTTATCTTTTGGTAAGCGGTTTAAGAAATAATTTGTCATTCCTTCGTGTAGTGGGAACACTTCATCTTCATGTGTATAACGGTAGTTTAATGGAATTCCATAAACACCCCAAGCTTGGCCTCTTGCCCAGGATGACTCATCGTTATAACCTTGACGTGTAGCACCACGTACTGGACCACCTGTTTCAGGATCCATGTAGAATGTGTGGAATGCACTTGCATCATCACGAATTACGTATTGACAACTTGTGTAGAAATGACGCTCTGCGATATCCGCATATTTGTCATCACCCGTAACTTCTGTTGCCCAATATAATAGTGGGATATTCAATAAGCAATCAATAATGAAACGGTAATGCTCAGGATTGTTATACTCGCCCCAGGCTTGGATAAACTCACCTTTTTCTTGCCAACGGGTAATTAGCTTATCAGCCGCTAAAATAGCCGCTTCTTTCGCTTTTTCAGAACCTGTTAGTTTGTAACTTGCCACACATGATAATGAATATAGGAATCCAAGATCATGGTGATCAATTTCAATATCATTTACAACACGATGGTGGAAAGAATCAACATTTTTATCTGCGAGCTCACGATACTTTTCATCACCTGTGTATTCATACGCCAACCACAATAGACCGGTCCAAAATCCATCCGTCCATTCGATATTATCGATGATCGGATATTTCAGATCTTTTGTTGCTGACCATGGGAAGCGCTCACCAATGTGCTCCATATTGAGATCAATCTTCTTAATGGTATCTTCAATCGCTTGCTTCACTTCTTCTTTTGTAAGCAGTGTAGCGTTCTTGAATGTATCAATATCGCGGATTGGCTCAATGGTCACTTGCTTAATATGCTTTTCCATGTAAGTACCTCCTTGAAAAACGTTTATAAACTGGTTTACTGGACATACGCATTATAGCCCTTGATTTTTGTCATGTCAACGGTTTTTTTCAATAAATCTAACCGCTTTCATGTGAAATTATCAATTTTTTCACAATTCAGTCCTTATATATAGGCGAAACTTTATTTTTTTAGTAAACCAGTTGACAAAACCGGTTTACTCACCTATTATTGTCTTAGCTGGTTTGCTAGAGACCGACTGGACATTGGTCAAAATAAAAGGGAGACTACTATATGAGTGAAGTTTTAAATAGAGTTGAAAAAATCGGTATCGTTCCCGTAGTTAAAATAACTGAAATCGAAGATGCATTGCCTATGGCACAAGCACTTTATAACGGTGGCATCGATTGTATGGAAATCACATTCCGAAGTGAATTTGCGTTACCCGGAATCGAAATCATCGCTAAAGAATTACCAGATATGTTAATTGGAGCGGGTACTGTCTCATCAGTTTCCCAAGCCGAAACTGCAATCAAGGCTGGGGCACAGTTCATTGTAACACCTGGATTTAATCATGACGTTGTGAAATGGTGTGTTGAAAATGATGTTCTTGTACTACCTGGGATTTCTACAGCATCAGAACTTGAAACAGCAATCTCTTACGGATTGACAAACGTTAAGTTCTTCCCTGCAGAATCAAGTGGTGGAGCTAAGAAAATCAAAGACCTCAGTGCACCGTATGCTGACATTACATTTATGCCAACAGGCGGAATTAATGCTAAGAACATGCATGATTACTTAGCTTTACCTTGCATTAATGCAATTGGCGGTAGCTTCATGTTACCTGCTGATGCGATTGCAGCTAAAGATTGGGATACCGTTGAACGCCTTAGTCGTGAAGCAGTGGATGCATTGTTATCATATGAATTAATTCATATTGGTTTCAATAACAACACTAGTGAAGAAGCCAAAGAAAATGCTGAAGTATTATGTAATTTGTTTGGATTTAAGTATTATGGAAAACCTAAGAGTCATTTCGCAGGTCGTGGTTTTGAATTCCTAAACTCAGTGGGACGTGGCGAACACGGACACTTTGGAATTTACACCCCTTACCCAGAACGTGCTCTGTATCAATTAGAGAAAAAAGGCATCCATGTTGTAGAAGAAACAATTACTCGCAACAAGAAAACAAACAAAATCAACTTTGCATACTTAGATAAAGAAATCGCAGGATTTGCCATTCATTTGATCAATCCTGACGTGAAGATGTAGAGAGGGTATTTAAATGAAAAAAGTAATTACATTTGGAGAAATTATGCTTCGTCTTGCTCCAGAAGGTTACCTCCGTTTTTCGCAAGCTGATCGATATCAAGCGACTTACGGTGGTGGCGAAGCAAACGTTGCTGTTTCACTTTCAAACTTTGGAGTGGACGCAGCATTTGTAACAAAATTACCAACCCATGCAATTGGACAAAACGCTGTTAACGATTTACGTCGTTATGGTGTAGATACAAGCAAGATCACACGTGGTGGTGATCGTGTTGGTATCTACTTCTTGGAAAAAGGTGCTTCACAACGTGCAAGTCAAGTTGTTTATGACCGTGCACATTCCGCAATCGCTGAAGCAAAACCAGAAGATTTTGACTGGGATGCAATTTTTGAAGGTTATGACTGGTTCCATACAACAGGAATCACACCTGCTTTAGGTGCAAACGTAGCCGAAATTACACTACAAGCTGCAAAAGCAGCTAAAAAACACGGTTTAACTGTGAGTTGTGATCTTAACTTCCGTAAGAAGTTATGGAGTAATGAACAAGCAAATAAAACAATGGGTGAATTAATGGAGTATGTTGATGTTGTCATCGCAAACGAAGAAGATTCACACGATGTATTTGGAATTTCAGCTTCAAACACAGATATCACAACTGGTGAAATCAACCATGATGGTTATATTGATGTTGCAAAACAACTTCACGAGCGCTTTAACTTTAAAGCAGTTGCTATCACATTACGTGAAAGCATCTCCGCAAGTGATAACAATTGGTCAACAATGCTTTATACAGGCGATCAAGCATATTTCTCAAAGAAATATAACGTTCGTATTGTAGACCGCGTTGGTGGTGGCGATTCATTTGGTGCTGGATTAATTTATTCAATGCTCAATGATTATGCACCGCAAGATGCAATTGAGTTTGCTACAGCAGCAAGCTGTCTAAAACACTCTGTAGAGGGTGATTACAACCGTGTTACTGTTCAGGAAGTGGAAACACTTGCTAAAGGTGACGGTTCAGGTCGTGTACAACGATAGGAAAGGAATTAAATATGAGTAACTTTAAAATGGAAAACTTCCGTTTAGACGGAAAAATCGCTCTTGTAACAGGAGCATCATACGGAATTGGTTTTGCTTTAGCTCAAGGATATGCTGAAGCAGGCGCAACAATCGTATTTAACGATATTAATCAAGACCTTGTAAACAAAGGACTTGCAGCATACGAAGCAGAAGGCATTAAAGCTCATGGTTATGTATGTGACGTAACAAATGAAGAACAAGTTACAGCAATGATCAAACAAATTGAAACAGAAGTTGGAACAATCGATATTCTTGTAAACAATGCAGGTATCATCAAACGTGTACCAATGATCGAAATGTCAGTTGAAGATTGGCGTCAAGTTATTGACATCGACCTTAACGGACCATTCATTATGTCAAAAGCTGTACTTCCTTCAATGATCGAAAAAGGTCACGGTAAAATCATTAACATCTGTTCAATGATGAGTGAACTTGGACGTGAAACAGTAAGTGCTTATGCTGCTGCTAAAGGTGGTTTAAAAATGCTTACTAAGAATATTGCATCAGAATACGGTGAACACAATATTCAATGTAATGGAATTGGACCTGGTTATATCGAAACACCTCAAACAGCTCCATTACGCGTTGATGGACATCCATTCAACAGTTTCATTATTTCAAAAACACCAGCTGCACGTTGGGGTAAACCAGAAGATTTAATGGGACCTGCTGTATTCTTAGCTTCAGAAGCATCAGACTTCGTAAACGGACACATCCTTTACGTTGACGGTGGTATCTTAGCTTATATTGGTAAACAACCAGCATAGATTGAACATTTAAACGATGTATCGAACGCCACGTGGTGGACACACCACGTGGGTTATTAGAAAGAGGATTTAATATGAAAATCGCATTAATTAACGAAAACTCACAAGCTGCTAAAAATGGAATTATCTTAGCATCATTAACACAAGAAGCTGAAAAAGCTGGACACACAGTTGTAAACTACGGTATGTACAACGGTGAACAAGAACACCAATTAACATATGTTAAAAACGGACTTCTTGCTTCAATCTTATTAACTACAAAAGCAGTAGACTTTGTTGTTACAGGTTGTGGAACAGGTCAAGGTGCTATGTTAGCATGTAACTCATTCCCAAATGTACTTTGCGGACACGTTACAAACCCATTAGACGCTTACCTATTCGGTCAAGTAAACGATGGTAACTGTATTGCAATGCCATTTGCACAAGGATTCGGTTGGGGTGGAGAATTAAACCTTAACTACACATTCGAAAAATTATTCTCAGAATCATTTGGTGGTGGATATCCTAAAGATCGCGTTATCCCTGAACAACGCAACAAAAAAATCTTAGATGGTGTTAAAGAAGTTACACACCAACCATTGATCAAAATTCTTAAAGAAATCGATCAAGACTTCTTAAAAGAAACAATTGACTACCCTGAATTCAAAGAATTATTCTTTGCAAGCTGTCAAGATGCAGAAATCGCTGAATACCTTACTTCAGTATTAGCTGCTTAATAAAATAATTAATTTATACGAAGGCTCCACAAATCGTTCGTATATACATTTCTCCAAATATTACACTGAATCTGTGTCTTACAACTTGTAATTTCTCCTTTATCACAATTCAGTGCCCTTCTACCGGCTTCCAATCGTAGAAGGTCATCTAAGCCTTAATTCTCCGATATAGTTAAGGTTTAGATATGATAGCAGATAGACGTTTACGTCGCTCTTCCTTAATTACACTGCTATCAGTAAGCGCAATACTTCCTACTATATCCCGTCTTAGTAGAAAGTACACATAATATAATAATTGAAAAAGACCCTGCTTCCTGGGTCTTTTTTTTATCGTTTATGACGGAATAGGATTCCGAGAATGCAAAGTAAAGATCCGAGTAACCATGATGATTGCTCAGTCACTCCGGTTGCCGGTAGGTATTTTGGCTTACTGTGAAGAGGTTTTAGATCATCTCTTGTGCTCTTTGAATATTCTGTGACCTTTTGTACTTCATGTGAAAGAAGCGCTTGTACTTCTAAGTCCTGATGATTTGGATCATTTAAATGTTCTACCGCCTGTTTATGCATCAAGTTCATTTGAACAGGACCTTCCACATCTTGCGGTATACTTTGTTTTAATGCCTGTGAACTACTTGTATTAACGTCCATATCTTTGTCTTCTTTAGCTTCCTGATACGTTAAGGAATCATGAGTTTTATCCGCAGGCTTAGAGTCTACGTACTCAGGACTTCGCATCAAGATAGGTTCAGGATTATCCTGTTGGGTTGTTACGATTCCATCTCTATTAACTACCGACTCAAATGGTCTAAATTTAGGTAATAGTTGTTCGAGATGAGAATGACTCACAGGTATGACCTCCTCATTTTGAATCAACCGATTCATTTTCATATCCATTGAAGGTGATATCAATTTTATCTCTTTGTTCGGCTCTACTTGGGTAGAAACGAATGTTTTAGAAGCACTTGGTTTAGGCTCATTTGTTACGGCATTTGAAATCGAAGATTCTGTATGCATACCATGATTTTTCTCCGATATTTGCTCTGTGTCCTTTGTCGGCCCTATTTGTATAGACTGAGATCCGCTTGGTTTTGAAGCATCTAATGTAACGTTATCTCGTAGAGGTTCAGTTTGCAGGTCTTTTGATTTTTCAGAGCTTAAGTCTGATTGCTGATGATTATCAGACTGGATTTTTTCTACTGGAACTTTCACTTCTTTTGAACTTATTTCAGTTGTTTCCTCAACATCCTTCAAACCGGCATTTGACGCTCCCTGTTGCGGAAATAAATCATTCTTTGTATTGAGTTTCAAAAGGATAAATATTAAGGTCGTAATGCTCCATTAAATTCGCCAAATCTTGACTTGTTTTAACGTCATGTTTTTCAAGTAAACTTTGCTTTTTACTTTCATCCAGTTGATTGAAACGATTCACCATACGATTTACAATCGTATCAACGTACTTATCATGTTTCTGTTTCAAATCCGTTAAACTACATCCATAGTTCCGGTCATCACTATAAACATGGTGTACAACCGTTCCTCGTGGTGTGTTATGTTCTTCTAAAATACGCACTTCATCCAACTCATTAAAACGAATACTGTTACGTTTTGAATCAAACAAATCAAATCGAACTCTTAGTCCCATTGGTAAATCATCTAAGGGTTTGTCTGGGTCTTTTGTTATGGAAGCACCGCTTCCTTCCACCTCAAATTTGAGCTGACCGTAACCAAATGTACCATCATCAACCAAACGAATGTGTTTCATTCCTTGTTCATGACTGACTTCAATTTGACCTCCAACAAATGTGATTTTAGGTTTCGACTTTGTTAAGGTATACCGTTTTATCTCGGGTTCTTTGCCATCTTGAGCACGTATGACTGAAATTGTTACATCAACAAGTTCATTAAAAATTAGATTGTTGTGTTCATAATTTTCAAGATGGAATGGACTTAAATAAAGATCGTATCCAACCATACCCTTTCCATCTTTTTGAACACCGCGAAAATCATCATTGACATCGACATACCACTGGGTCATGCCTTCATCTTTCTTTAGACTTCTAATTTTAAATGGAAGTCTTTTCGGACGTGTTAAATCTAATTGAGGCATTGTAATCTTTTGTTTACGCAAAATGCCTCGCATATCATAGCGATTCGTTCGAATTACTGGTTCTTCGCGTGCTGTATCAATAATGTAAGCATAGTTTTGATAGTTATCAATCCCCTCATCCAAATCATCTTCTAGAAGCGTATAGTAGTAGTTTAACTCAACTTTATCACAGACAAAAGTCTGTGAACCATCCTCAAAAATTTGAATTACCGGTCTAAAACTATCAGCTGGAATTGTATATTTGTTCCGTAAATGCTGACGTGCTGCTTCATCCATCCCATCATCTGCTGCAATTGGAAGCGCAAGCATCATACAAAAAATCATTAATAGTAGTGCTTTGATTTTCATTACTAACTCCTTTCGACGAAAAGTATAGCATCGAATTTCATTAATCAATCTTAAATCAAAACCGCTCGTGCAAAAAAAAAAAAAAAAAATGCCCGAAGGCATTAAGAAGTCGGTGAACACGTAAGATTATTATCCTGAAGTTCCAGCAATACATTTTCTAGTGACTGTTGGTTTGAGACAGGTTGCATTGGCATCAACATCGACTCATCTATTAAATCCCCCTCCAACATCAAGTTGGTATAGCCTGAAGCGATCGCAAACATTCGATTATTATACTCATACTGATAAACAAACATTAAAGTTCCATTCACATAAGTTTGTTGAGAATCACGATCTCGAGCATTCGCAATATTCTTAGGTAAAATGCCATAACAGACATAAACCTCTTGCGTATCCGCATTAATCGTATCCTCAACCCGCTTCTTCGCGTCAATACGAAGACGATCTAGATTATTAATCTGATCCGTATTCTTCGGAACTTTCGCCAAGGTATCTACATCAAAGGCCATACTTGTTTGTGCGAGCATAATTCTGTGTTCTAACATAAAGGTCTTACCTGCTGTCGAAGGTTTAACCGTCACCGTCACCGAGTCACCTATCGATAAATCACTTGGATTCACGATTGAATACTCTAACATCGAAAACAATTCAGACATAACATCATCCGCTAACAAAACATCGGAAGTGTCCAATTCCGCAATACCTTCACCATTGGATCCGCTGAATCTTAACTTAAAACCATCGAAAGGATCAAAGACCACTTCATTATGAATTTCCTGAACTACAAAAACCTTTTCGGTATCCGTAAATACAAGTTTATTTGAATCCATAAAGCGTTGTGTGGATTCTGGTACCTTCGCTTTTAGAACGACCCGATCGCCAATTTTCAAATCTTGATTGGGTTCAAGAGAATATTTAATTGCCTTATGCACACGATTTAGTTGTGGATCTGATTCGATTAACTTCTTATTGATTTCAATAAAGCCAGTCGCACCTTCACCATCACCTTGGAACCGAACACTCACATTCTCAAACGGATCAATTTTCGTAATACGATAGACATGATCCCAAAGAAAATAACCACCAACCGAAATAAAACCAAGAATCAATAAGATAATGATCCAACGGGTGCGATTCTTATTCGAATCACTCGGCAAAAAGGTTTGTGTCTTATCAACAGATGACGATGGTACAGTACGATTATTTTGATTTTGTTGTGACATACGGCCTCCTTTTCTATAATAATAGCATGGAATGAATTGATATTATACCTATATACTGTCCTTTACAATACTTTTAATGAACAAAGAAAAAGTACACCGTAGTGTACTAATCTTCAAGTGCAAAAAGTCCTGCTGTATAACCTGTTGAAAATGCTGAAGTTATATTGAAACCACCTGTGTAGGCGTTATAGTCCATCAACTCGCCACAGAAAGAAATCGTTGGATTAATCTTAGAACGCATCGTCTTTGGATCAATTTCTTTTAGATTAACGCCACCATTCGTCACAAATGCATGCGCAAATCCGCGTGTAGCATAAACAGTCATTGGGAATTTTTTAAGGGTTTGAATGATTTCATGATCCCCTTTGCAGAATGTTTTAAAATAAGCAAGCAATCGTTTCGGAATTCCTTGTTCTTGAACAAACGCTTCCCAGTCTTCTTGAGCTTGTAATTGCTCTAACGAAATCTTCGGTAAAAAATCAATGCTTAAGTTTACAGGATTCTCTTTATCTAAGATACGCATAACATAAAAACTTGCGCGTAAAGCAGCGGGACCTGAAATTCCAAAATGAGTAAACAATAGATCATGAGTAATACTGTGTTTAATCTTAGTACCTTTATACACGTGAACCGTTACATCATGAAACGATAAACCTTGTAACGTTTTCTCTTGAACAAAAAGATCATTAGAAACCAAAGGAACTTCTGCAGGTACAAGATCTGTAATTGAGTGACCCAATGATTTAGACAGTTCATAACCGTTTCCATCAGAACCTGTCCCAGGAAGTGTACGACTTCCTGTTGCAAGAATTAGATGGTCATAAGGAAATTTTCGTGTCTCAGTAAGAACAACTTGACTTGCAGTGTCAATCCCTGTTACAAAGGCATGTAAATGAACCTCGACATCTGAATTCAAAAGCTTACGATTCAATGCCTCTACAATATCTTGAGACTTGTTACTTTCTGGGAATACACGATGATGATCTTCAATTTTTAAAGGACAACCATTTTCAGGGAAAAAGGATTGAATGCTTTGTGGGTTAAAATTCGTTAAACTCGAAAACAAGAATTTACCATTTTTGGGCACATGCTTAATCACCTCTTCATTGCTTACATTTGCGGTAACATTACAGCGACCCCCTCCGGTCATTCGTAATTTCTTACCTAATCGTTCGTTGCGTTCAAGTAATATAACATGAGCTTGAGGATGATTTTTCTTAGCAGAAATTGCAGCCATCATCCCCGATGGACCGCCTCCAATAACAACAATATTTTTCATATAAAACTCCAATCTTTCTCTTATTATACATAAAAAGAGTGATGAATTCATCACTCTTGAATAGCAGATTGGATTCGCTTGAGCGCAGCTTCTAAAATTGACTGAGGACAAGCAAGATTCATGCGCATAAATCCAGCTCCCGAATCCCCAAATTTTGAACCATTACTTAAAAACACATCGTGTGCTTTCAATTTCTCTATTAATACATCTTCAGAAAAACCAAGATCTCGGAAATCGAGCCATTGAAGATAAGTCCCTTCAAGAGGAAAAACACGAATAGGGAGTTGTTCTTTCTCGACAAATGTTTGAACCAAGTGATGATTTTGAGCAATCAGTTCAACAAATTCATCAAACCACGATTCACATTGAGTGTACGCAATTTGTGTTGCCGCTAATCCCAAAATATTAGTACTTAACGAGCCACCGTCACAAGAAACATGCTCTTTATACTGATTTCTTAACGATTCCGATGCGATAATCACATGCGCATTTTGAAGCCCTGCAAGATTAAACGACTTGCTTGCGGAAGCAAACGTAATCGTATGACTGCGGGCTTTATCGCTTAATGATGCATACGGAATAAAGGTATAGCCTGGCATGATCAAATCACCGTGAATCTCATCTGCAAACACTAAAACATTATGTTTCGCGCAAATTGCTTCAATTTGACTTAGTTCATGATGACTCCAAACACGTCCTACTGGATTATGAGGACTGCATAATAAGAGTACTTTTGTATTAACATCTGAAGCTTTTGCTTCAAAATCTTTAAAATCAATCACCATGACATCATCCACTTCCACAAGTTTTGTCTCAACAAGCTTGCGATTTAAATTTTCAATACTACGCTTAAAGGGATAATAGACTGGCGTCATAATCATGACACCGTCTTCTGCTTTGGTAAAAGCCTTGAGCGCATTATTAATCGCTACAACAACACCTGGTGCTTGAAGAATCCAATCTTGTTTTAAATGCCATTGGTGGCGTCTTTGATACCAACGAATAACAGCATCATAATATGCAATACTTGGGGCAGTATAACCAAACACCATATCATCAAGATAATCTTTTAATCCTTCTGTTAATGCTTTAGGATGAAACAAATCTACATCTGCTACGGTAAAAGGGAACGCATCGTCACCGTGATGTGGAGCACTTTGATCCATCTCCATCCACTTATAAGAACGGTCATCACGTCGATTACGTATCGTTTTGAAATTTTCCATATGAACCTCCTGTTCCTACTTTAACAATATCTTCACAATGTTGTGTGAATAACAGCAAAAATCTTATGGTATAATACATTTACAAGGGGTGATTCTCATGCAACAAAATCTTTGCGATGAACTCATGCATGTGGGTAATGATTTAAAGAGAGCACTTGAAAATGCACTCTCAACGATGGATGGTGCTTCAAATTGGGGTTTGTTAGATCTTTTAAGCGGAAATTATTATATGACATACACAAAATATCATAAAATTGAGTCCGCTGAAGCAAATCTTGCCCATGTAAAAGATTTGGCACGTCAATTTGAATGTGAACTGGAGACCTTCAATCAAAGCAGGCCAAACTTAATTGATCCTAAACCGTTTCAGACCATTTCTCATTACTTCTTTGATAATCTTTATGCTGATTTCTTAATTCAAGGAAATATTACAGAAGCAAAGGAAGCACTGCGAGAAATGATGCGTTGTACTGAGAATATTATAAGAACAATCAATCATCAATCTTAGAGGAGGTTTTATGATTAAAACTAAAGTTTTCCAAGACCACAGTAGTTTAGACGAAGAACCATTAGACGCCTTAAAACAAATGGAATTATTCATTAATCAAGATGATATTGAGTATCTCGGGCATTCCCATGCAAACCGTACTTCACGTGAGCGTTTAGCGGGTTGGACGGCAAAACATTATGATCGCGAAATTATCTTGGTTTATAAGCAAACAGAATCTCAATAAATAATCCCCATATTCACTTTAGTGATGAATATGGGGGTTTTTGTTTCAAGTTATCTGCTAGTCTATAGACTTCTCACGCAACAAACGTAAAATACCAAAAGCATCTTTTCGTTGTAGCGATTTATGATACGGTGTTTTTTTCGATGTATTTCCAGAACTTTGAACCTGATAAGCAAACACGTCCATACCCATACGATCAACCATAAGAATTTCATTAAAGGTGTAGGAAAATACTACCATCATATAGAGTGGAGATACACCCGTCACTTCAAACGTTCCATCTTCAAGAACATCTTTCAATGTTTTCTCGATACTTGCTTGAATCCCTTCAAAATGATTTTCAAGTTTATGATGATTCAAAAGTTCAATCATTTGATTTTGAGGAACATTGTGACTGATAAAATGTTCTAATTTTTGAGAGGGTATCTCGAAATTAAGATGATCATATTGTATTAGGTCTGCATAGAGCGTCAATACAAGATTATCAATGGGGAAATTCGGTGCGGTCAAAACCATCGCTTGATAAAGCGCATGCATGCGTTGCAGACCAAATTCTGAAACATGATTCATTTGATCTACAAACATATTGAGAACCCGTGTACGTGCGTCAATCTCCACATGGTGTAATAAATACACCGCACTGAGTATCAGTAGGCCAAGCCATAGACTGGCGAATATTACAAGATGATAGCGTGAGAGCATCGCCAAATTACCGCCAGTAATCCCGATCATTATCAAAATCGAGGACGCTCCGATAATCATCCGTTCACTGAATTTAAATGATAATTTACGTTTTTTATATAAAAATTCAAAATAGCATTCTAGAAAGAACCACGAGAGTAAAATCGCGAAAAATGCAATTGGAATCCCTGTTTCAGGTGACTTATAGAAAAATGAATAATACGCATAAACAAGTGTACTGACTAAAAGAAGCCATTTAAATCTAAATTTTCGCATATAAGTCCTCCTTAATCTTCCTCATTATAACAAGTTTTATTTCTGTCGTCTTTGATAATCATCTTAATTTTAAGGGTTCAATGCGTTTTCTTGCCATTCTTTAAGGTACATGGTCTCAAATGACGAGAGTGTTGTCGAAAAGCGTAATAAATCCCACAGCGAAACGGAAGAAAGCTTCGATGAATGCTTCATCATCATCGCCCATTCAAATGCAATGGTAGATGCTTGTTCGGAATCTTCTAAAACTTTATCGGTCACTTTTTTCGCCATATTCGCAAACAAGTCCAAATCTGCTGTTGTCTGATAATCCCAAGTCAATGGCTTTTGTTTTTCAAAAAACGATTCAAGAACGATTCCTAAATAATGCTCCGTTACACCGGGTAATGCATCACAAAATAGTTCCAATAATTCACGCTTCCTTTGTGCACATTTCGTATCAAGGGGCTTTTCGATTTTATAATTTTCTAAAAGAAAAACGCCCAAATCCGATGTGGAATAGATGTGTTTACCCATACGATCCATTATAAAAATGGCATTAATCGCATAAGCTACAAACGTAGAAACTAAGATTTGATTGGTGAGGCTATGCTGCGTAAGATAGCGTTTTCCATCATGGTTGTTGGTCAGGATTTCATTCAATAAGGAAAAACTTGAAACATCACACATAATAAATGCTTGTCTGTATTCAAAATCATTTTGATGTGAGTGGTATGTTTTTTTAAATTCACGGTATACATCTTTATTCAAATTCCGCTTTAAAAACCTTAAAATATCATGCCATTTAATCGCACGATTAAAGCTCTCAAGATCTTTCGTTTTCTTATGTGCGAGTGCTATCGTTACAACGAGTTGATGGAGTGGAAATTCATCCAAGCCTTTCGCTTCATGATACGCATAAAGTCGTCCAATATGAATCAAACTTGATGATGATAAGTCTTGATATTCCAAAACAAGCTGATGCATCAGACGTTCAAGATCTGGGTGATGAGAATCTGGTTCACAAAGCGATGCTGAATTATCATTATGCATCTGATCTTTACGGGGCAATTTAAGTTCGCGAGACGAATGTGTTTCTGCACGACGTTTACGTCGATACTCGATGCGAATCCCAAAGAGTTTTTTATATGTAACCCATAACACCCAGAAAACAACAACGAGTGTACCCAATTCACGATATGTCGTTATATTTCGGTTTTTATAGGCGATGAAAAGCAGAACAGCTTTTAACGTTGCTTCGTGATACCATGGATCTTGCGTCCCATATTCCATCTTGAGTTCAAAAACCCCATGTGGAATATAACCTAAATACCAAAAAACAGTTGTGAAGTAAAGACCTGTAATTCTTCTTTCTGGTATTATAAGCGCGGTAACTCCCCCTGCAAGCACTGCAAGAAAAAACCAAATATGTGTTATCTTCTTCATAAATATCCCCTCAAATATTAGTCTTATTATATCAATATTTTGAAGCTCTTGATGATTCTCAACAAAGGTTGGGTAATAATTTCATGATTTTTCAAGCGTTTCACTCATTGTTCATGTTTTAATCCGTTATAATAGATAAAACAAGGAGACCAATATGGCAAATTTAAAAGATTTAGTGAAGCAATTTTTACCGCAAGATGAAACAACAGATGCTTTGATGGATAACTTCGATGTGAAGTCCTTAATGGGTCTAGCAAATAATCCTTCCGCAATGGTTACTGAGATATTGAAGAAGACAGGTCAAGAAGATTTAGTCCAGAATCTGATGAACCAAGCCCTTTCTCATTTCACGAAAACTGATAGTAAACAAGGAAATCAATTTTTTGATGTGATCATTCAATCTATCACTTCACAACTCAGTGTTGATACGGGCGTTAAAGTCGTCAAAACACTGATGGAAACAATGATTGGTAATAAGTCCTTTGATGTTGTCAATGACTTGAATCATGCTTTGTCTGCACAAGATGTAAAAGAAGAAACACGTGGTTCTATTATGGATACCATAACTCAAAAAGCCTTTGATTTGGTTAAAGGCGCATAAGCGGCACTAAAGTACAACACTTTAGTGTTTTTTTTGCACACAAATATCACACGTCCCCCCTATAATTTACATACATAGGGGGGATTTTTATGAAAACAATGCTTTGGGTATTAGGTTTCCTGATTGTTGATCAAGGAAGTAAGTATTATGTCGCATCAACTTTAAATCAATCGACTCTGTATCTGTGGGGTGATTCACTACAAATTCATCCACAATTCAATCAAAATTTAAGTTGGATTAATCATTTCATGAAAGATACATTTAATATTAGTATGTCAGCACATTTTATGTTACTCATGCGTATTGCACTTTTCATTTTTATCATCATGTATTTAATCTATCATATGGGTATTGATAATCGCCGTTTAGACAGTCACTACCGCATTAGTGTTGCACTCATTACGAGTGCTACTTTGGCCTCGATTCTTGATCAAACCTTATGGGGTGGATCTTTAAACTGGATTCAATACACCACACAATCTTTATATCAATTTTCTTTTGATCTCAAAGATGTTTTCTTAGACGTGGGATTAATTTCTCTTGTCGGTGCGATGCTTATGAATCATGAAGGACGCTTATCTGAAATTATATTCTTACGAAATCGGGTCAATTAGGACGATTATACGTCGATTAAGCACACTCCATCCCTTATCTTGACGCTTATACGGTATACTCAAGCTATACAAATTGGAGGCATGATTATGACACAACAAAACATAGAAATACGCGAAGCAATCAGTGCTGGAGAGCAACTCCTCTATCAACTGGAACAATCTCGTGCTCAACTAAAGAAAGCATCTGATTGGGGCCTTTTTGATATGTTTGGTGGTGGGATGTTTGTGACGATGATTAAGCATAATCGTATTAATGAAGCAAAACAACATATGAATGATGCGCAGTTTCTACTGCAACGATTCAGTAAAGAATTACGAGATGTTCACGGTACCTTTGATGACCTCGGTGATTTGAATGGTTTCTGGACTTTTGCGGATTATTTTATGGATGGTTTTTTTGCGGATTACATGGTTCAAACAAAAATAAACAATGCCCTTTCAAAACTTGATGGTTTAATTCATAGCGTTCGCGGTATTGTTAACGATTTACATCACATGCAATAAAAAAAGACGCTAAGCGTCTAGATATTATGAGATCTTCGTTCGGGTATTAGGGCGAAGATTTTTTCAATTGCAGGAGCACATACAATGTACAAAGACCAACCGAGCATGCCACCGAAGGTATTGGATAACAAGTCATTAATATCTGCTACACGGCGTGTATATAAGGTAAGCTGCATCATGAGTTGTGTCATCTCGATACATAGTGAGAATGTCATACTTAAAAGCACAATCTTTAAAAAACTTGGTTTTTTAAGCTTATAATTCATAAGAAATCCAAACGGTACTAACATGACAATATTTGGAATAAGATAATCCATATAACTCGAGTACTGGCTTACAAATAAGTCAATAAAAAAAGGCTGCGTATTGTAGTTTAATCCAAATTTGAGTGCTTGATTTGCAAGGATTTGTTTATCATTCATGGGAATGGGTAACAGTGCTACCTCAAAAACACCACAAAAATATATAAAGAGCAAGATATTGATGACACTGTTATTACGCTCTTGTTTTCTAAAATATATAAAATAACATACAACAAATAAAGCAATGTAGAGATAAATTCCGGTATTTAGTTGAACAGGACCATTGCGAAGCGCGTCCAACCATGTACTCATTAATATGATCACCAAAGACTCCTTTACGGGTTACGTTGACTGTCATTGTATCACATCTATTCCAATAGACCAACGCGTAAAAACTAAAGCATCTTCACAAATTTATAGTGTGTTGATTCAAAGCCATGAGCTGTATAAAATTCATGTGCGCGGATTCGTTTTTTGTTGGTTGTCAGTTCAATTTGAAGCGCCCCTTTTTCAGCTGCATATGCTACCGCATGTCTTAATAACTCAGCCCCGTATCCTCGACTTCGAGTCGATGGATTCATCACAAAATCATTAATTTCCGCGATGAGTCCAC
Organism: Erysipelothrix enhydrae; assembly: GCF_035066605.1. Classification (NCBI taxonomy): domain Bacteria; kingdom Bacillati; phylum Bacillota; class Erysipelotrichia; order Erysipelotrichales; family Erysipelotrichaceae; genus Erysipelothrix; species Erysipelothrix enhydrae. The sequence continues at coordinate 195,679 of NZ_CP125807.1, forward strand.
TGTGATGGAGTTGGACATCGATTCGCATATTTAGACACCCTACGACCGTCTTATCGACCTCATAGACAAACATATGCATGTACGGATTGGAAAACACGGATTCATAGGCATTACAAAACAATTCATAAGGAAATTCTGTATCTTCCAAGTCATTCATTAACTGCCAAATTGAGGGTAAATCATCCATTTGAGTTTTTCGTATCATTCTAAGACTCCTTTAAAAAAAAACAGGCATAAGCCTGTTAGATGTTCACAAGTTCAAGTGAACCTTTTTTAATTTTAAATAAAACATGTACAGGTCGTGTAAGCATTAAAACAGCCACCACAACACTTAAACCAACGGTTGCATCCATTCCAAATACAGTATGCATTTGCGTAATTTCCAAGAAGAACTGATGTCTAAAGAAATAACTAGAAAATGCATAAAGCACTCCAAAATGAACCAATTGACTGATCACTTCCACAAGCTCTAGACGATTACAAACACCCTTAAATTCACATTGAATGATGATTGCTTTCATCAACTCTAAGATAAAGTGAACAAAAACTATGGATGCTACATAAATCCAGGCTTCTCCGTCAAACATAAACGCAAACATTCCAAATACAATCGCATGGACACTAATATGTGCAATTAACCATGAAAATGATGAGCTCTTGTTCTCAAACATTTTATTGGATTGTAGATGAAAATCCGCAAGTATATGTAGAATGGCAAAATACAAAAACAAATTAATCATAACCTTCTCCATTCGTTCCCACTTCATTAGAGTATACATGAAATGATTCTAGAATATCAAGTATTTTTTACAAATAAAAAAGGCAAATGGTGACTTTGCCTTTTTAGGAGAATTATTTCATAAAAATACGAATGCGTTGTATTGCGACAAGGGATCCATTATACAAGACACTTGTGGCAACAACAGGCATATAAATAAAGTAAAGTGCATAAGCTTGTTGGTTTGGTGGTACAAGTCCCTTCGCTGCAAGTCCTAAAAGCAAGAGAATCGCTACCGCATTAATAATTAAAGGGGGTAACCATCGCTTTGTCGTTACTTTATTTAAGAGGAATGTCGCTAATACGGATAAACCCATAAATACAATACCGTAATAGAACCACCCAATAATTAATTGACTTAAAGTCATCAAACCAACTCCTTCTAGTTATCGTTCATCGCTTTCACAAAGCGATTTGTTATTTCTTGAGGTCGCGTAATTGCACCCCCTACAGTAACACAATGTACACCACATTCAATGGCTTTACGTGCTGCTTCAGGAGAATGTATTCTTCCTTCCGCAATCACGGGTATCGACAACTGTTGGACTAGATCTACCATTAGTTGGTAATCCGGTCCTTCTTGTTGTGGTGAATAATCCGTATAGCCACTAAGTGTTGTGCCTACACAGTCCATACCGATTGCTTCACAATGTATCCCTTCTTCTAACGTTGAAATATCACCCATTAAAATACAATCCGGATATTTTGTTTTAATTTCATGAATAAAGGCTTCGATGGATTTCCCGTCACCTCTTGGTCTTAAGGTTGCATCAAGTGCAATGATATCACAGCCCGTCGCAACAAGTGCATCAATTTCAGCCATTGTTACCGTGATATACTGTTGATAATTTGGATAAGGTTTTTTAATGAGCCCAATTACTGGAAGTTCTACAGCAGCTTTAATTTGTTTGATATCTGTAACCCCTTGTGCACGGATCCCTACGGCACCCGCACGTACTGCTGCTTGAGCCATTAAAACCATGATCCCACCCTCTTCACGATAAAGTGGTTCATCGGGAAGTGCTTGACATGAAACGACAAGACCCTTCTCGAGTTGTTTAAAAATACTATGCTTTTTCATATGCTTATCCTTTCACAGCACCTACTGTAACACCTTGTGTAAAGAAGCTTTGGAAACAGAGGAACACAACAATCATCGGTAAGGATGCAAGTAATGCCCCTGCCATTAGAAGTCCGTAGTTTAATGAGAACTCTGCAGACTGTGCCATGGAAGCAAGGCCTAATGGAAGTGTCTTCATAACTTCCGAGTTTGTAAAGACAAGTTGTGAGAAGTAATCATTCCAACTTGAAATAAAGGTAAAGATTGCAAGTGCACCAATTCCTGGCTTCACAATGGGAAGCACAATGTGCCAGAATTTCTTAATTTCACTACAGCCATCAATGTCCGCAGATTCTAACAAAGAATCTGGAACTGCATGAGAGAACTGTTTCATTAAGAAGACACCAAAGGGCCATCCAACTGCTGGAAGAATTAAAGCAGCATAGGTATCCATTAACCCAAGTTCAGTTATGAAACGTAGAAGTGGTATTAAGATTACCTGTTTCGGTAAAGCCATCGCAGCAATAAAGATTGCGAAGATCAGCTTAACCCCAGGGAATTTTTTCTTCGCTAAGGCATATCCAGCAAGCGAAGCTGTTGTACACACTAACAAAGTTGTCGTTAAGGACACAAACACAGAGTTAAAGAACCAGCGTGCTGTTAGTGGTTGTAGTAATAATTTATAGTTATCAAATGTTGGATTTAAAGGAAACCACTCGGGTGGCAATGCGATCGCAACATCTTGTAATTTAAATGAACCGGATGCAATCCAGTAAAATGGAAAGATAAAGAATATTGTGAGTGCGACTAAGAATATCATTGAAATGATATTAAAGAGTCCAAATTTTTTAAACTTCATATATGTTCCCCCCTAATAATTAACGTCATCGGACAAGAATTTGAATTGTAGAGTTGAGATAATTGCGATAATTACCGCAAGAATAACCCCCATCGCTGACGCCTTTCCATATTCTTGTAGAATAATCGCCGTTTCATAAACCAGATACATTACGGTTGAGGTAGAGTAGTTTGGTCCGCCGGCTGTCATTAATTGAATCAGTGAGAAAATTTGGAAACTGTTGATGGTTGTTGTTACCACAATATAAAGTGTGGTTGGTTTAATCAGTGGCCAGATTATTTTTCTAAAAATAACCCAGTTCCCAGCACCATCGATACGTGCTGATTCCAATAACTCTTCTGGAACATTTCCTAAAGCTGCGACATAAAGAATAATGGGTTGTCCAAGACTTGTGGTAATCAGAACTGCAATAATTGCATAGATTGCGGTCTTAGAGTTTCCAAGCCATTGTACATTTTCGCTGATAAGTCCTACATTTTTCAGGATATAGTTCAAGATTCCAAAATCAGGATTATAAATCCATAACCATACTACGGTGATAGATACAACCGATGAGATTGCGGGAATATAGAATACACCTCTAAAGAACGAGCGCACTGTAGCGTGCTTATTATAAATATGAATTGCGATAAAGAGTGCCAACATTACCACAATCGGTACAGCCACCAAGGTAATAACAGCTGTATTACGCATGGATTTTAAGAATATATCATCATGCATTAAGTTTGCGTAATGATTAAGTCCATAGAAGACCTGGTTACGTCCTCTAAATCTGAAAAACGATAAGTAGATCCCTTTGACCATGGGATACAAAACAAATGTCACGAAGAATAACATTGCAGGGAGTAAAAATAAATATCCACTGGTATCGATATGCTTCTTTTTAATTTTCTGTTTTAATGCCTTCATACATATCCCCTTCTAATAAAAATGGGAGATGAAACAAACATCCATCTCCCATCACTATGATTGATAACCTATTGTGCTTCTTTTATTGTATTATTTGCTTTTTCTACAAATGCATCGGCTGCTGCTTTTGGTTCTGCTTCACCACTCATTACAGATTGTAACATTGGGAACCAGTAAGGACGCATTTTTGCATAACCTTCAATGGTATTGTAGTAAGGACCAAATTGAGGTGTTAGTGATTCTGCGAATTTAAGTTCTGCATCATCATATAATCCTGTTTGACCTTGTTGTGCTGAGAAGTTTCCTGTTGCAAGAAGTGTACGTTTACCCCATACTTCATCATTGATCATGAAGTCTGCGAATTTTTGAGCTGCTGCTGCTTTCGCATCATCACCGTTGTCAAATACGGCTGGACCTGCAACTAAGAATTCATATTTAGGTGCTTTCGCATCATTTGGATAAGGTAAGAAACGTGCATTCATGTCTGAACCTTGCATGTGTTGTGTACGAAGTCCTGGAGATGAAAGAATTGAAATTGCGGTTTTATTGGATTTGAAGTATTCTTGACCATCTTTTGATTCAAGACCTTGTCCACTTCCAAGTAATCCCTCTTTTGAAGCTTTAGCTACCCATTCTAGACCTTTAACACCTTGTTCGTTATTAATGGTATATTCTGAGATTGCTTCATCTGTAATCCATGAGCCGTATAAGTTTGAAACAAAGGCACGAGGACCTTGATCCCCTGCAGCTGATTTCGCATAAAGTAATGTCGGAATCATTTCTGGATCTTTTTCTTTAACTGCTTTTAAGAATGTTTCAAATTCATCAACAGTCCAATTACGTCCTGGATTATCTTCTTTATCTAATGGAAGTAAATCTGTGATTCCTAACTTATCTGTTACATTGGTATTTACAGCCATTAAGAATGGTGCAATCCCTTGTGGGTAAAGATAGAGTTTATTATCAAGACTACTTGCTTTTACTGCAGATGCATCAAGTTGTTTTGTATCCACATCTGCAAATTCTTTGAGGTATCCTTTTGAAGCCCAGTCAATAACACGACCTGGAGCATCATAGATTACATCTGGATTTGTTTTTGATTGAATTGCGGTTTCAACTTTTGCAGGACCATCGGTAAAGTCAATTTTTTGGTAATCAACCTTAATGGTTGGGTTTTTTTCCTCAAATGCTTTAATAAGCGCTGCATCGTAATCTGCTGAATCTGGAAATTCTTGATCATTGGTAAAGTTTGGGAAGTTCCAATATTTAATGGTTACTTCTTCAGAATCTTTCTTCTTACCACATCCTGTCAACAACAACGCTAATGCTGCTGTTGTGATAACACCTTTCGTAAATCGTTTCATGCTTTTCCTCCTCTAACATGCATATCAAGCATTTGAATATGCTGTACGTAATTTCATAATAGCATCTATTTGTATCTTTGCAAGCGTTTTCATAAAATTATTTACAATTTCATAATTCATGAAATTCATTTTCGTAAACACAGTTTAGATTTTGCTTTTATTAAAACAGTTTTCGTAAAAAACGGCTTTAAATTACCTTATTCTTCTATTTTTTCATTTGCTTTTTTGATAATCGCATCCACAGTTTGACTCATAACATAACTGTATTGATCATCTTCCAATAATTTCATGGAGATAATATCAACAAGATACATAATCGCAAATTGCGAATTCACAAAACGTTTGTTGTCGATAAATAAACTGTTGTATACAAACATTTGGTAATCACTAATATGCGCTAATTCACTTTCTGAGAAACTGGTCATGGATAATATTTTTGATCCATTATTTTTAGCTGTCTTTACAGCATTAAGTACTTCAATTGTTTTCCCCGATGTGGAAATACCAATCACAAGATCTTTCTCTTTGGTAATGGTTGAATTAATCAACATCATATGGGAATCGGTAATACCGGAGACATTGAACCCCATACGTAATAATCGTTGCGTCATTTCCATCGCTGTGAGCCCTGAACTCCCAACGCCATAGATAAAGATTCTCTGAGCATCTTTTAAAGCTGTAATTACACGTTCCAGCTCTTCTTTGTCGATGTTTTTCTTTGTGCGATCTATCACGCGATTGTAGTAAGAATAAACACTATCAAAGATATCCGAAGACTCAAGTGGTATCCCATCTTGTTCTGCAGCAGAAATTTGAATTTTCATATCAACAAAGCTCTCACACCCAATTTTGCGACAAAAGCGCGTAATCGTTGCACTGGAAGTTCCCGTTTGTTCTGCCAGTTTGCCAATATTTATATTTTTAATTTCATTATTCTTTTGCAGAATGTACATGGCAATTTGTTTCTCTTTCTGAGAAAAATTGACATATTGTTTTTGTATTTCATCGAGGATATCCATGTTATCCTTCCTTTCTTCTTAAAAAATGATAGAGTGCACCAACCATGCCCGCATCATTTTTAAGTTTTGCAAACTGGATGTTTGCGGTATTAAAGGATGGGATCATGGTTTCTTCAAGTGCTGCTTGAATCATTGGTTCAAGATAAGCTTGCTGTGCCATAATTCCCCCACCAAGAACGATTACCTCGGGGTTGATTAAGTATTGAATCGTAGCAAGACCTTGAACTAAATGATCCACAAATCGTGTAAGTGCTTGTTGACAAATAAGATCCCCTCTTTTTGCATTGGCAATTACCAATCGTCCATCAAATATCTGATCGCTGGGATGATGTTTCATCACATCTTCGACCAATGCGGTTGTGGACGCTAAATCTTGAAAATATGCGTTATTGATTGGAATGTAACCGACTTCCCCAGCTGTTCCGCTTGAACCATGCCAAAGATTTCCTTCAAACATTAATGCACCACCTACCCCTGTACCAATGGTAAGACATACCACAGACGATGCACCGCGTGCAGCACCCTTCCAATATTCACCCATACAGGCACAATTCACATCATTCTCCACAAAACATGGAATGTGATAGGTTGATTCGATAATTTCTTTAAGTGGGGTTCCCGTATAATCTGGAATCGTATACCCCGCATATTGAATGGAACCGGTCTCTAAATCAACAACACCAGCCGTTGAAATCGCAACACCATCGACTTCTAAATCCTGTTTTAGAATCTGATGTAAGGTATCAACGATTTCATGATTTCCAAGCGTTTGTTTTACAGAGAGGGTTTCGGTTTCAGTTAACGCTTCACCCATTTCGTTATAACATGCATGTTTTATCGAAGTACCTCCGATATCAATGCAACGGTAACGCTTCATGACAAACCTCCTTTATGCTTTTACATACATTTGGTGAATCTCAATTGCACGTTTACGTTGTGCTTCTTGAGGTGCTTTCATCGGTTCGCGACAAATACCTGCATGAACTCCTTCCTCTGCTAAGATTAATTTTAATGTGTTGTAAAGGCCATTATCTAAGACTGCACTGATTAAGTCATTGGTTTCTTTTTGAAGCTGTAATGCGGTTTTTAAATCCCCTGCATCCACGGCATCCATCGTTTGACGAGCTTTTAATGCATTCACATTAAAGGTAGAACCAATCGCCCCATCAACACCTAATGCACATGCTGGCAACAACATCTCATCAAAGCCGGCATAAATTAATTTTTCAGGGAATGTTGTGCGCATACGTTCAAGAAGATAGAAATCCGCAGCCGTAAACTTAACACCCTTAATTTTCTCGTTTTCAAAGAGTTCTGCAAATTGATCCAAAGAAAGCGATACACCCGTTAGATAAGGAATTGAGTAAATAATCATCTCTGTATCAATATCTTCTAAGATGCGGTTGTAGTAATTTTTAACTTCCTCAAAATCAAATTTGTAATAGAAAGGCGTAACCGCTGAGATTGTTTTATATCCGAGATCTGTTACAAAACGTGCAAGTTCTTTGGCTTCTTTAAGGTTTGTGGAACCTACTTGCGCAATCAAATCACATGCCCCTTGCGTTTCATCAAAAGCAATCTCAAAGATTCTTTTTTTCTCTTCCGTAGAGATTAAGAAGTTTTCCCCCGTACTTCCTCCGACATAAAGACCATCGACCTTATTATGATCGATATTGTAACGGACAATTTCGCGTAATCCTTGTTCGGAAAGATCTCCGTTTTCATCAAAGGCAACCAGTAATGCTGAATATAGTTTTTTCATTTTCCACCTCTGCGATTATCTTGGTATCGCTTACATTTGGAGTATAGCATCGAAAATTGTTTTAATCAAGATGATTTATTGAAAACAAATACCGTTTGAGTAAGCCCTTACAACGCAGTGTATACTATCCTTAACTTTGTAAATGATTACCAAATACAAAAAGAACCACTTTATAGTGGTTCTTCTGTTTGTTTTCTTGATTTTGAATCCAATCGAAAATTGTTTTCATTAAAATCATTTTCGTAAATATATTTTTTATCGTTAGGTTCTTATTTAATAATATCCAGGAAATCAAGCAGATTATTAATCTCAAAATCCGGATTAATATCTGTTGAGTTGGCTTTCCCTTCAGGGTTATACCAACATCCAGTAAGTCCCGCATTCATTGCACCATAAACATCTGCTTTAATATTATCACCCAATACAATTGTTTCTGCAGGATTAAACGGTTGCATTTCTTTGGCGACAATCTCAAAAAACTCAATCATCGGTTTCGCATACCCAAGTTCTTGAGAAATAAAGATATGACCAAACCAATCACGAATGTTTGCGTGATCCAGTCGTTTATATTGTGTATCCGTAATCCCATTGGTCACAATGCCTAAACGATAGTCTTCCTTGACTGCCTCCAGTAATTCCATTGCACCCGGCATAAAGATATTATTTTCTTCAATCAGTGTTCGAAACATTTGATCCATCTCACGACCTGTATACGGTAAATCAAAGGATGCTAGGGAGACACCAAAGCGCTCGTCAAGAATGGTTTGTTGATCAATCTCGCCGCGTTCATGGGCTTCCCATAACTTATGGTTCACATCATAGTAGTAATCCAAGACTTCTTTGGTATACGGTACCTTTAACGTTTCAAAAAGTTGTTTAAGCGCAATCGTTTCAGATTCCTTAAAATTTAACAGGGTATTATCAATATCAAAGAGTAATGTAGTATATGTCATAATGTCCTCCAAATCCTATTTATTCTATCATACATTAAAGACAAACATGATATGATGAGCTTAAATTCAACGTTTCAAAGTAGAATCTCGGAGGCCTTTTATGAATACAATACCCACACGCAAACAATTGCGTCATAATCTCGCCCGTTACATCCTTCCCTCAATCGGAGCGATGATCTTTTTTTCTTTATATACCATGGTTGATGGGATGTTTGTCGGTAAAGGCGTCGGACCACAAGCTTTAGCTTCCGTAAACCTTTCAATGCCTTACATCAATATGATTTTTGCGTTTGCCTTAATGATTGCGGTCGGTGCATCAACCCGCATCACTTATTACTTCGGTAAAAAGAACCTCTATGAAAGTAACGTCATCTTCTCACTGGGTTTCTGGTTTTTAGGGCTTTTCGCTTTGGTCTTAGCCATACTTATGGGTCTATTCCGTGACTCCATAATTCTTTTGTTAGGTGCAACACCGGATACCATGCACTATGTTTCTCAATACCTAAGTATGATGATCCTATTTAGTCCATTCTTTATCTTGACCTATTACCTTGAGGTACTGGTTAAAGCCGATGGTGCTCCTGGTTTATCGTTGCTGGGTATCATCTTAAGTGCCTTTGTGAACATTATCCTGGATTATCTTTTTGTAATTCAGTTTCAATGGGGCATTCAAGGTGCGGCAATTGCGACAGGGATTGCGCAAGTCTTCGGCTTTATCTTCTTTTTATCGTATTTCCTATCTTCTAAATCCACGCTGAAATTTATCAAGCCTACTTGGAATTTTCAGACTCTCATAAAAATGATTCAAATTGGAATTCCAGATGCCTTAACGGAGCTTTCTTCTGGATTTATTACCTTTGTCTTTAACCTTGGGGTTGCCTTCTATTTTGGATCCAATGGGCTTGCGGCCTTTGGAGTCTTAATGTATCTAACCAATCTGGTTACGGTTACCATGATTGGAATCAATCAAGGTATACAACCCTTAATCAGTTACTATCACGGTCAAAAACAACCAAAACTTATTAATTGGATTTTAAACGATGCACTTTTTGTCAGTGTGTTGTGTGGACTTGGGTTCTTCATCCTTTGTCAGGTTTTTCCAAAAGTCCTTGTAAGTGGCTTTATTGATGCAAAGAATATCGATCCTTTCAACCTTGCGGTTAAAGCATTACCGATTTTTAGCTTTGGATTCCTTCTATCGGGAATTAATATTGTCTTAGCCGGCTATTTTACTGCACTGGAACGTATTCGTCCGGCAATGCTTATTTCAATGATGCGTGGCTATCTTCTTGTAGCGCTGTGTGTAATCAGTCTTCCTTACTTATTCGGTGCAAGCGCGATTTGGTTGGCTCCCCTAACGTACGAATTGCTTACCCTAGTCGTTTCATTAATCCTATTTAAACACTATAAAAAAACAGCCTAGGCTGTTTTAGAAAAAATGTTTAAACGCATAATAGGTGCCATACTCCCAAAAAGGCCACGAGTGGTCTCCATCATCAAGATAATGAACATCCACCTCTGTATAGGCTTGTAAATCGGTGACAAAGCGTTTTACTTCTGAAATCGAAACGGCTTCATCCATTCCACCTGTCATAACCAAAAAAGACACAGGTAGGTTTTTTGATTGGTATGACGCAAGACTTGCACTTGGATGTTGACGAGTCCAAAGTTCATGATCAAATACATCATTTTGATCCCGGAATACATGCCACTCATAGGTTACTGTTGTTGGTGTCATGGTATACCAAACTGCCGGCGATAAAGCCATTACCTTTGAAAAATACTCGGGATAGCGTAAAGCTAAATTACTTGCCCCATAACCTCCCATAGATAAACCACCAATAAAGCGTTTTTCTCGGGTAGGATGAAGTCCTAAACGCGCTTCAAGTGTTGGAATAAGATCTTCGATCACGGCCGTCTCCATTTGAAAACAACGACTGTTTAGATAAAACGAGTTAAAGCCATCTACAAAAATCACAACACATTTACGACATTCACCCAGTTCCATACACTCATCCAGAAACTCCGGCAATAAAAACCGCTCCGTCATATTACGATGGTTTCCAGTTGCCCCATGTAAGAGATAAACAACAGGGAGTGAACCAAACGATTCATTACTGTCTAAATATGGACAGTATGCACTGTAATTCCAATCAAATCCTAATGATGGTGAATAGATTGTTCCATCGACCATCTCACCGCTTTTTCCCATAGAACCCCTCTTTTCTATTTTAAATACTAGTCGATATTTTTAACGTCAAAACCACCTAAGAATTCCTTCCAACCTTCAGCGGTCTTACCATTATCCGCTACGAAATAACGACGGATACCATTTGAGTTCGTTTCACTTTGATTCGAACTTGTGAACACATCACGACTTTCCTTAATATTTTTGTTTAAAACATCCCAAAATGGATTGTTCTCATCTTGAAGAAGTTCTTTCAGAGCATCACGATCTAAATATCGAATGATACCCCCTCGTGTTTTTGATAAATCAATAATGTCTTCAAAATCATGCTTTGACAGTGAAATGCTTAATAAGTGGTCCATCAATTCGTCAAACATATAGATTGAGTCAACATAATTCGTATCTTCATCGTATTCAAGTAAGACACGCTTACCATTCTTTAACTCAAGAAACTCATAACCTGTTGAAAATGGTGGTAGCTCTGTCAATTTCTTCAAGGCAATGTCATTAGACTTTTTGATATTTTCAGTAACAAAAAGCTCCCCTGTATTGTTGCGATGATTCAACATATGAACCTTCTCCGTTCTAAGATTTTGACCGTTTAAAATGGTCACGGTACCAACGACCAAATCACCCTTTGTATTTTCTTTATAGTAAACACGACCATTAAGATCATCCATATTCGCATAGGCATAATCCAAGGGATTTAGATAAGAATCCAATTCACTCGATGACTCCATGTTCGAGATATAGGCTGTATAAGTTTTTCCCGCAAAAAAAGCGTCAATCGCTTTTTGTTCCGATCCTTGCGGATTCGTGCCACACCCCACCAGCACAAAACTTAACATCACCAAAATGATTCCATATATTTTTTTCATAACTTCCTCCAATATGTATGGAAATAATAGCTTAGGCACTTATTAAAAGCAATGACTTCACGTATTTATCATACGAACATGACTAAGCCTTGAAACCTGTTTCAAAATCACTTATGATGATTATAAAGAAACAGGAGGGGTTTTTATGAATCCACAACCATATCAAGAAGAAATCTATCATTTACTCCATGAATTAGACATTCCTTATCGGGAAGATCATCATAAACCAATCTTTACTGTTGAATCGGATGATCTCGATATTCCAGGTCCACAAGTAAAATATTTACTATTACAACCTAAGAAAACGGATGAATATTACTTAGTCGTTGCCCACGATGAAACACATCCTGATTTAAAACAACTTGCTCAGGACTTAGGAACCAAGCGGCTTTCCTTCCCTTCGAATGAAGCGATGAAAGATTTATTAGGGATTGAGTTTGGTTCTTTGACCTTGCTTTCACTTATCGCAGATACCAATCATAAAGTCACCCCGATTTTTGATACCGCGATTGACCGTGATGATACCATTGGTCTTCTCGCCAACAACAATACCATCACCTTAACCTTACAGGTTCGTGATGTGGAAAAATACCTCAATCATCTTGGGTATACACCCCGTTATCTTGAATTAAAACAAAAATAAAGACCTCCTAGGAGGTCTTCTTAATGATATACAAGCTCAAACTCAATGAGTTCTTGATCTTGCATCTTTACGGTAAAGCCAAGATCTGTTAAGAGATGAATGGCCGCCATATTATGTGGGATGGAATAGGCAACAATTCGTTTTAACGCTAAATTTCGAAAACCATACTCAATAAGAGCTTCACTAATTTCACGACCGAGGCCTTGTTTTTGAGCACTTCGACGTAAGATCCAACCCATCTCATACGTTTTAAGATCATCGCCCACATCTTCTGTTTCCAGTTGATGAAAAATCACGTGTCCAATGGCTTCTTGAGTTGCTCGATCTTCAATCGCAAACAAAGGTGGATTTTCAATTAAACAATACGTCTTCAGGAATCCTTTAATGGTTTCATCATCCATTACCGGTTCAATAAACTGCATCACCGTGGAGTCTTTAAGCCATGTTTTCGCATAATCAAAGTCTTCCCGACAAAAAGGCCTAATAATACATTTGTGTGTTTTGAGTTCCATAATTCACCTCACCAATATCATATCAAATTCGTTTGGATTCTACGTGAAAATCTTGTTTGTATTGATTTACTTGTTTCCAATACACCACCATGGAGTACAGTAAAACACAGTATTGGGCAAGCGGTACAGAAAGCCAAACCCCTTTTAGTCCAAGCATGAAAGGTAACACCCACAATAAGAGAATTGTGGTAAGAATGGGTTCACTGTAGATCGGACGATAAGCTGTATGGTTGTCTCGCGTTGCATAGGCGTAAGATGTGGAAACGCGAAGGAATGCAATCGGAATTAATCCGAGTAAGAATAAAGGCATCACTTCTGCGATCATCAACGCGACTTCCTCTGAAGCACCAAAAAACCTTGGAATCATAAATCTTAAACTGTATAGAATTACCATACAGGTCAGTGCAACCCCAAATGCAAATCGGATTGCAATTGATACAATCTCATGAACTTTGTCCATACTATCATTACCATAATAACGACTGATTAAAGGTTGACAGCCATCGCCAATTCCTTGAAGTAATAATTGAACACTAAAAACAACATAACAGATGACACCATAGCTTGCTGCTGCGATATCACCACCATATTGAATGGCAGATTGGTTTAAAACAATAATCATGAGATTGGGGGATAAGATTAATCCAAAAGGTGATAACGAAACCTTTAGGACCTGAACCACAGAACTCAATGTAACTTTGATTTTCTCAGATCCACCAAATGGCACATGTTTAAACATATAACCAACACATAAAAGCATGGTTAAAGCTTGGCCGATAATTGTAGCATAACCGGCTCCAGCTGTTCCTAACTTAAGAACGGATACAAAATAACCATCCAAAATAACATTCGTTATAAATCCAGTTATCATCGCAACCATCGCGAAGAGGGTGCCACCATAATTACGGATAATGGGAACCAAACCGGTTGCCATTATTTGAAATATTGAGAAAAGGATAATAATTCGAATATAATCGGCTGCATAATCGAAAAGACGTCCTTGCGCTCCAAAAAACGTTAAAATCTGTGGATAGGTTTTAACGAGTAAAACAAAAGCTACTAGGGAAGCACCAATCAGTAAGCATACCGTTGTTTTGAGATAACGTGCCTGGTCTTCATGATCATTTGACCCCAGTGCAATCCCTATTTGAATCGCACCCGCTAACCCAATTCCTGTTCCTAAAGCCTGTATAAAGGACGTAATCGGATAGGCTAAATTAATTCCAGCAATTCCTAAATCGCCTACATTTTGACCAATAAACCATCCATCAACAATGGCATATAAGCCAGAAAATGCGAACGCAAACATCGCGGGTAACACATTGCGATAAAAATCTTTACGCATATCATAAACCTCTATTATTTTCTAAGCATAATGATAAGTATAGCAGATATATTTTACATCGCAAGACGCACCACTTAGCAAGAATGTTCCTTGTAATCACGTTATATTTGCGTTACGATTGAAGTACAAGTAGAAAAAGGAGCAATAGAATGAAAAATCAATACGGACAACAGATTACAGACTTATTGCACGAACTGAATATTGAATACCGTGAAGATCATCATGAACCCATATTTTCAGTAGAAGTTGAAATCCCCGAACTTCCTGGCCCACAAATTAAATATCTTCTTGTGAAACCGAAAAAAACGGAACATGAGTTCTATTTAATTCTTGCGCATGATGAAAAACATCCCGATCTAAAAGACTTACAAGCTCAACTTGGAACCAAACGCTTAACCTTCCCGACCAGTGAAGAGATGAGCGATTTAATTGGCGTTGAATTTGGAAGCCTTACTGCAGCTTCCGTAATTGCAGATAAGAATCATGAAATTACCGTGATTGTGGATGAAGCCATTGATCGTGATGATACAATTGGAATTCACCCAAATGATAATTCGATTACGTATACCATTGCCTTTAAAGATCTTGAACGTTACCTTGATCATCTTGGCTATACACCCCGTTACATTCCTTTACTGGATAAAGAATAATCATCATATAGCACATGCGAAACCGTGTGCTTTTTTTATGCTTTGAAGCCTTCGATATTGTTTTCTTAAATAATATTAATAGCGTTGAAATTACGTGTTTAAGACGGTTTAATTAGGGTGACATGTCACTTTTTTCAGAAGACATGCTTCTGATGCTTATTTTAAATTAGAGGAGGAACCATGATTAAACGAAATTTTCTCTTTTTTTCTGTACCGATTTTTGTTCAGGTGCTTTATATTTGCACTACAGAGTGCTTCCAATTTCCAAACGGACTGCTTAATTTTTATTTTGTATTTGATGGCCGAAATGCTATTTACATTACAATCTATGCATTTATGCTTGTTCTTTATGCAACAGACTTTGACTACACGATCATAAACAATCATTTTGATGACTTTGCACGCATCCGATTAAACAATGCGTTCTTATGGAAACAAATACTTAGGGTTATTTTAAAATCACTATTATTTGCATTAACAATGATGCTTTCTGAAATGGTGCTTCTACACGTTTTCAAACAACCACTTTTTCCACTGAATGCACCCATCGAACAAGACCACCTACAAATTTTACCTTTCACAAATGACCCTATATCAAATCAGGTGGTTTATTCAGGTTTAAGAATTCTAGGTTCAATTATTATTTCATTGTTCTTCTTTAGTTTAAGCCGTTTTATTAAACATCGTTACCTCTATGTTGGACTTATTCCTACACTTATTATCGGATTAATCTGTTTCTTGGGAGTCTTAGGTCCGGTGTGTTTACGCACCTTTGGCTATGAAGGCATCTTACCCAAGATTTTATCAACTACGATGATTGGAAATGTCTTTTCAGCTGGAATGTTTCAAATGCGTACACCACGTATCTTTGCAGGTCTGGCATCTTCAATATTCTATTTAGCGCTCACAGTGATTAATTTGTATGTAAGTAATCATCTGCGAAAAAAAGGAGTGGTTTAATTTTGAAAAGGACCATTTCAGATACAGAAAGGAGTTTATATGATTCAACTACACAATGTATCCAAATCATTCCGAGATCAGGATGTGCTTAAATCCGTCGATCTTACAATACAAAAAAGCCAAACCATCTATATCAAAGGCGCAAACGGTTCAGGAAAATCAACTCTGCTTAAAATCATTGCGGGATTGATCAATCCTGATGGTGGAAGTATTTCAGGTGTTTCAGGTTTAGACGTGGGTGCTCTCATCGAAAATCCTAGTTTTATTGAAGAGCGACCCCTCTTAGATAACCTAAAATTTCTTTATACATTAAAACAGAAGTATGACTATGATGCGATTAAAAAATATTGTGACCGTCTGCAACTTGACATCACCAATCCTAAACCCATGCGAAGCTATAGTATTGGAATGCGTCAGAAAGCAGGTATTATTCAAGCAATTATGGAACGTCAGTCACTCATTCTCTTTGATGAACCTACACGAGGCTTAGACCAAGAATCTGTAGATGTCTTTATCGAACTCATACATCAAGATCTTAAAGACAGAACCATCATCATCTGTGCCCACGAAGGGATTCAGAACATCCAGTTTGATCAACGCTATGAGCTTAAAAATGGGATTCTTACAACGTTCTAAGTTTTTAATCATTACTAATCTCGTTTCATTATTTATAACTTCACTAAGCAATGATTCAGATGAGTACCTTCGTATGCTGTGTCTACTGCCAACTGAAAATAGCCCTTATGTCAACACACTTGCTTCACTCCTGTTAACCCTCTTGCATATTTTGACAGTGAGTTCTTACATTTCTTATATGATTGAAATGCGAGCGATGATTCAAGTTCGTATTCAAAAATACTACTGCATTCGTTTAATTCATGAAGTCATACAAATTAGCCTTCTTCTATTAATCTGCCAAAGCTTATCTTTTAATCTTTTATGGAGCTATGACGTCTTATTCATCTTCACTTACTTTATGTTTGTTTCGAGTTATCTAATCATTTTATACTTTAAAACATCTAAACTTTGTGTCTTACCAACATTTTTACTTACACTTATTTTCAGACTGATTTTATCCCTCACATACACTTAAAAGACATGCATCACGCATGTCTTTTCTATTTTTATCGCTTCAACATTACCTTAAGTATCTTTGGATAACGTCCTCGCGAAATAACAATCGCCTCAGGATCGTTCTTTAGAAATAATGTTTTCGGATTCAGTTGAGAAATATAATTTACATTTACAATCGTCCCGTGATTTGCCCGTACAAAACGTGCGGCATCTAACACTTCTTCTATTGATTTTAAAGATTGGTTCATGACCGTATATGTTCCCGTCTCGGTATAAATAACGGGATGACGCTTCTCATAGATGATTGCTTTAATTTGATTTTGTACCAATCTTACCATACCCTCTCGTGTTTTAAAGATGATGCTTTGATCGCAGTTCTCAATTTTTAAAATCGCAGCCCGTAATGTTTCCTCTAAAGTTGATTCTATATTTTCTTGAAACATTAATCCATAAATATTTGTTCCATAGACCGTATGCATTACATCATCAAGTGACGATATAAAAATTACAATAAGATTTGGATTCAAACGTTCAAGCGAATGGATACATTCGATTCCGAATTGATCGGGTATGGCTACACTGATGATTAGGATATCAATCTTTAAACATAATGGGTCTGTTTGAAAATCTACAAATTTTTTATATAAGAAACACTCGTTAATGCTATGGCGTTTTTTTATCCGTAAAAGACTTTGGAAAAGCTGGTGCCTAACATCTTCACACTCATGAACAACTGCAATATGATACATCTGTTTCCCCCCTTAGAATATTACTTAATACGCTATAAACATATAAAACCCTTAAAAATTTTATACACTACTTTTTAAATAATACGGAGAAACAATTCAATTGAGTAGTTCATTTGTACGAGTGGTAAAAAAAAGATCTCATGAAACTGAGATCTTCGCTTTAATAACATCAAGTGCATAATCAAAAAGTTGCACAGACAACGCAAACGCCTCCGGTAATGTATAACTCACGCCACCATTACATGGAACCTCATCTTTAGCAATGAATTTGATTGAACTGCACGATTTAGAGGCAACACAGCAACCTGATTTCGCATTGGGAACCCAAACCTTCAATGGGACATCTTGGAGGTTTTTACGTGTGATTTTGGTGCCATCAAGGCAAATTATTTCCGAATTGTTCAGTGATAAGAAGCACATGGCATCAAAAGCACACATTGAGTAGACTTCCTCAACACCGGGTATTGAAACTTTAAAAGCGGTTTTCTGACCTGATATTGGGTAACATGCCTTACAAGATGCATTAATTAGGTCACAATCGTAAAGTGATTGCGAACATGATAACCATGCTTCATCAGCAAGGTTCCCTTCCAAAAGTCGCGACACAAATGCTTGATATTCTTTCTGCAGTTCAAATGAAAGAGCTTGATACCGTTCATTAAAATCAGGATCTAAATCCAACTGTTTTTTTAAGATTTCATATTGATTCATAACATACTCCCTTCGCACTTATTTTATTCTAATTGCGAATGATTTGCAACAACTTTCTAATCCTTCAATTTTGGAGAGAGTTCTAAAAGCTTGTAAACGGTATTGGCGGTTCGGAGTGTTACACAATTATTAATTGATGTACTCGCAGTTTTGGACCAACGGGATTTCGAATAGTTTTGAAGGTCTGCGGACCAATAAATAACATCCGATCCCGATTGAACCGATTCAAATTCCGCATTCGCTTCACCCATAACTTCAATAATATCATCTTGTTGTGCTGGTGGTATTATAAAAATTGCAGTGTGATAATAGGCTCTGTTAGTCTTATCCCACCAAGCAGGGGCTTCCTTTAAAACATGTTCTAGCTGCTCAAGCGTTATAATCACAAGCGGGATTTCGAAATGAAAAAAATCTTTGAGGGCTCTTTCTAATGCTTCCTGCATTGAGCTTAATGTCTCATTTTCATTTTTAAAAATAACATTCCCACTGTTTATGTATGTTTTAACGGAAGTATAACCCAGTGATTCAAAAATCTGTTTCAAGTCAGCCATTGGAACTTTATGCTTCCCGCCAACATTAATACCTCGTAATAATGCAATGTATGTTTTCATAAGCATCCTCGTTTCATCTTTGATTATACGCGTAAACATTTGACCCTACAATCCAAGACGATTTCAATAAAATTTTATTTGTCTTGTTTAACGATATGGTATGCTTAAGAAAAGCGACTAAGGGGGATGTTATGAATATCCGTACATTTCAAAAGAATTTTAAGATTAAACACAAACAAACCATTCTAGCTTGGATTCACGATGGTCTTATTCCAGGTGCCTATTTTGATAAACCGAAACAAACATGGGTACTTCCCGATGCAGCACGACCACCTTACACAAAAGCACGTGCTAAAAACACTTCTGCTATTTACGTAAGTATTGTAAGAGGTTGTATTGATCGATATCATGTCCTACCTCAGCTTTATCATCTTAGTCAACAAGAGTTTGATGTTTACATCCAACAACTTCTTAAAGCCAATTTAATTTCCGTTGTCTATCATGATGAGATTGCTTACTATTACGCGACACCTGAGAGCGAAGCTTTTATTGCTTCCAAGAATCCGTTGCGTTACCTTGAAACACTCTTAGGTGTCGCAGTGAAAGCGGCAACCGAAGGAACCATTAAAAGTATGTTTTAAATGAAAAAAGCCAAGGAAACTTGGCTTTTTACGTTTTAAGGACTTCTTTGAGATAACCATCTTGAAATATAAGTTGGGTTGGACATGTAACTGCAAGTGATTGGGCATGGGTAACAAGAATGATGGTGACACCTTGTTCATGAATCGCTTTGAGAATACGCATAATCATCTGCGCATTCTCAACATCCAATGCACCTGTAGGTTCATCTGCAAGGATAACCTTAGGACTTTGAATCAGTGCTCTTGCGATAGCGACGCGTTGTTTTTGCCCCCCTGATAGTTGGTGGGGATATGCATTTTTTTTATCTTTGATATTTAACATTTCAAGTAATTGAAGGGCTTTTTCTTGATGTTCTTTTCGAATTCGTTTTACGGGCAGTAATACATTTTGAATTACCGTCATCGTTGGAATTAAACCAAAGTTTTGCATAATGTATCCAATGGATTGATTGCGATAGTTAGCACGTAAAGCATCATTCCAATCAAGGATGTTTTTCCCTTCAAACAAGACACTTCCCTGTGCATCTTCAATTAAACCAGCAAGGGTATTGAGAAATGTCGTTTTTCCTGAACCGGATAATCCCGTTACGGCAACAAAATCACCGCGTTTAATCTCAATATTTACATTATTTAGAGCATGTACCTTCGCATCATGATCTCCATACGTTTTTGAAAGTGATTTAATGGTATAAATTGTATCAGACATTTTCTCCTCCAATAATATTTAATATTTTAATTGCGGTAATGCGTTTGGTGATAAATTGACTTAATAGCGCAACAAGTACGATTAAGATTGAAATACCAATGCCAAGCACAGTCCACGTTAAATCGAGGGTGATGTGCATCGTTGCAATTCCAATCAACGTCGATATAAAGATAAGGCAAAATATCGATTTTAGATATGAACGGATGAGATATTGTTTCGAGTATCCCACAACTTGATATAAAGCAAAATCTAGAGAGCGATAATGAATATCTACAAACACCGCGCAAATCAAGCCAAATAAGCTAAAAATCATATTAATCATTCCCACGCCGAAATAACTCGCCAACATTAATATTTTCTGATGATAGAATCCTTCTTGAATGCTTTTAATCGAGGATACTTGGTACTTAAATGTCGGTTCATTTAAATCATTCCTGATGTGTTCCACCTCATCTTCTGAAAGATTCATAAAAAAGAGTTCATCGATAAAATTACTGTTGGTTAATTGGAGATGTTGATTAATGTTTGAGATATCGAAATAAGCAATTAGGTAGTCCTTTGACGACAATTCTATATAGTCGCTGGGACCAAGGATTGTAAACGGCTTTTCAACTACTTCCGCGATGACATAGTTTAACCCTTCTGATTGAATTTGATCCCCCACAGTGTATCGGGAGTTACTTGTAATGATTGGAATCGCATCAGTATTCTGATAGCGTTTCACGGACTTTGTATTCATGTTATTAAGTTTTAAAGCCGTTTCGTTTAGGAATACAAGATTTCCAAGTGTATTTGATGAGTGGGAATCGAGATAGAATACAATCATATGATCGTGGTATTCTTCGTAGGTGGTAGCGATTTTATTGAGGATCTCACCACGATAGAGCTCAGGATTTTGTTCGATTTTCATGGTTTCTTGAAGCGATTCCGGATACTTAGCAGACACGGACCAGGCTGTATCTAATTGAGCATAGTTTTTATAAGGTGATACTTGCCGGTTTAAATCCTCAAAAAGAATGAGCGATACAAACAACAACATCAAAGAGGTCGAGAATTGAAATACTAAACCCACTTTCTTGGTGATATTAAGACCAACACTTTTATTTTTCCTATATGCCCTTAAACATCTCCAAAACAAAATATTGATGATCAATCCCATCACAAGAATCATGATTGTTCCCGCTATGATAATTGGCACTCCAATCGGCAATTTAAAATAGTTCAAAAAAGGGACTGACAGAAGTGATGAGAAGAGAAACGTTGCGACGAGTTGCACCATATAATCTAAGGTGAAAGAGCGTAGTATTTCTGAATAAGTAAAACCTACAATACGCTTAATTTTAAGTATTTCTTTAGATACAAAAATCCAATATTCTGAAACATAAAAGAGGTTCAAAACAATTGAAATGAGTACAATCGAAAATAAAACCAATAAGAACAGATTATCTTTGATGAAATAAATGAAATTCGATAAATTGGAAACATTGTTTTTCGCTATATCACAATATTGATTGAAAAAGAACGAAGTACATACAATCATATACAGTGATAAAAGCACATGATAAATTGTCAATAATTTTTTTTTATTCATATTTAACACCCCTTATAATAACTCCCTAGTTTATTAGGGAGTTCCATCGATTAATATGCATTACCCCAGGTATAGCACGTTTCGTTATATCCTGAAAAAGCAACTGCATGAACCGATGTATATGGACTTGGACTGTAAGCATGTTTTTTAGTTTGCTTTGATCCTATTTTTGCTGTCGCCGACATATATGAATATTTGGGTTCATCAAATACGGTAGTTTTTGAGTTACATGCCTTCGATAAAAAATTTGCGCCTGACCAACCTACATTTTCCCAACCTACTTTGGCGAGTGCAGTTGCCTGTGCGCCGAGAATCATCAGTCCAAATAACAGCATTGTCGATACTGTGTTCTTAACACTTCGTCGCAAAATATCCCCCCTTTCACTTTGATTTTATTCTTTGTTTAATAATTTTCAAGTCAATATGATTACATTGCAATCTTTCACGATTACTTTGTATAGAGACCTGATAATTTAACAAATGGGGATTGACAAAATTTGAAGTCAATCCTAGAATATAGGTGTTGGCACTCATAACAATAGAGTGCCAGAGGTCAAAATAAAGGAGGAAACGCATCATGATTAAACCATTGTATGACCGCATTTTGTTAGAAGAGATTCTTGCAGAGTCCGCTACTGCAAGCGGAATCTTATTGCCGGAATCCAAAGAGAAGCCTTCTATGGCACGCGTTGTTGCTGTAGGTAATGGAACGAAAGATAAAGAAGGTAATACACTTCCCATTGATGTAAAGGTTGGGGATTGTGTCATCTATAAAAAATATGCAACAACAGATGTAACTTATCAAAACAAAGATTATTTAATTATCGACATGAAAGATGTACTTGCAATTGTGGAGGATGATAAATAATGGCTAAAGATGTACGTTATGGACAAAACTCAAGAGATTTACTCTTAAAAGGAATGGATACACTTGCTAATGCGGTAAGTGTAACGCTCGGTCCTAAGGGACGTAATGTTGTTTTAGAGCGTAGTTTTGGTTCACCGCTTATCACTAATGACGGTGTTACCATCGCTAAAGAAATTGAACTTAGAAACCCATTTGAAAACATGGGGGCAAAGTTGCTATATGAAGTGTCCAATAAGACCAATGATGTGTCTGGAGATGGAACAACAACCGCTACATTACTTGCACAGGAAATGATTCATAAAGGATTAGTGCATGTTGATCGTGGCGCAAATCCCGTATTAATGCGTCTTGGTATTGAAAAAGCATCGCGGGCAATTGCTGACTACCTGCTTGAAAACAGCAGTAAAATAGAGACAAGCAGCGATATCGCAAACGTTGCCTCAATCAGTGCTGGTAGCGAAGAAATCGGAGCAATTATTGCGGAAGCAATGAAGAAAGTTGGAAATGATGGTGTCATTACAGTAGATGAATCCAATACATTTGAGACTGAATTAGAAGTTGTGGAAGGACTTCAATATGACAAAGGTTATATTTCACCTTATATGGTTTCAGATCGTGAGACCATGGAAATTGAGATGGAAAACCCTTATATCTTGGTTACAGATCATAAAATCTCAACAATCCAAGAAATCCTTCCCCTCTTAGAACAAATTGTTCAACAAAATAAACCATTCTTTATTATTGCTGAGGATATTGACAATGATGTTGTCTCAACACTTGTAGTCAATAAACTCCGTGGAACCTTCAATGTAGCTGCAACAAAAGCACCAGGATTTGGAGACAATCAAAAAATGATGCTTGAAGACATTGCGATTGCAACAGGCGCTACATTAATCAGTAAAGAACTTGGAATGAACATCAAAGAAACTGAAATCAATCAACTTGGAACGGCTTCAAAAGTAGTCATCCGCAAGGACGAAACAACCTTAATTGGTGGAGCTGGAACCAAAGTGGCCATCGAAGAACGTGCAAGCGAAATTCGTTCTCAAATAAACAATGTAAGCAGCGACTTTGATAAGAAAAAACTTGAGGAACGTCTTGCGAAACTTACAAATGGTGTTGCTGTCATTAAAGTTGGAGCAGCAACTGAATCCGAAATGAAAGAGAAAAAGCTACGCATTGAAGATGCACTCAACGCAACCAAAGCTGCGGTTGCTGAAGGTGTCGTGCTTGGTGGTGGATATGCCCTTGCTCGCGCCTACATGGATTTAAAAGATAACCTTAGTTCAGAAAATCAAGACGAAAATAGAGGTATTAAAACCGTCTTTGAATCAATCCTAAAACCATTATGGCAAATAGCTGAAAATGCTGGATTTGATGGAGATGAAATCGTTACAAAACAACTTGAATCAGAGTTGAATATTGGATTTAACGCAAAATCAGGACAATGGGAAAACCTTCAAGAATCAGGAATCCTTGATCCTACACGCGTAACACGAAATGCATTACTCAACGCTGCATCGATTGCATCCCTCTTCCTAACAACAGAAGCTGCAGTTGCATCGTCAGTTGAAGAGAAACAAATCACACCTGAAATGCCGCCAATGTATTAATAAATAAAAAAAGGAAGCCTATAAATTGGAGTTGTCAAACAAAAGTAGACATTAATAATAGACTAGAAACCCTTATCCATTTTATATTGGATAGGGGTTTTGTAATTTAAACAGTAAGCAGGTCTTTCAAAATTAAAATAATGTACATATTCTTCGATAAAATTTTCAAAGTTATCTACGGACCAGTATTGATAATCACACGCCATTTCTGCTTTAATCCATCCATTTAATGATTCGATAATTGGATTATCTGTTGGTGTTCCAGTTCGCGACATAGATCCAACTATGTTATAATTTTCATGCGCTTTAGCGAAAGCTTTAGAGTGGTAGACAGCTCCTTGATCTGTGTGAAGAATCGTGGGAGCTGCTTTTTTATTATCTTTAAGTAGGGCAAGGATATCCTCAAGACACTTATAGTAAGGCTTAAGATCACCAGTTGTACGCGATAATGCAGAACCTATAATTTCATTGTTGAAGGTATCAACCATTAAAGTCCATTCATAATTAATCCCTTTGTTTCGAATATGTGTCATATCTGAAACAATAATTTCTAAAGGTTGTGTTGCCTTCCATTGATTCTTTATAATATTGGGATAAATTCGACTTTGTGTTCCAGATTTTTTATAGGAATAGTGTTTAACTTTTGATTTAATACTTAAAAACTTGCAGCACTTGTGGATTAAGTTATCGGAAAATTCGATCCCTAAATCACTTTGCTTTCTCATGACTGCAGCGATATCATGGTAACCATAACTTGGAAAACGGCGGTGCCAGTCTTTAATCACAAAGCTAAGAATCGCTCTTTTTTGTTCATAAATATTGAGATCATCCTTATGCTTTAACCACTTGTAATAACCAGATCGGTTCAAATTCATAAATCTAAGAATGAACGTAATCGGATGTTTAAAAGATAAATCATGTGCTATTTGGAATTCTTGTCTTTTAAAGTAACGAACTCCTTGTTTACACCAACTCCTTTCACCTGGTACCCTTTTTTTAATCGTGCAATCTCAATATCTCGTTTTAGAATTTCGAGTTGAAGTCGTTCGATATCAGTTAATGATTTACTCGTATGAAGCGCAGAAAAATGATTTCCTGTCTTTTTCTTGTTTTTTAAACCCTCTTTACCATCGCGCATGAATCGATCAATCCACCCATTAATCGTTCCTTTAGGACTTGTGATAGTTTCGCAACACTTATATGTTCATCAACATGACGTGTAACGACTTTAATGCGATCCTCAAAAGTCCATTTATCATTTAATCCACCTTTGGGTCTTCCCATCATTAATACCTCCGTTTTATCTCTGATTTTATTATTACACAAAAAAAGTAGACAAGTCTTTTTTACTTGTCTACTTTTAGTTTACTACTCCACTGAATAGTGGACTTTCGTTTTTTAATTTATCTTAAGTATTACTACTCCCACTCTGCAACACAAATTTAGTAACATTTATCTATTACACTGAATACAGGCCCTTCCGATTCAACTTTTCTCCATATTCTCCTCATTATCAGTTTTTGCAAACTTTTTGACATCACCTAATACTGAAATTCTATCTTTGTAGCATTTTTATCATCAAAAAAAGAATTTAATAATATGCAGTCATTTTCAATACCTTCTGCTTTGATATTTTTCTCTTATCTCTAGAAAATTGGTTTACGTTTCCTTTTTACCGTTTATATTATTTACTTCATGTGTTCCTGTCGCAATCCAATGTGCCTTTATTGAAGTCCATTCACCCTATTCACCCTATTCACTATCTATATCATTTTCTTTTTGATACTATATTTAATCGAAAACTTTCTTGGCTAAGAAAAAGTCATCTGTTTCGTTGATTAATTCTTTAGTGTTTTTTAACTCTTTATTATAAAAATCAAAATATATTTCTTTCCGTCTCTCTCTTAGATTTACTTCCTTTCTTACTCTTCGCGCTTTAACCTAATTTTAAGTTCTTCATCTAAATGAGGAAAACAGTTAGACTTACTAGAAAGTAAGTTTTTTAAGTGATTAAAGTCTTCATGTGAGTTAATAGGAAAAAGATTAAGTTCTAGTAAAAAAGATAATGACTTTTCTTTTACAACTCAAAGAGATTATCTAAATTAATTTGATAACCATTGTTTATTGAAAATCTATTCGAACAAGCTACTGTAAACAGCACCGATGCCCCTCCACCGAAGACTTCTACGTATCGGTAATAATAGTTTGAAATCTCGGTAGTATTTCATCAATGAGTACACCTTTCCATCCTGTAACTCATAATGCTTTTTGATTTCTTTAGAATACTTTGATCGATTTATATGCTTTAAATAGATCTGTGCTTTCAATCGAATTAGGGATAATAAGCATTCCGATAACTATAAGTTCCTTCTCATTCTCTAGTAAATTATCCATGCTAAATGTGAAAATACCTATAGTTAACTTACTTTTTTTATTTTCATTATTAATCACCTGTTCAATAATGAGATTCTTGTTTTCTAGTTTTGATTTGTTAGCGTCCTTGATAAAATCTGTTCTATTTGTATATACTCCTTGGTCTACTAATAGATCAATATAACCAATGTCAACAACATTTAATTTAAGGTGACTTTTTCCGTTTTCTTGTCCATTTTATATTCCTTTTATACTCCCTGTGGGGTATATTTATAACAAACCATTATTGAGCTCATGTCAAATCTATTTCTGTGATTCCATCTAGATAAAATATAGCAGATTCTATAAATTCTTTATTATATCAATTTTCGTATATGTACTGTTCAAGGGTTATAAAATTCCATAACTGTTATCAATGTTTTATGGTAGTTTACGAATTCTAATGTATCTTGAATCTTTCTGTATGGGAAATTATATTTATTTAATAAGACAAAGATAATCGCAAACATTTCAATATCATACCTCATCATGTAATATTCTATTAAACCTTCATATATTAATTTGATCATACATGTATTTTACTCGGACTCTGAAACAACGTAATTTAATTTCTCTTGATATAAAGTATCTCTTTCTACATCAAGTAAAAAATACAGTCTTTATGTCTTGACACTTTGAAGGTTTCAAAATATAGAAGTCGGCTTCTTTAAGAATAACAAAGTTTATTATTTTTTCGATTTTTTATTTTGTCCTCAAACTAACGATCTCCAATCAACATTTTTAGAAAAAGAAGGTCTTCATTACTCATATTGCTTATAACCTTTTTCGAAATTGATTGCTTTAATTTATCTTTATTACCATAATCTAAATCTCTTGTGACAAATAAGTCACCGAAATAACCATGGATATCAGCTCCCTGACTTAGATAAACCGTATTTGATTCACTCGGAATCTATATAATTGTGTAGTAGCACAATCTACTGTATTAACCGCTCTAATACCTAATGTATAATCATAAGTCCTTTCCCCTTTATGTGTACCTACTGATCTAATATTAGTAAGCACTGTGAAGTATTGCCAAATCTCTTTATCAAGTCCATCAACTAATTTTACTATAGCATCTAACTCTTCATCCATCGCTGCAATTATTCCAATGTACTCTTTCCTTTCTTTTCCACCCGCACATCCCACAACAAATAAACTCATAATCATTAAACCTAGGAACTTTTTCATTAAGTCCTCAAAAATAAATAAACCCAGTTGGGCAGGAAGTAAACTGTACCCCATGTCAAGAACACATAAATAAAACCTGAGGTCTTATTTCCCAACCTAAATAATTTAGGTTTGAAACCTACCCGACTGGGCTTTTATTCGTTCGGTGTGACTCTTTAGATTTTGTAACACTTGATTTTGACAATTTTTATAAGTTTCGTGATTAGGGTAAAGAAAAAGATGAAGTAACTATTCCTCATCAGTAACTAAACATCTTCTTCTATGGAAAACCCACTATTCCTTATACATAATCTTTTTAAAACATCAATCACTCTATCCACTTCTAAATATTTATCAAACAACTGTTTTGAATCATATTTATTACCATTATGAGCTAGTTTTATCTTCTCTTTAACAATTCCGAGACTATCAATAACATAATCAAGTTTATGGATTTCTTTATTTAAGCCAATTGTTTTGATAATTTTCTGGGCAGCTTCTTGTTCCTCTTTTGTTACATCACGATTAGGAACAATTGCCCCAAAAGATGTTCGATACATTATTTTTCTATAATCCTTTTTATATGGGAAATAGTTTGGGTCAATTTCATTATTTCTTTTTGTTGTATTACAGATAGAACAAGATAAAACTAAATTCCTATACGTATCAACTAGGGTTTTCCCCTCATCTGATTTCTGTGAAATTAAATGTTCTATATGTGGATAATTTCCCCCATACGAAAACAAGTCCCATCCACAATACAAACATCTATCTCCAAAATCTTCCCTTAGCAAATGTCTAATTTCTTTCTTATTATAAAGATACGAAAGTTCTCCTACATCCTCAGAATGACTTAGATCAAAATTACTGATATTTCTAAAATCTCTTTTATAAGTGATTCTAGGCATCTTGTTCACCACTAAATTCACTAATTATTTTTAATGCGCTTTCTACATAATCTTTGACATTTTCTTTCTCCCTGAACTCCTCTGTTGATTCTATACTAAAAGACTTACTTAATTCGCTTTCAAAATTATGAACTTGATAGTCAAAAGCAGAATCTTGATTCTTAATCTCCATTAATACTTTTGTAATGTTTTCATCTTTTTTATCTATTAAGTCCATTTGATCTTCTATATAAGTAAATAATTCACCATATCTCTCTTCGTTATCTTTACTAAATACTTTCTCAACCTCTGGGGCTAATTCAATTTCGAAGGGTTCTTTGCTTGTCAATATTGCAATTGGATAATTCGGGTTACTAGATTTAATTCTTTTCCATAGAATTCTCGCATTTGCAATGTTCTTATTATACTCTTGAAAACTATAATCCAATATTAGACCTTCAATTTCAGAATCGATTATTTCTGTGATTAATTCTTCCATTGTCTTATCTTGAAGACATATAAACTCCAACTTTATTCTTTCTCCATTAGATTTATTATGCTCTACTAGTCTTCTTTTAAGTTCACGGAATTCTCCAAATTGAGCACTTTGATCATCATCCACAAATGCTACTTTTCTTATTTTACTACTCAAGGCCTAATTCCTCCCCATTTAATGTAATTAGTATTTCAAACCCCTGTTGTCCAACTTCGCAAATTAACTCTTTTTCTCCATTTAGAGATTTCACTGCTGAATCCAAAATCCAGAGTCCCATTCCTGTTGCTTCTTCTTTGTGTGAATAACTTTCGAATGGTTTAAAAATAACATTCTTATCAAGACCCACTGTATGCGATAATCCCGTTCCATTATCTGAATATAGAATCTTCACCAAATCATTATTCCCTATTTCTAATTCCAAGTCTATTCGCCTCTCCTTTATTTCAAATTCATTAAAATTACTTAGTGAATTCGAAAGAAGATTAAGAAATATGCTATCTAGTTGCGCTTCATTAGCATAAACATTATACTCATTTAATTCGTCTGGATAATCATTTACATTTACTGAATTGATTGTAAATACATAATTATTAAATCTATCAGAAATTATGTCTGACCACCAACTAATTGTCGCTTTAAAGTATTTCGTTAAACTAATTAATCTATTCCTATTCTTACTTTGCTTTTTAATTGACGCAACTATAAATCCTAAAATATTAGAATTGACTTTCTCTACAAGATCTGAATAATAAATCAAATTGACATCATTTGAAAGACTTCCAATATCAGTATTAAACATTCTATCATACTCATGTGCCATTTCTCTTAAGACCTCAGGTTCATTTTCAATGAATTTTCTATCATTTTTTACTTGGTGTGCAAATGTACTCATTAATATGCCTTGTGTAGCTAGTGATCTCAATAGGTCGTTTTCATTAGTCAGAAATGTATTAACTTCATCAGTAGCAACATTAAGAGAAAATAATTCATAAATCGTTTCTTTTGTTACTAATTCTATAAAACTAGAATCATTATATAATGAAATAAGGTCTCCTTTGTGATTAGAAAGTTTTGACTTTATTGATTTAACTTTTGTTTCACCAATTTTACTATGATACTCGTAATTTGACTTTGACCTAACAAATTCTTCGTATTTTATATGCATTTTAGATCTAATTTTAGAA
Source organism: Erysipelothrix enhydrae (assembly GCF_035066605.1). Classification (NCBI taxonomy): domain Bacteria; kingdom Bacillati; phylum Bacillota; class Erysipelotrichia; order Erysipelotrichales; family Erysipelotrichaceae; genus Erysipelothrix; species Erysipelothrix enhydrae. The sequence goes on from NZ_CP125807.1 coordinate 226,215, forward strand.
AATTCAATTACTGAAAATAGAAGAATCTTCTTGAATTCATCAAATTCTTTTGTACTACGGATTCCTTCTCTATTAGATTGATCAATAAAATTATCATTAGATTCTTTTGTAATGTTTATATGACCAACAAGTTGGTTAGCTTGCATAATATAGTCTTTTCTTGAAACAGCAGCAGGATTCTGAGATCGTTTTGCTTCTATCCCCAACCAGTCAAATGCAATTGTACCTTCCTCACCATATGGTCTTACTCTAAAAGAGTCTCTAAATAATGAGATTCCTCTTTCAATTTTGTCACTTTCGGCCCTTGTTATAATGTTCTTTACAAATGGAATTTTTGTTCCCCCAGGTCTCCTAACAAAATACAATTTCCCGGAAAAATTACCAATATCCAGAATTTCCTTTACTGTGTTTTTTCTCTTCATACCTTCGACTTCTTTTATATCCATTATTTCTCCATCTAGATTTATAAGATTAATTCTATGATGGAACTGAAATTTTAAATTCTTTTCTTTATCGTTGTATAAATAGCCTTTAACTACATCACTATATTCTTCGACAAAATCATCAGGAAATGCATTTACATCAAATTCATGAAAAAAACCCCTTAAGGTAAGTTCTTTATTATTTGAGTCATATTCTATTGACATTTCTGCACTTGAATTTATTAATTTTGTTTCATTTGTAAGTTGCTCTACTTCTCCAAAATAATTTAGCACTATCTTAAAATCGTTTGTATATTTCATTGGATTCAAAACACCATTCAAACTCTTTTTCAAAACATCATAATTATTATTCTGATTTGCCGCTAAGATAGATTTGTCCTCATTTGAATACCAGTAATCATTCAAATCTTCCATTATTATTATTGTTCCAGTTACTTTATTTTCTACCTCTTCAAATGCGGAAAAGATTTTCTCAAACTTTTGCAATCCAACCTCTTCAATTTCAAAACTTAAATCTGCAAGGTCTTGGCCTGAATCAAAGTCCTCCCAATCAAATCGAAACCTAAAAGCCGATTGTCCGTCAGAAGTTATAATGGTAGCCTTTTTCGAAATTCTCCCCATTGATAATCTGCCTATTCCCATTGAACCATTTATTTCCCGTCCCATTTGAATGGTCCTTTCCTTATCAAACAATTTTGAATCTGTACCTAAAGTGAAAAACACATCTACTATTTCTTCATAACTCATTCCAATTCCATTATCTGCTATAACCATTTTATTTGTGTCTACGCAAATATAAACACCTTCTGAATAAGCATCATAACTATTCTTTATCAACTCTATTACTGCACTTTTAAAGTCTAAAACATTATCCTTTCCTAATAAATTTACTGTTCTAGCATTTGTTTTAAATTTCGTTCTAGTAATCATCTGTTCCTCCTTAGTATGTTCATGGGAATCAAAATTTCTTTCAAGTCTCTTGAACTTATACTCTTGTATCCGGCAGAATAGTTCTTAGAGACCTCATTTAAATATCGGTTTACATCATCAGAATTTAAATACTCAAGTACCGATTCAGTGATATCGCTATATCCTTCATTCATCACTATATAAAGCCCAGCACGTATATACCCAAACTCCCCCGATCTAAATTTAGTATTAGGTGTCGCAACTTTTGGAACAATTATCTTCTCTTCTAAATAGTGCTTCAAACCTTGAGTTCGACCAAAACCTAAACCATATTTTTCCTTATACTGTGGTTTTAGGTTATTTGTTAAATATTGATAGGTTAATGGGAAGTAGTTTTCTGAAAGTTTCATCACTTCAAGTACCCCTTTTTCTTTGTTTTGAGTATATGGGAAAATTAAATAATAGGTTTCATCTAAGTTTGATGCTCGAACTGTCTTTCTCAATATTTTATGTTCAATGTTTATTTCATTATTATCTTTATCTAAAAACACATCCTTAGTTGTTTCACTTTTCTTTAGAAAAAAAACACTGTCCGCAAGTGTTGCAAGGCCATTACTTATATATGCAATTTCTTTTAATGGTATGCCTTCAATTTTGTCCTCAATATAATTTATTTGATATATTTGGTATTCTGGTAATCTATCAATTCTATTATACTCTATTCTTTTTGACTCTAGTTCCTTAAACTTATCGTCCATTTTGATTAGTCGTAAGTTTGTATTATTTGAACTAAATACTGTTACTGCACTATATGTCAATGCATCAGAGAATAACTTATTATGATCAAAGTCAAAAATTTCTTCTACTTGTCTTTTTCGAAAAATATCTTTTCTTAAGCTGTTTGCACTTCGCGCTCTTAAGTATGAATTTGGAGTGACAAACACCATTTTCCCAAACCCATTCCAATATTCTAAAGAAGACTCAATAAAATAGTAATATAGGTCATAACTATATTTGTTACAATAGTTACTCTTTTTTTCTAAAATTATCCTCTTTTCTTTTGATAAATTCCTTTTAGAAATGTAAGGTGGGTTGCAAATTACGTAGTCAAAGTCCCCCACAATTTTCTTATTCTGATACTCTAGGATATCCAATTCAAATATATTCCATTCTATTTTTAGGTCTTTCCCTCGATTATCTTTGATTAGTTCATTTAATGACTTTTTACATATTTCTATAGCTTCTTTTCTTTTATCAAACCCTACAATGCTTTCCTGCATTTTTTCTTTAATAAATGAATCATCTTTTTCCGAATTAAAATCTAAAATTCTTTGTACAATATTTAATAAGATATGACCTTCTCCAACTGCCGGCTCCAACAATCTAAAGCTAGATTTGTAATCTATGTTCATCTTTTCAATCATAAATTCCGCAAGTAAATAATTAGTATAAAAGACACCATCTTTTTTTGAGGCACTGTTATTTTTCGCCAATTCAATCATCCTATCTCTAAATTCATATTTATATTTTACAATGTTTATAACTGAATGTACAATATTGCCTTTTTATTATAATAGAACCTGTTTGTATGGTAAGTGAAAATTAATGAATGTTTGTTATACAAAAAAGAACCTTTTAGTAAAGGCTCTCTAAAATCAATCTCTTACTCCCACTCAATTGTTGCTGGTGGTTTTGAAGTACAATCATAGACGATGCGGTTAATTCCTTGAACCTCATTTACGATACGAACTGAGATTTTTTGGAGAATATCCCATGGGATACGTGCAAAGTCTGCACTCATTCCATCAATTGATGTTACGGCACGGATTGCAAGTGTGTAATCATAAGTACGTTGATCGCCCATGACACCTACACTTCTTAAGTTTGTTAGTACGGTAAAGTATTGCCAGATTTCACGGTCAAGACCGGCTTTCGCAATTTCTTCACGGAGAATGTAATCACTCTCTTGTACAATTTTAATTTTTTCTTCATCGACAGCACCAAGAATACGGATTGCGATTCCAGGTCCTGGGAATGGTTGACGATGAACGATATGTTCTGGTAAACCAAGAACAAGTCCTAATTTACGCACTTCATCTTTGAAGAGTGTATCAAGTGGCTCAATCAATTTGAAGTCCATATCTTCGGGTAATCCCCCAACGTTATGGTGTGATTTAATTGTTTGAGCGGTCTTTGTTCCTGATTCAATAACATCTGTATATAAAGTCCCTTGTGCTAACCATTTCGCATCGCGAAGCTTTTTAGTTTCATCTTCGAATACGTAAATAAATTCGTTACCGATAATTTTACGTTTTTTCTCAGGATCATCAACACCCGCAAGTTTATCTAAGAAACGACGTTGTGCATCAACTTTAATTAAATTCATCTTAAAGTGATCTTGGAATACTTCCACTACACTGTCTGCTTCTCCTTTACGAAGTAGACCATGGTCTACAAAAATACATGTTAGTTGATCGCCAATTGCATGGTGTAAAAGTGCTGCAACAACAGCAGAGTCAACACCACCTGAAAGCGCACAGATAACATGTTCGTTACCTACTTTTTCACGGATGATTGCAGTTTGTTCTTCAACAAAGTGTTCCATATCCCAGCCTGTTTCAGCTTTACATACGTTAACTACAAAGTTTTCTAACATTTCAATACCGTTTTCAGTATTGCGTACTTCAGTATGGAATTGGATTCCATATTGTTTCTTTTCATCATTACCCATCATAACGATGTCTGTATTTTCTGATGAAGCATATACGTCAAATCCAGCAGGAACTGTTTTAACTTGATCGCCATGGCTCATCCATACATTATATGATGATGGTAATCCTTGAGTAATTGGGTTGTCTTGTTTTACTTCAATCGGTGCTAAGCCGTATTCACGTTTTGAATGTGATTCAACTTTACCACCATTTTGGTGCGCCATAAGTTGCATACCATAGCATACACCTAAAATTGGTAATCCAAGTTCAAAAATTTCTTGATCAATATGATATGCATTATCTGCATACACTGAGTTGGGTCCACCGGATAAAACGATACCAGCGATATCTTTATCTGCGCGGATTTCTTCAGCTGTAATCTCATTATCTAATAATTCACTGTATACGCCTAAATCACGAATACGACGAACAATTAATTGATTATACTGTGACCCAAAGTCTAAAACAATAATCTTATTTGCCATGATAATTTGGTGCCTCCTTCACGTTGTCAACATCGTGAGGGTGACTTTCACGAAGTCCTGCGCCTGTGATTTTCACAAACTGCGCTTTTTGGTGCATTTCTTCAATCGTTCCGCAACCACAGTAACCCATTCCAGAACGTAATCCACCAAGCATTTGATAAATAACATCACGAATTGATCCTTTAAAAGGAACCGTCGCTTCAATACCTTCTGGTACAAGCTTCTTCAATTCAGAAACGCCACCTTGGAAATAACGATCACTTGAACCACGTTGCATCGCACTTAATGATCCCATTCCAACATAACCTTTAACCTTTTTACCAAATACTTCCATTACTTCTCCAGGTGTTTCTTCAGTACCCGCAAGTAACCCACCTAGCATAACACAACTTCCACCGGCTGCAAGTGCCTTTGCAATATCCCCGGATAGTTTAATACCACCGTCGGCAATAACACCCACACCATATTGGCGTGCTACAGAGTAAACATCGTTTACAGCAGTCAATTGGGGAACCCCAACACCAGCTACAACACGTGTTGTACAGATTGATCCAGGACCAACACCAACTTTAATAACGTTAGCACCCGCATAGATTAGATCTGTTGCTCCCTGTGCAGTAACAATATTACCACCAACAATATCTAATTCTGGGAATTCGGCACGAATCATACGCACAGTGTCAATAACACCTTGTGAGTGTCCATGAGCACTATCAACCGCAACGATATCCACACCTGCTTCAACAAGTGCACGTACACGTTCTAATGATGATTCGCCAACGCCAACTGCAGCACCTACACGTAGGCGTCCTTGTGGGTCGATGTTTGCATCCTCGAATGATGATTCAACTTCAGTTTCTTTAACGGCTTTAATCATTGCAGCTTGAGCTTCAACGGGCATGTTTTTGTGCACAAATCCCATACCGCCCAATTTCGCAAGCATGATTGCCATGGCATCTTCAGTAACAGTGTCCATTGCAGCTGAAACAATAGGGATGTTCAGTGTAATTTTATCCGTTAGACGCGTTTGTAATTTAACTTGAGCTGGCACAACTTCTGACTTTGCAGGAACTAAAAGCAAGTCATCGAATGTGTAAGCTTCTTTAATTACTTTACCATTCATCATATTCATCTACCTCCATAAACTTATGGTATATTATACATAAAAGAACGCTAATATGAAAGCAAAATGTGCTAAAATAGTGAATATGGAAACTAAAAAAATAAAACTCGCGATTTTTGACATTGATGATACCCTCATCAAACGCGGAAAAGTCAAAATAGAAACAACAGCAGTTCAAGCAATTAATGATCTCAAAGCGAAAGGAATCGAAGTGATGATTGCGACCGGACGTGCTTTTTACTTCATCCATGATGATATCCACGAAACGATTAATCCTGATTACTATGTAACAATTAATGGAGCGTGTGTCTATGATCATAATAAGGATGTAATTTTTAATGTGCCAATGATACGAAGTGAGGTCAATGCAATTATTGACTATTGCAATCACCACGACATTGGTTTAGCTATGAAAATGCAGCATGATATGCGTGTCTATCGAAATCTTGAAATCTTTCAAACGGTTTATATGCAAGGCAGTGAAAAACAAGACATTCTTGTGGATTATACAGATGCTAAGTCTATCGAAGAAGGTGATGAAGTCCCTATGGGTCTCTTTTTAATGGGTGATGAATCCCTCATCGAAGCCTCAAAAGCGCTATGTCCAGATGGTCATTACGCTAAAGCCTATGCCGATGCCTATGATATATATTCAAACCGTGCTGGTAAAATAGCTGGTATCGGAATTGTATTAGACCGTCTTGGATTAACATGGGATGAGGTCATCGCATTTGGTGATGCCGCCAATGACCTTACAATGCTTGAAATGGCTGCTATTGGGGTTGCCATGGGTAATGCACCTGAACATGTTAAGGAAGCAGCAGACTATGTCACAACCGATATTTTAGATAACGGCATCTATAACGCAATTCATACATTATTCTAAAACGCCGTACCAGGCGTTTTATTGCTTTCAAGGGGGATCTATGAAACCAACACTTTACACACTTTGCCTGCTCCTTTTATTAAGTGGGTGTCACAAAGAAACAAAACAGTATTCGAAAACCGAAGGGGCAATTGGATCGGATGTCTTAGAAGTTGAGCACCTCGAAAACGTGGTCGTACCCGAACTTTTACGGCGCTACCAAAACATCAGTGTGGTTGACACACCGCCCATTGAGGAAGAAATTCTTGATGAGACGGATACAGAAGATGATGCGGATTCGAATTTAGAACAAGCGGATATTTCATCCTATGGCATCAATTATAATTATAATGGCGACAAACCCGATCTTTCTCACCCAATGATTGCAGGTATGCCTAGCAAACTGCGTCAATATTTCTATGCATTTCGTCGTGGCTACCACGAGGTTCCAGAAGGTTCGTATGCGTATGTTATGCCACATGAACCATATATCTATTTACTTCAAGATTGGATGATTATGGATACAGAAAGCATGTATCATGAGATGGCTCATTTATACGGATTTGCTACAGGTGTTCATGATACTTTAGAGTGGAAAGAAATCTATTTGCAAGAATGGCAAGATGGCACCTATGGCTCCACAAATACTTATGAAGCCTTTGCGGAATCGGTTGCCGGATATTTTATCACACCGGATCTTCTGTATGGAAAACCTCAATCAAGCGCTTATGTAGATCAAATTTTTAAGGATTCCGAAAAACCGATTATCCCTCAAGGGGCTCAATAATCCTTTTTAGTAGACACAGTTGTTTTTAAATCAACGCTAAGGCGCATAATAGCCTCATTGTTGAATGATAACGGACAGCGAAGGAACTAACATGCTTTAAATCCGTTTGATGCATGCGAGTCCTTTATGGACACGAAAAGGAAAGTGAAATGATGGTTCAGGTAAAACAACTGTGTCCATTTCTAAATTAACTCGCATTTAAAAACACCCTGAAAAAAATATCATTACAAATAAAAAAGCCTTATTCCATAAACATGGATAAGGCTTTTTTGTTTAATTTAAAATATAGCTTTGTTTGATTGAAACTACAAACATATCAATTCTATTAGATCTCAGTACCAATTCCTAATTCGCGTGCTTTTTCATAAATCTTATGAGCCACAACAACATCAAGAACAGCAGTTCCTACAGACTTGAAGAATGTAATTTGATCATCACTTTGACGTCCTTTTGAACCATCAAGTGCTAAGGTACCCATTTCCACAAAGTCTTCTTTTGTTTTTAGATTTTGTTCAAGAGCACTCAAGACATCCCCAGCTTCTGCAAAAACACCATCAAATGTATCAACCACAACAACATCTGCTTTCGCAATCGCTTCAACAGGAACTTCTTTCATTTCTGAAGTATATGCACCCACACCATTAACGTGAGCACCTGCTTTCACAAGAGAACCATCAAATACAGGACGTTTTGATGTTGTTACTGCTGTAATAATATCAGCATTTGAAATGGCTGCATCTACATCTTCAACTAAATAAATTTCAGTATTGTATGACGCAAATTTTTCATTCATACGTGCTACAAATTTTTCCGCGAATTCGCGGTTAAGATCCACAACACCCACACGGTCTAAATCACGAACAACAAGCATTGCTTCAAGTTGAGATTCCGCTTGTCCACCTACTCCAATTAAAACCGCTTCTTTCGCATCAGCACATGCAAGGTAATCCGTTGCAGCACCTTGAACAGCACCCGTTCTTAATTGTGTCAAATAAGTACCATCAATCATGGCACAAACTTCCCCAGTTTCCCCATCAAGAAGCACCATTTGTGCAGGTACTGCTGGTTTTCCAAGACTTGGATTATTTGGGAACACTGAAACAATTTTAATACCTGTAGTATTTAACTCTGAAACATAAGCAGGCATAAATAAGTTTTGCCCATTTTTCGCATCAATATTTGTACGAAGAGGTACTGTTGTACCACCTTCTGTATACATGCGTAACGCTTCTTTATCCGCTTCAATTGCTTCTTTCATTGAAAATATATTTTCGATATCACTTTTACTAATAACTAACATCATAGCCTCCTAGTTTGCTTCTACCAATTTTTTAGATTTAAAGAACTCTTCATAGATCATGCTTGCTCCACTATAGAGAAGAATTCCTGCTACAAGCCATTGTAACATACTTACATCTAAAGATTTCACAAGGAAAACCGCAATAAGAACACCGAGAACTCCAAGTGTTGACGTGAATAATGTAATCTTACGGCTGTATTCACCAAATTTAATAAATTGCATACTTCCAACAGGAACTGAGAATGTTGCAGCACCCATCATAATTGGGAAGGCAACCCCTGGGTTAAGACCCATTCCATAAACCGTAACCATTGTTAATGCATAAGAACCAATACCAATATTATTTAAAGCACCAAAGATAAAGATTAAGATCGCAGTCACAACAAGTTTCACGCCATAAAGTCCTGTAGCCGTTCCACCTGATGGAATAATATTCATTTTACCAGCAACAATTAATGTTGATGCAATCACAAGTCCAATACCAATAAACTTACGGATTAACTCTACCGGTAATTTCACAACAAAACGTGGTCCGACATAAGCACCTAAAATTTGTGCTCCAATACATACAAGTAAAGTTTTAAGATCGACTTGAATTCCTGAGATGTATGATAACGCCATTACCGCTACCGGTAAAACACATTGTGTATTAAGCGTACCCGGTAAACGTTTGTCATCTACCCATTTTAACTTACGGTATAAAACCGTTGAAATCGCAAAGTCTGAGATTCCAAATGTTGATAAGAAGAACATAATAAATGATGAGATTGCAAGACCTACAGTTGGTGCAGGTTCTGCTTTTGTTTCTTCACGGTGTGCTAATAAATCCATAACAAATTTCACTAAGAAGGTTCCGTTAATTAAAACGATTGCTCCTAAAATTATTCCTAACATAATGTTTTCTCCCTTAGAATAGTGTTTTTATTTTGAGTAAGTCGGGTCCAAATTCTTTCTTCGCTTCTTCATCTAACGCATCAATCAATCTTAAACAATACGCATCATGACGTACATTCTCTTTAGCTAAAAACACCATACTGGGTGCTTTTGTCCACAAGACCTCTACATTTTGTGGCTCTATATGACCAAAGATGAGTGCTTCATCATCGACAACAAGATTGATCCAACGACAACCACGGTTTTCCGCTAACATCGCTTCCTCAAAACCATGGGCGTAAACGTGTTTTAAATCCACATCGTAGTTCTTATCCTTGCTGTAAAGAATCACGACAAGATTTCCTGATCGTGCTTCAAATTGCTTAAGTTCGTCATAAATAAGCGGTAAATCTTCTTCCCAAACTTGTAAAAGAATTGTTGATTTCGCATCAGAAATCAAACGGCGGCATCGGTTAAAGACATTCTCATAACCTTTTAAACTCCACAACTCCGTTGATTCAATCTTATGACTAAAACGTTGTAATTCATGCGATACATCTCCAAGACGGTCATTCATCTGATATTTGAAGTTATCAATAACCTCTTGAATATCCACTGCACTGTAATGGAGAGGATCTGTTTGTTTCGAAACCAATACAGCACCTTTGTCTCTAAGGCTCTCGAGTATGTTATACACCTTAGAACGGGCTACCCCTGATAATTTACTGGCTTCATATCCCGTCATGGGATTATTTTGTAAAAGCGTTAAATAGACTTTTGACTCTGATTCTGAAAAGTTTAAACTCTTCAATAATGAAACAGCTTTTTCCATTGAATCACCTCATTTTTTGTAGTAGCTACTTACAGGTACTATTATAGTCATCATCATGAATTTTTGACGAGCGTTTCAACACCCAAAAATCATGAAATTTATAAAATTCAGGAGAAAACACTCAAAATACACCTTACTTTGTGAAATACATAGCAAGGTTCTACAATAAACTTCATAGTTTCTTCACGGACAAACATAAAAAAAACTGGTTTCCCAGTTTTCAATTTGTCGTTAATTGATTATTTTCGACGTTTTCCAAGATATTTAAGCACAAGCGATACCAAGACACACGCCATCGCAATGTATAGATACCATTGTTGTTTTGTAAAGACTCCAATAAAGACAAAAATTAACGAAGCAATACTTAAAGCGAGGGATGCAATTTCCGTTTTCTCATTCGCTTGTTCTTCTTTCACAGCAGCTTGTTTTAACTGTTTTTTACTTACATGTTCCCCAGGAACACGGTTTTTCTTTTCACGTGATTTACGACCCATGATATGTCCTCCTCATTTAAAGTTACCCATCACATCATATTAACTTGATGATGCATACACTACATTTTAAACACATAAAGACTTTATTTCAATTCATGTTGACATAAGAAAAACTACACTGGGTGTAGTTTAATCAGTCATTGCCCATTCCGGTAACACATTCCCACGGCGAACTAAAATTCCTTTTTGATAATCCGTTTGGTTAATAAAACGAATGGTCTCAAGTTCTTCCGCTTCGGTACAACCCCATAATAATTTCACTTCTAAATCTCTCTTTAAAATATCAGCGACAATCATCACAGCGTCTGCACTTGAACGTTTTAAACTCCCCTTAAATACCTTGATTTGATCTGTATCTTCAAGATACCCATAATCAACGGGATACACCATATTCATATACTTAGGATGGTGAGACCCTTTGACTTGAGAAATTACTACATTTGTTGATAATACGAGTGAATCGATTTTCTGCCAAAAATAACCATTGTTTAATAATTCCTGCATGTACATCATCCTTATCTCTCTACTGGTGATATTATAACCTTTGTTTCATAAAATGTAAATATATGATATTTTTCATGAAAAATGTTTACAATCAATCACACTTTACTCAAACCGTGATTTTCAATCCTACTTCACTTTACCTTCATGACCACAAAAAAACATGGATCTTAAGATTCATGTTTTTTTGTTTAATTAACGTTTGATACGCATAATTCGCATTGCATTAAGAACTGCAAGAATACTTACACCAACATCCGCAATAATGGCCATCCACATTTTCGCAAGTCCTAAACTACCAAGTACAAGGACTAAAATCTTAATAACCATAATCAAGATAATGTTCATGTATGTAATGCGTTGCGTTTTCTTCGCAATATCAATGGTTTCAAGAATTTGATGCGGGTTATCATTCACTAAGACAACATCTGAATATTCAATTGCGAGATCATTTCCGACTGCTCCCATTGAGAATCCAACATCACTGAGTCCTAATACTGCTGCATCGTTCATTCCATCCCCAGCATAAGCCAAGGTTGCATTGCGTTCTGCTTTGATTTTTGAAAATTGAGAAACTTTATCTTCTGGGAGTAATTCCCCGTAAGCATCGTCAATACCCATATCTTTGGCGACACGGTCCACAACGCTTTGACGGTCACCACTTAACATGATGCTGAAGATATGACGTTTATGTAAATCTTGGATTAATTGTTTACTGTCTTCACGCAGTGTATCATCCAATTCAATACCACCAATTAAGACCTCATTTAAGACAACAAGTACCGAAGTCATGTCACTTTCATAACTACTTACATCATAACCTTCTTCTTTTACGTTTTTAAGCGATCCTACAAAAACAGACTCACCATCCCAAAGTCCACGAATCCCTTTACCAAACACTTCTTTAACTTCCGAAACACGTTCTAAGTTTACGGGCTTGTCGTATGCATTCACAATCGCTTTCCCAATTGGGTGATTTGAATACGATTCTAAATGTGCTGCAATTTCTAAAACGTCTTCACGTCCTGAAACATTTGTAACGACGAGTTCCCCTTTGGTTAGCGTTCCCGTCTTATCAAAGACAACACCATCAACTGCTGCGAGCGCTTCAATCGATTCGCCGCCTTTAATTAAGATACCCGATTTACTTGCGCGACCAATCCCTGCAAAATAACCAAGCGGAATGGACAGAACTAAAGCACAAGGACAACTGATTACCAAGAAGACGAGACCACGATAGATACCATCATAGGCTACCCCTGTTGTTATACCGACATAAAGCATAATCACAAGCGCAAGTACAAATACGATTGGTGTATAAATACGTGAGAATTTCGTCATAAAGATTTCTGTTTTCGCTTTATTATCGGAAGATGCTTCAATCAGCGTTAACATCTTCGAGATTGTGGAATTTGAATATTCTTTTGTTACTTCTACTTCAATTGGAGATGAAAGGTTAATCGATCCCGAAAGAATCGTATCCCCTTCAAAAATGTTTTCAGGCATCGACTCACCGGTTAGTGATGACATATCGAATGTTGTATTCCCTGAAACTACAAGCCCATCTAAAGGAACTTGATCTGAAGGATTAATACGAATGCGATCACCAACTTGAACCGCTTCACACGCTACAATTTCCTCAACCCCATCCACAAGTTTGCGTGCAAATTGAGGACGTTTATTCAAGAGGGCTTTAATTGAAGCACGGGAATCATCGACAGCTTTATGTTGGAAATACTCCCCAACACTGTAGAAAACCATAACACCCAAGGCTTCTCCGTATTCACCAATCGCAAGTGCTCCGAGTGTCGCTACCGACATCAAAACGTTTTCATCAAAAAATTGTTTTCGTGATAAACCACTGACAAAGGCTTTAAGGACTGGCCATCCAACTACAAAATAAACCCCAATTGTCACGATATTTAACCACGGTGCGTCCATAAATAGTCGTAATGCAATGATAAAGCCACCCAACCAAATAAAGGGAGACATCCCTGCATCACCATGATCATGACCTTCATGCTCATCCTTAGGATGCTCTTGAAGACCGCCTTCTAAACTGACACCGATGTTTTCAATACTCTGGATGGAATTGGTTACATTCTTTACAAATTCATCATCCACATCAACACCTTCTTTAATTTTCAGTTTTGCTTTTCCTAAAACAACATCAACGCGTGCATCTTCAATATAGTCTTGTTTTTGAAGCTCACGTTCAATTTTACCGGCACAATCGGCACAGTGTAATCCATCCAATTCAAATTTAACTTCTTTTATTGTTTTCATCGTTTACTCCTTTACGTGATCGAGTGCTTGACTAAAGATTTGCATTACGTGACTGTCTGCGAGTTGATAGTAAGCATTTTTTCCAACTTTTGAACTTCTTACAAGATTCATTTTTCGAAGTGATGCCAACTGATGTGAGACAGCAGATTGCGTCATACCAAGAATTTCCGCTAAATCATCAACACAAACCGTTTGATGTGACAAGATCGTAAAGATTCTTAAACGGGTTGGATCGGCGAACATTTTAAATAGCATCGATAAATCAGTATATTCATCTTCGGCTAAAAGTGTTTCTTGAAGAATTTTAATTTCATCGTGTTCTAATTCTTTTTGATTCATAATCGGGGTTCCTTTCATATGAGTGGTTGTTCATATATTCATATTATACATTGCTTTATTTAAAACCACAAGCCCAAAACAGAAAAAAGTGGCGATGCCATTCTTTCGCATCGCCACTTTTTTTAAACTGTTTCTAAATCCCCTAAACGCTTAATGATATCTAAATCATGAATGCGTTTCTTTCGTGTTGCATAGTGTTTGATGATTCCTAAATCTTTACCATTTAGTAATTGAATCTTATTGGATTCTGCCAGCACGCGCGCTTCCTCTGTGTAATTCGCATTTGAAAGAATAACATGAGCATCTGCACGATCATAATAGGGAGAAGTTAAGCCCTCCATCACAGATTGTTGATCGACACAAGACTTCATATATAGAATACGAACATAGTACGTAAAGCCATCTGCACGATACAGAACCATCTCCGATGGGTTCACTTCTTGATCACGTCCCAACACCGTATAACAAAACTTACTGAGTAAGTCTTTGGTATACTGGTAAAACTGTAAATCCGTTTTGATATGAGCACAGGCTAGATCTAAGGATTGATCGCGTTCTTTTTCTTCCTCAAAAGCTTGAAACGTATCCACATATTTTGATTGATAATCTTTAAAGTATGCCTCATAGTTTTCAAGTTGTCTTAAAATCCAAATAATGTCTTTTGTTTTTGTCATTGTAATCAGCGAACCACGGCGAATGCACGCATGCACAATTGGACGTGTAATACTCTCATGTGCACACTCTGGATTTTTCGCATAATATTCCAGCCAAATACAAATGTTATCATGAAGACTCTTCTCAGGATCCACAACCACATCATTAAAGATAGATCGACCGTCTTGATCATATTTGCTATGATAAAAATCATTCACAAGATAACGGTATTCAAATTGAACCCGAATTCCTGGTAAAGGATCTAATGCATAGATTTCATGTGTTTCATGATAAACCCCAACTACAGAATCGGTTTTAAAACACGCTTCCGATAAAATCTTATATAAAGGATGACGTGCATCCAAAGTCATTGCAATGCGTTCAAAGAATAGTAGTTTTGAAATCGCAATGGCGCTCGCAATGGTTACGAAAACTGTATTTACGCGTGTTGTACGGAAAAAATCAGACGTTCCTCCCGGTAGTTCAATCGACTCATTTAAAAGATAATCACTGAGACGATGAATCTCCAAGAAGCGATTATCAAACATACTTTTCGGACCATTAAAGTTATAGCGATCATTTTCAATTTCTTTATTCAAACGATTCCAATCAGATGGATCTAAAATCCACTGAGTTAACGTTATTAAATAACGTACATCGATACCCTTTAAAAAGTTCTCATAGGTATCAAAGTTAAGACTGTGTCCAAATACATTTTGAATACATGTATCAATGCGGATTGGTTTTACCAGCTTAGCTTGGTTTTCCACTTGACGTTGAATATCCAGTATTTTAGATATCTGACACATCGTTTGGTATGACTGTGACTCCAGTGCATTACGAAACGCTTGTTCTTCGGTAAAATGGGTTTGTTGTTTCACAGGACGTTTGGGACGAACACATTTCCCGGGCCAACGCCACCAATTTAAAATTCCTAAACCAATACTCCAAACAATAATAAGTCCCATGTAGATGTAGTATAAGTCAAAGACGCGTAAAACAGAATATGACAAAATCCACATAATGACGGATAAAGACGCTAATGCAAGTAAAATTTGTCCTGGAATACACATACAAATTTCATGTTTCTGACCAAGTTTTGTTAGTTCACCACTGATCATAAAACCCAGAATCATTAACATTAATCCCAAGCCATGCATTTGAATCGATATCTCAAGTTTTCCTGGTGCGAGGAAATAAAAACATGCACCTAAAGCAAGAATTGCTCCGGCTAAAAACACAATAAAGCCAAGAAGCATCTGAAACCTCTTAAAAATCTTCATAGAATTCCCCTCTTCGTTCTCTATAATAACAGTTTTAAGCGCTTTGAACATAGAAAAAACAAGCAAAAATGCTTGTTTCGTTATTTTTTATCTAAAAGTGAGTAAATCGCATCCCCAACACTTGAAAAAACGGCTTGTGCCATTGCTTTCACCGATGATTCGCCATCAGAAACCACAAAGCCACAAAACGCATCAATCATTGGAAGGTCATTATAACTATCACCCATGGTATACACAGGTCCTTCGAAATCATAGAAATCAAGAATTTCTTGTAATCCCGTTGCTTTAGAAATCCCACGCATACCTATATCGACAGCACTCACATTTTGATACGCAACAACACCATGATCACCGTACTTTTCATTAATGTCATTGGTAAGGACTAAAGCCTTATCCTGTGATTGTGTCACGACATACATCGCTTGAACACCACGTTCGTGTTTTAAATCCGATAAATCAGTAAGCGGAATATTAGGTTTAACTGGCTGAATTAATGCATCCATGACCACACGACTTAAGCGATATCCATCATTAACACCATAAAACAAAACCCCAAAAGCTTCAATATCTACAATCAGTGAATCCACGACATTTTGATTAAGATTGCTTAAAAACAACTCTTGATAATCATGACTTAAGACAACACCCCCATTAATCCCAACAATAAAATCAACGGGTATCCCATATTTATCAATTTCCGCACATATTGAATGAATTGTACGTCCTGTCACAATACCGAACTTATGGCCTCGTCTTTGAAATGCCTTAATCGCTTCAAGATCTTTTTGACTGACTTTAGAATTTCGAAAAAGCGTTCCATCATAATCGCTGGCAAAAACTTGGATCATGCTTTCAGACCACGTTTAATACCACGAATATAACTGATCATATTCATACCCGCAATACATCCATCTCCAACGGCTTTCGCAATTTGTTGGACACCAAAGGTACAATCCCCAGCAGCATACAATCCTGGCATATTTGTTTCCATATTCTCATTTACAAGAATGCGACCATTCTCAACACCCAAGCCTAATTTATTCGCTAGATCCGTTGTCGTTGCAGATCCAATCGCAACAAAAATACCATCCAGATCAATAATACCTGATTCCATTTCTACGCCAGTAACCTTCTCCTCACCGACAACAGTTTTTACTTTTTCTTCAAGGATGATACAACGTTCGTCAAAGGTTCCGGTTATCGGTTCACCATTTGTTAGCACGTATACTTTGGATGCAATCTCAACAAGTTCCGCTGCCTCATGGGCTGCATACTCTGCACTCCCCACAACTGCAACGGTTTTACCACGATAGAAAAACGCATCACATACTGCACAATAAGAAACACCGCGTCCATTATAATTTCGAATTTTACGAATTCTCGGAATGTTTCGATGTGATCCGGTTGCAAGTAAAACACTGATGGCTTTATACGTCTCATGGATTGTTTCAACACAATACCCTTCACCATCAAAACTAATGGATAACACTTCATCTGTCACCACATCAATTCCAAGTTCAATGGCCTGATTAATCCCGCGTTCAACCAATTCAACACCACCAATGGATGTGAATCCATAGAAGTTATCCACATCACGAGCCGTTTCACTAGCACCCAAATCTTTTCCTATTACAGTCGTGTCCACATTCCCACGTTTAAGATACACGGCAGCCTGTATCCCTGCTGGTCCCTTACCAATTATTAATGCATCGGTTTCTTTCATAGATATCTCCTTCAAACTCTTTCAATTATATGATATATGATTTTCGCATTCAAGTTTGATGTTTTTAAAAAAAGTGAAAGTTTTTATTGAAATTAAAAATCATAGCGTTATAATATAAAGGCAAACGCTCCGTTAGCTCAGTCGGTAGAGCAACTGACTCTTAATCAGTGGGTCCACGGTTCGAGCCCGTGACGGAGCACCATTGAGTTTATTACACCACTTTCGAGTGGTTTTTTTTATGCTTATATACAAAAAAACAGTTAGCGTTCCATTTGAAACGGCTAACTGTTTTTTATATATTAATTTCGATTTCAAGGACATCATCTTCGTGAAGTTCATGCTTTTGAACTAATCCTTCAACATGTGTAAATACATACGCTTTACAATGATTATGTTCTTTAAAAATATGTGCTTTTGAACCTTCATAAATCATTGCAACTCCATCTTCCAAAGCAATCCCTGGCATTGTCGGATAAGCTTTATAAAACTCATCAAAGGTATCACGTCCCGGTTCATTATAATGGGGTACATGAACCGCTTGAATAAAACCAAGACATGAAGTCATGATAAACTTCCAATCCTCTTTATTATGGAACGATTCGGAATCACTATGACTGTATTGATACCAACAGTTTGATCCAGCACTAAGTCCCGCAAGAATAATACCGCGATGATAAGCATCTTTTAAGACATGATCAACACCACGTTGACGCCAAACCTTAACCATCATGCGTGTATCGCCACCACCAACATAAATTAAATCAGTATTTAATAGTTTATACTGAATCACAGCTTGGGATGGAGACTCCGAAACAAGTTTTAATACATCCACATCACAACCAAGTGCTTCAAATCGTTGTGTAAGCGCCTCAATATATTCAACACCATCAGAGCTTGCGGTTGGTAATACCAAGACACGTGGTTTCGCCTTACGTGTCATGTCCACTAATTCCTTTTCAATTGCGGGTGCACTACCAAATACATCGGTGCCCCCACCGATTGTTACGATTGTTCCCATAAAATCACCTCTTTGATATATGAGATTAACACAAGATTACTTAAAACACAAGAAATATAGAATACCAATTATAAAAACTAACTACTTGCGTTCTTCATCTTTCAGACCTAATAAGCCATAAAGAAAATGTTCGTTCAACATAATAAACACAAAAATAATTACCACAATTCCTGTTATCTTAACTTCAAGGTCAAAAACCATAAAAAAGATTGCGCAAACAAGAATTTCTACGGACCAAATCATGATTTTTTTTGAATCTTTCATTGTGATCGCACTCCTATAAGTATTATAACACCCTCCTCTCAAAACCGAAAATAATAATTGAAGGACCGCCTCATGTAGCGTATGATAATTGAAAGAGATTGGAGATTTTGATTATGTTAAAGGTTGTTGAGTTGGAAAATGAAGTTGTACATCATTCCCTAAAAATAATTGGAACACGATATACAGAGGCGGATCAAGAAAACGGTATGTATCAAAACCAATGGAAAACATGGTTTGAAGGGGATTTATTTGAAGATGTCATGAAGGAAAGTGCACCCCATTATGCATCACCCATCGGTTTGGTGGCGGAAGATGATGCTTATTGGATCGGGCAAATTTTCAGAAGTGATGCACCAGTACCGGCATCCTATGACAGTTATCCCTTACCTAATGGGGTCCTCGTTAATGTGTTTATAGAAGGTTCAACACAAAATGGTGAACTCTTTGAAACACCCCTTGTTGATTTCGCATGGGATCATTTAAAACAGGCTAATGTCATAGAGGCGGAGCGTCAACCGAAGGTAATCTTGGAACGTTATGAATATTTTGACCCAAGCCAAGAAAAAACAATTATGATTATTGGATTTGTAATTTAGAGCGTGCTTCATGCTCTTTTTTTTATGGATAACCTATGCTTAAAACTTCATCTATGGCATAATACTTGTATTATAAAGGAGACACTTATGAAACATCTTATCCATGATTTAGAAACACTTTTAAATATTAAAAGTCCTACTGGGAACACTGAAGAAGCAGTGTTATTCTGTGAAGAACGCTTTAAAGCACTTGGTTTAAAAACACGTCGAACCGTCAAAGGGGCCCTAATCGCAAGTTTAGAAGGGGAATGTACTGAAAAAGAAGTTACCTTATCCGCACACGTGGATACACTTGGTTGTCTTGTTAAAGAGATTACATCTGATGGTAAGCTTCGTCTTACTCAATTAGGGGGTTATGCCTGGGCTACCATCGAAGGTGAACATGTCGCAATTGAAACCCTATCAGGAAGTTTTTATACCGGTACTATTCTTACCAATGTCGCATCGTCTCACGTCCATGGTGCTTTAACCTCAACAACAGAACGTACACAAAAAAACTTAGAAGTACGTATTGACGAAAAAGTTAAGACACATGATGATGTTGTTGCTTTAGGGATTAATGTTGGAGACTATGTTCATTTGGATCCACGCTGCAAGATTACAGATAGTGGCTTTATCAAATCTCGTCATCTCGACGATAAAGCATGTGTTATCGCGTTATTTGGTATGGCCGAACATTTTGTATCCACAAAAACAAAACCAAGCTACACGACCAATTTCTTTATCTCTACCTTTGAAGAAGTAGGACATGGCTCTAGTGCCGCAATCCCTGAAAAGACATTTGAATTCATTGCAGTCGATATGGCAGCACCTGGACAAGGACAAACTTCAGACGAATTCTCAGTAACAATCTGTGCAAAAGATAGCAGCGGTCCTTATGATTACGATCTTCGTAAACGTCTTGTAGCGCTTGCTTCACAAAACAACATCCCTCACAAAATTGATATTTATCCTTATTACGGATCAGATGCTTCCGCTGCATTACGTGCAGGTTATGATTTTAAAGCAGGACTCATCGGTCCTGGTGTTGATGCATCTCACAGCTTTGAACGTACGCATGAAGACGCCATCAAAGCAACGATTGATCTCGGAATTGCCTACCTCAGTTCAAAATTCTAACCAAATCAAAAGATTTGGTTTTTTTTAAGAGCAAGATTCCTATCTTTTAAATGCATGTTCAATTTGTGAAATGAATCAAAGAAATGACAAAATATATCGATTTACCGCTAAAATAGATAATATACTACGCATTTATTGTGAACACTTTGAAAATTGTAAGCGTTTACTTGACACTTGATAAAAGCAAGTCTATACTGAAATTATAAGATAATGATATATAAAGAATTGTTTAGGGGTGCTAGGGTATGAATAATCTTTATTTCGAACATTATAGTTTTAGTCGTGCAGATTCGCCATTGATTGTGGAACATTGTGAGTTTGATCTTTCAACTGCAACCAATGCTTTTTACTGGCATAATGACTTTGAAATCATCTTAGTCAAAACCGGTCTTTGTGAGATTGATATTGAGGATGAGGTCTTTACAGCAATGAAAGACACCGTCGTTTTTATCAACCCCGGTCAAACACGACGTATTGTACCAAAAACAGAAGGAATAACACTGGATCGCTATATCATTGATCATCGTTATCCTGAGAATTTTAATCTTGATTTAGAACACAAACAGTTTAAAACGGTATCACTGAGGCCAGAACTTGTAGCCATGTTGCATGTTATATCACTTGAATACGATGCAAGCCTTAATGACACCACATCATCACTCAGTCCCTTAACGTATTCGCTTTTTGATATGCTGGTTAAATATCAACCACGAATCCCTGTTCACACCGATCGAAAACACTCTAAAATTGATATTGTGAAACAAGGAATTCAATATATGCATAAAAATTACAAAGAGGAATTAACACTTGATCAAATATGTCGTGATATTGGTATCAGTAAGTTTTATTACTGTCGTCTTTTTAAAGAGGAAACGGATACTACGATCGATAACTACCTCAATGAGGTAAGGTGTCATTATGCTTATGAACTATTAAGTGAGTCAAACCTACGTGTGGGAGAGGTCGCTAAAGCCTGTGGCTATAATTCTACTTCTTATTTTACCAAAATATTTAAACACTTATTTGGTTATCCTCCTTCACATGTGGAGAAAACTGTCGTCTAGTCCTTATTTAAAAAGCAGCTGAGTCCGTCGGCTGCTTTTTATGTGCACACCTCACTCTTAATTTCCTGGATGATGATACAATACTTGTGAAGTAAAAAGGAGATTGTAATGAAAATATTATTTGCAGGTGCGGGTGCCATGGGTGCTCGTTTTGGTGCCTTATTACACCGTAGTGGTAATGACATTGTTTTTGCGGATGGGTGGCAAGCACATCGTGACGCAATCAACGAACATGGACTCAAGATGATTATTGATGGTGTTGATGAAGGGTTTGTTCATATTCCCGCCGTTTCACCAAATCAAGTCGAAGGAACCTTTGACCTTGTGTTTGTCTTTACCAAAGCGATGCATCTTGATGCCATGATGCAAGACATTAAACACGTAATTACAGATACAACACGTGTTATCTGTTTACTGAATGGATTGGGTAATGTAGAGGTGATCGAACGTTATGTTCCCAAAGAGAATATCTTTTTAGGTGTTACGGTATGGACTTCAGGTCTTGGTGGTCCAGGAATCGTTGATGCTGTGGGAACCGGTGCTATTGAACTCCAACAAGTTCATCAAATTCCATCAT
The DNA here is from genome assembly GCF_035066605.1 of Erysipelothrix enhydrae. Taxonomy (NCBI): domain Bacteria; kingdom Bacillati; phylum Bacillota; class Erysipelotrichia; order Erysipelotrichales; family Erysipelotrichaceae; genus Erysipelothrix; species Erysipelothrix enhydrae. Next base: position 248,461 of record NZ_CP125807.1, read on the forward strand.
CATTTAATGAAAGACTCCTTGAGACTTTAAACCAAGCAGGCCTCAATGTTATTTACAGTGATGATGTGAAACAATCTATTTGGAATAAAGTTGCTTTGAATTCCGTACTGAATACATACTGTACACTGATTGACTGTAATGTTGCAGAGTATGGACATTATGAAAACAATCGCATCCTCACTGAACTTGTGGTCGATGAAGTAATTGCGGTTGCGAATGCAGAAGGAATTGTGCTTGATAAGGATGCCTTGGTATCAAAAATCGAAGCTGTATACGACCCTCAAAAGGCTGGCAATCATTATCCTTCCCTATATCAAGATATGGCTGCAGGACGTAAAACAGAAATTGACTATCTCAACGGTGCCATTGCACGTCTTGGAACGAAACATGGTATCGCTACACCCGTATGTTTAGCAATTACTCATATGATTCACGCTAAAGAAGGCGTAAAGAAAACACATCGTTAGATGTGTTTTCTTTTCTCATAAGCTTCAATTAATCTTGTAATACGTTGGCTTGCAATCTCACAATTGTAAGGTTCAACCAAATAATCTTGTGCCCCTTGAACTAAAAGTTCCAAGGTGCGCTTCGGACGATATCGTGTTGTTAAGATGACGATGGGTTTGTGGTAATTTTGATTGAGCCACGAAATTAATGCTGCACCATCATGATCACAATAGTCAATATCAACTAAAAAACAATCCGTATCCTCTGACTGAAGTGGAAACGTATGTACATATTTCACACACCATGTCGGATCTAGACAATCCAAAATATCAAGATCCTGATGATGACTAATAATCGTGATTGTATACATGTCTTTAACTCCTTGGTTCATTGTAATGCATCGTTTTAATGAATAAACCTTCTGTTTTAAGTAGCTTAAAACCTTCTAGCTCCTTCTTAAACGACGATTCTATAATAATATAAGGAATTTGTCGGCGTATTGCAATCTGTTCAACACAATCTATCATAATTTCAATTAAAACTGAATCGGTTGAAGTTTTTAGTATTTCAATTTGATGTATTTTAAGACTTGTTTCACCAGCAATTTCATAAACTATAAAACCTAGGTATGCTTGAGGTGATCCTACAGTGATAAGACCTTGATCCTCAGTAAGTGTTAAAGACTGAAAATCATTTTGGAGATGCGTTATGACTTCAGGAATTTTATAAATCGACCAGTCAGTAGCTCGATATAATTCGTGACTTCTTAAAGCCCATTGCGTACGGGTTATACCATATGACACTGAATCATAGTAGACACCTTTATAATACCGTGCCTTCTGGATAACTGCTTCACGCTTCAATCCTAATTTGTCGCCAATGCGTTGCATTCTCGCATTCCCAGACCATGTTACAAAGCCAATACGTTCTATCTCATAATACATAAACGCTTCTTGAATCAATTGTTTCATTACAACAGTTCCAATTCCCTTTGACCAATATCTTTCATCAAAAATATCAAAACCACTATTCATCCAACGGGTTCGTTGATCTTGCCAATAAAGCGAAGCACGACCAATAATAACATCATCGTAGAGAATCACCAAAGATCTTGGATTGTTGAGATAGAAAGGCGCTTCATTTTCAATAAATTCACGAAGAGACATTTGTTGGTATTCCTCAAAATAAGGTGCATCCAAATCACACCATGCATAATGTGCTTCCTTTGCAGATAACTCCCATACTCGTGGTAAATCCACATGGCGGAAGGGTCTTAATTTAATGATCGATTCTAAAAATAATTGATTTGGTTTAAAGCGTTCCCAACTTAATTCAAGAAGCATTGGACTTGGTCGATATCCTTCAGGAGGATCAACTTCAATAAAACCAAGTGATTTATACAAATGAATCGCGATGTGATTATCTGGACTTGGATCGACATAAAGATTTGTGCAAGAGGTATTCTTTAAAACGTGATGAATCAACCAACTGAGTGCATACCCACCTAAATGGAAACGATGATACAATTTAATATCAAGTTGCACATATGATTCCACAACACGATAAAAAAGTTCACCAACGTATTCCGTATTTTGGTAAACACTAAAATGAAACGTGTTTGGGTTCTCATGAATTTGTTTATGCCAGGTGGACATCGCTTCATCATCCATCACCAATCCCTCTTTAAAACCCACGTGATACATTATTTTGGGGTCCGCCCATAACTGCTGGAGGTTTTTTAAATCCTTTTCCATTGTAGGTTCTATCTGAATATTTAGACTTATTTTATTCGAATTCATCACATCACCTCTTTTCTAATGAAAATATACCATAATGATAGGTTTTTAGGTAGCGTCCGTTATCAATATGTACACAAAGGATACAAAAAAAAGAGTCAAAGACTCTTTTAGGCAATCGGTGCAAGCAAGACTTTACCTGTACCGCGATATACATTCACAAATCCTTCTCCAGAAACAGCAGAACCCATTAAGCTTTTTGTGGATTTTTCTACACGGAATTCCAATGATCCTGACCAAGCAATCGCAAAGTTTCCATCGATTCGAATTTCATCATCTTGAAGTTCCACAACAATCAGTTCTTCACGTGGAACTGGACTTTCAAGAACGGCTACTCCGTGACCTTCTAACGCAAGGTTGAATAGACCTTCGCCACCCATCATTGCTGATGAGAAATTACCACGTGATACTACTTTTTGTTTGATATCTGAATCGCAGGCTAGGAATAAGCCATCTTCAAGCACAATCTTACCCCAATCTTCTACACGTTCAAGCAAGATGTGTTTGTATGTAGGTTCTAACATCACATATCCTGTTCCTGAATAGCGAGGTTTTGCTGCGGATTCTTTGGTTACAGAACCTTTGATTGCTTTCCCAATAAAATCACCAACACCTTTTACGTCTGCCCCCATTTTCACATCACCTGCAGACCATTGCATGGCACCGGCACTCACCGTAACGGCTTGATTTTGAAGTTGAATATAGACTTGGCGTTTACGTATATTCATTTCGGATGCATAGTATGCTGCAATTGCACTTTCTGCATTAACACTTAAGTCTTTTTGGTATTCCAACACTTTAAAGCATCCCATGGAAGCTACTTCCACAATATTACTGTTATCCTGTAAATTTTTAATTTGAATCATCATCTTCTCCTTAGAATATAAGGGTATCCTACCAAATTTTTATGTAGAATAGTGCTCATACGACCTAAACGGGTGTATTTTTGTGCTTAATGAAAAAAAAGACTGATTATTCAGTCTTCTCGTTTCCAAATATTGCTTCCGCAAGCGCTCTACCTTCAATCGTGTCAGCAAGTCCACCTTCTCCGGTTTCTCGGAATTTACTCGGTAACTCTTTCCCTACTTTATACATCGCTTCCACAACCGTATCGGGAGTCAAAGCACTCTCAACACCTGCAAGAGCCATATCCGCAGAAACTAAAGCTTGGGATGCTCCTAAAGCATTCCGTTTAACACAGGGTACTTCCACAAGACCTGCAACGGGATCACAAATAAGACCCAGCATATTTTTAATGGTCATCGCAAAAGCATGAGCACACATCCTCGGACTACCCCCTAAAACATCCACAACTGCAGCACTAGCCATTGCACTCGCACTACCAATCTCTGCTTGGCATCCTCCCGTAGCTCCCGAAATAGAAGCATTATTCGCAACCACCAAACCAAACCCTCCAGCTACAAACAAGAAATTAATTTCCTGCTCTCGGGTCAAAGTATACCGCTCTGAAATTGCGGATAATACTCCCGGTACAACACCTGCACTTCCGGCAGTAGGGGTTGCACAGATGATCCCCATCGCAGCATTCACTTCATTGGTTCCTACAGCATTTTGAACAGCAGTCATGACCGTAGGTCCACAAATCGATTCACCACGGTTAATATATTCAGAAATCTTTGTAGCATCGCCACCTGTTAAACCTGTTGTGGATTTTACACCACGTTTCCCCTGTTCAATCGTACGCTTCATTACGTCTAACTGAGATCCCATACGCGCTACAATCACCTCACGGGATTCTTCAGAACGTTGCATTTCAAGTTCGATAATTGTTTCGGCTAAACTTCCACGTTTTGTGGCTGTATCAACTAATTCTTGGATTGATTTAAACATAATATCTCCTATTTCGCAATGTAGAGAACTTCATAAATATTCTCCACACATCGTAAGCGATCAAGTGAAGTTTCTAAGTCATCTTGATCCAATTCAATAACCATATAGGCTTTCTTACCTTTTTCTTCGCGATCTACTTTCATAGATCCAATATTAATATGCATCTCACTTAAGATGGTTGCGACCTTCGCAATCATTCCCGGACAATCTTCATGGAAAATTAGGATTGTAGCGACACCACCGTCAATTTCAACCTTGGTTCCATTGATTTCAGTAATCTTAACATTACCGCCACCAATTGATATCCCTACTACCGTACATTTACGTCCGTCTTTGTGCATTACAATTTTCGTTGTGTTTGGATGATCTACCTTATCCACTAAAGGAATAAAGGTTACCTTCATACCTTCTTCTTGCGCAATAAGTAAGGATTCATGCAAACGTGTATCATCCGGATCCATCCCTAAAAGACCACCCGCTAAAGCAACGTTTGTACCATGTCCTTTATACGTTTTCGCAAACGATTCATACAAATAAATATTAGCACGCTCTGGACATTCTCCAAAAATACTGCGCGCAATCTTTCCAATCCGTGCCGCACCAGCAGTGTGAGAACTACTTGGTCCGGCCATAACTGGCCCAATAATATCAAATACCGACTTAAAATCTTGATTACTCATAATGGACCCTCCTTACGCACATTATAACGATTTTCACTGCGTATCACAACACATCACTTCATAAGAAAAACACCTCATATTCTTCATTTTAGAATACAAGGTGCTTAGATTTATTTGTCTTGTACTGCGATAGCTTCTATTTCTATTAGCCCGCCCATAGGTAGTGCTCCTACCTGATAAGCTACCCTAGCAGGGAATACACCTCTAAACGAATCTGAATAGATTTCATTTACTACTTTAAAATCATCTATATTCGTTAATAAAACAGTTGTTTTAACAACAGATTCCATATTACTTCCACCTGCTAAAAGAACTGCACTCAAGTTATCAAGAGCTTGACGAGTCTGAGCCTCAATACCATTACAAAGCTTATTTGTTTTGGGATTTATGCCAAGTTGTCCCGACGTAAATATTAGTCCTTCGAACATTTTACCTTGCACATAAGGACCAATAGCTTTTGGTGCATTTTCCGTACTAATTGATTTCACTTGTGTCTCCTTTATAGTTTGTGTAATGCTCAACAAATTTATTCATTGCTTCTTTTACACTTTCAGTGTCCATTGCAACATTTATGCGTAAACAGTGTTTATAGTTATCCACAAAACGGGATCCAGTCTCCAACAATACTCCAGTTCTTTGAGCAAGATCAATCACATAAGCATCCATATCTTGAATACGAGGACAATATAGCCAGACTAAGTATCCTGACTCCGGCTTAATTACTTGCATGTCTGTATTCTGAATGACGTCGTATAGACACGAGATGTTGTCCACCACACAATCTTTCACGGTTTCCATCCAGTTATATCCTTCTTCATATGCGATACGCGTCGCTTCCATCCCAATACGATTAATGGAAATATGGTAACGATTAAAATGAGCTTGGATTTTATTTCTAAGGGACTCATTAGGGCACAACAAATAGGAACTATTCAAACCTGATAGATTAAATGTTTTATTTGCTGAAGTACTAACAACTATTTTGTCATAATCATTTTTGAATTTAAGAATTGAATTAAAGGTGTATCCTTCATGAACAAAATCAGCATGAATCTCATCTGATACCAAAAGCACATCATATTTCTTACAAAGATTAACCAATGACTCTACGGTTCCATAGGACCAAACTTTTCCAGAGGGATTATGTGGATTACAAAACAATATTGTATCAATAGAACTTGTTAGAATTGTATTTTCTAACTCCTTAAAATCAATATCATAATTATTATCTTCAAATGTCAACGGAAAGTTGAAACGCTTACCAAAATGATCGGCAATAGATTGAAATACGCCGTAGACTGGTGTCATCAATAGTATATTACCTTTTTGATTCAGCGTATCCATAACAAAATGTAACGATGTAATTGTACCATTGGCGGGAATAATCCAATCCGACTTAATAGCTAGATTATGATTATCTTTATGCCACCTGACGATCGACTGATAGTATGAATCCGTAACGTCAAAATATCCAAAATCATCTTGTTCAATTATTGATTTCAAATGTTCAATAATTCTATCGTCATGTCGAAAATCCATATCAGCAATAAACATTGGATAAACCTGTGTTGGTTCTTCTATCTGAAACCTTTTTGAAATATAGGTTTTATCCCATTTTTTCGAACCATTACCAATTCGTTCGAGGGTTTTAATACTTTTCTTCATTACTAACTTCTTCTTTCTCTCTTAATTCAATAAATCTTGCCATTAATAGATCCATCGCAATATGTGCATTTAGTCTTGTATCAATATCATTATCTAGATCTTTACTCTGTGATGTTTGGATAATGTGAGTAGCCATCATTCCGATAGGAGAATCTGGAACTTCAGTTATAAGTATGATATCAATTTTTCTCAAATTTGCCTCAACGACTGCTTCAACAATTTCAGGCGGTCTTCCACTACGAGATAAGACAAATAATACATCTTCTTTTGGAACCAGTGCACGTGCTGATAGTCTCATAAAACGAGAATCGTCGTATTGCTCTGCTGTTTTTCCATAAAGTTGTAATTTTATTTGAAACATCTTTCCAAGAAAATTACTCATCCCCATTCCATAAATTGTAATTCTTTTTGAATTAATCATTTTTTGTACAATGTCATCTGTAATGGTGTTTGTTGCCAGTTCATAAGTATGCGTAAGCATATCTACATAAGGAATTCTTGTATATGCAAAAACCTCATCCTGAACGACACGCCCAAAAAAATCATCTTTAAAATAAGTAAAACTGTCATAACCCAGTTTTTTTGTAAAGCGATGAACACTTGTTTTTGATACGTTAAATCGATCTGCAATATTTTCTATCGTAAAATACCTATATTCGAATGATTCAAAATTATCTAAGAGATTACGGAGAAGTTCTTTCTCCATAAAAGTAAGACTATGTATATGAATTGAAATTTGTTTTTGTAAACTCATAGCAACTCCTCCGTTTCTCTTAAATTATACATTAACTTTATTGAATATGTTCTTCCTCAAGATATTGGTTATCCAATGCCTTAACAAATGGATAGTAAATAACTGTTGAGACAGCAATACAAATTATTTGTACAACTGCTCCTTGCCATCCGGCTACCAAAAAGCCTGAAAAAATTGGTGGAGTTGGCCATGGAGCTATAACACCATTAAACATTGGCATAAAACCAATCATCATAGCAAAATACGCTATGAGAACTGACACCATAGGTGCAATCGTTACTGGAATTAACATCAAAGGATTAAAAACGACTGGTAATCCGAAAATGATAGGCTCGTTAATATTAAATAATGACGGTACTCCAACTAGTTTTGACATTGCTTTCAAACGTGAGGAGCGTGCTACTACCAGCATTGCAATAACTAATCCTAGTGTTAACCCTGCACCCCCTATTGTTGCAAATTGATCGATCATTTGTATTGTACCAACATTTCCAGTAGCCATAGTCAAGTTTCCAGCTTTAAACAATTCTAAGTTTTTAACTGAGTTTGCGTTTAGTAGTGGATTGACCACAGAGTTTACAACAGTTGGATGAATTCCAAACCACCATAAGAATCCGTTCAAACCAGCTACAACTGTAATGGCACCAATTGAAGATGTTAATCCTTCAAGCGGAATTTGGATAATCTGATATATTAATTCTGGAAATGAACCAGCAAAAACTTTTGCAATCCCTGCAAAAATAAGACTAATAATTACAACTACTATTCCCGGAATTAATGCACTAAAAGACTGAGATACCATTGAGGGTACTGATTCCGGCATCGTTATAACCATTTTTTTCTCAACACAGAACCGGACTATCTCAACAGTAACAAAACCCATAATAATAGCTGTTATAACGCCTTGTGTTCCTAACCATGTAAAAGATAATACACGACCTATAACTTCACCCGATTCAGCCACAACTGATTTCGGCAATACTACTATATACGATACGAGCGCTAATATCATTGTTGATAATGCATCCAATTTATAATCTTCTGCAAGTCGATATGCAATAGTCCCTGTTAAAAAGAATCCCATCATATTAAACGTTGCTCGATAAGCAGAGTCCAAATATGATGTCCATTCTGTACCAAAGATTCCAGCCATGAATTCAGCATAGCCTGGTAAAGGGAAATCAGTAATCAACAAGAATAATGATCCGATAATCGTGAGTGGCATAATTACCAAAAATCCCGATTTTAGTGCATTAAAATAGCGTGTATTCGTTACCTTTGCAACGCGTGGAACCATTTTTTCTTCAATAAATTGAATAAATCGATCCATTCTCTCCTCCTTGACGATAATTAATGTTATCGTTTACATTTCTATTATAGATGAAAATTTCCCAAAAGATATTCAAGCTTGTGGGAAATTTTCCAGATGTTATAAAATAAAAAAAACATACACTGAGTATGCTTTTTCTATTTTATTAATTGTAATGATTCATTGGATAAGTCAGGTAATGAATTTCCTCAAGTTTCTCGGCAGTAATAAATCCTGCAGGTGCATCAAGGACTTGTGGTATACGATTCACAACCGTCGCACATGTATGGCCTACAGTATCGGGTTTTTCTACAGAGAATACAACATCTGGATCTCCGACAATCTTCCACTCACAAAGATCCCCATCATTTTCACCATAAACTTTCCCAATACATTGGACTTCAAGTTCTGGACCTTGATGTGTCAGGATAGTGGTGACGGCTGACATACCGATTGCATCGCCTGCTGGAATTTCTCTTCCTAAAGTCGCCGAGTAAATAGCTTGTTCAAGCACATAAGGAACACTCTTTTGTGAGATTGACTTTATGGTCCATCCCATTTTCGCGCAAATTCCTTCGCCCGCATTCCACATATAGCTTGGTAAACTTTCTGCTTGCGCAATCTCTTTTTCAAACTTTTCAAGATCATAACCTGCACCATGTGCTTCCGCCAATGCAAGTCCGTAATCTTCTACGTTATAGCTAGCCGTTCCATACATTTTTTGAATATGATTCACGCCTCCTGCTACTAAACATGGCATGTTAATCCAATAAATATCCTGCATGCCACTTCCCGTAATGGTAATATTATAATCTTTCGCAAGACGATCAAGACGGTTTGTTTCCGAAGGTGCGGTTGTCCAAGGATAGATTGCTTCTTCACATGTGGTAATGACGTTCACACCGTGAATTGCACAGGTCTCAAAAATTGAATACATATCATTCATATAACTAAATACAGTCACAATCGCAACATCCGCATCACATTCAGACAATACCTTCTCCGCATCATCGGAAATAAGCACGCCAGTTTTACGTCCTAAATTCGCAAAGTCTCCAACATCCATCCCAACTAATTTTGGATTCGCATCAATCGCTCCAACGATTTCTGCTCCATGATCAACCAAATTACGAACAATAACTTCCGCCATTTTACCACAGCCGTATTGTATAACGCGTATTTTTTCGTGTTTCATATCTAAGCCTCCTATTTTCTTGATATTAATTTCACAACTATAGTATAATGTCTCTAGTAAGGTGAGAGTCAAGGAGGGTTTATGCAAAAGTTGAGAATTGGTGAAATTGCACGATTAAATGACGTCTCCATTCAAACATTACGCTATTATGATGAAATCGGTCTTCTTAAACCGGCTTCAATCGACCCAGAAACACATTATCGCTATTATACAATTGAACAGTCTGCCGCCCTGGATATGATTCAATTTCTAAAAAGTCTTGATTTCAATCTTTCTGAGATTCATGACATTCTCAAACAAAATATCAGTTTTGAATCTTTAAAAAATTCTTTAAAAACGAAAGAAGAAACACTTCTTGAAGCACATCGTACGATTATTCATCAAATTCAATCCATTCATCGTTTTATGGAAACCACAAACTTGTATACACAAAACATGGATAAACATTGGATGGAAATCAGTTCATTTCACAAACGTCATATCTACCGATATCCCATTACTCAAAATATATATGAAATGTCCATTGATGAGTATGAATATGCGCTCAGAGATTTTAAACACCACCTTAAAGCCATCACTGCATTTAATCGTGTTGGTTCAATTATGTCTCAAAATAACTTTATTCATCAACAATTTGATTCCAAAGAACTATTTGTTTTTGTAGAGGATCCTACGCAAGCAAATGACAGCCTACCACAAGGTGATTACGCTGTCTTCTTCTGTCAGTCCTTTGAAGACGAAACGAAAGCAATGCATACGTTTCATCGCCTAATCCGCGAACAAAACCTAATCATTAATGGGGATTATATTTGTGAAGTTCTTTATGAAATGCCTAACACCAATTCGGGTCGTCGTGATATGTTTATTCGGTTACAAGTACCCATACTTCTTGAAATTTAATAATAAAAACATAAAAAATACTACACCCTAATGAAGCGGTTGTAGTATTTTTATTTGGAAACACAAGACGAATTGCCAACAATTCCTCTCTTACTTAATATCCCAACTAATGCGAATTGATTGTGTAACGGCTAAGTCGTTTGCGGTCATGGTTGAACCCATCATATCTGCGCTTGCCATACGGTGCATCGGTCTTGCACTGGAATGATTCATGTACTCCATATCACAAATATGACCCAAACGAATACCTGAAGTATCCGCAATCAATTTTGCTTTGTCTGTAGCTTGATTTATTGCGAGTATTAAAGCATCATCATCCGCTTTCGTTGAATCCTTTAAGAAATACGAAAGACTGAAATTAAAGTCATCGCTGGTTCTTAGATGATCTAACAGTTCCGACATTTTCGTAAGATTTATATTGTCTTCAAATACAAGTCTTTGGACACAACGGAACAACTTTGGTTGATTATCTGAAGGTTGTAGGATTGAGACTTCAATCCCTGATGTCTTAATCAAACTGGTATTAAATTCCACACGCTTAAATGCTTTCACGATATTCTCATATTGCGCTTTTAAGGCATCAAATGAACTCGCATACGATGCACCATCTTGCACTAATTCATAACTAAAGCGCATCATATCAGGTGTTACATACACACTGCCTGATCCTTCAATCGTTAATTTATTACTCATATTAATCACCTCTCTCTCTAATGATACAGTATAATAGGTGAAAAAAAAGTTAAATGTGCTATATTTTAATAAAGGAGTCAACAATGAAAAAATTAAATTTCAAACAAAAACTGATGGTAAGCCTAGCTGTTCTAGTCATTACCATCCTCGCTTTTATCGTAATGACCTTCTTCGTTTTTAAAGTTCCCTTTCAAATGGATATTTTATTCAATGAAGTAGTCCTCGCACTCGTCGTATCGCTTTATGCATTTTTTATGATTCAATATGGATCATGGGTTGGTATTGTATTTTTTGTTTTAGGGATGGTCGCATCATTTTGGGCACTCGCATTCTCTGTAGAACGTTCTGGCGGCAATGCAATTGCCTTCAACGGTCTGTTTATTTGGATAATTGTGATGTTAAGTTCAAACATCATCGGATTGATTTTAGATTTAGTCTGGAAATCGAAACGTAAAGCCAAACGGATTGAGAAAGCCGCAAAAGAAAGCCTTAAGCAAGAGCGTCTTGAAGCAGAGCGTGAATTATTAGCGTCCCAAACTGAAAAAACGCCTTCAATTCACTTCAATGACATTACCGTAGATGAACCACTTGAAGATAAAGAAAACAACGTTAATTAACGTTGTTTTCTTTTTTTATGATTTAAAAGTAATAATTCCGGAATCAACATCAATTGATTCAATTTGAGCCTGACAATAAAGATCATGACCTTCATCTATGAGCATTTGATAGCCCGGTTGGAAATTCTTTGAAATACAAATACCCGTAGCAACCAGGGATGCATCTGCTTGCGTAAGAAGCTTATCCACATTATGAACGACACTTCCTTTCGCAAGGAAATCATCAAGAAGAATAACACGTTTTCCTTCAATAAGATGTTTTGGAACGGTTAAGTGATAACCGTTTTTCTTTGTGAATGAAAAACATGATTGTTGGATAAACTTAGGGTCATCTTTTTCAGTTAAACTTTTTTTAATAATGATTAGGGGTTTGTTTGCATACAAAGCTGCGAAAACACTGGGAGCAATTCCCGATGTCTCAACGGTTACAAACAAATCAAAGTCATAATCTGCATAGAAATCTGCGAAATCTTTCCCAAGCGCTTCCATAACTTTAGGATCGACTTGAGCATTAAGGAATGAACTCACATCCACAATTTCTTCAGATTTAACTTTACCTTTTTCTTGAATTATTTCTTCGAGTAATTTCATGGGTACCTTCTTTCAATTTTACTTAGTATTATACTACAACGTACAAATATATGCTATTGAAATCAGGGTAATAAAGTGCATAATCTTAGGAAGTTCTTTACCACGTCCCGCAAAAATCATACACATTTCATAGGAAATAAATCCTAAAGTTAATCCTAACGCGATCGAGCCGGTTAATGGCATCATCACAATCGTTAAGAAGGCAGGAATAATATTTTCAAAACCTGAGTGCCATTCAATATTTGTAATGTTTTGCATCATAAAGATTCCAATCACAACCATCGCTGGTGTTGTAACGGCTGGTGTTACAAGTGACAATAAAGGATAAAAGAACATCGATAATAGGAACAACACCGCAGTCACAACTGCCATAAGCCCTGTTCGTCCACCATTAATAATTCCCGATACCGATTCGATATAGGTTGAAAGATTTGACGTTCCAAAAAGAGAACCTACAAAAGTACCAAGGGCATCAGCCATATAAATACGATTGTTGTTTTCAAATTCTTCTTGTGGAATATGTGGAATTTGTGATGCTGCAGCGGATAATGTTGTTGCAGTTCCAAAGAAGTCTAAGAATAAGAATGTTAAGACCACAATAATTGCTTGTGGATTCAATAAGTTCGGTAATTCCTTCACCGCCACAAACATCGTTTCATTAACCATTGTCTGAATCGGTTCTATAGGGAACACTATAGGGCTTCCTGCTGGCAATTGCGGTAAAGTTGCAACTACATCCGGTGCCATTGATAATACACCCATATTTACCCCTAAACGCATCAACAAGCCACAAAGCGCTGCACCAACCATACCGAGAAATACAGCATATTGATTTCCACGAACTAAGAAAAACGCAGCCGTAATAATCCCTACAAAAGCAATAATAACATTAGGATTATCAAAACCACCAAATGTAATAAACATACCTGGGTCGGGAACAATAATCCCTGAGTTTTTAAAACTTACAAAAGCAATAAAAATTCCTAAACCTACCGTTCCTGCTTGCTTAATGGTCAACGGAATCGATTTAATAATCTTCGATCGAACCCCCGATGCAGCAAGAATAATAAATAGAATCGACGATGCAAGCACCGATGCCAAAGCCGTTTGCCATGAAATCCCCATTTGCATGACAACACTAAAAGCAAAGAATGCATTCATCGACATACATGGTGCAAGGCCTAAAGGAAACTTCGCATAAAGCCCCATAATTAACATTGCAATTGCCGAGGAAATAATGGTTGCGATAAAGACTGCATCCTTCGGCATTCCTGCTTGTCCTAGAATAATTGGATTAACGAAAATAACGTATGACATTGATAGAAATGCCGTTAACCCTCCTGCAAATTCGCGTTTGATTGTCGAACCTGCTTCTTCAATCCCAAAATATTTATTGAGAATATTTTTCACGTAATGTCCTCCTCTTCCTCAATATATAAAAAAACTGCCATTATATGTGGCAGAAAGAGACGTGAAAATATCCTATCATGAAGATAAGGCTCTTTTGCCATAGTTTACATCTTTACGGGATGTAAGTAGAAACTTCCGGACCCTATTACCAGAAATATATGGAGTTTTTTCATACCTTAAGCCTAACATGAGCCGATGTAACATGCAAGCCTTGATAACTGCTATTTATTGTATTACTTGGCTGAAAACGATATCAATACAAATTTATGAGATTATATTGTTTCATTTATTGAGTTGGGATGATTCTGTCGCATAAAAAAACTCACTCTTTCGAGTGAGTTTCATCAAAGTTTAATTATTTTTTGATATTGAAGAAAGTGTTAGCACCTGAATATTTAGCTGCTGAACCTAATTCGTCTTCGATACGGATTAATTGGTTGTATTTAGCTAAACGGTCTGTACGTGACATTGATCCAGTTTTGATTTGACCTGCGTTAAATGCTACTGCGATGTCAGCGATTGTTGCATCTTCTGTTTCTCCTGAACGGTGTGAAACTACTGATGTATATCCTGCACGTTTTGCCATTTCCATAGCGTCAAATGTTTCTGTTAAAGTACCGATTTGGTTAACTTTAATAAGGATTGAGTTTGCAATTCCCTTTTCGATACCTTCTGCAAGAATTGCAGGGTTTGTAACGAATAAGTCATCACCAACGATTTGGCAACGGTCGCCAATACGATCTGTTAGACGTTTCCATCCATCCCAGTCGCGTTCTCCTAAACCATCTTCGATTGATACGATTGGGTATTTGTTTAAGAATCCTTCATACATATCGATCATTTGGTCAGCTGTTAATTCTTCGCCGCCTGATTTACTTAATACATAAACACCTTTTTCTACATCGTAGAATTCTGAAGCAGCAACGTCCATTGCAAGAACGATGTCTTCACCTGGTACGAAACCAGCGCGTTTGATTGCTTCAACAATAACTTCTAAAGGTTCTTCGTTTGATGCTAAGTTTGGTGCGAAACCACCTTCGTCCCCAACAGCTGTAACATGACCTTTTTCTTTTAATACTGATTTTAATGCGTGGAATGTTTCAGCACCCATACGGATTGCTTCTTTAACTGATTTTGCACTGATTGGCATAATCATGAATTCTTGGAAATCAACTGATGAGTCAGCATGTGAACCACCATTGATAACGTTCATCATTGGAACAGGTAATTCTTTTCCGTTGAATCCACCTAAGTATTTGTAAAGTGGCATATCGTAGAAATCAGCTGCAGCAATAGCACAAGCCATTGAAACACCTAAGATTGCGTTAGCACCGAATTTTGATTTATCGGGTGTACCGTCTAATTCGATCGTAGCTTGGTCAATTAAGTTTTGTTGTGTTACGTCAAAGCCGATTAATTCTTCAGCAATGATATCGTTAACGTTAGCAACAGCTTTTAATACACCTTTACCGCCGAAACGTGATTTATCACCATCACGAAGTTCTAACGCTTCGCGTTCACCAGTTGAAGCACCTGATGGTACCATTGCGCGTCCGAATGCGCCTGATTCTGTAGTTACTTCTACTTCAATTGTTGGGTTACCGCGTGAGTCCATGACTTCGCGTGCATAAATATCAATAATACTTGGCATGTTATATCCTCCTGAGCCTCTATTTATTCTTTTATTAACTCGTTAATAAATTATTTAATTGCATCGATGATTGCTTTGAATGAATCCACTTGAAGTGAAGCTCCACCAATTAATGCACCATCAATGTCTTCTTGTGACATGTATTCTTCAATGTTTTCAGGTTTAACTGATCCGCCGTATTGAATACGAACTTTATCGGAAACTTCTTCTCCAAATAAGTTTTTAACTTCATCACGAACTAAAGCACATGTGTTTTGAGCAATCTCAACAGTAGCGCTCTTACCAGTTCCAATTGCCCAAACAGGTTCGTATGCGATTACGATGTTTTGTACATCTTCTGCATTTAAACCACTTAAGCAACCCGCAACTTGTTTACGAACAACTTTTTCTGTTTTATCTGCTTCAAATTCAAACAATGTTTCCCCAACACAAACGATTGGAGTCATACCATTTTCGATTAAAACAGCAGCTTTTTTATTGATGTCTTCATCTGTTTCATTGAAATATTGACGACGTTCTGAGTGTCCGATAACAACCCATTTTGTGCCAATTTCTTTTAACATTTCAACTGAGATTTCACCTGTATAAGCACCGTTAGCTGCCCAGTGAACATTTTCAGCTGCAATATGTAATTTTTTAGCATTTGCAATGGATGCTTGTAATGCTGTGAAAGGCACTGCAACACCAAAGTCTGCTTTATCTGTAACAAATGCATCAACACCTTGAACGAATTCAGTTGCTTCTGCAATAGTCTTATTCATTTTCCAGTTACCAAAGATAATCGGTTTTCTCATGTTTTATTTATCCTGAATTGCTGCAATACCTGGCAATTCTTTTCCTTCCATAAATTCTAAACTTGCTCCCCCACCTGTTGAGATGTGAGTAATTTGGTCTTTGAATCCTAATTGAATTGCTGCGGCTGCAGAATCTCCACCACCGATAACACTCAATACATCAGGAAGTTCTGTAATTGCTTTACAGATTGACAATGTTCCTTGAGCAAATGCGTCAAATTCAAACACACCCATTGGACCATTCCAAACAACAGTTTTCGCACCCTGTAATTCTTTTTCGAATAATTCGATTGTCTTAGGACCAATGTCAAGTCCCATCATATCTGCAGGAATTTCATTTGAAGGCACAACAACTGGTGTTGCATCTGGTGCAAATTCCTTAGCAACAACAGTATCAACTGGCAATACTAATTTATCGCCTGCTTTTTCCATAATTGCTTTCGCTACATCAATACGGTCCATTTCAACAAGTGATGATCCGATTTCGTAACCTTTTGCTTTGTAGAATGTATAAGCCATTCCACCACCAACAATAACTTTGTCAGCTACGTCTAATAAGTTTTCAATAACATTAATCTTGTCGCTTACCTTAGCACCACCTAAAATCGCTACGAATGGTCTTTTTGGTGAATAGATTGCTTCTGTTAAGAACTTAACTTCTTTCTCAACAAGGAATCCAAGTGCTGAAGGAAGATGTTGTGCAATCCCTACAGTTGAAGCATGTGCACGGTGAACAGATCCAAATGCATCTGTTACAAATAAGTCTCCCAAACTTGCCCAGTATTGTGATAAGTTGTCGTCACATTTGCTTTCGCCAACTTCATAACGTGTGTTTTGCATTAACACGATGTCGCCATCAGCCATAGCTGCAACTGCATCTTCTAACGCACTACCACGTGTAACTGGAACAAACTTAACATTTGTTTCCGGCATTAATTCCTGTAGCCTTACTGCAACAGGTGCCATATCATTTTTAGCTTTGTCTGCTTCAGTTTTTTCTGAATCCTTATGATTTACTTTCCCCAAGTGTGACATAAGAATAACTTTTGCATTGTTTTCTACCAAATATTTGATTGTTGGAAGTGCACCATTGATACGGTTATCGTCTGTAATAACGCCATCTTTTAATGGAACGTTAAAGTCAACACGTACAATGACTTTCTTACCAGCAACATCCAAATCACTGACAGTTCTTTTTGTCATAATTGCCTCCTTATTTACCTTTCCCATTATAACAAATACAAATGGGTTTCTCAATGAAATCATGTGCAGTAGTTTACGCTTTCACACATGAAAACGGTTTAAAACCAATATTTTCACACTTATATGTTTGTTGCTTGTGCAAATCCGTCTTTGCTTCATATAGTTATTGATGATTTTTTCTACTAAATTGCTTTATTTTTACTCGAAAATAAGAAAAACAGGCTATTTTACAGAATAGCCTGCTGATTGAATTGCTTGTTTTGCTGCATGGACGGTGTCGTTTGATCCTTCAACCGTTACGGATTTATTGACCAAACTGATCGTATAATCCACACGTGTGTTATCCAATTCTTCTGAAATACGTTTAACGCATCCCTCACACTTCATATTATCGACAAAAATTATATGCTTCATAGTTACCGCCTTTCTCTTATATTTTAATCTTAAAACGACGCAAACGCAATGCATTTGAAACAACACTTACGGAACTTAAAGCCATAGCAGCACCTGCGATCGTTGGATCAAGAAGTGGACCTTGAAATAAGACTTTAAAAACACCAGCTGCAAATGGAATTCCGACAACATTATACGCAAATGCCCAGAATAAGTTTTGTTTAATATTACGCATCGTTGCCTTACTGAGGGCTAGTGCATTCACAACATCTTTCAAATTGTCTTTCATAAGCACAATTTTCGCCGATTCAATGGCTACATCGGTTCCGGTACCGACTGCAATCCCAACATCGGCTTGAACCAAGGCGACCGCATCATTAATTCCATCCCCAACCATTAAGACATTTTTACCGTGGCTTTGAAGTTCTTTAATTTTGGCTGCTTTTTCTTCAGGCATCACTTCTGCTAAGACATGGTTGATGCCAATTTGATCAGCAATTGCATGTGCCGTATCGCGATGATCACCAGTAAGCATGATGACATCATAGTTCATATTTTGTAATGCTTTTACGGTTTCAATCGACTCAGTTTTAACGGTATCCGCAACTGCAACAATCCCCATTAATGATGTTTGATTTGAAACGTACATAGCTGTTTTACCTTCTTGAGATAAACGTTTCACATCCGCTTCATAACCATTTGTAGGAATGCTTAACGAATCCATCAACGCTTCATTTCCAATTGCAATGGATTTTCCACCAACACTTCCTTGAAGACCTTTTCCTGAGATTGATCTAAATGAATCAATGGCTAAGATTTCTAGATTTCGCTTTTCTAACTCTGAAACAAGCGCGTGTGCTAAGGGATGTTCGGAAGCATTTTCAAGTGAACCAACAATACTTAAGAATTCATTTTCAGGCAAGTTCGTGACGATATCCGTCACGACAGGTTTCCCATGTGTTAAGGTTCCTGTTTTATCGAAAACAACGGTATCAATATGAGCCGCAGCCTCAAGTGCTTCCGCTGACTTAATAAAAATTCCATTTTGTGCGCCCACTCCGGTTCCGACCATAATGGCCGTTGGCGTTGCAAGTCCAAGTGCACATGGACAAGCAATAACGAGTACCGTTACGAAAATGGTGAGAGCACGTTCTAGATCTTTGGTAGCGATAAACCATAAAATTCCAGAAATAAGCGCAATGACCATTACCACAGGAACAAACACACCCGCTACTTTATCCGCTACTTTAGAGATGGGCGCCTTTTCGTTTTGTGCATCTTCAACCAAACGAATAATTTGCGCAAGTTTTGTATTTTGATCATCAACGGTCACTTCGATGACAAGACGACCGTTAAGGTTCATGGTACCCATCACAACATCATCATCGCGCGTTTTATCAACCGGAATACTTTCTCCGGTCAACATCGACTCATCGACCGCACTTTCACCTTCTAAAATTCGACCATCCATTGGAATAGATGTACCTGGTTTTACCAGCAGATGATCCCCAATTCGGATTTCATCCGCATCAATCTCCACAACACCATCCTCACGAATCAAAAGTGCCGTTTCTGGTTTAAGATTTAATAAAGCCTTAATGGCACTGGTTGTTTTCGCTTTACTGCGTGACTCCATGGTTTTCCCCAGACGAATCAACGCTAAAATCACCGCTGCAGACTCAAAGTAGAGATGATGTACAAAATGAGGTTCTCCATTTAAAATTTTGAAGAATCCATAGAAACTGTAAAGCATTGCACTACCGGTTCCTATCGCTACTAAAGAATCCATATTAGGATGCCCTTTAAATAATGTTTTAAAGCCTCTTCTAAAGTAATCACGATTTAACCAAACAATAGGGATGGTAATAACAATTTGGAAGAGCGCATTGTTCAAAGGATTAATATTAGGATCGATAAAGGATGGTAAGGGTAGTTTATAGGTAAACATTTGACCCATCGTAATATAGAGCATGGTTGCAGCTAAGATTAAACTAAAGTAAAGCGCACGATTCTCTTTTTGATTTTGGTGTTTTTGAGAATCCGTGGATATCGCTTCAAC
The DNA here is from genome assembly GCF_035066605.1 of Erysipelothrix enhydrae. NCBI lineage: Bacteria > Bacillati > Bacillota > Erysipelotrichia > Erysipelotrichales > Erysipelotrichaceae > Erysipelothrix > Erysipelothrix enhydrae. The sequence goes on from NZ_CP125807.1 coordinate 268,469, forward strand.
TTCATCCAAACGGCTTGCGCCATAGCCTTGATTTTCAATCGCTAGAATCATATCAACCAATTTTAGTTTATGAGGGTCATAGGTCACACGTGCACGTTCCGTCATTAAATTAACACTGGCGGACATAACGCCTTCTAAGTGTTGGAGTGCACCTTCTACATTCGCAACACAGGATGCACAGGTCATGTCAGTAAGTTTTAGATCCACCGTTTTTTCTTGAATAGGATTGGGGATTTCAAGGCCATAACCTTGATCTTCAACGGCCTGGATTAAGTCTGCTTCGGGGATGTCGCTTTGAGAAGAAACAACTGCTTGATTGGTAAGCAAGTTAACTTCCACATGATCAACCCCCTCAACACCTTGCAATGCTTTTTCAACTTGGCTTTGACAGGATGCACACATCATCCCAGTTATGTTATATGTCTTTTTATCCATAATTTTGGTCCTCCTTTATCGTTTACATTTGTAGTTTATCATGACATTTCTTCGATATCAAGTATCGTGACTACAAATGTAGTTCTATGAGAAATAAAAAAAACTCACCGATCATCGATGAGTTTCATTTTTTTAGAATTTTAAAGAAATTGCTGCATCCAACGCAATCTTCATCATATTTGTGAATGAGAGTTGACGTTCCTCAGCTGAAGTTACTTCTTGTGTTACAAATGAATCTGAAATTGTTAGAAGACATGCTGCATGTTTGTTTAATTTCTTAGCATTTGCGAAGAGTGCAAATGATTCCATCTCAACACATGTGACACCATGATTCTTTGCAAGTTCTTGCCATGTAACACCGGAGTCGCGATAAAAGACATCACTTGAATGAATGCGTCCCTCTTGCATAGGAATCTCTAATTTTTGTGCAGAAGCACGTAATTGATCATTTAACAAAGTACTTGGTTCAAGAACATCTTCTTCATATCCAAATCCAACCTTCGCAAATGAAGATTCACTATATGCACTATCTGAAAGAATTACATCATAAACATCAAGTCCTTCAACATAAGATCCTGCTGAACCAATACGAATAATTGCTTCAACATCAAATTGTGAATAAAGTTCATAAGAATAAATTCCAATACTTGGTTGTCCCATTCCTGAACCCATTACTGATACTTCAACGCCTTCATAGGTTCCTGTATATCCAAACATATTACGTACATCGTTAAATTGTTTCACATCTTTCAAAAATGTTTCCGCAATAAACTTTGCACGAAGTGGATCTCCAGGCATTAATACAACCTTAGCGATTTGCCCTTTTTCAGCATTAATATGTGGTGTAGCCATAAATATAAATTCCTCCCATTAATTTCTTTAATTATAGCATAGCCTTGAAAGAGATTCATTACCTTTGGTGTAAAGAACGAAAATGCACATAATTCACCAACTTAGCTATAAATACCCTAAATATCGATAAACATTATAAAAAAGCACCAAAAAAACCGGAAACCCACTGTGATTTATTTGTATATGTTATATAATTCACATAGTGAGGAGGTTGTCATGACAATGAGCCATAAAAAATTAAAAAAACAACGAACCATGCTCTATTTTATGCAGGCAGCCAAAGAAATTGTAAATACCGAAGGCATGCAAGCAATTACCATCCGAAAAGTCGCAGACATTGCCGGATACAACAGTGCTACCCTCTATAATTACTTTGAAAATCTTGACCAACTTATTGCCTTCGCAATGATCCATACCATCACCGATTACCTCAGTGACCTTGAAACCATAATCAACTTAGAGCTAAATGCACTTGATAAGTATTTATTAATGTGGCGATGTTATTCCGACTGGTCTTTTAAAGATCCTGAAATCTACACATACGTATTCGATTCTGATAAATCTGATGAAATTCTAAGTCATATGGATGCTTACAACGCAACGTTCCCAATGCATAAAAGCAAACCCGCAAAACATATCAGTGATCTTGTCTTAGGACAAGGGATGAAACGACGTAATCAACTTTCAATTGATCCTTGTGTTGCAGCAGGATATTTTAAAGCCGATGATGTTTCAACGATTGTGAATTTTGCTTATATTATGCATCAAGGGATTATCCGTCGTATTCTCAAAGGATCCTATACAAACGATAAAGACCATGTTGAAGAATTTCTCAATTATTTTGTATCCTTTCTTCGAGGGTACGATCAAACAGACAGTTTAACAGACAAAACCGTCAGGATGATTTTAGACTTTGACATTCATAAAAAAACACATCAACCCTAAGCGGTGATGTGTTTTTTTTTTTAGAATATAATCATCGAAAGTACAAACATAAAGACCGTACCAACAATCATTGGAACGGATGTACGTTTCACAATATCAAACGGTTCTTCTTTTGTAGTTCCTGCAACAATCATCACAACGGCAGATACCGGAGAGACAGCACGCAGTAAGTTTCCTGCAAGTCCCATTGGCACAGTTACCGCAAATGGACTAATGCCCGCTGCTGCTGCAAGTGGAACCATAAGCGGTACCATTGCATAGAAGAGTGCCATTCCACTACCACTTAAAAGCACAATCAGTGCTGTAAAGAGTGCAAGAATCAGTGGTAAGACAAAGCCTGAAGCTTGAGTTGTTTGCATTACCGTTTGAAGTTGGGTAATTAAACCAATCGCTTTAAGACCGTTCACAAAGGTTGAAGCAGCAACAAGTAATACAACAATCCCCATTGCATTTCCCATACCTTTAAAGAAAGATTCCGTAGCGGTTAATACCTTATTACCATCACGATGACGTATCAGTTCGCACGCAATCGCAATGATAAAGGACATCATCGATACCACTTCAACAGATAAGTTCAAACTTGATCCTGTTATCGCATTAATCGCAAAAACAACAAGTAAGATTAAGATTGGTAACAAGGGTAGTAATGTGTAGACAAATTTGTAAAGACCACTACCTTCAATTTGTTTGGGTGCTTCTACATTCAAAACAACCTTTTCTTCACCACTTGCAATAAGTTTTTTATCACAGTATTTTTGCCAGAATGTATGTGCAAGTGCCATCACAAGAAGTGTTGGTACCGAAACAATTGCATGATGTTGGAAGACATAGTCTGCAACAGGCATTCCAAGTTCCGCAGCGATCGCAACGTTATCTGCACCTAATGGTGTTGGCATAACCGTTGCCGTTGTCGCAATAATTGCGGCTGCGGTTAATGTCGACATACCCGATTCTTTTAAAACTGGATACAAGGTTGCAAGCAAAATAATGGATAAATTGGATGCACTTGGAATTACAAGGGATAACAAGTTCCCGAGTAAGAATACAATCGGAACCAAAACGTATGCTGATTTAATGCCTTTGAGGGGTTTTGTGAGTGTATTAACCGTTACCTCATTTGCACCAATCGCATTCATATAAGCCGTATAACCACCCAATACAAGAATCACAAACCCAGAACTTGGGAGTGTTTTCTTAAATTGATCAATAATCGCAAGTAGTGGATCAACTAAGATATGAACCGGTTCTTCAATGACCGCATTCCCCATCATAATCGCAACCATCATCAGTAAAATACCAACACCAAATAACGTAATCTTAATATCTAGTTTTTTAAGAAGCATTACAACCACGATTGCGACCGCAATCAAGCCAGCTCCATACATAACAATTGGACTCATAACCTTCATTCTCCTTTATATTAGTTTTTCGTTTGACACTTTTGAATTGATTCGAGGAACCATGTTTTAAACATATCCGCATCAATATCAGTCGTAACTTTCGCATTTGCGGGCTGACCACAATATCCTTTCAGGTCTACCACGGTAGCACCTGATGTATATTCCCCTTGGGTCTCAATACCTACAAATGTCTCCACAACTTCAAACATTTCTGGTTTAAGTAAGTATGCAATCGCACAACTGTCATACATCTTTAAACCAACCTTAAAGCTTCCGCCTCGATAGGTTTTAAATAAGTGATAAAACATATTCCCAACAGGATTCATGTCTTTAATCAATGCAGAATCTTCAGGATAAACAAGGGCTTTAAGACCTACATCAAGACCTACCATCACAATATTTAAACTACTTTCAAAGACAATCTTCGCAGCTTCTGGGTCTACTTTAATATTAAATTCAGAATAGACACCTGCATTACCTCGACCGACACTACCTCCCATTAATACCACTTCATCAATGCGTTCGATGACTTCCGGATATTCTCGAATTAATAAGGCAATATTGGTTAACGGACCAATTGGAACGAGTGTAATTTTCTCCGCACTGTTCATAATGACCTCATGCATTGCCTCCACCGCATTTTTATCGAGAAGTAGGCTTTGATCTTCCTCAGGGAAATCATAACCATCCATCCCTGTTTTACCGTGGACACCACTTGCATCAATCGGTTCTCTTAGTAAGGGACGGGATGCTCCCATAGCTACTGGAATTTTTTTACCGTAAAAAGGCAACAACTTTAATGTGTTTTTTGTAACCTTCTCAATACTTACATTACCTGCAACTGTTGTAATCAACTGAACATCCAGTTCTTCTGAAAATAAAGCGATTGCCAGTGCAACAGCATCATCAATGCCTGGATCTGTATCAATAATAATTTTTCGTCTACTCATGATTTCCTCCTTGGTTCATAAAATCCGTTAACGCTTCAAGTGTGGGAAGCGCCTCTTGAGCACCCTGTTTTGTACATGCAAGAGCACCTGCAGCACTTGCATAAGTTAATGCTTTTTGAAGATTCCATTGTTTACTAAGACCGTATAGGAACGTTCCAATATAAGCATCACCTGCTCCCGTTGTATCCACCACATCCACTGCATAAGATGGGATGATATCAACGTGATCTTTAGAAATACAGATACTTCCAGAGCCACCTAAGGTAAAGACAACCGTCTTAACTCCTCGTTCAAATAAGGTGGTGGCAGCACGCTTACAATCCTCAAGATCATGTGGGAAGATTTCTGTCAAAATTTCACTCTCTGATTGATTTACCACAAGATAATCAATTAAGGGATAGAAATCTTCATTCATCACAACCGCAGGGGCTGGATTCACCACCGTTGTCATTCCCAAGGTTTTTGCTTGTTTGAGACCTTCGTAAACAGCATAGAGTGGAACTTCAAATTGGGTTAAAAAGAAATCCTGGTTTGTTCCCTGTAGGGATTCGTGGATGCGTGGAACACTAATATTCGCATTAGCACCTTGATTGATGATAATACGATTATCGTGATCTGTTTTTAAAATCATCGCAACCCCTGTATGGTCATCATCACTGAGAAGAACATGGTTTGTATTAACCCCAAAATTATTTAAAGCATTTAAAGCAAGTTGACCATGATAATCCCGTCCAACACTTCCAATGAGAAATGTAGGGGCACCAAGATTTGCACATGCTGCTGCTTGATTACCACCCTTACCACCAATTGCTTCAAAATAATCATAGCCTGCAATCGTTTCACCTTGTTGAGGCATACGATTTGCGGAAATCATCAAATCCACATTAATACTTCCAAGTACATAAATCTTACTGCTCATAAAATAACACCATCCCACTTCCTAGTTCTTCAGTCGGTCTTGTGATAAAACCATACTGAACATAAAACGATTCAACACCTGGCGTTGCCATGAGACCTACATAAGCACCTTGACAGGCAACCCGTGCGAGATACTTAAAGATTGATTGCATCAGTAAATCGCCACAGCCTTGATGTTGATATTGCGGATGTACGATGACATCCTTGAGAAAGAACACAATCCTTCCATCACCGACCAGTCGGGCAATGGCAACCGCTTGGTCACCATCAAACACCACAACATCGTATAAATCATGATCAAGCGCAATTCGAATATCCTCTAAAGCATATGCTTTAAATTTACAGACTGAATGCATCGCTTGATAAAGCTCCGGAGTAAGCACGTTCTCTTTAATTTCAAATACTTGTTTCTTCATGATTAAGCGCTTAACCTCCTTGTAATTCTAGTTTACACCGCTTTGTAACCGCTGTCAATAGTTTTAGATTAAGCGTTTAACCTAAAATCAATAAAAAAACATGAACCAATTGTTCATGCTTATTTAACAAGTTCCGGTTTTAATACAGTATCTTCTTGGTAGCTTTGATCTTCAATTTGTTTAAGCAGTTGTTTGCATGCATGCATCGCTAAAACGGAAAGGTCTTGAGAGACAGAAGTTAACGGAATCCCAAACATCTCTGATTGTTTTAAATTATCATACCCCACAACTTTAAGGGTTTTCTGAGTAAGCCCTGCTTCATCCATCGCCTTAAGCAATCCGTAAGCCATGAGATCATTACATGCAAAAACCCCATCAATGTCTTTACGTGCTACAACATCCTTCCCAAAAACATACCCCGTCTCATAACGATAATCCCCTTCATAACGGTTTTCTTTCGCTATAGAATGTCCCGATTCTTTTAAAGCACGTAGATGTCCTTCATAACGTTGTCGTCCCCCATAAGTAAGCAAAGATCCGGTAAAACATGCAATGTGTTTACAACCCTGTTCAATAAGGTATTGTGTCGCGAGATATCCACCATATTCATTATCATAGGAAACTTGATTTGTTTGAATGTTTTCAAAAATGCGGTCTACCAACACAAAAGGAACACCAATCGAATCCAATTCCTGCTGTACATCCGCATTCACACGGTATGCATCCAAAGCAGGACAGAGAATTAACCCATCAACTTGCCGATCTTTAAGTTCTTTAATAAGCGTGCGATCATTTTCCACATGATCATCACTGTTGACCATAAAAACGAGATATCCTTCTTTACGGAGTAAGTCTTCGACATGTTTCGAAAACGATGAAAAATAAGGGTTCTCAATATCTGGAATAATTAAGCCGATTGTTTGCGTTTTATTGGTAGAGAGACTACGAGCAACATAATTTGGTCGGTAATTTAGCTCTTTCGCGATTCGCTTAATCTCCGTTTTCTTAGCTTCTGAAATCCGTGAGGGCGCGTCATTTAATACTAAAGAAACGGATGCTTCTGAAACATGGGCTAACTTCGCAATATCTTTAAGTCTAACTTTTTTCATATTCCCCCTCCATTCTTACTTCTATTGTAACTGATATTTTATTCATGTGAAGAACCTTTTACACAATTGATTCAGCAGCCACCGTTTTCCATAAGTTTAACAAATATCGGTAATTCAAAAAAAGTATGGATAAAACAATTGAAGATATTTCTTTTTGTGTTAGCATGGACATATACATACAGGAGGAACGATCATGGCACAATATGATGTTAGAGAAATGTATAAAGCTTTTACAGGTGGTTTAACTGAATTATCACGTACACAACGCGAGGGTGTTGGTGCGTTTATGAATCTTTTAGGAAAAAGTTATGCTCCCGGAGCATTGGACCCTAAAACGAAAGAATTAATCAGTGTTGGGATTGCGGTATATAACCGTTGCGAATACTGCATTGTTTACCATACACATGAAGCATTAAAACATGGTGCAACACGTCCAGAAATTGAAGAAGCTGCACTAGTTTCTGTTGCATTTGGTGGTGGTCCAAGCATGGCATATACGGTAACACTACTTAAAGAAAGCCTTGACGAATTCGAAAAAGATTTTAAATAATTAAAGAAAAGCCCGCATCTGCTGATGTGGGCTTTTTCTTTGCACCGGTAGAGCGATGCTTTTTAAATCATTATATTATTTTTTTGATTTTGTAGGAATTTTTCCTGCAGGATAGTAAGCATGTTCAATAATTTCTTTCATATCCTTAACAAGTGGAAGACGTGGGTTACATGGTGAACATTGGTCTTCGTATGCAAGATAAGCAATGGTTTCTGTTTCAGCCATAAATGCTTTTTCATTTACACCTTGTTCTTGGAAACTCATCTTAATACCACAACGAACTGCTAAGTCATGACATGCTTGAGCATAACTTTCAACACCTTCTTCAGTTGTGCTTGCAGGTAATCCGAGGATACGTGCTAATTCAGCATAACGTTCATGTGCACGGTATACATTGTATTTTGGCCATAATGAAGGTTTTTCTGGATGTGTACCATTATAACGTACAACATATGGTAAGAGAATTGCATTAATACGTCCATGAGGCATTTCGTGGAATTTACCACCAATTTTATGCGCTAATGAGTGACTCATACCTAAGAATGCATTCGCAAATGCCATCCCTGCAAGAGTTGAAGCATTATGCATTTTTTCACGTGCATCTAAGTCGTTTTTACCGTTATATACTGCACGTTCAAGGTTTTCAAAGACCATTTTGATGGCTTGAATTGCAAGACCATCTGTATAGTCATTTGCAAAGTTTGAAACATATGCTTCTGTAGCATGTGTTAACACATCAAGACCTGTATCTGCAGTTACGGATGCAGGAAGGTTTGTTGTGAAGATTGGATCGACAATCGCAACAGTTGGAACAAGTGAGTAGTCAGCAAGTGGGTATTTCTTATTTGCATCTGTATCAGTGATAACTGCAAATGGTGTAACCTCACTACCGGTACCGGAAGTTGTTGGGATACATACAAGTTGTGCTTTTTCGCCCAAGTCTGGGTAACGGAATGCACGTTTACGGATATCCACAAATTTTTGTTTTAAATCATTAAAGTCTACATCTGGATGTTCATAGAAGATCCACATACCTTTAGCGGCATCCATTGGTGAACCACCACCTAAAGCAATAATTGTATCAGGTTGGAATGATTTCATCATTTCATAACCACGTTTAACAGTGTTTAATGATGGATCTGGCTCAACATCGCAGAATAATTGAATTTGAACTTTGTTACGACGTTTATTAAGTTGTTCAACAATTAAGTTGTAGTAACCTAAATCAACCATTGCGCGGTCTGTTACAACGAATACACGTTCAACATCACGCATTGATTTTAAATATTGAATTGAGTTTCTTTCGAAATAAATTTTTGATGGTACTTTGAACCATTGCATATTGTTATTACGTCTCCCAATCTTTTTAATATTCAAGAGGTGAACAGCACTTACGTTATCGCCTACTGAGTTATGTCCATATGAACCACAACCAAGTGTTAATGAAGGAATAAAGTCATTATAGATGTTACCAATTCCTCCAAAGGTTGATGGTGAGTTCCAGATAATACGAATTGCAGGAACAGTTTCTCCAAATTTTTCGGAAAGTTCTTTTGATTTTGTATGGATTGCTGCTGAGTGACCCAATCCATCAAATTCAACCATTTGACGTGCTAAGCTAATTCCTTCGTCGCTGTCTTTTGATTTTAAGACTGCAAGAACAGGTGATAGTTTTTCACGTGTTAGAACTTCATTTGGGCCTACTTCTTTACATTCTGCTGCTAAGATTACTGTATTTGAAGGTACTTTAATCCCTGCTTGTTCAGCAATCCATGTTGCATCTTTACCTACAACATTTGGATTTAATTTTGCTTCAAGGACATTTGCATCGCCACTGGAAACACCAAACATAAATTTCTCAACTTTTTTCTTATCTACAGCTGAGAGGAAGTGCATACCGTATTTTTTGAATTTTTCAATTGCTTCATCATAAACGTCTGCATCAATAATAACTGCTTGTTCTGAAGCACAAATCATACCGTTATCAAATGATTTTGATAGGGCAATATCATTTACAGCTTGGGCAACATCTGCTGATTTTTCAATATATGCAGGAACGTTTCCGGCACCAACACCAAGTGCAGGTTTACCGCATGAGTAAGCAGCACGAACCATTGCATTACCACCGGTTGCAAGAATTGTCGCAACACCGTCGTGATTCATAAGTTCATCTGTTTTTTCTTTTGATCCGCGTTCTATCCATTGAACACAGTGTTCAGGAGCACCTGCAGCAACTGCAGCTTCATAAACAACCTTCGCAGCCGCAATACTACATTTTTGTGCAGATGGGTGGAATGAGAAAATAATTGGATTTCTTGTTTTTAATGAAATTAATGATTTAAAAATTGCAGTTGATGTTGGGTTTGTAACGGGTGTAATTCCACAAATAACCCCTACTGGATGCGCAATTTCGGTAATTCCTGTGATTTCATCATCACTGATAACGCCAACTGTTTTAAGGTGACGCATATGGTTAATAACATGTTCACATGCAAATAAGTTTTTGGTTGCCTTGTCTTCAAAACAGCCTCGTCCTGTTTCTTCAACAGCAAGTTGAGCTAAAACACCGTGTTGATCGAGTGCAGCAACACTTGCTTTCGCAACGATATAATCGACTTGTTCTTGATTTAAATCCATAAAACCTTTTAACGCTTTTTGAGCATTCGCAACGAGTTCATTGACTTCGTTGTCCAATTCTACTTTTTTAGTTGTCATGGTATGTGACCTCCCTTGTTATTTCTTTCACATACATATTGTATGTTGGATCAAAGGATGACTCAAACAAATCAACGTAAAAATGCGCAAATAAAAACTAAATTCGTGAAGAAGAAACAAGTTAAGCGTTTTCATTGTGAAAACTATCACGAATTTAGTAAGTTTTATGATTTTGCGTCAAATTTTGTTTTGCAGTTTGGACACGTTATTTCGATGTTTCCTTTTCTTCGGGGTACGCGAAGTCGCGTTTTACATGCCTCACATGTGAAATATTTGTACTTTGGCCATGACTTTATACGATCCCATTTCGCATTTACCTTACTTAAGAATGTAAGATAAGCTTGATTCTCTTGATATCTTTTTTGAATCTTACGCGAAAAGGTACGGTAATAGACATAAACTAAGAGTAAAAGCCAAACCCCTTGTAGCCAAACCTGGCGGGTAAAAATCCCAACAATCGCCACAACCACACCTAAATAAAGAAGATGTTGATTCAACTTATCCGTTCCATAACGGCCCTGCATCATTTGAATAAATTTTTGTTTCATTGAAACGTCACCGTATATTGATGGACAATGTCATCACCTTTCTGAAGACGCTTAATTGCAAGTTTTTCGCGAATATCACGATATCCACCGTATTCATCCGCAATACCAACCCAAGGTTCGATACATACAAAAGGTGCCATAACACCTTCCTTACAAGGACGCCATAGCGCTAAATAGTCAAAACCTTCATACCCTAGCGTAACAGATTCTTGGGTGTTCTTATTTATTAATATCACTTCTGAAGTATGATCATAGATTAAGGTTGTATCTTTGAAGTTTGCTTCATTCACCTCAAGACGATCCAATTGAACCGGAACCTTACCATCAATAAACCCTTCTTTAAGTCCGTATTGATGAACATTTTCAGCTTGTTTAAAGACAAACTCATAATCGCCTTCATCATCAAGCAGAAAAGCAGGATGTGCACCAATTGCATAAAACATTTCATTCTCATCTTTATTAAAGATATGCCACGTTACAGTGATGCGTTTTCCATCTAATTTATAAGCAATCTGCACTTTATGTTTAAATGGGTAAACGCCTAACATTGCATCATCACTGTGATACTCAAATACAAATTCATTTTCAGTATGACGGACCACTTCAAATTCTTGATCTCTTAAGAACCCATGTTGGGATAAATGATAGTCTTGGCCATCGATCGTATATTTTCCATTAAATACTTTTCCTACTATGGGGAAAAGGACTGGAGAAACACGTCCCCAAAATGCAGCATCACCGTTCCACATTAATTCTTTTTGTGTTTCTTTATTTAATGCGCGACGAAGTTCTGCACCTTTACAATCAAATTCTAAAAGTAACGATTCATTTTCTAATTTCATCTTATACCACCTTTTTACGTTTTGATTATATCATGACTTAATGCAAACAAAGCCTCATTCCCAAACTTTACACTAAATAACATAATACAAAAAAGCAGTCTTTAGGACTGCTTAGTATGATTCCACAAACACATCCACATGTTCGTTACCATGTATCAGTTTCGATACAGGACATCGTTCATGAGCTTGACGTACAAGGCGTTCACTTTCTTCAAGTGTAAAACCTTCGACGGCTAAGTAGGCATAGGCACTGAAGTGAAATCCTACTCCATTTGCCTCTTTATGAAGGTCTACTTCAACACGTACTCTTGAATTATGTTCGAGTTTTCTTGCTTTTAAAAGTGCTTGACTTGTGGCATTAAGACATGTTGCCCATGACATTGCAAGAAGTTGTTCTGGATTGGAACCTTCTTGTTGATCTAAAGGCGGTGTCATTATAAGTGCAAGCCCATCTTCAATTCGCGTTTGATTTGGCACAGTTGTTTCATTTATAGCCGTTGTTTTATAAATCGATGTCATGTTTATCATTCTCCTTTTTTTATTATTATACATGAGTCTGTATTTATGAGCCTCCAGAACGCTCATTTTGTTAGTAAAATCACGTTGTTCAATTGTGTTTTTTTGAGTATATTGAGTGAAAAAGATGAGTGGAGACTCTATAATAACGGTGGGTTAATGAGCTGGGAGGTTTTATTATTATTGAGTTTAAAAATGTTTCTAAACATTATCAAGGTAAAAACAAAACATTCAAGGCACTCGACAACGTTTCATTTGAAATCAATCAATCCGAAATTTTTGGAATTATTGGTGAAAGCGGAGCCGGTAAATCAACTGCATTGCGTTTAATCAATGGATTAGAACTGCCCGATGAGGGTGCGGTTTTCATTGATGGCACCGATTTAAAATCACTATCAAGTAACGCACTGCGTTCACTTCGTAAAGAGATTGGCGTCGTTTTCCAGAATTTCAATTTGTTGGGGAATCGTACAGTGTTTGATAACATTGCCTTGCCACTAAGACTTGCAAAGAATAAAGATTGTAATATGGTGTCTGAAGCACTTTGCTTTGTACACTTAGAATCAAAGATCCACCACTATCCTGCACAACTTAGTGGTGGTGAACGTCAGCGTGTCGCCATTGCGCGGGCACTGATTACAAAACCTAAGATTCTGGTTTGTGATGAACCATCTTCTGCCTTAGATCCTCATACTACCAAAGAAATTCTTGAGGTTTTAAAACAGATTAATCAACAATTCGGCACAACAATTGTGATTGTTACTCATGAATTAGAGGTTGCGAAGACGCTGTGTGATCGGGTTGCGATTTTGGATAATGGAACGCTTCATGAAGTGATTTCAGTAAATCGTCACGACGAAGATAATACAGCACGCTCTTACGCAATCCATGCAAAGGACTACTTATTACAATGATATCGATATACGCTGAATTTCATGCTGAGTTGCTTAAAGCACTGAGCGAAACCTTTATTCTTTTAGGATTTTCAATTCTTTCTGCACTTTTAGTTGGATTACCACTGGGCACACTTATCTACCTTACCCGCAAAGACGGGTATTACGAGAACCGATTTGTTTCGTTTATCTTAAATGGATATGTGGATGTGGTACGTTCGTTTCCGTTTTTATTGTTTATTGTGTTTATGATTCCAGTGACTCGATTCTTAATTGGGACTTCACTTGGAACTTATGCAGCCTCAGTACCCATGAGTTTTGTTGCAGCGGCGTTATATGCTCGATTTGTTGAACAAGCACTCCTTGAGGTTCCTCAAGGAATTATCGATAGTGCCCTTTCACTTGGAGCAACACCGTTTCAACTTGTTTTTAAATTTCTGTTTGTTGAAGCACGATCAGGACTTGTCCTCGGACTTACATCTTCCATTATTAGTTATGTAAACTACTCGACGGTGATGGGTGTTGTTGGCGGAGGCGGGATTGGGGACTTCGCAATGCGATATGGTTATCAGCGATTTGAGTGGCAAATCATGTATGCAACCATTCTCATTATGATTGTTCTTGTACTGATGATTCAATTTACAGGTAATAGAATCGCTAAACGAATTGATAAGCGATAAGGAGAAAAGATGATTAAAAAAGGACTTGTATTACTCACAGCAATGCTTATGCTTACCGCATGTGGCGCCAAAAAAAATCCAGATGACATGAAGTTAAAGGTTGCATCACACATGATGCCAATGACGGATGTTGTCGAAATTGCTAAAGAGGAATTGAAAAAAGACGGCTATGAACTTGAACTTGTATCCGTTTCAGACAATACCCAAGCTAATACTGCTCTTAATAATAAAGAAATCGATGCAAACTTCTTCCAACATGTTCCTTTTATGGAAATGTTCAACAAGAGTCAAAGTGGAACCCTTGTCGGCATTCAGCCAATCTATGACGCAATCGTAGGTTTCTACTCTAAAGATCTTAAAGACATTAAAGATCTTAAAGATGACGCTAAAATTGCAATTCCAAATGATGCAGTCAACCAAGCACGTGCCCTTCTAATCTTGCAAGATGCTGGACTCATTACATTAAAAGATGGCGTTAAATATGATGCAACGATCAAAGACGTAACAGATCATAAAAACTATCAGTTTATTGAAGTTGATCTCTTAACTTTAAATCAAGCATATGAAGAAGTTGATCTTGTATTCAACTATCCTACTTATATAAAACAAGTTGGACTTACACCAAGTGATGCCCTTATTTTAGAAAAATCAGACGGACACTATGCGATTTCATTAGTAGCTCGTGAAGATAATAAAGATGACGCTAAAATTCAAGCACTTAAAAAAGCAATGACCAGTGATGCTGTTCGTAAATTCTTAACAAAAGAACACAGCGCAACACTCTCACCAGCTTTCTAAAACAAAAAAACCTCTCAATTGGAACTGACCTAGTTCCATTTAAATCGAGAGGTTTTTTTTGTGTTGATTTATAAGAGTTCTATTTTACCCTTACATGTATCTAAAGTCTCATCATCCCAAAGACTTACTTGAACTTCACCAATATGTGCATTTCCTAATAACAACATACACATACGGCTTTGTCCGATCCCACCACCGATTGTCAGTGGTAGTTCATCGTCGACGATCATCTTATGGAAATCATACTTTAAGCGGTCTTCTTGCTTTGCCTCTTTAAGTTGATATAACATCGCATCACGATCAACACGAATTCCCATACTTGATAATTCAAGTGCAATCCCAAGCGGTTCATGCCAGAACAATAAATCTCCATTCAAAGACCAATCATCATAGTCAGGCGCGCGATTATCATGCGGTTTTCCACTCTTCAGTTTATCACCGATCTGAATGATAAACGTTGTATGATGTTCTCTAACAAATGTATTTTCACGTTCTTTAGAACTCAGGTTTGGATAAAGATCTTCTAATTCCTGACTTGTAATAAAGGCCACATTAGAGTCAATCATGACATCCACATCTTGATACTTCGTATGCAAGCGACTTGATGTCTCCACAATCGCATTCACGATACTTTGAACTGTATCCTTAAGATAGTCGAGGGTACGTTGTTCACGTGAAATCACACGTTCCCAATCCCATTGGTCCACGTAGATAGAGTGGATGTTGTCCAACTCTTCATCACGACGGATTGCGTTCATATCCGTATAAAGACCGTTTCCTTCTCTAAAATCATATTGATGTAATGCCATGCGTTTCCATTTTGCCAAGGAGTGTACTACTTCACCCTCTGCATCCAGTGAGGGAACGTCAAAACGAACAGGACGCTCCACACCATTTAAGTCATCATTTAAACCCGAATTTCGTGCCACGAACAAAGGCGCAGAAACCCGTTTTAGTTTTAAACTTCCTGTGAGCGCCTCTTCGAAGCAACGCTTAATAAAACCAATCGCAGTTTGTGTGTCATAAACACCAAGTCTGGACTGATACCCTTCTGGTACAATAGTTTTTTTCATATAAACACCCCTTATCATCTATTTGTACTGATGATAATTCTACCACACATAGATATGAAAAACTATGTTATACAACCATTTAGATTCACGTTTTTGTGATAGCTTTTTGACGTGATCGCTTTTGAATCCAACTCATAAAATATACGGTCAACGGAACGGCTGCCATCATACCGATGGAACCGACAAGAGCTTGGAGGACTTCAACCGAAAACCACAAACTATTAAGGATGTACGTACCACTTCGTTGATATAAATTCAAAAGAATTATGGATGGCAACGCGCCTCCTGTATACGCGAGCACTAATGTTGTGACCATTGTTGAAATCGCATCAATTCCTACGTTCATGCCCGCTTTCACTAAATCACGTCTAGGTAATGAAGCTTCGATTTCGATCATCTCGCACATTGATGAAGCAATCGACATTGAAATATCCATCATCGCGCCAAGGCCCCCGATTATCACAGATCCAAAAAGTATTTGATTTACATTGAAAGGCTGTTCGCGATTCATCATCGCAATATAGGAATATTCTTCTGAAGCCGCGCCTCGAATCTTCAAAAAAAAGACAATAAGCATCGCTGATACAATTGCGACCAGAACACCACCCAGTGTTCCCACAATCGAAGCCATTGTTTTCTTGGAAAATCCGGATAATGTGATAAATGACAAAAGTGTTATACACAAGGACACAATTAGTATCAAAAGATACATATTTTGTTGGGCTAAAATACCTGGTATAAAGACAGTTCCTACCACAAAAACCGTTGACGCAAACGAGATTAACGTTTTCAAGCCTTGTCTTCGAGCAATAAGGAGTAAGATGATACTAAATATCCCAATCACGACAAATACACGCATGCTGCGGGTTGGACCGTTGAGGGTGTACTGTACGCCCTCATCGTTGGTTGTTTGATTCAACAGAACGGAGTCACCTTTTTGTAACGGAAGAAGGGCTTGAGCCGTATTTTCACTCAAGGATTGTTCGATTGAGATTGTTTTATTGAGATAGGGAAAGGATTCAGAATATACGTCTAAAAATAATTTTGTCATTTTAGAAGTCTCATCTTTTTCGGTTCGTACTTTAGTCACTGTACCTTGATACAAAGCCTCCTGTTTACTCTCCACGGACTGTGCCATAACGGCATGATTTTGAAAGTAAACACTTAATAACGAACATACGATAATAATTAATAGGATGACGCCGTGGGATAGGTATTTTCGCATCAATATTCACCTCCGAGTGTGTATTGGTAGATCGTCATTGGATTTTCACGACAAGGTATACTTCGTCCATTAGTATCACAACGCATATTCCAGCCATTCCCCCAATAAGCACCACCAGTACCAAAGGTTACCGAACCATCCCATCGGTCATACGCAGCTTCAATTGAATCCTCACCAAGATAGTAAAGTTCATGATGTAAGTGCGGACCCATGGACAAACCCGAAGAGCCCATTTGAGCTAACACTATTCCCCCCGAAACGATATCACCAGGGGATACATTCATACTACCTTCTTTTAGATGCGCAAACATCGCGCCATAAACAATACCATTGGTCTTAAAAATCATGGTAATATAATTACCAAATCCCCCATTACAAGATCCATTTGGATAAGATCCATATGTGGGACAGCCCCCATTAACTGCAGTAATAAGTCCCGATCCCGGTGCCACTATATTGAGACCGATTGATCCTGTAACGGAAGCCAAGTCTACCCCCATATGACGGCCTCCCCAGGGATAGGTCCACGTTCCCGCCGATACCCAATACCCACTTTCAACCGGATGAATAAAGCCATTTGTTTCTTCTAAACTTGAAATACGACTTAACAATCGACTATCAAGGTCAATTTTTTCCTGGAGTTCGTCATATTGAAGTTCGAGCGCTTTATTCTTTTCCATTAAAGATGCAATCGTCTTTTTGACTTTTTCCATATATGTTTTCTTAATCGTTTCTTGTTCTTCAATGAGTTTATTCTTTTTTTCTAACTCACGTCGTTGATGGTTCAAGTGTTCTTTTTCTAAATCAAATACCTTCTTTGCTTGAATTAATTTATTAACGGTAATATCATTGCTTTCTTTGATACGTGCAATACCTTCGACACGGCGAATTAGGGAGACAAAATCTACGGCTGCAAAAACAAACTCTACAAGTGGATCTACATAAAGCTGTGATTGAGACGTCGCAATATTTTTCTTTACTTTTTCATTTAATACATCGATTTCTTTTTGATAGACATCGATATTGATTTGCGTTTGTTTAATGTCTTCGTTGATTGCGGTGATTGAAGCCTTTAATTCCCGAGCTGTTGTAGAGAGCGCGTTAATTTCTTCTTGATACACCCGTATCGTTTCTTGTTGATTTTCAATTGATGTACTAATATCGTCTTTTTGTTTTTCGATATTTTTTAGACGGGTTTGCGAATCACTTATTTTTTGATTTATATACTCTGTAAATTGACTGCATAAAGTTTCATGGTCACGTGATGCCTGACCTGAGCATAAGTCATGAAAATATGCTTCATCCTTTTTAAAGTCATTTTCAGATAGTGCATGAATGGTCGAGGTTGAAAAAAAGAGTGAAAGCACTATGAGTATACTTACACTCTTTCGTTTATTAATCATTAGAGCGACAAGCCCTCAACGAGACTTTCTAAGTTTTCATTCATGACTTTAAAATAATCGTTTCCGTTTTCTAAATCTTGCTTTGATAAACTCTCAAGTGTATTGAGCTTCAAGATTTTTACACCTGTTTCTTTGGATATCGTTTGGAGTAATTTATCATTACTGAGTGATTCCATATAAATAGCCTTAATGTTTTGACTCTTTATATACTGGATGGATTCATCAACTTGTTTTGCAGTTGGCTCACTACTTAAGAGACTTCCTGCGATTGCAACTTGTTCGATACCATAAGGTTCAAGCATATATCCATAGGCAGTATGATCGACGACAACTTCTTTATTTTTCACATTTCGTAACTTATTCTCAAAATCATTACTCAATGATTCAAATTCCGCACCAAAGCGTTTAAAGTTTTCTTCATAATAATCTTTGTTTTCGGGATCTACTTCCACAAAAGCATCTTTAATATTTTTCATTTGTTGATACGCATTCATCGGATTCATCCAAATATGTGGATCATATTCTCCGTGATGATGTTCCTCATGATCGTGATCGTCATGGTCATGGTCATGATCATGGCCCTCATGAAGGGTAACACCTTGGCTTGTATCCACAATCTTTAATTTATCATTTTTTACACTTTGTAATGTTTTGGGAGCCCATGCCTCAAAACCTGCTCCATTAATGATAAAAACATCAGATTCTTGAATGCGAATAATGTCATTTGCACTGGGTTCATAACCATGTGCTTCCCCACCTTCAATGATATTTTCAACAGATACTTTGTCCCCTCCGACTTTTTGCGCAAAATCATAGAGTGGATAAAAACTTGTCATTACCTTTAATTTTCCAGATTCATCTTTTTTTTGTGACTGACACCCTGCAAGCATCATCAAGACTAATAACATTAAACCTAATTTTTTCATTTTAAATCCTCACCTTCGTGCCCTTGCAATTCCTAAATATGAATGATTTAGGTGTTACCCTAAATTCACATTAGTTCGTTTAAATGCGAAACGTTTGCAACAAAAGAATAACTTTGTTCTTCTTTTTTGTCAATGGATATGTTCAAAAAAAATAAAAAATCGAGATTTTCACTCGACTTTTAATATTCTGCTTCATAGGTGTAATTAAATAGTTTCATGGGGTTTTCGCGACAGGGTGCATCATGATTATTCATTTCACAACGTTTCTCCCAACCATTACCCCAATTTGCACCACCCGTGCCAAACGTGATATTTCCATCCCATCGATCGTATGCAGCCTCAATACTATCAGATCCAAGATAATAAATTTCAAGATGTAGGTGAGGACCAGAAGATAATCCTGAAGATCCCATATTCGCAATCACATCACCAGCGCGAACCACAGAACCCGGTGACATCTTGAACGAGTTTTCTTCAAGATGCGCAAACAGCGCTCCATAAACCTTTCCATTCACACTAAACATCATTGTAAGATAATTACCCCATCCCCCATTACAATTTCCACGAGGATAAGAGCCATAGGTTGGACAGCCACCTTGCGTTCCCGTAATTATTCCAGACCCTGGTGCTAAAATATCCATTCCAACACGGGCATCAATATGCGCCAGATCGACCCCCATATGACGACCACCCTTCGCATAATGCCACGTACCCGTTGATACCCAATAGTTCGACTTAAGCGGTCGTACAAATCCATTTTCATTAGGTAAATTACGCAGGTCTAAGAACAATTTATTTTCAAAACTCAGCTTTTCTTGAACCTCTTTACTTTGATCTTCAAGAACTTGATGTTTTGCCATTAACGATTGAATTAAATCTCGAACTTCCATCTGATAAACTTTAATGTCATGTTCCTCTTTTTTAACTGATGCTTCCTTCGCTTCCATTTGTTCCTTCTGAGAAAGTAAGTGATCTTTCTCTTCATCAAAAGCCTTACGCGCTTCAATCAATTCATTAACGACCCCATCATTACTTTGCTTAATACGAGTTAAGCCTTCCATTCTTCGAATCAAATCTACAAAATCTGCAGCACCAAATACAAAATCGATATAATTATTAACATAAAGCGAAGATTGCGAAGCGCGAATATTAAGCTTTACCTTTTCTTCCAATATTTTAATTTTTTTCTCAAACACTTCAATCTTAGCTTCCGTCTCAACAACATCAGCTTCGATCGTTCGAATACTCTCTTGTATTTCTGTAACACGTTCTTTTAAAACAAGAATTTCTTTTTGATAAACCTCTAACAATTCATTATTATCTTCAATTTCTTCTAAAACAGTATCTTTCTGCTCACGAATACGCCGCAATAAGGTTTCCGAGTCGGCAAGTTTTTCATTAATATATTCTGTGAATCCGGTACATTCGTCCTGATGATCGCGAGCCTTAGCACCCGAACACAATTCATGATAATACCCCTCATCACGCTCATAGTCTTTACGTGAAAAGGCATCGATGGGTTGAATACCAATCAATGCGAACACGAGAATAACATTAATACATTTTTTAAAACGAGATGCCATGAATCTAAACCCCTCAAATCACTTTGTGAAACTTTCGTGAATATTATACCATAATTTATAATAAAACGATTGCCAATGGCAACCGTTAGATTTCAATATAAATTTGTTTAAGTGTTTCCACATCTTCATCTGAAAGTAATAGACCTTTAGATACATAGGTTTCAAAGTCTCCGTAGATTTCTTTAATCGCATCCCATGCTTCTTTGAGATAGCTTGTATCAACCGTCATGTATCCCCGAATATTATCTACTTGATCGTCCGTTAGATTTTCTTTAACCTTAAATCCCGCCAATTCTTTTTCAACAAGTTCATGAGTCATCGTATTGGTTTCAAGGTAATCCGCTAAGATTTCTTCATCACTCGCACCCAATATTTTAAGAATTTGAGCCGCCGCGAAACCTGTTCGGTCCTTACCTGCTGTACAGTGAAAATAGAGAGATCCCTCTTTATTATTAAGGAGATATTTAAAAAATGTACGATACTCATCACGAGCGTAGTGACTTTCCACGAACAATCGGTTTAAACCTTTCATGTGTTCCGTAGAAATTTCACGTCGATATTTAAGTGCCATTTTCTCCGGGTCTGCATTTTGTTGTGCTTTGGTCATGATATCAAGATGAACATCTTCAACACCATCAATGACCATATTTGGCTTTTCTTCAATTTCACGATCGGATCGTAAATCAATAACCGTTTTCAAGTGGTATTCATTGATGAGATGTGCAATTGTAGTCTCATCCAAATCATATAAGGGACCCCCTCTTAGAAGTTTATGGTATTTTACGTGGCCTCCCTTTACAGGAATCCCTCCTAAATCTCTAAAATTACGAATTTTATGATGCATATTCAAACCCTCCTTAGCTTTTATTATAAGGGTTTTATGTTTTCAAAGTAACGTTTGGTATCAATCTCTTTATTTTAGATATAAAAAAACACCCGATGCCGGATGCTTTTTATATTATTTTCCTGAACAGCTGAATGAACCTTCTGATTCAAGAACTGCTTTAACAGCATCAACGTTTAAGTCTTCTTGATCAAGAATTATTTTTTGACCAGACTTGCTTAGGTATGAGAAATATTTCTCTAATTGAGTACCTTTAGCAACTGCAAGATCGACAGTTGTTTTAACTGTGATTGCGGTATCGGATTTCTCATATTCAAAGGTAACACCATCTGTTACTTTTGATTCAGCAAATTGCTTATACAAGTCATCATAGGTATTCATTTGAGTTGCTTTATCCATTTGGATTACGGTTTCTTCTTCTAAACCAACAACCTCAGAATTTTTCACTTCCAACTTAAGTGTACGTTTAATGCCATCAGCTTCTACTGTACAAACGTTCTTATTTGCGGAACATCCGACAAGTACAAGTGAAAATAATACTGCTACAATTATTTTTTTCATTTCCTTCTCCTTTTAACCGTATAAATCATATCATAAATTTAGTTTTACGGAATGAAATTTTATTAAAAACCAACATAATTTTGAAATGTTTATACACTAATCCACTTCAATTCGCACATAATATAAATATCTTTTCCTCTTGTGTTATTTTTCTTGCTTTACGGTAATGTAAACGCTATTATAAATTCAGGCGTACTATTGCAAGCAGTACAGTAGGAGGTATCATGAATCATTTTAAAAGAGCCTGGTTGAGTGTCTCACGACGAAAAGGGAAATCTTTAATTCTTTTAACCGTTGTATTTATACTCGGTAACTTAATCGCAGGAACATTTGCTATTAAACAAGGCACATCACGTGTTGAAACAAATCTTAAGGAGAAGCTGGGTTATAATGCAACCGTAGCGCTTGACTACGAAGCCTTTGATCGTATTGATTTCGAAACGCTTAAGATTAGCGAATCAACCATTCAAAAATTAGGAAAACTCCCTGAGGTCGCATTTTTTGATTACGCGTTAAAGCATGATATTCAATCGCGTTCTCTAAAATCCTATCAAATGCCTCATGCACGAGATCGTGCAGATACTGAAGAGCCGATTCACTATTTCTCATTTCAAGGTGTCGAATATCTTGACCTTCTCGATACGAAAACCGGTCGTATCGAACTCACGTCAGGACGAACCTTTACCGATGATGATTTAAAGTCTGATGTCTATCCAGTCATTCTTTCGGATTTAGTTATGACTGAAAATAACATTCGTCTTGATGAAGTCATCGAACTTAAAACGATGCTCCCTAATTATGGTGTTAATGAGAGTGAAGCAGCGCAAAACATAAGCTTTAAAATTAAAGTTGTAGGATCGTTTAAACCGGTATCGTTTAGTCAAAAATCCGATAATGAAAACTGGGGTCTTGCCTCCATGTATAACCGAATCTACATTCCTAATCATCGTTTACGAACGCTACGTGCTGAAGAAGCGAAGATTGCGGAAGCACAAGGGATTGATATCCTCGGTAATGACTCAATCTATAATGAAGAAAAATATAACTATAGAGATTCCGTATTTGTGATGGAATCGGAAGCAGATTTAAACGCATTTACACAACAAGCAAAAGAGCTTTTGGAGGATGGCCTCATGGTTCGCACCTCCCAACAATCGTTTGAAATGATTGCAGCACCCATGGCAATGTTGAATGTGATGGCAGACTATACCTTAAAAGGTGCAGCCATTACCACAACGATCGTGCTTTCCCTTGTGGTGATTCTCTTTTTAAGAGATCGCAAACATGAGATGGGAATTTATCTTGCGTTAGGAGATCGTCAATGGGGTGTATTAGGGCAAGTAACCCTTGAGGTGCTTATGATTACACTTATGGGTCTAACCTTGTCGTTTGGAACGGGTTTAATGCTTGCGAATAAGGTCTCAGATGTTCTTATTTCGGATTCTTATATGGATGACGTATTTATTGACACGGAAAGTTCTTATCTCCCTTCAATTAATATGATTGAAGTGAATGAAGATTATCGCATTGAACTGTCCCCTTCTTATGTCTTGTCTGTCTATCTCTTGGGTGCAGGTGTTGCGGTTGCTTCAAGCATCCTTCCAATGTTTTATGTTACACGCATGAAACCAAAGAAAATCTTAATGTAGGAGCGCGATCATGAAACTATTAGAAACCAAAAACATTAATTATTTTTACCAAGATGGGGATCAACGTCGCTTTATTTTACGTGATGTAAATACCAGTTTTGAAGCCGGTACCTTTTATGCCATTTTGGGCCAATCCGGATCTGGAAAAACGACCTTTTTATCCCTACTGAGTGCACTTGATACACCGCGTGAAGGTGCTGTTTACTATAAAGATAAAAACATCTCCGAGATTGGACTTGCCGAGTATCGACGCGACCAAATAGGAATTATCTTTCAAAGTTATAATCTTATTCCTCATTTAACGGCTGTCGAAAATGTACTTGTAGCCATGAACATCACTGCCAACCAACTTCCCGAAGAAACAAAAGAAGTTGCATACAATCTTCTTGATTTTATTGGCATTACCCGAAGCAAGGCCGATCGTCTTGTAACCATGCTTTCCGGTGGAGAACAACAACGAGTTGCGATTGCGCGTGCCTTATCAACCAATGTGGATGTAATTCTAGCGGATGAGCCGACTGGTAACTTGGATGAAGAAATGGAAGCTGAAATCATTAATATCTTCCAACATCTTGCCCATGATCACCAGAAATGCGTTATTGTTGTGACGCACTCCCAAGAAATCGCTAAACAAGCCGATAAAATTTTATATCTAAAAAAAGGATCATTGGAAGAAATTAGTAGAGGTGACTTGAATGAGTAATTTTCTTGATCAGTTTAAACCCGGTGTTTATGACCGAAATAAAATACATATAGGAACTGAAAAATCTGAAAAGAAAGTCATAGAAATGGATGACCTTGAATCCACAAGCACCTATCAGGATGAGGAGCGCTTCTATGTGCGTGAAGAAGAAACGGAACTTGATCCCTCCTATAAAGCAAAAAAACAAAAAAAGATGGTTTTTATCGCAATCGGTATGGTCCTATCACTGCTGCTCATCGGTGTAATTTGGAATAAACAATCTCATACAATCATGCCTGACTTTACAGACAAACAACGTCAAGAAGTCGAGATATGGGCTAAAAGACACAAAGTCGAAGTAGACTTCAAAGATGAATTCAGTTTGGAATACGATGAAAATGTTATCATCTCACAAGAATTCGAACCCAAAACTAAAATCCGTAAAGGCAGCTTGGTAAGTGTCGTGATTAGTAAGGGACCCAATCTTGAAGAAGTCATTAAGCTCCCTGATTTTGAAAAACTTAATGGAACTGAAATCAATGCATGGATTGAAGACCAAAAAATGCGTTACATCCAAGTCGAAAATGTATTCTCCAAAGATGTCGCAAAGGGTAATTTTATCTCATTTGAAATAAAAGATAAAAATGTAACGAAAGATCATTTCCAACGTAAAAACAAAGCACTTATTAAAATTTCTAATGGACCGGAAAAATACGAAAAAAACATCATCGTTCCAGACTTTAAAAATCGAACAAAGATGGATATTGAACTTTGGGCAAAAGAAAAAGAATTTGTAAGTAACTTTACCTATGAAGAACAATTTGATGACAAAATCGAAGCAGGCGGTGTGATCTCACAAAGCGTGAGTGCAGCAGAGAAAGTTGCGAAAAATGATGAACTTACCTTCGTAATTTCAAAAGGGAAAGCCGTACGTGTTCCTGATTATTCCTCTTCTGATCTCAATACTTTCGATACAATCAATTCAATGGGTGCCCAAGTAATTCAAAAACAAATTTACACAATGAATTACCCCTATGGCGCTTTTGTTGAACAAAACACAGAACCAGGAACTATTCTAAACGATGATCCTGAGACGATTGTGATTGTTTACTACTCCATTGGTCAACCTTATATTAAAGGTCTTGTAGGCTTGACAGAAGGCGATTTACCGGCTTATTTCTATGAATTCAGTGGTAAAGGCGCACACATCACCTATGATGTGACTCGCGTTGCGGAATGTGGTGAAAAAGGAACGGTTGTACGTGCTTCCAAAAACAACCAATTTGTATCCACAACCGACCATATTAATATCTACATCAGTGATGGTACCAAAGCATGTGCCTCACCCGATGCCTAAACAATACAAAAAACACCTCGTTTAAAACGAGGTGTTTTCTTTTAGACAGTTTGTGCTGCACTAATGCGTGCAATAGGGACACGATATGGTGAACAGGATACATAATTAAATCCAGCATCTCTGAAGAATTTAACCGAACGTGGATCACCACCATGTTCACCACAAATTCCAATCTTTAAGTCTGGTTTTACGCCGCGTGCTTTTGCTATCGCAAGTTTAATTAATTGTCCTACACCCTCCTGATCTAAAGATGCGAAGGGATCATTTTGATAAATACCTTTATCATAATAATCTTTTAAGAACGTTCCTGCATCATCACGTGAAAACCCATAAGTCATCTGAGTTAGATCATTGGTACCAAATGAGAAGAATTCTGCCTCTTCCGCAATCTTATCAGCGAGCAAGCATGCACGCGGAAGCTCAATCATGGTACCAATACGATAATGAACTTCTACTCCCGACTTCTCAATTAATGCATCCGCAAGGTTTCGAATACGAGTTGCGAGATAATTAAACTCATCGACGTCACCTACAAGTGGAATCATGATTTCTGGATTCACATGGTGACCTTTTTGATTGACATTGATTGCAGCTTCAATCAATGCTTGTGTTTGCATAAGCGCAATTTCAGGATACGTGATTGCAAGACGACAACCACGATGTCCCATCATTGGATTATATTCATGTAACGATCTCATGACTGTCTTAATCTCCGCAACGCCCAAGTTCATTGATTCTGCCAATTCCTCAATTTCTTGGGTTGTGGTTGGCATAAACTCATGTAAGGGTGGATCGAGATAGCGCACAGTAACACTTCGATTTTCCATTACCGTAAAGATTGCTTCGAAATCCTTTCGTTGAATGGGTAAGATTTTCGTTAATGCAGCCTCACGTTGTTTGGGTGTTCTACTTAATATCATCTCACGCATTGCACGAATACGATCACGTTCAAAGAACATGTGTTCAGTACGAATTAATCCTATCCCTTTCGCACCAAACTCAATTGCGGTTTGCGCATCACTTGGTGTGTCGGCATTGGTGTATACATCAATGGGACTCAATGCATCCGCCCATTCAAGGAGGGTTTCAAATTCCTGTGACATGGTTGCTTCTTGTGTTTTAAGTCGACCATGGTAAACACAACCGGTTCCTCCATCAATTGAGATTTCGTCACCGAGTTTATAAACCTTACCATCAATTTCACAGGTATTATCTTCATGCACAATCACATCACTGCATCCTACAATACAGGATTTCCCCATCCCACGCGCTACAACCGCAGCATGTGAGGTCATCCCACCACGACTTGTGAGAATTCCCTCAGCTAGATGCATCCCCTCAATATCTTCAGGTGATGTCTCTAAACGAACTAATATAACAGGTTTTCCTTTTTGCGTGTATTTGACTGCCGTAAGCGTATCAAAGACGATCATACCACTTGATGCACCGGGTGATGCCGGTAATCCTTTCGCAATCGGTTCAATTGTTTTTAGGTTTTCGGTATCAAATTGAGGATGGAGTAATCCATCCAAAATGGATACATCAAGATTGTTGATGGCTTCTTGTTTGGTAATGGTTCCTTCATGAACCATATCATAAGCAATTTTCACAGCTGATTGAGCCGTTCGTTTTCCACTTCGTGTCTGCAACATAAAGAGTTTTCCTTTCTCAATGGTAAACTCCATATCTTGCATATCATGGTAACGCTTTTCAAGTTTTTCTGCGAGTCGTTCAAATTCATGATATGCCTCTGGCATCGTTTCTTTGAGTGTTGAGATGGGTAGCGGTGTGTGTGTTCCCGCAACAACATCTTCTCCTTGAGCATTGTATAAAAATTCACCGTAAAGTTCATGCTCACCGGTTGCCGGATTTCGAGAAAACGCAACACCTGTAGCACACCCTTCGCCACGATTTCCAAAAACCATTTCTTGAATATTTACCGCAGTTCCCCAATCATCGGGAACATCATGCATTTTACGATAATACTTCGCTCTTGGATTATTCCAACTTCTAAAGACTGCCTCTACAGCATGCACCAATTGAACTTGAGGAGAATCCGGGAATGGTTCACCCACTTCAATACGATACGTTTCTTTAAGACGTTGAATCAATTCCTTTAAAGCGATAACACTCAAATCATGATCACTGTCAACACCATATTTATGGACCACTAAAGCAACCTCACGATCCATCTTCATCTTTTCAATCCCCATAACCACATCCGCATACATTTGAATTAGACGTCGATACGAGTCATAAGCCATCTTTTCATTATCTTTGGCCAGCGCTTCGACCACTTGATCATTCAAACCGAGATTCAAGACGGTATCCATCATCCCTGGCATAGAAACTCGAGCACCACTTCGAACGGATACAAGCAATGGTTTATCCGTTCCACCAAACGTTTTACCCGTTAACGATTCCAACTTTTTAAGATTTTCAAATATCTCATCAAGGATGTTTTGCGCGATCGCATGATCTTTTTCATAGTAATGAAGACACGCATCCGTACTGATTACAAATCCTTGAGGTACCGGTAACCCCAAATTGGTCATTTCACAGAGGTTTGCACCCTTACCACCTAGGGTTGGACGCATCGCTGCACTTCCTTCAGAAAACATGTAAACATATTGCATATAGAAAAGCCCTCCTTATACACTTTCAATTATACATTGTCCGTTTTATTTTTTGGGTGCACGCCAACAAGGTAGTACCTACAAATTTTAAATCTCACCGTAATTACACAATGATAGCAATATCCTTAAAGTAACTGTTATATCTTAGTGATACAATGACTGTAAAGGGGGGCGTGTTTATGAAGCGTTTCATGGTTTTTGTAATCTTACTTATTGCACTTACTGGATGTAATGCGAAAAGCAGTGCTGAGTCGATGCATGATGGAATCCGAACTGTAAGTCATACGGATCTTTGTTTATCCACCATACAAAACGAACTGTCTATAGTTAACGAAGGGTTTTACTTCATACGCGATACCCAGGACAATGCTTATTTTTATATTTACTCGAAAGCACGTAACTTTGAACAGATGAGTATTTCCAACCAAATGATTGATAAGGTACCTCACGTTATTTTTACTGCTACAACCAAAAATCTTGTCTATCATTATGATGAACCAAAACTTGATGGATTTATGGCTGTGAATGTGAATGAGCAAGTGGGGCAATTTAAGTTTATGGTAGACGGGAATGAGATTTATCCACAAATTATTACTTCCCGCATTCAACTTGAATCAGCACGTTAAAAAAGAGATCGCGTGCGATCTCTTTTTTAAGATTATTGTTCATATCCGTTAGGATTTGATTTTTGCCAGTTCCATGAATCTTCACACATTTTATGAAGATCGCGTTTTGCTTCCCATCCTAACTCTTCACGAGCTTTTTGTGGATCGGCATAACATTCCGCAATGTCACCAGGACGACGTTCTTTAATTTCATAAGGAATTTCATGTCCCACAACATCACTAAATGCTTTAACCATCTCAAGAACCGAATAGCCTTGACCTGTACCAAGATTATAAACGCGGTATTCCGGTGTTTCTGTCATTTTCTTAAGGGCTGCCACATGGCCTAAAGCAATATCAACCACATGAATGTAATCGCGAACACCACTACCATCAACCGTGTCATAGTCATCTCCAAATACAGATAGATGATCTAATTTTCCAACTGCTACTTGAGTAATGTAAGGTACAAGGTTATTTGGAATACCTTTTGGATCTTCACCAATCGTTCCCGATTCATGAGCACCAATTGGATTAAAGTAACGTAAAATTACAACATTCCATGAAGGATCCGCAATATTTAAATCACGCAACATATCCTCTGCCATGAGTTTTGTACTTCCATATGGACTTGTCGTGGAAAGTGGGAATGTTTCATTGATTGGAACCGTTTTAGGTGCTCCGTAAACTGTTGCGGATGAACTAAAGATAATATTCTTTACATTATTATCACGCATTACCTCACAAAGTGTAAGTGTACCTGTAATATTATTTTGATAATACTCTAAAGGTTTGGATACACTTTCACCAACTGCTTTTAAGGCTGCGAAATGAATGACAGCATCAACGGATTCTTTTTCAAAGATTGCATTTAAGCTTGGTTTATCAAGAACATTGGTTTCATAAAACGTAACGGTTTTTCCAGTAATTGCTTCAACACGTTTGAGTGCTTCGACACTTGAGTTACTTAAATTATCAACCACAACAACTTCAAATCCTTGGTTTAATAATTCAACACATGTATGACTCCCAATATAACCAGCACCACCTGTAACTAAAACTTTCATACTACCTCCCAAGGCCAATTCTTGGCTTCTTCTAAGTTTATTTTATCAGTTTACAAGATTAATGCAATGTAATAAAAAAACAAGAAATGTTATTTTCTTGCTTTTTTTATTGCGTAAATTTTACTAATATTTACTGGTATAGCTGAGTCATGTCGATGAATGCATCAAAGTTTGGGAATGACATTTCTACTGAATCATTTAACCCAACTACTTCAATCGTAATCAATAATTCCATCGATTCCATTGATTTTTTTTCGGTGACCATGAAACTCAGGTCGATGTTCTCAATCTCTTCCCCAACCTTCACAATCGCTTGACCTTGCTTGAAATCTAAGTCCACATCTTGACCTTGTTCTTCCAACGCATTTTTAAAAGTTTCGGATTGTAAGAAGTCATTTAAGTCAAAGGTATACACCAGTTGATTGTTTTCCGATACAACGGTTGCTTTTTCAAAATTAATATCAACCGGTTCTGATTGCATATCGTTAAGTGGTAATTCTAAGAACATACCAACTTGTGGAATTTGTTTAAGATCGATCTTCATTTTTTGTTCCATAAAGTCCATATAAACATCAGAACCTTTTTTATAGATGTTCATTGATGCATCTTTTTCATCAGGTACGTTGATTTTGAAAATCAAATCAAAATCAAGGACTGATTCACCTTTCGCATATTGTATTCCCATATTTGCGGATACCGCATCATTAAGCTGTTCACGCTTTTCTGGTTTCATCTCAAGTGTTAAGTCCATATCAATTGCATTTGCGTTCATTAAACGATCTGAAGCTTCATTGAGCTTTGCTTTTTGTTCATCAGTTGGTTTGTTTGATTTAGAACATCCTGATACCAAGACAAGAACGATTAAGATCGTAGTCATTATTTTTTTCATTTTTTATTCCTTTCTGGGTCTAAGACTGACCTTTTCTATTTTGAAAACGATTAGAAATTCAACACAAACACGCATACCGCTATAAGTAGCACGTGACTGTTTACTCCAGTTTAAGATAATGTAGGCGTTTTAGGAGTTGGTATTGTTGGTATTGTTGGTATAGATGCTAATGTTATTTCCGTAAATTTTTGTATTGCTAAAAGAGGGTATCAATCTATAATTCAAGCCTTCTACATCATAGTCATTTGCTTGTTTAAATGTGTATCCACACCATTGTTTTTGAAGTGTTTTATATGGCGTTCCTCACTTATCCGTAGCCGTTTCTAAATAAGAAATAGTTTTACATCACCATGATATTCAATAACCCGTTCTTTTCAAAGAATCACAATCAATACTTCTTTTTCATCGACATATACAACATTAAGGATTTCATCGCTTTAATTAGTCTATATGGGATAATTATGCTAAATCCATCTGTTTGAAAATTTCAATTATACACAAAAGTATCCTAATTTCGTTTAATAATTAAAAGACAAAAACTCCTTTTTGACTACCTACAATCCATTAAACACATATACGGACACTTTTCTACAACGACATCGTATCATTTCCACACATAAAGACCGCTTTCT
Source organism: Erysipelothrix enhydrae (assembly GCF_035066605.1). Taxonomy (NCBI): domain Bacteria; kingdom Bacillati; phylum Bacillota; class Erysipelotrichia; order Erysipelotrichales; family Erysipelotrichaceae; genus Erysipelothrix; species Erysipelothrix enhydrae. The sequence goes on from NZ_CP125807.1 coordinate 300,168, forward strand.
TGTCCTGAAAAATTCAATTTTTGTCATAAAATGAACGCTTTTCACAAAACGTTCATTTTAGAAGCGCAATCAGGGTGGTTTTTGTTGATGAAGCGTAGTTTTTCACAAGATAACGAAAACCAGTATCATTTAGACCTCGAAAACGTCATTTTTAATCAGAACAAGAGCTGAATATCGAGAGTTTGTGAAAAAAGAGCCAAACTTAATTAATGTTTTGCTTGTGTGTTCTAAAGCACTTCCATACACTAAAAGGGCAGTAACAGAAAGGAATCGAGAATATGTTTATTCGTTTTACGCTTAAAGATCGACACACCACATGGGCTGTAATGATCTTGTTTGTTTTAAGTTTTGGATCCTTATTTGTAGGCGTCTTGCCCTTGTCTTTTAACGCCTTGATTACAGGGAGTGGTGATGCGTGGTCGATTCTGCTTACAAGCCGTCTTCCCCGTCTTTGCGCGATTATTCTTACCGGTAGCTCATTAGCCATTTCGGGCATGATCATGCAAAAGGTGACGCGTAACCGATTTGTGTCTCCCTCAACCGCTGTTACGATGGATGCAGCCCGGATGGGAATTCTCATTGCTTTGATTGTCTTTCCAGGGGCATCATTACTGCATAAGACTTTGCTTGCCTATGGCTTTGCGATTTTAGGTACCGCCCTTTTTCTGAGGCTTTTACGTCTAATTCCCTTAAAGAATGTGGTCTTTATTCCCCTGCTTGGGATTATGGTCGGAACCATGATTGAATCGATCACCACCTTTTTAGCCCTTAAGTTTGATTTAATGCAAGCATTAGGAGGGATGATGACGGGATCGTTTACCCAAATTATTGCAGGGCGTTATGAGTTGCTTTTTACGTCCGTTCCGCTGTTATTGTGTGCATTATTTGCCGCCCGTAAATTTGATATTCTATCACTGGGTGATGATTTTGCGCGTAATCTTGGCTTAAAACCTAAGTCCGTAATGAACCTTGCATTGGTACTCGTATCGCTGCTTACCGCTTCAGTCGTAGTGACGGTGGGAACATTGCCTTTTATAGGCCTGATTGTCCCCAATATGGTTGCCATGCGTTATGGTTCATCCAACTCATTTTTACTGTGTGGGCTTTATGGTTCATGCCTGGTCTTAGTATGTGATCTCATTGCACGCATCGTAATCTTCCCCTACGAACTTCCCGTAGGATTTATATTGGGAATTATTGGGTCTTTAGGATTTCTAGGGATGATCCGCCATGAATTATAAAAAAATCTTAGGATGGATTGCCTTTATCTGTGCTGTTTATTATTTGGGGAGTGGCTTAAACAGCGCATATATCTTTCAGCGACGATGCGTTCAAATCCTCACCCTATGCATCACTTCTTATTTGGTTAATCTAAGCACAACGTTATTCCAAAGGCTAACCCACAACCGCATTGTCTCTCCAGCTTTATTGGGTTTTGAACGCATGTACCTTTTGATTCAGATCGGGTGTCTTATGATTCTAAACAATCCAATGCTCAATCCACTTATCGCCTTATTCACCATGTCAATCATCGGCCTCATAATCTACCCAAAAATCTTAAAACGATGTGGAAATGACATCTATCTGTTGCTTCTAATTGGGACAATCTTTTCAACCTTAATGGGTGCACTGTCCACAACCTTACAAATGATGATGGACCCCCTGGAATTCAGTATCCTTCAAAGTCAAAACTTTGTATCCTTTAATGCCATCCAACCACAATTTTTAGGTATTTCCGTGTTGCTTACGCTTCTCATCATCGGCATCTATAACCACAAACGCCACCAGTTTGATGTTTTAGTCCTTGGGGATGATACTGCACAAAGTTTGGGTCTGGATGTCCCTTTGGTCCACAAGGAAGTCTTATTTCTTGTCATTCTCTCAAGTTCCCTTGTCACAAGTCTTGTCGGACCACTGACCTTTCTTGGTCTACTGACCAGCAATTTAGCCCAAGAACTGTGTCCAAATGCTAAGACAAAACCGATTATCATCACCGGAACGCTTCTAGCCTTTATACTGCTTCTCGGATCCCAACTTATCTTTGAACGTCTTTTTAATTTCACCGGAACCATCACCGTTTTTATTAATTTGATTGGCTCGTTCACACTTATTATTTTTATGATTAAGGAGCGTAAACATGATTAAAACAGAAAGCCTTACTAAAACCTATGGGAGCCTTAATGCTTTAGAGAACTGTGCAATCACAATTCAAAAAGGTGCTATGACCGCCATTCTTGGCGAAAATGGATCGGGCAAATCAACCTTACTCAATCTGATTGGACGATTATCCCATCCCTCATCAGGGAAAACATATCTTAACGACAACGATATCCAAACCTTCAAAGCCATTGATTTTGCGAAACACGTTTCGATTTTAAAACAACGCAATCACCATAACTTGAATTTAAGTGTCTACGATCTTGTATCCTACGGTCGTTACCCCCATAATCCACGTCACCTTACGGATGAAGATCACCAAATTGTGAGGACATGTCTTCAAGACATGGAATGTTGGGATTTTAAAGACCAATCCATCCAAACCCTTTCTGGAGGTCAGCTTCAGCGTGTCTATATCGCGATGGTCTTAGCTCAAGATACCGAAATAATTCTTTTGGATGAACCGTTAAATAATTTGGACTTAAAACATGCCCATGAATTCATGCAATGCATGAACCATTTCGTAAGCCATCGCAATAAAACCATCGTCATGATTATGCACGATGTAAATATGGTATATCGGTATTGTGATGCGGTTGTTTGTTTAAAAGATGGGGAATGCATTGCGCATGGCGCTGTCGATTCAACGCTAACACAACCCATCCTAAAACAGCTTTATGATTTAGACTTTACAATTTTCACCCATAACACAATCAAACAATGTTGTGTAGAAACGAGGAACTATGAACTTTAAAACATTAATCGTGTGCTTTGCCCTCATCTTCGTGACGGGATGTACACCTCAAAAAACAAAAGATACCACCCTTTCCATTACACATAAATTAGGAACAACCGAGGCTAACGAAAACCCACAGAACGTATTTGTCTTTGATATGGGAATCATTGATATGATGGAATCCTATGATTTACCAATTTCCGGGGTCCCTACTGCCTCCTTAACGACAACACTGAAGTCGAAGTTGGATTCAAACCTCACCGATATTGGCACCCTTTTTGAGCCCAATTATGAACGCATGAGCGAAGCCCAGCCAGATCTGATTATTATATCCGGTCGCAGTGCGAAACATTACGAAGCCCTCTCAAAAATTGCCCCTACGATCCATATGGGAAGAGACAGCCATCCTGATGGCTTAATCGCATCGATGAAGGCAAATACTGAGATACTTCATCAACTCTACCCAGGTCGTGATCTTGAAGGCTTGATGACTGATTTAGAAAGTCAGGTAGATGCATTCAAGAATGAAGCACAAAAACAAACGGGCACCTTACTTTTCTTAATGGCCAATGGTAATGAGATTAAAGCCTTCGGACCTGAAAGTCGATATGATCATGTGTACCGTGATTTCGGATTTACGCCCGTTTCCAAACAATTTGATGTCTCAACCCATGGTTCTACCCTCTCCTTTGAACAAATCCAAGACCTTAACCCTGACTTTATCCTTGTAATGGATCGCTCCCGGGTAACCGGTGGTGAAGGAAATGCGGAAGTCTTGATGGACAATGCCTTTGTGAAAGCAACGCGAGCTTACCAAAATGGCCATATCATCTATGTGGATCCTGAAGTTTGGTACCTAACCGAAGGGGGAACAACCGCAGTTTTATCCATGATTGAATCATTAAAGCCTCTATTACCGTAAAAAACACACTCTAGAAGTGTGTTTTTTGCTTAGAATTCATGTTTCACAAACAACAATGTGTGAACACTGAACGAAATCCTTGGTTAATTTTGTAATTACAAATGAATTGATTCCCTTTAAATAAGTCTATAAGCAATCATCGCTACTAAAGACACAAAAAAAGTAATGTGTGAATTTTTCTTGTTATAAAGAAACATGATTCCAAAAAGACAAAGTAATAAGTAGTATTCTAAATGTCTGAAAACACCTAAAGAATCTGCTTGAACAAAATAAATAAAAAGCGAATTGGTCGTATAAATTGTTATGATTGAGAATATTAATTTTTCAAATATAAAATAATAATACTTCTCTTTTTTTCTGATTTTAATATTTGTCTCAACATCCAAATATGGAGTCAAGAAATCAAATACATATAGAATATTAAAAATAGAAACTAATAGAGAAGCGCAAAGTTTCATTAATGTGAAATTACTCGAAGGAATTTTAAAAATAAGGTGTTCAATCTGACTACTCTCTACGATATTTTTTGTTATACAAGACAATATTAATAATAGGTTAAGTAAGAAAAATCTATATTTTTTCCAATTTACCATTTACGAGCTCTAATTTCTTATCAAAATTTATGTCTTCTATTTCATCATGTGAACAAATTATGATTGTTTTCGCCTTCATATTACTGATTATATTTGTGAAACTTAAAATAGATTCATCATCGAGACCTCGTGTTGGCTCGTCAAGAAGAATAAGATCTTGATCTTCCATGATTGCCTGAATTAGACCCGCTTTCTGTCTCATCCCAACACTATAATTTTTCATTTTGATTTTACTATCAATCTCTAAATCAAAAGCGTCTGCTAATTCTTTTACATATTCATAATTAAAATTTGATTTTATATTAAATAAAAATTTGAGGTTTTTTAATAATGTTTGGTCTTCTATAAAAGAGGGATTTTCAATAAGAGCCCCTATATTTTTATAATTTGTTTTTATACTGCCACCATCCGCTTTTAGTATTCCAGATATAATTTTTAATAAAGTTGATTTACCGCATCCGTTTTTACCTTTTATATAAATGATTGAATGATCGTTTAGTTCTAAATTTAGATTTTCTAAAACAGTTAAATCCTTATAGCTTTTTTTTATATTTTCTAATATTAACATAGGTTACTCCTTTTTATAAAACTGACATAAACACAACGTGAAATCCAAAAGTTAACAAAAAACTTAAGAGCGAAACAAATAAAAAATATCGATTATTAAAATAAATTACGAAGGATAAGAGTAAAGATATACTGTAGTACAGTAAAAGTAGTGACAAGATATAGATAAATAAAATTGTGAGAAATTCAAATTTAACAAAAAATATTACGGGTATTATATGTGCTAGCGTACCATAGAAAAAAATTAAAAAAATAGTCCTTTGTAACCTTATCGATAATTCGCGATCATTTACACGAGCCAACAGAAAAATTTTTGTTTTTGAGATTTTATAAACTATAGTAAAACCAATTATTAGACATACAACATTTAAACTCATCCAATAAAAATTATGATTCAACAAAACAGCGATAGCACGCGCTCCTGAATTATAAATAAGAGCGTATTCAATTATATTTAGAATTGTAAATATAAACAACAAGATATACTGTTTCTTTGAAACACACGAAAGTATTTTTCTATTTGGGTTCATCCTTCTGTTTCTCTCTTTTTAACAGTTATAACATAAAAAAGAATCGCTATTAAAAGGTAAAGAACAACAGAAGCAAGAAATATGTTAAGTCTGTTTGCTCCCGATGAGAAGTTGCCAACTGTTGGAAGATTTCCTATAACAAAGCCATAGAAATACATTGATAAGTTCTTCAATGCACTTAATTTATTCGTAAATGGAATGATAAAAACTCCAACTATAAAAATAGTTGTGATAGAAATTAATGGACTTAGTGCAGTATATAAGTATTTATTTTTTATATAATAAATTAAACTGCTTAAAAAGACACAATAAACTGTGGTTCCGATAATTGAAAGTAAAAAATAAACAAAGAAATTAATCGTATTATGCGTGCTAAACGGTAACATTTGCGTTAATGTCGGATCATTGACTTCAAAGGTCAGTGGAGATTTGATAAATATAATGATTAATAGTAACGAAATTTGTTGTAACAACGAAATAAAAAGAGTTCGCTTTATTACGTTTTTGATCTTGCTCGAATAATACTTAAAATATCCAGTTCTTAATATTACTAAATCATCAAATTTATTTTGTGTGATGAGATATTCGAAATTTAGAGCATATATGCTCTCTAAACTAATTATTATTAAATAATAAACAAAAAAGAATCCTGGATTTGTTATTGTATAATAATAGAAAGAAGCATCGAAATTAAATATTTCTTGCTTTAAAACAAAAATAACTTGGACTACAATTATTGGTAACATAATTGATAGTAAATTTTTTTTACTTGATTTGTACATTTTTTCCCCCGTATTAATAATAAGTTTATCATTCTAGACAATGCTGTACAACGCATTATTTGTTGATTTGCTTGTTGTTTTTGTAAGTATTTATTGTGTTTTTGATACACTACTAGAGTATTCTCATCAAATTATTAACTCAAATCATTTTGTATCTATACAATGTCTATATCCCTGATTGAATCATTAGATCCTCTATTTCCGTAAAAAAACACACTCTAAGAGTGTGTTTTTGTTTAAAGTTCCAATTCGTGTTCCACAAACACCAACAATTCTCGAACCCTGTCTTTCGCAATATTATAATAAACCCGTTTATTGCTGCTGGGTTCACATTGAATCAACCCATCATTTAATAATTCTTGGATGTGATAGGAAATGGTTGCGGGTGTTAAATCAAGCAGGGTCGCGAGTTCCTTTCCGTATTTTTGTCCATGATTCAAGGCTTTTAAAATCGCAAATTTACTTGGATCACCCATACTTTTCATCATCTTACATGCATTTTTATCGCTGAGTTGATTTCGATTTAAAAATGCTTCTGTCATCGTAATTCCCAAATACGTTACATCCACAAATGAATTATTAGCCATCACACTTGGATAAATAATCCCCTCATGATCATCCCAAACAATTCCAAACGTATCACGAAGATATTCAATATAAGTATTTGACTCAAGACGCGCGGTCCACTCTTGGTTTAAGATCTCAATTTCTTGATCAAACACCGATAACATTTGTTTCAGCGGTTTTGAAAGGTCTGTCACAATACCTTTAAACTCGTGATACAGCACATCAGCGGACTCGACCATACTTACTAATGCCCACTTTTCAGAATAACTTAACGATGCATGATTGATTACCTGGAAAATCTCTTCATGACGCGTGGATCCTTCACTAAAAAATGCTTTTAAAATATCTTCAATGGTTTCGACCAATAAAGCCTCAATCTCGTTTTGATTACGTGTTTGGATTTCAAGAAAACATTTAAAGGGAATATAGTACAGTTGTGCTTTTTCATTGCCAAGTAATTCAAGAATTTCAGTTGCATGGGGGTAATCTTTTTGAACTTGAAGCATCGATGCTTCACACCCTTTATAAATTGAATCAATGCGATCATGAATCGCATGAGCATCCTCTGCATAAGGGGCCTCTTGGGTCAAAAAACGTCGAAACATTACATAAGCTTCAAATTCATAATTTAGTTTTTTCTCAAATTTCATCGTAAACTCCTTTAAATATGTTGGGACTGCACAAAGCGTTCATAGACACCGTGCTCTGTTAACAGTGAATCATGGGTTCCCATTTCCACAATCACACCCTGATTTAATACAATAATTTTATCAGCATCTCGAATGGTGCTCAATCGATGTGCCGCAATAAGAATTGTTTTTTCGTTTTGGATGTTTGCGATGGCTTTTTGAATCAGTTGTTCTGACTCACTGTCCAATGCGGATGTTGGTTCATCCATAATGAGAATGGGTGCTTCACTTATTAGTGCACGTGCAATCGCGATGCGTTGACGTTGTCCCCCTGAAAGCATTCCACCTTGTTCGCCCACATGTGTATCATACCCTTGGGGAAGCGATACAATAAAATCATGGATTGCGGCTTTGTGTGCGGCTGCCTCAATCATCGCATCACTGACAATGCCTTTACTGCCTAGACGAATGTTTTCTCGGATGGTGGTGTTGAACAAGGGGGATTCTTGTTGGACATAACAAATTTGATTTCGGACACTTTGCAGAGAATAATCTTGCACATCCTTTCCATCCAACAAAATCCGCCCCTGTTCGGGTTTATAAAAGCCAAGAAGTAATTGAAAAATGGTTGACTTCCCACTTCCCGATTCTCCCACAAACGCCACCTTAGATTGTGGACTGATCGTAAAATCAACAGACTTTAAAATGGTATGATCTGGTTGATATCCAAATTGAACCTGATCAAAGGTAATTAAATCATGACCCTTCCCAAGACTTAGGTCTGGTCTATCAATACGACCCTCTTCACATTCCATGTCCAACATCGTTAAGATGCGATCCGCAGATGTTTGAACTTCCAAAATATAGTTCCAAGCAACACCAAAGTTTCCAAACATATATCCAATAGATGCCTGTAATGGTAACAACAACATTACCTTCGCAAATTCAAAATCAGTGGTCCGTGCTAAGTAAAAGCCAGTTCCCACAAACAATATTTTACCCAAAGCCCCAAATCCATCATTCCACATAGTAACTCGATGCTTTTTAACTTCCGCATTTATGAGGGCCTTTGCATGCGCTTGGTTTAATTCACGATAATCATCCACCACCGTATTCTGTGCATTATACAAACGCACCATTGTTTCATTCGCAATAATATCAGAGACTTGATTGGTTGCTTTGTTTTGAAAGTTTCGTGCTGATACGTAATCGTTTTGAATTGCGTCTGCATACCGTGTTGCCACCCATACACTTACAATTCCCAGCACAACCGCAATCACCCCAAATCGTACATCCACAAAGAATGTTGTGATTAAAGCTGCAAGACCACCCACAGTAGGATGAATAAACATGTAATTGAATGCTTGGAAATAATAATTATTAATGACATCCGCATCACTGGTTAATAAGGTCATCATATCTCCGGTATGTGAAGCACGAATTGTTGCTTCTTTTTGACGTAAGATATGATGAATCATGTGTTCTTTGAGACGTTTCTCTGCGTTTAATCCCCCCATGAGATTTCCCGTTTGTCCCATTACAAGAAGTGGAAACATAAGGAGGAATAGACCGGTTATTGTGAGGAGGATTTGTAAATCAAAAGTTCCTGCTGTAGCTTGTTCGATGGAAATCTGCGTCATCTTTCCAAACGTAAAGTTAAGGCCAAAATTTGCGAGACTGGCAACACAACCGCCTAGAATTGCGCCAACAAACGCCCAAGAACCAATTTTGGATATTCGTCGCATGGTTTTAAATACGTTTGTCATGATGATCACCTCCATTTTGTATTGCGATTAAGCTTGCATAGATTCCGTCTTGAGCCATCAGTTCATGATGCGTTCCACTCGCAACAACCGCCCCTTGATCCATCACAATAATGCGATCACAATTGCGTAAGGTTGCAAGACGATGCGCAATAATCAGTTGCGTACGTTCTGTCGTATCCATAACATGCTGGATGAGCTGTTCTGTTTCCACATCTAAAGCCGAAGTTGCTTCATCAAACAACAAGACATCACTCTTTTTAAGCAGTGCTCGTGCAATCGACAAGCGTTGACGTTGTCCCCCGGACAAACGGTTTCCCTTTTCGCCAACAATAAAGTCCAAACCGTTTTGATCCACAAAGTCTGAGAGATGAACGTGATCCAGCACCTCATGAAGTTGCTTATCCGATACCATCTGATTGCCATACTGAAGATTTTGACGAATGCTTTGATTCATCAATTCACTATTTTGAAATACAACCGCCAAGTCATTACGTAAGGCTTGTTTATCCCAATCTTGAATCGAAATCCCTTTATAATAAACCGCCCCGGATTGAGGCGTATACAGTCCTAACAGGAGCTTCATCAGCGTTGATTTCCCTGAACCACTGGTTCCCGCAACACCGACGTGTTCCTGATCATAAATCTCAAGATTGAAGCCCTTTAATACGAGAGTATCCGTATTTGGATATCCAAAAGATACATCTTTAAAAGCAATAACAGGATCGCTATCCTCTGCTCCCACCGCATTTCCGAACGATTCTTTCGCAGCATCCCAAATTGGATAAATTCGTTCCGTTGAAACCAATAATTGCGGAATGTTTTGAACCATATTCGCAATAACATTAAATTCATTTGAAATCAGTTGAACTAAAAGAAAGGCGCTGACAAGTTGACCCAATTCGAGCTCACCGTGTGCGATAAGATAGGTTCCACCAATACCAATGAGGAAATTAGGAAGCATGGCAAAGACTGAAAATGGAAATTGCAGTAAGTAGAGGGAACGGATTCCGTAGATTCCCTTATCCCGTGAATCCACCAGTGCTTTTTCGACCCATGAAGCAACCGTATCATACAAACCAAAGGTTCTTATGGTCGTTCGGTTATTCATGACATCCTGTGTGAGGGCGTTGGTTTTACCCATAGCCGTTTTCCATGGAAGGATGAAATCACTGGATTTTTGAGAAGCATAACGTTGAATGATAAAAGCCAGTGGAAGGGGAATAAAATACAAGATTAATAAACGCACATCAATACGAAGAATCCCAAAGGATAAGATTATTAAAAGTACAACCGCTTTGGATAAGGTGGCACTTAAATTTGTTGCGGAAACAATGCTGGAAACATCATTTTCAAGCCGTCCAATGAGATCACCTTGTTCCAGTTGTGAACTGACACGATAATCACTTTCCAAAATGCAATCAACTGTTTTTGTTTTAAATTGACTGCGCATTGTTTCAATCACTTGAGTTTGATATTTTTGAGCCTGATAAGTCATCAAAACCGCAAGGAGGGTAAGACAACCAAACCCTATTAAGCTGGCTTGAGTTTGAGTAAAATCACGCAGTAATATCGATTGGGTTAGTGCTCCAAAATATTGCGATGCCATTAATTCCATGGCTCCAATTAATACGAAACTACCAAGGAGTACCACATATCGATTGAAACGATTGCTTTCGCGCCATGCGCGTTTTAATTTATGGATCATAAACCATCCTCCCACACTTAGTTATATCATCGTCTAATGTTATGTTAGATAAACATTAACACAAGTGGTCTTTTCAGTCAACAAATATCTAACATCGTGTTAGATATTAATGAGAACCATAAAAAAAGAGTCTTACGACTCTTTGACTTGGATACGATCTAAATTAATAACTCCGGCATTTTTTAAGATTTGATACATCTCTTCGGAAACATTTTCCAGATCCACATAATAGAGATAGACTTGATACTGCGTTTCGTTGACACCATCAGAAGCTTCAATTTTAAGCAGTGTCGCCTCTTTCACAGGTGTTTTTGAAGCATTGAATTGAATCTCAATATCGTGATCAAATCGCGTGTCCGTAACACGCAACTCCCCTTCATCACCCCCTGTTTGGACCGCAATACGCGCACCACTTTCAACTTCTTTATCATCCAAAAGACACGTTACTTTGGGTGGAATTGTATCAACGGCTTTACAGACTTTCTCGAAGGTTGCTTCTTCACCATTTGAAAACGATGCGATAAAGCGCATTTCTAAATCACCAACAACAGGAATTTCATCCCCGTTATCCAACAAGTCTATAATTCCCTTATCATCAAAGCCTTCTGGAAATGGATAGGGAATGTTATGCATTGTTGTATACAACTGGATTTGTTCTTGTCGGATGGTCTCTGGATCCACAATCTTACCATCTTTCAAAAACTCAACGTGATACGTTCCAAAATTACTCTTCTCGAGATCGATCGCATCTTGTAGTGCGGCATTACTTAAGTAAGTGTATTGTTCTAATTGCGCATTATCTTTAAATACGATTGTTGGTTTGGCTGGTTTTGTTAGTTGATATACAAAGACAATAATTACCAGAATCAAAACAACCGCAACTGAACCAACATATCTGAACTTTTTCACTTTGTCTGAACGTTTTAATGGTTCCATATCAATGCTCCTTTCAAGTTTATAAACTCATATTACATTAATCGTAGTACCTTTTAATTCAAAAAGATACCCAAATCACATAAGACTCATCATATTACCACTTATTTGATAAATAAGTTTATTTCTTCTTCTGATAAATCTCGATATGAACCAGGTTGTAAAGATGAATCCAGTTCCAACGCACCAATCTTAATGCGTTTTAGATACGTAACTTCATTATCGCAGGCATGCATCATGCGTTTCACTTGATGGTATTTTCCTTCACCGATTGTTAAGTGGATGGCGCGTTCCCCCACAACCTCAACTTGAGCAGGCTTCAAGAGTTCATCCCCTAACATCATCCCTTTTTCTAATTCCTCACAAAAGCGCAGGTCAAACGGTTTATTCAACTCAACATAATATTGTTTATGAACATTACTTTTACTGTGCGCAACACGATGTGAAAACTGGCCATCGTTTGTAATTAAGAGTAACCCTTCCGTATCCGCATCCAAGCGACCGACAAAAACCAAATCACGATGATACGATTCGATGAGTTCTAAAACAGAGGGATACATTTCAGGATTATGTTCACAAATATATCCAGCCGGCTTGTTCATCATAAAGTAAATATCCTTCTGGTACGATACACTTTCCCCTTGAACAAAGACTTCATCCTTTTCAAGGTTTAAAACCATACCTGCATCCCGTACCACATCGTGGTTTACCGTAACCATACCCTTTTTCACAAGAATCTTTACATCTTTTCGTGTTCCAAATCCATTATGAGCTAAAAATTTATCCAATCGCATATCTCATCCTCATTTCAATATCTTCTATTATATCGTATTCTCTAGAATTACGGATGAATTTTAAAAAGATTATAAATCACTTAAAGGCTATCATTAAATACATTCCTTTGGATTAAATACATCAGATTTCCAATGCGTCCGATACCATAACTCATGAGCGTCAACATAACCCACACTAAAACAATGCCTGTTTTTAACGTGACCGGAATCGATGTAATGAGGAGGTCTTTCATTGTATTTGAAAAATCTACATTTAAGACCTTGGTAATTTTTAGAATATGCATCGCAATCATTGTGAAACTCATTATCATTGAATCAATCAAGAGTGAATATCTATGGGTCTTTCGATAGTTCTTCAATCCCGTTTTACTTACATGAATAAATCCTTCATTACGGCGGTCATAAATAAGGTGGTATTGTTGATAGCCTAAGAAAAACATTGGGACCAGTAAAACACCCATAAAAATAAGACGATAGAAGACTTGGTTCTTCATAACGATGAGTGAGGCACCACGATTATCAATCATGGTATCAACACCCAACATCTGTGCCTGTTTCAGTTCTTCATCAAATCGGAGTGCATTTGAAATTTCATGGGCACGTTTAAATACCGCGTCATGCTCCACATAGAGATCATGAGCGCGCTCAGGTTCCCGTTCAATCATTATTTGAATCTTTTCTTTTTCTCTTACAGCTTCTTGAATTATCTCAAGTGCTTGGTTATGTCTTATGATACTTGAATCATCAATGGGGCCAAGATAATTTTGTTTATAAAGTTGATAAGACTGTTCATTTGACGTCGTACTGATCGAAAAGGTTTTAATATTATAGATACCAAACATTAGTACAAAAACAAGAATTATTAACCCATAAGAACTTATCCAAAGTTGATACATGCTATGAACAATTCGATGTGTACTTCGAATCGGAATTCCCACCCCCTTATGCTTACGGATTGGTCCACGCTTTACGTAGCACTCATATGAAACAATGCCCAAAATTCCAGTCAGAACTACACTAAAAAGAAGTAAATTATAAGGGTAATCGCCTTTATCTTGGACAACCATATAGTAAATATTATAAAACTTAAGGAAGCCATATTTTGAATGAATCGGAATCATTGCATATTGCATGCCTTGCGCAAAGAAAACACTTAATCCTGCGATTACTGTAAGAAGTGTATTTCGCGTAAGGGTCATAAAAATTAAAGTTAACAGTAAAAGCATTAGGGTCACTACAAAAATTGAGATATACCTAAACATTGAATAGTGAAACACACTTCCCATAAGCCAAACATGTTTGAAATAGGGAATGCTGTGAATGGATGCCTTTGAAAACCCCAATCTAAACCCATCAAATAATATTAGAAGGCCCATCACAACGAAGAGTAACCCCGTTAGTACCACCATTTTTGAACGAAATAATTTTGAAAGACCTCTTTGTGTTGGCTGATAAATCTCAAGTGTCCCTTCTAAAAGATCTTCTCCAAAGAGTAAGGAGAGTAAATAAAAACCAAAGAGCAGCATCACAATCTTAGGCGTTGGACTGCGTAAAATTAGTTCATGGCGTTGGATGTTTATAAATTCAACGGGTTCAAGTTTGAGCTTCTCATAAAAATCATGTTCCTTATTCAATTTATGAACATCTTTGGGATCTTCAAAAAGGCCAGTCTCACGTTTGTCATTGATTTCTTGAAGCTCTTGATCAATGTTTTCATGATAACCTGATATGTATTTAATCTGTTCTTCAAAATACATTGTGGCATCATCGACTGAATCATTTGTGAACAAGTCGGTATGCTTAGAATATTCCTTATAAAGTGCATCATACGCACTTGTAGATTTCAAATAAACCCTATTTAAAGAGACAAAGGCTAAAACAATCACCACGAGCATTCGAAAATTCATGCGCATTTTTAGATTTTTGAGTTCAAGATGGATCATGATAGTGCGTACAGGTAAAGATCCTCGATTGTTGGATTAACCTTTACCCCTTCAATGTCATCACTAAAATGGCGAATTCTTACCTGTTCCCCAATGCGAATGTTATTGATAATTTTATGTTCTTGAGCAAAACGTTTATACGCCTCAAAAGATAGCGTGGATTCAAAGACACGCATCTTTAAAATAAGTTTATCCGGTGTATCAAATTCAATGATATTTCCTTTTTGAAGAAGCATTATTTTATCGGCTATATATTCGATATCGGATATAATATGCGTTGCAATCAAAACAATTTTATCACCAGAAAGTTCCATGATTACATTTCTTAGATTGCTCCGTTCAACAGGATCAAGACCAGCGGTTGGTTCATCCAAGATTAAAACTGCGGGGTCATTCAACATCGCTTGCGCAAGCAAGACCCGTTGTTTCATCCCACCGGAAAGAGAACTTAATTTTTGATGTTTCTTTGTTTCCAAATTAAAACGCGTCAAAAGATCTTCAATCCGCAATCTCGCTAAATCATTTGGAATCGCCTTTAGGGATGCGATATAGAAGAGAAAATGCTCGACAGTCATCTGTGCAGGTAACGATTGATTTTGAGGCATATAACCCAAAAGACTTCGAAATACGGTGTAATCTTTTATCAATTCTCCATTAAAAGATACTGTTCCCGAATCTGCTTTTATCAAGGTTGCAAGTATTTTAATTAAAGTGCTCTTCCCTGCACCATTATGCCCAACAAGCCCATAAATCCCGTTCTCCATATCAAAGCTAAGATTATTCACAGCTTTCGTAGCGCCATAAGCCTTATTTAAATTCCTTACTTCCAACCTATTTAACAAGATAATCACACTCCTTCATCGCCAAATCGCATATAAAGTGAGCTTCCTGTGATTTCCCGAAAACATAACGATCATCCACGACGCGTAACATCAGTGAAAAATCACTACGCGTAAACATCGCGCGCTCCGGTCCGAGAGATGTGATTGTCTCAGCGGGTACTACGCTACTGATCAAGGTTCCATTATGATCATACTGTTCATATGCTTGTATGCCATCAAGACTTGAAGTATAGAAATAATCTTTATTTGCATACATAATAATTTTATTATCAAGTCTAATTTCGTGATCATTCTTTGAAAAAACAGCCGTGACGCGAGCGTTTTCTAAAGAAGTGTTTGAATCATCTGTTGTCCGATGGATCTCATAATAAAGTCGCATGGTCTCCTCTTCATAAACGGTCAACGGTTCTTCTGGAATTCTCAATTGCCCTTTATCAATGAAGAATTGATATGTCTGTATGGATTCAGGATACAGATTACGTTCAATTAGTTTAAAATGATGGTCATAAACTTCAATAATGGATTCCCCGGTTACTTCATCTTCAAAAAGAACATAGATGAAGCCTGAATCAATTCGAAAACGAAGCGGTAAGGTTTCAAAGCGGAGAACTTCTTCATAAGCTTCCCCTTTGCGATTCAAGCGTCCAAGCGAATAAGCACTTCCACCATCGGCACTCATTCGCGCGAAAAGTCCATAAAGATAATCCCCATAATAAATTAAGTCGCTATCTTGCACAAAACTCTCAAAGTAGCGTGTATAGGATACCCGATCATTTTCAACTTCTTGGTCATCCGCAAAGGACATCCCGGTTAATCGTGCTACTTTTTGTCGGTTGATATTATAGTAATAAAGCGATGCATTCTCGACAAAATACACATCGTGATCCGTTTTAGCAATGGATGATTCGATTAAAAGCGTTGATAAATCAAACGGCTGAATCTGAATTGAATCTGAACCTAATGTTGTCCCACAACCCGATAACGGAAGCAATAATCCCACGCATAAAAGCTTTTTTATTTTGAACATAGTTCCCCCCCTTGGTACGTTCTTTCTAACTTTATAATAGCATTTACACATAAAATGTAAACGCTATCTAGATATTTTTAACACGAAGTCAAAAACAGCGTATTCATCCTCCCGATTCACCCTTGATTTGTATCCACAAAAAAAATCTCAAGTTCAAATCTCGAGATTTTTTCACGAACACTATTATTAATCACTTTAAATTGAAGGTCTTATTAGATTCCATGCCGCCTCAAAATGATGTCGCTCCGGATTTTTTATTGATTGAAAAACCTGGTTCACCATCATTACTTTCTAGGACTAAGTGTGTATCTGCCAGTGTCATAAGATAGGAATCATGAGTAACAATCACTACTGTCTTCCCTTCATCCTTCAACATCATCAATAATTCTATGATTTTATCTCTGTTTCGCTCATCTAAACTCCCTGTCGGCTCGTCACACAAGACAAGTTCACAAGGTTTTAAAAGGATTCGTGCAAGTGCGATACGCTGTTGTTCTCCCCCGGAACATTGATAAACAATTTTATCTTTAAATCCATCGAGACCTACTTTTTTTAGGACCTCACTCACCTTTTCTTTTTTGTTCTTTAGCTTAACGTTCTCTAAAGCTAACATTAAATTATACTCGACGGATTTGTTCTCGACGAGCGCAAAATTTTGAAAAAGATAACCGATTTTTGTGCGTAATAATGTCGTTGCTTCTTTAGAAAACGGTTTAGGATTTGCTTTTCCAAACAAGGTCACTGTGCCTTCGTCTGGCGTATCCAGGAGTCCAATAATATTTAATAATGTACTTTTACCACTTCCTGATGGGCCTGAGATTACAATAACTTCATGAGATGGCATTTCTAGATTAATTTCAGTTAAGATTGGTATATCGTTAAACTGTTTAGAAATCCCTTCTAACTTTATAATTGATTCCATTTAGTCATCTCCTTTTAAAATTGTAGACACTTCCGTCGATTCATATTTTCTTATGCTCACCTTAATGGTGATCCATTCCAACATTAATGTCACGACAAATATTCCTAATAATACCGCAGCAATTGCTTTGTCTCCTGATGCCTGGTAGAGAAGATATGTAAAAGCAGCAATTGTTGAAAAGACTGATCCGTTAATGAGCACTGCATAGCGATTGTAATAATTCGTCCCATTGAGATATCTAACGGCAATTTCTTTGCTATAGCCATCAACATAGATTTTAATTGATGTATAGTTTATTATTAGTAGTATTAAAAAATACAGTCCAATCAATTGCAAACAAACTAAATAATCATTTTTCACTTCAAAAATACTTAATTCATAGATATCTCGCGATTTCACAACTTTATAGCTCGCATCATATTCTTGATCCATACGTTCCAAGATCTTTGTAAGGCTATTGGAATCTCCGTTGTATAACAAGCTCACAGTAAAGTTATCAATCCCTCTTGAGTAAACATTATCTACAAAGTAAATAGGATCATTTATGGTCCCTGCTGGAATGGATATCGTTCTATTGGCGGATACATAAGTTGAATTTGATTGAATATAAAAAATTTCATAGTTACTCATATATGGCTCTAAGTAATTATAATAAGTATTAACTCGTTCCTTAGAAACCAAGATATAATTTTTATCTTTTGATAACATTTTAGGATTTAACATTCGATTTGTTTCGTCAGTGATATTAATATAATCTAAATATGCATTATTAATGTGAACGGATGGCGGTACAAATTCAGCCATCGATACTTCACTGTTCCCGTTTTGATTTCGTTTTAGGTCGTTGAGGTAGAAATCATATGCATCATGATTTGCGTATGCAATATCATTTTGGGTTACGAGTTCAAACAAATCTTTCTCATAATCCTTGTAATCGTTGTCCTCAGGAGATTTTGAAGCATAAGCAATGCGCTTAGAATTTAAAACCATTGGATTTTCTGTCAATGAATTTATATGGGCCTGTTTGTAATCAATGTTTTGAATTCGAGTAAAAACAGGAATAAGAAGAATAACTATGGATAGACCTTTCAAAATAAGCGTTAACATATATATTGGTACAATTGACATGCTCGATTTTAAAATTTCATTAGACGTTCGTTTAACAATCAAAAAGTATGTAACGAATAAACATCCTAAGATACTAAAAACATAAATAAGAACAAATGGAATCAGTTTTACTAAAAACATAAATAGTAACGTTCCATAAGAATCCGAGATGACAAAGGCTGTACAAAAAATCGTAAAAGCGAATAGAATTGATAGACCTATAATGTCTTTTAAAAATAATTTTTTTATAATTTGTATTGTTGACTGTCCTTGCAAATAACGTATCCCGATTTCCTTACCATTTTTAAGTACTGTAAGTACCATTAACATAAGAACGCTGATCGCAGCAACAACAGTAGCCGGCTGTAATTCTCTATCCACACTTACATCATTCATTTGTCCTAACTCATATACAAAAATTTCGGAAGGGTCATTCATATAATTATAAACTTGAAAATAATCAACGATCGTCTCTTGTATCTGTGTTGAATATTCGTCAACAAAAATTGTAACTAAAGTTTGAATACCACTTGATGGATAGTATTCTTCTATTTTGGACAAGGGTTAGATTGAAATGGGATCTTTATAAGTTGAATCAAAATCATAGAAACGATGATCAAGATAATCAATTAAATAACTTAGTTTTTTGAGGTGATTATTAGATATAACCCAATCGTCATTAACAAAAAAACTTTCCTTTAATCTCCCTTCTTTCACGATTATGTGGCTTAAGAGTTCCGATTCATTACCACTTATAAAATAATACACACCGTTTTCTTGATTAGTATAATCCCCCTCAGAAGTTGTAATCGCAACATCGTACTCGTATTTTTCTTCGAAAGTTCGAACGTCTTCGATCAAATCATTAATCGAACGATTCACTGCACTCGGAGTAATATTAATATAGTAAGGTTTTAAATTTTCTCTAAGACTTTGGTCCGTACCTAAAATCCTGAGTCCTACCTGGTACTCATAATTGAATACTTGAAAGCTGCTTGTAGTAATTAAGATTGCTAACAATATCGTAAAAACCATATTTATTTTTTTGATAAGAAGGCCGCCCTTTCCTTAAATGTACCATAAACGCACACCGATTCATATTATAGTTATGTGTAGATTAATCCCTCTAAAGCTGAAGAACCTAATGATTTTAACGAAAGAAAAAAGTCTCAAGATAATATCTTGAGACTCTTAATTAATTATAAATTGGTACGCCCGACAGGAATCGAACCTGCAACCTTTTGAACCGGAATCAAACGCGCTATCCCTTGCGCCACGGACGCATATCAATGCATGGATATAATACCATAGAATTGATATTTTAAAAAGAGCGTATTTCATTCTTTAAGGTTAAGAATTATTTGGTGTTTGACTTAAATAACGAGTTAGAAATGACTCAATGGATTTTTTGTAAAATACAGGATCTTTTTCATAACTCTCTGCATGATTTGCCCCTTTTATTACGATCTTTTCTTTGGGACCAGGATGTGCTTGGTATAAGGTATCCAACATCTCATAAGGTACAAAGTCATCTGCATCCCCATGAATGAATAACGTAGGCAACGTGCTTCGTTTTAAAGACTCGACTGCAGATGCTTCATAGAAATTAAAGCCTGCTTTGACTTGCGTAATCATACTTGTAATTGGAATCATTGGAAAGGCGGGTAGATTATACATATCTTTGAGTTTATAAGACAGTTGATGCGCAACACTGGTATAACCGCAATCTTCAATAACAGCCATGACATTGTCTGGGAGATCAAGACCACTTGCCATCATTACCGTGGATGCTCCCATACTAAGACCAAATAATGCGATTCGAGAATCTTCACCATTTTGATTTATGATTTTTTGGACCCAAGCTTCAATATCAAATCGCTCTGGCCAACCAAATCCAATAAGGTTTCCCTCGCTTTCACCATGTGATCGTGCATCCGGTGCGAGCACATTAAATCCCATCTCATGGAACAGTCGGATATAATGACCCACACGGTCTTTGTTATTGCCATAACCGTGTGCAACTAATATTGTATCTTTCGTTTCTGTTTTCGCAGGAACATACCACGCTTTAAGTTTCAATCCGGAATCACTGACAAGTTCTTGAGACGTTTTATTCACCGATTTTAACCATTCTTGATCGGGCTTCCATATAGCTTTCACATCCGCGTCTATAAAATCTTTATCCCCCGGGATCGATGCAAGTTTAAAGAAGTACCCACCCGCAAAACCAAGTAGTACCACCAATATACCTGCAACGATTATTAATTTTCTTAAATGTTTCATTGTCACCTCATATACTTTGACACTCAAAGTAATAAAAGAATAACATAGATTATTAAGTTTGTAAATCTATAAAAAACAGAACCTTAACAACAGGTTCTGTGAAAAATTGCAGGATTCAAATCAATTAAAACAATGCATTATTGATCTAAAAAATCTAAAGCGGTTGGTTCTAGATAAAAATTTTGACCGTAAGCGTGGATGTCGGTGGCTGGATAATCACTCGGATTTGACTCTAAAATACACACTCTTAAAAAATGACGATCAAAATCGAGGTAAATAAAATCTGATTCATAACTTGTATCATTGTATTCAGCCTCAAAATAGTATCCAAAACCTGGTTTCTCAATCAATGGCACTTCTTCAGATTTTACAATTTCAAGAATTTCATCTTCCTCGCTATCCATCACTACTTGATAAATTGTGGCGTTATTGTGATCGCCAAGCGTTAAATAATATTGAGTATAACGATCGGAATAGGATTTAATTACCGGATCTTTATAGTTATCATTAAAAATAAATGCGGAATTTCTAATTTCCTTTAACACTTCTTCATTTAATGACAATGTCGGTTCTTCTTGATGTGTACATCCAACAAGAATGAGTGTTATAAGTAACGAAAAAATGAGAACCCGTCTTTTCATTAACATTCCGATTCACCTTTGATGAGTCTTAGTTTTTTATCATCAATTTCATATACAACATCGGCAATTTCAAAAACTTCTTCCCCATGATTGGTAAAAACAAGGGTACATCCTGTCTCTTCAACATATTCATCCAACATTTCTATCACAATTTTTTTACTTAATCGATCCAGTCCATCAAAGGGTTCATCAAGGATTAAGTAATCAGGACGTTCCATTAAAGCTTGAATCAATCTCATTTTTTGTTTCATTCCTAAGGAATACGTTTTATATTTCTTAGATAACTCCGCTTCAAAATTAACCTTTTTAGCGAGAAGGATAATATCCGCTTCATTCACACATCTTCGAATGCGTGCAATTTCACGGAGGTTTTCCAGTCCTGTTAATGAACCAATAAACTCTGGTGCATTAATACTTACACCGCCATTGGGTACAAAATCGATATCCTGCTGCAATTTCTTCCCATCAATCACAATACTCCCTGATGTTGGGACAGAGTAGCCGACGATGAGTTTCAATAACACACTCTTACCACTACCGTTTGGACCTACGATGGCGGTCTTTTTTCCTTCTCTTATATTAATATTGACATCTTCAAAAAGAAGTAGGTCTTTAAACTTTTTAGAAACGCCATTAAATTGAATCATAATAAATACTCCTTTTTAAAATAAGTATGGAACCTCCGAAGGCAATTAAAACAAATACGAAAGCTAGAATCATTCGCATCAATTCAAGTTCTAATTCACCAACAAAAGAAACAATACTTATTGAACTGTAATAATCAATTGATATCATAATCATAATCATAAAATATGGAAAAATTGATGTAACCAAATTCTCACTGAACCGGATACTGATTGCTTCAAATAACAGTCCAATCGCTAGCATTAGACTTGTTAATCGGGTGAGATAAAGTATGATTACAAACATCGTAGTTAATGTACTCTTATAGACTAAAGTCATGAAAACAAAAAATATAAAGGTCATGACCATCATCTTAATTGCATTCAAAACATGATACTTCGCTAGAACTGTATAAGACGTGATTATATTCTTCCGATAAAGTAAGAGACCATAAAATGATTGTAAGTCTTTAAATTCCCTTAAAACGGTATTCATTAATGTAATTGTAATTAACGTAAACACAATGACATTTTGAATGCTTGCTTGATCAATGCCGTACAAAGGAAAACTTTCAAAGTTTAAATATAATACATTCATAAGATCGCTCAATGTTATGACTCCATGCGGCCCAGGGAATATTTGGAGTAAAGAGATTATAATTCCAAGTATCAAGGTGATAAAATAAATCAATACGGTCATAATTCTAAATCCTCCATTTTTAAGTAGAAGACTAACATCAACAAGAATACATAGGGTAGATAGTTTAAAATAATCAACCCACAATTTAAGCCTTCTAAATGATAAAAAAAGTAGAACGGATTCATGGGATTATCCAATATTGGCATATAGTAACTTGTAGAGGAAAGAATTAACAGAAATTCCACAAAACTTGTTATGGGTAACTTTGAGCCAAGACGTAAAAGTTTTACGAGCACTTCCGATATCCCTAACACTACCACCAGCACCATTATTTTCAGAAAATAATAAAAATCGAAACCCGAATAAAAATAGATTGATAGGATTAGATAAAATAGAACTAAACTAAAATAAAGCACTGAAGCATGATACACAGCGTTCCCAATTGTTTTTAAAGCAAAATTTATTTTTGAGCCATATCGATGTACCGTCATCATCTCACAATCTTCTTTTATATAGATCGAAAAGTACAAGACAACCGTACCAATAACAAAATATATATCATTGAAAAGATTTTGGAATGACGCTGCATTACCGATCAAAAATATAAAGCTAATATACATGATATAGCCTGCAAATGCTGCTTTTTTAACTAATCTCAAGATGCTTACCTCGCGTCTTATGGTTAAATAATACATAACCTAAAATAAGGGGCATTGAGTTTGTGATAAAAAGCAGTATTGTGGGCGCTGTATTGTAATCACTAATCGAAAAAATAGTGGATGGCGCAAACAACATGGCAATTGGAAACTTATCAATTGTTCCCACAGAAACCAGAGGAAACATAAGAACCGAGAGACCAAAATAATAAATTAAGAGCCCAAACACCACCGTACTCTTTTTAGTTGAGAAGAGCGCAATCGATGTTGATAAATAGGCTAAAACAAATGGAATGAGTAAATACTTTACAATCCCCAGTAAAAAATAATAAAACTTGAGGTGTTGATAGTAAAATTTATTTCCCAGTACATCTAAAAATAAATCCGTGTGAATTGTGTATCCGTCAAATCGTCCTCCGCTTATAAATAGAATAAGTAGGTAATATAAAACGTATGCGCTAAAAATTGAACCCGCCACGCTTATCGCGATTCTTAACTGTTCATTGCGAATAAAGTTACGATATTTTTTTACACGGTATGATTTTAAAACATTACAACTGGTTTGGTTTTGATACATTATTAATCCCGCAAATGAAGCAAGTAAAGGAACCACGATTTGGAAAAGTGACAGAGCCCTTGTTAAGTTCGCTTCAAAACTTGAATACTTCAATGCATTATGGAGTTCAATTGAAGTATATTTGATAAATGTGATCTCACTGCTGTCTGAGAAGAAAATCCCGACATCAGAATTAAATAAACTTTCGTTACTATTTTGGAAATACGAAACGATGATTTGATAGATATCCAATTCATTTAAGAACATAAATCCAAATAAAAATAGTGATACACAAAAAAGCAAAACATAATACCGAAATTCATTTCTTCTCTTAATAAACATTCCCCACCCACTTATCCAAATTCTATTTACATCCATTTCCCCAAAAAATGATGCGCTATTTATTACCGAGTTTACTCATGTTTTTCTAAAAAACAAAAGCTTAGCGGTTTCATTATAGTCATAAAAGGAGCCGTAAGTCAAAAATGAACCTACAAAGGTGCATTTAATTTTGAGTTAAACTGTTCATGGATTTCCTTGTTTTCTATTTTTATTTGCCCTGAAATTAGACGCATTCCCCACACTCAAAATCCACAGATGAGAAAGCATAAAAAAACCACCCTCGTCGTGGGTGATCCAGAATAAAAATGGTGGAGGTTAACGGGCTCGAACCGCTGACCCTCTGCTTGTAAGGCAGATGCTCTCCCAACTGAGCTAAACCTCCATGGAAGATAAGTCTAACATATGTATAAGCGAATAACAATGTGTTTGAACTGAAAATTTAAGAAAGAAAACCCACTTGTTTAAAGTGGGTTTTCGCTTAATAATCCAATTGTCGGTAATAACGACGAATTTCTGTAGGATGACAGTTTATTTTCTCAATATGAGCATCAATACGGCGGTTAACCGCCATCATTACAAGATGACAAATGTGACCGCGATATTTTTCACTGATCCCTTTCAGTTCATAATCTTTACTATCAATGACTTCATAGTTTGCGCATATACGCGGAATAAAATCGACAACACGTGTTGATAATGGACGAGATGTATCTTCTCCTACGAAGATCGTTACAGGGGTGTCACGTTCTACAATCTCAAACATACCATGGAAGAATTCAGGTGCTGTAATTGATTTTGTAGGAAGCCAATGTTGTTCTTCCCAATAACACATTGCATAGGAGTACGTTGCACCCCATTGATTCCCTGCACCCACAAAGTAATGCATGGCATCATCGTGATGACGTTTCGCATAAGCTTCTCCAAATGCATCGGCTTTGATTTCCACATCAACAAGTGCTTCAGGTAAGTATTGATCAAATTCTTGATACATTGCTTCATAATCATCAAAATCACCCTTACGTTGCATTAAACGATCCATAAACATAAAGAACTTAAGTTGTTCATTCAGACCGTAAGAGATGGTGTAATCACCCAGTTCCGCAAGGATTGAATTGGGTTCATCGACGAATGCGACAATCGTACACCCAACTTCTTTTAAAACCTTAACCGCGGCCACAACCTCTTGTGTTGTCCCAGTTACAGAAGAATAAACAATAATTGAATCTTTTGTAATGTTCTTATTCCCGGTTACTAAGTATTCCGCAGCATGTTCTACATAAATTGGCAGTGTACTCATCTCTTTTACGTGATGAGCAACTTGGAGTGCAGAAGCATAAGTTCCTCCAATCCCTACAAAATAGATACCGTTATAACCTTTATCATGAATTGCATCAGCAACCTTTTCAATTTCAGGTCGAAGGGCTAATCCCCCTTTAAAACTCGCTAATTGCTTTTCTTTATCAAATTTTAACATACGTTTCTCCTATCCAAAGATTCCTAAATAAACACCAGCAATACCTACTACCATCGTCCCAACAATAAGAATAAGGGGATTTACTTTTTTCTTAAGTAACCAATAATAAAGCCATGTTGTTCCTAGACCGACAAGTCCTGGCATAATACCATCCAATATTTCTTGGAAGGGTTGTGCCGTTTCTCCAGTACCAATTTGTAAGGCCAATCCTGTATAAACCATTTCTTTCGACATACCACCAATAACCATGATCCCTAAGATACCTGCTGCCGCAAGAACTTTATCCATCACACCACTTTGTTGCATTTTCTCAAGATAATTAAAACCAATATTGTAACCGAGATGTGCCCCAAAATAACGTGCTAAGAAAGCAGGGATGTTATAGATTAAAAAGTAAGCGATGGGTCCAAGGATATTCCCACTCATCGCAAGTGATAAACCAACACCTAATGCAATAACTCGAATACACCCTACAAAGATCGAGTCTCCAATTCCAGATAGGGGTCCCATTAACGCCGTTTTAATCGCACTAATCGCCTTTGCATCGACCTCTCCATCTTTATGTTTCTCTTCCATCGAACACACAATACCACCAACAAATGGCGCTAATTGGGGTGTAATATTAAAGAATTCAATATGACGTTGTAACGCTTCTGCATAACCTTCTTGATCATCCTTATAGATTTTTTTAAGGGTTGGATCCATCATCATGCCAAATGCAAGATGCATCTGACGTTCATAGTTCCAAGAAAACTCCATGCCTAAACTTCCAGCATTGAAGGCCATCTTGGTAATGTCTTGTTTGGTAATTACACTGTTGTTAGAAGTCATCATCATCGTCCTCCACATTTAATCCTGCCGGTGCTTGTCTAAAGCCCCCTAAGAAGTCAAATTTTTCAATTACAATAATGACACCGATAATCGCAATCCCTAATACCGGTACATTGAGATAAGCAGATAAAACAAATCCTAAGAAATAAAATGGTACAAGTTTCTTGTTTAAAATCATACGCATTAACATCGCAAATCCAAGCGCAGGAAGAAGTCCCGCAGCTGCATCCATACCGGCAATAATTTGTTCTGGTATGGATGCAATAACATTAGACATTGCTTCAGCACCGAAGTAAAATCCAAGGCATACTAACAAGAAACGACGAACTACTGTAATCATTCCAATACCCCAGTGTGCTGTTTTAATACCACCAACACTACCTGCCTCTGCCGATTTATCAGCAATGCGTAGGATAAAGGAATTGACAACGTTAAAGATATTTCCAATTGCAAGTGAGATTAATGCAAGTGGCATAGCAAGCGCAATCGCTGCTTCGGTTCCAGATCCCATCGAGATTGCAAACGCTGTAGCCAGTGTCCCACCAACAATTACATCCGGTGGAATATAGGCACCAATTGACACGGCCCCCATAAAGAATAATTCTAAAGTAGCACCAATAATAACACCTTGTTGAACATCTCCTAAGATAAGTCCAACAATGGGTCCAAGAATAATTGGGCGATTAATATACAGTGATCCCAGTTGATCCCCGAAGACACCCAATGCCGCTACTAAACCAATCAATATTGCTTGTAACATGAATTCTTCCTCCTTTTATAGTTTTACTACCTGCTTTGAGTCGCTGGATAACATCCGTATTTCTACTTCTTTTCCAGCATCCATTAATTCCTTCAACAATTTCTTATCGGTTTCACTAACAAAGATGGCTTTACTGATTTGTTCATCATCACCTTCTTTTTTCGTTCCACCAAGGTTAATGGATTGAATCTGTGGACATGCTTGCGCAAGCTTATACGCAACGTCAATGGTCCGTACGACAATTAACAGCTGATACTTATCTGTAACGCCACTGTTTAATGCGTTTATTGCATCTTCAACATTCTTTATGACTAACTTAACATTGGCTGGTTTTGCCAGTTTCAATGTGGTCTTCCAAATATCATCGGAAACGACATCATCATCTGCAATCAAGATACAGTCTGCACCCAGGGCATTGGTCCAAGAGAATGCAACCTGTCCATGTAAGAGACGATGGTCAACACGACATAATACAATCATAAGTTCCTCCTAAAATTCGTCTTCGACGTCCGTTCCAACAAGATCGTCATTACAATATCGTAACGACATACGACACGCTTCGATCTTTTCTATAAGTTCTTCACGCGTTATAGGGCCTTGAATTTCAACCATGATTGAAATAATAAGCGCTAGGTTAACGCCGGCAATGAGATGGAAATCACGGCTCCCCAATAACTTCATAAACTCTGTATTGACACTTCCGCCATAAATATCCGTCATGACCACCAAATCATCTTCAATTGGAATTCCCTCGAAGCACATCATAATTTCTTGTGTGAGATCATGATGATCAACGTAGGCGGAAATAATATGAACGGAATCCACATCTCCGACAATGGCTTTGACGGCACTGTAGAATCCTTCGGCCAGGTGTTTATGACTTGCGATAATATAGTGTTTCATTTAGATTCCTCCCTGTTCTTTATATTTCGTTAGACTTTGTAAATCCGCATCACCTGGTTTTGCTTCATAACATTGTTTGGCTGTTTCCAGCGAGTAATAACCTCGATACTTATATTGATTAAATTTTGTAAGATCTTCCTGCATGTTTCGATGTCCATCCCCCCACGCACAATGTCCTGAATCCACAAAATGCACATGAACAATATCGTCTTTAAAAATATTAAAGTAATCATCAATTGTTTCTTCAGTCTGGGTCATTGCCCCAAGGTCCAGACAAATTTTTAAGTTTTCACACGCCACAGCATCTTTATACGCTTTCAAATCTTGAACGGTATTGACCAAGCGTGATTCATAAGGTTGTAATGCCTCAATGGCAAGAAGAATTCCTTTCTCTTGCGCATAAATACACAATCTTCGCATCATTGCGACACTGCGTTGATAGGCTGCTTCTAGGGCTTCGTCATAGAATGCCCAACCACTTGTTACCACCACCAGTTTCGCACCGACTGTATGCGCAATATCAATCATATTACGGAAGTAAGCATACACACGATTTTGTTGTTCAAGTGATCCTGTCGCCATGTTATGGGGCTTAGGATTTGTCTGTTCAGGACAGATTGCGATAATCTGTAACCCAAAATGTTCTGCATGGGTTTTGAGTGCAAAAGGATCATCATACTGTTGGTAATCCACAAAGAAGTGATGTGGACTGGTCCATATCTCACATGCATCAAAACCTAGACTTGAAATGGTTTTAAAAAATGTATTTAAACTATAATATCGATAGTGACTGTTCATTGCTGATAGTTTCAAAATGAATCATCCTCTCCATGCTCTCGATTTTTATCATTTTCAATATAGTCATAAAGGAGTGCAATCTCTGATACCGGCAACATAACATTATAATGTTCGAGCATAGGGCCAAAACTATCATTCACATCACGAATAAAGGCTTGATGATCTTTCTCAAAGCGCTTCACGTCCTTATAGTCGTCAATCGCTGTTTTGGTTACCAGTCGTTCAATTAAGAAGCAGACATGAATATAAATACCAACAATCGTCTTACTCTGGAATGTCTTTTGCATCTTGCGTTCTAAATGAGATGTGGAATCACTGACAAAGTTCAAAAGTTTGTTTGCATTTAGAATCGTTAGATTCTGCATCACATTTTGAAGTGAAAAGTTTTTAAGCAGATTCCGGTTAAACACTTCAATCTCATCTGCATCCAGATAATCTTCCAAGGCCTTATCCACAATGGAAATATCTTTAAAACTGACAATATCCTCCAAACTTACACTGCGAATCGAATCCAGCAGTAATGAGTGTGGTTTCACCATTAACATCACTTCAAACTTATCAAATAAGGGATCCTTTAAACCATTTGTTAATAATTCTTTAAAGTCATACCGAATAAAACGAAGATCAATGGATTTAGGCAAGGACTGTTTAAAGAGGTTGACCATCCGATCTGCAACGGATACCCCTGCATCACTCACAAAGACCATGGCTTTTGTCTTCTCTGCACGATTCAAGATTTTATACTTGGTTACGGCTTGCTTCGAAGCTTTCGCTAAGATTTCTTCCAGTGGATATTCTTGACGAACCATTGAACCAATATGCAAGGCAATTGCCGTTGAACTGTTATTAATGACACCAACATTTAAATCTTTAAGAATGCGATCCCCAATTAATTCCAACGATCCCATATCAACCAGTAAAATCAAATTCTTATAATACGGATTTAAGGCGATATAGTCATTCACCTTCATAATGATTTCTTCACTGCTACTATCTAGTGGCATATCAAAGGCATCAAAGATATGTTCCTCTAACAATTGATTGGCAGCATCCGCAATACTGCTTGCCGTCGAGTATCCATGCGATACAATCACGGCCGCCGTATCTTTGTGTTTAATGTTGTCGTTATAGAAATAAATATTTAAAATCAGAAAGATTAGATTGAAATCATTAAGTTTTAACTCTAAAGCTTGGTAAATCATCTTTGAAATCTCATTTGAAATCATGAAAATGTCATACATTTCTTCTTTTAAAAACTCTAATAAAGCATTGATGTCGTTACGATGTTTATACGTCCACCGATCAAGTTTTATTTTTTCATGTGATGATGACAACAAAACCCGTGATAAGACAAAACTGCAATTGCTGGGAATGTTGATTTTGTTTTTTTGTTTCACATCTTCAAGCACATCATCAATAATTTTCTCAAGTCCATATACTTTTTGAAGGCTATACGATTGATCGAAAATCATCAAATCATAATAATTACGCATGGACTCAAAATCTTGTGCTAACATCTCACGATACGATATCTGATTGCTTTGAAAACCATTAAACGCTTTTAAGATGTTTTTAAATAGATGTACTATTTTATCCGTTGATTCATGAATAATATAGGTATCAATTTCAATAAGTAGCTTCAAATCTTGTTCTTTTGAGATGCTGTAGTTCAATTTATCTTCTGGTAAATGATATAAGTGACAATGCATGACACCTTGTTGCGCTGATTCTAGGGCTGTTGCGCAGATGCGCGTGATGCATTTTTTTAACTCATGGATATCTTCATCAAATTTAAGTTGAAGCAATGCCTCTAACAACTTGTATGAAATAAAGATTTTTAAGCCGAGTTTTTGTTGTTCTTGCTTAAAGAATTTCAGGATGAAGTGTTCCTTTTCCTGAGTTCCACGTTGATCAAAGTGCGGAATCTTGCATATAATTGGAAGACTTTGAAGTAAGGAATAATCAAAGGCATCTTCGGGATTATAAGAAGTTCCAAAAACCAAGCGGCAATGAACCTTCACAACCTTACGGTCTTTGGTGTAATAGCCATCTTTAATAACATTAGATACTTGATATTGGATGTCTGGACGCATGCGATCTGCATGTTCAAGATAGAGAACACCGATATCTTTTTGTTCCAATAAACCACTTTGTGTTTCATCCCCAAAAAGCAGGCGTTCATAATCACATTGTGGATCAATAAATTTTAGATGGTAGACGCTTTGTCCTGTTTGAATTAAGTCATGTTCCACACAAAATTTATGAATCATACGCGATAAATACGTCTTACCACTTCCGCGTTTTCCAAACAAAACAATCGGTAATCCACGTCCTGGATAAAGCAAGGCAGACTTAATTTGTTGAACGATGTGACTTAACGATCCATCAAAGCCAATTAAATCTTGGAAGGAATCATACCCTTCCGAACTTTTTATTTCATCCATGAGTGCTTTAACACTTAAATACTCACGCGATACATTTTGAACACGATAGCGCTTCTCAAATTCGTGTTTATCAAAGTAATACACCGGTCGTGACGATACCTTAATCAAGAGCCCTTCCTGAAATAATTCATTTAAGTATTGCGATACTAAGGAACGGCTTAAGTGTAACGATTCTGAGATCACTGCGGTTGTGAGTAAGGAAAAGTCATGATCGAGTAGAATTTGTGTTTCGAAAACAAGATACTGATAAATTTGTTCTTTTGTATTCATAGATACTCCTTCTTTTTCAATGGTGACTTTAACTGTCTCTATTGTACGAAGGGGATGAGGTTTCGTCCTTAGTTTCATCATTCTTCGACAAAAACACTTAAAATCCACCAAGTTCTAACACTGAACGCCACTTTCGACACTTAATTATCAGTTATAACCGATATTATGGGGATACTGTCGAAATGTGCGTTGATACCCTTAGATTACCACACAGCCAATTCAAAACATTCAATTCTCTAAATGTCTCATCATATCCTCATTTACCACTCATCACATAAAGACACACATTTCTTTCGCTTTTTATTGACAGCGGTTACACCTCGTGCTAATATGTGCTTGTAAGATAGGATTGTTACTGAAGAAGGCAAGACCTACAAATATGGCGATACGCTATTTTTGTAGGTCTTTTTATATCTTTACGTAACAATTTCTAAATCATATAGAAAAGGAGAAGTGACTTATATGATGAAACATTTACAGAAATTAGGCCGTGCCTTAATGCTTCCAGTAGCGGTATTACCGGCTGCAAGTTTATTAATGGGTATTGGTTATTGGATTGACCCTGTTGGATGGGGAGCTAACAGTGTTCTTGCCGCTTTCTTAATTGGATCGGGTAAAGCAATCATTGAAAAACTTCCGATTATCTTTGCGGTCGGGATTGCTTATGGATTATCAAATGATAAAGATGGGGCTGCTTCCTTAAGTGGACTCGTTGGTTTCTTAATGATTACCACATTACTCTCTGTGGGATCTGTAGCAAACTTAAAAGGAATTGCACCTGAAGCTGTGAATGCAGCATTTGGGAAAATTGATAATGCCTTTATTGGTATTATTTCTGGGGTTGTTGGTGCATTAATGTACAACAAATTCTCCAAAACAGAACTCCCAACCGCACTCGCATTCTTTAGTGGTAAACGCTTGGCTCCGATCATGACTGCTGTTGTGATGATGCCAATCTCCATTGCATTACTCTATATCTGGCCAATCGTCTATGGTGGACTTGTATCCTTTGGTACCGCAATCTCATCCATGGGTCCTCTAGGAGCAGGTTTATTCGGTTTCTTTAACCGTCTCTTAATCCCTACAGGATTACACCATGCTTTAAACTCCGTATTCTGGTTTGATACTATTGGTATTAATGACATTGGAAACTTCTGGGGCGGTACCGGTGTTAAAGGAATTACCGGAATGTATCAAGCTGGATTCTTCCCAGTTATGATGTTTGGTCTTTGTGGTGCTGGTCTTGCAATGTATCAATCCGCAAAACCTGAAAATAAAAAGGTTGTAGGATCGCTCATGCTTGCAGCTGGATTCTCAGCATTCTTTACTGGGGTAACAGAACCGATTGAATTCTCATTTATGTTCGTAGCTCCAGCATTATACTTAGTACACGCAATCCTAACAGGACTTTCATTATTTATTGTTTCATCCTTTGGATGGACAGCAGGATTTGGATTTAGTGCTGGATTTGTTGACTTATTCTTAAGCTCACGTCTACCACTTGCAAACAAACCTTATATGATTGTTGTATTTGGTGTTGTATACTTTGTAATCTACTACGTACTCTTCCGTTTCTTGATCGTTAAGTTTAATATTAAAACTCCTGGACGTGAAGAAGTATTAATTGATGATTCAGTACTCACTTCATCAGACAGCAAATTTGCACACCAAGCTGAAATTATTTTAAATGCCCTTGGTGGTAAAGAAAATGTTAAGAGTGTTGACTACTGTACAACACGCCTTCGTCTTGAATTGTTTGAAACTGAAAATATTGACGAAAAAGCAATTAAAGGAACTGGTGCAGCAGGTATCGTAAGACCTGGTGGAAGCAGTCTTCAAGTTATCGTAGGTACAAACGTACAATTTGTAGCCGATGAATTCAAAAACTTAATCAAATAATCGTACACGTATTATCCTACTCTATAAAAAAACCGGTATCGCTACCGGTTTTTTTCATTCTTCATAATTTGGTAAAGATGTATTGCAAGATACATGCGTTCATCCATCGAGAGTTCATAGTCAAATCGTGTATTGACGTATTGATTAATCTTTGCGACACAATCGTTATATTTTTTTAACTTCGCTGCAATAAATAGATTCAGTTCACCAATACTTTCATCAAATGGATGACTGGAACTTTGATTTCCAATAATCCGTTGTGCAAGATACTTTAGGTGGGTTGCAAGACGTGTATACGCAGGTTGACTGGTATTCATCTCAATACCCAACTCACTTTGAACAATCGCCATAACATCTTTTAGAAACATCATGGTATTTTGAGCTTGATGCGATATATTCCCATTACTTGCATTAACGATGTGAATTACGAGATAGCCGATTTCATCTTCAGGAAGTGTTACCTCGAAGCGTTTATTAATATAATTCAAAGCCCATGTGCCTACTTTAAATTCATCAGGATAATACATTTTAATTTCTTCCGTAAAAAGTCCTGGCAATTCAACATCCTCTTTTGATCTGAGTACTGCATAGTAGATATGATCTGTAAGTGCCACGTTTATCGTATCACTCAGTGATATATCCAAAACAGAATGAGCATATTCCACAATCGCTCGCGTGGCTTCAAAATAATCCACTGGTATTTTATTAAGAAGTTGTTCAAAGTCATCTTGGCTATCACGAACCACTTTAAACATCTTTTCAATGCGCGAAGCATCAATTTCGTCCCCTATTTTATGTTGGAAACCGATTCCTGAACCCGTAACAACCATGTCTTCTCCATCGATAAATGTAGCGACACAATTATTATTAAAGATTTTCGTTATGTGCATATCAAAAACCCATCCCCTTTTTATAGGCCTATTATAACATAGACCCTTCTATTTAAAGGTGAAAGTGGTCTTATCTCCATAAAAAAAGAGAGGATATTCCTCTCTTTGGTTATTCAATTTAATTAATGTTTACCGTTAAGTTTAAGTAGTTTCATAATTTCAACGATAATCATTGGTACAAACATCAACACAACAACAATCATCCAGTGATGTCCATCAAGTGTTCCAAGTTTAAATAAATCGTTTAGAACCGGAATGAATAATACCGCAAGAATCATGAGCCCATTAATGAGCGTTGCCATGATGAGGTATTTATTTTTCCAGAATGATGTGAATACTGATTTTTCACTTGAATGAATACTGTAGGAATGGATTAATTGTGAGAATGCTAATACGATAAATGCCATTGTCGTACCTGTTTCAGTATCACCAACAGCCCATAGACGACCTGCACCGTACATGTAAGCGAAAAGTGCAACTCCCCCTACAACAGCACCTTGGTACCCAATACGCCAAAGCATTGATTTACTGATAAGTGAGCCTGTACGGTCCGGTTGACGTTCCATAATACCATCTTCTGCACCATCTACACCAAGTGCTAATGCTGGAAGACTATCCGTTACAAGGTTAATCCATAATAAGTGAATTGGTAGAAGGGGTGCATCCCAGTCAAGGAGTACCGCGATTAATAACAGTAACAATTCTCCAACATTACATGATAGTAAGTAAGAGATTGCTTTCATAATATTATCTTTAATACGACGACCTTCACCAATTGCAGTTACTACTGTTGCGAAGTTATCATCTGTTAGAACCATGTCCGCTGCACCTTTAGCAACTTCCGTTCCAACAATACCCATTGCTGCACCAATGTCAGCACGTTTTAGGGCAGGCGCATCGTTAACACCATCACCTGTCATCGCCACGATATCACCATGACGTTTCCAAGCGGAAATAATGCGCATTTTATGTTCTGGAGAAACACGTGCATACACGCCAATATGTTGAACTTGTTCAAACAATTCATCATCCGTCATTGCATCTAATTCTTTTCCAGAAATAACACGTTGTCCATCCTCAAGGAGTCCAATTTCACGACCAATTGCAGATGCGGTAACAGCATGGTCACCCGTGATCATTACGACCCGAATACCCGCTTTTTTACTTGTTTTAATTGCTTCTGTAACTTCAGGACGTGGAGGGTCGATCATCCCTACCAATCCAACAAATGTTAATTCACTTTCAATTTCGGTTGCTTCTAAGTCTGTATTTGAAACAGATTTTTTAGCAAGTGCAAGAACGCGTAGTGCCTTGACACCCATTTCTTGATTATTTTTTTGAATGCGTTCAATATCTTCTTGAGTAATTGCACGAACACCATTTTCATCTTGGTATTGTGTTACAACGGCAAGAACTTCATCAACGCCACCTTTTACAAATACTGTAGCATCCCCATCAATATCATTGATGGTACTCATACGTTTACGTCCTGAATCAAAAGGAACCTCATTTAATCGTGTATGCTTTTGAATCAAGCCAACAGCATCAAGATCAAGCGCTTCTGCCCATGCAGATAGTGCTGTCTCAGTTGGGTCTCCAAGCCAATTTCCATCGACCTTACGTGCATCATTACAGAGTAATAAACCACGTGATAATTCATTCACTTCACTTTCAGTCCAATATTCTTTTACCGTCATAACATTTTGTGTTAAAGTACCAGTTTTATCTGAACAGATAACCGTTGCGGAACCAAGCGTTTCAACAGATGGTAAATTACGAACGATTGCATGACGTTCAACTAAACGTTGAACACCAAGTGCTAAAACAATTGTAGCAACAGCTGGCAAACTTTCGGGAACAACTGCGACCGCTAGAGAAACCGCTGTTAAGAACATTTGTAAGAAATCATGATTATTCAATACACCAACAAGGAGAATAATTCCACAAGCAATAATCGCTCCAACGCCTAGGATTTTACCCAGTTGATTTAATTGTTGTTGCAGTGGTGTCGGATCTGATTTTGTTTCGGTTAGCATCGTAGCAATCTTACCTACTTCAGTGTCCATACCGACAGCAACGACAACTCCTTGC
The DNA here is from genome assembly GCF_035066605.1 of Erysipelothrix enhydrae. Taxonomy (NCBI): domain Bacteria; kingdom Bacillati; phylum Bacillota; class Erysipelotrichia; order Erysipelotrichales; family Erysipelotrichaceae; genus Erysipelothrix; species Erysipelothrix enhydrae. The sequence continues at coordinate 336,791 of NZ_CP125807.1, forward strand.
CCACGACCATAACTCACCATTCCGGATGAATATGCCATATTTTTACGATCTCCTAAGACCGCATCTTCAGCACATACAACATCCGCATGTTTTTCAACAGGGACAGATTCTCCTGTTAAAGATGCTTCTTGTACAGTTAAGGAATTTGATTGGACAATTCGTAAATCGGCAGGCACTAAATCCCCTGCATCCATTACAATCAAATCTCCAACAACAACATCATTCGAATTAATTGTTTGTTCTTCACCGCCGCGAATTACTTTTGCGGTTGGGGTAGACATATCTTGAAGTGCTTTAAGGGACTTCTCAGCTTTGTCTTCTTGAATCATTCCAATAAGTGCGTTCAATGCTACGATTGCGAAAATTAAAATCGCATCTGCATGTTCCCCCACAATACCGCTAATTAAAGCAGCAACAAGTAAAATAATGATTGTTACGTCTTTAAACTGATCCAATAGACGCATCATAAAACTACGTCCCTTTGCTTCAGCCAATTTATTCATCCCATATTTCTCACGTGATGCCTCAATTTGCGCATCCGTTAATCCTTTGACGATATCCGTCTTTGCTGCCACTTCTTCAAGTGACTTTGCGTACCATTTTGTATCTTTCACAGGCTTCCTCCTTATACATTGGATAGTAAGTAAAATAAAAAGACCCTATCCGTGCCTAAAAAAACTTGGATAAAGTCTCGAATTTATACACGTTCCGGACTCTAAAGTCGTGTTGACGAAACTGTGGACCTAAAGAATAGGCTTCTACTCCCTTTATGTATTAATAATAACAAATGCACCTATGGGTGTCAAAGTGTTTTGGGTGATATTGTACGATATTTTACACACTTAAAATGTTGAAAGTTGCTAATAAAGAGTTTGAAATTCATAAAAAAAACCGAAACTCAGTTAAAGTAATGAGTTTCGGCTATTAATACATTTTATATTAAATTATTTAGTTATTATAACGATTTTTCTTTGTTTGAATTACAAAGATTAACATACCAACAAGGCTCAATAGTAGTCCGTATAAACGAATACTGCTTGCAGTAATTCCAGCTGCAGGAAGAACCGGTTGTGGTTTCATTAAATTCTTAACAATTTTGTCCATTTCATTAATTGAATAATTTAAAGATTTATTTATCTTATCAATTTTCGAACTAGAGTCAATTGAATCAAGACCTTCTTTTAAGACTTTATCTACTTCGGCTTTAGCTTTAGTTTTTTCGTCTTGAGTTAGTCCCGGTAATGCATCAATCGCTTTTTTAGTTTCATCTGCTTTCGCTTCTAAATCTTTTTTCGCTTTATTTTTTGCATCTTGTAACGTGCTTTGATCAACAATGTCTTTCACTACTTTGTCTGTTGTATTTTTCGCATCTTCAACATCTTTTGGTGTCGTACCTTGATCAATTGCGTCTTTACCATCTTGAATTTTTTTATCAATATCATCTTTAACTTTCTGCTTTTCATCATCGGTTAAGTTTGGTAACTTATCGATTTCTTTCTTAGCATCTTCAGCTTTTTTATCAAGATCGTCTATAGCTTTATTCTTGGAATCGAGAAGTTTATTATCATCAACAATCTCATTGATTCCTTTATCCGTTGTATCAATCACTTTTTCAATTTCTTTAGAATCTTTTGATTGATCAATTGCATCTTTTCCTTCTTGATTTTTTTGATCGATATCATCTTTAGCTTTGGTTTTCTCTTCATCCGTTAAGTTTGGTAACGAATCAATTTCTTTTTTAGCTTCTTCAGCCTTCTTATCGAGATCGTCTTTAGCTTCATTCTTGGAATCGAGAAGCTTGTTGTCATCAACAATCTCATTAATCCCTTTATCGGTTGTATCGATCGCGTCCTCAATTTCTTTAGGATCGTTTGAGTTATCAATTGCATCTTTGCTGTTTTGATTTTTTTGATCGATATCATCTTTAGCTTTATTTTTTTCTTCATCCGTTAAGTTTGGTAATTTATCGATTTCTTTTTTAGCATCTTCTGCTTTTTTATCAAGTTCTGATTTAGAATCTGCTTTTTTCTTGTCTAAATTTCCTGTGTTTTTCGCTTCGTATTTTTTTTCAATTGCATCTAATTCATCGATACCTGTTTTTAAGTTCTCAGGAATCTCCGTTATAACCGCAGTATCTTCAATTCGCTTAATTGCATCTGCAAGAGTTTTGTTAATCTCGTCATTTGCTTCTTTACGTTGTTGATTTGAAAGTGACGGTTTATCAGCAATTTGTTTACGAACTTCTTCTGCTTTTGCTCTTAAATCTGCAATAGCCTTGATTTTTGCATCATCAAGCTCTGCTTTAACAACAACATTACTAATATCATCTTTACCTTGATTATAAATTGAGTCGATGTCTGATGGCTTTGTTGCTTTATCTAGAGCTTTAGAAGCGTCATTAACCGTTTTATCAATTTCTTTTTTCGCTTTATCTTTTTCGTTTTGTGATAAGTTTTCAAGTTTATCGATTTTTTCTTTTGCCTTCTCAGCTTCTGCGTTTAAACTTGCTTTCTTGTCATCTTTAAGTTTTTCAAGCGTTTCGAAATTTTCTTTAACGAGCGCATCTTTAATAGCGTCCATTTCGGTTTTTGTGTCTGTTACAACTTTATTAATTGCTTCAGTTGACGTACCAAGTTCTACGTTTTCAAGACCTTTATTTAATGCATTATCGATTTCAACCTTAGCTTTGTCTTTTACTTCTTGGGAAAGACCAGGAAGTGCATCAATCGCTTTTTTCGTTTCATCAGCTTTTGCTTCTAAATCTTTTTTCGCTTTATTTTTTGCATCCTGTAATGTGCTTTGATCGACAATTTCTTTCACCGCTGTATCCGTTGTGTTTTTTGCATCTTCAACATCTTTTGGTGTCGTTCCTTGATCGATTGCATCTTTTCCATCTTGCGTTTTTTGATCAATGTCATCTTTAGCTTTTTGCTTTTCTTCATCCGTTAAGTTTGGTAACTTATCGATTTCTTTCTTAGCATTTTCCGCATTTTTATCAAGATCGTTTTTAGCTTTATTTTTAGTATCTAGAAGCACATTGTCTTCAACGATGTCCTTAATCCCTTTATCAGTTGTATCGACAACTTTTTCAATGTCTTTAGGATCGTTTGAGTTATCAATTGCATCTTTTCCGTCTTGATTTTTTTGATCGATTTCATCTTTGGCTTTTTGCTTTTCATCATCGGTTAAGTTTGGTAACTTATCGATTTCTTTTTTAGCATCTTCAGACTTTTTATCAAGCTCTGATTTAGAATCTTCTTTTTTCTTGTCTAAGTTTTCAGTGTTTTTTGCTTCATATTTTTTTTCAATTGCATCTAATTCATCGATTCCTGTTTTTAAGTTTTCAGGAATATCCGTAAGAACCGCTGTATCTTCAATACGCTTAGTTGCATCTGCGAGAGTTTTGTTGATTTCATCATTTGCTTCTTTACGTTGTTGATCGGTTAATGCCGGCTTATCAGCAATTTGTTTTCGGACTTCTTTAGCTTTAGCATTTAAATCAGCTATAGCTTTAGTCTTTGCATCATCTAGTTCTGCTTTTACAACAACATTACCGATAGTATCTTTACCTTGATTATAAATTGAGTCGATATCTGATGGTGTTGTTGCTTTATCAAGTTCTTTTGAAGCATCATTAACAGTTTTATCAATTACTTTCTTTGCTTCATCTTTTTCGTCTTGCGATAAGTTTTCAAGTTTATCGATTGTTTCTTTTGCTTTTTTTGCTTCTGCATCAAGACTTGACTTTTTATCATTAATTAAAGCATCGATTGTATCATTGTTTTCTTTAATGAGTGCATCTTTAATGGCATCCATTTCTTTTGAAGTTTCTGTTACTACTTTAGTAATATCTTCAATAGATTTACCTTTTTCAATATTTTCAAGACCTTTATTTAGTGCATTATCGATCTCGTTTTTAGCTTTATCTTTTGACTCTTGGGAAATTCCAGGAAGTGCATCAATCGCTTTTTTTGTTTCATCGGCTTTTGCTTCTAATTCTTTTTTCGCTTTATTTTTTGCATCCTGTAATGTACTTTGATCGACAATTTCTTTCACCGCTGTATCCGTTGTGTTTTTTGCATCTTCAACATCTTTTGGTGTCGTTCCTTGATCAATTGCATCTTTTCCGTCTTGCGTTTTTTGATCGATGTCATCTTTAGCTTTTTGCTTTTCATCATCCGTTAAGTTTGGTAACTTATCGATTTCTTTCTTAGCATCTTCAGCTTTTTTATCAAGATCAGATTTTGAGTCGTTTTTACGATCGACAAGAGTTACATCGCTTACAATTTTATCAATGTTTCCAGCTGATGTATCCTTTGCATCCGTAGCATCTTCACGCGTCTTCGCGTCTTCGATAGCCTTCTTCCCAGTCTCTAATTCTTTTTGAATAGCTTCAATTTTTTCTTTTTTCTCAGACTCAGATACGTTTTTTAAGTCCTCAATTTTTTTGATTGCTTCATTAGCTTTCTTCTCAAGTTCATCTTTAAGAACTGGTTTTAACTCTTGCAATTCATAAACACGCTCAACTTCTTTTAAATCATTAGTTAGTTTTTCTTTAAGTCCAGGACTTGATACTTCACCAATGTTGTTTTTCAGTTCATCGATTGTGTTTTGAGTTACATCGCCTTTTAATACTTTTTCATCAAAGTTTTCAAAAGTATCCTTAATCGCTTTCTCAATTCCTTTTGCATGATCTAATAACGCTTGAGCCTTATCAAGTAAGTCGTTTACATATGCTTTAACATCACTTGCATAAGGGTTTCCTGATGCAGTAATTTTAGCTCGGATTGCATCAATGTTTTTCTGAATTTCTTTGGTATCTTTCCCAACCAACTCAGTAAACTCACTATCATTAAATAGTGCATGCGTATCCTCTTGAATTAAATAGTCATCTTTCAAAAAGAATCCCATACGATGAATTTCTAGGTTTGTATTTTTGTCTTTATTCGCAAAATGACGTAAAGAGACCGTTACTTCCCCATTACCTTCAGCCGTAAATGGTACACTTACAATCTGCATTTTATTTGAGACTTCAAAAGCTTGAGAACGAAGTACATTCCCTCCTGAAGTAGCAGAATTTGGATAAATGTTTAATACCCCTTTATTAGTACCTTTTGAACTTTTAAGTTCTGCTCGGAAGTAATACTCATATCCGGATTGAAGTTGGACGGTTTGTCCAAACAAAATAAATGCAACATTTTCCGCAGTTGTTGCACTTGCTTCTTTTGTTGATTTTGATTTAAATACAGTTTGGTCAGTATTGTTTTTTTCACCGATTAAATAATTAGGTTTCCCGACATCTCTAAAACCATCAACCACTTTCGTGTTTATTACACCTTGTTGTTCTCCACCATATACATTATTTGTGGACGTAATTTTCCAATTGGGTATAGTCTTATCAGTAATACCGTATCGTAGATAGGGGTTTTGTAATTTATTGCCTCGGAATGGAAACAATTCCTCTGTCTCTTGTGCAGATATTGTATAATTTTGATTCATTGAAATACTTGTAACGAGCAAGACAAATGTTAATGCAATTGTCATAATCTTGTTTAATAGTTTATTTTTTTTCATCATAAAATACTCCTTTTCTTATCCATACTAAAGTGTTGCGTTTATTTAATTCCCCTCCCCATTCCGTAAGCACGCATTTACACGATAACATAGAAGTATAATCAACTCTAAGTATTTGCTTTGGTTTTCATAATATGTTTATCTTATATCGATTAAATCTTCGTTTTTATCGTGTTATTAGAACTTTTTGCTCACACTTCGCTTTCTTTGTCATAACAAGGTGTTTTATTTGTTCGTGGTGTTTTTCACTCTATAATTACAGTGTTTGTCATTAACATCCTCACTTTTTTCACAATTCATTTTTGCCATTAATCAAGATACACACAAATATCCTTTTCTACCACCTTGCTTCAAAGACGATTATTTCATTGGTTATTGGCATAGCATGGTTGTATTCAAAAGTTCATAAAAAAACGTTGAATCATCAACGTTTTACTTCATAAACCATACGTAAAGTTTTGAGTGGGTAACCGTACAGTGTATCTGGAATACATATTTTTTGGACAAATCCATATTTCTTATAAAATGACTCTGCGCTAACATTACCATTTTCTACATCAACATATGCTTGATTAATAGAGTCTGGAACATTCTTCTCAATATATGAAAGTAATTCCGATCCTACACCTGCACGTTGATGTGTAGGAAGTACATACAATGCAACAATATATAAATCATTGTCACGAATCTCATAGTTTCCAAATCCAACAATATAATCATCTTGAACTGCTACCACAAGCTTTGTCGTTTCAATTCGACGCTCAAGGACTGTGGGCGAATAAGCATCTTCAATAAAACGATTAATAATATCCAGTGGGATTAAATCCTTATACGCTTCTTTCCATGTAATCGAAGCAATCAAACGAATTGCCTCTAAATCATCGGGCGTAGCTAATCGTATCATTATGTCACCTTCTTTTTATATAGTAATCATTGTAACCGATATCACCTAAAATTCATAGTTTTCAGTTAGAAGTTTCATAATTACACTTTTAGACGGTCCTCACTAATTTTTTTGAGCGTGTCCCATGAATTTTCCATCTCTCGCACTAATTTAAACTGTGTACGTGCCCTTACTAGATTGTGATCTGGATAATTTGTTTTGAAGTAAGTGTCTCCATCAATATAATCTTTAAGAAAGCGCAAGCCACATTCAAGTGTCATCATTTTGGCACCTTCTGGAAAGAGTTCTATTTCTAGATCAGACAAACTTCCATCAGCACCAGTAATGAACCCGTCCACATATGCCTCATAGTAAGGGATGCTTAAGTGCACTTTTGACAGGTCTTTCTCATCCTCCAATGCAGTGCTTGCACCAAATCGAATCGAATCCCCAAAATCATCCAAAGAAAACCCTGGCATAACCGTATCTAAGTCCACAACACACAACACCTCATTTGAATCTTTATCCAGAAGAACATTATTAAGTTTCGTATCATTATGTGTTACCTTCAGTGGTAAAAGTCCTTGATTATAGTAATTCCATAAAGTTTCTACAAAGTCTTGATATTTAAGCACAAATTTAATTTCTTCAGATACTAAATGTTTTCGACCTGATTTGTTTATTTCAATCGATTTAATGAAATCCTCGTATCGTTTGGGTGTATTGTGGAAATCTTGAATCGTCAGATTTAACGATTCAACCGGAAAATCTTCTAAATCTTTCTGGAACGATCCAAAGGCAACACCACTTCGATAAAAATCCTCACTATTTTCAACACGTTCTAATGATTTCGAATTTTCTATCAAATTATAAGCACGCCAAAAATCACCCATTTCACTCTTAAAAACATAATTATCATGAATTGTTGGTATGAGATCTAAAACCTCACGACTTGGATCCCCACCACGTTTTATTACTTTTTGACGAATGTGTTTTGTTACTTTTTCAATATTGTCGATAAGTCCATTCGGGTCTAAAAATATTTCATGATTAATTCTCTGTAAAACATAGCTTCCCTGGGTGCAAACTACGCGATAAGTATCATTAATGTGTCCATTTCCAAATGGAACAATTTCCTTTACATCTCCACTCAAATAAAATGCTTTAACTATTTCATTTATAGATTCCATATTTTATCCTTCTAAAGTCCTATTCTAGACCAAAATAACACCTGTCTCATCAGGTGTTATTTTAATACTCTAAAGAAAACGTTTATTATATCGATAGAGCAAATACAGTAACATTCCCAAACCAATAATCATCATGAATAATGATTGCATTGAAATGGTTTTTTGGAAATGAATTACCATCCAAATACCCAAGATAAACACACCTACATTAATAAGACCATTCAACAGTTTCTTCATTGCGTTCACCCCACTTAATTTCCGATGGCTCAAGGGTTATCTCTTGCCCTTTACCTAAACCATCATAGAATATCGTTTTTTGCGTTTCATGCGTATTATTCAATAATGCTACTGATTGTGGATAAACATTCACTTCACAGTGTATATTGGAAGCGAAGTAACGTTTCATTTGATTTTCTTTATTCATCGCATAAAAAATTGATCGATATAGAATACGTGTGTTTTCAAAACTGTATGGAAGTCCTGAAAGATACACACCACGACCTCTACCAAATGATTTAGCTGCGATGGTTACGTTCTCATTATCCAACTTAATTATTTCAGTATCCGCAGTTCGAGCATACACATTATTTATAGCTTCCCCATAATTAAAGTCATTCTCAAGATCATGAGTAATAAAATGATCTGAAAGCACCTCTTTAAAATACTTATCTGTGGACAAGGTAAATCCGAGTTCCTTGTCTACACCTAGAACGTCATGAAGTTGGAAGAAATGTCCTCCTTTTTCAAAAGCACTCGGTTCCCCAACACCGATAAAACCATGTCCTTCGTAAACCCATTTTCGAATCATCGCTACAAATGCTGGGTCGTTCCAAACAACATCGCCTGAAAATGAAGTTTTCGCATCCCCTGCATTAATGAGCACATCAATTTCACTTGGTATACCCGATTTAATCTCATCAAAACTTAAAAAACGAACATCGACATCCATACCACTGAGCGACTCTAAAATTCCAATATAAGAGTAAATTTGTTTATAGTGTAATGCATGTGCAACCATAAAGTTTTGCCAACTACGAAGTGATCCCCAAGCACTCATAATTCCAATTGTTGCTTTAGTCATTGGCTTCACATTCTCTATCTTATCAATAATCCCTCTAAATTCATTGGCGGTTTTAGAGATGTAATCAACAAAATCAGGAAATTTATAGGCAAGACTTGGATACCCTCCGTAACCAATACGATTTAGGGGACTTCGCATTAACGCACGACGTGCTGATATCCAATTATCATTTGCTTCTTTTAAGATTGCTTCATCATTTCCTTCATAAAAAGTATCTGGGAAGAAATACGGTAAAAAGCGACCTTCAGTATACTTCACATGAGGAATGTCAGAAATAAGACGCAAGGTCATACCTCCACCAACACTTCCTACTACAGCATCGAGGCCGATTGTATGAAAATGTTTTCCATAGGGTTCCACTCCAATCCAGTTATCGCCTAAAAACATCATGGTTTCTTTACCGTATGAGTGAACCAAATCAACCATTGCTTTAGCTTGACGGGCTACAAACTGTTGTTGGAAGTCAATATAGTCTCTATACGCTTTTGTTGGAATGCAGAATGTCGAATTATAATATCCATTTCTGATAAAATCCTCAGCCGTTAAACGATAGCCACGCTCTTTTTCAAATGCTTCCAAAGCCCTTGGGGAAACACTTGAACCATAGCCAAACCAATCTACAAATTTTTCTTTTCGTTTATCATTAAAGCATAAAGTAAAGTGATAGTAGAATGTTGTAAAACGAATCACATCCGTTTTTGGATTGGTTTCGAGAAAGTTTTTAAGGGTATCCATCATAAATTTTTGAGAGTGTGGTTGTCGCACATCAAATGGTATTTCTTTTTCCCGATCTTTCCAATCGTTTGTGATGTAGTTATACATTTGGGTTGGATCCCAAATCATATAACAAAGGAAATTAACCGTATATTCATGAAACGGTTCTGCATTCTTAATCATGACAACATCACGGTCTGAATCAAAATCCCATTGCGTTCCATCAACTACTTCCTCACGTGTTCGATCGATAACTTGCCACCAAACTTTAGGATCGTGATCATAGTCTGGAGTAAGTTGTTCACGTAGATACCCTGTCATAAATGAAATTTCAAGATATCTTTCTACCGCTAGGTGGTAGTCACTCATCAAGAAGATTTGTTGTGCCTCCGTAATATGTTGTAACGCAAATTCATTCTGTCCACGTGCTACAAAATAAGTAGTATATATTTTCGCTTCAAGATTTTTTAAGTCATCATCTAATTTCGTTCCATCGCTATCACGCAAGGCATCAGCTCCCCAACGGTCCATTAAGTCCTTGGTTTCATCAAGGAAATTATTCTCACTAGGAAGTGTTACACGCCCTATATTCTTTTTCATATAAATCTCCTAATCTTTAACGCCACCCAAGGTCATCCCTTGAGTAAGCTTACTTTGTACAAATATATATAAGATAAGTGTTGGCAACATAACAATAACCAACCCCGCATAGAGAGGTCCAGGGTTTGCAGCCCCTCTTGCTGCCTGTTGTAAGTTTATTAATCCAACAGGTAATGTTTTTTGTGCTCCAGGCATTAACGTTAATGCAATGATATATTCATTCCAAAACGATAGAAAATTAAAGAGGATCGCCGTTACAATACTTGGCTTCGCCATAGGAATCATAATTTTTGTCATCGTCTGAAAATATGTACAACCATCAATTGAAGCGGCTTCTTCAAATGCCTTTGGTAATGTCTTAAAATATCCGGATAGAAGGTAAACCGTAAATGGAAGTGCAGTTGCCGCATAAACAACGGCTAGTGTAAAACGGTTATTAATAAATAAACTCATGTTTAAAACTGATTTACTGCCCTCATTCCATTTTAAAAGCATTAAAAAGATTGGTATCACGATGTAGTTTACGTTAATAAACAATCCGGCCATAAACAATCCATTAATTTGTTTCTTAAATTTAAAATCGAAACGCGCTAAAACATAGGCTGCAGGTAACGCAGTAATTAGCAGTAATACGATTCCTAAAACAGTTACATAAATAGAATTAAGAAAGTAGTCTCCCATCTTAGCTTCTTTGAATGCGACCACAAAATTATTAAAGTTCGGATTCTGTGGAAATTTCCATGGATTCATAAAGAACTCAGAAGGTTCTTTGAGCGAAGCAAGAAATACCCACCCGATTGGTACAATTATAGAAATGGTTAATGCGATTAGGACAACATAGATAAATAACTTATATGCTTTCTCAGCACTCATGCTCTTATGTTTTTTCATAAACCCTCCTACATCTGGATTGGATCGCGTTCAGTAATCTTATTCACAATTGCGGATAGTGCAAATGAAAATAAGAAAATCATGACCCCAATCGCCATTCCATATCCATATGAAGCATTATCGTATGCTTGTTTGTATAAATAACTTAGAAATACTTCACTTGATCCACCTGGTCCTCCACTGGTAAGCACCTTAACAAATAAGAAACTCATGTTAATGGTACTAATAATGAAGAACGTTAGGGTAGTTCGGAGATTCGACCAGATTAATGGTAGTGTGATTTGGAAGAATTGACGGGTTCGGGATGCCCCTTCAATTTTCGCTGACTCATACAAATGCTCTGGAATACTGCTAATACTTGCCATATACATTACCATGTAATAACCAATCGCTTGCCATATCATTGCCCCTGATACCGCATATAAGACAATATTTGGATCGCCTAGAAATTGAATGTTTTTCCATGTTTCCGGTTTAAATATTCGAATAACACTATTCAACAAACCACCCTGATCGACAGCATAGATTTGTGCGAAGATTGCGGAAATAATTGCTACGGATAGAATGTTAGGAATATAGAAGATAACTCTAAAGAATCCTTTTCCTTTTACATTTTCACGCACAAGAATGTTCGCAAACACAACTGCAAATCCAAACGTCACAATTGTCACAATGACAATGAGTAAAATGGAATTTTGAACTGCTTGAATAAATTTTAGATCTTGGAATAATATCTTAAAGTTATTTAATCCTACAAAGGTTTTAGTACTGGATAATCCACCCCATTTAAAAAGCGACATCATAAAGATATTTATCGTCGGATAAACCATAAAGATCCCAATTAGTACGAGTGCTGGGGTTAAGCATCCAATTACAAACCGTCTTTTTGCCTTTTTCTTATTCATATTACCACTCCATTTCAAGGCTTCTTAATAGAAGAGCGATAACACGTATGTCATCGCTCCTTAAACATCAAATACTTTATTGTTAATTATTGATATTTGGAAACTGCATCAAGAACTTCTTGATACCACTGATCTGCTGTTTTTTGGCCCGATACAACGTCATTAACGGTTCCGTATAAGATTCCATCTCCAGATGTTAAATCAACACCTTCTACCGGATCTTTTGCTGCAAAACCAACGCTAGAAGCAATAACACCACGACCATAAATTGCATAGAAATCTTTTGTTTGTTCATCAGTGATCAAGTCCGATGAACCTTTAACCGGTTGAATTGCATTTCCGTTATTCGCAAAGAGTTCAACGGCTTTATCGGAATAAACAAAGGTTAAGAATTCTTTTGCTAAGTCTACATTCTTCGCACCTTCTGGAATATACATTTCTTCCGCAAAGGTGGTTGCATAAGTAGCATCACCCTTTGTACGAACGGGCGCTGTTGTTAAGCCCCACTTAAATCCTTCAGCACGAGGTGCTTTTTCCATTTCTCCTGCTAACCAGGTACCGTTTGGAATAAAGAGTGCTTTATTATCTAAGATTAATTGTTGGTTCTTCGTAAATCCTTCACCGTTCGCTTGAGCAACAGTATCTGGATGTGTATATGTTAGAAGTTTTCCAACTAAATCAAAGGTCTCTTTAACTTGTGGATCTTTCCATGTTTCAAGATCATAATTCATAAGTTTTTCAAATTTTTCAGAACCTACCATATTATTTAAGAGTGATGAGAAAAATGCATCAAAATATCCTGTTGTTGGATAGGTAAATAATGCGATGTCTTCCGCTTTCGCAAGATCCCCTAAAGCAAACATTTCTTCCCATGTTTCTGGAACGGTCCACCCTTTTTCTGTAAATAACGTTTGGTTATAGAAGAGTCCTGTTGGAGCATAAAATACAGGTGCTAGATAGGTCTTTCCATCTCCATATGGACTTGTACGCATCGTGTTTTGAACACCGACATTAATTTTGTCCTTTAGTTTTACGGATTCTCCAAACACATTCATATCCATAATATCGGAAATTTCCATAATTTTCTTTTCCGAGATCATTGTATCTGTAAGTTTACCTTCTGAACCAATCGCAAGGTAAATCACATCGGGAACATCCCCTGATTGAATTTGTGGACGTAGTACTTCTGCGATGTTTTTTTCAAGTACTAATTCTACTTTAGTACCGTCACCTTTTGCTTCTTCGAAAGCTTCCACAACTTTCTTAAAGCCTTCAGTACCGTATCCGCTGTTTAATCCCGCTACTTTTAAAACTTTACCCTCATTGGATGTAGTATCATTTTTTTCTCCACATCCGGTTAGGATAAGCAATGCAGTAAGGCAAATTACTAACATTTTTTTCATTTAAAGTTCCTCCCTGATACTCTTATTATAAATTAATGTAAGCGTTTAATCTTTCATGATATTGTTCTTAACTAATGATATCTTGCTGTTTATAATTTTTTTATGATTTTTCATAGTTTGATTTATATTATAAGCAATATGCACTCGCGATGGCCTGCATATCCGTCCATGAATCTTCCATATCACTTACCAATTTAAGCTGTGTTCGTGTTCGAGCTAAGTTATGCATTGAATCCGTCGTTTTGAAGTAAACGTCCCCTTCAAGATAATCTGTTAAAAAACGCATACCACATTCTAATGTCATCATTTTCGCTCCTACAGGAAACAGTTCTATTTCTAGATTCGTCAGACTTCCTTGAGCCCCTTCAATAAATCCTGTTACGTAAGCACGGTATAGATCGAGATCAAAGTGAACCTTGCTTAAATCACGTTCATCTTCAAGTGCTGTGGAGGCCCCAAATCGAATCGAATCCCCAAAGTCATCTAAGGCAAATCCTGGCATAACAGTATCCAAATCAATGACACAAACTCCCTCACCACTATCCGCATCTAATAAAACATTATTCAGCTTTGTGTCATTATGGGTAACTTTTAGTTTCAATGAACCCTTATCATATAAATCCCATAGTGTATTCATAAACGATTCTCGTTCTAAGATAAACTGAATCTCGGCTTCACACGTATGGCTACGATTCATCACATCGTTACTTACTGCTTTTTTAAACTGCTCGAATCGTTTAGGTGTATGATGGAAATCTTCGATTGTACTGTGCAATGATGACACAGGAAAGTCTGATAACATATATTGAAAATTTCCAAATGCACGACCACTTTCATAAAAATCTTTTGCTTCTAAAACAAGATCATACGAAATAGTATTTTGTATAAAACGATACACACGCCAGTAGTTACCACCTTCATCCACTGCATAATCACTTTGGTCTAATGTAGGTATTAACGTAAGCGATTCTCTTGAGGAATCCCCTTCTTGTATATTTATTTTATCTTGAATAAATCGTGTCACCCGACCTATATTCTCCATCAACAACTCTGGTTTCTTGAATACATGTGTATTAATTCTTTGCAGGATATATACATCGTTTAGTGTATCAACCCGATAAGTGTCATTTATATGCCCATTTCCATAGAGCTCACAACTTACAATATCCCCATCCAGTTGAAATTGATTCAGTATTTTCATAACATACCTCCTATGTCATTATTATGACAATACATAAGGAATTAAAGCAATCGTGATATTGTTACTATCTTATGATATCTTGTTTAATTTCTAAATAAATAATATACTTTAATTACTGTAGGGGGTACTTATGGAAACGAAACATGATCTCACAAAACGTCTTAACCGACTAAAATTACTCTATATCGATAGTTCGCGCTTTGATTCAGATTGGCATTCAACGCTTCACTCTCATCCGTTTTCAGAGTTGATGTACGTTGTACGAGGTAGCGGCTATTTTCGCTTCGCAGATAATCTTAAACTTCCTATAAACGCAGATGATCCAATCATCATTAATCCTAATGTCTTGCACACAGAATGTAGTGATGCGGAAGGCGGGCTGGAGTATATTGTTTTAGGTATTGACGGCGTCGAATTTTCAATGGAACAAAATGAACATCCTGGGGTTTCGATTCATAATTACGAAGATTATAAACACGAAATCTTATTCTATATTAAGGCCATTTTGGAGGCCGGAAAGTCACATGATGAAATGTCTGAGCTTATTGTGGATAACCTATTGCGTGTATTAGTTTTAAATACAATGCGTCGCACTACATCACTGCTCGATGTTGAGACATCCAAAAGCGGTGAAAATAAGGATTGTATCTTCTTAGAACACTACCTCAATCTTCATTATCGTGAGAATATAACCCTTGATCGCCTTGCATCACTCACCTATTTAAATAAGTTTTACTTGTCACATATATTCAAGGAACAAACCGGTCTCTCTCCAATCGATTACCTCTTACGAAAACGTATGATTGAAGCTAAAAAGCTTCTCGTGAATACAGACTTATCGATTACGCAAATATCTGATATTGTAGGTTTTAGATCCCCTTCCTATTTTTCTCAATTTTTTAAAAATGTGGAATCCATGTCACCAAGTACGTATCGAAAAAGACATATTTCTACGCCCAAGTAAAAAAACGAACCCAAGATAACCTGGGTTCGTTTTTTAATGATTCACCATAAGTTCTTCATATAAATTTTGAAATATTGCGTACTCATCCACATTCGTTTTATCGTAATTAATTACAAGTTGAAGATGGAAACGACTGATCTCATCATCCAACTCAATCCATTCCACATCATCTCGTGCAATAATGTGTTGGAGATCGACAGGAAGTATTGTAACTGAACCATATGCAGCGACATGTTCTAGAACAACTTCCCAGTTATCATTACGATAATTTATTGCAGGTATAAACCCGAGTTCTTTGCAACGACGCGGTACTTCTTGACCGATTGCATAAGCATCTGACACTAATGCAAACGATTCCGTCATAATATCCCGGAGCGTTAGGCGCTCACAGTTAGCTAGTGGATGATCCGTAGCCACCACCACACCAACATCATAGTAATATCCTTCCAGTCTCTTTGCATTCTCTTCAAGCTTTGAGTAGTAAATAGGTTCTGAAATTAAGGCTGCATCCAATTTATCTTGGATAAGCATATCTTGAATTTCCTTGGAACCTCGTTGGACAAAATTTAATTCTACTTGTGGATATTTGCCGACATATCCTTGAAACTGATCCATGTAGTTAATGGAAGAAAGTATGGTAAGCCCAAATCGTATTTTACGACGAATGCGTTGTGCTTCTGACTTCATCAATCGATCTAATCGATTAAGATGTGCCACAACATCTTTCGCACCATCGTAAAACACTTGGCCGCTCTCCGTTACACTGACTCCGGTTTGAGTACGCTCAATGAGCTGCGTCTCAAGTTTTGCTTCCAGTTGTTTGATGTTCCAACTGAGGGCAGGTTGTGTCATGTGTAAGGTTTTTGCGGCAGCAGTAAAACTCCCTGCTTCAATAACAGCAATAAAGTATTTCAACTCTCTAATTTCCATAGTTACCTCTTAATTCTATTCGAAATAATGAGTGGTTTCGAGTTTATGAAATGCTCTTAATCCTCCCGAAGCAAGTGCTTCAAGTTCAAATTCTCCCGGATAAATCGCAACCGGTGCAATAAACGATACACGTTCTTCAATCCAATTCATCATGCGATTCGAACGTGCAAATCCCCCACTGATCGCGATACTATCAACCTTACCTTCGAGCACGGTACTCAGTGTACCAATACTTTTCGCAATTTGATAAGCCATTGCTTCTAAAACGAGCGCTGCTTCATCATGACCCTCTTCAATCATTGCTTCGACACTTCGGACATCGTTGGTCTCAAAATATGAGATAAGACCACCTTGATGACGGGTTAGTTTTGTAACCGCTTCCTTGTCATTATTATAGCATAGATTCATAAAGGGGCGTAAGGGTAAACCACCACTTCGTTCAGGTGAAAAGGCACCTTCATCATCACCAACTAGATCGATCATGCGACCTTGTTTGTGTGCTGTGACGGTAATACCACTTCCAGCATGGACAACAATCATGTTGAGTTTGTTATAAGGAGTTTGAAGGGATTTCGCGTGTTCTATGGCAACAGCACGCGAATTTAACATGTGTCCAATACTTTTACGTTCAATACCCTTTAACCCAGATATACGCGCTATCGGATCCATTTGATCGACGGAGATCGGATCGTAAATATACGCCGTACAGTTTTCTGCTTGATCTACAAATTTCTGAGCGATCGAAGCACCTAAGTTTGCAGGGTGAATGACTTCTGCTTTATGTAAGAGGTAATCAATGAGTGTGTCTGTAACTGCAATTGCTCCAGCTTCAACCGGTGGCAAAATACCGCCACGCCCTACTGCAATTTCAACTTTTTTTGGATCGAATCCATGTTCAACCAATGCATCATAAATTGAAGCATAACGATCTTCCAATTGATCCTCTAATTTGTGATAACCTTCTACTTTTTCTAAAGGTATTTTTAGGTCATCACGCATTAATTCTTCTTCGTCATTAAATAACGCGAATTTTGTTGAGCTCGCTCCAGGATTGATGGCTAGAATATACATTATAAGTCTCCTTTCGCAATCGAACACGCAAGTAAGATTGAGTTGATTTTTTCATCACGATTTGAACCGCGAGATGTAAGGATTATTGGTACTTTCGCACCTTGAATTACACCAGCCATCTTTCCATCGGTGAATAGTGTTCCAACTTTACCCAAAATATTTCCACTTATAATATCTGGGGTAATAAGAATGTTGGCATCACCTTGGATACGACCATCCCATTTTTTAATCTCTGCAGCATGTTTCGATACTGCAAGATCTAAAGATATTGGTCCTTCCACAATTGCATGTTCCCACTCTCGCTGACTTAGGGTTTCTGAATCAACGGAGGATTGAATATGAGGATTGGTATGCTCCGCAGCATCTAATAAGGCCACTTTTGGCTCTTCAATCCCTAAAGCATGAGCAAGTTGAATACTGTTTTCGATGATTCCTATCTTTTGATCGAAATTAGGCGTTGGGATCATGCCCCCATCACTCATAATATACATTGTTTCTTTGAATGGGATTTCCACAAGCGCAACGTGTGATAGCACTTTTTGCTCGCGAATCCCTGTTTCGCGTTTCACGACCGCAGATAGTAAATCGCTGGTTTGAATTAAACCTTTCATGATGAGATCGACTTCTCCTGCTTTCGCAAGTGCAACTGCTTTTTGAGCGGCTTCACGAGGCTTGTCACAATGAATAATTTCATAATTCACCGCAAGATTGTGTTCACGAATTACGTCTTGAATTGCTTCTTTGTTTCCCAGAAGAATTGGTTTTATATACCCACGTTCTTCCATATCGATAACTGCTTCGAGCGTATTAACTTCATCCGCACATACAAGCGCAAGACGCTTTTGCGTCATGCGTTCTCGTACTAAACGTGCCTCCAATTCTACAAAATTTTTCATTTATTGTACCTCAATATGATAATCATCCACTGCGACAATAGGTTTTACTTCCGTAAAGACTTTTCTAAATACAATCGCAAGTCCAATCGGCATTACCATAAAAGCAAGCACAGCATTGAGGATGTTACCTAAAGTCCATCCACCCGCAAGGTTAATCGCATTGATGGGTCCAATAAGTCCACTAATCCCAAATCCTGCTGACATTGGAGTTCCTTGTTGGTTAAGTAAAACAACCACAATAGCACTTAAGGCTGCATTACATAAAACTGGAATCATAATCTTCGGTTTTTTCATAACATTAGGCATTGCCATTTTTGGCGAACCTAACATTAAAGCAATTTTTGTTCCAAGTTCATTCGATTTCCAACCTGTAATCGCAAGTCCAAATGCAGCTGCACAGATTCCCACATTAGCTGCTGCTGATCAGACACCGGATAAGTTAACTGCGAGTGCTATCCCAACTATAGAGAGTGGGGATACAATCATCATCGCAAAGATCATGGATACCAGTATGGACATGAGAAGCGGTTGAAGTTGAAGAAGGTTACTGATTAAATGTGCCATAGCACCGGTAATCATCTGTACATATGGAAGTGTAATCATTCCTAAACCACCTGCAACAATTAATACTAAAGTTGGTGTTAATAACATCGCATAAGCTTTAAATTTGTCTGCAACCGCAAGAATTAAGATAACCGCAAACGTAGCAGTAAGAGCCATATTAATGATGTCACCACTGCCTTTAAGCATAAACGTTCCATCTTCCGCAAGTTTCCATCCACCGGAGGCAAATGCGGTTGCCATTCCTACGGATGCGGTTTGAATCGGTGTAAACTTAAACATCATCGAAACAGCCACACCAATTACAACACCCATTAAAATCATTCCAAACGATGTTGCCGTTAAAACAAATTGACCTTGTGGAAAAATGGGTAAAAGTGCTTTAAAAATCTCATTAAGCAAGGCCCCTGGAATCAACACAACAACAGATCCAATAGCCACCCCATTTAGTATCTTCATTCCGAATCCTTTATCAAATATTTTTTTCATCATGACCCTTTCTAGAGATGGATGGGATAACCCAGAGCCAATTCTGCTGTATCCATTATCATTTCCGATAAACTAGGATGTGTATGAATTATTAACGATACATCCTCAACCGTTAATTGGGATTCAATAGCCATTGTAAGTTCCGCAAGTAACTCACTTGCTTGTGCTCCTACAATTTCAGCCCCTAAAATAAATCCTGTTTCAGTTTCTACTGTAAGACGAACAAATCCTTGAGTATCATTCATGGATAATGCACGACCATTTGCGGCGTAAGGGAATTTAAATGCTTTCGCTTGAATGCCTTGAGCTTTTGCTTCTGTCGCATTCATCCCCACAACTGCAATTTCAGGATTGGTATAACTTACTGATGGAATTACGGTATAGTCAAATCCAGCTGTTTGTCCGGCAATAACTTCCGCAACCACTTTCGCTTCGTAGCTTGCTTTGTGTGCAAGCGCAGGACCCGGGATGATATCACCGATAGCATAAATATGAGCCACGTTAGTAAGTCCTTGATCGTTTACTTCAAGAAGTCCACGTTGGCCAACTGTGACCCCTGCATACTCAAGTCCTAAATCATCTGTATTGGGTCTACGACCAACCGTTACCAAGACATATTCAGATTGATGTGTAACGGACTTACCATCTTGACTGTAAGTGATTGTTACGGTATCATTTTCAACTTTAGCCGATTCAGCCTTCACATTCGTATGGATTGTGACATTTTTTTGTTTAAATTGATCCACAACATTTGCACTTAAATCTTTTTCGAAGAGCGGTAAAATATTCGGTGCCCCTTCAAGGATCGTAACTTCAGTTCCTAAATTTGCGAATACACCGGCAAGTTCACAGCCAATATAACCACCACCTACGATGGTTAATGATTTTGGTACTTCATCAAGATTTAGTGCTCCTATAGAGTCTAAAATTCGTTTCCCAAACTTAAAACCTGGAATTTCAATCGGTCTACTTCCTGTAGCGATGATGACATCTTTAAACGAAAATGTTTGAACATCCATGTCATTTACAACACGAATTTTATCTTCGGACATAAAGTGTGCTTCACCCTTAACAATTTCGATTTTGTTTTTCTTTAAAAGGGCACCAATGCCTGAAGTTAAGGTCTTCACAACTTCCTGGTCTTTCCAAGTTTTTGCTTGTTTCATATCGAAACTTGTTTTACCATAGCTTAAACCAAATGGTGTTTTTGTTTGTGTTTTTGCATATTCACTGCTTGCATGGATCATAGCTTTTGAAGGAATACATCCAACATTAAGACATGCGCCACCGATTTCATCACGTTCGATGATAGTAACTTTTTTTCCAAGTTGAGCAGCACGGATGGCTGCGACATAGCCACCCGGTCCACTTCCAATAACAATGACATCTGCTTGTTTCGCGAAATCTCCAACTACCATTTCTTACCCCTCCAATACAAGCTTATTAGGGTCGCTTAGAACTTTTTTAAGTTCATCTAAAGCATGCTGTGCTTCAACACCATCAATAATACGGTGATCGAAGGTAAAGGATAGTTTCATAAATGGTGCGATTGCGACAGTCATGTCTTCCGTAACATACGGTTCCATTTCAATCTTCGCTGTTCCTAAAATCCCCACTTCAGGAGCATTAATAATTGGTGTTGAATAAACACCGTCGGCTGACATTCCACCAACATTTGTGATTGTGAATGAACCATCACGCATCGCATCCATTGGCAGTTTTCCTTCTTGAGCTAAACGTGCATTTGTTTCAATTTCTTTTGAAATCTCAAAGAGATTTTTTGTATCTGCATTTTTAATATTTGGTACATAAAGTCCTGCGTCGGTATTCGTAGCGACTCCGATATTGATTGCATCACGGTAGATGATCTCACCTTTTTCTGCATCAACCATCGCATTGAAGATTGGATATTTCTTCAACATCGTTACGGCTGCTTTCACAAAATATGCTGTATACGTTAAACGTGCACCTTCTGCTTTCGCATAGTCTTTATACATATCACGGTGTTCCACCAACTTCGATACATTAATATTAGTAAATACCGTAACACGTGGGATGGATGATGTGGAATGAACCATTGCTTGCATTGTTGCTTTACGCATTGGTGTCATTTTTTCACGACGTAAGCCATCTGTACCCACTGTTTGTACCGGAGCTTTCACAACTTCTTTTGGTGTTGTTACTTGTGGCGTTGCCACTTCAACTGCTTCTCCAGTAAAGTTATCAATATCTTCTTTTGTAACGGTATTATGTTTTCCTGTTGGCGTTACAAGTGCGATATCAATCCCTTTTTCTCGTGCATATTTACGAACTGAAGGAATTGCGCGTGCTTTCCCTTGACTAACAACTGGTGCTACTTTTGTTTCTACTTCTGTTTTTTCTTCGATTTGGGTCTCTTCTTGCTTCGCATCTTTTGGTACGTCAGAAGCATCTACTTCAATTTCAACGAGAGTATCTCCAACTTTTGCTACAACCCCTGCTTCTACAAGAACTTTTTTTATGGTTCCCTTTACAGGTGATGGTACTTCGATTGTTGTTTTATCATTTTGGACTTCAAAGAGTGGATCGTCTGTTTTGATGACATCCCCCTCTTTAACATGCCAAAGTAAAATTTCACTTTCGGTGATTCCTTCACCGAGATCGGGTAAATTAAATTTATAATTCATGAGTTCCTCCTAATATTCTTGAACTAATTTGCGTGCTGATGTAACGATATCCTGTGCATTTGGTAACCAAATTTGCTCAATTTGTGGCAATGGATATGTTGTATCCGGTGCTGTTACACGTGATACAGGTGCTACAAGGTCTAAGAAGAAACGCTCACTGATTTCAGACATAACATGGCTTGCTACCCCTGCAATACGTTGCGCTTCTTGAACAACCAATACACGTCCTGTTTTTGAAACAGATGTTCCGATTGTTTCCATATCTAAAGGTGCAATAGTACGAAGGTCTACAACTTCAACACTAATGCCTTCTTCCGCAAGGATGTCCGCAGCTTTACGTGCTTCCACCACCATTGCTCCGTAAGAAACAATCGAGATATCTGTTCCTTCACGAACGATATTTGCTTTATCAAGCGGTACTTCATAAATTCCTTCGGGTACTTCTACCTTCTCACCACGATACAATTTCAAGTGTTCAAGGAACAACACTGGGTCATTACTTTTAATGGATGAAATTAAAAGTCCTTTCGCATCATAAGGGTTTGATGGAACAACAACACGCATCCCAGGCATTTGCGCAATCATTCCCTCATAACTATCTGAGTGAATTTCAGGAGTTGCAACACCACCACCGTAAGGACTACGAATCGTAATCGGTGCAAATAATTGACCTTCAGTACGGTAACGCATACGAGCCATTTGGTTGGTAATGGAGTCAATCGCTTCTGTAATAAATCCAAAGAATTGAATTTCAGGTAGCGGTCTAAACCCTTCTACACCTAAACCAATTGAGAGTCCCAAGATTCCTGATTCCGCAAGCGGTGTATCAAAGACACGGTCTTCACCAAATTTTGCTTGAAGACCATCGGTAGCACGGAAAACCCCTCCGTTTTTCCCAACATCTTCTCCAAAAATTAAAACCTTTTCATCATGTTCAAGCATTACTTCAAGTCCATCAGTAATTGCTTCTACCATATTTTTAACAGCCATCTTATGCGTTCTCCTTTTCTACATAAAGATCATATTGTTCTTTAATTGAAGGTGGCATCACTTCATACATATTTGCCAAGTATTCTGATATTTTTTGTTTTGGAAGTTTACGTGATGCATCCAATGCATCTTTAACTTCAATTTGTGTTTTCTCAATAATTGCTGCTTCTTGTTCTTCAGACCAAAGTCCTTTTTCAGTTAAGAATTTACGCATACGAATCAATTGATCCTTCGGTAACCATGATTCTACAAGTTCGTTTTCACGGTAACGACGTGGATCATCACTTAATGTATGAGGTCCATAACGGAATGTTAAGAACTCAAGAAGTACGGGTCCATTTCCTGCTACTGCATACTCACGTGCAGCTTTCGTTGCAGCATAGACTGCGAAAGGATCCATACCATCTACGAAGAGATGTGCAATTCCAACCCCAATCCCTTTTTGAGAGAGTGTTGCGGATTTTGTTTGGAAACTACGAGGTACTGAAATACCAAATCCATTATTTTGAGCGATAAAGATAACGGGTGCATCATAAACACCTGCAAAGTTTAATCCCTCATAGAAGTCCCCTTGTGATGTTCCTCCATCACCAATATAAGTCATTGCGACATTTTCTTTTTTGTTTTTCTTAAGACCTAAACCAACCCCTGCAGCTTGAATAATCTGTGCTCCAATAATAACTTGAGGTGGGAATGCTTTGATTGAATGATCATATGCGAATCCATCTGTATGACCGTTATACCAGTTCATTGCTTGTCGTGTTTCAATACCATGACGAATCAATGGTGGAACATCACGATACGTTGGTAACAACCAGTCTCCCTCTTGTAATGCATATTGACTGATTAGTTGTGCCGCTTCTTGTCCTTCAGTTGGCGGTAAGTTTCCAATAATTCCTTGACGACTCAGGATGCTTACACGATTGTTGTATTCGCGTCCCCAAACCATCACCTCCATCATTTCTACCATCTGTTCATCTGTTAACTCTGGAAAGTAATCTTTATTGACGATTTTCCCATTCTCGTCCATAATTTGGAACAACTTCGGCTCCGTATTGGTTTCTTTTAGAATCTTCTTGTAATCTATTACTTTTGTCATATTGTGCCCTTTCTATGTTTTGACATCTTCCCGGTGTCGGGATGATCAAAAATAAATATACAAAGAATGATAGCGCTATCATTTCTTGACTTCATTATAGGACGATAACGCAAAGCCTACCAATACAACGTTTTTATGCCTATAAAATAATTTTATACCACTACAAAATATAATTTATAGACATAAAAAAAGACTGCTGACATTCGTCAACAGTCTCAAAACTAAAGTTCTTATTCTTCGTTATCTGCAAACTGACTGTTATAAAGATCGGCATAAAAACCACCTTTACTCATCAATTCATCATGATTTCCCATTTCAATAATATTCCCATCTTTAACAACAAGAATTTTATCGGCATTTTTAATGGTTGAAAGACGGTGCGCAATCACAAAACTTGTGCGACCTTTCATTAATTCAGCCATCGCTTCTTGAATCATTGCATCGAGTCGTGTATCAACAGAACTGGTCGCTTCATCAAGAATTAAGATTTTCGGATCACTTAACAGTGCTCGTGCAATCGTAATTAATTGTTTTTCTCCATTTGAGATATTTGAAGACTCTTCATTTAATACCATGTCATAACCATTTGGTAAGGTTGTGATAAAGTGGTGCACATTGGTTCGTTTCGCTGCATCGATGATTTCTTCATCGGTTGCATCCGGTTTACCATAGGCAATATTTTCTTTAATTTTTCCACTAAAGAGCCATGTGTCCTGAAGGACCATTCCAAACAGTGAACGAAGATCGTCACGTTTCATATCACGAATGTCGACACCATCAATTTTGATTGATCCATCATTTACATCATAGAAACGCATGAGTAGGTTGATAATCGTAGTCTTCCCAGCACCTGTTGGTCCGACAATCGCAACCATTTCTCCAGGCTTAATTTCGACGGATAAATCTTGAATCACTGGTTTTTCACCGTATCCAAAATAGACATTTTCAAACGAAACTGAGCCTTCATAGTCATCTATTTCAACGGGATTTTCAATATCGTAAACATCATCCGGTTCTTCCAAATATTCAAAGACACGATCCATTGCCGCAATTGATGCTTGAATGGTTGGAGCCATTTGCGTAATTTGGGATAAGGGTTGGTTTACTTGCCAGATATAACGAATAAAGGCTTGTAAAGCTCCTACAGCCATAGCACCTTCAATAATACGAATAGCACCCATATAAACAGCAAGTGCAATCGCAATATAAGTAATCATCGAAACACTTGGTGTCATTAACCCTGAGAAAAAGTTTGCTTTAAATCCGTTTTCACACAATTCTTCGTTAGCTTTACGGAAATCAGCGGTCGCATTTTCTTGATAGTTATAAAGTTTAATTTCATTAAAACCCGTAAATTTTTCTTGAACTACCGAGAACATGTTTCCTAAAACTTCTTGTTGTCGAGTAAAGAGTACTTGTGAACGTTTCATAATAAAACGCGCAACAAGAATACTTAGCGGAATAATCGCAATCCCAACAAGAGCCATTGTAAAGTCAATGGAAATCATAAGGATTACCGCAAAGATAATTCCAAGCACAGCCATGACAACTTGCGAAAAGGATTGCTGGAGAGCACCTGATAAAGCTTCAATATCCGTAGACATACGTGCCATCAAATCCCCTGCAGAATGTTTATCAAAATAACTTACAGGGAGACGCTCCATTTTCTTCTTCACTTCCATACGCATATCATAAACTGCTGATTGAATAGCATCTGAAATTAAGTATTGAAGAAATAAACGTGATAATGCATTGGTAACATAAATTACAAATAGAATACTAATGATACGAATAATCACATCAAATTGAATGTGCGCACCCGCAACATTTAAACTAATATCTTTCACATCACTTGCAAGTTGCGTTGTCACAAATCCTTCAATCATTGGTGCAGCAGCCGTTAAGACAGCAGCAACAAGAAGACATAAGACCGCTCCTGTAAGTTTGAGTTTATAAGGCTTTAGAAAACGCCAGAGTTTTTTATAACTTTTCATACTTTGCCATCTCCTTTTCACTGAATTGAGACTCTGCAATTTGAATGTAAATTGGACAATTCTTGATTAATTCTAAATGAGTCCCTTGTCCAACAATTTTTCCTTCATTTAATACAATAATACGGTCTGCATCCACAATTGAACTAATGCGCTGTGCGACAACCAACATAATTGCATCTTTTGTTTCTTCTTTTAAGTTCTTTCGAATTAAAGCATCGGTCTTATAATCAAGCGCTGAGAAGCTATCGTCAAAGATATAAATCTCAGGTTTACGTACAAGTGCACGCGCAATGCTTAGACGTTGTTTTTGTCCACCAGATACGTTTGATCCACCTTCGCTAATCCATTCATTATATTTATCCGGTTTTTGTTCAATGAAGTCCTTAGCAGATGCAAGTTCTGCACTCTCTTCAACTTCATGATCATCTGCAGATTCTTTCCCATAACGAATATTTTGAGAAATACTACCGCTAAACAAGAGTGATTTTTGTGGAATAAACCCTACTTTATAACGTAAGGCATAAAGATCCCATTCACGCACATCAACACCATTCACCAAGACACGACCTTTAGTCACATCATAAAAACGAACGATAAGATTAATCAGAGTTGATTTCCCTGAACCCGTAGAACCAATAAAGGCTATAGTTTCACCTTTTTTAGCACTAAAATTTAGATTTTCTAAAACATTCGCTTCACCATCTGGATATGCGAAATCAACATGATCAAAGACAATTGACGTTTCTTCAGAGCCTTCATGTACGCCATTTTCTGGATTTTTAATAATTGGTTCTGTATTTAAAATTTCTTCAATACGACGTGCACTTACAGCAGCACGAGGATACATGATAAATACAACTGAGAACAATAGTAATGAGAATAAAGCATGGAATTGATATTCTAAGAAGGCAACAATCGAACCCACTTCCAAAGTTCCTGCTTCAACCATTC
Organism: Erysipelothrix enhydrae; assembly: GCF_035066605.1. Taxonomy (NCBI): domain Bacteria; kingdom Bacillati; phylum Bacillota; class Erysipelotrichia; order Erysipelotrichales; family Erysipelotrichaceae; genus Erysipelothrix; species Erysipelothrix enhydrae. Next base: position 363,844 of record NZ_CP125807.1, read on the forward strand.
CTGATGCTGTCCACATAATGGTTAGTACTGATAATTCCAGAATAAAGAAGAACAGTGGTTCTGCCCGTGACATAACACGGAATAGTTTTTTAGATACATCTGCATAGTCTTTATTAATTTTTTGGAAACGTGCTGTTTCATGTTTATCCTTACGGAATGCACGAATAACACGCACACCGGTAATATTCTCACGGGTAACACGATTTAGTGTATCCATAAGTTTTTGTTGTTTTCGACTTAAGGGTCCAGATAATTTACCAACAATTCCTACTACGATTAGAATAAAAGGAACACTTCCCGCCATCACAAGCGCAAGACGTTGATTGGTACGATAAATCATTACCGAACTGAATAAAATCATAAAGGGTGCATGCAGCCCCATACGTAATAACATTTGAACAAATAATTGTAATTGGTATACATCATTAGAAACACGTGTAATTAAAGATGATACCCCGATTTCATTATACTCAGAGTGTGAAAATTCTTGAGATTTTTCAAACATATCGTTACGAATATCGCGAGTGATACGTGTAGCAATACGACTCGACGTATAGTTAAGTAAGATTGTCCCCAAACCTCCAAGAATGGCAACTCCAAGGAGCAAGAAACCTTGGCTCTTAATTAAGTCCATATTCTGTGTACCCACACCCTCATTAATCATGGTTCCCATGATTGTTGGTATTCCCAACTCAACAAGCGCAAAGGCCAGAATTGCGACAATATTTAATAGAAATAACATCTTATATTTCTTTAAATATCTAATAATTAATCTCATAGTTTTACCTCCTGTACATTTTTTTGCAACTGAACTATAATAAGGTATAAGGTAACCTTATAGTCAAGGAGAAAACGCATAATGAGCATAAAAAAGGATAAACTTACTACCGGGCAATTCGCAAAAATATGCCATGTACCGAAACATGTTTTATTTTACTACGATGAAATCGATTTATTTAAACCGGAATTCACCGATCAAAATGGCTACCGATACTATGCCTATCATCAGTATTATGCTTTTATTGTCATCACATTCCTTAAAGATTTAGGAATGCCACTCACAGATATCAAAGAATATCTGGATGTTCGTTCCCCCGAGAACCTTACTCATATTCTATCACAAAGAAACCAAAAAATTGATGAACAGATCCAGAGATTAAAACTAAGCCAAAGTTTCATAAAACATACACTGGATTTGATGGATTTAGCCGCACATTCAAGCGCTAATGTATGCGAAGTCAAAGTACTTGAGCCGGAATCACTTATTATCAGTAGACAGACGGTTAGTTCGGATCCGCATAGTTTTCTTAAGGCATACGTTAATTTTTGTATTGATAATGGCATCACCTTTACGAATTACGTAGGGTCTATTACGTCTAAACAAGCAATTCTTGAAAAACGATATCGAGAATTGGATTACTTGTATGCAATTTCACTCGGAGATTTGGATCATGTAGAACTCTATGAAAAGCCTGGTGGAACCTATCTTACCTACTATCATCATGGATCGTATGATACCTTATCCGTTGGGTATGATGCGATGATCACATATGCTGATAAACATAACTTTAATCTCGATGAAGCTTTCTTTGAGAAACTCCTAATTAATGAGATTACGGTTAAAACTGAAGAAGAGTTTATTATCGAACTTTCCGTACGTATTCTTGAAGATTACAGTGTAGAATAAGAAGTACAAAAGGGGGGGATTTCAATGCATCACGAATCTATATTTGATCTCTATCGAGATTATAAGCTTCACATCGCTTTATGTTTCATAATCTTTGTAATTACCTTTATCGTGCATTTTGTTATACCATTTGGAATTTACTACGATTTTATAAGCAAGACGATTTTTGCTTCTTGGTCCATTCCACCATTATTCTTCTTGTGTTTTTTATCAATTTTAATTTTGAATATTCGAGTATATCTTACATTCTCGAAAAATAATCGAAGTTACTAAAAAAAGACGCTATTCCTAGCGTCTTTTCTTATTTTAACTCTGATTTTAATAAACCATAGCAAAGCACATCGTGATACTTACCATTGCGATAAAGCATTTCACGCATTCTTCCTTCTTCAACAAACCCCATTTTTTCATAGAGCGCGATAGCGCGTTTATTGAAATCAAACACATGAAGATAAAGACGATTAAGATTAAGCCCTTCAAAGCCCCACTCAATCAGTTGAGCCATGATCAGTTTCCCATAGCCTTTCCCCCAATAGTCTTTGTCTCCAATCACAATCGCAAGTTCTGCATGACGATTACGTTGATCAAGATTCATAAATGCGCAGGTTCCAATCGGTTTGTCACCATCACAAATTACATAAGTCATCCCATCAACCATAATTTGACTCCATGTTTCAACTTCTTCAAATGACATCGGTCTTAGAAATTGAGACTGGTCAAAAATTGCGACCTCCGGATCATTACGCCATCTGTAATAAGCAGGAATATGTTCTGCTGTAAACTTTTTAAAATTTAGGTTCATTGTATTTTCCTCGTTCTATTTTACAAATCCAACTGCGGAGGCAACGGATATAATAACCGCAGCGACAATTAATAAGACTGATAAAATGCGAAGTGTGAATTTAAGATATTTATCATAAGGAACATTCACAAACTCAAGTGTTCCCATCAGCGTTGCACTTGGATAAATCGCAGCCATAAAGGTAATTCCGGCCACAAAGGCACTAATTAAAATAATTTGACCACCCGATTCACCAATTGCACTTGCCGCAAAGACTGCAGAAGCTACGGCTCCAAGGATTGGCATTGAAATCCCAGCAACACCACTTGTGGATTGAAGGAATACACCAATAAGAACATATGATGCAATCGCAAATAAACCAAACACCCATGTTGGTACTGCACTTAATGCTCCTGAAATCCAATAGATAAAGGTAATTGACATTCCTTCGCTTGAACTTCCCATGATAATTGCAATCCCACGTGCAATCGCAAGCACAACCACAACACCAAATAAATCTTTCATTCCATCGATAAATACATCTAAGAATTCTGTCTCAGACATTTTATTAATAAATTTAAGTAAGAATGCACCCAATACAAAGAGGAATGCAAACTCATTAAAGCCCCATGTTCCAAGTCTTGAAACATGACCTGCTCCCAGAATTGATCCCAATACCGGAACTTTCGCAAGAGCTGTAAATGGACTATTCACTGCATTCGCAACACCAACACCCGCAATTTCTTCCCAAGGGAAGTATCCGAGAATGATGACAACTACGATTAGAATCAATACCAATGCTGACCATTTACGTTGTGTCGTGAACTCAGGTAGCGATTCATTTTTATCCACAAGTGTATTCACACCTTCACAATCAGCCAATACTGATTTTTCAGGATTCTTTTTAACACGTGATGCATAACGAATCATCAACATCGTCCCAACAACATAAAGGGCTAAAAAGATAATTGAACGTAATACAATTCCTGATCCAATTGTAAGATCTGGATTTCCAATTGCCGCAACAGCAGCCCCAGTTGAAAATGGATTCACAAGACTGGACATATTACCAATTGTTGCCCCAATAAAGAGAACACCCAAACCGGTCATTACATCATATCCTGCAAGGACAAACATTGGCACAATAACAACTGAGAACGCTGTAATTTCTTCCCAGAAACCAAATGAAGTTCCTAATACAGCAAAAATAAACATCATCACTGCAATTAAGACATTTCCTTCAAAACGCTCTAGAATACGACCAATACCTGCATCCAAAGCGCCAACATGATTTAACACATTTAAGAAACCACCGGCACATAAGATCCCAATAGCAACATCACTTGCTGCTTGAAATCCTTGAATCGGAGCCATTAAGACATCCCAAAATCCAAACGGTCTTAAACCCACACCACGGATAATCTCACCGTGTTCACCAAATGCCGCGTTAAATACAATACTTCCCGCTTCTTTATCAAAAACGGATTGAGGTACAACATAACTCAATATCGCTGTGATAACCAAAGCAAAAAACACGATTGTATAAGACGTAGGCATTTTAAAACGTTTTTTTGTTTCACTCATACTTTTATTTTCCCCTACTAAGTTCTATTTATTTAATAACAAGATTTAAGAATGCTTGTGCATAAACCGCCATCGCAACTTTCATATCTTTAATACTAATGCATTCGTTTGGTTGATGTTCTGTCTTCAACCCACCTGGTAAAATGGCACCAAATGCTACGACATTATCCATAGCTCGCGCATAGGTTGCACCACCACTTGTCTTTGGTTCAGATTCCATATCACCTGTAACACTTTGATATGCACCCATGAGACTTTGAATAAAATCAGAATCTTTTTCCACATAAATGGATTTTAGATAGTCAAACAATTCCACGACAACAGAATGTGCGTGTGCTGCTTTCTTAAGATTTGTTTCGACTTCTTCTTTTGGATACGTAACAGGGAAACGAATATCAATTCCAATTTCTTGGATGTTTTCTTTAAAACTTACTTTCCCAACATTAAGCATTAATTTTCCGGATACATCATCATAAACATCACCAAAGATGAGTTTACCATTTGGATCTAAGCATTTTTCCACAATAAAATCGATCATTTCACTGCGTTTTCCCGCTGTATACAATGCATGAGCTAAATGCGTAATTGCATTTTCACCTTGATCGGCAACTTGGGCATGCATCGCTTTACCCGTAACAGTAATTACATCATCCTTAATTTCATAAGGATAACCCAATTCATCCAAGGCTTTCACTACTTCTGCATCAAATGACGTTGATGCTTCAGCAGGTACTGCATTCAATGCACCCCCACCATTAAATTGAATGTCGGTAATTTGATGTGTTGTGAGTGTAAACTCAATCAAACCTTTTTCCGCATAAATCAAAGGGAATGATGAATCAGGTGTAAATCCTTGTGATGGAAGTTCTTCCTTCGCAACATAAGCATTCATACAACGCCACAAGGATTCTTCATCCGTACCAAAAATAAAGCGTACACGTTGGTTTAAAGACTTCCCTTCATCCAACAACATTTTCAATGCATACATAGCGGCTAAAGTTGGTCCCTTATCATCAGAAGTCCCACGTCCAAATAACATACCGTCTTTCTCAACCAATTCAAAAGGATTCGTATTCCATGATGCAAGATTTCCAGCAGGAACAACGTCCATGTGTCCCAACACACCAAACATTTCCTCACCTTCACCAATTTCCGCATAACCGTAATAGCCTTCTGGGTCGATAAATGTATTAAAGCCCATTTCCTTCGCAATCGCTAACACTTCTTCAAGTGCTTTTTGGATTTCTTGTCCAAATGGTTTTTGACCTTCTTCGTCAAGAACACTTGCGATGGATACAAGGCGTTCCAAATCACGTTTATAATCTTCAAAAACTGATTCTACTTTTGTATTTAAGTCCATAGATCCTCCTCATTCATTTCAAGTAAGCTTGAAACGTTCTCTTATTATTATACCAAAGAGTGCATGGATAAAGTACCCCTCTCACCGTTTACCCTTGACCGAACTCGTGATATTCACTCACAAACAATTTAAGATGCGGTATACTTGAAGTAATAACAAGGAGATAGTGATGATACAAAGTGAACCCCGTGTTGGCGTAGGTGCCATGATTATGCAAGAAGGAGAAGTCTTGCTTGTTCTACGAAAAAAAAGTCCAGAAAAAGATCACTGGAGCTTACCTGGTGGAAAAGTTGAACTCTATGAAACCTTGGAAGATGCGGTAAAACGCGAAATTAAAGAAGAACTCAATCTAGAGATCCAATTGGATCAGCTTTTGTGTGCGACCAATCATATTTTGATTGAAGAAGCCGTACACTTTGTTGCACCAACATATCTTGCACACATTACCGATGGCAATCCATGTTTAATGGAACCCGACGCATTGGGTGGTATGGGTTGGTTTCCCCTTGATGAATTACCAGAAAATCTAACCGTAACGACCGTGAATGCCCTGAACGCATATCTTAAATTCACTAAAAAATGAACGAGTGGATAACGTTTTCATAAACCTATGCTTTATAATATATCTATTATGGGAGGGGAACGATGTTAGAAGTATTATTTGAAGTTGTTATCGGATGTATTGCGATTTTCTACGTCGATGCGAAAGAATGGAGCGATACAAAAAAGCAAGTGGTAGCGATGCTTATCTACTGGATTTTAATTGCCTTTATGATTGCTTCCTTAATTTTCTTTTTTGGAGCCTAAAAAGACCCACGATTACGTGGATCTTTTTTTCCCTATTCATGTATTTTAAGAAAACAGTCTTCTAAATGATCATCTACCATGCCCACAGCTTGCATGAGAGCATAAATTGTCGTTGGACCGACAAACTTAAATCCCAGTTTCTTTAAATCTTTACTGATTTGAATTGATAGTGGTGTGGATGCAGGAACTTCTGACATATTATTGTAATGATTGATGATTGGTTTGTAGTCAACATAATGCCATAAAAACTTTGCCAAACTATCATGTTCATCAGTGAGTTTATAATACGCGTGTGCATTGGATATGACTGCCTGAATTTTAAGACGGTGACGGATAATATTCGGATTTAAAACAAGACGTTCTACATCCTCTTCAGTAAAACGGATAAGTCGTGCCGGTTCGAAATTCACAAAGGCTTCGCGCATCCCATCACGTTTCGCAATAATCGTGGTCCAACTTAAACCACTTTGCATACCTTCTAAAATCAACATTTCAAATAAATAGCGATCATCTTCAGACTTACGACCCCATTCTGTATCGTGATACATCATTTCTAAGGGATTACGATTCGCCCACTCGCAGCGTTGTTTTTCCATAAAGACTCCTTTTTCTTTTATTATACCGAAGTTAGCTCAAAAGTGTGTTTATTTGATATTAAGATTGGGAATATTTGTTAGAAAACAACACATTTCACAAGGTTTATATCTTTTCTGATAAAACACTTAAAAATCTGTTTATGCCATAACAATTACTTATTGGTTGATAAACCAAATCAAGAGCCTTGTGATATAATTATCTAAATTACACAAGGAGAATCCTCATGAATATTAGTTTTTATCGGGCATTTGTAGATGTCGCAAAATATAAAAGCATCACACGTGCTGCGGAACTTGCGAATATCTCTCAACCCGCATTGAGTCAACAAATCAAAGCAATGGAAACCCACCTTGACTGTACGCTTTTTGAACGGACCCACAAAGGGGTGGCGCTCACGGATGAAGGCGAAGTCGTTTTAAAATATGCAACACGATTGATTTCATGTCACGATAAAATGATCAAAGAAGTTGAAAACCTTAAACATGATAAAAATCATCGCATTAATATCATGGCAACACCAATTGTATATGCTTATGCCCTTCCTTGCACCATCCACAGCATCAAAGAAAATTTTGAATCCTATGATTTAGAAATGAAAGCCGCGTCCAGTATTGAAATTGAAAATCAAATTGTAGAAGGAAAGGCAGACATCGGTTTTATCATCGGAACGCCCCTTGATGAATCCCTTTATTGTCGTCCTTTAATTCAAGATCCATACTACCTAGTCGCAAGTACGGATTTAGATGTTCCAGATACCTTAACGGTTGAAGAACTTTATGAATATCAAGTATTGATGTTGAAGAAGTCCCAGAAGTGCCGTCGGTTACTCAGCCAACAACTTGAGAAATGTCATGTTGATGAATCAAGATTACGCATCCCTTATGAATTGGATACAACTGAATCCATTAAAACATCAACCGTGCGTGGATTCGGCCTGGCATTCTTGCCCTACATGTCTATTAAAAAAGAAGTTTATAATAAACAACTTAAAATTATTAAACTTGAAGGATTTGAGTTTATGTCAGAGTACCATCTCATCCGTAAAAATATTACAGACGAAAATATGGAAGAACACTTGGAAATTATGCGTTATATTGAAGATCAAGTTGATGCGACGAAATGTTAAAAAAGAGCAGATTAATTACTGCTCTTTTTTAACGATATGGATCGACGTATGTTTCCACATTATACTCATGTTCTGATAACGTTTCCGCAAAATAAACATCATGATGTTTCATATCACCCACAAAATAATAATACTGGTGTCTTTCCGGATCCATTGCAGCTAAGAGGGCATTTTGAGATGGATTCATAACCGGACCAATAGGAAGTCCCAAATGTTGATATGTATTAAATTTAGAATCAATATCTGTATTCGATTCACATTGTTGCCACGTTTCATATTCATACAATGCATAACAGACGGTAACACTGGATTGTAAGGGCATTTCCGATTGGAGTCGATTATAAAATACACCGGAGACCCGTTTCATATCATCAAAATTTTCGGTTTCAAAATTAATAATTGAAGCCAGTGTATAGATTTCATGGATCTTGAGTTTTTGAGATTCAAATAAAGATTTGTGTTCTTGGTAGAACGCAAGGGTTTGGTCTAAAAGTCTTCGTGTAACCGCATCAACGGTTGTTTGGGTAAAGAAACGATAGGTTTCAGGGGTAAGATACCCTTCCAAACCAACATTTAACGATGGGTTTAACACAGCTTCAGTTAAAAACGGATAGTCCGTGCTTAAGGATTTTAAGTACACTGGATCACTCCAAGCCGATAAAATATCATCTACTTTGAGGTTGGTAATGCTACCAATTTTCAATGCAAAATCTTTAGCCCAATCATTAGGAAGAAATGTGATATCAACTTCGCGTCCAACTTTGTTTTCCGGATTGGTTAATTGGCTTGCAAGTTCCTCATAGGTTGATGAACGATCTAAAAAATAATTTCCTGGCTTAATGTTTTTCGTTGTGGATCGTTGGATTGCTTTATTGAAGAATTTTTTTGAACGGACTATCCCTTGCCCTTCAAGACGCTCAGCAATGGTATCTAGGGTATCATCAGATGTAACCAGAAACACAATCACATCCGATTCAGACGTCGCTGGCTTTCGCAACGTATCGTGACTCATTTTGATGCGAGCTCCACCCCTTACAAATACAATAAAAAGCAGCATCATTAATGCTGCGAGATAAACATAACGTTGTTTCTTCTCTAAATCTTTCATAGAACCCCTCAAGATTTTGATTGCACTTCGTTATTGTTTTGCGGTAATGGTAATTTCCCAAACACCAGGTATTACCTCATCAGGGCTGTAACGAAACCCTTGCGCATCACAATAAACACCAACGGCAGATAAAGTACAATGATGATCTGTAACCAATAAAACAGACTCTCCAGAACATAAGGCATCATATTCTTTTTGGAGTAAAAGCATTGGGTAAGGACAAATTTCGCCTAAACAATCAATCCGTTTCATATCATCATCTCCTTTTTTGTTTATAGTACAAACAGTTCGCTAACTTGTCAACGTAAAACGAAGAATTAGACAAATATACAGGTTGATTCATTCAAATAATGCGAAAAAAGCACTGCGTTGTCCGACACAGTGCTCTTTGGATGATTCAATCAATTGCAAAGAATGGATAAACTCTGCATTGGGAATGATTGAATAGAGGTTGAACATAAAGAGCATCAATACACGACATAAATCAACCGCCGATTTATATGCAAGGGGATGTGCTTGATGGTAACGTTTTATGCTCACTATTATTATTTGAGAAGGTGTTTTAAATCTATTATGTTGAATTAAACTTCCTTCCCTATCAATATTTTACTTAAATACTTCCGTGTTCAAAGCGATATGTCATGAAATACATAGTTTATGGCACTAATGCACAAAATTAAATAACAAGATTGAAATCTTGTGTATGATGGTGTCAAGGAGGATTGAATATGATCTACGACCGTATCAGTAATGCACATTTATACCTTGGTTTAAGCTCAGAACTGGATGAGGTATTGAAGGATATACAAACATCGCTTTCTGAGCCCTCATCAACTTTAATTAAAAACTTCATTAATTTTGAGACCGGGCTTGAAGAAGAAAAGTCTTATGAATTACATCGTGTTTATTTTGATGTACATGTCATTTTAGAAGGTACCGAATATTTTAAAATGACACACAAAGATCAACTCGTTCATCAAACTGACTATGATGAAGCAGGTGATATTTTGTTTGGAGATTGCCTAACACATTGTACGGAAGGTTCTCTACCACCCAAGAGTTTTGTTGTTTTCTTTGAACATGAAGCACATAAGGTGGGTTATGACCTCGTAGGTAATAATCCCATTTCTAAGGTTGTCTATAAGGTTCGTGTTTAACTGCTTCGGCAGTTTTTCTATTTCATAGACTTGCGGTATGAATCTTGTTATTATAGAGGAAATCGGAGGCTTTATGACTACACTTAAACAACGATACCTTTGGATCGATAATTTCAAGGGAATACTTATAATGCTGGTCGTATTCGGACATGGATTCGAATTTTTACGTCATGATTTTCAAAGTCTTCAGTTCATCTATAATTTGATTTATATGATTCATATGCCTGCTTTTGTCTTTATTGCTGGGTATCTTTCTAAGAATATCGAAAAAGGACGTAATGACGCATTCCGCAATTTTTTTATTCCATTCTTTATCTTTAATACATTATGGGCTTCGTTGAAGATGATGCCACTTGGAATGCAAACTTCAGATGCACTTCCAATTTTTAGTTTTCTAACACCTGGATGGGCGATGTGGTTTCTTCTAGCTATGTTTATTTGGAAGCTACTCTTACCCTCATTGTTGCAAGTTAAGGATATCTTCGCTCTCAGCTTGTTTATTGGCGTAATAGGAGGACTTTTTACGGAGTTTGGTGACTATCTAACCTTATCCCGTGTTCTTGTCTTCTTGCCCTATTTCCTGGCAGGATATTTCACCTCACACCAAACAGTTGAGGAGATACAGTCACAACCGAAACGGTATCCATTCCTTGTTATCGCATTACTCATGACTGCAGCCTACCTCTTCACCTTCGTACTCAACTTGCCTGCTGAATTTTTATGGGGAGATCGGTCTTATCATGAACTCTTTTCCACAATGGGATACCCTATTATCTTGTCATTAATTCGCTATGGTCTTGGATTTATGGGTATTTATGTTTTATTAAACCTAGTCCCTGACCGTAAGACACCCTTTAAACGCTTTGGGAAGAACTCTTTAAATATCTATATGTTTCATACTTATCTACTCGTACTAATGGCTCCAATTACATTTAACCTTGATAATCTCTATCTAAGACTTCTTCTTGTTTTAAGTTGGTGTGGTGTAATTCTTTATACACTCTCAAACAAACGTATTGTATCTTATTATGATCGATTCTTATTCTATATTTATCGTCGTCTCTTTAGACCTCAGGACCAATAAAAAAAAGAACACCTACGAAAGTAGGTGTTTTATTTTTTATTTGGCGCGCCCGACAGAAGTCGAATCCATAACCTCTTGAGCCGTAATCAAGTGCTCTATCCAGTTGAGCTACGGGCGCATTGTGTTTCAACATAATCCCTGTTGATGTTTCCTATTATACGCTAGGTTTTAGGAATATGCAATGCTCAAATATGAAAAATACCAAATTAGCAAATATACAAATTATCAGTATGCAAATATCGTGATTTTCATGGGTCAAATAGCAAGAAAGTGCTAAATCATATTCTTGTATTGCTAAGCACAATATTCCATATCAATGTGTTCAATTCCGTCTTCAACAACGATCGGTCCAATCGCTCTAAACCCTCTTTTCTCATAAAAGTTTTTAAGGGATGCGATCGCATGAATCTGTATCGGTTTATCTTTGAGGGTTGTCTTGATGGTATCAATTAGCGTTTGAACGAGAACTGATCCTAGTGCTTGATTACGCAGTTTAGGCAAGATTAAAACACGTCCAAAGGTATTGAAGTCACCCGCGTCATAAACACGCCCATAACCGACTAAAACACCTGCATCATCACGAACAAATACATGCAACGCTGATAAATCAAAATCATCAATCTCTTGATATGCACATTTTTGTTCTACCACAAAAATATCAATACGTAAGCGATACATCTCAAACAACTCTTCTTTCGTCAAATCTTGAAACCATTTCTTTTCTATTTTCATAGTCTCCCTCCTTATATCTTAATCTTACACGACCAACGTGAAATTTAGATTAAATCCATCAATCCATTCCTAAAAAAACACCCTTAATTAAGGGTGTTTTAAAATTACGTTAAATCATTTTATTGATCTTCGTTTTTTTTCTTTTTATTCATAAGCATTAAGACAAATCCTAGAACAACAAGACCACTTGCAATAAGTACTGGTGTACTGTCTACTGCAATACCTGTTGAAGGAAGAGATGAAGTATTTGAATCTGTGTTGGTTCCATTTCCTGAACCATTTTGAGACCCATTCGATGAACCGTTGTTTGAACCATTATTTGATCCATTATTCGATCCATTTCCATTACTGCTGTCATCTGAAATACTTAAGTTAACGCGTTTGCTCATGGTTTTCATCAATCCAAATGTCATCGCATCTGTAACGGATGTTTCTTCATCAATAAAGTTAGCATCAATTGCATAGGTTAACTCAATATCATATTTACCTGGTGTAAGCTTCTCAACATCAATTGATTTGTAATCAACTTCAGCTAGTTCTGCTTCTTCACCAGTATCAATATTAATCAGTTTTCCTTCAGCACGTTTAATAATTTCTTTTTCAAGCGTACCGTTTGCTTTAAATGTCTTAAATTCTGTCATCGTCATGTTTAAATCATGACCCACAACTTCATAACGTGCGGATACACGACCTAATACCGTGACCTGAACACCATTAGCTTCAAATACAAAGTTATGGAATCCAGCGGTTTGTGGTAGTTCACCGACAAGTTTGATATCTTGAACATCAACTGCATCTCCCGCTGCATCAAATGCTGTAACACCTGCTGCGATACGTACGGAATCTTTAGTCATATTCTTCATTTTAATTTCAAAGTTGTTTGCGTAAATTGCACCTTCTCCAGGAACCACAGTACCGTTGTTGTAGAGGGTTGCCTCTACACTCAGTGTAGATGTTTTTCCGGAGTCATTTGTTGCTTCGAAAGTAACTGTGTGGTTACCTAATGACTGTGGAATGTCTGTAAGAACTTTAATATCAGTAATTGGTGTGATTTGCATTGGATTGGATACATCAAATGCTTCAACCCCTGAATTCGCAATCAATGCATCCATTGATACATCATCAAGCAACATTGAGAAATCATGTGCATTCATCGCAATCTTATTAACATTATCAATTACATCAAAGACATGGGCAACTACAGTAATGCTTGTACCCTTCACAGTTGTAAATGTGATGTTATGTTCACCAATTGAGGTTGGTAATTCAGAAACCGTGATTGTATCAAGATCCAACGGAAGTGATGGATTGACACTAATGTCATACGCTTCTAAACCGGATAATTGTTTTACATTAATTTCATTCACATAAGAGAGTTGAATTACGAAGTCATCGGCATTCATTGCTTCTTTATTTTCAATATTTACAGAACTGTAAACATGTGCCGTAACTTCTTTTGAAGTACCTTGTGCTGTTTCAAATTTCACGGTGTAATCACCAGTTCCAGTGATTGCATGTGTAACCTTGGTAATCTCGATTTCTTTCGGTGTACCATTTGCGACAGAGAATGCTTTCGCTTTCGCATACTTAACAAGGTTCTCGTCGTTTACATCTTCAAACTGAATATCAAAATCATTCGCATTAATTGCTTCTTTTGTGATTGGATCAATTTCATCAAAGATATGTGCAACAACATCATATGAAGTTCCAGCATCTGTAGTAAATGTCACCGTATAATCGCCAACTTGATTAATGTCTGTTACGCTAACACCTTCTTGAGATAGTGTATAACCCGTAATTGCGACAGTTTGTTCTGGATTGGTTGCATAGCTAAATGCAACGGCATCAGTAGCAAGTTTTAATTGCGTTAAACCTGCAGTCTTAGCGTCTTCCAGTTTCATACTGAAGTCATGAGCATTCATTGACTCATTTGTATTCGGATCAAACTTATCAACAACAATTACAGTAATGGTTTCAACATTTGAACCCAATCCTGCTTTATCTGTAACTTGGATTTGGAATTGGTAACGACCAATCGCATTCCCTTTCACAGATCCAAAATCAATCGTTGTTTCTTCAACACCGGTCATATCTCCATTATCAGTAAAACTTGGATTAATTGCTTGTTTAAGATCCGCATAGGTTAAACCATCGGTCTTTTCAATAATTACAAGATTTTTCCCAACCATTAAGACTGGAGCTGTTGTATCCTTAACTGTAACTTTAACGGTTACAGTTTTCGCATTACCAACACCATCTGTTGCGGTAATTGTAACATTCATACCAATTGCATTTGGTGTGTTTTGGTCTAGGACGATTGTGTCAAAGTCCGAAGTCACTGTAACGATACCACTGTTATCTGTTGCACTCACATTCACAAGTCCTAAGAACGCACTTTCATTAAGATTGGCATCTTCTGAATTCAAGACTAAACTTGAATCAGCTGTAAGAACTGGTTTCACATCATCGACTAAGGTTACAGACACAGGGAATACTTGTGTATTGTTTGAAGCATCTATAGCTTTAATTGTAACAGTAACACTACCTGGTTTTGATTGAACTGCTTGTGTTAATTTTGTATCAAAATCAGATGTTGTTGTTACGGTTCCTAGTGAGTTATCTGTAACACTATATTTAATAAGTGTTACGAATTCAGCTTCTGTTAATGGTTTAGAGTTGTTGATGCTTAACGCATTCAATGTCTCAGAACCGATAGTTGGAGCTGTTGTATCAACTGTTGTGAATTGAATTGTTTGTTTTACTTCATTACCATCACTATCTTTTACGGTATACTCTACATTTTGAACTGCTCCGAGTACCGATGTATCGAGCGTTGCTGGTGTGATCACAACATTTGAAGGATCAATTGAACCATCTTCTTTATCGGTTACACTTGTAATGAAATCACTAAGTTTCACAGTTGTATTCATTTCCGCATCTGCTACAAGTTTTTTAAGTGTTAACACTGGAGGTGTATTACTTGTAACGGTAATTTGAATGGTATCACTTGCGGTATTACCATAAATATCCGTAACCGTTACGGTGATATCTGCAGTCCCTTCGGATTGTCCAGTTACACGTCCTGTAGACGATACAATCGCAACACTTGCTTTACTTGAAGTAAAGGTCATTGATTCTTTAATAGAACTAAAGAAATCAGGTGTGATTGTAGTTCCTAAATCAATTTCCTTTTTCGTTTTAACAGTTTCTGATGTTTTATCAAATTTAACGGTTAATGCAGTAAGATCATAGTCAATAACACCGACTGTAATTTGTCCGGATTGTGTTGATGTTGGATCAATAGACGATACAAGACCGGTGTTTGGTCCTTTCACATCAACATCTGAATCTTTAGCACCATCAGTACCTTGACCTTTGATTGTAAACATTTGTTTGCTTCCTAAAACGCCATTGAAGTTCACTTGGTAATCGCCATTTCCTAGATCACCAAAAGCATACGTTCCGTCTGCATTGGTATTCATGGATTTCGCGGAAACATACGCACCGTTCGTATCTTTTTTCAAGAGTTCTACAGGTTTGTTTCCAAGACCCACTTCTGAACCATCCATAATACCGTTCTTATTTGCATCAAGGAACACAAGACCTTTAATCTCCCCAATTTCTAAGTTAGCACCGACACGTGATCCTGAAGACCATCCGACAGTACCCGCATTAAATGAATAGAAAGGCATAAAGTCATTAATCTTACCTAATTTTCCGATTGCAGTTGCAGGTGTTTCATCCACAACATAATCCATAACAAGAACGGCACGTTCACCACTTTCAACTGACCCACTTGTATTTTCAAGACGAATCATTGTTGTATTTGGATTAAATGATGTTCCATAGGCAGCACCTAAATAGTTAGCTTCGGTGCTTGCATCGGTAGAATAAGTAAGTTTATAACTTGAACCTTTTTCCGTTGAAATGTTTTTACCATCTTTATCGAAAATCTCAATTT
Source organism: Erysipelothrix enhydrae (assembly GCF_035066605.1). Taxonomy (NCBI): domain Bacteria; kingdom Bacillati; phylum Bacillota; class Erysipelotrichia; order Erysipelotrichales; family Erysipelotrichaceae; genus Erysipelothrix; species Erysipelothrix enhydrae. The sequence goes on from NZ_CP125807.1 coordinate 379,828, forward strand.
TAGGTTCAGCATTTAATTTCATGTTCCATGCAAACGGTGTTGATTGGAAATTTTTTCCAAAATCATTACCATCCTTAGGAACCGGAATGTATACAGAGAATCCGTTGATTGAAACATTTTTATTGTTTAATAAGTCTACCGTGTATGTTGCTTCTGTACCCGGTGTAAATGAAACGGCTGTCTCTGGTTTCGTGATGTCAAATGAAGGACGACGAATATCACCTTTAGGTTGAATATAGGTATCAATAATCAATTCTTCACGAGGAATAATAGTTAATTGTGTAGCTTTCGCTGGCATAATACGTTCTGTCACATCGCTATTGTTATTGATATCGTTGGTATCCGCTACAGATCCAGGTTGTCCTGAGACATTTGAGACAGTCCAGTTTTTATCTAGTTTCCAGTATCCAGTTTGATTTAACTCATAAATACCACCAGATTTAATATTGGTGTTTAAGTTAAAACGAACGTAAGGTAACACTGGTAAATAACTATCCTTATAGTTTGCACCGTATACACCCTTAAATTGTACTCTTAGCGCACGTTGCCCTGTAGCGTTAATCGTGTAAATTTCTGAAGTGTAGTCTGAGCTTCCAAGCGTCTTATTTGATGCCCACATTTTTAGGGTGCTCATATCAATTTGTGTATTTTCCGGAATAATAAAGAAGAATTCTGGATCAATCATACCAAATGAGTTGGCATTGCTATCATAGTAATATTGCTCAGCGAGGTTAAATTGCATCGTTGTTGTATCTCCCGCATTCACAACTTTACCATCATTATTAGGAAGCATACGAACATGTGGATTCGCAATACGACTTACTAATTGGGTTTCTGATACTACTGACTCAAGATCTTCGGTTCCATCTGCGAGGCGTGCAAAAACCTTAACGTTAACACTTCCTGATGTAGCACCATCTTTAAGACGACCGATTATATTTCCATATTTACTGTTTGAAAGATAATCCGCGGATCGATACGCTTTAGGAATATCATTCATTTCAAATAAAACACGTGTGAAGTACTCATCTGCTTGTAGACCCAAGACTGTTTGGTTTACACCTGTCACCCCTGGAGAGTTCAAGCCGACAATTTGACTTTTGGTTGCTTCACGAAGCGATGTATTTTTATTGGTAGCATAGAATACCTTTTTAACGTTTTTAACGCCACCTGGAGCGAGTGCTCCCTTAACTTCTAAATTTGCATCAAAATCTAATTGAATAATTTGGTTTGTTTTAACTATAGTATTATCGTTAGAAATCGAATATCGAACAAGACTGTTACTATAGTCTGCATGTTGATTTACAAATGGTGTTTTATCTGTTCTCAGTGTTAGCTTATTTGGCACTGTCGCAGGATCAATAATACTTAATGAAGCTTTAGGGACATCTTTATCCGTAACTTTAATTACAGTTCCATCATATGTTTTTAATTCGAAATATGATTGTTCCGATGCATCGTAAGAACCTTCTGCTAAATGACCGTGTTTTAGAGGAACCGTAAATAATTGTGTAGTTGAACTCATTAAATTATCTGATGATAAAACAATTTTTCCATTTGAATCATCTTTTGATACCAGTGTTTGAGTGAGTTTTGAGTCGTCTATAGTAGTTCCAATTGGATAAAACATAGTTGTCGTAATATTTTTTACCGAAAAACGGGTTTGATTAAAACGACCTTGACGACTTACACGAGGATTCCCCATAATCAATGTCTCTGTATCACCTTTTGATACTGTAGCATGAAAGTTAGAAATCGGTGCACGTAAAAAGTAAGAAACCTTCTCTACTGTTGTATGAGAAAATGATTTCATATCTGCGAGCTCGCCATTTTTAAATGCTTCTACTTTAATCGCATCTGTAAATGTTTTTGGTCCATAGTATAGTTTTTCATCAACTTTGACGGTAATCATTCGTTCCAACTCCACAATTTGAGTTGTATCGCTGACTTTATAAACAATTTGTCCATTGAATGAATCATAGTATGTTGGTTCTAATTTTTGTGATTCGGTGATAACACCATCAACAAGCGTTCCATTCATTGAATATTCTGGTGTATCACTTGCAGGTAATCCCTTTACAGGATAAGAAACAACTTCCATACCTTCTGGAATGTTGATTCGAATTTCTTTACCTGTTGAATTGTTATCCTTGAAATCAACCTTAACATTAATTTGATGTTGTTCTCCTGCTTTCCATTCCACAGAAGGATTATAATCCACAACTTCTAATGTAACATCTGCATCTCCCAATGCATCTACAGAAACTTCTGGAGCCTTAACATCTTCTACTTCGGCTACGGGAACATCGGAAATTGCTTCTTCTTTAGCATCCATAATCTCGTTAACATTTACATTAAATGTAAGTTTTTCTTCGCGGTTAATCGCTTCAGCATCTGCTTCAGCGGATTTCACTTCTTTTGAATACGTCAACTCAAATTCATAGTCATCATTTTCTGAAATTTTAATTTCATACTCATCCTCTGAATCGTTGCGTAGAGAGAGTTCCTCTTTCTCCACATCATCGTTTTTTGTATTTTTTGATAAGTGTGAGATCTCCTTAGGAGTATCCTTCATCTTATCTTCAAGTTTAATATTTAAATCTACTGTAAGATTCGTTGGGTTTAGTTTTTTATCAACAACAACTTTATAGTCATCATTCCCAAGATCTGCTTCAATCGCAAATGTTGGTGCTATTACAAATGATGACATCATTAGAACTGCTGATAAAAATGCTACTAAATTTTTCTTATATCCCGCCATATCTTATCCTCCTTTTTACACACCGTAGTGCGCTTATGTATGCATCTTAAAAGAAATACGTTTCTTTGAGGCATATATGTCATAAACAAAAGCATATTTGTCATGAATAAAAACGGGTTTATGTAGATAGTTAAGATGAATAACCCTGAACACAAATCATCAAAAAAGCCGTAATATGCATTTATCAGACGTTTTATCCTATATGGAAGAAGATTTATTTGTGTACACTTGTCTCGTTAATCTACACAAATCTTTTTTTTATTTCTATTTATATTCTTTATTTTTAGTTCACATTTCCCTTCAAGAATACATAATTTTAATTTTTATTACATGTATGGGTGTTTCGAGAACATTCACATCTACACATTCTTCAATAAAGTTAGAATAAAAGCAGAAAAATGAGGTGACATTTATGAAAAAAATATTATTTGTAGAAGATGACGTTGAATACTCTAATTTTATTACGGAACATCTTTTAAAAGTACCCTACGAAGTTGATTGTGTTTATAGTGGGATCGATGCAATGGAACATTTAGCGCTCAATCAATACGATCTACTCCTTACCGATCTTGAGTTGGATGTGATTGATGGACTCCGTTTGGTAGACTCTGCACGAAAAATGGCACCGGGAACCCGTTCCATTATTCTTACGGGAAAACCCAGCAATCATACAGAACTTGAATCCCTAAAACTTCATGCTGATCTCTATATCGAAAAGTCAAAAAGCTTAAAGGTTATTTTGCACTATATCGCAAATATTTTAGAACGTGAAAGTGTACCCATTACCCATATTAAGTTTTTATCTTCTAGTGTTGAGAACATTATGATGGATCTGAGAAATCGTACTGTCTATAAAGAAAATGTATCTTACAAGCTTACCCCGACCGAATTCAATTTACTTGAATATTTCCTTAATCACAAAAATACATTGGTTCTACGTGAAGATTTACTACGTGCTGTATGGGCTGAAGAACCTACAGCCGATAACATCCGTAAAGTTGATGTTCATCTTAAAAATTTACGAACAAAAATGGGCATCTATTCCATTGTATCGATAAGAGGGGCTGGTTATAAGTGGAATGAAGGCTCATAAACGAAGTACATGGGTAGGGATTGTATTAACGCTAGCCTATGCCATACTTATAGTTTTATACATTCTTAATCTCGTTAGCTTTCCTAAACGCTATCAAGAGGAAGAAAAAAATACCGTTCAGAAGATGGAACAACGAATCACTGAATCTGTTAATGAATTCGCACTAACAAAACAATCGAATTTTGATGAACTTGTGGAGAACTATCCCCTCGACTTACTTGTCTTTGAGGATGATCGTGTCGTTTATCATTCTTCAGATGTTTTGACTGAGCAGAACTTTTTTGGGGCTGTTTCTTCTAAGGCCGTGCTTTATGAATCAAAAGGTTCGATGGATGCATATGATTCCAGTTATCGTTTTTTGGTACGGATGTATAACTTTCCAGATGATGCCTACCTAATACCATTTCTTACGAAACAGGTTTCTGTTCTTGGAGCTTCATTTGTTGTGATGACAATCGGTTATTTTTTCATTATGTATTCACTCTTTAAACCCTTGCATTACGCTAAAAAATCCCTTACATCGCTTCAAAACTATGATTTTGAAGCAATACAGCCGCGAGATGATGTCTTTAATCAGACGCTTTCAAATGTCTCAACACAAATACATCATGCGATGACAGCAGCATCCCATCGATATACTGATTTTGAAAAAGATTTAGAGATTGGTCGTCAACGATTAAACAATACACTGCTCGTATCGAAATCTTTTGTACATGATCTTAAAACACCCATCCATCAACAGATTATGATGAATGAACTGATTATTGATGGGGTGGACGATACAAACAATACCCTTGATGTGGCCTACATGAACATCAAGCAAAGTCAAAAAATTATGGAACGAATTAATGAGGTTCTTACTGTCCTCAACCAGAACAATATGACTTTGGAGCATAACCTCTCTCAATTTGATCTAGTATCACTTACTTACGATACCTTGCGTTATTTTGGTCAAAACTTCTCAAAACGCAATCTCATGATTGACTTGGACTCACCGGATACCTTAATGATTGAATCCAATAAGGTTATATTCCAACTTCTAATTCACAATTTAATGTCGAATATTGGAAATTATGCAACCGATGATACGACCGTTTCGATCGGACTTCGGGTAGATGGTCCTTCTGTAATCATGACTTATCATAATCAAACATTACTTCAAAATATTGAACACATGAAAAAATCTGAGTTTCTATTTAATGTCTTAACGGATGCATCGCATCAATACAGTAGTGGTAACGGACTTTTCTTAATTAAAGATCTCAGTTACCTTGCTGGCGGAACCTATGTCCTAAGTACGGAAGACGAATCCGTTTTAATTACGATTACCCTTCCGCTTCATGGAGGCGTTCATCATGCGTAAAGTTATCGCTGTCTTTGGATGCTTCATGGTCTTCTTGATGCAATTAACACCCATCTTAGCACAGGTTGAAAGTATTGATATTGAAGACATCGATGCTCCTGGTACTTATTGGGTGCGTCTTCAGTATCATGATTTTGAAGGCAATCCTTATTGGAAAGTCGTCGAGATGACCATTACAGAAGATGACTTAAACCAAGACACTGAAACGTTAAAACGCCTCGATCCCGCAATCAACAATCCCGAAACCGAAGGGATTGAGGCTCAAGATTTAAAAATTCCTCGTGGAAGTTTAGAACGGCTTACAGACTCACGTTTAATCGAACTCGCTAAAGCTCACGCTTGGATTGAAGAAACAGGAATTCAAGTTCCAATTACTACAGTAATTAAAGAGTATGGCAATACGTCTGAAACTGTCTTGTTTAAAACAGAACGTGGTACCGAAAAACGAGTTCATGTTATTCCCAAATCTTTAAATAACGTTACGTGGACTTCCTCGCCTTCCGATATCAGTTCAAATAATCTTGATGAAGGATTTCAGTCAGTTATGTTTACACACATTAAAACAACGCTCTTATTGCTTCTATTAGTGCCACTAATCGTAATCTCATTTATGTATTTGTATACTAAAAAGCAAATTAAAGAAGTTGATGTTCTTCTCTATAAAAAAGATCAGAGTTCCAAGTTCTGATCTTTTTTATACTTTAAATTCATTTACTTTGATAACTCCCGATAACGCATCAATGGTAACCCATTCCAAGCCATCATCAATTAAACGACAAACAACACCCTTTTCAAGCTCATACATACGATTTGATTTACGGTCAATTAAAACCATACGAAGCCCTTTACGAGTTTTCTTGTATCCCACAATAATGGCTTCATTATGAACAATTGGAAATAAATCTTCATACTGAGAAGGGAATGTCTGTTGGTTTAAAACTTTATACTGATTGAGCCACACTGAGATTCCTTCTCGCATCCCTAATAACCATTCAGTATCATTGACAGATGCGATATTGTAATAAATATTTGCATCATGTTTTAATAAATGTTGATCATCAAGTTGATATTCAAAAACTCCCTTAAAACAATTTGTGCGATTCATCTTACTGCAATATCCAAATAGAAAATTATCCCCAAAACGACGCATCAGCCCTGCCCCTGATACAACTTTAAATGTCGACCGCGTCAACAAATTAAAGCGATAAATATTAGGACAGGATACCGAATCAATCTGTCCTGAGAAGTATAAAGAGTGATTATGGAGAATTGCTTGATCTAGAAGTTCCAAACATCCATCTAAATAAGGACTGACATAATCTATCGTATTTGAATCGATGCGATATACTAAATAACAATCATCCCCATGACTGTTCTCATATCCGTAATCAACCCGAAACACACAGCGATAATCTACTGCATCTAAATACTTAATTTTCGCAATTTTCTGACTTGAGAAGATGTCATTTTTGGTTCCTGTTTTGAAATCGAATCGAACCAGTCGTGTTCGATGTTTTTGTAAATCTACAGCACAATAAAATAAATACGAATGCGTGGCTGTAAGCAACTCAATATTTTCCGATATTGGCTCATTTAGATCATAATACTCACTACGAATATGAGGATTCAACGTTTCTTCTTTTTCAATGTTTGGGAATTCATCCATGATTTTCAAATTCACATTCCAGTCATTCAAGACTTTTTTCACCGTTTCTTTAGAGTGATTAAAATTATTTTGAAATGATCGATGGTGACACGTTTTCGGAAGGATAATTTTAATATCATTAAACGCATTTTCAAGTGTTTCATAACCACCCCAAGGTTCATGGTGATAATAATCCGGATCATCGACACATAAATCGATCATTTGATTCGTACCAATGACATCATATAGTTGTGGCATGGATGCCTTACCCATCCCCATCTCTTGGGTTTTGGTATACGTCTCATCGGGAGCCGCTAAAATTAGCTTATAAAACCCATAGCCTTGACTGATGGTCCATGCATAGAAACCATCAAGCATTGCTTGTTCTGTTGAGTCATTCACAATAGAACAGACCAAGGTAGGCCAAAGACTTTTTTCTAAAATACGGACATACGTATAGAAATAATCTGTGAAACCTTGATAATCCGTTGCAGGCATTTTTTGTGTTGCCTTTTCAAATAGAAAATAGAACAACGCATCATCCTTCAGACTTTGTTGGCGTATTGTATCAATGATTGACCAAAAATTTACCTGATTCATAAACATACCTCATTTCACCGTTTCATCACAAATAATATAAGCGATTTACGAACAAGGAATTTGAATATGTTATCTAAGTGAATGAATATGTCATCAAACACACAAAAAATAGCCTTTACGGCTATTTTCTAGGAGTCGTACGGTCATTAAGCCAGTCAATACTGTCTTGCATGACTTCCAATCCATTCGGTTCATCATATAATACATGTTTCATATTAGGATAAAGTTTAATCGTTTTATCCTTAGAACGAATTTCTTCATAAAACGTTTCCGAGACATCCTTGGGAACGGTCGGATCTTCTTCTCCTTGCGCAATAAATGCAGGATAACGGTAAGCATTCAATTGCGACATTATCGTCTCAGCACCATCTATAAATACCGTTTTCGCAAACCGTACGGTAAAATAAGAAAGTTTTAAGGGGTTTTTACTGGTGAAGGCATAATCACGTTCAAGTGCTTCTTTTTTTATTGGATTATTCAGTTCTAAAGAATCACCTGAAAACTTAACCAGAAGATCATCTGCAACCTTATTCATCACTTTCAAGGCAAGCTTATTTGGTCCGCGAACTGCACTCACATATCCAACGGCAGGACCTAGAAACACTTGCCCACTTAAACTATTTGGATATTGAACACCATACAGTGCGGAGATCAGACCACCCATACTAAATCCGAGCGTAAACAAGGGAACGTGGATGTTCTCACGTGTCGCTAAACGAATAATGGTATGAAGGTCCTTCACATACGTCTCAAACGAATCAATATCACCACGTTCAGATTTGGTCTTACCATGACCTCTCATATCATAACGATAGACAGAATATTGGTGTTCATTAAGTAATCGGGCATATACATCGTAGTCACCCGAATGATTCGTAAATCCATGACACATCACCACCACACCACGGGGTTTTGGGACACTGTTTTTAATATAAAATAACGAAGCATCCTGACTTACTTTTAAATAATCATACATCCTAATACCTCTCATTCTTTAGAACATCATACCATGACTGAGATTAATCATCACCCTCATTAAATCCCTCTAAGAAATGATGCGACATCTCATCATCAAAATATGAGATAAGCTTGTTTAAATTTACATTCTCAACACTTCTAAAAATATTTGCCTCAATAAATGGATTAATTTTCTTATACTCTTGAATCCACATCTTAATCTCTTTACGTTTACTCTTTGATTCATGACCTAAGCCATCCTCATGCTCTGTAAAGCGACAGGCGCATTGAAGAAAGGTAAGACCCGTATAATTAACCCAACGCACAATGGAGGCCTCACGGACCAAATAAAGCGGTCTAATCAACTCAATACTTGGATGACTTGTAGACTTCAATCGTGGCATCATCGTCCCAACCTGACCGCCATAAAACATATTCATTACAACCGTTTCAATCACATCATCATAATGATGTCCCAAGGCAATTTTATTACACCCTAAAGACTCAGCAAATTCATACAAATGTCCACGTCGCATCCGTGCACACAAATAACAAGGATTCTTTTCAATCTTATCAACATAATCAAAAATCTTAGCATCAAACAGTGATACATCCAAACCTAAAACCTCAGCATTTTTCTCAATCTGTTCGCGATTTGTTTTTGTATACCCTGGATCCATCACCAAATACTTAACCGTAAAGGGAATCTTAGAATGTTGTACTAGAATACTGAAACATAAAGCCATCAGCATACTGTCTTTACCACCTGAAATACAAACACCCACACAATCCCCTTCTTGAATGAGATCATAATTCGAAATTCCCTTCATAAAAGGGGTCCAGATATCTTTACGATACGTTTTTAAAATAATATTTTGATGCGTCATACACGCCACTCCTTTAAATTTTAATTAATTCCTAACAAACCACACGCAATAAAAAACCAAGCCGTCACAATGCGTGACCCTTGGTTTTTATATTGTTTTACGTTGTTTCTCCACATTCGCACGCAATTGACCACAGGCAGCGTCAATTTCACTTCCCTTTTCACGTCGGATTGTACATTGAATCCCATTACGTTTAAGGTAATCGTAAAACTTCGCAGCTTGTTCAGGTTTCGTTTGACGGAATGGATTTTCATCCACTTCATTATAAGGAATGAGGTTAACATAAGCATTCATCCCTCGAATCAACTGAACAAGTTCCTTCGCATGTGTTAATTGATCATTAACTTCATCGATGAGGATATACTCAAAGGTTAAACGACGATTGCTCTGATCTTGATAATACTTCAAAGCCGAGAAAAGTTTTTCAAGATTAAACATTTTATTAACCGGCATAATTTCTGATCGTAGTGTATCATTTGAAGCATGTAATGAAATCGCAAGATTCACTTGCGTTTTCTCATCCGCAAATTTACGAATAACAGGGGCTACACCTGAAGTAGAAACAGTAATGTGTCGTGCACCAATACCCAAACCGTGATCGTGATTCACAATACGAATAAATCGCATGATATTATCATAGTTATCAAACGGTTCACCAATACCCATCACAACAATGTGACTCACACGCTTTTCTTGTTCATCCAAATGACGTTGAACAAACATGATTTGATTTACGACCTCAGCTGTCGTCAAATTACGTTTTTTCTTTAAAAGACCCGATGCGCAGAACTTACAGCCCATTGCACAGCCTACCTGCGACGTTACACAAACACTATAACCATAGTCGTGTTTCATCATTACCGTCTCAATTAAGGCACCATCGTGGCACTCAAGCAAAAATTTAGTCGTCTCATCTGAAGCAACTTGTTTCATAACAACATTTAATGTATCCAAGACAAAATCTTGTTTTAACTTTTCGCGTAACGCAATGCTTAAATCACTCATCTCATCAAACGAGCTGACACGTTTTTGGTAGAGCCATTGGAAAAGTTGTTTAGCGCGAAAACGTTTCTCACCGTAAGACTCAAAAAGATCGCCCATTTCATTTAAATCATATTCATATATTGATTTCATATTTATCACCGTATCAAGTCTAGCACGGGCAACTTGAACTTCATAGTTACATATTGCATAATTTACACTTTTTTTCACAAATTATCGGTATCGGTATTCATATGAATCAATCTTGTGAGAATTGTTAAGGTTCTTAGCAAAATCACAAACAAAAAAACCGTCATGACGACGGTTTTGATTCGATTACGCTAATTGATTTTTTGATTCACCTTTGTCGATAAACTCTTGAAGGTTTTCATATGAGTATTCAACCATATTACTTACAGCTTCATCAGTATATGAACCAACATGTGGTGTTACAAGAACGCGTGGATAAAGATTATTTAAGCGTGTTTGTAATTCATCAAATGCTTCTCCTGATAAATCTTTATTGAAGTATTTTGTTTCATTTGCAAGAACATCAGCTGCGAAACCTTGGATTTTACCAGATTCAACTGCATCAAGAATGTCATTAATGTTTTGAAGTTCTCCACGTGAAGTATTCACAACAATAACGCCATCTTTCATTTGTGCAATTTTCTCAGCATTCAAGAATTCATCATTTGAACCTTTGAAGTAAGGCATGTGCATTGAGATAATGTCTGACTCTTTTAAAAGTGTTTCAAGATCTACTTGAGTACATGTATCACCAAGGTAGTCTTTTTCAACAACATCGTAGCCGATAACATTGGCACCAACACCTTTGAAGATTGTAGCTGCGGTAAATCCGATTTTACCTAAACCAATAATCCCAACTGTTGATTTACGAATTTCTTTACTAAACATAAAGTCATCAATTTTGAAGTTTCCTTTATGTGTATTGTTTGCTGTGTATTGAGTATGACGTGCAAGTGTTAATGAAAGTGTTAATGCTAATTCAGCAATTGCATTTGGTGAGTAGAATGGTACATAAGCAACTTTTAAGCCAAATTCTTTAGCGGCTTCTAGATCAATATGGTTATATCCTACTGTACGTGTTAAGACATACTTAACGCCATAATTTTTATAAATTTCTAAATTTTGGCGATTTCCTGGGCAATTCCCACGAAGCATAACTGCTTCACAACCTTCTGCCATATGAACTGTTTCGTCATTAAGCATTTTTTCTGTTAAAACTAAATCGAAATTAAATTTTTCATTTAATTCTACAAAGAATTGTTTTTCTACTGGTCGAACACCGTAGCATAATAGTTTCATTTTAAATCTCCTTTATTTGATTCTTAGATAATTCCTACGCCATGTAATGCTGTTAGAATTACTAACCATAAAATGATTGCAACAATCGATAATACTGTAGCAACAAGTGATGCGTTTGACGAGAATAATGCTTCTTTATCAAAGTTAATTGCATAACTTACGGCAACGGTTGCAGGTGGAGTTGCCAACATGATGATAACACCAGTAATCGCAACGTAGTCTAATGGTAAGAATCCGATTTTCTTGTAGAAGATCATGATAAGTAGCATAATTGCAGGAACTACAACAAGTTTACCGAATGAGTAGATCCAAACATTCACATCTTTAGTTGCATCTTTAAGTGAGATTTTTGCTAAAGTCATACCGATTGCTAACCATGCAAGTGGTGATGATAATGATGCTAAGTAACCAACAGCTTTCATGAACCATGGAAGTGTCACATCTAAACGTAAGAATGCAACTGTCTTAGCAGTTTCACCTGCGCCTACTGTTACTTGTGGCAAGCTTGCTTGGAACATCCAAATTAAGAATCCTAAGAATGTCGCAATAATGATTGGGTTAAGAATAATTTGTTTTAAGTTTTTCTTCTCAAATTTTAAACCTGAGAATAAGATGTAGCCATATGAGTATAAGAATACACGGTATGCTACGTTAAATAAGTTTGCGTAAAGTGCTCCTTCATTTCCCAAGAAAGCAGAAATGATAGGAATACCGAAGAATGTTGTGGAACCAAAAATTGTAAGTCCACGCATTGCATCAAGTTTGTCACCTTTATATTTAGCTGTATATGCTAATGTGATAAGAATTAAAAGTACATATGCCACAAAACCAAAGATGAATGAGTTTAAACCAACAGTAAATGTTTCTGGTTTAATATCAGTCATAAATGCTTTGAATGCTAATGCTGGTAACGCAACATTAAGTAATACTGCAGTTAATGCTTTTGATGCATCATCTGTAACTTTGTTTGTTTTCTTTAGGTAGTAACCTAAAAGGATGATTGATATTGTTGAGAATATCGCTCCTAGAAACGCCTGATCAGACAGGACTTGTTTTATAATATCCATTAAATTCTCCTCCGTTAATTGATATTTCAAAAAGCACGTTTGCTTCCTTTGTGCTTCTTGGTATAAACATAATACTCCCATAACGTTGTCTTATGGTGCAATAACGAAAAGTATTACAGACTTTTTTTGACAAATATCACATATTATACCCATATTTGAACGACTATGTGAAATTCGTTACATTTTTTAACAAGGATTGCTCCAACACCTGAATATTCTTATCATTTTATTTCAATTATTATTAAAACTGTACTAAAAATCCATCCAAGTACAGTGTTAAAATGATATCACTTCTATATAAACATGTGATGACATAAGTTTTTCTTATATCAACTTTAGTCGTTCTATTTAGTTATGTGCAAATAAAAACACTATAGCTTCAGCCCTACTATTAGGAGAGATACAGTGTTAGTATGTGGTTTTATTTGGAATTATTTAATTCTTCTTTAATCAGTGTGGTAGAAATATGTGGTGTTCTGGGTAAGTATACAACTTCGCAGTACTCTTTCGGATCGTCAAATTTCCCTTCCCAATCATCACCCATTACAAAGACATCGACTTCATTGTTTAAAACATCAGTAACTTTTTGATCCCATGTCTCTTCAGGAATAACTTCATCCACATATTTTATCGCTTCAAGTATATATTTTCGTGTTTCAAATGAATGGAATGAATCCTTCTTCTTGAGCGCATTGAATTCATCCGTAGAAATTCCTACAATTAAATAATCTCCTAACGCTTTAGCACGCTTAAGAATATTAATATGACCTTGATGTAATAAATCAAACGTACCGTATGTTATAACTTTTTTCATTTGTTTACCCCTCCATTAGTATTTTTATCAATTCGATGGCTTTATGAGTTGCACATCCACACTCATCAATAAATTTCTCGTGAATTACAGATGTATTCATATAACCGTATTGGTGATCACTTGTCTCATTCAAATAATTTGTAAGTTGATCAAATGAAGTGAAGTTTCCTGCATGAAACAATTCATCATAATTAATATATAAACCTCTTTTATCTTGATACTCTTCAAAATCAGGAGTTATAAAATAAATTGGTCTATCTAGGATTGCGAAATCAACACATAAACTAGAATAATCTGTTATTACAATATCACTAATTTTAAATAAATCATTTAAGTTTGGGTAAGTACTGACATTGAGAAAATTCGGATTATCAATGTCATCATATTTTCTTGAATCACTTGCAGCATGGTGACCTCGATATAAAATAAAGTATTTATCTGAAAGTTTATCAATCATCGCTTTTTTCTCTTCAAAGTAATCATAAGTTTTATATTCTTTAAAAGTAGGCGCAAATAATATTACCTTTTTCTCTGTATTAATATTCAGAGCCTCTTTTATTAAAACAACTTGGTTTTGATCAATATTTTTGAGTTCATCGTTTCGTGGTAATCCCGTTAGATAAATAGATTCTTCAAGTGTTCCGAATGCGTTAATAAATATTTGTTTTTCATAATTTGATTGTACTAAGTAACAAGGATCATTTAATAAAGCAATACTCTTACTTTTTCCTGAGAAAACACCTGTTCCATCAACATCATTACCAATTTTTTTAAATGGTGTCCCATGCCATGTATTTATATATACAACATTGCTTGGCTTTTTAATTTTTAAACCTCTAGAAACTGTCGTATTTGTGATCCAAATTTTGGACTGAAATAAAAACTTAAAATAAGATGGCTTATCTGTTGAAATGTACTTTGTACGTGGATATTCAAATACAGTCGTATCAACAGATTTATCAACTGCCCAAATAAATTTATAGTCTTCAAAGTCAGGATCTTCCAACATTAATTTAAATATTGCAAAAGGACTATCCGAAAGGCCTTTACCTCCAAAAGAAAGAAATAACACTTGTTTTTTTCTGTTTCTAAAAACTATCCCATTTAATTTTATAAATGTATTACCAACGAGGTTGTAAAGTTTGAATAAAAAAGTACTACTTTTGATTGCTGTCTTTAGTTTACTCATCCTTTTTAATCTCCCATTTATTTTCATTACCTACGATAATAAGCATCATAATAACAAGTAGGAACCTTGAGTCGACAATATTACCAATTAACTGTGAACCAACCAAAATAATCATTAAGGCATATTTCAAATCAATATTGTTTCTCTGACCAAATAGAACAAAGTACGATTGATAAATATAGTAGAGTAGTGGCAATATTAGGAACAGGCCACCTTGAGCTAAGTATTGGAAGAAAATGTTATGTGGGATGACACCAGGATACTGCTTCATACCAAAACCAATCCCTAATAGTACATTGCTCTTAAACAATGTTACTGCTTTATACATTAAATCAAATCGTCCACTGTCATCAAACAGCTTGTTTCCACGCCATAATGTCAATAATCCCACTAATGAAATCCCAACAGCAACGAGAATTAAACTGAAGCGTATTTTTTGCTTTCTTGATATTTTATTTCCTTTAAGTATTTCAACATAAAAGATTACTGCAAGGACTACAACGAAGCAAAATAATCCTGTACGAGCAGAAGTTAAAAAACTTGCAAGTAATAAAATTATCGCACTCGAGATTCTGTATGTTATTGACTTATTATGTTTCCAAACAAGAGGAATTGCTGAAGATAGAAATAACGATAAGAAACTAAAATCTGCAAACACAACTGCGAAAGCATCCCTGTAATCAGTTGCGGATCGAATAAATCTTAAATGAAAACCTACTTCTGTATTGAAAACATAAAATAAGAAAACCTGCATAACCAAAAAACACGCAGTAGATAAAGCCGTAATTCTATAACTTTTTTTTAAGGAATCAATATTAAAGGATAGAAAAGGCATATTTAGGACGAGTAGCGTTAGTAAAACAACAAACAGCACGAGATAGTAAGCTTGTGATGCAGCGCTAATAAAATTAGGGGAACTCAATATTACGCAAGAAATTCCAATTAAAAAGATGATACTTGAAATTAAGAATCCCTTTTGATTTTTTGGATATTTCTTAAAATCTATCGAATTAATTTTTAAAGCAAATGATACGAATAGATACAGAATTAGAACGAGCAACAAAATATTAAACCATGTTAGGAATAATGGTTTAGATCTCATACCCATGACATTCACAAATGATAGCGGTACAGAATAGATAAGGAGATGGAAAATAATGTTTTCTATCCCTCCCTCTTGCTTATAGCTGAATATTGCATAACAAAAAAATGCAATTCCAAGTAGAAACACGAAATAACTATAATTCTGATTAAATCCTAAAATCGTAAAAAAGTATGTGACTGAATAAATCAGTGCAATTTTACTTTCTTTACTGCTTAATAATTTTTCTAACATAATAACTCCTCTAAAAATTCCTTAATCAATCTTCATTTTGGCAATACACATTATTTAAAGCTATAAACACATTATCTAATTGATATTGTGAACTCATATTATAATTTCTTATTCCTTCTTCTTCTAACTCATGCTTATCTGAAATAAGATTTTCGATATGATTTGCCAAACCCTCAGGACTGATTGATTTTATATCATAAATAAACTTATCATTCTTAATCAAATCAACATGGCCGCGAATATTTGATAGAAGAACTGGTTTTTTTGTTGCCATTGCCTCAAGAACACTAACAGGAAGCCCTTCACGATACGAACAGCTCAAAAATAAATCAGAACGTTCTAGGAAAGGTACCACATTGCTTTGATATCCTCCAAAAAAGATATTATTTTCAAGATTGTTTTCCGCAATAAACTCCTGATATTCGTTCAAACGATCACCAGTACCAAGTATAATATACTTGACCTTCTTATTCTTCTCAATTAAGTTTTTCATAGCCTTAATCGCTAAAATATGATTTTTATTTTCATTTAGTTCACCAATACTTAGCACTAACAAATCATCAGCATGAATTCCAAAAGATTCATCAAGTGAATCTTGATTTTGTTCTAACTTAATCATAAATGACTTGCTAAGACCTATACCCGGTATTTTATAAAGGTTTACACTTTCCGGTTTTACATTCATAAAATAGTCATAGTCTTCCTGATTAATAGTAACAACATTGTTAGTCCACTTTAGTGCACGTTTTTCCATAGTACCAAAAATTAGCCAACTTAGCTTTGATGCTCCATTATAAAATTGTAGACCATGCGCGAAATAGGTAACTTCAGCACCCGATTTATTCGCTGCTTTACGAGTTAAAAATGCGGCTATTGGTGTATGCACAAAAATTTTACTATATTTCCCAGAATTTATTAATGAAGCTATTTCCTTATAGCTTTTAATATGACTCGGAATTGATTTCGCACTACGTGTGAAGTCAATCTGGTGCAACAAAGCTCCTGTATTATCTATAAGATTATAATCTTGATCAACCATACCTTCAAAATTTGATGCAACTTCTACAGTGTAACCAAGATTCTGTAAATATTCGATATGAGGAATTAAAAATGTCTTGATTGTGATACCTACTGTAGTAACAATTAAACACTTAGTCATTTTTTACTGCTCCATTCGTATTTTGAATGACGACACTATCATACATCATCATTAAAACACCTTCATCATATTGGTAAAAAGATTTGGAGTTCTCTTTTCCTTCGAGATTATTCATAATAAATTCTACAAAATCCACACCGGCACCATAAGCATGTAAATATGCGCCACCAAAACGCGGATTAATTTCAGATATGAAATATTGGCCATTTTTATAGAATAAATCAACATCCATCGGCCCATAAAAATCTAAACAATTTACTAATTTTTCAAGTAATGGCTCTATGTTTTTATCAATAAATGAAATTGTTTTGCTTGCACCACCGATTCTCGTTTCAATTTTACGCTTTGAAAAGAAACTCACAAGTTCTCGACTATGAGTATCAACGTAAACATCTACATCTACATCTTCTTCGTCCATTAATTCTTGAATAATTAGGGACTTGTCATCCGAGAAGGCAACTTCAAGCTCATCAATATTATTTATTTTACGAGCACCAACACTACCACTACCAGTTCTTGGTTTTACGAAAACAGGAAAATCAACACCATCTTTATTTTCTAAAAATTCTTCAATATCGCCATAAGTTTTAACTGTAGAAATACTGTTCGCTTCAAGATGTTTCGCAAATTTATATTTATCAAAACAAATTTTTGCTGTTTCGTATTCGGGATGTAAAACTTCTACGCCTATTTCTTTAAATAATTCTCTATTTTTAGTAAGAATTTCAATTTCAGGATCTATAAATGTCATAATAGCCTTAATATCTTCTTTCTTACAAATGTTAATTAACTCTGAGATGTATTTCTCATCATCGATTCTCGATGTAATATAATATTTATCAGCTAAATAAATAGCTGGTGCATATTCACTACAATCTGTAGCGATAATATTCCCGTGATTTTTCATTGTTTGTTTAAAATCTTTGACTAATTCTCCACGTCTTCCCACACTACAAAAAAGTAAATTCATTTTACTACCTCTCTTCATATTTATTTATGCGTAATCGTTAATTATTTTCGTAATCTTCTGGTTTACCCCATAATTTTTCAAAAGGATTGTTGGTCATTTCAGATTTAAAATCTTCAAGCATAGAAATATAATCATATTTAGGTTCATATCCTAGATCATTTATTGTTTTACTATAATCAAGCATCGATTGTAAAGTATCCGGTTTATCAAAGTCATTTGAGATTTTCGACTTATTATCTGCTGGAGAAAATACTTCTACGATTCCGCTAATCATTTCTTCAAGTGAAACACGATTCGGACTACCAATATTATAAATACCACCTTCAAGAGAGGATTCTGATGCTTTCACAATAACCTGCGTAAAGTCTTTAATATAAACCATTTCTTTGACGCGTGTTGGATCACCATAAATTGTGATTTCTTCTCCATTTTGAGCTCTTTTAATTAACGATCCATAGGGCATCATTTGTTTCTTCATATCCACATAATGATATGCATTAGGATGATACTGATAGATTGTAAAAAATCTAAGAACAAATCGTTGAATACCTATTTCATGATGATAATGTTCAATCAAATCAACTGCCGCATTTTTAGCGATCGCATAAATACTATGATCTCCTGTTAGCGGAAATGATCTTGGAAGGTCTGCATCCATCGGCTCGCCATTTTCATGATATGCAAAAACATCATAAGGTGTAGTTGGAAATATTATTTTTTTAGCCCCTACGTTTTTCATGAATTCTAAAACATTTAAAGTTCCTTCAGTAATCGTTTCTATAAGTAATGCAGGATTAAAAGCACATCGAGAAGGGAGTTCTCCTGCAAGATGTACAACAGTATCAATTCCTAAATCATTCAATTGTTCAAAATCTTCCTTACGTGTTATATCGATTGAGTAATAAGGAATACCATGATCTTCATAAAATCCATTATCGCTCTTTCTTCTTCCTGCCGCAATAACATTAAAACCATTATTCTTTAACGAGATTGCACTGTATGCACCTAAATTACCCGTTGCTCCTAAAACTAAAATATTATTTTTGGTCATTTTTGATCCCCCTATATGTTTTTGATCTGTGTAAAGAGTAGTAATCACCGACGTTCATCTCATCACGCACGATTAAATAATCATTTTCTTCTTTTACTAGAACTTTAGGATAATATCTGATAAACGGTCCGCCTAATGTAATTGAGTAAGCCCCAACTTTTTCAAATACAATTTGATCACCAGCGGCAATAGAAACTTTCTTATCAAGTTTCATTATTCGATCGTGATCCATGCACGTATAACCACATATTAGTTTATCCTTTCCAGAATTTAACGACTCATTTCCCATTTTTTTAATTCTGTAAAAATAGTTTTGCTTCTTCCATAATGGATCAATATGTAATCGACTCGCATCTGTAGTGACAATTTCAACGTTTTGTGTTTCTTTCGGATCTAATACTGATGAATACAATTCAACACATGACCCAATAATCGCTGATCCTGGCTCGATTATTAATTTCGTAGTGTTAATATCAACTATATCTTCAAGTTCTTCACGAATCGTTGCTATATAACTCTCTGCGCTTGGCTTAGTTGGTAATCCTCCAAAAAAACCACCACCTATATCAATATAGGAAGGGTCAAGTTGATATTTATTGATTATATTCTTAGCATATTTTGAAATTGACGCATATACATCATTACTTCTTGATACACTATTTACATGGAAATGTAATCCGAATTTAGAAATACCAGCCTTTTTTAAATCAGTAATGACTTTTTCAAGTCTACCAGTTTCATCTGAAAATCCAAATCTAAAACCATCTTCCTCATAACCAATATCTTCTTTTTTAAAAATATGAGTAGGAACATTAACTCTTACTCCAATATTGTCTGATACCAAATGAGAATTATCAAGAATGTACATTAGTTCCTGTTCTGAATCAATATTAATAATTGCTTTTCCTTTTAGAGCTGATTCTAATTGGTCGTTCCCTTTTATTGGACCATTATATACAATTTGATCATCTGAAAAACCACAAAGTTTGGACAATTGATATTCTTCGTCTGATACAACCTCTGCTCTTATTTTTTTGCTATGCATAAATTCCAAAACCCATGGTAACGAATTCGTTTTTACAGAATAGCTAAATATTGAATTCGGCCAATATTTCTGAAGTGCATTAGAAAAAGTATTTACATTTTTTTCTAATTCTTCTTTATCGATCAAAAAATATGGTGTCTGAATATTCACTAATTTTCGTCTCCTTTAAACTCCGTCATAAATGTTTGTCCTGCGTTTGTTGATGTAATTCCATCGCGTTTAAAAATTACAAGTACCGTTTTAATAAAAATTTTACAATCTAGTACAAAAGAACAATTATCAACGTACCAAACATCCAATGCTAATCGTTTACTCCAATCAATATCATTTCGTCCATGAACTTGAGCATATCCTGTCAATCCAGGTAAAATATCATGTCTTCTTTTTTGTTCACTATTGTATAACGGAAGATACTTTGGTAGTAATGGACGTGGACCAACAATTGCCATATCTCCTTTTAGTATGTTAAAAAGTTCGGGTAATTCATCGATAGATGTTGATCTTAAAAACTTTCCATAAGGAATCAGTCTTTCATCCGCAGGTAGTAAATTACCGTTATCATCTTTTTCATTGCTCATCGTTCTAAATTTTATTAATTTGAATATTTTTCCGTTCTTACCAGGTCTTTCTTGTAGAAAAAATGGATTACCTTTTAGAAATATTCCCCCAACTACACTAACAATTACTAAAACTGGTGATAGTAATATAATCCCAACTAAAGAAAGAACAAAATCTAATAACCTCTTTAGAAATTTCCTATATAATTTATTCACAATTATTCCGCTCCTTTTATACGTATTCAATAAGTTAATATAGACCCCTATACTTATTGAAATACGTTATGTATTATATTAATTACACGCTCAAGTTCTTCATCTGTCATTTTTGTGTCACTTGGTAAGCAGACACCATGTTCAAATAAATCTTTAGAAACATCATGATTATCAACACTGATAAAATCATACTCTGAGAAAACAGGTTGTAAATGCATTGGTTTCCAAACAGGTCTTGATTCAATGTTTTCATTCTCTAATGCGACAATAACATCTAAAGCTGTGATGTGTGAATTCTTAACAATCATTGAACTCAACCAATAATTATTCTCTGACCATTCATTTTCTGGCATAAATGTGATTCCATCTAAATGTCCTAGACTTTCTTTATACTTTTTGAAAATTTCTTTTTTTCGAGCAACACGCTTATCTAAAACACACATTTGTCCTCTGCCAATTCCTGCTAATACATTACTTAAACGGTAATTATAACCTACTTCATTATGTTCATAATGTCTTGCTTGTTCACGTGCCTGAGTCGCCCAAAAACGAGCTTTATCGAGCATTTTTTGGTTTGATGAAACGAGCATTCCTCCACCTGAAGTTGTTATGATTTTATTTCCGTTAAATGAATATATTCCAAAATCTCCGATTGTACCTGAAGCTTTATTTTTGTATGTACTTCCAAGAGATTCAGCAGCATCTTCGATAAGGATTGCATTGTTGTCATCACAAATCTGACGTATCTCATCCATGCGAGCATTAATACCATATAGATGTACCACGATAACTACCTTAGTATCGGGATGCTTTTCAAAAGCAAGTCTCAAAGCATCCGGACTCATATTCCATGTTAAATATTCACTATCGATAAATATTGGATTTGCTTTTTCGTACATAATTGGATTTGCGGTAGCCGCAAAGGTTAGTGACTGGCAAAAAACATTATCCCCTGGTTTAATATTTGATAATTTCAGTGCTAGATGGATTGCCGCAGTTCCACTGCTCAGCGCCAATGCTCCGGGTGCTTTTGTATAATCTTTAATATCTTGTTCAAATCCATCAACATTAGTTCCTAACGGTGCAATCCAATTAGACTCAAATGCTTCATTAATATATTCTTGTTCAAAACCTTCTTCACTCATGTGAGGAGAAGCTAGTAAGATTCTTTTTGTCATATTTACCCCTTTTAGTTCTCTTTATTATTACTATAGGTTGGAACTGTCTCTTTAATTGCATCATAAACATCCATCTCGCCATCTACAGCTTGTTTTAGCGTCAACAGTGATTTTTTTATAGCTTCAATTTCATAATTTATTGGATTTGCAATGTGTATTAAATCATTTGGTGTCTTTTGCAGTCCCTCTTCCGCCATCAGTAACTCTTCATAAAGTTTTTCACCTGGTCTAAGTCCCGTAAACTTAATCTCAATATCTTTATATGGTACATAACCACTCAACTCAATAACTTTTTCTGCTAAGCTTAAAATTTTAACAGGTTCGCCCATATCTAAAACGAAGATTTCTCCGCCGTCAGCATATGTGGCTGCTTGTAAGACCAAACTCACAGCTTCGGGTATTGTCATAAAGTAACGAATTATATCAGGATGTGTTACAGTTACCGGTCCACCTTGTTCGATTTGTTTTCTAAATAGAGGAACAACCGACCCATTTGATCCCAACACATTTCCAAATCTTACCGCTACAAATTTAGTATTGGAACATTTATCGAATGCCTGTAACATCATTTCATTAAATCGCTTCGTTGCACCCATAATATTGGTAGGGTTTACCGCTTTATCCGTAGAAATATTTATAACTTTTTCAACTTTGTATTTTATAGAAGTTTGAATAACGTTAAATGTTCCGAAAATATTGTTTTTGATTGCTTCTTCGGGAGCATCTTCCATTAGAGGAACATGCTTATGTGCAGCTGCATGAAAAACTATTGTAGGGTTTGTATTCTTGAATACTTTTTCAAGTGAAGTTTGATCACGTACTGAAGTAATAATTGCTGAAACATTAATTTTGGGAATAATTCCTTCACGCTCCATGATTCTTAATTCTTGCTGAATATCGTATAATCCATTTTCGTTTATATCTACTAAAGTTAGAGATTTTGGAGAATATTTTACCACTTGTCTCACTAACTCAGAACCAATAGATCCACCCGCTCCTGTTATAAGAACACGTTGGCCATCTAAATTTTTAAAAATTTCTACATCATCAATTATAATTTCAGGTCTATTAAGTAAATCACTAATTTCAATTTTGCGAAGACTATTCTTTAAATTTTTATTTTGAATTAACTTTTGAGCAGATTCTACCGTCTTCACGTCAACTCCAATCTTCACAAGCTTATTAATAATTTCTTTTTGAATATTTAAGGGTTGAGACGGCATCGCTACGAAAACACATTCTACTTCATGTTTTTTCACAACTTTTTCGATATCATCATTACAGCCAAGAACTGGAACGGAATAAATTATGCTATTTTTTAAATTTGGATTATCATCGATAAAACCAATCACTTTATACCCATATTCATTGTTGCGACTTATTTCATTCAGTATCATTTGACCCGCACTACCAGCACCATAAATCAGAATTGACTGAAGTTTTTTTCCTTTTATTGCGACTCGTTCTTTTTTGTCGTAATAGTAACGAACAACAAAACGTACTGCAAGTTGTAATAAGACATTTAACCCTGTAATAATAATCATAGCACGTACTCCAATGAGTTCGTCATTACGAATAATTATTATTACCATGCAAGTTAAAAACGCCATGATATTTGCCATACCAATACGAATTGTTTCGTGAATAGATATCTTTCTCCATACCATCTTATCCAGTGAAAACACTTTATAAAACACAAGATACACTAAAGCAATTAATCCAACCTCAAAGAGTCCCACTCGCTGATACAATAATTCCATTGCATAATGTGAATTATCCAGTATTGCTAAGCCACCAATAATCGAAAGAATTAAAACCAGAACATCAAAAAACACTATGACAACTTTATTCTTTTTCATGAATTTCCCCAAACCTTCCCCTATTACTTTTTATATGTATATACAACGAAAATATTATATCACATAATATCAATAAATATCGTTTTATCAATGTGACATTACTTTTCTTAATTATCACCAATATAACACAATAGGCCTTTATAGAGTTAATAATTCTATGAATTAGTCAAAGAAAAAGATGAGTTCTGGAATCAACTACAAACTCATCTCTGTTTAGATTATTATCTATTAATTTTTCTCATAATCACTTATGTCGGATAGTTTCATTTCAAAAGCATTTGTTAGTTTATTAATGATTTCGTCAAGATTTTCTCCATCATAATGATCATTAAGACACACCATCTTATATTTCTTTGACTTTAAGGCCTGTGCACCTTTTTCAGCCTCTTCAATGCTATCAATAAGGAAACGATCGCCAATTTTATGGCTTCTTGGCATGAAATTACCCTCACACATTTGCCATTCTTTGATGACCCATTGATTGACATCATATTTGTAGTCACGTATTTGATGTAAACATGTTTGATGTAATACATCGTATTCTTTTTCCCAAATTGTCTCAAATGTAGACTTTAAAAATGAAGTAGGCAAATGCTGCTGATACAGTCCTGGAAACCGTGACCATGGTGTAAATATGAGGTTTAACGCGTTAAGCACACCATAACGATAGTTATACCATTTCAATGGATTTTTTTTAATCACTTGTCGTTTATTGAAATTTTGATTGATTATACCGATATCATTAATCATGATATTCGAGATCGTATCATAACGCGCAGGGACTATTGGATTGATGACTGCCGTATCACAAGGAAGACCATTAATAAAAAAATCTTTTGGACTCATAGGCCTATTAATAAATGTATCATCATTGAAATAGACAAAATGCTCACTTAGACCTTCAATGCGATGTAAGTTTAATTCAATAACATGCGATGAAAATGTTGGTAGATACTCTTTAGGGATGTAATCCTCATGACGTATTATTTTCAATTTTGGATGATCCGTGTTTAAAAAATCAGGGAGATGGCCATAAGTAATAAAATAGATGTTGTTAACCCAAGGGGTGTAAGTTTCAACAGCTCTGAACCAGTACTTAAAAATATCCCAATCACGATAGTCATTTATTACAGGTTGTTCATCTTTTCCTTCTAACTTCATACGATCCCTGAGCCATTCACTGTCATTCCCATCAACCCATGGTACTACAAAGTCAATTTTAGTATTAGTCATGTGGATATACCTCCTTATGATCAAGTATCATCACCAAATATCTACTCATATAACTCCATCCAAATTACATTCCCATCGTAATCTAAGAACTCCCGAGAGTACTTAGTCGTGGCAACCGCTATACCATCAGCGTCAAACGGACTGATGGAAGAGTAGAATTTGTCTGTAAGAATTGATCCATTTTCATCTACAATTGAAAAATAATTTGAAAATTGAGTTTGAATCATAAAATATGATCGATCATTAAAGAGTAAATCTTTGTAAGTAGCACCTCTCCAAATCGTATTTTTATTGTATGCCTCAAGTTGTTTGTAATCTGTAAATTTATGTTTATGCACAATTGTCATTGGGAAATGCTTAGATTCCCTTTTCAAATTATCTGAAAATCTACTTTCAATTTCAGGTTTGACCAAATCAAAATCAACTACTAGTGGATTGCCTATCTTACGATACAATTTACTTGTAAAGGTCCTTTCACCAATCGTTTCTTCAACAAACGGTCCATATATCTTGAATCGGCTCTTGGCAGTCGGTAATTCAACAATTTGTCCTTTTTCATTCACGATACCATAAGTTAAGAAGTCTTCACCTTTTTTAACTTTTTCGCTATCTGGGAACTTCACAGATAAATGAACTAGATTTGGATCATATAGCGCTTCTTGGGCGTAAACAGTGCGCATCTTATTTTGTTGATAATCTTTAACTTGGGCTTTAACTAATTCACTATTTTGAACTTCAAATGCGTACATGTTATTAAAACTAGCATAATTTTTTTGGAAAATAGTCTCGAAATTTAATCGAGTTGCTGTAAACTCATATCCAGTGCGCTTTACCTGTTTTGTTAACTCATTATAAAACTGAGTACCGTTAAAACATAATAAAATGATAAATGCTAATTTATATAGTTTTTTATCTTCATACAAACTTAGAATCATCGGTAAAATAATTATTGATGCATAATAACCAAAAACGGTAACTCGAGTCCCTAAAACTTTTGAGAATGGAAGATAGAAGTAAAGCAACATATTCAACAACACAAAATCGATAAGATTTTTTTGTTTTGAGTATTTATTAGTTAATTTATTGTAATGCAAAAGTGTAACCGAAAAAATTGCGAATCTCAATAAAAAAGGTACACTTAGAACTTTTATATTTTCTGCATCGGAGTATAGGAGAAATTTTGACAAGACTGGTACATTTTCAAAAACTGAAAAAAATGCCGGTGTGTATATAAGTCGTGTCAAAGGAAATAATACGAATATTATAGCAAAAATTTTGAAATTCCATTTGAATTTAGTGGCAATGAATATTATTGGAACTATTAGTGCAGTTCCATGAATTAAGAACAAGATAAACGTGGTCAAACCTTTGATTTTCCAATCGAAATCTCGATCACGGTTAAAGTAAACATACATTGATCCAACAATAACAATAACTTGTCTTAACGCACCCAAATTCCAGTATAAGAAAAATGTTGAGAAGTAGAGTAACGTTGCCATCTCAAAATTATCAGAACTGTCCTTAATCCAAAATAATGCTACAAGTAGAATTGCCGTACATAGTAATCCTGAAAAAATATGATAATTCATACCCACTGCACGACCACCAAGCATTAGTACCTTAAACAAAGTTTCAATTTTAGGTAGGCTTGCGAAAGACTCATTAATCCGGTGAGGATCAATAGACTCGTAAATCGTTTGATATGAAAAATAATCTGCCCCTACACCAAACCTTAAAAAGATAATTAAGATAAACGGTAGTGCAGCTACGATGAATTTTTTCTTTGAGTCTAAATGTTTCCCAAAGTATAAAAATGCACATAAGTAAATAAAACTAAAATAATACACAATAAGCTCCTCACATTCATTAAACTACTACATTAATATTTGGTAATGATTTAAATCATTATTAAAAATACATATTTGTATTCTCGTTAAATACCAATATTATAATACCATATTATTAAAGGCAATACTTTTATAGTATCTACGATTTGAATTTTACGTTTCTGGCAAATACTTGGCGTGAGGCTAAAACCTATTATCGTTTTCGATACGCAGCTTCAATTAGGTCATATTCATCAGAGATTGCCGTCAGAATTCCATAAGCATCCTCAATCTTTATTTCATGTTTTTCAAAAAAACTCATGATTGCGGAAAAGTATTTATATTCATCACTTTGTGGATAAAATAGACGGTCAAGATTTAAGGTATAGTTTTCTTGATCTTTGGTTGTAAGAATTAGATTAAACACTTCTCTACCGACAACGGTCTGTCTTCTTCGATAATTTAAACCTTCATGCGTGCCAGGATCATATCCTTCATTATTAAAATAGATTTCGAGTGACTCAATTGAATCATAAGGGATTTGTTTGGTTTTACGTTTACCCATGAAACTTAACAATGTAGCTGTTAGTTTGAACTTCGTTCCCGTGTACACCTCGATGCCTTGGTGCCAAACTACAAAGTAATCATAGTAATCTTTGAAATTACGAAATCCTATTAAACTTACCATCCCATAACAATACCCAAAAGCAAGAAACAGGACTATGAGATTCGGTTTGATGGCGTAAGTCACAAAACATATAAGTGCTGTCAAGAGGACAAACACTGTGAAAAAGATTTTCGATGTGTTTTGACCGAAGCTAAAGGGTATTGGAAAGCTATCTTTTCCTTTCACCAAATCGTCTAAGGGAATACCTAGTATTTCACTCAAGCGAATGAGGTTATCGATGGAAGGTAGACTTTCACCACGTTCCCATTTAGAAATTGATTGACGTGAAATGTTCAGCTTCTCCGCCAACATATCCTGACTCATTTTTTGTTCTGTGCGATAAAATTTAATTTGTTGGTTTATTATCATGATCACCACTCCTTCTATCCAAATCCTAGCATAACCTCATTTTTTAGCCTAGAACCGTTTGGTTGCGGCAAAGAAAAAACTACTTATGAGTAGCTTTCTCTTAAATTATAGTGTTTGACATAAAAATATAACGAAATGCCGTTAAGGATAAATGCCACCAGACAACAACCCATAATAATCGTGAACATTGTTGGTGCTATATCTCCAATTGTACCAAAATCATTGTGATTGACCAAGCGTACGATAAGATAATATTCGCTCAATAAAAACATGATTGGAACTATAAACGATAAAGAATAATAAAGATACCAATGTTTCATGCGTCCCGTTAAACTTCTAAAGAGGTTCAAGAGCACGATCACAACAGAACAAATACCTGTAATTGGCCAAAGATATTCCATTAAACATTCCTCTTCTTTCTATTATATCAGTTAATACTTTTTTGTTTAAATAGATTCGAAAAACTTCTCATAGCGAAATAAACAATTAAACCAATCGGAAGCGAAAAAATAATACTTAAGAATATTTTGGGGATTATTGTCCACATATCGAACAATAAGGTTCCTCTCAAATTAATGAACGTCATTGCTATTCTATCACTATACAATCCACTAAGTATGTAAAATGACAGCGTTAATGATGAAAGGAGTGATATGCCTTTTTTAAGAATAGTATTTTTAATCTGTACATTATACAAACCAACAGTAATGAGATAAGCATTAACAAGTACAAATGGATTTTGATAATATCCCATAACATGTTCATATGTATTTCCAACACGATAGTGGCTGATTATCAATCCATAGATAATTGAATTTAGAATTAATATTAAAAAAAGTTTTTTATACTTAATATGAGGTTGAAAATGATATATATACAAGCCCACAAAATAATACATGACTGACCAGATTGCGGAAGGTCTTGTATCGAAAAAACTAATATGGAATACTTTATTCAAAGCAATTGGCAAAGATATACAAACAATTAACACAATCATAAATAAATTCTTCTCTTTATCTGAAAGCGAGATAAAGAATCTGTTCAAAAATGGAGAGACTAAGTAGATTGAAAAATATAGACCAATATAGTATGCAGGATTCAGTAAACTTTTTATCCAAGTTTTTGCCCAATTTAAGAGGGTGAAATTATCATTCATTAATAAAGAAACTAAAATTCCTAAAAGATAAATTAGTGCAACTTCAATTAAAAAATATAAAATCTTCGTGAAGTGCTTTTTTTCTATTTTTCTACCTTGAAGTAAATAGCCCGTCGATATAAGAAATAATGGTACACACGTTAGAGTAATAATGTAGATTGACGTGGCAAGATACATAGTTTTTCCACCAGTGTATTTTATATTATAAAATCCAATTGTATTAAAATGATGAACTGCAATTACCATTGCAGCTGCAAAAACTTTTAGTAAATCCAATCCATACGATCTCTTCTTCATTCTTATCCCCTTTTATTAGAGATATAGTTAAATAATCTAAAACTATTTAGCCATACTTCTACTTTGATATAAACTTAAACTATATTTCTATTCTATCATGTAACTAAAAATAAAAACAAACAGTTTAAAACTGTTTGTTTTTATTTCTGTTTATTTATTTTCGTCGCTTCTTATATCCTTTAAATACAAAGAGACTTCCTAACCCAATTGCTAGGTAGGGCATTTTTGACGATGCAATTCCTGTGTTTGGTAGTGTTGGAGTTGGTTTATCTGACTCTTTAGGCGTTTCTTTAGGTGTTTCCTTTGGATCTTCTTCATAGGGTTCATTTGGCTTGTCTTCGGGTATTGTGGTGCCAGTTCGAACCGCAACCTTTAACGGTTCAATGGCAGGGTTACCATTGATTGCGACTGCAAATGAATTCCATGCAGTAAGATTTGGTGTACTTTCTAATTTACGAGCAACCACATCGGGATTGGTAATTTTAGATTGGAAAACAAATTCAAAATCCTGAAGTTCTGAAAGTTGTTGTTGATCCTTTAATTCAATCTTAAAACTTTGAATTGTACTCCAATCCGTTACATTTTCTGCCAGCACCCAATTTGGATTCGATGTATCATGGTCCTCAATAACATCAAATCCTTCAGTTGTAAGGACATCATTTAAATCCTGACGACTTGGACTGGAAGTCGTACTATAAAACACATTAAATAGCGTTTCATCAACACCTATCGGACCATTTAAACTTACATCAAATTCACTATTACGCTGTGTAAAGTCTGTAATTCCACGATCACCAATACTTGGAAGAATGTCCATTAACACAAATTGATTAATCACTTTCCCCGTACGATTTGTAAGGTGAAGTTTATAATCAATTTTATCATCCAATTCAATATGAGCTTGAGTATCGTAGAATGTGTCCTGTGCATTTTTGACCCATTTTTTGATTTCGAGTTGATAATCCGAAATCATCTGATAATGATTTTGACTTTGAAGCATCTTTTTAGATTCAAAGAGACTTTGTGTTGTGTGGCGATCATAGTCAATGATAAGCGTGTCTTGGATTGTAGGATTGGTGACCGCAAGGGTTTCAAATGTATCATTTGCTTCAAGTAATGTAAATATTTTCAGATTAAGATCTTGCAACTCACCTGTGATATCCACATCAAAGATTTGGTTTGTCGATTCATAGGGTGCAAGGTATTCAAGATTCCATGTAACATGATAAACATCGTGATTTCCTGCACTTTGGTTGAGACGTTCAATTGATTTAATATTTCCATGTGGACTAAGATCTTTAAAGTGCACACTCTTTGGTACATAAATAATTGAATGAACATTATCCTTCACCGCACCTACGGATGATGGTTCATTCACTATTTGAACCTTGAGTTTATTTGATCCTTTATAGATTTGACCTTTATATTGATCGAGTAACTCAATACTGTTGGTTACCGTTGGGTGATATGCTTCCTGATTCTCAGTTACATTAGCCCAGCGCGGTGCAGCGAGGAAATGAAATCCTTCAAACCATGCATTCACACGTCCATCTGGGAATGTGATTGTGTAATCATTTTCTGCATTGTTTTTAAAATCATAAAGTTCACGTACGAAGGCAGTGCTGCTTCCATAGGTAAATGCAGTTTCAATATCCATTTCATTTTTTAAAGCTGTGATGTTCTCTTTCGCATCTTCACGCCATGTGTCTTTGATTGTAAATGTGTAGGTAGGCATGCGGGATAGACCATTATTTTCTTGAGGAAGTGGTTCATCAATCATCATTCCGGGAACTGTTGTCTCAAAATCATATTGGATGTGCGCAATTTGCGTTGTCTCCGGTAAATTATTTTTCTCTAAAATTTCTTTACGAGTTATAATCTGATCATGTTTTAAATCTTTAAATGTTGCGATGCGTTGTTTTTGTTCATCATATACATGAGCATGAAGTATGGGTTGTTCGTGCAACGGTGTTGCATCTCCATAATCTGTTGTTGGTCGATAATCGAAGCGTCCTGGCGCTTTAAATGACTCCAAACGCAAATGTTTATTAATATAGTAGTTCCATTTATATTCAGCATAACGCCCATCTGCACCGTGTTCTAGAGCTGTCATTTGATGCGCGTACGTTAACGTTGCCCAAGGGTATACCGTTGGACGCTTATTCAAGGCATCAAAATCAGTTGAATGTTTTCCAAATGGATCAATAGGACTAAAGTGTCCAGGAACATACCAGTTCCCATCAACTTCTGGAGTTTCGCTTTCCGATGGATATAGCGTCGTTTCCGCATACCCTTTATCTTCAAGAACCACATCATCCACATTCACAAACTCAAGTTGCGAGGTAACCCCTACACCTTTTACTGGTGCATCCAAAGTTCCAGGTTTGGCTTGATAATTTACTTTAAGATTTTTCTGGAATAGGCTTGTATCGAATTGTTCTTGTTCATTGTACGTTGGAGCATCAAAATACCATACTAAAGTACGCGTCTCCAAATCGACTGAATCAGGACTTGGACCTTCAATCATTCCTTTGTACTCTAAAGATTCATGGTAAATTTCTTGGATTTTTATTTGGGTTCCTTCTTTAATAAAAAGTTGTCCTTGAGGTTGACGATCAATTTGTGCTTTAGTAACCCAAACACTCTCCATACCAGGACTTAATCCTAAAGAACCTTGATACTTTTGATTCTTTAACCCGTCGTATCCTTTCGTAATCTTTAAGGGACTGCTCGCTTGAACTTTTGTATTTAAGTTAAGCGTTGGGTTGGATCGTTGATCGGTTGATACCTTGATATCAAACGATACATTTTCAGTTGTTTTCGTAATACCATTTGGTACCGTAAAAATCAAAGGAACTTCAAGGTATGTTCCCGATTCAAAGACGTTTCGTGAGATTACAAGGCTTTGCTTAGTTACATTTATCTGATATCCATCACCTAAAGCATTTTTAATAGAGTTTATGTCCATTTCCACAAAATCCGGCTTGGATACCTCTATGCTTAGATTTGTAAATGTTGTATGAGAACCCGTTGCCTTCAACTTGAACTCAATACTGTTTTTTTCACCACTGTTAAAGGTGTCGTAGGTCATAGCAGCATGACTTTCGAGATTAAACGCTTCAAAATTAGCGCTTAAGGGAACTATAGATAGAAGTAATAAAAAACTGGATAATGCAATCATCAATTTCTTTTTCATCATAACACTCCTTTGTTTCATCATTATAATTGGAGCATCGATTTAATGGCGTTCATAATTTACAATTGCATTGTATAAATTGGACTTATGAAAAAAAGTCTACATATTTGTAGACTAAGAAATGAATCATTTTGGACTGATTAAAGATGTGTTAGAGTTCCATCAATCATCTGATATGTCTCATCACAATCTTCAATCATCCGTAGGTCATGAGTAACCATAATAACGGATGTATCATATTCTTTAGCAACTTTTTTTAACAGATTAATCACATCAAAAGCACGTTCTGTGTCCAAACTTGCAGTCGGTTCATCCGCAAGAATAATTGTAGGGTTTAAAATAAGTGCAAGACCGATCGCAACACGTTGACGCTCACCTCCAGACAAACTTTCAGGATATTGATTTTTAATGTCGTAAATATCTAAAGACTTTAGTAGATCATCAATAGCGGTTGAAGCGATATGATTTTTTGATTGCTTTATTTTAAATTCAAAATGCTCGTAGACTGTGAAAAATGGGATTAAATTGGATGTTTGAAGAATAAAACCCAATGTGTTGAAACGGAGTGTGGATTGTTGTTTCTCATTAAGATTTGAGAGTTGTTGATTTTCAATTGTAATATTTCCAGAGCTTGGCTTTTGTAAAGCTCCCATAATGGTAAGAAGTGTTGATTTCCCCGAACCACTTGGACCTACAATCGCAACAAACGATCCACGTTCAATGTGTAATGAAACAGGATGTAATACCTCAACCGTTTGCTTACCATCCGTAAAAGACTTCGTAACTGCATCTAAATAAATCATATTTTACCTCCTACAATGATTTAAGGGGATCGATTTTCAAAATAATGCGTGATGAAAATAATGACCCAAAAAGTGAAAAAGCAACCATTGCTAACGTAACGCCAAGTGACAGTGGTAAGTACGTTGCAACAGGAACCAATCCTTTTAGAAAAATACATGTAACTTCAGATAAAACAAATCCCAATGCCAATCCAACAATTGTTAGTAAAAACGTCTGAATAATGATGGATTGAATGATCGTTTTATTCTTAAATCCTTGAACCTTCAAGATTCCAAAGATTGGTTTTTTCTGCATCGTAAGAATGTACATAAACACTCCAATAATCAGAGCAGAGATAATGGACAGCGATCCAATCATTAATCCAAAAGTTAGGATTTGTGCCTGATAACCAGGTAAATTATCAATTACTTGAGATTTTGTAAGACTGACAAATTCATCCGAAACCACTTTAGAACCTATAACGAGACTAACGGGATCATCCTTACCAAGTTGGGAACCCTCCAAATTTGTATATAGAACCGGTCGGGTATTGTAGTTTGAAGATTCCGTAACGCCTACAATCTCATAAGTTCCATACTTTGTAAGTGCAAGCGTATCCCCAAGCTGATAATCATTTGATTTAAATACGTCATAACTCAGTAGAACTTCGTTCTTTGATTCAGGGTAATGTCCTGATTTTAGACGAACAATTTCTGGATAACGTTCTTTGGATGCACCCACTAATATTGCATCAATGGGTTCATCGACTAATTTAAATGATACGCCTCGAATACGCATTGTATCCGTTTCGTTTGAATTTGAAGCCTCCAGATCTTGTTGTGTTATAAAAGATGCAAGGATGTTTTCGTTGGCATCACTGCGTAGGGTTATTTCGTCAAAATCCCAGTGGTCAATCGCGGTTCGATTAATCGAGGCTAAACCGTATGCAAGACTTGACAGAAAAAATACTAAATACGCAATAAAAGCCATAACTAAAACAATCATCGCGAAACGTCCTTTTTCTTTTTTAATTTCTTTAATCGCTAAATACATAATGTCTCCTTATCATGTGATAAGTACATTCTAACAAAATGCTTATCACATGATAAGTGTTTTGCTTTAACATTGAACTCTAAGTTTTTTTTTGGTTTAATGATATAAAGGTGATTATATGAAATCAATTCGAACACGTATTCTTGAGATTGCACATTGGCACTTCATGAATTATGGCTACGATAAAACATCTACGCGGGAAATTGCTCGTGAATTAAAGATTACTCAGCCAGCTGTTTATCATTATTTTAAAAATAAAGAAGCGCTCTACTATGAAGTGCTTCTCGCTTTTGCTACCGAAATCGGTCAAGATTTGGACACAATCGCAAAGCAACCTTCTCTAGATTTAAATCAACATCTCAAATTAATGAGTCAGTTCATACAAGAAAAACATCCGATGAATTTCAATATGTTAATGCAAGACATGGACACACTAAAGTCTCACGATTTAAAAACGGAACTTTACCATGTTTGGAAACAAAATTACTTTGATCCGTTCTATTATGTTTTCGAGATTCATTCGAATTCACTTCGAAAAGACTTAAGCCTCCAACAAACTTCCCTTCAATTTTTGAGAATTCTTTCTGTATATATCAAACCAAAGCTCGATAAAGATGACGCTCGCAACTTGAGTGAAATGATTGATATTTTCGTTAGAGGTGTCTCAGATCTATAAGCAAAAAGAAAACCACTTTGTTTCAAACAGAGTGGTTTTCTTGTGAATGAACGGGTTCTAAATTCTGATTCTCGTCCATATTGAAAGTTCGATGAAGATGATACAGTGCTTCAAGGATCTTTAAATATTGATTTTGAGTCGGATAATCATCGACAAGAATTACATTAGAGTATTGTGCAATATCCGTATTTCCGATGACTAAATCGTAGTGTTCTTGAGGAATCTCATTAATACCGCTGCATACAACCGTAAAATCTCTTTCGTTCAGTTGGAATCTACGTACGAGGTCAGTATAAATATAATGAGCGTGCTGAACACCTAAATCCGAATAACATAACACCGAAATCTGTTGGAATTTAGAGTCGAGAATTTCAGGACAGTTCATGATGGTCCAGTAAAGCGGATCATTTAAGTACAAATTGGGGTCAAGTTGGATAATCGGCTTTACCTTATCAAACGCACATAAGAATTGCTTCTGTAACCAAGGTCGTTCAGAATTCATTCCATCCATAAACCCTGCGACCCGATCGATAAATAGAGATGTCTTAAAGGGGTACAAGACATAATTGTTTAAAAGTGTTTGATGCGTTGTTTTTATAAAGGTTTGAGATTTTAGTGATAGTTTTTTATTCGTTGCTTCCATGACATAATCCAATATTTTTTTCGTATAAGCGTTAGTAATAATTGGCTCTAATACGGGTGTGTGGTAATACAATACTTCAGAAAGACTATGAATACATACTTGTGTATCAAAGGGACGATATCCCTCAAAAATCGAGTCAAAGCAAGCATTATTTACTGATGTTTTCTCCATGATACAAAGGTTACTGTGGAATCCTTGACGTTCCCTTAATTCCGACACTGCAAACAATGTCACACTAAACAGTAAGGTCAAACTATCGTAATAGCTTCCTCGTTCTTCAAAAACTTTTTGAATGAGATGCATACACGCCGCAGTATTCATTTTTAATATTGTATCCAAAGGCCCGGATCCATACAGTTCCAAAACCATACATGTTACAAACTTACGAATGTAATGTTCTTGGTCAGACACAATGCTTACTGGATCGGAACCATTTCGTTGAATCTGTATCGCGTTAGATTTAAATTCTTCGTTAATCGATCGTAATGCTCGAAAGTATGTTGATT
Source organism: Erysipelothrix enhydrae (assembly GCF_035066605.1). NCBI lineage: Bacteria > Bacillati > Bacillota > Erysipelotrichia > Erysipelotrichales > Erysipelotrichaceae > Erysipelothrix > Erysipelothrix enhydrae. The sequence goes on from NZ_CP125807.1 coordinate 416,290, forward strand.
CACTGATAAAAAATTGTTCCATTCTATGTTCATTTGAAGTATGAGGATGCAATATAATATCTATAAATAGAGCAATTGCTGTGGATCTTAATAAATAAGTCCGCAATATTTTATCGTTTAACTTTTGATTATAATGATCTACAAAGTATCTTCCATTAAGATTATGTATTTTAAGTTCTGAATGCCATTCTTGAGTAATCTGATCGATATAGTTATAGATTGCTTTTTCAGAACAACGACACTCCTTAGACAAGTCCGCAATCGAGACATGTGGTCTTGCATCACTGTTTAAATACATAATAACTCGATAATGATTACGATCTGTAGTATTTAGTAATTTAAGCATATTCCCCTCCACAAACATTTCGTTACAATTATACCTTCAAATTTCATTATTATTTTAATGATATGCACTCATATTTATTTACATATTCCACACAATCTTCATGTTCCTTATAAATCACATTCCCTTAAACTGTGCTATAATACGATTAATAATGGGAGGTATTCCTTTGAAACAACTCGTAAGTTATAAAACACAACGTTTGTTGCTAATTATGGAGGCTTTAACCTATTCGAAATCGATCTACATCTCTGAGATTCAAACGTTTAATCAATGCAGTCGTACAACTGTATACGATGATATTGATTTTTTAATTAAGGAATGGGGCTCTTACCTTGAACTCACGACTGATAAAACTCAAATTACCATGCGTAACTATGCGATGTGCGATTTAATTGATTTTAAGACAGACTTACTTCAATCTGAATTTTCGATGAACCTCCTCATTCATATATTTCTAAATCCTTATTGTACACTTTATGATTTGGTCGATTCGCTTCAATACAGCGAGTCCTACATCCGAAAACAAATTTCCGAAATTAATATGTACCTTACCGTTTATAACAGTCAAATCTTCTATGATCCGAAAACACGTAAGTATGCTCTTGTTACCTATAACTCGTTGACGTTTTGTTTCTTGATTGCGGAAATATTAATCATTATGAATATGCCGGATGTCATACCCAAAATTGAAAATTTTATCGATGCTAAGTTTTGGAATCAGTTTCATGAAGCAGATATTTTCCTATCAACACATTCGACAGAGATCCTTCAATGTGCATTGAATGTTTGTAATCTACGTATTAATCAAAAGTTCTATTCAATGGACCGTTTATCCCATGATTTTCAAACAGCACTAGAAGTGTTGATGATCTCAAATTTCTTAGAAGAAACACGGGAATATTTTGATGCTCACATTACAAAATTCCTTAAAAAGAATGGATTTATTCTAAGTAAAATCAAGCTAAAAGAATTGCTTGATTTATACACAATTATTGTTATCAAGGCTTATCTTTTCCCTGAAAAAATTGATCGCTTTTCAAACCGTTTTGATTTATTCTATTCCAAATTTAGAAAAAAAAATCCTTACTTCGCAGAAATCTATGAACAGTACTTACTCAATTTCAAAACTCGGTTTAAGATCGATGTAAGTGAGTATGCCGGTGAAATCATGTTTGAACTCTATTCTCATGTTCACGATTTACGGAAGTACCCAATTCTAAAAATTGGTGTATATAGTGATTTGGGGATTAACCATAACCGCTCCCTTGTCCTTGGCATTCGTAAACACTTTACAGTTCAAAACCTACAAATCTACAATCCTTATGACCATTACGATATCGTTATTACTACTTCTACGGCTTATGTCAGTCAGTTTCATAATTTTGATGAGTTAATCACTGTTTCGGACTTACTGGGTCAATATGACTTTACCGAGATCTATAATGCTATCTATCGTAAAATTGATATTGTGGCAGCATAAAAAAAAAAGAGACTGGGTACTGACCTATAGTTTTGGTACCAAATAAAAAAAGTTACGAGCTGGAGTGTGATTTTCGATATTCGATCGGAGATTTATACCCCAGCTTTTCTTGTATTCTATATTCATTGTAATATTTTATAAATTGTATCACTGTTTGTGATACAATTTCATTAGAACTCTTTAGTTGAGGTTCTAAATGGAATGTTTCGTGTTTCAAGTAACCATGAAACGTTTCTATTGGGGCATTATCAGATGGTTTTCCTGGTCGGGACATACTCATCGTAGTGCCTTTTTCTTTTACCTTAATTTGATATGAGTGTGCTGTATATACTGATCCTTGGTCACTGTGAAGGATACACGATTCATTTAAATTTGGAAGTTGGTTTAAGGTATCTAGCACACACTCGAGATCCTGATTATCACTAATCGTATACGCAATAATTTCTCGATTATATAAGTCCATAATACTCGATAAATAAAGCATTGACTTTCCAAAAGGCAAATAAGTTATGTCTGTCGATAACTTCTCAAAGGAACGATCTGCGTTAAAATCTACATTGATGATATTTTCTACTATCTTAAATGGTTGTCCAGTTGAATTTCTGCGTTTTGGCCTTACTTTACAGTTCAAGTTATTCTTTTGCATTATCCTTTGAACGGTATTCTTATTAGCTGTCATTTCTTTATTCACAAGATATGTAATTTTACGATATCCATATCTATACTTATTCTCTGCACAAAGAGTCTTCATTAGTTTGACAAGCTTTGAGTCTTCTTTACCGATTGGAATCTCTTTTTTCCATCTGTTGTAAGTAGTTCTTGAGATGTTTAAGGTTTCCAAGACTTTCTTTTGAGTTATTTTGCCTCTATAGAAATCTACGAGCTGAATGATTGCTTCCGGTTCCACTTCCTTTCCAACTCCCGATACTTTTTTAAGATATCGTTCTGCATTTCCAACTGCTTTATTCTTTCTTTATCACTCGTATTCTGAATTGTATCCGGACCATGTCCATAACTGTATTGCTTTCCAATTGGTTGATCGAAACGATAGAATTTTCCATCTCGATGCCGATAATACCACGTATAGACTTGCGAAGCACTCTTGATGTTTAACTCAGACATAATTTCCATTACAGGAACTCCAGCGAGCCTCATTTCAACTGCCTTTAATTTAACTTCTCTTGTATAAAACTTGTTTTTCATATAAAAAATACCTCCATCTTTCCATTTTACAATGAATTGATAGAAGTATTCTTTTTTTATTAAGTACCACTAAACTAGGTCAGTTCACTGATGCTTAAATCAGTCTCTTTTTTTATGCATTATTGTACTTCGCGACGTTTTGAACGTTGCTTTAATACAAGACCCATAGCCATAAGCAGGAGTGAAATTTCAACGCTGATATTACCTACACCAGTTGGTGGTAAGTCATCATCTACTTTTGGATCGACAACTTCTGGTATAATAATTTTCTCGTTGATAACATTCAGGAGTATTACTTCTGGTTTACCTGGATGTTCTGCTTGTATTTCAAGATCGAAGGTTTCTTCTAATACTTGATAACCTTCTAATCCTTTTGTTTCTTTCATTTCATATTGACCTGGACTGAGTTGTTTGAAATGAGCGTTTCCCTCATGATCGGTTAATGCTGTTAAGGAATCATTTAAACCGAAGGTTACGCCTTCCAATACGTTATTTTTGTCATCAGTTTTATGAACAATCACATCTTGACGATAGTTTTCAAATTCCATAACGGGTAATTTGACGTAAGGGAAGTCTGTATTATCAATCCATGCTTCAGGGAAGTCTGATAAACGTTTTTCAATCGTTACATCTTGCGTATTGAGTGTATTTAGAATCATACCTTCAGCCGCTTTTGTTTGTAAGACTGTATGCGTTCCTGGGCCCATCATTGTAAAGATAATACCTGCGTCATCTTTAATCTCTAACGTTGGATCGTCATTCAATGTGAAGCTTCCTGAATTTAATGGTGTTTGGTTATCACCATCATTTAGTACTACGTGTTGTTCCGCATCCGTCATTCGAATGATGCCATCTTTATGAACATCATCGTCATTTAACGAGCTTGTTGGGATTTCGAAAATGACACTGTCATCCACAATGATTCCCTTTTCAATTTCGAGTACTTTCACTTCATATGTTCCTGGCGCTAAATCTTTGATTATAAGTTGTGTTCCACTTTGTTCCACAACGCCTAACTCAAGACCTGCGTTATCCACTAACATCGCTTTAACCATAAGATCGGTTGCGCCAAAGCGATTTACAAGATCGATGGTCATCGTTCCCGTGTAGTTAATGTAATCCTCTAACTCAAACACCGGTTTTGCACTGCGAGTTTTGTCGACTTGATAGTCAGGAATGTTAAAGGTTTGTTCAAAGGTATTTTGAACTGTACCCGTTGGAGCTTGAACTTGTAGAAGTCGATAGTCACCCGGCTTAATCGATGCAATTTCAAAGAAATCGTTATCACCGGTAACCGTTAATGTTTGGTAACCATCTACCGGTTCCCAGACACCAGCTACATCTTTTTCAAGTTTGAAAATTCCGTCTGTATAAAGCTTTTCGCCACGTGGATCTGTATTTTTAAAGATGGCTTTAGCGGTATGGTTATCCACACCAACTTGTTTTGGTTCATATGCATCTTCTGAGCGATCATCAATGGTGAATGGTACTTTTTCAGGAATTACGGTATGGTTACCGTCTCCCTTCGTTTCTTCAAACCAATAATCACCCGGTGCTAATTTATCAAGTTCAATTTGACCTTGTGTGTTCGTTACAAGGTCAGTCATAAGCGCATCATCAGACCCGGCTTTTCCGAGGTTAAAGGTTACATTCGGTAAAGGTCCTTGTGTTTCAGATGATGTCTTCGTCAATACCACACGACCACGATAGTGGTTTGTATGGATGACAGGCATTGTATGAATTTGTACACTATGATCGGTAGTATTTACAAGTCCCAAGTCATTTCCTAATGTTGTAGGAATTGTAATGTTTTCGATGACTTTTGTGTTTAATCCATAACCACTAACAGCTACTTCTTGTGTCATCTTATACGTTCCAGGAATTACACGTACAAACTCATCCGTTCCATCTTGAGCAAACGGTACATCACGTGTATCCGTATTTTCAAGTTTAAATTGTCCTTTATCGCTCATCACAACACTTGCATCATCACCATCAATATAATCAAATGGTAAGGTCGCTTGGGTTGCATACAGGTGAACTTCAGTATCCAATTCACTTGGTTCAAGATAAGTTGCAGGGATTTCATACTGTGGATTTGTAGTGATATATATTAATTTCTCATCAATCACAACATCCACAAGTTTACTGATACCACTGTGTTGATTTTTTATCGTATTGACATCCGTTACCGGTGTCTTTGTTCCATTATAATCTACAGCCATTGACTTAATTGTGAATGGTGAACTTAAATGGTTATGTGTAAGCACTGTTGTTGTTCCTAAATGATTTTGGAAATCAAGTGCTGTTGTGTTATCTTCAACTTCAACACCTGCAATGGTGAAGGCTACTGTTTTTTGATTTACCGGTCTGTTTTCCGTTGTGGATTTCTGACGTAATGTATATTCACCTGGTGCGATATTAGCACTAATTCCTGCATTTTCATCAAGAATTTCAAGTGTATCCACCACGACATTATCCTTATTCACAACTTCAAAGATTGACCCTTTAATATAAGCATCCGGTCCATTGAGGTAGTTTTTAATTTGAACTTGAGCTTTAATATTTGTGAATTCAAGTTCGATAGTGTTTGTTCGACCACCAAATTCGGTAACCAGTTCATCTTTACCGAGTGCATAGAATTCTAACGGTGTCTCATTTAAGAGATAGTCATCTCCAGCACTGTTTTGTACAAGTCGGTAATGTCCGACATCTAAGTTATAGATGAGGAATGTATCCGTATTGCTTGCAAAGAGATTGCCTGATTTTTTATGAGGTGATTCCGCATTCACAAAGTCTTCCCAAACCGGATTCTCCTTCGTGCCGGTATTAATTTCGAGTGAGAACTCTGAATTTTTAACACCAGCTCCTGTATTACGATCGACATCTTTCAATTGGATGTTAACTTTATAGTTTGAGAATGTTCCCGACATTGAACCATCTTCAATCGTACCACTCACATTTCGAGTAGGTTTTAATTCGATTGTGTCACGGTTACGTACATAGCCATTTAAACCTTGTCTTGGTTCAGAAACAATATGACTACCAAGGTTCACACGATCGGCATTAACAGATCAGTGCCCTACCTTGATAATTCCACTTGCATCCGTTGGATAAGAATTATCAAAATTTTCATGCTTAAAGTTGAGGGTTACATCCTTCAACATTTCTGTTTTATCCGTTCCATTCGCATTCTTCAGAACACCTTGTTTCTTAACATCAAGAACAGGTGTATTCAGATAGATCGCACCTTCTTCAATTTCATTTGCACGACTCATAAATGGTAAGATGGGTTGTTCCCCAACTTGAAGGAATAATAAATTCTTCTTATTACTATTTGTGATTTGAAGTGCCTTATCTTTTGCCGGTACGTTAGACGTTGCACGGTAGCCAAGTCCATTTGATAAGTAATAATTATCCGGTGCGCCTACAGCTTTAACGACATAATTTCCCTCTTCAACATTAAAGAGTTTTAACTTACCGTTTTCATCAAAGGATGCGGAACGATAAATGTAGTTGTTGTCTAAAGAAGTACTATCATAACGGTATAACATCACACTTACTTTTTTATTAGATTCATGTTGTACGACATCACCTTTATCAATAACGTTTGGTTGGTACATCGCATTCTTATCATAACGAAGAGTTAATTCTACATCTTTACGATCTTTATATTCTTCTACCGTATTTTTGATAGGAATAGTGTGTTTCGCTTGAATATCCAAATCGACATTTCTTCCTGCAGTAACATATTTTGCAGCGATGTTGTTGTAGAGATCGCGGTCGTTCACATCAACAACTTTACCATATGTTCCATATGTAATACGGACAGGTTTATTAATCGTTTTATTGAATGTTAACGTAAATCCACTTTCACCGGTTGTCCAACTATCCACAGGTTCATCAAGACCATCCTTGTTTGTTAAGGTATAGTCTGCAGTATTCATGGTTGCCCATGAATCTCCATTTTTAATCGAAACGGTAAAGTTATCCAGACTGGCTTTTTGTGCACCTGTTTGCAATGGATCTAAAAGAAGATATGAATGTTTTCCATCTAGATGATCCGTTATCACCAAGTTTTCTAAAGTTTCGTATGTTTCATTAATTGTGGTTGTCCACAACACACGTTGGTTCGAAAGATTGATTGCTGGTAAATTCTCCGCAAACTTCATAATTCGATTGGTTTCTTTGAGTTCAACCGTCGCTTCAGCTGATGTTTTATCTCCTACAGGATCCGTACTGGTATAAGATACTTCGTAGTCAACTTTATTGGTGAAACTACCATCTGTACTAATGTAATTTGCCTTAGGATCTGTAGCAGTTGGAATCGTCGAAGCACCTGTATCGATTAGTGTATTAATTTTGTAACGATACGCATATTTTGGTGTTAACTCACTACTGTTGATAATAATTTCAATTTTTTGATCATCCTCAACAACCGTAAAGTCTGTGCCTTTATTCAAGACAAAAGGTGCTTGTTCCGCTTTATCAACTTCCGTTAATTCACCATCTTTCGTTACATGATATGGAACTAAGGTTAATGTTTCCAACTGATCTAAGTATAGATTTTTATTTTGTAAGTTTTTACCACTTACGTTGATGTTTTTATCAATCGTATCTGTTAAACGTACACGATAATCTTCAATATCTTTTTCTCGAACAGTATCAAAGTTAAAGGTAATTTCCCACTCAACACCATGTCGTAAATTCCCTTCTGAATCCACGATGAGTTTTTGTTCCCCTACTTTTTTCGGTGCTGTATTATACTTACCTGGATCTTCAAGGTTATTATTACTTTCTGTAGATGGTGTTGACCAATCAAAACCTGATCCTGTTCCATCCACGATGTTCGCATACACGAGACGACCGCCGTTAGAAATATTTGCGATTGCTTCATCATTATCAAGGCGTGTTTTATACATTAAGAAATACGCATTGTTATCTCCGCGTTTTCCACCACCGCTAGTTAAGAATCCGTTTGAGTCCACAAAATCAAGTCTAAAACTTGCGTTCTCAAGTATTTTCCCTTTTCCATCTCTACCCGGTGATCCATCCTTAATGACACCGGCAATTTTTGAAAGATAACCGGGATCTTTAGCGGGCTCTGTATAGATATATTTTTCATTCGTTAACGTCGAAGCTGGGTCCGTTAAAACTGCTATTTCACTTGGGTTAATTTTTGAAAGAACATCCGCATAAGTTTGTGTTGATCCTGGAGTACTCGCATTGATCTTTGAACCTAACAAGGCATCCATCTCTGCTGGAATATCTTCGGTAAATGCTTCAGTTTCACGAATTAACTTCTCACTTTCTCTAATAAATTTCATATAATCAGAGTTTGAAGTACCTTTAGTACTATCCACTTTATAAAGTAGAATTTGATTTTCGTCGTTAAATGGTTCCAGAACCTGACTACCGCTCAATGTATCGGCATAGGTCAACCCAATAAGATCAAGACGATACATCGTCGCACTGTTAATATTAACACCCCATACAATTTCTTTCGTACGGTAGTCGACCATGATTGGTCGTTTATCCAACAGTTTAAGAATATTGGTTGACGTTGCATCAATTGGTTTTGAAGGTTCAATGGTTTGTCCATTATTCAATGACTTAACTTCTGCACTGCCATCAAATCGAATAGCAGGGTAAGAAAGTAAATCGTTTTTCAGTTGATCATTATTGATATATGTATAAGTAATCGCGATTGTTACGGGTTTTTCTATCTTAATACCCTCTTTAACTTTAACCTCAATCTTATTTTTTTCTGTGTTAATCACATACTCAAAACGACCATCTTCCTCAAGTGTTTTACCACCGATCATGACCTTAATTTCAACATTCTCATCTGTCAGATCGATAACTTCTGATTGTTCGTTTCCACCACTACTTGAACGACGATGATACATGTATTTTTCATCATCAAAGGTGAATACAAAACCACTACCCTCTTCACGAATTAATTCGTTATTGTTGTAGCGAACATCCCAACGTAAACGAGTTGGGTTTGATTGATCATCGACATCTCCACTAATCGTAATTGAACTTGGGTAATCATGACTGTGTTTTTGTGATTGTCCGTATGCGTTGTTTAGTTTTGTAGACAATGTAAACTCTTGGGTTCCTTCAATTTCTATTGAGTCATCCAACATTTCATATTCTTGTTCAACGCGATACTTAATCGCATAATTTCCTTCAGGTAGTGGAATCGCAACATTTAAGGTATTTTCTGTTTCGCTTATAATCTGAGGATCTTCTGCGAAAGGAACAAGCGTCCCATCATTGAGTACTGTATATTTATCGACTAGAACTTTTGTGGTAATCTTCCACTTACTCATACCGCTTTGGCGCACAATAATTGGTGCTACAAAATCAAGGTTCAATGCATTCATGTTTACCGTTCTTGATGTATTCGCAACACCATCCCAAGCAACTTTAAAACCATGTGGAATGTTTTCGATTCCATTCGAATCAAGGGTTAAACGGTTATTAATTGGGTTCAAAGGTGTTACAGCATAATCTTGACCAATATCCTTACCTAGACCTAAAAAATCAGCATAATCATAAACAAAATCGATTTCTTTTTCGATATCAGCGATGGGTTTTAGTACAAGTTTACGGTTATTGATATTCCAACCATCTGTCATTACAGCATAACCTTCGCGGAATGTTTCTTGAATGGTTTCAATTGGCGTTCCGGCTTTTAACTCTTCTTCAATATAGCGACTGATAATAAGGCCCATCTCACTCTGAAGCTCGAACACGTCTGGTTCCTTATCTTTACTACCATCATCCATTGTGGTATTCTCAGCAACATGAAGTGTCATTTTAACTTCATCAAAACCCGGCTCAAGCCCTCCGGGAACATAACCACGACGTGCAATTTGAGTTATCGCACTTGGAATTTTTGTAGAGATGATTTCATGTAATTGACCAAAGTCTGGCAAGGTTAATGAATCATCAATTTCCTTTTCATAAACAAACGGTACACGAGTACCATTATTCATATGACTAAAGTCATAAACATTCTCTGCCCAGCCACTCTCAAGAATTTTCGCGATGGATGCTTCATCCAACTTGACGATATACTTAACGTTAAGCTTATCATGAACTGTTCCATCCTTCTCAGTAACGAAATCAGCACTATATTTTTCTGTTTCGTAATTGTTCATGTTCAATTTATTATTAGAACTTAAAAAACCTTTAGAGTTTGAAATTTTGGCGACAGGATCTCCATCAAATTCAATTGAAATTTGTCCTTCAAGCATAATTTGATTCCCAGTAGACTCTGGATCTTTCGGATCGCCATCTTCATTTCCAGTTTCTGGTTTTTCAGCTTCTACTTCTGTACCTTCGGGTGCTTCAACTAAAGGCGTTTCTTCCTCCGGTGTTTCCACTTCAATTAAAGATTCAAGATACGCAATCATTGAAGGTAACGTCCTCTTGATCATTGGGTAATCTGTTGAATCTAACTTTTTGAGCGCTTCCACATCGTGTGAACTCTCCACACGAAAACGCACATCAAGTGTCTTAGGATTTAGTATATCTTTAAAATCAAGCGTCACTTCATGATGCGAAGTCGTAATACCCTCACCGTCTTTAAAGATTTTCATGGATTCATTTTCATCAATAAATGTTTCTTTATCTGCAATAAATCTCATGGATTTCGGTAACGTAAAACGAATGGGATCTGTTTGTTTCACTTCTTCCCAAAGCGTTTCATCAATTTTTAATCGCAATGAAAAATCCGTTTCTAATTTATTTTCGTGGTTGATATGCTCCACTTTAGAAAAATCCGGATCGATCATCTTTTCGACAATTTTTTGGTTTTTGTCATTACTTGATGTCTCAAGAGCATTGATACTAATCTGAGCGGTGAGCATCAACATCGATAGCAATACAAGACTAAACCTTCTTAATTGTTTCTTCATTTTTTTCATAAAGATACCTCGTTTCTATGTATGATCAAGTCCATACGCTTTCTTATATATCGGAATGTGTACTTTTAATCACGTGGTCTAATCATATCTTATAATAGAAAGCTCATATTTTTAATTTTGTACAAAATGAACAAATAATAAAATTCAGAATATTTTTTTAAAAAATATTTGACAATAAAGTGAATAATAAAAAAATATTAAATCATATTTAATGTTTTTCGTTAAATCAGCAAGATAGTAGGTGCTTCACTAGGATTACCACACCATCTTTTCCATTTTCAATTTCACAAGAGTTTCAGTATCTATTTGGCTGTAATCACGGTCTAAGAGACTTTACGCGCGTATTATTGTATTTTAGAAACCACAAGATAATACGCTTCTCCTAAGATTTAAATACATATAAAAAAGATACACCACGATTAGGGTGTATCTTTTAATTGCTTTTAAATCTATTTTGAAACAATACTTTTCTTACGTATAAAAAGTCCAATTACAATAAAAACAATTCCAATTTGACTTAAGATGAGACGAATGCCTGTTGGTGGCAACAAGGTATCTTGAGTATCTTGAGTATCTTGAGTTCGAGTTTCTTTAATCGGTTTATTCGACTCTATCTTAACCGGATCCACTTTATGTTCCACAACCACAACATCATTTGCTTTTTCATCAGATTCACCAGGATTCTGTACTTCTTGATCTGGCGTAGTTGGTGTTTCTTCATTTGGATGCTCTGGTTGACCCGGCTTATCGATTTCTTCTTGAGGTTTATCCCCGGGTGTCGAAGTCATGTCTTCCTTTAGTTTCTTGTATTTAAGAACAACAGGTTCCATATCTACATCAAACATATCCGGTAAGGATTTAACATCAAACAACGACTCATAACCCTCACGATCGAGTCCATTCCAAACAATCTCATCCTCGTGATACCCCTCAATGATTTCCTCCTGAGCGATCTGTTGACCTAATGCATTAAGATATTGAACCTTTACAGCTACTTTGAGCGGATTCAATGACACATAGTGAACCGCTTCATCTTCAAACATGAGTTCTTCGGTACCGTACATTGAGGGTGCATATCCTCGAATATTCGTTGATGGAATCCCCTTGAATGAACCGACTGGACCTGAAAGATAGATTGGATCACCAATCACCGCTTTTGTCTTAGAAGAAATAAATCTAACCTCTCTTGTGAGTGTTTGAAGTATTTCAAAATTAAAAATTAAACGTGAACCTTTAAAGGGTCCAGACTCAACATTCAATACGGAGCAATATTGTCCAGGTGTTTGGCTGATGGATTGATCAATATAAATCCCCTTGTTATCCACATGATCTTCAAGCACTAAATCCGAAACATACTCCAAAGCATTTCCTTCTACTTTATAGAGTTTAAAATTTGTTGTTTCATTATGTTTTACTAATTTTTGATAAAGGTTATCGGAAGAAAGATGCACAAAATCTCCCTGCGAAATCCCTTGTTCGAAATAATACGTTTTTTGTTGGTCACGAACCTTATAATTTATGAGGTTATCTTGGAGTAATTCATACTCCTCATCCGTTAGGTTTGTGATTTCATTAAACATAAGATTCACATCACTTAATTGTGGACCCACAAAGAGATTTTCAGGCAACGTTTCACTCTTCAATCCATATCCGTTAATCTCTTTAAGCACATCTCGGTTTGGTATGTTTGTAGGCCCCTTAATAAATGAGTTTCCAAATATAAGACTCGTAAGTCGCGGTAGACGTGTCAGTGACTCCGGCAACTCATGCTTTTCACTCTCGAGCCCTGTCAATTGTACATTTAAAGCTTCCAACTGAGGAATTTCATCAAATCGATCCGGAATTGGACCTGGCATATGATGATACCCTTGAATATTCAGTCGAACTAAGTTCGGGAGTGAGAATACCTCTTCAGGGAAAGCTTTCAGTTTAGGGTCTTTACCACCAGCATTAAGATTAATATATGTAATATTACTGAAGTGTTCAATACCCTTAAATGACGCGATTGATGCCGCTTCCACAGATGTTGGGGAAATACGTTTAACACGATTAATCGCAGCAGCGGTTAAAGGCGTCGTTGCATTCTCTACCTCAGCTTCTTTTACCACATTTTTTCTTAACGTGGGATCTTCAATAATTTCTTCAACAGTCATGCCAATAATTGACACAGAGGAATCAAGTGCTTGTACAGCCTTGAACTGAGTTATTGATAATACAACACCTAAAAATACAATCGTTATGAACTTTTTCATAGCGCCTCCTTATATGTGTATTCGTTAGAATGCATCAATACTCCAACGATTTGATTATAGCCGAAATATTATTGCTTGCATCTCTTATGCATAATCCAATCTTATTTGTGCTAAGGAGGTTAATGTTTATTGTTAGTAACTTTTGTAGTAAATTGCCTCTTGTTGTGTTTGATCTTCAAACAAAAAAACGACTGCTTCTTGTGCGAGTCGTTTTTAGAATATGTTTGGTTTTTTGTTATTTAGAGATTATATAAAATTTCAGCCTGTTCCACAAATAAACGTGTATAGGCAGCGTAATTTTCAAAAAAGTCCCCGACATCAGTACCATTATGTTCTTGGAATATTGCCCAATTCATCCAATAGAATCCTGTAACCGCAAAAGTTCCGATAAAATGATGTTTATCTGCTTCAGTCATCGTTCCCCCTGCATATTGATCAAGAACTTTAAGGATGGTTGGGTAATCATAAGGTGAACAAACAATAAAGGTCGCAAGATCAGCGGCTGGATCGGCAACCATAGCGAACTCCCAATCTATTAAATAAAAATTATCATCTTGGAAGAGAATATTAGTCGTGTAGATATCATTGTGACAAAGCGTCTTCGCATAACTTTCGCGTGAAACACACTCATAAATGCGTTCTACGCGTTCACTTAAATCATCATAATCTGAGAAATGGGAACGACCAACATCACCAATTTCTTGCTTAAAGTCTTGAATTTTTTGGAATAAGTCAAACTCCCATTCTCCTTGAATGTTTGCATCATGAAGGTAACGTACTTTCTCAATCACAACCTTAACATCTTCTTCGTTCATATAATCAAAATAGCGTGCATTCTCAATATAATTCGATATCTTCCAGCCCTCAGTCTGATCCATAAATACAAGACTGTTATCTAAGCCAAGTTCTTTCGCTTTTAATTGAGCATAGAACTCACTTTTCCGATTAATATAAACATCCGTTTCAACACCAGGTTCACGATATACATACTTTTTTCCATCAACCTCGAATGTGTAAGAATGATTGGTAAGTCCGCCAAATAGTGGGGTAAAGTTCAAAATGGAATCAATCTCACATTCCAATGTTTTCGCAATGTTTTGTGTGTAATTATTTATGGCATTTGTCATTTGTAACGCTCCTTTTACTAAGTCCCCTTATTATATAATAAACTTTACATAAAAGAACGCTTTTGGGCACGAATTAAGCAATCAATGTATTGATTCGACACAAATCCTTTACTCTATTGATTCAACGCTGCTAGAGCGATACAACGCACTCACATCCGGACATTCTATTGTTTCGATTAGTTCACCACTATTCAAATCATAAACATACTGTGTGTAGTGGGGCTTGGATTCAAAGTTGCCAAATAGAATAAGATTTTCTTTACTCGAATCATACCAATACTGAGACCAATAGTGATACTGCGCGGTATCACTTATTGGCTCAAGTTTAAGATCTCGACTCTCCATAGTACTTAAATCAATCATTCGAAGTTCGTGACGTTCACTTTTAATGTAGAGCTTGTTATTGATGATAGAATTCTGTACATCACTCGTAAAGGATGGTCCAAATCGCTTAAAATCTGAGATTGACTCAACATTTAAATCCTTATCAATTACAATAAGCTGATCTTCTATTGGGGCAATACTATCTGGAATTGGTACATTATCCGCTATATACAAATAAAGATATAGTTTTTTTGAATCCGTGATGAGTTGTGAGGTATAGTGGCTTGATTCCAATGTTTCAGACATCTTCTCAATCATTTTATTTTCAATATTATATCTATAGAGCTTTCGTATAATTCCACGTTCGGAATCTTTATGATTATGGTTATTTTCCGTAAGTACATAAACATCGGAACCAATTACTGCAAGAGAAGTTGCTTGATCATCTTCAATATCGAAAAGTTTCTCGTTGTTTTTATATATTGAGGTCAAATAATTTGTAGGTTCGGATCTAAAGCCTTGGTTATCAATGAAATACAAATCTTCTTCATAAAGATATACCTGTGAATCAATCGCATTCAGAGATGGTTCGAAGTTGTATACTTTTTCATCTTGGTCCGATAATTCTCCCTTTATAAATTTATCGGATGATATTAGGTAGTAAAAATTCTTATCAATTTTTAATTTATAATAATTTCCTCGATATTTTTTCGAGCCTAGAACGTGCCCTCTCGTATCGAGAAACTTAAACTCCGTGTGATTCAATAATTTTAGAATTTCTGATGATTTGGCACTATGGAAAGTATCGTTCCCTAGTACTATTGTTTTAGTATCTTTAAGTGCATTTGTGGAAGGTCTTGAAGAACAGCCTGCAATGAGTAATATCATTAGAATACAGTAAAATATTTTTTTCATGATATCTAGTACCGTGTTCTTCCAAAAAAACTTCTTTCCAGAATATCCTTTGGCGAAACAAACTTTCCACTCCGTATTGATCTTATAGCTATCATTTCTTGGTTAAATACCACCATTATAATAATCCCCCCTTTAATAAAAAAATGATACCAAATTCATTATTGATGCGCAAGAAAATCGTTGGCCACCTGAACATCGTTTATCTACGATTCCTATCAACGAGTTTAAAAGAATCGATGCGCCTACCGATTCATCAAATAAGAGTTAAATCATTTATTAAAAAATCACTTTGGGAGCTGAGTCACAATATTAGAACTACTCTCAATATTTTTGAGACTTTAAACGTTCAATAACCGATTCTCGATTGAACATACTTGTTGATATTAAAGTTTGAGTGATCAGTATTAGCGTAGAACCCATAATTGCGTAAAAGAGATAGTCCATTCTAAAGTTAAATTCAGGCATCCAAATCATTTTTCTTACAATTGCATATAGTCCATAGGATAATCCAAAGCTTAATACAATTGAGTAAACAATCACTCTCCCCATTGTAAATACAGATTCAAAAAATAACATCTTACACATTTCCTTGCGTGTCATTCCCACTGACTCTAAGATTGCATACTCACCCTTGCGTCTATCCTGTTCAGATATCGTTGTGTTAAGAATAATTGTAACTGTCATCAATAGAATCATACCCATCACCGAAAATAATATTTTTACAATCACCTCATAAACATTCTTATCTTGTGCATAGTCTGAGGCTAAGTTTCTAATATAAAATAACGGGTACGTTTTATTGAAGCTTGTTTCAACTGATTCAGCTTTTTCCGTATCAATCAATAAAATCCTATTAAGTATAAATTGATAGGGACTCTGACTTTCAATTCTATCAAACAAAGTTTGCGATACAATATAATTTACTGATACCTCACTACGTATGATCGACTCATTATAGAAAAATTTGAGCACTGAGGATTCACCATCAAATGTGTCGACCTTTAAACCGATGGGATACTCAGATGATTTTTCCATACTTTTCCCATCTGTTCCATCATATGTATAAAAAGGTACAAAATCACCAACTTGCAAGTCTGTTAAATGGCGAGATATCTGCATTCTTCCGCTATTATAGTCTGAAATGACGCCTTCAAAATAGTCGTTTACTACAATTTCATGAAGATTGACTGATGGGTATAATATGTTGAAATCTTTATCATCTAAGACGATTATTTTATGTCTCAGTAAATATTTTAATTCTTCATCAAATACATCATTATATCGCCAAATTCCAAGCCGTCCTGATTCTGTTGTGACCTTAAATGTTGATTTTACGTCTTCATTCTCTTCGATTTGTTTTCTTATATCTTCAAAAGTATTCGAATCGATATTTTGTTTTTCGATTTGAATAGCATAATTACTATAATCCAATTTGGCAGAAGCTAAATCTAGGGAAGAAGCTAAGAAAGAAGCAACTAATACCATGGATACGGTACCTATAACTAAAGAACGTTTAAGACCCAAGTATTTTCTTCGATCTCTAACCGTATTTTTATATGCCAGAACACCTGCTTGCCCAAAAAACAACTTGATGAATCTTGTTTTTTCTTTTTTCTTATTGATTGTTATCCGCTTGTTTTCACGTATCAGTTCAATAGAACTTTCTTTAAATATATTTCTTATAGAATGTAATAACGGGATATAAACAACTATAAATGAGGCTATAAATATTCCTAAAACTAGCTCCATTGTTAATGTTGGCTTCGCAAATTCCATAATATTGTATCCAAACAGAGACGTGTTAGATAATATGGGATAACTCATGTTAAAGATTCCTTGAGAGACAAGAGACCCTCCCATTAATCCTATAACCACACAAGGAATTGTAGTCAGAAACATCTCAAAAAACAGTGACCTTCGTATCTGCTTTTTAGTTGCTCCAATTGTTGATAAGAGACTTAAAGATTTTGTTTTACTTTCAAGGCTAATGTTAAGCGTGTTATAAAGTGTAAAAATTGATGTTAGCGTAAATAATCCCAATAGCACACTTGCCATTACCACTACAACCTTCCACATAATATTTTTATTGTCACTTAGTCCTAGTAGTTCATTACGAAAATCGTTGAATACTACATCTTCATCAATGAGATTGTTAGACTCCATCATTGAAATAACCGATTTCTCAAAACTCTTTGTGTCATTTTCGAATTGAACATAGACTGTATTGTCATATGACATCATAGCACTCTTAGTTTGATTGTCGTATGTATATTGTCTATCTACAACACCAACAATTGTAACGACCGATTTTGAGCCATCTACCCATGTTACATCAAGTTTGTGACCTATAGGATCATCTAAATTCAATGCCTCAAGCATCATTTCAGAAACGTGCATTTCCTCATTGTTTTCTGCCAATCTTCCACTAAGAAGCGTTTGCTGAGAACCTTGTTTGATGAAAGAAAAATCTTTGTTATATAGAGTATAAAGTAAAAACGTTTGAGGGCTATGTTGTTCAGCATTAAAATCAACCCTCGATATGTCTCCAACTTTTGATGCATACTCATACTTAACAATATCTCCTCCACTTTTAATCAATGCATCCACATCTTTTACATTTCGAAAATAGACATTGTATTGTTCTCCGTATTTAAGCGACGATAACTTGTAACTATTATAAAATCCTGAAAATGTTGCGATCACGGCCGTCATAAGACTCACTACAATAATAATGGACAACCATGACATTAGTGTTTGCTTCCAATATTTTTTTAGGTGTCTATATTGAACTTTTAGAAGTGATTTCATCGTATTCTCTCATCTCTAATAATGCGACCATCTTCTATTTCAATAATTCTTTTGGCCTGTGATGCAATAGTTTCATCATGAGTAACCATTATGATTGTTTGTTCGCTCATCTCATTGGTTTCTCTAAGAATTTTAATGATTTCCTTAGATGTGTTTTTGTCTAGGTTACCCGTTGGCTCATCCGCAAGAATCAGAGTTGGTCGATTCATGAGCGCTCTAGCTATAGAAACACGCTGTTGTTGCCCTCCGGATAATTGACTTGGTAAGTGGTTTACACGATTCACAAGTTCTAAGGACTTTAGAAGTTCTTCCAGATAGATTTCATCAACGTTTTGATTGTCGAGCTCTAAAGGAAGGATAATGTTTTCCTTTACATCTAATAGTGGAATCAGATTGTAAAATTGATAGATTAAACCTATATGACGTCTTCGAAAAATCGTGAGTGCTTCTTCACTTAATGCTACGAGATTGGTGTTATCCAATCGAATAACACCAGTGGATACAGTATCAACACCTCCAATAACATGAAGAAGTGTCGACTTTCCACTTCCACTTGCACCCATAATTGCGATAAACTCTCCTCTATCCACAGAAACAGAGACGTTATCAAGAGCCTTAATTTCTGCATCGCCTTGCTTGTACGTTTTTGAAACATTTTCCAGCACTAATAATGACATAGTATCACCTCACTTTTATTATATCTTTCATGAGAGTGTTATAAGTGATTTGTTCGTCACTTAGTAGGTATTCTTATTTCAAACGTATTTTTCTCAACAATTCGAACCGAACCGCCTTGTTTTTCGATTATTTCCTTAGATATTGCAAGTCCAACTCCAACACTCTTGGAGTTAACACTATTTGTTTTAAAGAACCGCTCAAAAACTTTTTCTCTTAGATCCGTCGCAATTTCTTCACCATCATCAGAGATCATTATCTGTGTTTCAAATACATTTTCTTCAATTGACATGAAGATTGCATTTTGGGCGTATCGTGCTTTATTATCAAGTATATTAATGATTGCTTCTAAAAACCACTTTTCATCTACATATATTGTGTTTGCAGCTACTCTAGTTTCAATGTCGAGCTTATTACTTTTCGATGATATATTTAGTTTCAAGCTCTTTACAAAATCATCGGTATTAACGCGTTTCTTATTCATTTCAATCGTATTTGATTCCAAGCGAACTAGAAGTAAAAGTGAGGTTATCAATGATTCAAGTCGCTCCAATTGTTCTTGATTTTGAAGTAAGAAATCATTGTCTGGTGATTCATCTCGTAAAATGTCATTGGTAAGAAGTAAGGAGGTAATTGGCGTCTTAAGCTGATGAGAGATATCAGTTAAGGACTTCTTTAGAAAGGTATTGTTGGCATCTAAGTTTCGATTCATTGTCTTGAGAAGAACGGTTATTTTATTGAGTTCTGAATGCAGAATTGATAGTTCTCCTTCTTCATATGTGTTGAGTTCATATTCGTGGCTGTTATCATTGAGACGTTTTAAATACTCAGTTAGTTCTTCTATCTCTCTATTTCGATGCAAGAGATAGCGATACACCAAAATCAAGCTGCATAGGATCCCGGCTAAGATACCAAAATATGAATCCATGAAATATGCACATAAAAAACCAACAGATACCCCTAAGATGATACTTTGTGCAAAAAGATGAGCAATTTTCTTATCTCTAAATATTTTCATGCTTGTATCGGTATCCTTGTCCACGAACAGTAACTATATCTAATTCTCCATTAAACTTCTCCCTTAAGCGTTTAATGGACGCTGAGAGTGCATTATCATTCACATATTCAATAGAGTCCCAAATCAATTCGTAGAGATCTTCTCGTTTAACGATTTCATTTTTATGGCTTATAAAGAATAAGAGTAATCTATATTCTATAGTTGAAAGATTAACCATCTCATGACCAAACTTTATGATTCCTGACTGCATATCGATACTCATGTCACCGTCTATAAATACATGCTTTTCATGTTTCTTTAAAAGCTTTTGTAATCGAACTAAAAGTTCCTTTGATCTAAAAGGTTTAATAATATAATCATCACCACCACGAGTCAGACCTTCAACTATGCTATCTTCTTCATTTTCAACACTTAGAAATAGAATTGGGGCTTCACTATGTTGCCGAATAAAAGTGCAAATATCAAATCCATTGCCATCTGGTAGTCGAACGTCAAGAATATGAATGTTGTAGTGATTCAATCCAAGAAAGCGTTCAGCTTCTTGCACAGAAAATACAGCATCAACAAGATACCCTTCTTTTTCTAAGATATATTTTAGACTTCGAGATATTGCTCGATCATCTTCTACAAGTAATAGTTTCATATAGTTATTATACTACTATTTCTAATATAAACCATCGCATTTCTTAATTTGAAATTCAAAAAAGTATTACCTCTAAAAAAAGTTTGTTATGTTCATACAAATCGTTGCTTCATTAAGAATCGTATCTTAAATACTTATTCAGCAATTTTAAAAAGTGATCTCTTTTTAGGAACAAAAAAAAACCACTCAATGAGTGGTTTGTCTTATCGGTTTAAATGGTGGCCCCAGTCAGAATCGAACTGACGACACACGGAGCTTCAATCCGTTGCTCTACCGACTGAGCTACAGGGCCATTGGTTGCGGGGGCCGGATTTGAACCGACGACCTCCGGGTTATGAGCCCGACGAGCTACCAGTCTGCTCTACCCCGCGATATGTTTAATGCTATGTCATTATAGCATAACTGGTATATAATGCAACCTTATTTCGTAAAGAAATAATATGGCGGAGGAGGGGAGATTCGAACTCCCGCACGCTCTCACGTCTGCTGGTTTTCAAGACCAGTCCCTTCAGCCACTTGGGTACTCCTCCATAGAGTTTTTTGCATTTTAATGTAATTAAATTCCGATAATCCTAAGTGTCAAATTGGTGGACCCTGTAGGACTCGAACCTACGACCAACCGGTTATGAGCCGGTAGCTCTAACCAACTGAGCTAAGGGTCCGCTACATCGGTATTACGCTTTTCAAAATAGAAATGGTAGCGGGTGTGAGATTCGAACTCGCGACCTTCCGGGTATGAACCGGACGCTCTAGCCAACTGAGCTAACCCGCCATAGGAATATTTAATTTTAATAATAAATTGGTCGGGATGACAGGATTCGAACCTGCGACCCCCTGGTCCCAAACCAGGTGCACTACCAAGCTGTGCTACATCCCGAAAATTGGCGCGCCCGACAGAAGTCGAATCCATAACCTCTTGAGCCGTAATCAAGTGCTCTATCCAATTGAGCTACGGGCGCATATACATCGATTTAAATTAGAACTCCATCAATAAAGTAATGGTGGGGATGAAGGGACTTGAACCCATACGAAGTTACCTTCAACGGATTTTAAGTCCGTTGCGTCTACCAATTCCGCCACATCCCCATTACTGGAGGTTCCTATCGGATTTGAACCGATGATCACAGAGTTGCAGTCTATTGCCTTACCACTTGGCTAAGGAACCATTAACTGTGTCGCGACACATTAACTCGACGATTGTCTTTGTTGTTGTTGTCGTTTCTCACTGTGCTTTTACATTATACATCATCAGTATAGAAATGCAACACTTAAAATACAAAATAATACATTTTTTAAAAAAAAGATTTAATTGTTCCTTTAATTCAACAAAAAGGGCCTTTTTAGCCCTTTTTGATGCGTTTTTTCGTTATTTTGTCGCTTTAATTCTTTGCCAATAATCAGAAAGAATTACTTTCATCTCTTTGTCGTAGAAAAATTCTTCGTCCTTATCATAACCTGTACGTGTGACATAGGAATCGATTCCATTGAATGCACCATCAGGTCCAGTCACATCATCAATCACAGATTGAATCGGACTTGTATATCCAATTTCTTCAGTGATGCGTTTTGAGACATCTTCTGAAATCATAAAATCAATCCATTTGTGGGCAAGATCTGGATTGGGTGCGTCAACAGGAATGACCATTGCATCCACCCATGTGTTTGTGCCCTCAGACGGGGAATAAAAGTCCATATCAGGGTTTTCAAGTAAAATTGCATTCGCATCCCCTGAATACATAACAGCAATGTCCTTAGCACCACCAATCATTTGATCAATGATTTCATCGGTACCGTAAACAGGATCCATCGTTTGTTTCATTTCAATTAACCAATCATTAGCTTTTTTGAGTTCGTCTTCTTGTGTCGTATTCATTGAAAAGCCTTGTGCTTTTAAAGCAATCATAAAAGCATCACGTTCTGAATCATAAAAGAACAGTTTGCCCTTATACTTTTCATTCATTAAGATATTCCAACCTTGTGTTTCAAGATCTTTACGGTCTACTGTGTTCTTATTATATAGAATCCCTACATTTCCCCAGAAATAAGGAACCGAGTATTCGTTATCAGGATCCATATGACGCCCTTTAAGGCTTGGAATGATATTCTCATAGTTTGTAATCTTTGAGTAATCTATTTTTTGAAGCATGTCTTCCTCACGCATACGTTGTGTTGTGTAGTCAGAAGGAACAATCACATCAAATTTTGAACCGTCTTGGAGTTTGTTGTACATTTGTTCATTTGAAAGAAATTTCTCATAAATAACGCGAACGTTATATTTGTTTTCAAATTCAGGAATCAATGATTCATCAATATACTCTCCCCAGTTATAAACGCGGAGTTCTTCTTTGGGTTCTTTTGCGCCACATCCCGTTAATACAAGAAGTGATGCAAGCAATGCTACTAAGATTTTTTTCATGAAACAGCCACCTTTCTTTTACTACGTTTCAGAATTGGTAATACATTTATAATGATTAAAACAACGGTAATAATCACAACAATGATTGTTGAGAGGGCATTAACGGTTGGATTAATTCGTTTCGACATTTGATAAACAAGTATTGAAATGTTGCTTACACCATTTCCAGTCGCAAAGTAAGAAATTACAAAATCATCAAATGACATTGTAAATGCGATAAGAGCTCCCGAAATAATTGCAGGTGTTAATTGCGGTAAGATGACCTTACGAAGCGCTACCGTGGGCGTAGCCCCTAAATCCATGGCAGCATCTGCCAAACTTGGATCCAAAGACTTAAGCTTCGGTAATACTGTAAGAATGACATATGGAGTACAAAAGGTAATATGGGCAACAAGCATCGTGCCAAAACCCTTTTGGAGTCCATTTACTGACGCAAACAATAACATGAAGCTAATTGCAGTTACAATCTCTGGATTAAGAACAGGAAAGTTATTAATGGTCAAAATTGATTTCTTAAAAATTTTCTTATGTTTACTCAAGCCAATAGCAGTCATCGTTCCGACTACGGTTGCGATAACTATAGTAATCAAAGCAATGAAAAGTGAAGTGCGAACAGCAGCAGTAATGTCATTACTCTGTGAGAGTTTTCCATACCATTTTGTTGAGAATCCCGACCATGATGTCAATGAGCGTGAATCATTGAAGGAAAATACCATCATGACAAGAATTGGTCCATAGAAGAAGATGAGCATCAAGATAATACCTAATGGCCCGATCCAACGATTTTTTTCTTTCATTAGAGTTTTCCTCCTTTTGGTTTTGATTCATCGTATTCACGATCGAATTTATTCGCAAAATGCATTGAGAGCATAATAAGGACAGCCATGATTAATGAGATGGCACTACCGAAATTATAGTCACCAATATTGATAAACTGATTTTCAATTAAGTTACCAATCAAGACATAACTTCCGCCACCCAAGAATTGAGGAATGACGAAGGTCGAAAGTGATGGTAAGAAGACAAGCGTAATCCCGGAGATTACCCCCGATAATGATAAAGGGAAGACAATCTTACGGAACGTTTCAAAACGATTGGCTCCAAGGTCATAACTTGCCTCAATCAGTGACTCATCCATTTTCGCTAATACATTATAGATTTGCATAATCATAAAAGGCAGGAAATTATAAACCATCCCTAAGATAACCGCAAAATCTGTATTCATCATTTTAAGTGGTGCAATTCCAAACAAAGCAAGAAAACTATTTATTAGACCCTTGTCTGAAAGAATACTAATCCAAGCGTAGGTACGAACGAGCATATTGATCCACATTGGAATGGTTACCAATAGAATCAGAAGTGTTTGCATGCGTTCTGAACGTCGCGAAATAAAATAAGCTAAAGGATACCCTACTAAAAGACAGATTGCTGTTGTTATTCCAGCAATACGGAATGAATCAAGGAGTACTTTTAGGAATACGGGATCAAAGAATTTTTTAAAGTTAATAAGACTAAACTGGAATGGAATCATTTGGTTCCCTACGGTCGTAAATGCATAAAATACAATCAAGAGCATTGGTACGACAATAAATACGGACATCCAAACTACATAGGGAATAACCAGTGGTCTATATTTCTTCATTAATACGACTCCATTGTGTACATAACATGGATGTCTTCAGGGAAGAAATGGATGCCGACTTCTTTTCCTTCTTCTGAATTATCCGTTGTATGAATGATAAAGTCACGATGTTCCGTTTTAACAACAATCTCGTAATGAACACCTTTAAATAGAATTGACTGGACAACGCCAGTTAATTTCCCAAGCTCCACATCAACAATATCAATATCTTCAGGTCGGATTACAATATCTACCACTTCATTATTAGAGAAGCCTGCATCGACACATTCAAACTGAACACCATCAAATTCCACAAGACGATCTTCAAGCATCGTGCCTTCGATAATATTAGAATCTCCGATGAACGTTGCGACAAAACGATTTTCAGGTTCATTATAGATATCCATGGGTTTTCCGATTTGTTGGATTTCCCCTTCATTCATCACGACAATTTTATCTGACATGGTTAATGCTTCTTCTTGATCATGCGTAACATAAACAAAAGTAATACCCACATTTTCTTGGATTTCTTTAAGTTCACGCTGCATTTCTTTACGCATTTTTAAGTCTAGTGCCCCTAAGGGTTCATCAAGGAGCAATACCATCGGTTCATTTACAAGTGCTCGAGCAATCGCAACACGTTGTTGTTGACCACCAGATAAGAGTGTGACAGGACGGTGTTCAAAACCGTTTAAGCCAACAAGATTCAACATCTTCTCAACTTTTTGTTTGATAATATCTTCATTGGTTTTCTTGATACGAAGACCAAATGCAATGTTGTCATAAACATCCATATGTGGAAAAAGTGCATACCGTTGAAAGACTGTATTAATCTCACGTTTATAAGGGGCTAATTTCGAAATCTCAATACCTTCGAAATAGACTTCACCAGAACTCTGCTCTAAAAATCCACCTAAGATTCTTAAAAGTGTTGTTTTTCCACAGCCTGAAGGGCCAAGTAGTGTCACAAACTCATTCTCAAAGATATCCAAGTTGATGCCTTTTAAGACAAGTTGATCTTCAAAGCTCTTCACAATATTTGTAAATTGAATTAATGCTTCCATATTCTTCCTCCTTAAAATACTGGGGGTGTACACACCCATATAACACGTGCTTTCTGTTGATGCTCGTTTACCAAGACATGGTTACGATTTCCTTTAATGTAAAAGGTTTGACCTTTTGAAACCGTAATTGTTTCATCACCATACCTTAATGATACCTTACCTTGGAGTACATAGCCAAATTCTTCCCCTTCATGCGGTAAAATTTCATTAGATTCCCCACCGGGTTCAAGTTCTAAAAGGATGGGCTCCATCTCATTCTTTTGCGCATTCGGCACAATCCAATGGATGGTAGAGTCTTCACGTTCATCGATAAAATAATCATCCGCAGTAAAGACAACTTGTTCCGCAGACTCTTCTTTAAAGAAGACTGATAGATTTGTCCCCAGCGCTTCCACAATATCATTGAGTGTTGCGATGGACGGTGACGTTAAATCATTTTCAAGTTGCGATAAAAACCCTTTGGTTAATTCACTGCGACTTGCAAGTTCTTCTAAGGTCAGACCATTTTTTGTACGCAACTGTTTGAGTCGTTTTCCAATTTCCATAGTTCCTCCCTTGTTTAGTGTTGGTAAACTTTTATATTAGTAAGTATAAACACAAACTAATTATACATAATGCTTTCTAAAAAGCAAACGAATTAATTAAAAAAAATGTAAAAATAAAAAGACCAACAGAGTGTTGGTCTTTTCGAGATTAATCTTTTAGATTATTGAGCTGAACGAATAAATTTTTCAAGTTCAGGTTTTGGTAAAAATCCTGTCTTACGTCCTACAGGTTTTCCATCTTTAAAGAGAATTAAAGTAGGAATTGACATTACGTCGAAACGTTGAGCTAATTCGCCTTCTTCATCCACATTAACTTTTAAGATTGTTGCTTCATCTGCCATTGTTGTTGAAAGTTCTGTCAAGATTGGAGCGATCATCTTACATGGTCCACACCAGTTTGCATAAAAATCAATAAGTACTACGCCATCTTTAACGGCTTCATTAAAATCATTTTTTGTTATATTTTTCATTTGATAGTGTCCTCCTATTTGCTTAGTTATTATATCACAAGTATTTCATATGTATCTTAATATGCTCACAGAGCATTTGGAACGCGAAGCTTCAGTTTTCCATCAAGAACACGAGCATGAATGGTTGAATATTCAAAGACCTCACCATCACATCCTAAAGCGACAGTTTGATTGCACTGAATCTTTATCTCTTTTGCTTTGAATGTTGTAACGACATCAAGATCTAGATGCTCTCCCTTATAATACATCGGAAGTAATTTAGGTAAGCGTTTCGCTGGGACATCTTCTACGATGCATACATCTAAAACGCCATCATCAATTATTGCTTTCGGTGCACTTTGGAATCCATTTCCATACCAACGTCCATTCATAACAGATATAAGAAGTGCATTATAAGTGCTTGTCTTTCCATCTACCTCGACCGTACATTGGATTGGTTTTTTACGAATGAGTTCGTAAATCGCATAGTATATATAGATTAGTTTACGAGGAAACCATGTTTTACGTACTGCATTTACATCACGGTTAACTTCCGAATCGACACCCATATTCATACAATTTAGAAAGCGATGACCATTGGCTTCACCAATGTCAATATGTCGTACAGACCCGTTTATCGTATCCTCGAGTATTTTCTCAAGTGGATGGTTATAGTTAATCATCCGCCAGAAATCATTACCAGTACCTACAGGGATAATTGCGAGTTGAACATCCAAATCTAAACCGTTGAGAATTTCATGAGCCGTTCCGTCGCCACCTACTGAGTAAATTACAACATCATTCCCATGATATTCTTCCGCAATTTTTTGTGCGTGATCAGGATATTCTGTATAACGCAATTCATAATTGTCTTCTTTGTCTTTAAAGTTGTTTTCAATCCATGCTTCTACGTCACGATAACGCCCTACGCCTGAAGTTGGATTAATGATAAATACGTGTTTCATGATTTCGACCTCAATTCACATATGTTTATTATGGTACAGATGACCTAATAATACAAGAATGAAAGCCTCTACTTTCATAGAGGCCTCACGATTCGTAAGTATTATATCGATTATTTTTTTATTTTGGTACTCATGTGCATGAGACCTATTCGTTTGGACTTTGGTTTTCTGGTTTCTCAGATTCTATTCGTACTGACACTACGATATTTCGGTGTTCACCATTATAAAGTCCAGCGCGAATGCTTTGTGACTCAATGATTGCACTGGTGTCACCTGATGGAATTGCTTCGATGGTAAAGCCATTTCCATTCGCCCAAGCGATTGCATCCGCAACAGTATCACCTACAAAATCAGGGATTGTAATTCCTTTTGGTTCTTCAATTTCTGATTTCACCACAATCGTTAGTTCAATATAGGATTGTTTTTGATGATAGTCACCGGGTTCAACACTCTGGTAAATCACCTGACCGTCACTGTAGTAATCTTGATAAGACTCTGAATTCTGATCTATATCGTTGAAGACTACAGTTACACCATTGTTCTGTGCCCAACGCTTAATCTCGCTGCGCGACATTGACGTCAAATCAGGCACGACATTAGATGTCTCTGTTTCATTTTCTTTTTCGGTCTCATCAAGACGTTTTGGAATAACATCACCAGGATAGTAAAGACCATCTACATTTTGGCTTGGATTAAAGAGTGCCGAACGATAGGGTTTGGATTGTTTAAATCCAAATGATTTAACTTTTAAAAGATGCGCATCATGTTTTAAGTTGTCGCTAATTACATCACGTGCCACTTGAACATCACGCATATAAGGATGGGAAACATATTTTCCACTGTATCCATCATCAATAATCTCGCCCTCACCTTGAAGTTGTGTTGAAACAATTCTAAAGGTGTGATACGGCGAAACCGGTGATTTCTCGATGTTTTGAAGTGCATAACCCATAAGAGACGTGATGTCATTAATGGATATATTCATTTGAATATTATCTTTCGCAGCATCCAATACATTTACGAGTGTATTCACATTGCGTGTACTTAATATTTGATTTGCGAGTTCCTTAATAACATATTGTTGGTTCATTTGGCGAACATAGTCACCACCAGTGAAGGCATAACGTTCACGCGCAAAAGTAATAACTTGCTTACCATCCATTTTTTGTTTTCCAGCAGGAATCCAGATTTCATGGAATTCTGTTGGATCTTCTTCTTTAGGTAAAGACCCACCAAAGGCAATTGGTGACTCTAGTTCAAGTCCGCCTAAAGTATCCACAATTTTCACGAGAGCATAAAAATCAGTTTCAAAGTAGAAATCAATATTGACCCCCATAAAATCTTGAATTGAATCAATGAGACATTGACGGCTAAAAGCACGTGCATGTGTAATTTTATCTGGATAATTATTTTGACACGCAATTGGCAAATACGAATCACGTGGAATACTTGTCATCGTTATTTTAAGTGTTTCAGGATTAAACGAAGTAAGAATAATCGAATCAGCAAGTTCTTCGTTGACCCCAATCATTAACATCGTAAAGGGTTCCTTTAATACATCTTTGTCATTTACAGTTTCTTTACTCTTAATACTAAATGAGAACATTGCTTTTGAAAACTCGATTGGATTTCTGTCTTCCGTTTCAAGTCTTTTTGAAAGTGAACTAAAGTTTTTCGGTACCACTGCGAATTGAATTTTATTATTTAAACTCGCGATAAGCAGATCATCATATGATTTAAACTTAACATACTCTACTGTTCTTGATTCTTTCGCTACATTTTTCTTAACCGCATCTTCAAATTCTTGCGTTGTCTCTACATAGCCGAGTGAACTGTGATCGAGGTCTTCCTTCTTAGCGCCTTCTTTAAAACTGATAACGGAAAATTCTTTATTTTCCTGACCTGTTTCGTTAATCATCTGATTAGCGATTGCATTCGTTTTAAATGTGTAATAAGAGCCGACTGATCCAATGATCAACATAAACATTCCAAAGACCGCAACAGCCTTTCGGAAAAAGCGAATTCGCTTGGCATATCCCAACAAGAAAAACAGATTGAGAACTAAGACAAACAATACGATGATTGTAATTCCTAGCATAAAATACTTACTGTGTAAATTTACGTAACGTCCAATTACAAATAATAATGCAATATAGATAATGTTGACGACTACAGTAATGAACAAACCAAATATTGGACGATGGATGAATGAGGGTCTACGTTGTTTTGTTTTAGTTTGTTGTTTCTTTGACTTGGCCATCGTCTACCTCCATGATTGAATACAATCCATCTTCATCTTGTGTTACATAAATGTCTGCTTTTTGTTGGAATTCAGAAACATTTAAAACATCTGAGTCTTTATATTTCCACGTAATCGAGACACGATAGACTGGAATGGTACGCTCTACATCGTGGGTAACCGTATTAACAGTTCCATCTTCAAGCGTTACCAGCTCATCTTCTTGTTCAATTAAAACTAGCTTATCTTTTTTGGCACTTGCTGTTGATGAAGTAACCTCAAGTGTTTGGTCTAATTTTCCTTTTTCTTTGTAGTAGCGCATATCATTATAGAAGGTATCCAGCGCTTGTCCATAAACCCAGTCGAGGTCTTTATGAATATACTGCATTCCACCTACATCGTTAAAACGCAACTTATTGGTCCATGTGTAAAAATCTGCGACGAAGTTTTGAGCGATAAGCTCTGAAATCACTTTATCATCCCTTGGATCTTCTTTAAGTTTCGAAGTCAGTTCCTTATAAAGTTCTTTTTGATATTCAGTTGCATTTTTTCGAAGTGAATAAAAACTATTCTCGCTTGTAGTACCACCATCAATACTTGTTTTGGATTGGTATGCACGGTACGCAAAAAAACCACCCACACTCAAAGTTGTAAGTGAAAGAATTAATATAAAAATGGTAAGACCTTTACTGTGTTGCTTCATATTTTCACATCCTCTATTTATTCTATCATAAAATGTTCGCTCATAATTATCAATTAACGATTGGAAAATCCCATATTTTAATATGTTTGGTGGTATAATTTCGTTACATATGACTGGAGGATACCATGAAAACATTAATTATTTCTGATATACACGGAAGCATCGACCGTTTAAACGATGTTCTTGACACACCGTTTCCTTATGATCGTCTCTTACTTGTTGGTGATCTTATGTATCACGGACCCCGAAATCCAATTTTAGAAGACTACAATCCAAAAGCCGTTTCCGAACGCTTAAATCAAGTTGATTGTCCCATCATTGCGGTACGAGGAAACTGTGACAGTGAAGTGGATCAGATGTTGTGTCAATTCCCCATCATGCAAGACTACACAATTACTGAGTGGAATGAACTCACAATAATGGTGACACATGGCCACCTCTTCGAGCCAGACCTTGAAGGACCCCGTCAAGCAGTGGATCTTTTTATTTCCGGACACACACATGTACCCGTCTTAAAACAAATAGACCAGACAATTATATATAATCCGGGATCCATTGCGCTTCCTAAAGAAAATCATCCAAACACGTATGGATATCTAGACGGTCGTACCCTAACAACCTATAGACTTGATCATAAGGTATATATGCAAACTACGATTGAATCGAAATGATAGGTACTTATTAAGATTTAAAAAGAAAACAACCACAGTCCGTTTGTTTTCTTTTTACTTATTCACAATCTTAATATGAATCGTATGAATACCTTCGTTATAGAATCCCGGCTTAACATCTTGTTCAAGAACTTGATTGTTTACGTACTCATGCTTAAACTCAGAAGAATCTTGTTTAATGACATCAAAGGTAACCGATACATTATTTTTATCTGCCCACGATTGAATTTCAGATTGAGAAAGACCATTAAAATCTAAAACATCTACAGCTTGAGCACTGCGCTCACTCGGTTTAAGAACCGTCAAGAGTGGGCCTGTGTCTTCAGAGTTTTCTGAAGATATTAAATCCGTTTGATATGGATTACCATAAGTAAACGTAAAGTCATACTCATTTCGTAAGTCTGCATCCGATTTAAGGTTATCAAGAATGACTTTCTTTGCTTGCAAGTACTGATTTTCAAAAGGCTTGGCATACCAAACACCATTGATAATCGTACCTTCTCCAGCGATTTGCGTTTGCACGACTCTAAATGTAGACATCGGATCTACAGGCGAGCGGTCAATACTTTGAAGGGCATAACCCATAAGTTTGGAGATTGTCTCAAGCGGAAGCGTCATGGTAATGTTTTTCTTTGCTGAATCTAAAACATTTAAAATCGTATTCGGATTACGGGTTGCTAAAATCTTATTTGCCATTTCTTTAATGACATATTGTTGATTCACTTGGCGGTCGAAATCACCATTTGACATATTTTCAATACGACGCTCACGTGCAAAGGTTACAACCTGCTTTCCATTGAGAAGATTTTTCCCTTTTGGAATCGTAACACCTTCCATAATCGGTTCACCATAATCATCATATTGCTTCTCAAGTGGGAATGAACCCGCAAAGGTCGTAGGACTTTCAATTTCAAGACCACCAATTGCATCGACCATATTTTCAAGGGCATAAAAATCCGTCTCGAAGACAAAATCGACCTTAACACCGAGATAGTTTTCAATCGTATCCACCATACATTGTGAACTGATGCCGTGGGAATGGTTTATCTTATCGTAAGACTCGTTTGGATAACATGCAATGGGTACATAAGAATCCCGAGCGATGCTTGTCATCGTAACTTTTAAAGTCTCAGGATTAAACGAAGCAAGAATAATCGAATCCGCAAGATCATCATTTAATCCTAACATCAACATTGTAAAGGGTTCTTTAATGACATCCACATCGGTATTCGATTGTTTCGTTAACGAAGTAGAAAACGTAAATAACTCTTTTGATTGAGCGAAAGGATTTGATCCATCGGGTAATTCTTGAGTTAATGTGTGGTAGTTAAGGGGTAATACCGCAACATCAATTTTCTTTTCACTTACTGCTGACAATAAATCACGATAATTATCATATTTCTCAAACACGACGTTTTCAGCCTTGTCTGCAATTTTTTTCTTAATAGAAGTTTCTACTTCGGGTTCATTCATGGGGGCATACGCCACGGTTTTACCATCAAGCACGTCATCACCACTAAAACTCACGACACTAAATTCACGTACTTCATTTTTATTAAGAATGGCATTTGTGATGGCATTGGTCTTAATTGCATAAAACGACCCAACCGTTCCAACTACAAGCCATAATACAGCTAGTGTTAAAAAGAAAAATCTGAACACCTTGTATGTTTTTAAATAACCCAGTATATATAAAATATTTAGAATTAGGATAAATACCACAACACTTAAAATACCCATCGCGAAATAGCGTCCGTGAATGGATGCGAATCGTCCTAAGAAGATAATAAGTCCCAGTGGCAAAATATTTGAGAGCACAAGAAGTAACGTTCCTACAGTACGATTACCTTTATGCTGGTTTTGTTTCGGTTGAAGTTTGAGTTCCATTTGCTACCTCCACAATTGAATAGGTGTCGTTCTGTTTAACGACCGTGATCTGTGCTTCATGTTGATAATTCTTAGTATCGAGCACTGTTGATTCTTTATAAGTCCATGTCGCATGGACTTGATACGCGGGCACTTCTTGATCATTAAGTAAGAATTTAGTCTTCGTCGAAGTAACATCAACGCCGCTTACTTCAAGTGTTTGATCAACTTGTTCACGTTCGATATAAACACGCATATCATTATAGAATCGATCTAACGCTTGATCGTATACCCAAACTTTAATATCTGGATGAAGAAATTGGATGCCTCCAACATCATTCATTCGAACTTTATTTGTCCACGTATAAAAGTCCGCAATAAAATTCTTTGAAATTAATTCAGAAATCATTGCATCCGAACCTGATTCAACCGAAGCAAGTTCTTCATAAACTTCTTTTTGGTATGCGGTCGCATTGTTACGCAGACTGTATTGACTGTGATTTGATATCGTTGCTTTTGTAAGTGTCGTTTGATGGCTTTGCCACGCTTGAAGCGCAAAAAAACCACCCACACTGAGTGTTCCAATTGATAATACAAAAACAAGAATCAGTAATAATTTATTATTTTTTTCCATAATTACACATTCCTTTACCTTGATTACAATAATGCGAAACCTATACAAAGTCAATAAATCACAAAAGTTCACGCATTATCACATGTTTTCCGAAAAAAAACCTGATTGAATCATCAGGCTTTTAAGATTGATTACATAACTTCTAATTTATGATTCCAGAACCAAAGTGTTCCATACGTTAAGAAACCACAAACAAGAATTTGATAAAGGACAACAAGGGCAAGTTCACCCACTGGTATACTTCCACCTTGCAAGAATGCATAGGAATCATAGCGTAATAATACACTTCCAAATGATGTATCTACATATGCTCCAATTTGACCAAGGATAATTGCAATAAGAACCGCAATCCCCACAGCAACCAAGCCACGATTATTTTGGAAATAACTTGAGTGAGCCACTGCACCTGCAAACAGAATCACAAGAGAACTCAGCGCAAAGTTTAAGAGATTGTCAATAACCGCAAAAAATGCGACGCTTGACTCAAAATATTGAGCGAAGTATTGAGATATTTCCTGAATTGCTTGTCCATAGATTGCGATACTTCCTGTAGTTGTAAAGGTAATGATGAATAGGGATAAAATAAGTAATAACCCCATGATCGCTGACCAGAAGAATGCAACCAATAATTTTGAAACAAGGATTTGCCAAGTCTTCACCGGTAAGGTAAAGAGTCTGTATCCGTTTTTATGATAGATACTCGTATAGAGTACGTAAATGTTAGCACGTACCGACATAACTGTCACAATCACAACCAAAGCAAAGAGCGCTAAGGCAAGAAATGTTCCAAAGATTCCAAAACGATCATTAATCGCTAATTGAATCATTAGGATTGTAAGGACACATCCTGCAATCATCATTCCCACAACGGGTGCATAGGCTTTATAAGAATCAACAAGATCATTTTTAAATAGTTTTCCTACCATTTGAATTCCTCCCTAAAGATTTCATCAATTGTTTGACCACGTGCTTCACGTAAATCATCACAATTTTCGTGCATGAGAATCGCACCATCTTTAATGAAGACCACTTCATCCAATACACCTTCAATATCTTGAATTAAGTGTGTTGAAATGATAAGAAGTGCATCTTGAGTATAATTGCTTAAAATCGTTTCAATAATTGAATCTCGCGATGCTGGATCAACTCCTGCAATCGGTTCATCAAATATATAGATACGAGCTTTACGTGATAAACATAAAGCGAGCTGAAATTTCTCACGCATTCCTTTA
The DNA here is from genome assembly GCF_035066605.1 of Erysipelothrix enhydrae. Classification (NCBI taxonomy): domain Bacteria; kingdom Bacillati; phylum Bacillota; class Erysipelotrichia; order Erysipelotrichales; family Erysipelotrichaceae; genus Erysipelothrix; species Erysipelothrix enhydrae. The sequence continues at coordinate 451,426 of NZ_CP125807.1, forward strand.
GACATTTTTGAAACAGGCATACTTCCATCTAATTTCATCTTTAGAAATAAATCTTCTAAGACGCCCATATCGAAGTCAGCGTACATATCACTATAAAGTCTTGCAGCTTTTAAACCTGTAAGATTGGGTGCTAAGTATTCCACATCAGGAAGGTAAGAAACCAAAGCCTTTGAATCAGAACCTACTGGATATCCACATACTTGAATATCGCCATGATAATCACGTAAAAGACCTACAATTGTTTTAATTAACGTTGTTTTTCCGGCACCGTTTGGTCCACAAAGACCAATAATCTTACCTGAATCCAGATTTAAGTTAATATTTTTAAGAACTTGATTCTTACCATAATGTTTATTTAAATGTGAAATAACTAAACCATTTTCATTATTCATCTTTCCCAACCTCCCATTCATGTTTAAGAAGGCTTAATGTTTCTTCAAGGTCAAGACCGAGCGTCTTCGTCTTCTCAACAAACACAACACTGTAACGACGTCCCAATTCACTTCGTAACTTCTTAATTATATCTTTTTTATCTGTAACAAATTTACCGTTTGTGCGATCTGTTTCAATTAAACCATCTCGCTCGAGCTCATTGAGCGCTTTTTGAACCGTATTCGGATTTACTTTAAAGAATAAAGCAAGTGCCCGGATGGACTCAATGCGATCCCCTGCATTAAGTCGACCCGAGGCAATTTCCAATTCAAAATACTCTATGATTTGTCGGTAAATGGCTACGGAACTATTTTTTAGTGACATACCATCACCCCCTGTAACACTTCAATAATACAATAGAACAACAAAATGTACAAGAATTACATTTGTTCCGGTGCATTTACACCGATTAAGTTCAATGCATTACTTAGGGTAATTTTTACCGCTACAAGTAGGTTCAAACGTTGTGCTTGAAGTTCTGGATTACTTGGATCCATAACTTTTACTTCACCATAGAAACTGTGGAATGATGATGCAAGATCTTGAACATAATTTGCGATTTTATGAACTTCACGTTTTTTCGCAGCATCTGCAACAACAGAACTAAATTCATTAATTTCTTTTAATAATGCAATTTCTTTAGGGTTTGTAAGTTGATCAATTACATCGACATGAGGTACTTCCCCAGCTTGACGTAAAATCGAACAAATACGAGCATGTGCATATTGTACATAGAACACTGGATTATCGTTTGATTTTTTACGAGCTAAACCAAGGTCAAAATCAAGTGGTGTTGCAAGTGCACGACTTACAAAGAAATATCGTGTTGCATCCACACCAATATCATCAACAAGTTCTACGAGACCCAATGCATTCCCTGTACGTTTTGACATCTTAACTTCAACGCCTTCGTCCACAAGACGAACCATTTGAATGATATCAACATCAAGAACATTTGGATGTCCAAGTGCTTCAAGAGCTGCTTGCATACGTACAATATAACCATGGTGGTCACCACCCCATAAGTTAAGTAAATGTGTATAACCTCGTTCAAGTTTATAGATATGGTTAGCAATATCGGGTACAAGGTAAGTATATGATCCGTCACTCTTAATTAGAACACGGTCTTTATCATCACCGAAATCTGTTGAACGAAGCCATAGAGCTCCATCTTCTTCAAACGTTACACCTTTCGCTTTAAGTGCTTCTAAAGATTCTTCGACACGTCCGTCATCATAGAGCCATTTTTCACTAACCCATGAATCCATTTCAACACCAAATGTGTTTAAATCTTCTTTAATACGTTCTAATTCTAATTTAATACCCAGTTCTTTGAAATAAGGTGCCCACTCTTCTTCAGGTGCGCTTAACCATTTATCCCCTTCAGCTTCTTTAACATCATTTGCGATTTCAATAATATCCGGTCCATGATATCCATCTTCAGGTAAAGGTGCTTCCATACCAAAGGCTTGTATATAACGGGCGTAAAGTGAATGACTTAACATTAAAATTTGATTTCCAAGGTCATTAATATAGTACTCACGAAGTACATCATATCCTGCAAAAGACATAATACGTGAAAGGGAATCTCCCCATGCTGCACCACGTGCGTGACCAACATGAAGTTGTCCTGTAGGGTTAGCCGATACATATTCATTCAATAATCGGATTCCTTCTCCAGCATTTGAACGACCATAATCTTTACCTGCTTCAATAACATCATTAACAACACTACCTAATACAGCAGGTTTCATTACAAAGTTAATAAATCCAGGTCCCGCAACACTAATGGACTCAACCATTTCGTTGTCTTCTAATTTTTCAACAATAACGCCAGCGATTTCGCGTGGGTTTTTCCCAACACGTTTTGTAAGACGCATTGCGATGTTTGTGGAGTAATCTCCCATTTCTGGATTATTAGGGATTTCTAACATTACAAGTCCGTCTTCTTTTTCAATTCCAAACGCATCAAGAATAATATCTTCGATGTGTCCAACTAGTTTTGTTTCAATTTTATTCATATTAAAGCTCCTTCTCTATATTTTATCTTTAATTAGTTTTTTGCGCCAAGCAATCGCGATGCTGCCTGGTCCTGTATGAGCAAGTACAATAGGATATAAAGGACGTTTTATGACCTCAACCCCAAAGTGTTTTTCTAAATCTTTAACGACAGCATTGTATATTTTTTCTTCACAACCACCATCTAAAACAATCCATTCATAATCATCTTTGTTTCGATCTACAACACTGTGATCAAAACCAACACGAACTGCTTTTTTGTAGGTCCTTACTTTCTCTGCCAAGTCAATTTCACCATTTGATACTTTGAGTACCGGTACGATTTTAAGTAAATTCGCAATGGCTGCAGCAGCTGGCGTAATACGACCTCCACGCTTAAGGTAGATAATATTCTCGGGGATTAATGATGCATACATATCTGCTTCATTTTCAATGAGCGTCCTTATTGCATCGGGCTCCATACCCCGCCTTATCATTTCCTTAACTTCAAGACTTAATAAAAACAATGGGCAACTGACAAATTTAGAATCAATTACCGTTACGCGTCCATCATAATCTTGAGCAAGTCCGCATGCAGTTTGATACGTTCCACTGAGCTTACTTGAAATTGGTAAAAAGATTATATGGTCATATGTTTTTAAAACGTCATCAAACAATTCAATCAACCTACCTAAAGGTGGTTGCGATGTTGAAACAGATGATCCGTTTTTCATCGCCTGAATTAATTGTTCACGAGAGATACCTTCTTCTTCCATATATGCTTTTCCATCTATTGTTAAAGGCATACGTGCTACGATAATCTCATGATCAATTGCTTCCTGCTTTGAAACACCTGCCGATGAGTCTGTGATAACAGCAATTTTCATCATAAATGTCCTCCATTAGTATGATTACTATATCATATTTCTTATATAATTCACTATATTTTGATGTGCGCCTTTACAAACGTTTTTTTAAACGCTATAATGGTCTAGCAATGGCGATCGTGGTGAAGTTGGTTAACACACCGGTTTGTGGTACCGGCATTGCGCGGGTTCGAGTCCCGTCGGTCGCCCCATATTGAAATAACACCCACTTTATGTGGGTTTTTATTTGTTTATAGAGCTAAATCTACCACGTCATCAAGACTTAAAATGAACTATAATGAATCCTTTTGACTCATCGATACGAACGCATTTCTTAGTATCCTTACGCACGTACACATACATTCTATAAGGATAGTTCTACAAAGTCATTTTCATTTAACGAAAATAGCAAGATAGTTTGCTAAAACGACAAATTTTCATCTAGAATTCTAATGTTTATTTCAAAATACTTGTTTTTATAACAATCTTTTCTTAAGAAAACACCAAAAATGATGAACCTCAATCACATTCAAGCCAAACACTATAAATTCTTGCATTTTTTGACATTCAACTCTTTACAAGATTTAATTTTATGGTTATAATTGACAAGGATATGGCGATCGTGGTGAAGTTGGTTAACACACCGGTTTGTGGTACCGGCATTGCGCGGGTTCGAGTCCCGTCGGTCGCCCCATATTGAAATAACACCCACTCTTAGGAGTGGGTTTTTTATTGTTTATGTATATAGGTTTGATCAATTTCCTGGATAAAGGCCTTCATATGGGTCGTCAGGAATTTTTTTTCGTGATAAAGAACCTGAGCGTACATTGAGACAGGGGGAATATCAACACTTACTTCTTTTAGTATTCGCTGCTCCAATTCCTCTTTAACCGAGAATTCTGGTAGAAAAGATAGGCCAAGGCCTTTTTTTAATACCGCAATGATGATTTCCGTGTCCCCAACCTCTAGGATTGCATTTAAATTTACGCGACGTTTCGCAAGACTTCGCTCGAGTTCATATCGATAAGCTTCCCCTTGTTCTGTTAATAAGAAAGGAGCGTCCGTAAATTCTTCTAAATTGTATGTTTTTGTACTGCTTATAGAGTTATCTGCACTAACAAAAAGTATGCTTTCTTCTTTCTCAAATACTTTTACCATATCCGCACCGTATATTTGGTAGTCCAACGTAAAGAGAATGTCGATTTCATTGCGGCGAACCATCCCAAGAAGTTCTTCCGTCTTCCCTATGATAACTTTGATTTCCACATTAGGATGTTCGAGATGGAAATTGTAGATAAGTTCTGGAAAAACACTTGACCCTAATGACCCTACTGTACCAATCCGTATAGTTCCATGTTCTTTTTTAGTGGATTGATTAAAAATGCGTGCTTCTTCTACCGTTCTTAAAACTTCATTCGCATAGAAGATAAATGCTTCGCCTTCTTCAGTTAAATGAATTTTGCGATTCATACGATCAAAAAGTTTAGTTTGAAGTTCTTCCTCAAGTTGTTGGATTTGAATGGTCACAGCAGCTTGAGTATAGCCAAGTGCATCTGCTGCTTTACTAAAACTTTCTTTCTCCACTACCTTAACAAATGTCTGAAAATGTCTAAGATTCATAAGCGCTCCTATTAATTTTATTTATCCGTTTTATAAATTCTATTAAATATTCTTATTCTAGAACTTATGGTATATTTTCATTAACATAAAGTCAAATTAATGGAGGTATATGAATGAAACGATATGAACTCGATGAAGATGCTACGATTGAAGCTATGATGATTGAATTTATTAATACATTTTATGAAGGTGAAGCAAATCCAGGTACAGGCCCTGTATGTACTATTGCACCCGATGATGTTTTAGAACGTCTTAAAAATCAAGAAATGCCGAAGCAAGGACGTGATGTGAAATCAGTTGTTTCAGAACTCATGACTGATATTTACCCTTATAGTTTACGAAGTTCCCACCCGCGTCATTTTGGTTTTATTCCGGGTCCTGCAACAAAACTTGCCGTACTGGGTGATTTAATGTCCAGTGCTTACAATGTTCATGCAAGTAATTGGGTAAACAGTTCAGCTGCAAGTACAGTCGAAGAAAATACCATTCAATGGCTTACAAAGCAAATTGGATATGATAACCAAGCAGGTGGTTTGTTTGTTTCCGGTGGTTCGATGGCAAACTTAACGGGACTTATCGCTGCTCGTGATAAAATATTAACGGAAGAGAACCGTCATTTAGGTGTCATCTACCTTTCAGACCAAACACATCATTCTGTGGAAAAAGGATTAAAAATTATTGGATTTACCAGTCGTCAATTTCGTTTTATTGAAACAGATGACCTATTTCAAATCAAAAGCGATGTTTTGGAGAAGACGATCTTAGATGACTTAGCACAAGGTTTGGTACCTTGTTGTGTCGTTGCGACTGCAGGTACTACCAATACAGGAACCGTTGATCCTCTGGATGAGATTGGTGATTTGTGTATTAAGTATAAACTTTGGATGCATGTAGATGGCGCTTACGGTGCATCATTTCTCCTATCCACCAACCAAGTCCACCGTCTTCATGGAATTCAGAAGGCAGATAGTGTGAGTTGGGACGCACATAAATTATTGTTCCAAACTTATAGTTGCGCCATGATTCTTGTGAAGGACAAGCAAGATTTACTTAATAGTTTTGACGCAAGCCCTGAGTACTTAAAAGATATCGATGGTGATCGTGTTACTAATTTCGGTTCCTTAGGTATTGAACTCACACGACCAACACGTGCTTTAAAACTATGGTTATCCCTTCAAACAATTGGTATTGAAGAGTATACCCGTCGTATAGATTACGGACAAACGCTTGCTGATTATGTTCAAGAGTGCATTATAAAATCAAATCATTGGGAAATGATTTCACCCGCACAATTTTCAATTATTAACTTCCGTTATGTTCATCCCTCATTAAGTGATCTTGAAACCGATGCACTAAACACCTATCTCGCAAAACAAATCGTTGCGGATGAATTTGCAGGCATCTTCACAACAGAACTTAAAGGGCATACGGTATTAAGAATGTGTACGATAAATCCCATTACGACGATTGAAGATTTAGAAGGAACCCTCAATTACCTGGAAACGCTCGCTACACACTACTTAAACACAAATCATTAAGATTTGTGTTTTTTTTGCTCTTTTACGACACTCACACACATTCATGAAACATTCCAACTATAATAGGAGTATAAGGGGGAACACATATGAATTTCTTTTTTAACTACACATTACCACTCTTTGTACTCCTAACAATATTGGGATTTCCAGTTTATTTCTTATCAAAACGAATCCGCTTTAAAAAACGAACACGTCCAAGTCGATTTAACCAACCGAACTACGCAGCACGTCCGCATCGTTTTAATATAACGATAATGGGAGTCTATCTTCTTTTATCCTGTGTTTTCATTATTCTAACTTTCTATCTAGAAAATTGGCCTCGCGTGATCGAGCCGAAAACACAATGTCAAGAACCTTCCATAACATTCACTGACCCCAGTGGTTATCTCGATGCGAAACCTGAGTACACATTGTGCTTCGACGAACATTCTCAGTTAATCTTCGAAGACCCAAATAATGCTTTCGATGCGTTTATCGAAGAGCACCGTTTTGATCTCTACAAGGTTCATTTAAAGTTTAATCGTTTTACGCCCATCAATCGAAAAACATATCGAAATTACGCAAACTTAGATATAAACAATGAGCTTGAAGCACCACATGCTCAATTCTTTAAAATTTTCAATCAGAGCGTCTATCCAAATACACAAGGACAAACACTACGCTTTATTCCAATAAATGTTGATTCCATCGAATTTAATGAAACGTATAAGAAACCCGATGGTGACATTGAACGCACCGAACAACATCAAGAATTTGCGATCATCTCGGTATCGCTTGATCTACAGAATGATGATCCGATAATTGATTTTAGAAATGCATTTACGCTTGTTTCAGAAGATGCATCAACCTACTTATCTCCACGTCTTGTTTTAAATAAGAATAATGAACGAATGGATCTCAGCACACGAAATAATCAGGCCACGTTAATTTTTAATGTTGATCAGGATATACCCTACAATCTTATATTCGCAACAGAACATACCATTCCTCAAACGGAAGTCATTCGAAAACCATAATAAAAGTCCACATATGTGGACTTTTATTTGAAATCACCAAAGTGATATGCCATTTCATAAGTATACGTTGCTTCATGGTCTCTTGAACCAAACCACGTATGAATACCGAATTGACCGCTTTCTTCATTTTCTTGACCTGGCTCAAAAATAAACAAGGTCTTATCTTTAAGAACCACAAGATTTAATGATTCCTTAAACGCTTCGGCTTCTTTAAGGTGGAATCGAACTGTAATCACTCCGGGAATATCATTTTGTTGATATCGCGTTGCAAACATTTCCAAATCTTTACGTGTAATTCTTCGCTCTCGCACATCGGTATCAGGACCAATATTAATTTCTTTAATAACGCCAACTTTTAAACTGCCATTTTCTCGATAACTTGCAATCACATCCGCTTGGATTGAATCATCACTGTTTGTGTCCATTCGCGGTAGAATCATTTCTTCAAAACGCATATTCGTATAAGATTCATTAATGTTTAAATCAAAACCTGCTTGTTTAATGCGAATTTGTTCTTTAAGAATACGTGTAAAATCACCTTTACTGATGTAAAACGAATAGAGGTGTTTCTCCCCTACATAAATATCTTTATCACGCCCAAGTGTCGGTACCATAACAGGTTTTAGAAATCGATTTCGTGTTGTAGGTTCATTTATATATTTATACAGACCATAGCCTGCCGCAGCAATTAAAGCTGGAACGATGAGTTTTTTCATATGCTACCTCCTTATCACCAAAATTTTAACACATTCTCTATACAATGAAATTGAATTGTTATCGAAACTTATGTAATTGTCATAAAGTCATGCGAATTCCTTTCTTTTTACGGTCTGTAACTCTATAATGAAAACGATACAATTTTTAGAAACGGAGTGTCATCATGAAAATAATCGCAATCACAGGTTCCGTAGCAGGACGTAAGACACGCGTCGCTTTGGACTATGTTATACAAGAGATAACCAAACACAATCACACCATTGACACGGAAATTATTAATATCGGAGATTATGATCTGCAGTTTAGTGACGGTCGTCCTGTTGACCAATATAATTCAGACACACAATACGTTATTAATTCAATTATGGAAGCAGATGCACTTATCGTTGGTACACCAACCTATCAAACGTCGATTCCTGGCGCACTAAAAAATATTTTCGACTTATTACCCATGCATGCCTTGGTTGATAAGAGTGCCGGTATTGTGGTTACTGCAGGGTCGCCAAAGTATTTTTTAATGGCAGAACAGCAACTTAAACCCATTCTATCTTACATGGGAGCACGCATTGTTCAGAAATATGTTTTTATCGAAGATTGTGATTTTGATGGCCTTAAAATAAAGAATGATAATATTTTAGACCGCCTACGAAACTTAGGTGATGATGTCATTTGTTCAGTAGAACATAGGACTTGGGCACAAAATCATCCGATGAAGAAAGATCAATTCCCTTATAACGATAAATAAAAGTATTGACAAAGATTTGATAGTACGATATTATTTCACTTAAATCGCAGAACAAGAGAGTAAACATTTGGATATCGATAGCGAATTAGGGACGGTGGAAGCCTAATGGATGAAATATGTTGAACCGCACTTGGGAGATGTTTATCTGAACAAAGAGTAGGATAAACCGCAAACCTAGCGTTACAGGAGAGAGGTCATATGAATAACATATGGCAATTAGAGTGGTACCGCGTTTAACACGTCTCTAGATATACACTATCTAGGGACGTTTTTTTGTTCCTAGATTCAAATAAAAGTGAGGAGAATTTTTATGGGAATCAAACGACGACGTGACTTCGCAAAGAGCACAAACCAAACATAGAGCGAACATCACAAGGAGAGAAACAAAATGAAAAAAACATTTATAGTAGCTTGCGTAACATTATTATTTTTAAGCGGTTGTGGAAAGAAAGATACAACCGTAACGAAACTTGAAGCAATCAAATCAAAAGGTGAAATTGTTTTAGTAACATCACCTGACTATGCACCCTATGAATTCATCGATGCAACAAAAACAGGTCAAGATCAATATGTAGGTGCAGACATCGAACTCGCAAAATTTATTGCGAACGAAATTGGTGTAGATCTCGTTATTAAAGCGATGAGCTTTGGTGATATTGCCTCCGCAGTATCACTTGGAAAATTTGATATGGGTATTGCGGGATTTACCTTTAATGAAGAACGTGCAGAACAAGTTGATTTCAGTAATACTTATGATACAACAGAGTCCACGTGCCAAGGTTTTCTTGTAACGAAAGAAAAAGAAGCAACACTTAATACAATTGATGATTTAAAAACTGCGAAGGTTGCCGTTCAAAATGGTTCACTCCCTCAAACTTACGTGGAGACAGAACTTCCAGAAGCAACAATGCAACTCGTTAATACATTGGATGATGCTGTCCTTCAATTGAATGTTGGAAAAGTGGATGCGATTGCTGCATCCTGTGCATCAGGTGAAGGTTTTACCTTAAATAATAAAAATCTTGTTGTAAGTAAAGTTAAATTCGCAACAATCGATGATAACGGTACAAAAGTCATCTTAGAAAAAGGTCAAGAAGATCTTATGGATGAAGTAAATAAAGCAATTGCGAAAGCAGTAGAACTTGACTTGTATAAACAATGGCTTGCTGATGCTACAAGCATTGCAGAACAATTAGGAGCGATTGACTAAGATGTTTCAAGATATATTAAAGCTCATTAATCGCTATGGACATGTGTATCTCAAGGGAGCTTGGGGTACACTGACCATTTCTGTTGTTGTTGTATTAATTAGTACCTTACTTGGTGCCTTTCTCGCAATGGGAAAGATGTCGAAATTTAAGCCCTTAAAAACAATTATTAATGTCTATATCGAAGTCATTCGTGGAACACCACTTCTACTTCAACTAAGTTTATTTTATTTTTTAGGCTCTGAGTACATCTCCACATCTGTTCCGGATGTAGGGTGGATCATGGTTGCTTTGATTATTAATTCGAGTGCCTATGTAGCGGAAATCTTCCGTGCTGGTATTCAAGCTGTTGATAAAGGTCAATTTGAAGCCGCAAAAAGTCTTGGTATTTCAAATGCTAATATGATGAAAAAGATTATTTTCCCACAAGCGATTAAGAATATCTTACCTGCTTTAGGAAATGAATTTATTACAATGATAAAAGAAACATCTTTAGCATCGGTATTCTTTGTAAACAACTTGATGACTTCAGAATCAATTGTCTCAAGTGCAACCCACTTAAAACTACCGTCTTTGATGATTGTAGGGGTTATTTACTTTATAATGACTTTCTCAACATCGAAATTAATCTCCGCATTTGAACGAAAGGTGGCCCTCAATGACTAAACCGCTACTTGAAATCAAAAACTTACATAAAACATATGGAGACTTATCCGTGCTTCAAGGAATTAACGAAACAATTACCCAGGGTGAAGTTGTTTCTATTATTGGTCCTTCGGGTTCAGGTAAGTCAACGTTGCTACGTTGTTTAAATTTACTCGAAACACCATGTTCAGGAAGCATTATCTTTGATGGCGTAGCATTAGAGCCAGATCATAAAAATTTAGATAAGCTACGTCAAGAAATTGGCATGGTTTTCCAACATTTTAATGTTTTCCCCAATTTAACGGTTTTGGAAAATATTACCCTCGCACCAACTCTAGAAAAAGGGATGTCTAAAGATGAAGCAAATACTTTAGGTTTATCTTTACTTGATAAGGTAGGGCTTAAGGATAAGGCACATGAATTTCCACGTAAGTTATCTGGAGGACAAAAGCAACGTCTTGCGATTGTCCGTGCGCTTGCAATGCAACCTCAAGTTATGCTCTTTGATGAACCAACATCTGCATTAGATCCAGAAATGGTTAAAGATGTACTTGAAGTTATTAAAGATCTTGCGGTAAGTGGGATGACAATTGTTATTGTGACTCACGAGATGAATTTCGCAAAAGAAATCAGTGATCGTGTGTTATTTATGGATGGTGGTGTTATCTGCGAACAGGGAACACCTGAAGCAATCTTTGATAACCCGACACATCCTCGTACTATTGAGTTTCTAAGTAAAGTTTTATAAAAAAAAGCAAGTCTTAAATTGACTTGCTTTTTTTTATGAGATAATCTCGTGCTTCTGAAATAAAGTATAAGGATCCGGTAATGACACAAGTACCGTTATTTCGATGCTTCATTCCTGTATCAATCGCTTTATATTGATCTTCGATAATGGTGACATTATGTCCAAGTGCCAAGTTTTCAGCACGCTCCGATCGATAAAAATCGAATTGAGTAATAATCACTTCGTCGAATACGGATTCCAGTTTATTAATCATAAGCGTATAGTCTTTATCTTTAAGTGCGGTAAAGACCGCAACCCATGGTCTAGGAAGCATTTCCATACTTCTCACGAGCATTTCAATGCCCATCTCATTGTGAGCACCATCCACATAAACACCATCCAAGACGGGCTCAAAACGACCCGCCCATGACGCACTTGCAATTGCATTTTGAATCGTCTTTGTATCGATGGAAATATGTGGCAATGCTTTTACAAGATGAATAGCCAGACTTGCATTCCCAACTTGGTAAAGACCTTGATTATGGATTACATAAGGTTCTTCTAATACATCAAAATAATAGTCCAACCCCTCACGTTTCGGTTCGGGTATCTTCACTTGGTGCAGATTTGTTTGTTTTAAATCAGTAAAGTGGCGAAACACCTCCAAACATGAATCTTTACGTTCTGTTGTCAAAAACGGAACATTCGTTTTAATGATACCTGCTTTTTCTGCGGCAATCTTCTCAATGGTATCACCCAAAATATTCATGTGGTCAAGACCAATATTCGTGATTCCAGTAATAACAGGTTGGATCGCATTGGTAGCGTCAAGACGCCCCCCAAGTCCAACTTCATAAATCACATAATCTATGTCATTATCAATAAAATATAAAATTGAAATAAGAACATCGATTTCAAACATACTTAATTGGTACTGATCCCAAAATGGCTCCGTCACATTAATGTACATTAATAAATCAGAATCACTAATATTTTCATTGTTGATGCGAATACGATCATTATGTACCGTAAGATGCGGTGACGTGAAGGTCCCTACAGAATACCCAGCTTCTTGTAGGATAGCTCGTGTATAGTTTGTTGTTGAACCTTTTCCATTGGTTCCACCAATATGGATACAAGTAAGTGAATCTTGAGGATTCCCCATATCTGCTAAGCATTGACGAAATAAGTCAATGCCATACGTTTGATTTTTACGTTTCATAAGCGCTTCAAGCGCTGGTTCTATTTGTCTAAACATGTAACACTCCAATTAATTTCTTTTTGATTTCGTTCGTAAAGTAAGGCATTAATTTTTGAAAATGGGTGTGACCCAATAAATCCACGATACGCTCCAAGTGGTGATGGGTGACTTGATTCAATAAATTGATGATGATCTTTAACGAGTGATTTTTTGGCCTGTGCCTTTTTTCCCCACAAGACAAAAATTATCGGTTCTTTACGGCACCCGAGTTCCGAAATAACACGATCTGTGAATTGCTCCCATCCAAGCTGCGCATGGGACATGGGTTCACCTTCTCTGACTGTTAGTAATGTATTAAGAAGTAAAACGCCCTGTTTTGCCCAAGCGGATAAATCTCCGTGTTCATTTTTAATACCAAGATCGGCTTCCAATTCTTTGTAGATGTTTACCAAACTCTTTGGTAATTTTTGATCTTTGAAGACCGAAAAACTCATCCCCATTGCTTGACCGGGTTGGTGGTATGGATCTTGTCCTAAAATCACAACCTTCACATCTTCAAACTTTGTGTAGTCAAAGGCGGTATAAACCAGATCTTTGGGTGGGTATATTGTGAAAGCTTTTCGTTCATCTTCGATCTTACGTTCAAGGATTTTAAAATACTCTTTTTGCATTTCTTCATTAAATAATTGTTCCCAGTTCATAACGTCCTCCTGTACATTTCTAAAAAATAAAAGCCAGATATCTGGCTTTTATTCACTTACTGAAATTACCTCATGACGTTCCATTGCCTCAATATAGTCGTGAGCTTGACGGACTGTATCATAATTTGGCTCCATTACATAAAGTGCTGGACCAGGCATTGAATAAGTCGTTGTACTTGAACTTCCAGTTCCTGTTACTGCATAAGATTGAATATCCCAATCTGACATATCATTAATTTGTTGTTTTATTAATTTCTTAAAGTCACTCTCTTCCATACTCATTTGGAATGAGTCGGATACTGAATTTAGAATCGAAGTATAGTTCGTAATAATTGCAGGTGACATTGCTTTCTTAAGAATACCTGTAATAAGTGCTTGTTGGTTTTTTACACGGTCATTATCTCCGTTTGGAAGATTGTAACGTTCACGTGCAAAGATGAGACCATTACGACCATCAACATGGTTAATGCCTTCATCAAAGTAGACACCTGCAAACGATTGGAATGCGTATCGTGAATAAACCTCAACCCCACCCAATGCATCGATAATTGTTTCTACTGAACTAAAGTTAACCTTAACAAAATAGTCAATATCGATATCAAAGAGATTTTCAAGTGTTGCCATTGATTCCCCAACACCATAAATTCCAGCATGGGTTAATTTGTCATAAGCACCAAATGATGCCAGTTCAACGTGATAATCACGAGGAATACTTGTGAGTAAAATTTGTTTGTTTTTTGGATCGACCGTCATAATCATATTAACATCGGATCGTGATACTGATGATACGGGACCATAGGTATCAATTCCTGTCACAAACATACTGAAGGTATCCTTCATAACATCAGCATTCTTATTTTTAAAATCAACTTCTTCTTCATAAGCGACCGTACCGATAATACGTGTCTTTTCATCAAAATCTTTGACCTCATCTTGAATAAAGCCTCGATGCGCTTCACTCAACAAGATTACTTCTTGAGTGCCATCATATAAATCATTTGCGAGTTCTGTATAATCTTCGTAATCTACGATGTTAATATCTGATTTATACTTTTCATCAATTAACTTTTTCCCTTTAGTAATGTTTTTAGAATCAAGACGTGTGTTGGCACCAATTGGTAATTCCTTAACGTCTTCAATACTTTTATATTTTGAATCTTTCATGACCACTACAGAAATAACGTGTGTATCTTTATTTGCACCGGTTAATTTCCCTAAGAAACTGTTTCCAGTAACTAAATAACGTGTTCCAAGTAATAAGAGTAAACTTAAAATTAAGCTATACACCTTACCGAAATTTTTTAACTTACCGGGTTTGGTGAGCATGGTTATGAGCGCTCCAATAAGGAATAGAAGTAGGATAACCCCTACTATAATCATTAGATACTTTGTAGGAATTGCATTAAACTTGTAGATTGCATACAAAGTAACGAGTGAACAAAGTAAAAAGATTAAAACGATTACTTTGTCTCTGAATAATATAAACTCTTTTCGATTGTTTTTAGCCATGCTAACCTCCATCACAAATTTGTGATTATCAATTAATTGTCTTTCTTTTCTTCTTTTTCTGAAGAAGCATCATTCTTTGATTCTTCTTCTTTTTTTGCTTCAAGTGCCTTTTTCTCATCTTCAGCTTTTTTGGCTTCTAATGCTTTTTTCTCATCTTCAGTTAAATCATTCTCTTCAATCCATTTATTTGCAAGTGAAACAATTTCGGACTGAGCTTCATCAACCGTTAGTTTATGATCATAAAGATCTCTTAATATCGGCATGAAATCAACTTCTTTATAAAGACTACGTGCTAGTTTGGTTGGGTTATTATCCAATGCCATCACTGGTGGCGTATCATGGAAATTATACGCTCTCATTTTTTCAATGAGTTTCTTATCGGTAATTGTAAGCTCATCAAGGTGAATACGATGATAAATCGGCGTTTTACCCACAGAACTCTTGTAAGTTGATACCCCTTCTCCGCTACGCAAGATACGAATTACTTCTGCGGCAGCAGATGGGTATTTGGTTTCTTTACGTGCGATATAACCATCAACCTCACCCATCGGAGACATCCGGTGCTTCATATACTCTGGATAAGGTGCATACACATATTCGTCCTTAGTACTCATCTCGTATTTATCGGCCATTTCAAAATCAGTAATAAAGCTAAAGGCTGAGCGTCGTTCGTAAAACGCTGCATCCAATTGCCATGGAAGGTCTTCTGCCTTCACATCTTTTGGTAATGTTTTATCCATTTTGTGGGTACTCATCGCTTCAATAAAGACGAGCCCATCTCTAAATTCTTGGGTTTCAAAGCCTGGGTCCGATCCTTTTTTCGTGAAATTCAACGTCCATCGACCACTGGTTAAGAAAGGATAAAAGGATTCTTGGTCTTTAAAGGACAATGGAAATACCATATCGGTCTTTTTAAGAATTTTATCGGAAGCTTTATAAATTTGATCCCATGTTTCAAAAACATCCGGTAATCCAGAATCATCTGAATCTTTTAAATCAAATCCCGCTTCTTCTAAAAGTGTTTTATTATAAACAAAGAGGCCCCCCTCAATACTATTTTGAACAAAATAGTATCCTTTGAGATTTATTGAATCTTGAAGTTGGACTGGAATTCTACTTCCAACGACCGTATCAAGGCCATTGCCTAGATTAACCAATTGATCTAAAAAGTAAACAGCATTTTTCTGCGAGGTTACCATTACATCGTAAGGGAGGCCTTTAGCCATTTGATCAATACTTAATGGTTCTTGGACAACATAACTAATCGCATCTTTATGTTGCGGATGCGTTTCATCCCATGTGGAAACTAGGTATTCCCCAAGCTCTTTATTTTCAACTTGTACGGTGAGTGATGCATTTTCTTCAATACTGAAATACTCGTTATCTTTATCGTAACACACCGTTTTCCCATCAACAGTACAACGACTGTTTAAGAAAAAGAATGAGGTTGAAAAAACTGCAAGTAACAAGACTGCGACAACGCCAATAATAACACTCTTATTCTCTTTAGGATTTTTAACCAATCGTTGTTTTTCTTTCTTGTCGTTTGCATTTTCCTCAACGTTTACTTCTTGATGTTCTTGACTCATCCTTACTGCACCTCCTTCCCATGAATTGTATATTCAACATTTGGTAATTCTTTTATCGTTTTGGCACCTACTAAAACCATCAACTTTTTGAAGTCTTCCAGAAACATGGAGACTTCTTCAAGCATTGCATCTGATTCTAAATGAGCTACCTTCAGGAAATATCCTGAAATTCCTACGGCTTGTGCGCCTAGAATTAAACACTTCATGGCATCAAGTGGGTTTTGAACACCACCAGATGCGAAAATATTACACTTTTTTTGGTACGACTTCGTCATTATAAGCGACTCTACGGTTGTAATACCCCAATCTGATAAATAATTATAGCGTTTACCTTGTGATCGTTCATTTTCAATCCAAACAAAATTGGTACCACCTCGACCACTTACATCAACATGGCGTACACCACAAGCATAAAGCTGCGCAACAGTCTTATCACTCATACCAAATCCTACTTCTTTAACAATAACAGGAACATCTACCGATGCCACAATTTTGGTAATGTTCTCGATCCAATGTGAAAAATCGCGATCCCCTTCATCCATAGCTATCTCTTGTGCAACATTAATGTGAATCCCTAATGCATTCGCATCAATCATTTTGATTGCGCGTTTTGCATCCTCAACCGTAGCATTCGCACCCACATTACCAATAATAAAACCCGAAGGGTTTTCATCGCGGACAACTCGGTATGACGACTCCAACCTTGGATCATCAAGTGCTGCATGCTGCGATCCAACTGCCATCGGCAATCCAAAAATACGAGCAATTCTCGCTAGTTTTCGATTTAAAATTTCAGTTTTTTCACTGCCACCTGTCATTGCATTAATATAGATTGGATACTTCATCGTTTGACCTAAAAACTGAATGGACGCATCCACGTCGCTCAGATTTATATTCGGTAAACTTTGGTGAATAATCCGTACGGTATCAAAATCAGATTGATACACATTTTGCTTTAAGGCAAGTGTTACATGTTCGTCTTTTCTTTTTGATCTCATTTACGTTTCATACACTCCTACATCTAGATATAGAATACCATGTTTTTCCCATTCATGTACCAAAGTGTTGGCTTTTTCATTAAAGTTTTCAGATATCAATGCGAATCCACAATCACCACCACCTGAACCCGATATCTTCGCAGGAAAGCCAAGATTTAGCGCTGATTCGATAAGCGTTGTTAGATCATGCGTTTCAATATTGATATCCGCACGATTTCCTAATTCAAGCATCAGCATTCTATAGTTATTAACCGCTTGAGAAAGCAATCCCAAATCATCCCTATTCCAAGCCATTATAAATAAATCGACGGAGCGATTCGCTTCTTTTAGAAAGGACTCATAATACGCGGGATATATACTGCTTAACTCTCGTACTGAATCCACAAATGGAGCCGTTTGATTAACCATTCCGGTCCATCCAACCAAAAGGTTCGCGGAATTCGGTGCGAGCGGTTCAATCACCAAGCCTGGCCATACGGTATGTACAAGATTCATGTTACACATATCCTCAACGATCAACCATGACTCATCATAACGTTCATAAGTAACAACGCCTCCAAAACAAGTCGAGGCTAAATCACCACCAGAACTCATTTCACCCACAATAACTTGAGCCATTACCGAAAGTTTAAAGAGTTCTAAAGAATCTAACTCAACATCGTGAAGTTTTAAGATTGCATCAATAACTGCCACAATCACGACACCACTGGAACCAAATCCATACTTCCGTTGATTATCCGCATCGAGTTCACTTTCAATTTTCATTTTAAAGGAAATCATCGACGTTTTTTTAAATTTTAAATAGCGTCTTGATATCTCAATCGCCGCTTTCACATGAACTAAATTATCATTCTGCATAAAAATTTCAGTTCCTTGAAGATTACCATAGCGACTGTTCACCTCAAACTGCTCTGAAGGTTCGATATATACATTTAGAAACCGGTCAATAGCCGCAATAACTGCTTTTTGTCCAGGTTCCATAATTGCATACTCACCCATAAGAAACAGTTTCCCAGGAAATTTAGAGTGAATCATGAACTGAAACCCCCACTCCCGGTGCACATACCACTGTGTTTATACCTTCTAACTCATTAAGAATTGCATCAACATGGTCTATGGTCGTCATTATC
Organism: Erysipelothrix enhydrae; assembly: GCF_035066605.1. Lineage (NCBI taxonomy): Bacteria > Bacillati > Bacillota > Erysipelotrichia > Erysipelotrichales > Erysipelotrichaceae > Erysipelothrix > Erysipelothrix enhydrae. Next base: position 470,066 of record NZ_CP125807.1, read on the forward strand.
TTTACATTTGGACCCGCATCCATTGTGAAGAAAGCAGGTATTGATTTTTGTAAGGTACGAACTTTATTCATAATTTCGACTGTTTGAGGTTCAAAATACCACATATTTACAGCCATCAAAGATGCATGCATCCGAAGCGCATTCCCTTGAGCAATTGCTCCCACAGTCCAAATATCATGGTCTTTTAATGCCTGTTCAAGTAAAACAATATCTTTTTCAGTCTGTTCAACCCAGGCAGGGTAATAAACAGATGACTCAACCGTCGTGTTCATCGCTTGACTGCTTAAAAATGGTTTCTCCTGATCGTTAAGGATACAGACAATCATTCGAAACTCAGGCCAAGGATTCATCACTATGGGTTGAGCGAAACTATCAAGATCCTCAGTACCTCGATTCCACTTAACAAAACCACCATAAATTGAACGGGAGGCACTGCCAGAACCCAATCTTGCACAACGCGAAACTTCTTCATCCGACAAATTAAGATGCAAAGTCGCCGCTTTCGCAAGCGCAGCAAATGCGGACGCGGAAGAAGCAAGACCAGCAGCCTTCGGAACAGCATTCGTCGAATGAATTCGCGCAAAAGAATGTATATCATAACGCTCACGTAAAGCGTTCATATACCAAACAACACGATCTTTTTCCTTGCCTTCTACTAAAACGCCATCCAGGATAAATACATCCTCAGTAAGCGCTGAATCATAATCTACCCTTGTTTCTGTATAAAATTGATCTAAAGTCAACGAAAGACTTGAATTGTGCGGTATTTTTAATTCATTATCTTTCTTGCCCCAATATTTAATTAAGGCAATATTAGTATGAGCACGAACTGTTTTATTCATGAATTTGTTTTCCATTTAGATTATAAGACCAAGTATCTACCGCACCCGCTTCTTTTAATTTTTGAGATACATGAACTGAATCCGATTCATTTGCGCACAAAGCAATAATACAACCACCTTTTCCAGAACCCGTTAATTTAGCGCCTAATGCACCTTCTTGTAAGGCAACGGCTGTCAAGTGGTCTAATTTTTCATTACTTACGCGGATTGTTCTTAAAACTTCATGAGCAAGGTTCATACAATTTCCAACCTCACCAACATTTCTTGTTTGAAGGTGAACACGTGTTTCATTCGTTAAATCCGCTAACTTATTCATAAGCGATTCAACATAATCAGGATTATCCTTTAGCATTGCATTCACTTCCGATACCGCAAGACGTGTTTGCCCAGAATCACCGGTATCAGCAACCACAAGAATTGCATCCATATCAACTTCGATAACCTCACCCCGTTTACCGCGTTCAAAAAACACAGGTTTTCCCATCGCAATGGTGTTCGCATCCAAACCGCTCGGATTGCTGTGATGGATCCGTTCGGCAACAGATACCAAATAATTTAAGTTTTCGTCGGATAAGTGAATTTTAAATGCATCAAAAAGACCACGAACAACAGATACTGAGACAGCGGCACTCGAGCCCAATCCTCGTTGCGGTGGTAATGTTGATGTAATTGAAATATGAAGACCATAATTCTTTTTATTTATAAATTTTAAGGTTATTGTAATCAATTCTTTAATGCCTGCAATCACTGAAGGTGAACTTGATAAAGCACCTTGGTAATAAAGACAGTCAATTGTGGTTTCATTTTGATGGAAATCCACTCTTGTCTCAATACGCGCGGAAGCAAAAGGCAATGCAATCGCTGGCTTACCATAAACCACTGAGTGTTCACCCATTAAAATAATTTTTCCAGTCGCAGACCCAATTCCATATAGACTCATATAAACACCTTCCAAACATAAATAGCATCTATATTATACATCATAATTCTTAAGATTTTCCAATTCACATTAATTCATATAATTGTGGACAAAAAAAAGCGAGCTAAGCCCGCTTTAGAATTATTATAATGCTTCAATATCTGTATATGAAATCTCAGTCGGAGTCTCACGACCAAATAAAATCGTAAGAATCATTGCTGTTTGAGAATCATTATTCATACTATCAACAGTTCCTTCAATACCAGCGAATGGACCTGAAAGAATGCGTACTGTATCGCCTACTTTGAAATTAACGATAAGTTTTTGATCGCTCATACCCATGCGTCTTAGGATTGATTCAATCTCTTCATCTGAAACTGGGAATGGTTTCGCACCACCACCTGATGAACCGATAAATCCTGTAACACCTGGAGTATTACGAACAATATACCACGCTTCATCCGTCATAATCATTTCTACGAATAAATATCCAGGGAATAAGTTACGAAGTTTTTCAACTTTTTTACCATTCTTATATTCAATTTCTTTTTCTTCAGCTACAAGAATTCTAAATAAAGCATCTTCGATACCCATTGATTCTACGCGTCGTTCTAAGTTTTCTTTAACACGGTTTTCATGTCCTGAATAGGTGTTAACAACATACCATTTTTTTTCTTCCATTTTATCCACCAATTCCAATCAATTTCAATGCTGCTACTAACACAACTTCTGTTAGTAAAAAGTAAGCTACAAAAAACAGAACAAAACATAAAACAATTGTTGTGTTTCGTGTCATTTCCTTACGAGTAGGCCATTTGATTTTATGGATTTCTTCTTTAATTCCAGCAAAACTAAACCAAGCCATAGCATTTACCTCCTATTTTGTCTCTCTATGTAATGTGTGTCTTCCACATCGTTTACAAAATTTTTTTATCTCAAGTCGTTCCGTAACACTTGAATGATTTCGAAAAGTAGAGTAGTTACGTGAAAGGCAGTCAGTACATACCAAGATTACTTTTTCTCTTTTATTTGTCATTAAAAAACCCCACTTTCGTGCTACCTAACTTTATCACAATCACAGTGGGGTGTCAATGAACTCACATGTGGGAAACATCCCGCATTGCAACGAGACGACGCCTCACTTTTTGAATGATATTATCCACATTTTTCGGTGAAATATTAAATCGATGCGCGATCTCACGATATCCAAAACCTTCTTCACGCATTGTATAAATCATTCGTTCTTTTTCTGAAATAGTTTCAAGTACTTTCCGTTCTATTTTTCGCGCATCATGATAATGAGCAACCACAACCGGATCGCTTGTGATATCTTGTGACTCAATCATATCGGCAAGATATACCGATTTATCTTCTGTAACAAACAGATCTAAAGACCACTTACTGTCTAAAAGTTTGTATGATTGTGATCGACATTTTCGTAATGCTGTACGCATCGTCGAAATTACACAGAGGTTTACATAATATGCAAATCCTACATCTTTTATTTCTTTAAAGGTATATATTGCATCATAAAACCCTAGAAATCCTTCTTGAAATAAATCTTCGATACTAATTCCGATAGGCTTTTGTTGAGTATAAAGTTCATATGCTCTTTTCCAAAGCAAGCGCTTGAACTTCCCCATAACTATATCCAATGCATCTTCACTATTCTGTTGAATCATATAAAGATACTCAAAATCGCTTATCATGCAAATCCCCCCATCACTGCATTATTTTCGGCGACGTACAATATCAAAGAGCAATACACCCGTTGCGACGGATACGTTTAATGAATTAACGCTTCCTTGCATTGGGATTGTGGTTAATATATCACACTCTTTTTTTACCAATCGTGAAATTCCTTTACCCTCGGAACCCACAACTAATACAAGTGGCATATCAACATTAAATTCAGTATAATCAACTGCTTCAACTGCATTCTCTGCAGCCACTACCCAATAACCGGCTTCTTTAAGTTCAGCAATTGCTTTAACCATATTCGTAGCTTCAGCTACTTTTACAGAATTAATCGCACCTGTAGAAACTTTCGCAACCGTTGATGTTAGTCCAACACTTCGATGTTTTCCAACTACCACGCCATCGACTCCACATGCATCACACGTTCTTAAAATCGCACCTAAATTGTGAGGATCTTCAAGTTGGTCACACAAGACAATAAGATTGTTCTTTGCACCTTGAATAATTTCTTGAAGTGAGTGGTATTTGTAGTCTTGAATTTCAATTACGACACCTTGGTGCACACCATCAGCCATTTTGTCCAGTCGAAATTTATCCACAAACTGTGCACGAATTCCTTGTTCTTTCGCAAGCGCAACAATTTCTTGGTAATTTCCTTTATTGAACAAATATAAATTCTTTGGTTTCTGCCCACTTTTTAAATATGCAGTGACCGTATTTTTCCCAAAAATGTAATTCGACATTATATTTCCACCGTTTCTATATATTCTTTCCAAAGTTCATCCAAACGTTCTTGATGGCCTTCCATATGGAGATAACCCCACAACGCTTCAAATCCTGTCGCAATTCGATATGACATAACGTCCGCATTTTTAGCCATCGATGCACTCTTAGCATTTCGTCCTCGTTTGTAGATACCCATTTCTTCTTCAGTCAGCGCATTACGGTCTAATAATGTTTTCATATAATCTGCTTGTGCCATCGCACTCACGAATTTAACTGAAGTTTCTTGTAATTGCTTTGTTTTCGTAATTCCCTGCTCAACTAAATATTGTCTTACTTGAAGGGACAAAACTGCATCTCCAACAAAAGCCAATACATTTCCAGAATGCATCATATTATAATAATCCTCGTTCTATCAGTTCACCGCGATAGCGATCCGCATCATCAAAGTCCTTGCGTGCTTTTGCTTCATTCCATTGTTTAAATAAGAGTCGTGCTGCTTCGTCAAGGACAATTCTTGTATAAGAAATGCCCAACACATCCAACATCTTCTCAACCGTAACAATATATTTTGAGACATCACTCGCATTGATTTCTCTTTGACGAACTACTGCATTTAATTGTTTAACAGTATCAAATAGCACAACATTCGCATTGGCTACATTTAAGTCATCAGACATTGCATCCATAAATTGATTAAATCTTAATTCGTCATAATTTGTGTCAATTTGAAATTCTAACTTTTCAAGTTCAATATAAGCTTTGTTTAAACCTTGGAAAATGCGGTCTAATTCTTTATGAGTTTGTTCCACAAGGTCTTCGGTGATATTTAAAGTGAGACGGTAATGTGTCGACATGAGTAACCATCGTGTAGCATTTTCACCCAGTTTATCAATAAACTCTTGAGCCCACATAACATTACCTATGGACTTACTCATTTTCTCCCCATCAATGTTAAGCATCGCATTATGAACCCAATAATTCGCAAGATCATGATTATGAAGTGCTCTACATTGCGCCGATTCATTTTCGTGATGAGGGAACTTTAAATCTTGTCCACCACCATGAATATCAATAATCTCTTGTTTGAACTCGCTATTAATCATAACAACACATTCAGTATGCCATCCAGGTCTTCCTTTTCCCCATGGCGCATCCCATTTAATTCCGTTATCATTTGTATCTTTCCACAATACAAAATCTAGTGGGTTTTCTTTATTACTATTTTCTTCGATGCGAGCACCAACCATTAATTCATCAATGTTTTGTGAAGAAATGGCCCCATATTCTTCTGCCTTAGACACACGAAAATAGACGTCACCATTGGACGCATACGCATAATCATGATCGATTAAGTCTTGGATAAATGAAATAATCTCTGGCATTGTATTCGTTACTTTTGGAGTTGCTTGTACATGATCGGCATGAAGTCCTTTTCGAACTTTTTCGTACGCTTCGATGTATCGATTTGAAATAACCGATTCATCAACACCTTCCTCTGATGCTTTTTTAATAATTTTATCGTCAACATCAGTATAGTTTGATACAAGTTTTACATCGTATCCTAATGTCTCCAAAACGCGTCGCAACAAGTCAAAGACAACAATGGGACGTGCGTTTCCAATATGTGCGTAGTTATAAACGGTTGGACCACATACATACATGGATACCTTACCTTCCTCGATGGGTTTAAACTCTTCAAGGGAATTTGATTTTGAATTATATAACTTCATAATAGCCTCCAAACCTTTGCAATAAGTATATCATAAATAGCCTTTATTTATGCACACTTCAAACATAAAAAAAAGCTACCCAAATGGATAGCTTTTTTGATCATAATTGAATCAATTAGAATTTTGAAGCAACGTAATGTGCTGTACGTACTAATTGGTTTGTATATGATGCTTCGTTGTCATACCATGAAGCAACTTTAACTAAGTTAACACCACCGATTGATGAAACTTTTGTTTGTGTTGCGTCAAATAATGAACCGTAGCTCATACCAATGATGTCTGTAGAAACAAGTTGTTCTTCAGTGTAACCGAATGATTCGTCTGCTGCTGCTTTCATAGCTGCGTTTACTTCTTCAACTGATGTTGCTTTTTCAACTACTGCTACTAATTCAGTGATTGAACCAGTGATTACAGGAACACGGTGTGCTCCACCATCTAATTTACCTTGTAACTCAGGGATTACTAAACCGATTGCTTTAGCTGCTCCTGTTGAGTTAGGGATAATGCTTTGTGCAGCTGCACGTCCACGACGTAAGTCACCTTTAGCATGAGGACCATCTAATGTATTTTGGTCATTTGTGTAAGCATGGATTGTTGTCATTGTTCCTGAAATAATACCATACTTGTCATTTAATACTGCAGCCATTGGAGCTAAGCAGTTTGTTGTACATGAAGCACCTGAGATAACTGTTTCGCTACCGTCAAGGATTTCATGGTTTGTGTTATAAACAACTGTTTTGATGTCGCCTGTTGCTGGAGCTGAAATAATAACTTTACGAGCTCCTGCTTCTAAGTGCATGCCAGCTTTTTCTTCAGTTGTGAAGAAACCTGTACATTCGATAACTACGTCAACACCTAATTCTTTCCAAGGTAAGTTTTTAGGATCGCGTTCGCTTAAAACTTTGATTTCGTGTCCGTCGATTACGAAAGCTCCGTCTTTAACTTCGATATCATGTTCGAAACGTCCTTGTGCTGAATCATATTTTAATAAATGAGCTAATGTTGCTGCATCTGTTAAGTCGTTGATTGCCACGATTTCCATGTCTTTTGAACCTGTTAATAAACGTGTTGCTAAACGACCAATACGGCCGAAACCGTTAATTGCTACTTTAACTGTCATAGTGTCTATATCCTCCTTATAATTGACATTCTTATTATATACCATCTCAACCAATTGTCAATTGTGAGCCAACTAACAATCTATAAAAAATCCCTATTAAACAGTGGCTTCCCAAAGGCATGGAACGCCGAATACGCACTGATAATTTTTATATGATACAAACGTTCAAATAATTCCTTATCGTTTACACGCGCTATGAGAAATGGTGCCTTCACGCGTTGTGCTTCTGTAAATATTTTGTCTAAGCGCTCTGAGACTGTAGCGTGAAGACGTACATCTTGTACAGAGCGCGAAACAAAGGCAAGAAGCCTTACCAACGAGCCGCTCTTATCGTAGCAACATTCCAATACTTCAACTGAATGCGGGCCATTTGTGACGATTGCATAAGCAATCAATTCCCCATTTTCTTGAAGACCAATAATTTGACCGTTCTGTTCTCTCATTGTTTTCTTTAGTTTTCCAAAATAATTTTCATCGCGAACAAAATTTCCGGTGAAGTGACTTGTGAAACGACGATACACTTCTAACAGACTTTCTGGACTAGGGTCACGTACGATGCCTTCCATTCCTAAAGAAGGAAGTGAAACAGCTGGAATTGTATAGATATAGTTTTCCACAACTGTTTCAAAACCAAATGGTTCAAACCATTCTGGATGATCTGTATGACATAGAGTAATAATGTCTGTCTTCGATACCTCGTCCAATATCGTTTCAATAAGTGAGGACATCGTATCCAACAAAACATTTGGACGCATAAAACTTCCCACGAGATAGGATGTTTTAATATTTTTATCATGTAACGACAAAACCTTATCGTGAACTTGAATTGCAGCTAAAATTTCATCATGACTGTTTTTAGCCAAGTAACACTGATTCTCGTGATAAAAATTATTAAAATAAGCATCGACAGAACCACGATTAATGTTTGGAAACGCATCTTTCCACAATATATGTAATTCTTTTTTATCTGTGCTGACTGCTTTTGAAATCATGAAGCATCCCCTTCCTTAATCATTACTTATTTTCTTTATCAGTTACATCACGTGTTGTATATTCAACATCAATGACATCGCCGCTATGATTATCCGAATACGTTTGATCTGAATGTGTACTCTGGTTTCCGTAAAAATCTCGAGTACCTCCGCGAGGACGACGCACTTCTTGAATAACGCGTACAATAGTACTAATTACCCATATTATTACAACAATACCCACCAGTTGAGGTAAAATTCTGATAATAATCATTGTTATTAAAAATAAAACTAAAAATGAAATAATTGAACCCATAATAAATACCGCCTTTTAATAATTATAACACGAAAAAAAAATGTCTAAAGCATTTTTAGCGTGCTTCACCAATCATCACATAATGTCTGTTTGAAGGAGAGAATAGACGCAAATATCGATGTACTGTCCCGCTTCATACTCCGCTTGACGTAAAGTTCCTTCGTATTTAAAGCCTGTCTTATCTAAAAGCCGAATACATCCTTTATTTTCAGGACAAACTTTAACTTGGAGACGATTGTAGTATTTGAAATTGAACGCATAATCGATTGCGTATTGTAATGCTTCGGACAGAATCCCTTGATTCCAATATTCGTATTTTAATTTAAAGCTTACTTCAATACAGTTAAAATCAAGATCATAATTATAACATCCTACATCGCCAATATAACGATCCATTTCATCGGAAATAACCCAACGAAAGCCATCCATACTAGTCTCTGATTCTTTGAATCGATGGATTTCGTTGAGAGCCTCATCAATGTTTTCGAAACGACCCATACCATAATATTTTGTAACTCGATCGTCACACATTATATTATAGAGTTCACCAGCATCTGAATCTCTAGCATCTCTCAAGTTAAATTTTACACCTTCGTAATGCATTATTAAGCTTCCTCTTGATCTAATTTATCGGCTAACTCGATTAACTTTTTAAAACGGTGTTGAAGCCCTGATTTACTGATGGTTGCATTATGCTCTGCTTCATAATATTCAATAAGTTCATTTAAACTTGCTTCAGGATGATTCATTCGTAAGTCACCCACCTGAATTAAACGATCCTCCAGTTGATTATAACGATTGTGTTCGATTAGTTTATAGATAGCGTCTAATTGCTGACTTCCCGCTTTAATGGTTTTAACTTCATTCGCAACCTCACAATTATCAAGGCGGGTTAATGAATTCTTAAAATCACGTTGAATTCTTATATCTTCAAATTCAAGTGTATTCACATGTGCTCCGGTAATTTTTAAGAAGTCCGCAATTTGGTCTGCAGCTTTAACATAAACAACTTGGCGATTGCGTCTTGAGGTAATTTTAGCGGAGATATCAAAACGATTTAAGAGTTTTTGTAAGTAGAGGGCAAGTTCCTCACCTTCACAGGTTATTTCCATATGATAATTCGCTGTTGTGGGAGCGTTAATGCTTCCACTAGCAAGAAACGCTCCCGCAAGATAAGCACGTGCACAACATTCTTTAAGTGTAATTACACTGTATGGGGTATTTCGCATTCCTTTAGATGAATAAATTCCAAGGTCTTCTAAGATTTCCATACCGCGATCCATCACCCGTAAGATATAAACATTGTTCTTTTTTAACTTTTGCTTTTTCACAACCGTTAAGTCAATTTCTACTTGATAACGTTCTTTTAGAAGTGAAAACAATCGTTTCGCGATGGCTGCATTTTCAATCTCTATTTGAATCTGCATCCGTTTGTTTGCGATAATTAGGTTTGAATTAATTTGTAAGAAAGCCGACAAAAAAGCACGCTCACAGCACTCGTGATAGATGTTTGTTGATATTTCATGTTTTACTTCACTGCTAAAGGACATCCAATCACCTCCAAAATTTCATAAAATCCTTCGCGAACACGATCGTGATCATGACGGATTTTCCCATTATCAAAACTTAATAAGTTTTGGTCTACAACTGCATAGGTGTGTACCATACTTCTAAAGTATATTGGATGGGAATCTTCGTTTTCATAGTTTTGAATCACATCCACAGGGATTTCATCAACAGAACGAACAACAAGATCGATCGGTTTTTCGATATGTTTTACAATCGCATTAACGTGATCTTCACCACTATAACCATCTGTTTCACCCGGTTGACTCATCGCATTGCAGTAATATATTATTTTCCCTGTGCTTTTTTGAAGCGCTTCTTTAATCTCGGGAATAATGATATTGGGTAGTATTGATGTATACAAAGACCCGACCCCAAGCAAAATGACATCTGCTTCTAAAATCGCTTTAATCGCTTTATCCGTTGCATGTACCGGTTCATCATAGTAGACGCAATCGATTGAGTTTGCATATTTAGGAATGTTGGATTCTCCACGTACAATCGTCCCATCTTCCATACGTGCGCATAACGTGATTGTTTCTTCGGATGAAGGAATGATATCTCCCATAACATTTAAGACTTTAGATACGGATGCGACGGCGTCCATAAAATCTCCAGTTGTATCTGTAAGTGCTGTTAGGATTAAGTTTCCAAGATTGTGACCTGCAAGTGTCGAACGCGAATCTTTACTGAAACGGTAGTTCATGATTTGAGAAAGTAAGTTTTCGGACTCAGCTAAGGCAAGCATCACATTTCGTATATCACCCATCGCAGGCACATTAAAATCTTCTCTTAATCGCCCCGTGCTTCCACCATCATCTGCAACTGTAACGATTGCACTTAATTCAATCGATTCAATATGTTTTAGCCCTCGTAAGAGTGCTGACTGCCCTTTACCGCCACCAACTACTGCGACCTTCATTACTCTTTGTCCTCAGGCATATCTCGGTGATCTTTAAGTGTATTGTATTGCTTATCGTAATTTTCATAGAGCCAATTAACGATCGAAACGGATCGATGTTGACCTCCGGTACATCCAATCGCAACCGTTAATAAATGTTTCGATTCTTCGATATAACGTTCAAAAGCATAATCCAAAAATTGGGTTAGATATTTCAAGAACTCTTGTGTTTTTTCATCGTTAATGACGTAATCAAATACGGGCTCATCGTTACCCGTCATCGATCGTAAAGACTCTTCCCAATATGGGTTGTTTAAGAATCGCACATCAAAAACAAGATCTGCATCCATCGGAAGCCCTTTACGGTAACCAAAGGATATGAAACTCAGCGACAAGGATTGGTTTCCTTCAATTTTAAAGAATCGCTTAATTCTTGATGTTAGGTTTTGTTGTGTTAAAAATGTTGTGTCGATAATAATTGATGCACGTGATTTGATGTTTGAAAATTGTTCAATTTCCGCATCAATTGCTTCTTCAAGTCCATTTGCTAAATTCGCAACAATTAATGGATGGTTACGTCGATTATATTTGTAACGCAGCAGAAGCTGCTCTTTGCTCGCATCTAAAAATAGAACAATTAATTCGCATTCTGAGTTTTTAAATGTACGGTAGAAAATATCAAAATCCGCTGCATTCACACTTAACGCTAAATTACTGTATGTTCCATCTTTCATCGCCTCGATATCTCTTACAAGATCCTCGATCGTAAATACAGGAAAACGATCGATACAATGATACCCCATGTCTTCTAAAACGGCCATGGCACTTGTTTTACCTGCACCTGATAGACCTGTTACTAAAACTACTTTTTGTTTTTCCATGTTCCACCTCTTACCCCAATTATAACAAAAATCTAAGGCTATGCCTTAGATTTAAGATCTTGTATATAGTGAAATGCATTTTGCGCTGCAATTGCACCATCACTTGTTGCTGTAACAATTTGACGTAAATGTTTTTGAATAACATCCCCTGCTCCAAAGATACCTGGAATTGCAGTTTCAAGTTGGTTATTAACGATCGAATAACCTTCGTTATCGAGAACATTTAAATCTTTTAAGAACCCTGTTGCTGGAATCGCTCCAATATAAGGGAAGACGCCATCTGTATCAATTACAAGCGGTTCTCCAGTTTCAACATGTTCAAACTTCATACCCGTTAACTTCCCATCGTTATCGATGTAGTCCACTGGAATATGTTTTTTAATGATATTAATTTTTTCGTTATTAAATACTTGGCGTTGCGCTGAATCATCACCTCGGAACACATCTCTTCGAATCACAAGATTAACTTCATTAGCAAACTGTGTTAAATAGACAGCCTCTTCAAGTGCGGAGTTTCCTCCACCAATAACAACTACTTTTTTATCTCTAAAGAATGCTCCATCACACACAGCACAATAAGATAGACCATGACCTAAGAGTGCATCGTCTTTTTCAAATCCTAATGTACGTTCGTTTGTCCCTGTTGCCACAATCACAACATGGGCACGGTATTCTGTGCCATCTTCAGTTTTGATTACTTTAAATTCCCCTTCATCAACAATGCCATTCACATTCCCATAAAGGTATTCTGTACCATAAGCGGTTGAGTGTTCAAACATCTTCATTGATAAATCAACACCCGTAATATTATCCACACCTGGATAATTTTGGACCAAGTCCGTTTTAATCATTTTTCCACCTGGAGCTTCCGATTCCAACATTGCTGTTTTCAAGCCTGCACGTCCTGCATAAACGGCTGCTGTTAAACCAGCTGGACCCGCTCCAATAATGATTACATCATAGTTATTGTCCATTCGTGATCCTCCTTCAATATTTCTTTGATTTCCATTAAATCCGAAATCATACGATTCGGTTTACTTTCTTCTAAATCCTTCTCACGTATTTTATCAAATACATATCCGATAGTAAACGAACCTGCCCGCTGTCCAGCGAGAATATCTGAAGCAGTATCTCCAACATATATTAATTGTCCACGATCTGCATTCATCAATTCAAGTGCCTTATCGATGCCTGCTGGATCGGGTTTAACCGGTTCAAATAAATCACAGCCTAATACGACTTCAAAAAGTTCGGGTTTAATTCCTGTAACTTTCATTCCGAGTTCAAGGGTTGATGTGATTTTGTTTGAAACAATACCCATTCGATATCCTTCATTTTTTAAATCTTCTAGTAGCTCTATGGCGTGTTCCATAGGAACAACATAGGTTTCATGTAATTCATGATTAATTCGTCGGTACTCTTGAATAATGTCTTCGATTTCTTCTTCTTCAAAGTATTTACTAAACGTATCGTGAAGTGTCGGTCCGAGGAATGTTTTCATTTCTTGCTCATCCAATTGGTATTCGGGTTTGTATATTTCAAACACGTGACGGAATGTTTCTAAAATACATGCTTGTGTATTGGCGATGGTTCCATCAAAATCGAATAAAATAATCGGTTTTGGACGCTCGAGGTATTTCTTGAAACACCCCAAATATCCCGCAACACCAACAACCACAAATATAATTGAAATAAATTGCGCAACGCGAATCGGTCCAAACATCAGACTGTCTGATCTAAACCCTTCAATGATAAAACGCGTTGCCCCATACCACATCATGTATGCAAAGGTTAAATCACCACGCTTAATTTTACTTAATCGTTTAAGTACAAAAACGATGAGAATCCACCCGATGATGTTTGCGACACTTTCATAGAAAAATGTAGGTTGACGGAAAGCACCATCAATAAACATCATGTCTTTAAACCACATAGGAAAATGATTATAGAAGCTTTCTTGGACGACACGTCCATAGGCTTCTTTATTCATAAAATTACCCCAGCGCCCGATTGCTTGAGCGAGTAATATATTTGGAATAATTAAATCAGCCCACTGTATAAAATTAAGACGACGGCGTTTGGTAAACCAGTAACCGAAAGCGACCCCCACAATCAAGCCTCCTTGAATTGCAAGACCACCTTCATGAATCGCGAAGATACGTAACGGTTGAGCAAGGTAAGTTTTAAATTCAAAAAATAAAACATACCAAATACGCGCGCCTAGAAAACCGGCAATGAGCGAACCCATAAATAGATCTTCAATATCGTCTTTCTTATAACCCACCTTTAGTAAGTTACGTTGACTTATATAATATGCAAGAAATGCACCCGTCATAATCAGAATTGCATACCACGCAATACTTACAGGGCCAATCTGCACGAATGTTTGAGTATTTGGAAAAAACTTAATCATCAACATGCTCCTTTGCTTGACGTTTAATAAAATCCATTACGCGCTCGTCAAAAATCTCTGCGCTATTAATTCCTCGTTGCTTAAGCATATGATCGCGCACTGCTGATTCAACGAGCACAGCCATATTACGGCCCTCTTTAACAGGGAACACCAAATGCGGAATTTGTAATCCTAATGCTTCATAGGGTAACTGTTCTTCGATTCCCGCTCTTAAATATTGCTGATTATCATCCCATTTTGTAAACTCAATTACAAAATTTATTTCTTCTTGTTCAAGATAGGATCGTACACCAAACATCTGACTTACATCAATGATTCCAATTCCACGAATTTCAAGCATGCTCCGTAGTAACTCGGGTGCAGTTCCAATTATTTTATCTTTAACACGCGTAATATCAACACGATCATCGGCGATCGATGCATGACCACGCAATACCAATTCAAGTGCTACCTCACTTTTACCCATTCCACTTTCACCAATAATAAGTACGCCTTTCCCAAAAACGTTCATTAATACACCGTGAACATTTCCTGTAGGGGCCAATACTTCATCCAAGAACGTAACGATTTCCACCATGATATCGGAACTTGGTCGTTCTGTAACAAACACTGGAAAGTTCTTTTGATTCGCTACTTTACAAAGTGTTGGTGGACATGGGTTTCCACCTGTAATCAAAGCAAATGGTGTTTCTTCGTTAAGTATTGTACCAAAGCGTTCTTCTTGCTCTGATTCATCAAGTGTTTTGATAAATGATGATTCTTTATTACCGATAATAACAACACGCTTCGGTTCTGCATGGGCATAGAACCCTGTTAATTCAAGCCCTGGTCTATTTGTATTTGGGAGCGTAATACGTCTTCTTAATGATTCACGATCACCTGCTACTTGTTCGAACCCGAAATGGTCAACAAGTGTCTTAACACTACACGATACTCTTTCTTCCATAAACTACCCCTTTTCTAATACCCCTTTGAGATAATGTCCTGTATAACTATTTTCAACTTGAGCAATGTCTTCAGGTGTACCACAGGCAACAAGCGTACCGCCGCCTTCGCCACCTTCTGGACCTAAATCAATCACATAGTCTGCATTTTTAATAACATCTAGGTTATGTTCAATAACAACAACGGTATCACCATTTTCCACAATACGTTGTAATACACCCGTTAGTTTTTCCACATCGTAGCTGTGTAAACCTGTTGTAGGTTCATCTAAAACAAACATAGTCTTACCCGTTGATGGTCTTTGGAGTTCACTTGCAAGTTTAACACGTTGTGCTTCTCCACCTGATAATGTGGTTGCTGATTGACCCAGTTTGATGTATCCAAGCCCAACATCTTGTAACGTTTCAAGACCCTTACGAATTTTTGAAATTGGCGCAAAGAACTCAGTTGCTTGATCAATGCTCATATCGAGAATATCAAAAATTGTTTTTTCTTTATAATGTACTTGAAGTGTTTCATCGTTATATCGTTTACCGTCGCATTCACTACATTTCACAAATACATCTGGTAAAAAGTGCATTGATATACGCTTCACACCATCACCCTTACACATTTCACAGCGGCCTCCCGCCACATTAAACGAGAATCGACCTTTATCGTATCCACGCATTTTCGCTTCAGGTGTTTTCGCAAACAAATCACGAATATCATCAAATACTCCCGTATAAGTTGCGGGGTTTGAACGTGGTGTTCGTCCAATTGGATTTTGATCGATCGTAATCAACTTATCGATATTTTCAAGACCTTTAATTTTCTTATGTTTACCTGGTTTCACACGCTGTTTTCCAAGTGCATGATATACCGTCTTACTTAAAACTTCATTTACAAGCGATGACTTACCACTGCCGCTTACACCCGTAACTGCAATGAATGTACCAAGTGGGAACTTAACATTGATTCCTTTGAGATTATTTTCTTCCGCACCCATAATTTCAATTTTCTTTTTATTACCTTTACGGCGTTTTTCAGGCGTAGGTATTCTTCGTTTTCCACTGAGATACTGACCTGTAATGGAATCTTCGTTTTCTAAAATTGACGCAAGGGGTCCGTTCGCAATAACTTCTCCACCTAAAGCACCCGCACCCGGTCCAATATCTACAATCCAGTCTGCGGCTTCCATTGTTTCCTCATCATGTTCCACAACGATAAGTGTATTTCCAAGATCACGCATATTCTTTAAAGTTTCAATAAGACGCGCATTATCACGTTGATGAAGTCCAATCGATGGTTCGTCTAAAACATAAAGAACACCGGTCAATCGCGAACCAATTTGCGTAGCGAGTCGAATTCTTTGCGACTCGCCTCCGGAAAGACTTCCAGCAATACGGTCCAAAGTTAAATATTCAAGCCCAACATCTTTTAGGAATGTAAGACGAGAGACAATTTCTTTAATCACCAGTTCCGCGATATTCGCCTTCATTTCGTCAAGTTCTAGACGATCCATGAAGTGAAGTGCATCTCCAATGGATTGTTCCGTAAATTGACTGATGTTTAATTCACCGACACGCACACTTAAAGCTTCTTGATTGAGACGGGCACCATGACACTCAGAACACACTGCTTCACCCATAAATGATCCATACCATTCACGTGATGATGAAGACGTTGTATCACGATGACGACGCTCAATAAGACTTACAACCCCTTCAATGGGCTCGTTGCGATGAAAACTATTACCTGAGCGTGATTCAATAACATATTTTACCGGAACAATACTTCCATAGAGTAAAATATCCATCTGTTTTTTTGTTAGTTTACTGATTGGCTTATCCACATCTACTTTTGCGAATTGGATAAGATGTTCAAAAGTTTGCCACTCAATGTTTTGTGAATTAACGATATTTTTATAGTAGCGAATTCCACCCTCTGCTATTGATAAACTTGAGTCCGGTATTAAAAATTCAAAATCTACAGATTGGGTCATTCCTAAACCATTACAGTTATGGCACGCTCCCATTGGTGAATTAAAGGAAAAAAGACGAGGCTCAATGGACGCAATACTAAATCCACATTCAGGACAGGCAAAATTACTTGAAAACACCATGTTTTCTTCGCCATTTTTCACAAGAACAACGCCATCACTAAGTTTCAAGGCTGTTTCTAATGAATCACTGAGTCGGTAACGACTGTCTTCTTTTTTCACAATTCGGTCAATCACAACTTCGATGTCATGGCGATTATTTTTTTCAAGCGTTACTTCTTCATCAAGCATCACTAAAGTACCATCGATATAGGCACGAACATAACCCTCTTTTCGAAGATTATCCAATAAATCTCGATGCTCTCCTTTTTGTGCTTTCACAACAGGAGCCAAGATTTCTAAGCGCGTTTTATCTTCAAGCAACATGATTCGATCGACCATTTGTTTAATCGTTTGTGATGTGATTTCAACATTATGGATTGGGCAATAAGGAATACCCACCCGAGCATACAAAAGACGCAAGTAGTCATAAATCTCTGTTACAGTTCCAACTATAGAACGGGGATTATTACTTGTCGTTTTTTGATCGATTGCGATGGATGGCGAAAGACCCTCAATTAATTCAACATCGGGCTTTTCCATATTACCTAAGAATTGGCGTGCATACGAACTGAGCGATTCAACATAACGGCGTTGACCTTCCGCATAAATCGTATCGAACGCTAAACTCGTTTTACCAGAACCAGATAAACCCGTCATAATTACAAGTTTATCTCTTGGAATTTCAAGGCTTATATTTTTTAGATTATTTTCTTTTGCACCTTTAATGATAATTTTATTGTTTTCCATATCTCTCACCTACTGAACAAATTATAACATGTTTCTTGTTTCCGCAATACCGCTTTACTCATCGTTAATCTGTTTTAAGACATAAGTTGAAACATCATGATATTCATGACGATCATATACAAACGTTCCATAATCTCCCACCCGATCAGCCACAACTGAAAAGATAGTCAACATCGATTCTAAAACAACAATACACTGCTCTTTTGAACTTAAATTATACGTCGCAAGCACCTTATCCCACATACTTGAGCTGATATATCGATCAAGATATTTGAAATTTTTCCCAACACTAATCGAGAAATCAGTTTCAAAACCAACTTGCCAAGTAATCATTTGAAGAAGCATTTGACGCATCGATGCGAGATGGTCCATCGCATAAATCGGCTCATGACGTTTGATACCTTTCACGACATAAAATGATAACCATAACATCTCATTAATACAATCTCGATAGTTTTGTTCATTTGGCTTTTTGATCCAATAGTCGCGATCAGTTGCCGGTATGACACCTGATATAATGGAATCTTTATCCAGAATGATTTCTACCAAGTGGTCTTCTTGAAGGTAGGCCTCTAAATTTTCAATAGCAATAAAGGTAAAGTCGATACGAACTCCATCTTCAAACTGAACCAAGTAATGATAATCGCGCGATTTTGACTGTCCAAACAGCGTAAAATCATCCGGTCTTTGCATCATAAGGACTTTCCCAAAAGGCTCCAACCAAGACTGATGATTGATGAAATATTCTAAATTATCCACAATGAATGCAATATCATAGTCTTGCATTGAATCTTTTTCAATTTCTTTATTCACTCGTGAACCATTCATTGCGACAATTCGGATATGTTGACTCAATTTTGCTTGCTCCAAAATTAGTGTCATAATTTCTGTTTCTGTTCGCATAGCCCGCCTCCTTTTGATAATAAGTAATTATCAATTTAAAGAACTCCTAAAATCAGTTTCATTCTTTACTACACAAATACACTATTTCAATCAATACGCTGATACACTTTATTTTATCTATTATCTCACGAGTACGCACAAACTACAAAAAAGACCAAGTACCCTTGGTCTATAAACTTGCTTTCATCTCCATAACAATATCGCGGAGTTGAGCTGCTCTTTCAAAATCAAGAAGCGCTGCTGCTTCTCGCATTTCTTTTTCGAGGCGTTGGATAAGCTCATCCACAGCTTTTTTATCCTTACGTTTGCCTTTATTGTTACGAATACGATGTGTTAACGCTGCGGTTTCTTTACCTGCAATGACATCGCGTATTTCTTTTTTAATCGTTTGTGGTGTAATACCGTGTTTTTCATTATATGCAATTTGAATATCACGTCTTCGTTTTGTTTCTTCGATCGTCTTTTTCATCGAATCTGTGATTCGATCTGCATACATGATAACATGACCATTTGAATTTCGAGCTGCACGCCCTACAATTTGAACCAATGAACGGTATGAGCGGAGGAATCCCTCTTTATCGGCATCAAGAATCGCAATGAGACTAACCTCCGGAAGATCAAGACCCTCTCTTAAAAGGTTAATCCCCACCACGACATCATATTTACCTAAACGTAAATCTCTTAGGATTTCAATACGCTCAAGTGTCTTCGTTTCATGATGAAGATAGGCTACTTTAATACCTGTTTCTAAAAGGTAATTGGTTAAATCTTGAGCCATTTTAACGGTAAGAGTTGTAATTAAAACACGTTCATCACGTTCGCGACGCTCTAAAATTTGATCAATTAAGTCATCAACCTGACCCTGACTTTTTTTAATTTCGATTGTGGGATCTAAAAGACCCGTAGGGCGAATAATCTGCTCGACAACCTGATGATTTACCTTTTCAAGTTCATAATCACCGGGTGTCGCGGAAACATATATTGTTTGTTTTTGAACACTCGTAAATTCTTCGAAAGTCATTGGACGGTTATTCATTGCACTTGGCAATCGGAACCCATACTCTACAAGTGTGCGCTTACGAGACTGATCGCCATTATACATTCCTCTAACTTGAGGTAGTGAAACGTGAGACTCATCCACAACAAAGAGATAATCATCTGGGAAATAATCAAAGAGTGTGTAGGGTCTTTGATTAGGATCGCGACCGTCAATATGCATTGAGTAGTTTTCCACACCCGAACACATCCCAAATTCTCGTAAAGCCTCAAGATCGTACTCTGTACGTTGTTTAAGTCGTTGGTGTTCCACAAGTTTATTCTCAGATTCAAAATAAGCCAAACGCTCATGCAACTCAGCTTCGATTCGATGCGCTGCAGGACGAATTTGATCCATATCCCGAGCATACTGATTCGCAGGGAAAATATCGTACACTAAATACCCTTCGCGGACATTCCCTGTTATGCGATCCACTTCAACAATACGATCAATTTCATCACCGAAGAACTCAACACGTACTACAATATCATCACGATCACCACGAACCACTTCAATTACATCACCACGAACTCTAAATGTTCCCACACTCTGTTCCATATCATTACGGATGTATTGACGCTTTACAAGATCTCTCATCAAATCTTCTCGCGTTATTTCTTGACCAACACGCATTACATACAACATTTCTTTATAATAACTTGGATGCGCAGTTGCATAGATACTCGCCACCGATGCAACAATAATGGTATCACGACGTTGTAATACAGAGTTTTGGGCCGCATGGCGAAGCATATCCAACTCTTGATTAATCATCGAACTTTTTTCGATATAAGTATCTGAACCTGGTAGATAAGCTTCAGGTTGATAATAATCAAAGTTTGAGACAAAGTATTCTACACGATTATTTGGAAAAAATTCCTTAAACTCCGAATAGAGTTGACCTGCAAGGGTTTTATTATGTACAAAAACAAGCGTAGGTCTGTTTAACTTCGCAATCACTTGACTAACCGTGAAGGTTTTACCTGTTCCCGTAGCCCCTAAAAGAACTTGTTCCTTTTTTCCATCGAGAATCCCTTGAGTAAGTTCTGCGATTGCCTTAACCTGATCGCCTTTAGGATCAAATTTAGATACAAGTTCAAATTTATGTTCTTCTTTATTTGCCATTCTTCACAACCTCAATTGCTTTTTGTAACTGAACATCTCGAGCATTGCGATTACTAGACCATTCTGAAACTACAGAACTGTATAACTGTTCTTGGATACTATGATCAATTGTATCATTCGTTTCCAAATTTAGATCTGCTTTATATTTCATTAATGCTTCTGATGTTTTGGTATCATAATATCCATCGGTTCGACCGTTATGATATCCTAAAAATTTTAATGCATTTTGAGTGTAGACCACCGCCTCATGGACCGTATCTACATGAATTTCTTTAGAATCATCGAGCACTACAAAGTTTGTATAGAAAATTGCTGGAAGTTTCACTTCCACATCGGGCTTAATGCCTGTACCATGAATATTATTTCCTTTTGGAGAATTCCACTTTGCAATGGTAACTTTGAGCGCACTTTTATCACTGTATTCATGTTGTGTTTGCACTGTGCCTTTTCCGTATGAATTTACACCCACAACTTTAACACCACGATTTTCTTGAAGCGCAAGCGTTAGTACTTCCGAAGCACTTGCTGATTTTTCATTAATAAGTACGGCGATATCTTCGAATGGGTATTGATCTTTCTCACTATCTGATACTTTATAAACTTTTTCAGAATTGTTCATAAAATCTTCTTTATAGACAACTTCATCGTTATCGAAGAAAATACGCGCAATATCTTCAATGGCTTGTAGATACCCGCCACCGTTATCACGTAAATCAATCACTAACTTATCCACACCTTGTTCTAAAAATTCATCAAGATAGAGTTTGGTTGCATCCGCAAGATTTTTCCCAAATGAAGATATTTCGATATAGCCGACGCCATCACGAATTTCTCCCCATACAAGCGCATTAATTTTTCCACGCTTAATATCAAATTCTATCGGTTTTTGATCACGCAAGACTTCTACTTTAACCGGTGTTCCTTCTTTTCCCATGATTAATTCTTGAATCTTTTCACGATCGACGGTTTTTATTTCCACACCATCAACTTTAGAGAGAACATCTCCAGCTAAAAGTCCAGCCCCCTCTGCAGGTGACCCTTTAAATACACGTGTGATAATGTTGGCACCATTACCTGCGTAGTATTGAACACCGATACCATCAAAATTCATATTTATAGATTCATTTAAATTATTCATTTCTTCTTGAGTCATGTAAGAGGTATGTTGATCCCCATTCTTCTCAAGCATCCCTTTTATCGCATTATCAATCATTTCAGATTCTGGTTGTTCCATATCTGTTTTAAAGTACCAACTTGCGAGTAAATCACGATAGACACGTTCAAAACGCTCCACGCCGACATGTGCGTCCGTTGGGCCTGCAGCTAAATTTGAAATTTTATTAAATTGAGTACCAAGTAAAAATGCAACAATAATTACAATTACTATTTTAAAAGCCTTACGTCGTTTTTGTTGGTCTTTTGCTATTTCATCAGGCCATCGATGACGCTCGAGTTTTATACTTACTTTTTTATTTTTATCTTTCAATGAAATCACCTCAATATGGTTATAGTTTACCATAGTCTAAGCATCAAGCGTTAACATAGACTTTGGTAAAAGTAATCTAATATAATCCTAGCATAAGGGAATTAGAATTCAATGTTATAATATTAATAATCACAAATAAATCACGGAGGACAGATTATGAAACGAATTGCAGTTTTTTGCGGATCAAAAATGCCAGAATTACCAATTTATCGCGAGGAAGCTGTTAGACTCGCTAAATATTTTTCAAGTAACGATATTCAGCTTATTTATGGCGGTGCAAAGGTCGGAATTATGGGGCTTATTGCAGATACAATGCTCGATAACGGAGGCTATGTTATCGGTGTGATGCCAAGAGTTCTTGCGGCTAAAGAAATTCTCCATGAAGGAATCTCAGAAGCAATACTTGTAAAGGATATGCATGAGCGTAAAGCGACTATGATGGAGATGGCAGATGGATTTATCGCTTTTCCTGGCGGATGTGGCACGATGGAAGAAATCTTTGAAGTAATAACATGGAATCAGATTGGGATTCATCATAAACCCTATGGATTCTTAAATGTGGACCATTACTATGATGGTATTAAAATGTATCTAGATAATGCTGAACGTGTTGGTTTTTCAACTAAAGAACAGATTGACCACATTATTTTCGAATCGCGTTTTGATGATTTTATCCATAAAATGGAATCTCACTTTGCGAAGAAGTAATTGATATTTATCCCAAAATAAAACTGAGCTCAAGAGGCTCAGTTTTATTTTGTTTTAGTAAAGTCCTAGTGTGGATTGCGGATGTAAGCGACATGGTACACCATATCCTTGATCGCATCTTCGACCACCACTACTTGCGGAACCCGTTCCAAAGTTCATGGTACTGTTCTCAGCCCATAGACTCCAGGCATCATAAATGGATCCACCACCCATATTAATTGTTTCCACATGCAAATGAGGTCCTGTTGACGCTCCCGTATTCCCTGTTAATCCAAGGACTGAACCTGGATGAACAATCTGTCCTTCCGAAACGTATACAGCACTCAAGTGGGCAAATAAAATTCCGTAATTTTGACCGTTAACATGAACCAGGTAAGAGATATAGTTTCCATACCCTCCACCACAGTTCCAATTACCTTCAGAACACCCTGAATTTGTAGCAACAACCATTCCGGTTCCTACAGATCGAGCATTGTTACCGTAATAGACCTCTAAGTCTACACCCATATGAGGTGAACCCCATTCATAAGCCCAAACACTATTTCCAACACGATAAACTCCGGGGTCTAAAGGAAGTGAAAAACCACTGGTTGAACCACCACCTGTAGATCCACCACCTGTGGATCCCCCTCCTGTAGATCCCCCTCCACTCGATTCACCACCCGTAGAACCGTTTCCTGAAGATTCTCCCGATGACTCGCCACCATTTGAACCCTCTGAACCTGAATTATTATTGTTTTGTTCTTGTGCAAGTTCATTTGCGAGCTGTTCAGCTAATGCTTTAATTTGACTTTCATGATCCGCATTAACATATTTTATTTCATCAAGTTCATCTTGTAACTCTGCTTCTTGTTTTTGAAGTTCTTTTACAATTTCTTCAACATGTTTCTCATATATTTTTGCAGTTTCTTTTTGAAGTTCAATATCTTCTTTGTGGAGTTTAATTTCTTCACGTTCAACTTCTTGAAGTTTTTTATCTGCCTCAAGTTCAAGTTTAATCTTGTAAATTGATCGTACTAGTTCTTCATTATAACGTTTGATTGAACTTAACACTTCAAATCGTCGAACGATTTGCGAAAAATCCTCGCCAGTCATCATAAATTCGAAGTAACCATTAACACGCGTTGCGGATTGCGCATTAAGCATATAGGACTTAACCTTAACGTCAGTCTCCTCAATTTTTGCTTGGCGATCATCAATAGATTTTTGCAGTTGCACGATTTGTGCCTCTGAAACACGGATTTCTCCTTCAATTTCTTTGATTTTCGCATCTAGACTGGCAATTTGTTCTTTATATCCACTGAGATTTTTCATTTCCTCAGTTAAGTTTGCCTTAATATCCTTTTGAGATCCTTCAAGCGCACTTAATTTTTTCTTGTTTTCTTCAATTTGTGCGCGTCGTTCTTCTTGTTCTTTTGTCGTCTCTGATGACACAGCAAACACCGTTGTACTAAGAGCAGGTGTTAGCGTTCCACCAAGTACAAACAAGGCAAGAAATATACACAGTCCATTTTTGATTATTTTTTTCATACAATTACTCCTATTTCGTAATAGTGCAGAACTATGAACAAATCATAGACGAGTAGGATCCTAGGCAAAGAAAGTACAAACGTATATTTGTACTTTTTTCTATAATTAAATTCCTAATGTTTGACGTGGATAAAGTCGGCATGGTACACCATAGCCTTGATCACAACGCCGACCACCATAAGAGGCCGGTCCTGTTCCAAATTGAGGGTCACCATTCCAGCGATTCCAAGCATCTAGAACTGTTCCAGGTCCCATGTCAATGGTCTCAACATGAAGATGTGGTCCAGTTGAAGCACCTGTGTTTCCAGAATATCCAATTAGACTTCCAGCGGAAACAACTTGATTTCGTGATACAGATACGCTCGATAGATGGGCCACAAGAATACCGTAGTTATGTCCCCCTACATTTACAATATAGGAAATGTAGTTTCCATATCCACCACCACAACTCCAGTTACCTGGATAACAGCCTGAATTGGTTGAAACAACAAGTCCATTACCAACCGCAAATACTGATGTACCCTGATTAACACCTAAGTCGACTCCAGCATGAGCACTGCCACCATATTCGGCAGGATAATGCCAAACATCAGCCGTTACATCAAATGAGCCTGAAGGAAGTGGTAATGTAAACCCATTACCGCCTGTTCCAGGAGTAGATGGAATTTGCATTTGTTTAATCTTTTCTTCATCCGCTTTATTCTTATCATTGATGCTTGCGATTTGTTCCTGAGCTTCTTTTTCTTTTTGGTGAAGTTCAGAAATAACAGCACGAACTCGCTCTTCAAGAAGTTTCGCTTCTTCTTTTTGAAGTTCTGAAGCTTCTTTACGAAGTACAATTGCTTGTTTTTCTTCTTCTTGTTTTGCTTTATCCGCTTCTAACTCTGCTTTAATTTCATTCATTTCACGAATTAAATCTTCATTATAACGCTTGATTGCTCCCATACCTTCAAGACGACGAACCATCTCGGCAAAGTCTGCAGCTCCCATTACAAATTCGAAATATCCATTAACACGAGTAGAGGATTGGGCATTGACCATATATCCCTTAACCTTTTCTTCGGTTTCTTTAATCTTTTTTGCTCTTTCTTCAATACTTGCTTGAAGACGTTTAATTTCTTCCTCAGAAGTTGCGATTGCAGTCTTCATAGACTCAATTTCAGCTTCAAGATTTTTAATTTGTTGGCGATAATCATCCAACTTTGCGACTTCTTCAGAAAGTTGTTCTTTAATATTAGCCTGTTTCGACTTTTGTGCAATGAGTTCCTTCTCACGTTCTACAATTGAATTTTCTAGTGATTCAATATCTTCAGCATAAATTGGAACCGTAACAAAAACGGGTGCCAACACCCCAGCAAGCATCAATACAACTACTAATATGATTATAACATTTCTGAAAATTTTTTTCATCGTGACCACCTTAAGAATTTACCCACTGAGAAGAGACTTCCCAATGCTCCTACAACGATTCCAATTAAAGCGAGAATCCCTGAGATTTGTAGTGATAATGGATAGACCGCAACCAATTTAAACATTTGCGATATTAGAATACCGCCTGTTGCTTGATATAAGTATTGATATCCAAATATCGATATAACAATTGGAATTATTGCTCCCAATAATCCAATTACCATCCCCTCGATGATAAACGGCCAACGGATGTACCAATTGGTTGCTCCGACCGTTCTCATAATACTAATTTCACGACGACGTGAATGAATTGATACACGAATCGTATTTGAAATTAAAAATACTGCAATCACAGCAAGTGTGACTACGATAATAAATCCAACATTCCGAACTTGTTCAAGCATACCAAGGAAATCAGTCGTTCCACTTCCACCGTAACTTGTTTTGTATACACCTTCGATTTTTGCAATTTTATTTGATAAATCTTTAATTTCATCACCTGATTTTGCATTGATCAAAAAGGCATTTAACATCGGATTGTTTTCACCACGATACCCACCATAAAGGCTTTCTGCATCTTCTGAATCATTAGCTCTAATAAATGCATCCAGTTCATTTTCTTTTGAAGAGAACTTAACATCTAAAACTTCAGGTAATTGTTCAATCTGTTTTTGAATCTCATTAATCTGTGACTTTTCTTCAAAATCATTTGAAATCTGAGCATGAATTTGAACACTTTGCTCCATTGATCTTGTGATTGTACTAATATTTACACTTAAAAATAGAAATATAGACATTAATAACAGTGTCACAGTAACTGATGAAATACTTGATAGTGATAATGCAAAGTGTCGTGTAACACCTGTAATACCATCTTTGATATGACGCCAGACTCTACCCATGGTTGATATATCCTCCCGCAGTCAAATCAGCCACTAAGTGACCTTCATCTAAAGCAATTGTACGTTTTTTATTTTTATTAACAATTTCAACATCGTGTGTGACCATTACGACTGTTGTTGCTTCTTCTTGATTAATACGTTCTAATAAATGAATAATTTCCGTGGATTTATCCGGATCAAGATTTCCTGTAGGCTCATCACAAATTAAAACCTTAGGTCTATTTGCAATAGCTCGGCCAATCGCAACACGTTGTTGTTGACCTCCTGATAATTCATTTGGATACGCATTTGCTTTTTCAGTTAAATCAACAAGTCTTAAAACTTCTCGTACGCGCTTACGCAATTCAACGCGTGGCGTGTTTACAACTTCAAGTGCAAAAGCAATATTTTCAAATACTGTTTTACGTTCTAATAATTTAAAGTCCTGAAATACTACTCCGATATGTCGTCGATACAACGGCACTTTCGAGTGTTTTAATTTACCTACATTAAATTTCCCAACTTTTACGGTTCCTTTAGTAGGTATTTCTTCACCATTTAAAAGACGAATCATCGTTGATTTTCCTGAACCTGTTGGTCCAATAATATAAACAAATTCGCCTTGTTCAATTCCAAGATTAATATTATAGAGCGCGTTAACACCGTTTTTATACTGTTTTGATACATTTTCGAAATATAACATCGATCAACTCACTCCTTTTATCATGTGTTATTATACCACACCGTTTATGACCTTAATGTGAAAAAGTATGGTAGGCTATGTGATTGAAGCCTTCATAAAACCTTTTCCATGAACTTCTGTTGCATCTGACACGATCAAAAATGCATTTGGGTCAACCTCTTTAACAAGACGTTCGAGTTCAACATATTGGTCTTTCATTAATACTGTTAAAATAATTTCTCGAGATTCATTTGTATAGCCACCTGTTGCAGGAATACGTGTTGATCCCCGATCAATCATAGTATGAATTCGATTTAAAACTTCATTAACCTCATTTGTTATGATAAACACTTGTTTAGCTTGTTCACCAGAAATCATCTGAATCTTATCAATCGCTATTGCTGAGGTAAATATTGATAAAAATCCAATTAAAACATTATTTAAGCCATAACTTTTAAGTCCCAAAAGAACTGTAATGGTATCAATGAGTGCAATCCATACAGAAACCTTGATTCCTGTATATTTCGATAGAATTAATGGTGGAATATCCATACCACCAGTACTTGCGCCCGTTCTAAATGTTAATCCTAATCCAACTCCCATGAGTGCTCCTCCAAAAATAGAGGCAAGAATTGGGTCTACTTCTGGAGCATAACCAACAGATGATAGAATATTAATTAACAGCGGGGATAATATTGTGCTCGCTAGCGTTTTAATCGCAAATCGCTTACCTAAGAAAACCAACCCTAATAAAAACGACGATGCATATATAATATTAATCATCAATTCTTTTTCAATCCCTAAAAAAGGGTAAAGCGCAACGGATACTCCCGATACGCCCCCAGAAAGAATATTATTGGGTAGTATAAAAAACGTTACTGCTACCGCGAGTACAAAGTTTCCTAGAAGTAAAAATAGCAAGTCGCTTAAATGTTCTTTTATACGATCCATTCTATACTCCTACATTCATTTTCAAAAATGCTTCAATAAAATCATCAATGTCACCATCTAATACGTCACCATATTGGCTTGTTTCAAATTTAGTGCGATGATCTTTAACCATTGTATAAGGGTGAGCTACATAAGAACGAATTTGAGAACCCCATTCGATTAACTTATGTTCACCTTTTATTGCTGCAAGCTGTGCTTGCTTTTCTTCGATTTCTCGTTGGTACAACTTGCTTTTCAGCATCATTAATGCTTCTTCTCTATTTTGAAGTTGACTTCTTCCTGCTTGACAAGTTACTACGATACCTGTTTTTTTGTGTGTTATCCGTACTGCAGAGTCTGTCTTATTAACATGTTGACCCCCAGCACCGGTAGCACGCATCGTATCGACATCGATGTCTTCCGGTAAAATGGTAATTTCAATACTGTTGTCAAATTCAGGTGCTACATCTACAGATGCAAAGGAAGTGTGACGTCGTCCAGATGAATCGAAAGGACTGATTCTAACAAGACGATGAACACCTTTTTCTGCTTTTAAATAACCGTAGGCAAACATACCCGATACTGAAAAAGAAACAGATTTTAATCCGGCCTCGTCACCATCAAGATAGTTAAGAACACTGATTTTAAAACCATGATCTTGCGCCCATCGTGTGTACATACGATAAAGCATTTCTGCGAAATCTTGGCTCTCTGTTCCTCCGGCACCCGGATGAATTTCAACAATTGCATTTTTTTGATCATAATCATGACTAAGAAGTACAAGTACTGAGAAAGATTCCATTTCTTTTTGGATTTCTTTAACTTCTACTTCTAGTGAGTTCTGAAACTCCTCATCCGCTTCTTCTTTTAATAAAAGAATACTGTCAGAGCATGACATCAATCGTTCGAGTAAATCGTTATGTGTTTCAACGACTTTTTTTAATTGATTCAGCTTTTGAATGTGTTGTGAACTGTGTCTATGGTCATCCCAAAAACCGTCTTCAACCATTTCTGATTCGAGTTCTTTGATTTTAGCTTCTTTTTGAGCTAAGTCAAAGTGAATCACCAAGTGCTTTCAAATCAGATGTTGTTGAGTCAACAATCTGTGCTATTTCAAATAATTCCATCGTATCACCCTATCTATTGTCTGTATTCAATCTTTACATTTACACAGAACATAACAATGTCTTGTGCAATTTGTCCTAACATTTCTTCGAACATTTCAAATCCTTCAGTCACATACGCTTGAAGTGGTTTATCTTGAGCATATGAGCGCAAATGAATTCCTTCTCGTAATTTACTCATAGCATCAATATGATCGACCCATGAGCGATCAATCATGTTGAGCACAACTTCTTTTTCAACACGTGCAAACTGATCTTGTACATCTGTAATTTTAATTTCATATTTTTCCCAAGCTGCATCTGTAATAATTGTTTGAATTTCTTCTTGAGATGCATTATCTAGAGACGCTTGATCAAATGAGTCATCGATTAAGCCCAGCTTATCCAACGCTTCTATAAGTCCTTCTTTATCAATTGAGAAATCTCTTGATTCTAGATTTGTATATGATGCGATTGTATCTGAAACAACTCGCTTATACATCTCTTTAATGATTCCATGGACATCTTCGTTTTCCAATACATAATCGCGTTGTTCATAAATGATTTCACGTTGTTGACGTAACACATCATCGTAATCAAGAAGTGTTTTACGAATATCAAAGTTCACTCCTTCAACGCGGCGTTGAGCAGCACTAATTTGTTTTGTTATTACTTTATTTTCAATTGCTACATCACCAAGTTGGCTATAAACATTTTCAAAACGTTCACTACCATGACGTAACAT
This sequence comes from Erysipelothrix enhydrae, assembly GCF_035066605.1. Classification (NCBI taxonomy): domain Bacteria; kingdom Bacillati; phylum Bacillota; class Erysipelotrichia; order Erysipelotrichales; family Erysipelotrichaceae; genus Erysipelothrix; species Erysipelothrix enhydrae. Next base: position 500,463 of record NZ_CP125807.1, read on the forward strand.
TAAATCATCTTCAAATGAAACGAAGAAACGTGACATCCCTGGGTCTCCTTGACGACCTGAACGTCCACGGAGCTGGTTATCAATACGACGTGACTCATGGCGTTCACTACCTAGAACCGCAAGTCCTCCAAGAGCTCTTGATTCTTCATCAAGTTTAATATCAGTACCACGCCCAGCCATGTTGGTCGCGATTGTTACAGAACCTTTACGTCCTGCCTTCTCAATAATTTGAGCTTCACGAGCATGGTTTTTCGCATTTAATACTTCATGTTTAATCTTGCGTTGCTTCATCATCATACTTAAGTATTCTGATGTTTCAACCGCAACAGTACCTACAAGAACTGGTTGGCCTTTTTCGTTGAGTTCACGAACAGTTTCAATAAGTGCTTCAAATTTTGCCTTACGTGTACCATAAACGAGGTCTGGTAAATCTTCACGTGCGATTGGACGGTTTGTCGGAACTTCCAGAACGCGCATGTTATAGATTTCTAAGAATTCTTCTTCTTCAGTTTTCGCAGTACCGGTCATCCCGGATAGTTTATTATATAGTCTAAAGAAATTTTGGTAAGTAACTGTTGCCAGTGTAACCGTTTCTTGTTTAATTGTTACGCCTTCTTTAGCACATAAAGCTTGGTGTAGTCCGTCAGAATACTCACGACCTTCCATCAATCGTCCTGTGAATTGGTCAACAATAACAACTTCGTTATTTTGTACTACATACTCGATATCATTAAGCATAATGTAGTTAGCTTTTAATGCATTATTAATGTGATGAACCAAAGAGGTATTGTCAAGATCATATAGATTATCTACTTTGAAAGTGCGCTCAGCTTTTTCAACACCTGCTTCTGTGAGTTGAACAGTTTTTGACTTCACATCAATAACATAGTCTGAACCTTCGCTTAATTTTTTTGCGAATTTATCCGATGATTCATACAATTTAGCACCATCACGCGCTCCACCTGAAATAATTAATGGTGTACGTGACTCATCAATCAGAATCGAGTCAACCTCATCAACAAGTGCATAGTTTAAAGGACGCAATACACGTTGTTCAACCTTAGTAACCATGTTGTCTCGAAGATAGTCAAAACCAACTTCTGAGTTTGTTGTATATGTAATATCACATTCATATACTTCGCGTTTACCTGAAGGTGATAAAGCACGTACGTTTATACCGACTGTAAGTCCTAAGAAACGATGGATTTCTCCCATCCATTCCGCATCACGTTGAGCAAGATACTCATTAACTGTAATAACATGAACTCCCTTACCCTCTAATGCATTAAGGTAAGTAGGCATGATTGCTGTTAATGTTTTACCTTCTCCAGTCTTCATTTCCGCGATATCACCGCGGTGAAGAATTATAGCCCCCATAAGCTGAACAACATATGGGAATTCACCAATAACTCGGTAAGCTGCCTCACGCGAAACAGCATAAGCCTCCACAAGAAGATCATCTAAAGTTTCCCCTTGAGCAATACGGTTTTTAAATTCATTAGTTTTTTCTTTTAACGCTTCATCAGATAGAGCACGCGTCTCTTCTGCCAACGCATCAATTTCATGTGCAATTTTTTCAATTTCATTTAAAATCTTACGATCGCCACTAAAAAGATTACTTAAAAATCCAGCCATAATTCAAGCCTCCATTCCTTGATATTGTAACACATAACGAATTCAGAATACATAACTAAAAAAGTTGGCATAACCAACTTTTCTACTCTAGATTCTCACAATATTATGTGCTTGCAAACCACGCTCAGATTCCACAAGTTCAAATTCAACTTCAGTACCCTCTTCAATGGTTTTAAATCCTTCCATAATCAGATGAGTATAATGAAAAAATATGTCTTGTCCATCCTCTGCTGTGATGAAACCAAATCCTTTGTTTTTGTTAAATGTTTTAACTTTCCCCTTCATTGTATAGACCCTTTCTAAGCATATTTATATACTTTTAATTTCAATAAAATTATACGATAGAGGTACTTAAAAGGCAAGTGAAATCGCTTACTTAAGGTTTGTGAGGGTACCCGCTAAGCACAGTGCTTCGATATGATCCACAAAAGGTTTGATTTGATCGGCTATAGCTTCTAAAGTATTTCCAGTTGTCACAATATCATCAATAATTAAAATCTTCGTTGTTTTTTTTTGAGGTAATTTCTCGAGTGCAATATGATCGCGTATTTTACGACGGTCTTTTGAGTTACAGAGAGCCTGTTTAATCGGAGCATTACTCACAAGATTGATACCGCTGTGTTTAAGCCCTAGTTTATCTACTAAAACATCTAAATGATTGGGCTTACTACTATTAGTTGTATTAGATGGGGCGATAACATATTCGTAACGGGAATAATGGAATCGAATCCAAAAACGATGATACTCAAACAAATATTTTTTGAGATGGTAATCATGATGAACTTTATATCTGAGAATGAGGTTTCGAATAAAACCCCGATACTCATATAAGACACAGGTTTTGAAAGATAGGTCTCCACGATAAAACTTTTTACACCTTAGCCGCTCATAACACAGGTTACAGAGCGCTTCATTTTTCGAACCGATTAATGAGTCGAGAACTGGCTTGACTCCAATTTTTTCAAAACAGATGTCGCATGATTGTTCGCATTCACAAGAGCACGTTTTGATTTTATCAATGATGGTGTCAATTCGAGAAAAAAACACATACACACTCCTTTCACAGGATTAATACCCCGTTCGACACGACCTGCAATTTGAATTAAAGATGCTGTATCAAAAATTGGGTGATCAGCATAAAGTACAAACACATTACATTTTTTGAACGTAACACCCCGTTCCAAAACCGTAGTACAAACCAACACACCCCCAAACTCTCTAAAGTGGTTAAGATATACCTCACGGTTTTTGGTCTGCGAGGTGATTGAAGGCACACCTAAAAGAAGCGAAAGGACTCTAGCGATTCTACGAGTCGGTACAAAAATAAGAAGATGGTCTTTTTTTATTCTTCGATATTTAATCATCATTCGTAGAAACGGAAAACATGTTTGAATATAGATTGGTATTGGTAACAGTCTTCCACTTGGTCGAAGTGATGCATAGAGATGCTTGACGTCCTTAGAATGACACAGTTCTTCTAAAAGTTGATTACAGGTTGCACTGAGATAAACAATACGTCCCTTACATGCATAAATCACAAACCTAAGAAGCAAATCATTATTCGCAAATGGGAACGCGTCCGGTTCATCTAAAATCAACAGATCAAACTGCTTCGAATATCGATAGAGCTGATGTGTTGTGCAAATCACGAAAGGAGCTACAACATCATTCGTTCTTCCACCACAAACGCAAGCTATTTTAAGTGTTTTGAAATAAGACTTAAATCGTTCAAAAAGTTCCAGAACAATCTCCCTTCTTGGAACGGCCCAGCATACACATTTTCCATCCTTAAGAGTCTTCTCAATTAACGGCAGACAAATCTCTGTCTTTCCAGCTCCACATACCGCTTCAAGAAAAACATCATTATGTTCAACGAGCGAACATAAACGTTTTGCGATGCCCCTTTGATAAACAGTCAACTCAAAAGGTATTGTACATATACTCTCCTGGACAAAATCATCACATTCATCGAGATCAACGAGATACTGACTGTAATAAAGGCACCGCCTACATGCTCCATTTTGGATTTTCAAGCCGCATCGATCACATTCCATATTAATCACCCACTAATAATTATGTGTTATCCCAAAATAAGCCTATAAAGAAAACCACTCTGAGAGCGGCTTTCTTTATTATTTAATGATTTCTTTACCAGCTGCTAAGACAGAAGCTAAGTTTTGCAAGTCAGAAGGAACAATAATTTTTGTTGCCTGACCATTTGCTGCTTTTTCAAATGCTTCAAAACTCTTAAGTTTTAGATAAGCACTGTCTGGATCAATTGTTGATAACAAAATTGCACCTTTCGATTGAGCATCGAAAACACGTTCCATCGCTTGAGCTTCACCTTCTGCTTCAGTAATCATCGCTTCTTTATGAGCTTGAGCACGGAGTACTGTCGATTCTTTTTCACCCTCAGCAATAAGAATTGCAGAGCGTTTTTCACCTTCAGCACGTAAGATTGACTCACGACGCTCACGTTCAGCACGCATTTGTTTCTCCATTGCTTCTTGAATATCACGTGGTGGAATAATATTTTTAACTTCAACACGTTGAACTCGAATACCCCATGGATCCGTTGCTTCATCTAAGATTGCTCTCATCTTGGAGTTGATAATGTCTCGTGACGTTAACGTTTGGTCTAATTCTAAATCCCCAATGATATTACGAAGCGTTGTTGCTGTAAGATTTTCAATAGCATTGATTGGATTATGAATACCATATGTATACAATACGGGATCAGTAATTTGGAAATATACAACCGTATCAATTTGCATCGTAACGTTATCTTTAGTGATAACCGGTTGTGGTGCAAAATCTTGAACACGTTCCTTAAGCGAAACCTTATTCGCAACACGGTCAACAAACGGAAGAATTAAATGCATTCCCTTATCAAGTGTATGACTATAGGCACCTAATCGTTCTACAACATATGCATTTGATTGAGGAATTACACGAATGCAATATCCTATAATTATTAATACTAATGCTAAAATTACTAAAAATAAAATTATTCCTGGCATGTTAAGCCTCCTCTACACTTTTCACAATTAATTTTACACCCTCAATAGCAATAACTTCAACCCGTGTATGTGCTGAAATTGTAGATTGATGCGCAGTTGTGGCAGACCACTCTTCGCCATGAACCTTGATTTTTCCCCATGAATCTTGGTTGATTTCTTCATTCAGTATAAACTGACGGCCAATTAGACGATCTGCATTCGTCGAAACGACATTCCCTCGTAAGAGATTTTTTGTCATTGGGCGAATCATAATTAGTGCCGCAACACTTACAATAGCGAAAACCGCTAACTGTACCGCTACATTATCTGTTAAAAATGTTGTACCTAGTGCTGCAAGCGCACCAAATGAAAACCAAAGTGAAACTAAATTTCCTACCGTGATTACTTCAAGCACCAACATCCCTAAACAAACAATTAGCCATACCCAATCCATCGTTAATGTCATAGTATCACTCCCTCTTCATTTAGTGATGACAAATCAAATGTTAAAACACGTTCCTTTTTGTCATAATTCGCAATTACCTTTTGACCGTCAAGATTTTTCCCTACCTTAGCGGAGATTAAATCACACAACGCCTTATTATTAACTTTCGCATATCCTTTACCAATTGAAATTTTATGCAAATTCTCAACTGGATATACATTCAGTTCAAGATCGCGTTTTGTAACTGGCTTGATGCCTACCTGCCCATCTTTCGAAAATCCTACCAACACATATTGGCTGTCTTTAAAGTGAGATGAAGCATTTTGATTTAATGTTAAACTTTTTTCAGTCAAAGTCACAACTTGAAGTTGTGCATTTCCTGTTACCCATTCAAACATAGCGACCTCCTTTACTTTTCAAATTATACCACTTATTTCACTAATTTCAATATTTTCACCAATAATAATTGAAATAAAAAAAACTGACTCTCTTTTTAGAAAGAAAATCAGTTTTCTGTTTACCAAGGTTTAATTGTATCTCCATCAACAAGATAAGCATGCTCTGCATATTGTGCTAAAGGATCATCTGAATATGAATCCGAATAAAATGCCTCCATCAGACCCAAATCATAGTGTGCTTCCATCCGAGCAACTTTTTCAGCGCCCCAACAATTATGCTTCAGATTTTTTCCCGTACTTGGATCAACCACTGAAGCGATCAACGCAATCCCTAATTCATCACAAATAGGTTCAAGCATAAATTCTGGTGAAGCTGAAATTATTAAATCATCATCACGTTTTTGCTCTAGATACCATGGCTTAATTTTTTCACGGTGTCCATCCCAAAACTCTAAAACGCGTTTTTTTATATCTGGGATTGCTGTAAAGTACTCATAAAATACCGTTTTCATCTCGGTCTTATCAATCTTTCCACGTTTGTAGTCAAGAGCAGCTTTTATCTGACGTGGCAAAAATTTGATGATGGATTTATCACGCTTAAGATTGTATTTATAGAAATCCATGGAACTGTCACCATCATAGATGGTTTTGTCGAAATCATAAACATTCATTCACTCTACCCCCTTCTCTACTGGATAAACTTGCGGTGCTTTTTCTTTTTGAATTTGTCGCAATCGTTTGTATTTATCTTTCATTTTTATATAGACTTCTGCCGTTTGAAGACAGTCTTCTGAACCACGATGACCTACTAATCGCTCAACATCAAAATAAGTACATAAAGTTTCCAATTTATGGTTCCTAGAATCTTTATTAAGAAGTCTTGAAACGCGGAGTGTGTCAACGTAATCATTATGCATACGAAGTCCAACGGTTTCGAGATAAGCATCATAGACAAGACCATAATCAAACATGACATTATGACCCAAAATAACATCCGACCCAATAAAATCGACGAATTGTTTAATCACCTCATTAATTTTGGGTGCGCTTGAAACCATCTCCTCCGTAATTCCCGTGAGTTCTACCACGAAAGGAAGAATCGAATTATCTGGTTTCACCAATGTGGAAAATGCATCGACCTGTTTATAGTTTCGATACTTTATAGCACTTAATTCCGTTATGTCTTCAAACTTATTACTACGTCCTGTTGTTTCTAAATCAATTACCGTGAAATTAGGAACAAATTTCAGTAGATTTTCTCCTACACTTCGCATTACAAATCCTCTTTTTCTAAATCTATTGTAGCACAATCATTCTAAAACCACAGAATTTTATTATTCTCATTATAAGAGAAACCCCTTCATTAAACACAAAGGGGTTTTGTAGAACATTTATTTTGTGGATGCAACCATTAAGTCCGCAACACGTTTTGAGAATGTTACAGGGTCTTTGATTGGTAGTCCTTCAATAAGACATGCTTGATCGTATAGGATTGTTGCGAAATCACCGAGTTCATCCGGTTTCTCTTGATGCACACGCTCCAGAGCTTCCAACAATGGGTGTTCAGGGTTAATTTCTAAAATGCGTTTTGCCTTCACGCGTTCGCCTTGATCTGGAATTGCATTCAATACTTTCTCCATCTCAAAGGATACACCCTCTTCACTTACAAGACACACTGGATGATTTACAAGTCGTGTAGACAATGTTACATCATCAACTTCATCTTTCAATGTTTCTTTTAGTGCTGTAATTAAATCTTTGTGACTTTCTTTTTTCGCTTTAATTGATTTTTTAGTTTCTTCATCAACTAAATCTAAGTCTCCTTGATTAATAGATTTAAAGGCTTTTCCCTCGTACTCTCTTAACATTTGAATTGCAAATTCATCAATTTCATCAGTGAAGTAGAGTACTTCATATCCTTTAGAAACAACAAATTCCGTTTGCGGTAAATGAGCACATTTCGTTACATTTTCGCCTGAAACAAAGTAAATTTCTTCTTGATCCTCTTTCATACGTTCCTTATACTCTTTGATTGATACAAGATCTTCACCATGAGAACTCTTATAGAGAACAAGATCTTTTAGTGCATCACTCTTCGATCCATATGAAGTATAAATTCCGTATTTAATGGATAGTCCAAAATTAGTCCAAAATGATTCATATGCCTCACGATCATTTTTCATCATCAATTCTAATTCGCTTTTAATCTTCCGCTCGATACGTTTTGAAATCGCAGCAAGTTGACGGTCATGTTGTAAAATTTCACGAGATATATTTAGATTTAAATCCGGTGAGTCCACAAGACCACGTACAAATCTAAATTCTTCCGGAATTAAGGACTTATTATGATCCATGATAAATACGCCACGACTGTAAAGTTGGAGTCCCGGTTCAAATGATTGAGAGTAGAAATCCATTGGTACATGTTTAGGGATAAATAATAACGCATCAAAGGAAGGATTACCTTCGACTTTCATTTGAATCGTTTTAAATGGATCATCATAATCATGGAATTTATCTCTGTAGAATTGATTTAATGCTTCTTCAGTCACATCATTTTTAGAGCGTTTCCAAATTGGTATCATTGAGTTTAAGACTTCAGTCTCGCCTTCAACTTTCATTTCAATTGGATAACGGATGTAATCAGAATACGTTTTTACTAAGTTCTTAATCGTGTATTCATCAATAAAACGTTCATAAAATTCATCATCCGTATTGTCTTTAATCTTACAAATAATTGTAGAACCATGTTTTTCACGTTCTGCTTCTTCAATCTTAAATCCGTTTAAACCATCAGAACTAAATTTATATGCTTGTTCTTCTCCATAGGCTTTTGAGATTACATCCACATGATCACTTACCATGAATGCAGAATAAAATCCGACACCAAATTGACCAATCACATCGACCGCATCATCACCTTCTTCAAGTGCCTTCTTAAAGGCGTGAGAGTCACTTTTCGCAATTGTACCAAGATATGTTTCCAATTCTTTCTCGGTCATACCAATACCGTAATCATGAATTGTTAGGGTACGGTTTTCCTCATCCAATTCTATTTCAATCTTCAAATCTTCTTTATTAATTTCAATTGAAGTATCTTGTAAAGATTTGTAGTAAAGTTTATCTTCCGCATCACTCGCATTTGAAATTAATTCTCTTAAGAAAATTTCCTTATTCGTATAGATAGAATTAATCATTAAGTCTAGTAGCCTTTTTGATTCAGCTTTAAATTGTTTTGTTCGAGCCATTCTATTCCTCCTTAGCACTCTTATACCTTAAGTGCTAATATCATATCGCATTCTCGTATTTTGTCAACGGGTTAGAGAATATTTTTAGTTCTTAATTCGTATTACTAAATATGTATACAAAAAAAACCAGTCCTAAGCTGGTTTTTTTGTTGAAACTTGGTCTAAAAGTTTCTTCCGTACTTCTGCACTAGAACTCAAATCCGTTAAAATTTTCAACGTATCTCCCGCAAGAATAATCGTATCTCCGTGTGGAATCAATTCATGTTCTCCACGTCCAAGCCCGGCTAACAAACATGACTTCGGCCAAAAGACGTCACGTACCATACACCCATCAAGTGCACTTTCCACATGAACACATACCTCGATAATCTCTTTTTCACCGGTGATGTTGGGTGCACGTTCCCCCGCAAGTCGTTCTAACATTGCTTCATATACAGGTTCACCGCCACATAAATCAGAAACAACATAGGCAACCAAAGATACCACCGCAATCGGCATTAGTTGGTCAAAATTACCAACCATTTCTGTAATCAACACAATTGCAGTAAGTGGTGCTTTTCCGATTGCTGTAAAGTAACCTGCCATGGCAATCACGATAAATGACTTCAGAAATGTGGGATCTAAGCCAAACTTTGAAATCAAAAAAGAACCAAAAATGGCACCTAACAGTGCCCCAAGTGAAAGAATTGGTAAAAATATTCCTCCAGGAAGACCAGAACCATATGAAACCATTGAGAAAATAAATCTAAGAATAAAAATTGAAATAAGCACAGAAAGTCCGAATGGATTTTCCACAAGTATATGAATAATATCACTACCACCACCAATTAAGTGTGGATAAAAGAACCCAATTGGAATAACAAGAACAAAAGGGATGACACCATAGAAATGTGCTGGGACTTTTTTTATTTTATTGTAAACAGTAGGAACCCAAAGCACTATCTTTTGGTAAATAAATCCCGCAACACCTAAAATCAAACCTAATACAATTATAAATCCATAATGCTTTAACTCAAACGTCTGTAAATGACCAAAAGATAATATTGGACTCAGCCCAAAGAAATAGAGCGAAATAAAATTTGCAGTTGTTGTTGCAGCAAGGGTTGTTAAAAGCACTAATGGTGAAAAATTATGATGGACCTCTTCCAAAACAAAGAGAAGTCCCGCGACAGGAGCATTGAACGCAGCCGCAAGACCCGCTCCCGCACCACTTGAAACTAGAACCTTTTCAGACATCGTGTTTCCCTTGAAGCCCTGATTAACACCTTGTCCCACTGCAGCACCCAACTGAATCGAAGGTCCTTCTCGTCCTAAAAAAAGCCCTGAACCAATTGACAAGACCCCGGCGATACCTTTTCTTAAAATAATAGAGAGCCAATTCATATGCATGACCCCTAACATTTGACCTTCAATTTGCGGAATACCGCTCCCTTTAATCATTGTGTCTTTTTTAATAATAAAACCAATTCCAATCGCAAGCACAATTGATGCGAACACCCAAACAAATATCCACTGTGGATGAATGCGTAACAGCGCATAGGCAAGTTTCACATAACCTAATAATTCCTCTATCAAATACCGAAACAAACTTACAATAAGTCCAGCAAATACACCGACCACAATTCCTTTTCCAATAAATTCCAGACGTGTTTTATCAAAATAATTTAAAATATCTTTTTTTCTTTCCAAATCAACAACTCCCAACTTTTCATCATTATCATACGCTTATGAAGTTTTCCTGACAAGAATAAAACAAAAAAAATAGATACGAAATTGTATCTATTTTACTGAATCGGTTTTCGATAATTAGTGATCTCAATATATTCCATACATCCTGAATCGACATCGAATTTGAAAGTGCTTTTTGCTTTTTTATTATGTTCGAAGGTGATGTTTTTAAATCGGGCATTCTCATCTTCCTTAAATTCACCTAATTGTTCAATAATTTGTTCTTTAGGTGTTTCAAATGTAATACCTTCATGTACAACAATATCAACCGGATCATCGTAGTAGGACTCTCGATTTTCTGCACTGATAGATGCAACCAGAGTTTCTTCTAAAAGTTTTTCCTCATCTGCGGGATTAAAAAATGCAATCCAGATAATATTACGGTCTTTACGTAAAGCATAACCATCTGTATAACTATTGGAAGCGAGCGTTATCGTATCAATATCTATAGTTGGTTCCCATCCATCTTCAAATAAGGTTTGATAAGATACAGGAAGTTGATAATCTTTGCCTCCTAATTTAAATACAATGGTTTCATAGGTATTCACCGGTGGTTTAATGACTTCAGGTTCTTCTGGAGTCTTTGTACACCCTGTTAAAATAAGCAATAAAACTAAAACAGAACTTAGACGTTTCATATGTTCACCTCATTATTGTCATCATATCATAAGTTTGATTTTACGAAAAGATATCCTACTTCTTCTCCAGAACATTTGAATAGATACGTTTTAATTGTTCTCCAATAGCACCGATACTACGCGCTTTCGCAACATGGTATCCTTCTGCTGTTGTGGCAGGCAACTGTTGATCGAGACAACCTCTAATAATTCGGATAAAATCATCATTCGTCTCGCCCTTATAACAGTTCTCCCCATCCACAAGCCATGGATCGTATACACCAATATTTCGAACGAGCGTTTGACAACGTGCAGCAAGTGCCTCTAATACTACAATACCCTCAGTCTCTTCATATGATGGGAAAAAGAACATATTTGCGCACATGTATGCCCCTTCGATAATATCTCCTGAAATATAACCTGGAAGCATTACATTATCCGGCTTATTTTTAATCGCATCACGAATTTTTTGCGTAACACTTGCAAGAGGAGTGTGGCCAAACCATATAAACGTGACCTCTGGCATATTCCGAGCAACTTCCATAAAATCAGGCAGTCCTTTTCGCTCAAAATAGAGTCCTACAGAAACGACTACTTGTTTTCCTTCTTCAATCTTAAAATAATCTCTAAATGCTTGAACTTTATCATCTGAATATTCAAAGCGACTCAAGTCAATTCCATTTGAAATATCTTCAATTGGAATTGTAATGCCATACCCCTCAAGAATGCGTTTAGAATAAGGAGTTGGAGTGAGAATATAATCTCCTAACTTATAACTTGAAACGATATGCTTTTTAAAAAGCGGAGCGAGCTGATTTGAAAACATAAATGAATTACGGAAGTCTTCTTCAGTAGAATGCGCATGATAAACAACTTTTTTTCCCATTCTACGTGCCTTACGTGCAAACTTACGCGCCCCAAAATCCACAGTATTAATATGAACCAAATCATAGTCATCTTGGATATTTGTTGTAAAGTCAACATGAGCTTCCGACAAAGCACGTACTTGATGCTTCATTGCACGTCCAATTCCCGATTTACTAAATGCCTTTTCGCCCTTTTGATAGAGTAATATTTTCATGATAAACCGCCTTTGTCTTTTGTACTCTAAGCCTATCATTGTGATCATAACCTGTCAATAAAGCTTCGTGTGTAAGCTTGCTCTTTCAATTTAGAGTCTCATTCGTTACAATAAGTAAAAAGAGGTGATTTTATATGCATGGTGATTTACGACGCACACAGATTATTACAAAATTGTTCGATTCGGAACATGCGATTAGCGCAAATCAATTCGCAAAGACATTTAATGTATCACGACAAATAATTGTCGGGGATATTGCACTTTTAAGGGCACAAGGACACAACATTGTTGCGACAGGTAAAGGATATCTTATAAATCGCATTGATGAGAACATGAAAATCTATACACTTGCGATGCAACACAGTCATTACGATACACAAAAAGAATTAGAGATTTTCATTAAACACTACGCACATGTTTTGGATGTCACCGTTGAACATCCCGTCTATGGTTCCCTTACCGGTCAATTGGATATTCGAACTTATGAAGATATTACACTTTTTATGAACCAAAAACCTGAACTTCTCGCTTCACTTACAAATGGTATCCACCTTCATCGCATTGCAATTTCTAAAGAGCACTACCCCGAACTCATGATTGATTTAAAACAACATGAATTTCTCTATGAAAGTAACTAAGGTGTCTTGACACCTTTTTCTTTTACCACTACAATACCTTTAGGTGTCAAGACACTTTGGAGGACCTCATGAAATCTGTTCGTAATCTTAGTATCACTGCTCTACTCATCGCACTCGGAATTACTATACCTATGTTTATGCCTAAAATCATCATACCGCCGGCATCCTATACACTCGCAAGTCATGTTCCATTATTCGTTTCAATGTTTATATCACCTGCTGTTGCACTTGCTGTAGCTTTGGGGACAGGAGTAGGTTTTTTAATCTCTACGCCATTTATCGTTGCGGTCCGTGCTTTCTCACACTGTGTGTTTGCTTTACTAGGATCACTTTATATACAAAAAAATCCAGACCTTATCAAGCATAGAAAAAAATGCATCAGTTTTAATATTATTATTGGTTTCATTCATGCAACCGTTGAATGTCTCGCCGTTACCTCATTCTTTTTTACTCAAGCCCCTACTTCTGGTTCTTACTTTACGATAGTCTTTTTGGCGGTTGGTGTTGGCGGTTTTATCCACAGTCTTATCGACTTTTCAATTGCATCCACAATTTTAAAACGTATTCCTTTAAAATAATATGTTATCATTAACATATATTTAAAGGGAGGTTCTTATGAAACCATTATTTATCTACTATCCTAAATGTTCTACATGTAAGCGTGCCGTAAAATATTTAGAAGAAAACAACATCGATGTTGTTTATCGCGACATGATGCTTGAGAATCCAACGAAAGCAGAATTAAAAGAATGGCTCCAAATTAGTGGCTTACCCATCAAACGATTCTTTAATACATCAGGTATCGTTTATCGCGAAATGAAGTTGAAAGATAAACTTCCGGAAATGAGTGATGACGAAGCACTTGAATTACTCTCAACGACAGGTCGTTTAGTCCGAAGACCTATGTTAATTGGCGATCACGGTGTATTTGTTGGCTTTCATGAAGAGATGTATGAGACATTAAAATAATGATTATTCTCGTATCACCAACTAAAACACAAAAAGAGAATTCTCAAGATAACCTTGAGAATTCTCTTTTTCCCGAAATAAAGTCAGAGCTTCTTGCTTCACTTCAATCATTTACGCGCGATGAGATTAAAAAATCAATGCGTGTTTCTGATAAAATTGCGGATACCGTTTACCACAACTATCAAAACTTTTCAGAAACGACACCTGCGATTTTGTCCTATCAAGGTTCTTCTTTCAAAAATATGAATCGAGAACTTTGGTCACACGATGATTATCAAGAGGCTCAAAAACGTCTCTACATTTTCTCCGCACTCTACGGACTCTCTAAGTGTTCTTCTGCGGTTGGACGCTATCGCTTCGATTTCCTGATGAAACTTAACATAGATCCGTATCAAATATGGAAACAGCCGATCACAGATTACCTTAATGAGTTAAATCAGCCCATTGTGAACCTAGCCTCAGGCGAGTATAGTTCAATGATTGATGTGAACACTTTAAGTGTGCCGATGATTACCTTAGATTTTAAAGAACAAAGTGACGATTCCTATAAAACCAAATCGACCTATGTTAAGATTGCTCGTGGAAAAATGGTCTCATACCTCATTCAAAATCGTATTCAAACATTCAATGACATTAAAAATATTTCGTTTGATGGTTACACATTCAATAAAACCTTATCTACAGACAAATCCTATATATTTACCCGAAAAGAAAGTTAAGACTTTCTTTTTTTATACTATATTTCATCATACTTTTTCAAACATGTCCAAACGAAATGCTACACTGTATTTGAAAGCGAGGGTTATGTTTATGAAAAAAGTATTTGTTCTCGGTGGCACTGGATTTCTTGGTTATCATACAGTTTGCGAACTACTAAAAAGGGGGTACCAAGTCAAGACAATGTCTCTACCTCCAATGCCTTCTGAAAATCTATTTCCAGATCATGTGGAGAATCAATTAGGAGATATCAATCAAATGAGCGACTCCGAAATTGTAGATATGCTTTATGATATTGATGGATTTATCTATGCTATTGGCGCTGATGAACGATGGTTACCGGATGCACCTTCTTATCGTTCATTCTATCAAGCCAATGTTATCCCCACACAGCGAATTGCGCGACTCGCAGTTGAGGCAGGTGTGGAACGATTTGTGTTATTTGGATCTTACTTTTCTGAATTTGCAGAACGCCTTCCGCAGTACAATTTAAGAAACCAGGGTTATCCTGGTACACGTTTACTTCAAGAGCAGATTGCCTTTGCAGAAGGGGAAGGTGCCATGCGGGTCACAAGTCTTAGACTTCCCTATATTTTCGGAACTATGCCTGGGCGAACACCCCTTTGGAAGATGTTTGTAGACATGGTGTGCGATCAACCAGTATATCCTATACACAAAGGGGGAACTGCGGTAATTACCGCTACACAGGTCGCAGAAGCCGCAATAGGGGCTCTTGAAAACGGAATCCATCGCTCAACATACGCAATCTGCGATTCGAACCTTAAATACGAAGACTTTTTCCAAATGATCGTTGAGACATTAAACCAAGATACAAAAATACAGGTTGTAGATTACGAGTCCATGCGCGATCGATATGTCGCGGCAGACCAACATGCTGCATCTGAAGGAAAGGAACATGGAATCCATGTTGAGATATCACAAAAAATGCAAGAAGAAGATCTCTATCTCGACCCAAATGAAACCATGTCCACGCTTAAATTTAAACCTGAACAGGATATAAAAGCGGTTATACGCGAAACACTGCGTCATTGCTTATAAACAAAAAAGACAGCTTATAAATACCAGCTGTCTTTTTACATGCTCTGGATGATTTGTTTAACTTCAACCATCCCCATATTAATGTCTTCTATTTCATCTTCCGCAATCCATAAGACTGAGGACGCAGCAGGTTCTGAAAAGTCACCTGACACTTCAAAAACCAGATTCACATAATGGACTGTTTTATGAAACTCTGGAAGTTCTACAATATCTTCCGCAATCCCAATAAAATAAGAATCATCGATATCATAACCAGTCTCTTCTTTAACTTCACGTTCCAAGGCTTGGTAAATTGTTTCATTCAACATTTGACGTCCGCCCACTAGGTTATGTGCATCATCGAAAAGAATACCTTTATCAGAACGTATTAAAGCACTAACTCTAAACGTCAATTCATGCCCCTCCATGATCGTATAACTCATATCCTTGGAAGTTAACGAATTTGGCTCTACATTACGATACTCATAAAAATCAAAATCCTCTGCTCTAATAAAAGGGAGCCACTCATCTGGGTAATTGCCCTCTTCAACAACCATATAGGATGTTTCATCACTGAGATCATCTACTTCAGCGATTAATACAAAGTTATGTGCATGATCATAATCTCGTCCAAATGATTCACCAATGCCCATAAACTCAAGATTCGAAATGTCTTGATTATATGATTCCTTAACCAATCGTTGTGCACAATCTTCAATTCGCTCTTTATACTGTAACACACCTTGAATTGGCTGAAGGTTTCGATCAAACAAGTACTTTTCTTTATATTTAATGAGCACTGTAACGATAACACAGTATTCTTTCTTAAATTTTAAGTCCATAATTACTCCTTATTGATATAGAAAAACCGGTCAGAGACCGGTTTGTTTAATTTAACATAAATTAGTCGATTGAAACTTTGATTCCAGGACCCATTGATGTTGAGATTGTAAGGTTTTTAATAAAAGCACCCTTAACAGCAGCTGGACGTGATTTAAGAATTACGTCATGTAATGCGTTAAAGTTTTCTTCTAATGCTTCATCTGTAAATGATGATTTACCGATAATTGTGTTAACGTTTGATTCTTTATCAACACGGTATTCGATTTTACCTTTTTTGATTTCTTCAACAGCTTTAGTGATGTCCATAGTTACTGTTCCAGTTTTAGGGTTTGGCATTAAACCTTTAGGTCCTAATACACGACCAAGTTTACCAAGCTCACCCATCATATCTGGTGTAGCAACGATAATATCAAACTCGAACCATCCTTTTTGGATTTCTTCAAGAATTTCTTTACCACCAACAAAATCTGCTCCTGCATCTTTTGCTTCTTGTTCCTTAGCGCCTTGAGTTACAACCAATACCTTTTGTGAACGTCCTGTTCCATTAGGTAATACCATTGCACCACGGATTTGTTGATCGGCATGACGAGGATCAACATTTAAACGGTATGAAACTTCGAATGTTTCATCGAATTTTGCGAAACTTGCTTCTTTTGCTAATTTGATTGCTTCAGAAATTGAGTAAACTTTTGAGCGATCCACTAATTCATTAGCTTTAACGACGTTTTTTGATTTTTTAGCCATTATACTCTAGTCCTCCATTCCTTCAATAGCAATACCCATATTACGTGCTGTACCAGCAACGATGTTCATAGCACCTTCGATGCTATTTGCATTTAAATCGGGCATTTTATATTCAGCAATTTCACGTAATTGATCTGCTGAGATTGTAGCAACAATGTTTGAATTTGGCGTTGCTGATCCACTCTTAACTCCAGCAGCTCTCTTTAATAAGATAGCAGCAGGTGTTGTTTTTAAGACAAAATCAAATGATTTGTCATCGAATACTGTAATTTCTACAGGTACGACGTCTCCTGCACGATCTCTACTTTGATCATTGAACGCAGTACAGAATTGAGGCATGTTAATACCAACACCAGCTAATGCAGGTCCTGGTTTAGCGCCACCGGCAGGGAATTGTAGTTTAACTACTCTTGCAACTTTTTTACTCACGAGACATTCCTCCTTATGTGTGTTTGTCTGTGCTGTGGTTAAATGAATGGTTGCATCACTCTCCCACATTACAAAAGCCTTTTTACAGGCTTATATATTTTACATCTTACACTTGTCTAAGTCAAGCGTCATTTTTGAGGACGATTATAGGACTTCCGGCCAAACCATCGTATGTTCTGTTGGGCCATCATTATGCGTCTCCACCACAACAAATCCCTCACGTTTATAAAAACTTTGTGCTCTTGTATTTTGATCATAAACATTAAGTGTGAGTTCATCATAACGTGTTTTAATATAATCAAGAAGTTCTTTACCGATGCCCTTATTTCGTGAATCTTTAGAAACAAAAATTCCCGCAAGATAATATCCTTCCATCACTCCCGCAAATCCTTCAATGACACCGTCTTCAACAGAGACATAGATATTCGCATGCTCCATCATCTCTTTCACACTATCATAATTATCGTTCCAAAACGCAGCATCCACAAATGAATGAACCTTTAAATTACATTTTAACCAAATCTCCATAACTTGATCTATTTCAGGAATTTCCATATAACGTATCATCTACGTACACCTCTTCTCTTTATATCTATTATACCTATTTTTTAATACGTCGCACGCCTCTTTAAGAAAAAAAAGATGTGAGCGCTGCCCACATCTTATAAAATTATTTAAGTATTGATTTTACCGTTTCAGATACATTATCCACTGTAAATCCGAATGCTTCAAAGAGTTTCGGTGCTGGTGCAGAACCACCAAAGTGATCCAAGGTTACATAAGCACCATCAAGTCCGATTAGTTTACCCCAACTTAGAGATGAACCCGCTTCAACGGCAACACGAGCACGTACTGCTGATGGAAGCACAGATTCTTGATATTCTTTGCTTTGTTCTTCAAAAAGTTCAATACATGGCATCGAAACAACACGAACACCGATATTTTCTTTCTCCAAAGACTCAGCAGCTTCAATTGCAAGTGAAACCTCGGATCCTGTAGCCATAATAATCGCATCAATCGTTTCAGCGTCTTTCACAACATAACCACCTTTAAGTGCATTAGCACCTGACATTTCAAGTTGTGGTAAATTTTGACGAGAAAGAATCAGCCCAACAGGTGTTGTTTTCGATGTAAGAGCTAAAACCCACCCGTATGCAGTTTCAATTGCATCCGCTGGTCGGAATGTATAGAAGTTTGGTAATGAACGTAACATAGTAAGTTGTTCAACCGGTTCATGTGTAGGTCCATCTTCCCCAACACCAATACTATCGTGAGTTAAAACGTAAGTTAATGGCAAGTTCATAAGTGAACTTAAACGAGCCATTGGTTTTAAGAAGTCTGAGAACACAAAGAATGTTGCGACATAAGCCTTAAGCCCACCATAAAGCACAATACCATTACCCATCGCAGCCATTGCATGTTCACGAATACCAAAATGAATATTACGTCCCGCAAAATTTTGTGATGAGAATGAATCTTCATCATTCATATTTGTCATATTTGAAGGTGCTAAGTCCGCTGACCCTCCAAAAATATTTGAATATTGATCTTTAAGACGGTTAATCATCATACCGGAAACATTTCGTGTTGCCATTGGTTTGTCTTCAAATTCAAACAATGATTTATTATTTGTTAGTTCTTCTACAGTAATATCTGTAAAATCTTGATCTAATTGTTTTGCTAATTCTGGATAAGCATTTTTATATGAATCCATCATTGCATTCCATGCATCTTGTGCTTTCGCACCTTCAGCAGCAATAGCACCAAAGTGTTCGTACACTTCTTCAGGAACATAGAATGGTTCCAGGCTTGGGTAATTCACAAGTTCTTTAAATGCTTTGATTCCTTCCTCACCAATTGGAGCACCATGTGATGAGGCAGAACCTTCTTTAGGTGTACCGAAACCAATCTTAGTTCGGATTTCAATAAATGAAGGTTTATCAAGATTTAATTTAGCTTCAGTAATTGCAGCATTAATTGCTTCGATGTCATTACCATCTTCAACCACAAATGTGTCAAAACCATATGCTTCATAACGTGCACATACATCTTCATGGAATGAAAGATCTGTACTTCCTTCGATTGTGATGTTATTTGAATCATAAAGGACAATCAAGCGACCTAAGTTCATTGCGCCTGCAAAAGAAGATGCTTCACTTGTAATTCCTTCCATCATACAACCATCACCTGAAATAACGTAAGTGAAGTTGTTGAATACATCGAATCCGTCTTTGTTGTATTTCGCTGCAAGGTGTTCTTGGGCCATTGCCATACCAACTGCTGTTGATAAACCGGCACCTAAAGGACCTGTTGTAGCTTCAACGCCATCCGTATGACCATATTCTGGATGACCTGGTGTTAAAGAGTTAAATTGACGGAAATTTTGTAAGTCTTCTTTCGAAACTTTATATCCAAACACGTGTAGTAGTGAGTAGAGAAGTGCCGATCCATGTCCTGCTGACAGAACAAAACGATCTCTGTTGATCCATTTAGGATCGGCAGGGTTAAAGTTCATATGATTTGCCCACACAGTATATGCCATGGGTGCAGCGCCTAAAGGCATTCCAGGATGACCTGAATTTGCTTTTTGAACTGCATCTACAGATAACACACGAAGTGCATTAACTGCTAAGTTTTCAATATTATTCATAATTTATATGTGCTCCTTCTTTTTCATATATAAGATACATGATTTCAGCGAATATATCAATGTACCGCTTACGCCTTAAAAAGACATAGCACAACATATTTTTTAATCGAGTTGCGCTCTTTCATTAATATCTTTTTTTAGTGCTTCAAATTTTAAGAGTGATTCTTCAATTGTTTTACCTACAACGCAATAGTAAAACTTACATTTTGGTTCCGTACCAGATGGTCGAATTGCAATCCAAGATCCATCTTCAAGGCTATACTTAATAACATTCGATTTTGGTAATGTTAAGCTTTCACCGTTTGAACGTGATGATGTTAAATAATCATCTCGGTAAAGAACCTTAATTCCCGCAAACGCTTCGATATTTGATTCTCTAAATGTTGTTAGGATTTCTTGAATACGATTTAAACCCTCTTGTCCGGATAACGTAATTGCTACTTGTGTTTCATGATACGCACCATGTCTGTCATAAAGACCGTTTAAAACATCAACGAGTGTTAAGCCATGATTTTTGTAATAGTTTGCCGCTTCCGCAACCATCATACATGCTTGCAAGGCATCTTTATCACGTACAAAATCTGCGAGAAGATAACCGTAACTTTCTTCATAACCAAAGACAAAATTAAAGTCACCCACTTTATTGTGATTTTCGATGCTATCACCAATGTATTTAAAACCCGTTAATGTTTTCTCTACATTCACCCCGTAAGATTGCGCAATTTTTTCTCCTAAATCGGAAGTTACGACAGTATTAAACATAATTGGATTTTCTGGCATCGTTTCTTTTTCGATTCGCGTTGCATAGATATATTCTTGAAGTATTGATCCGCCTTGGTTTCCTGTAAGATAAACATACTCATCGTGGTGCTTAACCACAATACCCATACGGTCCGCATCCGGATCACAACTGAGTACAAGATCTGCATCCTGTTTTACCGCATATTCAACGGCTAAATCATAGGATGCCTTTTCCTCAGGATTCGGAGTTTTTGTATTACTAAAATTAGGGTCATAATTACTTTGTTCCATTACAGGAATAACATTGTATCCTGCATCCGTTAAGATATCCGGTACAAGTGGATAGGATGTTCCATGTTGCGATGTAAACACAACCGATAAGGTCTTTTCTTCCTCTGGACGCAATTGAATTGAATGAATTGCATCTTTATAGGTTTCATCAAAATCAGCTTCCATATAAGTAATCATTGAACGATTACCCTGATTGATATCCACTTTAGTTTCATCGGGTTCTTCATTGATGAGGGAAATCACTCGAGCAATCTTGTGATCTACCAATTGACATCCATTTTCATCGTATACTTTATAACCATTGTATTCTTTAGGGTTATGACTTGCTGTAATAACAATTCCACCAACACAGTTTAACGTTCTTACCGCAAATGATAACTCAGGTGTTGGACGTGGTTGCGAAAAGATGTAACTTTTAATCCCGTAAGTTGATAACACCATCGCACTCACATCCGCAAATTCTTTAGACATATGACGGTTGTCATACGCAATCGCTATTTTTAATTCTTGATCTTTAAATGTCTCAACTAAGTATTTCGCAAATCCCACACTTGCTTTCGCTACCGTATAAACATTCATGCGGTTAGGTCCGATTCCTAATAACCCGCGCATACCTGCAGTACCAAATTCTAATGACTTATAAAAAGCGTCATGTTTTGTGCTTTCATCCATAGTTTGCATTGCTTCCTCAATCCATGAATAATCGCGAGCCAACTCATTCCATCTATCTAATGACATAATTCCCTCCTGCATAAAAAAAATAGAAGATTCTCATCTTCTATTTTATTCTAATTATAAAATTAAGCAATTACTTTTTGTGCTTTTAGTACTTCTTCAATTGTAGCGATTGCATCATCTTGATCTTCGCCTTCAGCAGAAATAACGATTTCTGACTGAGTTGGAATTCCTAATGACATAACGCCCATGATTGACTTCATGTTTACAGCTTTACCTTTGTAGCTGATTTTGATTTCGCTCTTGAATTTGCTTGCTGCATTTACTGCTACGGTTGCAGGACGTGCGTGCAATCCAACAGGATCGATAACTGTTACTGTAATCTCTTTCATAAGTATAACCTCCTACTTTTCATTTCAATTTTATACTATTTTAAAGATTAATACAATGATTAGTCTTTTTTTACTTGTGATATGGATGATTTTTTGAAATCATAAAAAACCGATACACTTGTTCATACAACATAAGACGGACAAGTTGATGTGGAAAAGTAAGGTTTGAAATCTTCCAACGATAGTTAGAACGTTCTCTGATTGATTGGTTTACACCGTGAGAACCACCAATAATAAATGTGATTGGCTTTCCCATATCGATGAGATCCATAATCTTTGCACTCATCGAAACGGAATCTAAATCTTTTCCACTTAAGTCCATTAAAACGACATAGTCACGATCATCGAGTTTCTCAAGTATTCGTTGACATTCATCCTCAATGATACTTGTAACATCAGTTTTATTAGAATTTACGAGTTCGATCATCTCGACAGAATGTATGGGCTTAAGACGTTTCTCATATTCTTGAATCAGTGCTTGCATTGGTTTTTCTTTAATTTTTCCAATTGCGATAATTTTTATCACTGCAATGTTACCTCTACCTCGTGAATTTCTCCATTACGATTTATCGTAAGTTTAACAGTATCGCCTACTTTATGTGCATAAAGTTCACGTCTAAACTCACGGTAACTTGAAATGGCTTTACCATTAATATGGGTTAAAATGTCTCCCTCTTTAATGTCTGCTTTACGTGCTGGGCCATTTTGTGTTAACTCAGCAATAAAGACTCCCGCATTCACGTCTGAGGGAACTTTATAGTAATTCTTTAAGAAAGGGTTCATTTCAGAAACGGAAACACCCGAAATTCCAATAACAGGATACGAAACTTTTCCAGTTTCTTCGATTTGTTTAATAATTGGTACAACTTCATTGACAGGAATTGAGAATCCCATCCCTTCAACTTGAGCCGAAGAGAGTTTCATGGAGTTAATTCCAATCAATTCCCCATTCATATTTACAAGTGCTCCGCCACTATTTCCCGGGTTAATTGCAGCATCTGTTTGCATTACAACCATATCCCAATCTGGATTGCGGTCACCATTTAAGTCAACTGGGACTTTACGATCTTTTCCAGAAATAACTCCAAATGTTACGGAGTTTGCGAATTCTAAATCTACTGGACTTCCGATAGCGAGAACAAATTCCCCCACCTTAACAACAGAAGAATCCCCAAGTTTCATTGGTTTCACATCAGAATCAGTTTCTACTTGAAGAAGGGCTAAATCGGTAAATGGATGCGCACCTAATAGTTTCGCTTCGACTTTTTCACCATTTGAGAATTGAACATAAAATTGATCGCCTTTTTCAGTTACGTGATTATTGGTGATAATATGAATCTTACCACCTTCATTTTTGTACACAACTCCTGATCCGCTTCCAGCCAATTGTCCACCTTGTACATTTAGTACACTGACAACTTGATCCCTAACGTTTTCAACAACTTTCGTTGGATCTGACTCAAACTCGGTTACGACTTTTTCAACAGTCTTTCCATCTTCGGTCTTTTCTGTGACTATAGGACGATTGTTTAGCTCGTAGACTTGATAGGTAAGAAATCCGTTCCACGCAAGTAAAATAACTAAAATTCCAATAAATGTATTTTTAAAACCTTGATCTTTTTTCATATTTGATATCCTCCAATTACAATTTCAAATTGTTTAGCGACATTGAATTCAATCCCCTCATTATCAACCAATTCACGTACGGTTGATAGGGCTAAATATTCATCATTAGCTTCCGAACTAAGATGGGCTAGTAAAATTTCCTTTGTTTTTTCCGAAACAACTTTTGATAACAGAACACCTGCTTCTTCATTAGACAAGTGACCTGTATCCGATAATATCCGACGCTTAATGGCGTAGGGACGATTGGTTTGCATTAATAATTCAGGATCATGATTACTTTCCAGGATGTAATAATCGGCATCTCTGATCAATTCAAAATCCTGTTCACGAATGTAACCCGTATCGGTAATATACACAAGTTTACGACTCCCGTCATCTACAATATATCCTACTGAATCATCCGCGTCGTGAGATGTTTTCACTGCCGTGATTATAAACGGTCCAACGTGAAAGGGTATATACGGTTCTACCTTTGTATGGTTAAACACAACCTCTGAAGGACAGTAGATTTGATGGTGAGAAAAATGTTTCAATTGACTGGTATGATCGCTATGATCATGTGTAATCAATACACAATCCACATCATCAAATGTTAGTTCTAGCGATTCAAAACTTTGTTTGAGATAACGCTTTGTGGTTCCACAATCAATCATAATTCGAACCCCATGCGATTCCACAAGACAACAGTTCCCTTTAGAACCGCTTGCAAGCATTGAATATTTCATAAACATCTTCCTTTACCTAACATCCCATTACGGTGCATGGGTCTACCCGCACGCCGTGATAACGGAACTCTAAATGAACATGAGGCCCATAAGTTGTACCGGTCATACCCATATATCCAATATTATCACCACGTTTTACAAGATCGCCAACATTGAAGTAAGGACCTGTAGCCATATGTGCATAAAGTGTAGTGTAGCCATTACCGTGATCAATCACAATATGATTTCCCCAACCACTTCCACATCCATAATTTCCTTCAAAACAACCACTTACAGTTTCCGAAACAACACCTCGGTCAACTGCATAAATTGGACCAAATCCTCCACCATTGAGGACAAAATCGGTTCCATTATGGTTGTAGTAACACGAATTTCCATAGACACATGAAATATTTGCGTTATCTAACGGCCAACGATAGTTCCCCGATCCAATCCGTGGTTCAACCTTCGTACCATAGCGAACTTTACCACGTATAGGCTCTTTCGTTACTTGAGTCCGGATTTCTTCCGAAGACTTCGGAGCACCGTTCACAATTACATCTTCATAAACCACATCTCGCTTACCATTTTGTTCCACAACATCCACAACTTCTTTCCCTTCAGATAATTCCGGGTCTGATTCGTAGATTGTTGACTCGGGATAAACAACTTCTGAGGTCATTCGTTCTCGAGTGATTTTAACGGTAAAAGGAGAATTAAACTTACTTACTCGAAGTTTCGATCCAACCTCAAGTACCTGGTTTACATCTTTAATTATATCACTATTTATATATTTTATTTGATTTGCATCCATACCTTTATGCCAAGCAATCCCTGCGATTGTGTCATACGGTTGAACTTCATAAATTTCAACTTTTGGATTATATCCATAACTTAGAAAGGTTAAAACATCACTTTCATTCATAAGAATATTTTCTTTGGATGTCAATCCTTTGCTAATTTGAACTGTTTCTTCTACTTCCACATTAACATCATGCGTTCCATAATCCTTAATACTTTCAATTTTGCGATTGTTTTTCATCGCATCAAATGTTTTGTCATCTGTAAAGTTTCGAATAAAGGTATCACGGGCTTTGTTGAAGTCATCGATATTCTTAACATAAATGATCGCACCGTTAGAGAATGTAACTTGATTTACTTCAATCGCAAACAGTTTTTCATCATAGAGATATTGAAATATTTCATCATCACGATCTTCATAGTGATTAAAGCTCAATTCTTTAACGAGAATTAAGTCATCGATAAAACCTAGCTTTGAATCTGGGAATTCTGATTTATATTCTTCTTCGTAAACCTTATCAAACATCTTATTTAATTTCGAACCGTCGCTGATAATGCCCACTAGTTTTTCGTCACGATAAAGTTTTGTGACTTCAATGGATTTATCAGACTTTCCTTCAGACTCTTGTGGAAAGATTGATGTAGATGTGTCGGTTAATTTGTATAAATCCACAACACTCGTATTCGCACTCACTGTTTCGATTGCATACGCAATAAGTACTGAGACTATAAAAGTTATCAGGATTAATTTCAGTTCTTTATGTTGCTTCATTAGACCAACTCCTTTTGGAAAGCACAAACGAGACCGTAATCTCGTTTATACTTCGATTTGATAAAAACTAACAGCCAATAACACCACATGCATCAACACGTGTTCCACCACCCACAATAATTTCAAGATGGACGTGTGGATAACTTGTTCGACCCGTCATACCAACATAACCAATGTTTTCACCCTTAGCGACAGTTTGTCCTGCTTGGAAATAACCTGGACTTGCCATATGGGCATAAAGGGATCTGTATCCATTACCATGGTCAATAACGATATAATTACCCCATCCTCCTGGATCGTATGAGTTTGTTGTGACAACACCACGGTCAATTGCGTAGATTGGTCCATAGCCACTACCGTGTGTTGAGAAGTCTGTACCCGAGTGATTTGGATAACAACCATAACCACAAAGAACATAGGCATTATCTAAAGGCCAACGCCATGCACCACTACCAACTTTAGGTTCAACTTTTGTACCATATCGAATAACACCACGTACTGGTTTCTTAGTTTCTTTACTTGATATTTCTTTCGTTGAGATGGATGCACCATTCTCATAAACATCTTCATAAATAACATCACGAGCACCATTTTGTTCCACGACATCCACAACTTCTTTACCTTCCGCAAGTTCTGGATCGGATTGATATACTGTTTTTTCAGGATATACTGGTTCCGTCGTCATACGTTGCTTGGTTACAGTAACTGTGAATGGTGAATCAAACTTACTTACTCGAAGCTCTGATCCAACTTCAAGCACCTGATTCACATCTTTGATTTTATCCGCATTAATGGATTGAATCTGATTAACGTTCATACCACTGTGATATGCAATACCTTCTAATGTATCAAACGGTTTAATTTTATAAGTTTCAACTTTTGGATTATACCCATAACTTAAGAATGTCAGAATTTCTGTTTCATCTTTTAGGATTTTATCCTTCGTCGCAAGTCCCCGCGTTACTTTAACGGTTTCTTTAACTTTTACATCAATATCCTTAGTTCCATAGTCCGTAATGGCAGGAATTTTTTTATTATTTTTGATTGCATCAAATGTGCTCTCACTGGTAAAGTTTTGAATGAATTTATCACGCGCTGAATCAAAATCTTCAGAATTCTTTACATAGATGATGGCTCCATTTGAGAATGTGACTTTATTTGCCTCAATCGCAAATAAGTTTTCTTTATAAAGATAGTCAAAAATATCATTATCACGATCTTCATAAACATTGAAACTCATTTCATCTACTTGAATAAGGTCATCAATGAATCCCAACTTAGAATCTGGAAATTCTTCTTTATATTCATTTTCATACACTTCATCAAACATCTTCTGTAGACGTGTCGAATCTTTCAAGACCCCAACTAGTTTTTGTTCGCGATAAAGCTTTGTAATCACTACAGGTTTATCATTTACAGTTACAACTTCTTGTGGAAATATCGCAGATGATGAATCGATTGCTTCATACGCTGTTTTAATTTCTGATGCTGAAGTTGGTGACTTATAAAGGTACCCTAACCCAATCGCAAAAAGAAATGCGACAGATATCATAATGAGGTTTTTATGTTTTTTCATATTACATTCTACCTCCGTCTCCGGCAACACCATAGAACTTACTAATGGAAGCATTGAACATGAGTGTAATGTCTGCCAATGCACCATTACGGTGTTTCGCCATTTTTAGTAATACTTCTTGTTGTTCTGGTTTCGGCATTTGAGGACCATCATCCTCTTCACCTTCGCGGTCTTTATAATAATCTTCACGGTACAAGAACATTACAATATCCGCATCTTGCTCAATCGAACCGGATTCTCGTAAATCACTCAATTGAGGAATTTTACTGTCTCGTCGTTCCACTAAACGTGATAATTGCGAGAGCGCAATAACCGGGCAATCCATTTCACGGGCCAACTGTTTGAGTCCACGTGAGATTTCCGAAACTTCTTGTTGACGTGATTCTGTTTTCCCACGTCCTGAAATCAACTGAATATAGTCAATCACAATCATATCTAAATTACCTTCGGATTTTAGTTTTCGGCATTTCGAAAAAATTTCCGGAACTGTAATTGTTGAACTATCATCAATAAAGATATTGAGCTTCGATAAAACATTGGCTCCTGCATAGACGTTGTTTAATTGCTCATCATTTAGATTACCCGTTCGTAAATACTCACTCTTAACAGAAGATTGCGCACTTAACATACGTGAAATCAAATGTGTTGCAGGCATTTCAAGGGAGAAGATCGCCATACCTGCTTTTTCATCTTTATTGTGACGTGCTGCATTCAATGCAAGATTTAAGGCAAAAGCCGTCTTACCTACAGATGGACGCGCCGCTAAGATAATTAAATCGCCACGCTGCAAACCGTTTGTGACATTATCTAAATGACTGTAATTGGTCTTTAAACCAGTAATGCGATCGTGGTTATCACGAATTCGGTTTAAATTCTCCATTACTTCATTTACGACCTCACGACTGCGTTGCATTTCAGTTGTTCGACGAACTCGTGTTACTTCTAAAATTCTCTGTTCTGCTTCATCAAGCAGTGCTGTAAGTTCAGTAGTAGAGTCAAAACCCTTTTCAGCGATAGACTGCCCAACATCAATGAGGCGTCGCATTTGAGCTTTTTCTTGAACAACTTCAATATAGTGTTTCACACTTGCTGGTGTTGCACTGTTTTCTGTAAGTGCAAACAAGTATTCGACACCACCCACACTATCAATTTCATGTTGATCTTTTAATCGTGTTATTAAAGTCGTCGCATCTAAAACACGACCACGTTCAATAATTTCTATCATATGAGAAAATATTTTTTGGTGCTCGGTATTATAAAAGTCATCGACTTGCATATCATATTCTTCAACAACTGCAACAGACTCTGGGAACACCAATAGCGTTCCTAAAAGAGCCATCTCAGCGTCTTGACTGTAAGGCAATTTACGCATAGTTCCTCCTCTTATTCAGCAATTAATTTAACGTGGATTTCTCCGGTTACATCTCCATAAAGTGTTGCTTGGATACGATTTGATCCTAAATGAGTAATTGGACCACTGGGTTTAAATTTACGCTTGTCCACTTTAATCTTGTGTTCTTTTTTCAATGCGTCTTCTACTTGTTTTGTGGATACAGAACCAAAGACACGACCACCTTCACCCACTTTGACTTTAAATTCTAAAGTGATTTTCTCAAGCTCTTTCGCTAGAAGTTTCGCTTTTTCGATTTCTGCTTGAACTTCGGCAGCATGTTCTTGTTTTTGGTGATCTAAAATTTCACGACTTTGATCGCTTGCCATAACTGCGAGTTTATTCGGTAATAAAAAATTACGCGCATAACCATCCGCAACCTCAACGATATCGTTCTTTTTACCTACTTTTTTAACGTCTTTTAATAAAATTAATTTCATATTATTCACTTTCCTCTCTTACATTTTCTATAGCTTTTTTAAGTGACTCTACGACTTCATGAATCGATTGTCCTTTAATTTGAGCTGCAGCCCCAGTAAAGTGTCCACCACCACCGAGGCGTTCCATAACAACTTGAACGTTTAATTCACCTTTTGATCGTGATGATATCGCGACAATGTCTTCATCAACATAAGCTACTACAAACGATGCTTCCACCTCTTTCACAGTGAGAATCTCATCGGCCGCTTGTGACATTAATGGACGCGGTAGCAACTCATCTTTATAAGCTGCAATTACGTAGTAATCATCAAAAAACTCACATTTACTTAATACTTTGTTCTTCATTTCAAAGCTCTCATATTCATCACGAAGCATATTTTCAACTTCCATTAAATCAGCGCCATACTTGCGTAATTCAGCAGCTGCTTGGAATGTTCGACTTCCACTTCGATTTCTAAAACGATTGGTATCAATAAGCATTCCTGTATACATAAAGGTTGCTTCAAGTTTAGAAATAACAACATTACGTCGATGATACGGGAATAATTCCACAATCAGTTCGCTCGCTGATGAAGCGGATGATTCAATGTATGTTAAGGTTGGTTTAAATTTAAAATCACCAGTACGGCGATGATGATCGATAATCACAATTGTTTCTGCTTTATCCACCAAATCTGGGAATTGACATTGTTGTAGAGAATGATGGTCTACCATAATTAATAATGTATTTGGACCAATAAGCGAACGCGCTTGTTCATGCGTCACTAGATTATGATCTTTCTCAAACTCATCACGATGCTTACGAATACCTCCCGCAAGATTAACCTCGGTATCCTCCAAATCAATCACAATCGAAGCTTCTTTGTTATAAACAGATACAATTGATGAGACACCCAAGGCACTTCCGAAACAGTCGAAGTCCATCATACGATGGCCCACAATCACAACATTGCTTGATTCTAGAATGTGTTCACCAAGATTTTGAGCCATAACACGAACGCGAACTTTACTTCGTTTCTCCACAGCCTCTGTGTTTCCACCAAAGTAACGCATAACTTCGTTTTTTGTATTTATTGCTACCTGGTCACCACCACGACTCTGTGCCATTTCAAGTGCTTTATTCGACATATCCTCTAAATCCTTAAAGTTATCACTATGTCGGGCAAACGCAAGAGACAAGGTAATACTTGCATCAATCTTTGTAGCTTGTTTTCGAATCTCATTCACAATCGAGAAACGTTCACTTTCAAGCCTTTGAAATACTTGTTCATTTAAGACTAAAAGATAACGGTCTGGGCGAATACGACGCACGAACATCTCATGATTATCAGCCCATCTTACAACAGCCTGACGAATATTTGAGTCAATAAAAGCAATCGTTTGCTCTTCCTCATATTGCGTTGTTTCTTCATAGTTATCAAGGTGCGCAATCCCCAAGACAACTTGATTATTTCGGTTGATAATCTCAAGTTCATTTAAATCCGTAACATCTTTAAAGAAGATAATATTTTTTTGACCCATCGTCGATGCTTCAAAAACGTGGGAATCAAAACGAATTGTCATCGTTTCATTATTTCCTTTAATAATTTTCACAATAGTCGGAAAGATATCAGTAACCAATTCTCCGGTACCAAGGATATTAAGTTCATCAAAAAGCTCACTCATCCAAGTAATAGTATTTTGATCATCAAGTGTGATAATCCCCATATTTGCATATTCAAAAGCATAACTTGCTTCTTGTCCTAATACATCCGCAACGGATATAACGCGTTCCTTGCGACTTGTAATCGCAGTAGCGAAAATGTAGAAGATAATCGCAAAGTCAATTACAAGAAAAATATACTGTACAACATACAAATATTTATTAATAAAAACATGGAAAAAGAAGAGGACCACCAATTGGGTCAAAGTTAAAATCATTAAACGTGTTTTAAGAGTCTCAAATTGATTAGACATAATAAACCCCCTAGGTTTTCACCTTAAATTTTATCACAAATCGACACTATTTTCTATTACGATGTAACATCACTAAAACGATATCTGCACTCGTTTTCATTATAAAGAGTTCCATAGCCATTGTAATCAGAACCATACCGATTGAAATACCATAAAGTACAAGTGAATTGTGAATATTTAGAATCCCTTTCACAGAGTGAATGATTTCTTGAAAGTCCATACCAAAAGCAGGACCAAAGAAGCGAATCATTATAAAGTAAAACAAAGCAATAACTACTCCCATAGCAAGATAACTCCGTGATGGGGAAGCCTCTTTTTTCATACAGTAAATATACGCTAATCCTACAGCACCATACCCTGCCATCATCAAAATTGTTGAGAAAAGCCCCGACATGATAACCGCCATTATAATACATGATAAGTAAACTACAAACGCCTCGGACCAATCACAATACGATCCGTAGACAATTAAAGGTAGCGCAAGAAACGTCATAAAAAAACCAGCCGTTATGCGATCGAAAAACAAAATAATCCCTGTTAAAGCAACAGTCATTGCGCCATATGTCAGGCTCAGTGTTTTCTTCATAATTGTATCCTCCATAAAGTAAAAACCTCTCGTTAGAGAGGCTTTTGAATATCTTAGTTATCTGATACGTATGGTAATAAAGCCATTTGACGAGCACGTTTAATAGCTGTTGCTAATGGACGTTGGTATTTAGCTTTTGTACCTGTAACACGTCTAGGAATAATTTTACCATTTGCTGAGATAAAGCGTTTTAGTAATTCCACATCTTTGTAATCGATTGTTTTTACGTTATTTTTTGTAAAATAGCAAACTTTACGACGTGGTCCACGGAATTTTCTGAATGACATAACAAATCTCCTTTCGATTAGAATGGAAGATCGTCACTGGTTATATCGAGAACTGGCTCATCATCCATTGAGAATGATGGTTCAGGATCGGCTTGGTATGAAGGTGTATAACTTGATGCACCTTGATTACTGTTTTGATTCTGATATTGACCTTGGCTTGCGCCTTGTTCTTGACGTTGTGCACGCGATTCGAGTGATTGAAGTGTATCCACAACAACCTCTTGAACATATACACGTTTACCGGTAGCGTCTTCATATGATCTCGATTGAATTCGACCTTCTAGACCTACTAAAGCACCCTTTAGTAAGTAATTTGCCATAAAATCAGCTGTTTGATTCCAAGCCACACAATTGATAAAATCAGTTTCATCTTGTTGTCCAAAGCGGCGGTTGCACGCTACAGTAAACGAAACGACTGATTTACCAGTTTGTGTTTTACGAAGTTCTGGATCTCGAGTTAAACGACCCACTAATATAGTGCGATTAATCATAAATAATCACCCCTTGTGTTTTTGATTAGATTTCGTCTTGACGTACGATCATGTGACGGATTACATCGTTATTGATACGTGTTAAACGGTTAAATTCATTAACTGCTTCATCACCTGATGTAAATTGAGTTACTACATAGTAACCTTTTTTGAAGTCTTCAATTTCGTATGCTAGTTCGCGTAAACCCCATTCATTAACTTCATCAATTGTTGCTCCGTTATCTGTTAAGATAGCGTGTAATTTAGCAATAACTGCTGTACGAGCTTCCTCGTCTAATGTAGGTTTCACGATGTACATTACTTCATATTTGCGCATTTGTACACCTCCTTCTGGTCTATGGCTCTTTCGAGCAAGGATATTTTTTTATATTTTATCCGTTCTTTATTATACCAAACAAAAAGGTCTATGTAAACCTATTCCGTCATCACTAAATAAGTTTCACAGACCCAATGTCCTAATCTTCTTTTTTTAGAATAAATCGACGATTTCTCGAATCGCCCGCTTCAACCGCAATCTTAACATCTGAGAATGCAGAGACTACTTCTGAATCATCCATAAACGTTCCGCCCGAACGATTCGCTTTCGCATAACAACTTAAAATAAACGACGTGTGATATGCCTGCGGTGTTTGTGTTTGAATGAATGAATCAGTATCAACTGTTGACTCAATATACCCATCAACAACACTGCACATACGACTGGTTGGAGGTAATCCAAGTACACATGCTTTTTCAGTTTGCATGCGAACAAGCAGTTTATCAATTAAACCTTGACGTAACCAAGGACGTACACCGTCATGGATAAGAACAACATCCTCTGAAACCGCTGTAAGACCAATTAGCACGCTCTCCTGACGTGTTTTCCCGCCCTTAACATAAACAATCTTACCACTGCCATTAGACTTTACAACACGTGTCATATCGGCAGAACTCGCAACAATTACAACCTGTTTGCACTGTGCATCATGCATGAAGACCGAAATTGTCTGACCTAAAACACTTTTTGAGTCATTAAATGAGGCAAGTGCTTTTGCATAACTTGCACCTTCTGCTGCTTTTTTTCCAGCGGCAACAATTAATACTGAATAATCCATAAGTCACCTCTTCTTTTTTAGTATTCTAACATATCACAGGCTCGGATTAAAGGAATTCGTATTATTTACCAAATGCCTTGATAACAATATCCGCAAATTCATTTAAAGGATCCTCAAAAACTTGGTTTTTCCGATAACATAAGGTTATCGGGGTTGTGATATCACTTGTGATATCGTTATAGATATAAAATTCATTATGAATGAGAACTTCAGGTAAAAAACCAATTCCTAAATCTTGACTAACCGCAAAAAGAATCGCTTCTGAGTTAACCGCTTGCCATGTCGGCTGATAAATCATTTTATTTTCTAAAAGCAACGCTTCAAACGCATTACGAATTGAACTTCCTGATTCACGAAGTAATACTCTATGTTGAAGTAAAGTTTCGAGGTTTGAAATATTAAGTTCATACTTGGAGAAAAATTTTAAGTTGTAAAATCCGAGATGTATTGTCTCAAATGTCTCATCATGCATTGTTCCTTCAATTATAGCGACATCTACTTTGTCCTCAATTAGTAGTGCAAGCACATCTTGCGCATTTGCGATTGTTGTTTCGGTTTTATTATCTAAATGTAAGGATTCAAATCTTTTGATGATATCAGGTAATGTTGTCTTTGCGACAGTGATGCTTGATCCAATTCTTAGAGGATTCGACTGATTGAGTTTAAATACATCCGCTTCAAATTGATGATAACCTTTTAGAAAATGTGTCACTTGAAGGTAAAACTGGACACCAAACGGTGTGGGTTCAATCCCTCCCGACTTACGCACGAAGAGATTACGATTCAAGACCGTCTCCAGTTCCTTAATCGCTTGAGATACTGCAGGCTGTGAAATGTACAATGTCTCAGTTGCTTTTGTAATTGATCTAAGTTCATAGACTTCTTTGTATATTTTTAAAAGTCGAATATTCATAATCCACCTCCATAATGATTTACTTATACCTTCATCACTTCTATCTATTATAATTATCAACGAGAATTCACTATAATACAAGCGGAGGCTTTTATGAAACAAATATCAAATTTAGAACTATTCTATACGTCCTTCATTTTATCTGCTGTATCGTTTGGCGGAGGGTATATTACCATCCCAATTTTACGCACAAAGTATGTTGAAGAGAAAAAATTAATTACCGAAGAAACATTGCAAGATCTTGCTGCGATTGCTCAATCTGCACCCGGTGCCATATCCGTAAATCTCGCAACAGGAGTCGGATATAAAATCAATGGTAAAGCTGGAGGATTCGCTTCATTTATCGGGACCATCTTACCACCCTTATTTATAATCTCTATCATTACTTATTTTTATGATTTTTTTATGGGACAAGCCCTAATACAAGCAATATTTAAAGGATTAGAAGTTGGGGTCACTGTGATTATGGTGCGATTGGTCCTTGATATGGTGAAAGATTTGTACCAAAGAGACCATAAATTTGCGGTCATCTTATATCTCACTGGATTGTTGCTATCTCTAGCCTTTAAGATTCATATTGTTTTTATTCTAATCTTTAATTTTGTGGTCGTGTTTATGTTTAATCGTTGGGAGCAGCATCATGTTACAGTTGATTAAACTATTTTTTGAGTTTTTATATGTTGGGTTATTCAGTCTTGGTGGGGGTTACGCGACCATTCCGCTCATCGAAAATAGAATTATCAACATTCATGGTTGGATTACGACCCAAGACTTTATCAACATGATAACCATTTCCCAAATGACGCCTGGACCGTTGACGGTAAACATCTCAACTTTTGTGGGTCTCAAGATTGCCGGAATACCGGGCGCAATGATCGCAACACTTGGTTGTGTACTTATTGGTGTTAGCTTGACACTTAGTGTGTATGGGTCCTATGAAAAAGCGAGTCACAAAGACCTTTGGGAATTGTTTTTGAAATCTTTACGCATCAGTTCCACGACACTGATCAGTCTTGCGACGGTAACTATTTTTTCTATGTTGCTTCTGAATGAAAGTAGCTTCAGCGCCTTAACCGTAGTTGCTTTCATCCTCGTATTTGCAATGAGTTATAAATTCAAACTTCAGACAACTCAAATTCTAATTCTTTCAGCATTTCTCGGTTTACTATGGCTCTTGTAGAAAAAAAGATACTAACACACAGTTAGTATCTTTTTCTTTATCTTTTTTTCATATGTGGGAATAACAAGACATCACGAATACTTGCGCTGTCTGTTAAGAGCATGATGAGACGGTCTAAACCAATACCGATTCCACCTGTTGGCGGCATTCCGTATTCTAACGCTTCAACATAATCAACATCCATTTCATTCGCTTCTTCATTTCCAAGTTCACGTTCGCTTAATTGACTTTCAAAACGTTCGCGTTGGTCAATAGGATCGTTCAGTTCGGAGAATGCATTCGCATATTCACGGGCATCAATGAACATCTCAAATCGATCTGTAAAACGAGGATCTTCTGGATTTTTCTTTGCAAGTGGTGACACTTCAACAGGGTGACCATAAACAAATGTTGGTTGGACAATCTTTTCTTCACAGAATGTCTCAAAGAACTCATTAACAACATGGCCAAATGATAATTGGTGTTTTGCCATATTAATATTATGTTCTTTCGCAATTGCAACTGCTTCTTCATCAGATTTGACAGTCCAGAAATCAACTCCTGTAACATCTTTAATGATATCAACCATATGGACACGACGGTAAGGGCCTTTTAATGAAAGTTCAGTACCTTGATATACGATTTCAGTTGTTCCTAATACTTCGTGTGCAAGATATTCAAGTAAACCTTCACTGATATCCATCATGTCATACATATCTGCGTAAGCTACATAAGCTTCGATTGTCGTGAATTCCGGGTTATGTTTTGGACTCATTCCTTCATTACGGAACAAGCGACCAATTTCATAAACACCTTCCATTCCACCAACAATCAAGCGTTTTAAAGGAAGTTCAGTCGCAATTCTTAAGTAGAACTCCATATCTAAAGTGTTATGGTGTGTTACAAAAGGACGTGCTGCCGCACCGGATAAGATTGGAGTTAAAACAGGTGTTTCAACTTCTACCAAACCACGGTCATCGAAAAATTTTCGAATGGAACGCATAATTAGTGGACGCAACATTGCAGTACGTCGTGAGTCTTCGTTCATAATTAAATCTAAATAACGACGACGGTAACGTTCTTCTTTATCTTGTAAACCATGAAATTTATCTGGTAATGGTCGTAAAGCTTTTGTAAGGTGTGTCAATTCACTCGCTTTAACGGATAATTCACCATGGTTTGTACGGAATATTGTTCCTTCAACACCTAAAATATCCCCTAAATCAAGTTCTTTAAAATACTCAAACGCAAGATCTCCAACTGTATCTTTTCGAACGTAAACTTGGATTTGTCCATCACGATCTTGAAGATGCATAAATCCAGCTTTACCCATGACACGCTTAGTCATAACACGACCAGCTATTTTGGTTGTAGCTTCAAGTTCTGCAAGTTCTTCTTTTGATTTGCTATCGTAAGCCCCCACGATGTCGGATGAGCGTTCTTCAGGTTTAAATCCACTTGCAAAGGGATTGATTCCTTGTTCACGCAAAGCCTCCATTTTCTCACGACGAACAATTTCTTGTTCTGTTAATTCATGTCCCATATTATCACTCTTTCTTATGTAAATAATCTGATTCTATCTTATCAAATTCTATCAATGAATTCATCTAATTTAGTGAAACAGCCGTTAAAATCACACATAACAACAATTTATTTTTAATTCTTACGAAACCAACCATACATTATTATTAAAATTCATTGCTTTTCGTGATGTATCATAACATAATTTATGGTTTCTGTGTATTCGTATCCCTCAAAACATAGAAGATAAAACTTAGTTTTTCTTGCGTTCTAAAACGATCTCTTTTAAATCATCTTCTGTAAATTCATATTTTGAATGACAGTAATGACATTCTAAAACCGCACCCTTATCTTCCGCAATGAGTTCTTTTAGTTCATCTGTACTTAATGTTCGTAATACATCAGCCATTTGTTCTCTATTGCATCCGCAATAGTACTGAGTATCCGTTGTTTCAAGAATGAGAACATCCGGAAACAAATCAGCACAAACTTCGATTGCTTCTTTGTCTACCATGAGATTTGAAACGGGTGGAAGTTTCGCAAGTGTTTTTTCAATTTCTGAGATATCATCTTCAGTCGCTGAAGGAAGTACTTGGATCAAGATTGCTCCTGCAGATTTAATGGATAAATCTTCATTAACTAACACACCTACAGACACTGCAGATGGGATTTGTTCACTTTGTGCATAATAGTATGCGAAATCATCTCCAATTTCACCAGATTGAAGTTCAACTTGGGAACTGAATGCCATACCATCTAAAACATCATGCGTTACACTGAGTGTTCCTTTTCCAATAGATCCGCCGACATCAAGTTTACCAATACTGTTTACTTTATGAACATATGGATTTGAAACAAGTCCGCGCACAAAGCCTTTATTGTCTGCATTAACCAAAATATTACCTAACTCACCGTCACCACGAATCTCGATAACAAGTTTTTCGTCATCGTTTTTCAGTGTTGTCCCCATGATTGCGCCAATACTTAAGGTACGACCTAAAGCAGCTGAAGCAGCTGGATAAGTACCATGTAATTCATGTGCTCTTTGAACAAGATCCGTTGTTTTTGCAACAAAAATTCGAACATTTCCATTTAGCGCCATTGCGCGTACGATTTTATCACTCATAATTGTCTCCTTTTTTCTTAAAAAAGCCCCAACGAATTGGGGCTCCCTCTAAGCTTAAATTTCTTTATCAATTGTTGTATCAGGTTCTTGAACTGTTTCACTGACAACTTCAGCATCAACAACACCATTATCATTGGCTTCACGGCCTTCAACAATGTTTTGAATTTGCTCTGCAGTAATTGTTTCATATTCAAGAAGTGCTTCAACAATACGGTCAAGAAGTTCACGATTTTCCTCAATGAGTTTACGAGCTTCTTCTTTACATTGATCGATAATATGACGAACTTCTTTGTCAATTTCAAATGCAATTTGACCAGAATAGTTTTGAGGTTGGGAAATATCTCTTCCTAAGAAAACATTTCCATCATTACTATCATATTGAATTGGCCCTAAGTCACTCATACCATATTGAGTAACCATTGCACGTGCAATTTTGGTAGCGGATTGAATATCAGAGTATGCACCTGTGGAAATTTCATTAAAGACAATTTCTTCAGCAACACGACCACCAAGGTACCCAGTGATTTTACCCATCAAGTCTGAGCGACTTTGAGTAAAGGTTTCTTCACGAGGAGTCATTAAGTTATAGCCACCTGCTTGTCCACGTGGAATAATTGTGACTTTTTGTACTTTATCAGCACTTTTGAGTTTAATACCAATAATTGCATGTCCTGTTTCGTGAACAGCAACCATATAGCGTTCTTTTTCAGTATATTTTTTAGATTTCTTAGCAGGTCCCATAATAACGCGGTCAATCGCTTCATCAATAATATCTATAGTGATTTCCGTTTTATTTTCGCGAACCGAAAGAATTGCAGCTTCGTTCAATACGTTTTCAAGATCTGCTCCTGAGAACCCTGGAGTACGGCGTGCAATGTGTTTAAGCACAACATCATCCGCAATTTTCTTATTGCGTGCATGAACTTGTAAGATTTCTGTACGACCTTTAACATCGGGTAAACCAACAGTAATGGTACGGTCAAAACGTCCCGGTCTTAGTAACGCAGGGTCCAATACGTCATCACGGTTAGTAGCCGCTAAAACAAGAACACCTGAGTTCTCTTCGATTCCATCCATTTCAACAAGAAGTTGGTTAAGTGTTTGTTCACGTTCGTCGTGTCCTCCACCCATACCAGCACCACGTTGGCGTCCAACAGCATCAATTTCATCGATAAAGATAATGCAAGGCGCTGTTGCCTTAGCTTTTTTAAACATATCACGAACACGACTTGCACCAACACCTACAAACATTTCCACAAAATCAGATCCGGAAATTGCATAGAATGGCACATCTGCTTCACCAGCAGCTGCTTTAGCAAGTAATGTTTTCCCTGTTCCTGGAGGACCTACAAGAAGCATCCCTTTAGGAATACGCGCACCCATTGCTTCAAAACGTTTTGGATGACGTAAGTACTCGATTAACTCTTGCATTTCTTCTTTTTCTTCTTCAGCACCCGCTACATCTTTAAAGCGAACTTTAATATCACCTTGGACTTTAGCACGAGATTTACTGAATTCAAAGGCTTTATTATTGCCTCCATTTCCCATTTTAGAGAATAGGAAGAACATAAATCCACCCAATAAGATGTAAGGAATGATTACGAGCAAGAAATCCACGAAGAAATTACTTTCATTTGGATCTGCTGTCAACATCGCTGCATCTTTTTCAGCAAGTAGTTTCGTCACTGCATTGAGTTGTTCTGGGGTATTTGGTAAACGTGTTGAGAATCCAATCTTACGATCATTTTCAACATATACACCTGTAATATCAATGACATT
The DNA here is from genome assembly GCF_035066605.1 of Erysipelothrix enhydrae. Lineage (NCBI taxonomy): Bacteria > Bacillati > Bacillota > Erysipelotrichia > Erysipelotrichales > Erysipelotrichaceae > Erysipelothrix > Erysipelothrix enhydrae. Next base: position 540,963 of record NZ_CP125807.1, read on the forward strand.
ATTATTTGGTTTAATAATTGTATTTTCTACTTTTTTAGTTTCTACAACATTGTAGAACTCTTTAACGGGTAAAACTTTCTGTGTTTGATGTGCAGCTAACTGCATGATAACAAGTGCCATCATTACAGTCATTACCATCAAAATAATATTATTTTTTTTATTGTTTTTCAACGGGATTCACTCCTTACTTATAGACTGTATCTTTTAAAATTCCAATGTATGGTAATTGTCTATATTTTTCATAATAGTCCATACCAAAACCGATAACAAATAGGTTTTCGATTTCAAACCCAATAAAGTCAGCATAAACATCAACTTCACGACGTGATGGTTTATCTAATAATGTAATAACTTTTACGTCATTAGCACCCTTATTCATTAAGAGTTTAATAACTGCTTTAAGGGTATTTCCTGTATCCACAATATCTTCTACAAGCAAGATATTAGTGCCTTTAATTGAACGATCCAAATCTTTCAAAATTCGAATATCGCGTGATGATTCCGTACCTTCGTAACTTGAAACATCCATGAAATCAAATTCGATATCAAGGTCAATATACTTAATGAGGCGTGCAAGGAATGGTACGGATCCTTTTAAAAGTGCCACAAGTACGAGCGGACCTTCTACATTTTTATAATGTTCAGTGATAACTTGTCCGAGTTCTTCACATCTTTTTTCAATTTCTTCTTCACTTATCAAAATACTCTCTACATCTTGGTGCATACTATAAATAATCCTCCTGCGATAACTATAATTCTAACATAAAAAGATTGGGATTGTTAGAGTAATGATGCTCATCACAACCCATTCCCACAACAAACACAATTTGTTGCGAGGAATTCACAATAACAGGCCATATTTCGCGTTCATGACGAGGTATTTTACGATCGATAAAGAATCGATTTAAAGACTTCGTCCCAAACCTCATCTTTATCGAATCCCCTTCACGGGCATTTCGAATTACAATTGGAAAATCTGATGCCGAAAGCGTCACGCCTTGTATCGTTTGACCCGAATCGCTTAAGATAAAATGATGCGTAGTAACATACGATATTTGAGTAAAATGATATTCATACGGTGTGTTGTCTCTAATTGCAAGTTCTCCATAGCTTGAACTTAGGCGTTTGTTTCCAAACTGAATAAAAGCTTTTTCTTGCAAAATAAGTGTATCGAGCTCTTTAAGATAAGGACCACTCATCGCATGTGTCTCCACACCATTTTGTGCCATCCACAATCTTAGGACGCGTGGTCGTATACCATCTTGTATTAATGCATACATATCGACTTTAACCTTAGAATCCAGCTGAAGTGCGATACTCTTCACCATTTTACTCCTTTTTTCACCATATTGCTTTGCAGCAAGCATTTCTTTTACTAAACTTTCATATGAATTTTCATCCATACAATGAATATCATTACGAATTTGATTGCGTGTGTAGTCAAGACTTAAGTTTGACTCATCAATTCCATATTGAATTTGGCTGTCATCACAATATTGAACAACCATGTCTTTAGTCATATCCAATAGGGGACGCCACACGGTTACACCCATGATTTCTGTAAACTGCGCCAATCCAATGTGTTCACTTTCCATCTTACGTTGTTTCTGGAAAAGATAGGTCTCGAGATCATCGTTGAAATGATGGGCAATTGCTACACCTTCAGCATTATACTTAAGTACCAATTCTTTGAAAAACGCATAACGAAACACGCGTGCTTGGTGTTGGAAATTATGGTTTTCGCCATCATCCTCATAATTTGAACATTCAAACGGGATATGGTTTACTGCACAGTACTTCCGAACAATATCTTCGTCACGCTTGCTCGTTTCTCTTTTACCATAGTTAACATGAGCTGCAACACATGGTATGTTTTGTTTAGAAAGTATATCCAAAAGCGCCATCGAATCTGGCCCTCCCGATACACCTACTATCCACTTTTTATGCATCATCGCTTACCTCCATATCAAACGTCTCTTTTATAATTAGATTTCGAATCTCTTTAAACATCGCACTGCTTGGATCAATATGACCATTAATTGAAATAATTCTCGCAGAATTAACATACTTACAATCATTAAGAAACAATACCGATGATTTATTGAGCCCTGGTATTTTCCCAATGTAATAGAGATGTCGTTTTCCGAAAAGATTTATATTCCTCGCTTGTCGAATGATTTCATAATTTGAAGTCATAGGAACAACGAAAAGTTTATAGTTGAATATCCCCATAACTAATCCAAAATGTTGATAACCAGCTTCATTGATAAATGCTTGACCAAATTCCATATAACAGATATCACCAATGGACACGGTCATTTTTAATGATTCACAAGACCAATTTTTCTGGCGACACATTCGATTCAGTCCGCTTATACATTCTTTACGGATATAGTATGGTGGTAACAAATAAATATACTTGCGATAAGTCTCTAAATACTCTTCAACAGTCCGATTAACGGATCGATTTTCACATTTTTTTAGCCATCCTGGCTCTAGTTTCATCATAAGAACCCCTCCGAAACTAGATACACATGAATATGGAGACTCCCTAAATAAAAAGAGCCATTGGCTCTTTTTAAAACACTTAGTTGTAATTATCGAACTAAGTCTAAGTTTTCTAACATGATTCCTGTTCCCTCAGCTACGCATGTTAATGCGTTTTCAGCAACATAAACTGGAATACTTAATTCATGTGAAATCAATTCATCAAGGCCATGTAATAATGCACCACCACCTGTAAGTACGATTCCTCGTCCTACGATATCTGCTGATAATTCAGGAGGTGTTTGTTCAAGAACAGTACGACAAGCACGAACGATGTCCTGTAGACTTTCATGCATTGCATTTGCTGTTTCTTCAGCTTTTAATGTAATTGTATTTGGAAGACCTGTAACTAAATCACGACCACTAACTGCAATCGTAGTTTGTTCCATATCTTTGACACTGTCAATACGAGCAGTACCAATGTGAGTTTTAATTTCTTCAGCGGTACGATCACCGATTAAAAGTTTGTATGTATCTTTAACATATTTGATAATGTCATGATCTAAACGGTCACCCGCAACTTTTAGAGATGTACTTGTTACGATTTCACCAAGTGAAAGGATTGCAACATCTGTTGTTCCTCCACCTATATCTAAAACCATTGAACCTGCTGGTTTTGAAATATCTAGATTTGCACCGACAGCAGCAACTTTTGGTTCCTCTTCGATGTAAACACGTTTAGCACCTGCACGATAAGCTGCATCACTGATCGCTTTACGTTCTATAGATGTAATATTTGATGGACAGCAAATTAAGATTGTTGGTCGTGAAAACATACCTTTAAGGTTTAATTTTCTAACAAAATATTGAAGCATCATTTCTGTTACTTCAAAATCTGCAATAACGCCATCCTTCAATGGACGGATTGCTAAAACACGTCCTGGTGTACGTCCTAACATATCTTTTGCTGATTGTCCTACAGCAAGGCATTTTTTAGTTTCAGCATCAATGGATACTACTGAAGGTTCGTCTAAAACGACGCCTTCGCCTTTTACATAAATTAAAATATTTGCGGTACCTAAGTCAATTCCGACTGCTTTTGAAAACATTCTTTGTCCTCCAATTCTCTCGTCTTTTCTACATGAAATAAGCGAATGATAATCCCATCAAAAACTGCGCTACAACATAACCTAATCCAAGAGATAAGAATATGTAGAGTAATTGAATACGCGTTTCACTACCTTTTCGCATCACTTTATGAAAATCAATCCCACTGAGTGCATAAGCACTTGCGAGAAAACATACGAAATATAAAACAATTCTTTGGATATCATGCATAATTATTCACCTATATTACTATATCAAATAACACACTGAAATTCCATTGATAATATAAAATAACAAAATTTACGATATTCTTATTTTTAGTTCACTCTAAGAGTGGCTTCGCCGTCAAGTTCATTCCGATTGCTCCCAGTGGTGTTGTAATTAAAATCGCAAGAACTGAAATCGCAAGGATTACTTCACCATTTGGTAAACCTAAGGCTAAAGGTGTCCCACCAATTGCTGCTTGAACTGTCGCTTTCGGTATGTATGAAATTGCTACAAAAATTCGTTCTTTAAGGGTTAAATCTGTGTTGATTAGTGATACAAAAACACCCACCATACGTACCAAAAGAGCACAAACAATGATTACAACTCCGATTATACCCGAAGATTGTGCCGCTTTAAAATCCACTTTCGCACCAACTAAGACAAAAAGAAAAATCTCCGCGACAACCCAAAGTGAATCCATCGCATTTGACAGATAATTGGATAGTGAGAGATTACGTTCTCGAAGTGTTGCTGCACTCACCATCACACCTAATAATGAGGCTATGGGTAAAACCTTTTCTACTCTTTGGAGACAATAGGAAAGCAACAACATCAAAAACACAGTTATCTTTGAATTCTTCCCATAGGCACTTAAGACTCGACCGAGCATTACCCCGGAAATAAGTCCTATGACAATCATCATGGGGAATCTCAGCATAATTTGAAGTGGCGATATCCATCCTGTACTCGCAAAACCGAGAAAAACAGAGAATACTGATATCGCCACAACATCATCCACTGATGCTCCGGCAAGGATTAAAGTTGGAATCTTTTTTTGGGTGCCAATTTTATTTTTTTCTAAATAAACCATCATTGGGACCACCACAGCTGGAGAAACTGCCGCCAAAATGAATCCCAACATCCCACCCTGAATAAAACTAAAATTCAAAAAATGCATACTTAAAATCATAACTGTTCCCGCTTCAAAAACACCTGGAACAAAACTAAGCAAAAATGCGGGTCGACCTACTTGAGTAAGATTTTGGCGATCGAGACCAAAACCGGCACGAAGTAAAATAATAATCAAAGCAAGACCTCGAATCTCCGATGACAACATTTGAATGCTCGGATGAATCCAATTGAGTCCAAAGGGCCCTATTGTCATACCAAGAATGATTAATAGGAGTAATGCTGGAACATGCATCGTTTTCGCCACTTTTTTTGAAACTTGGCCTAGAATTAAGATTAGTAAAATTGTATATATCATAGTACCTCCATAAAAAAACTCCTACAAAAAGACCCTATGGCCTTATGTAGGAGTTATCAGCTGTCGCAGTTATGGCGAACTCCATCACCGTTTTGTAAATTATACCATATTTTATTGCTTTTGAACTGTACTCATAAATGATTTAAGTTTGTCCTCACTGACACCATCATAATCTCCAAGATGACTGTAAGCGTACGAAACTGAATCGTTTTTTGTCGTCGGATCCGAATACCACGTCTTAAACGAACTATGGAGTTGATTAATACCTGTTTTCCCCACAATTTCTAAAGCATTCGATTCATTCACACCTGATCCTACACAAAACTCGATATCCTTAGAATAGGTTTTATGAAGGTCTGCAAGTAATTCAATGCCATCACTTGCATGGTCCTGTAATCCACTAGTTAGAACACGATCAACACCACAAGCAATTAAGTCTTCAATTGCCTTAATAGGATCCAAAACACAATCAAACGCACGATGGAAAATGGCCTCGATTCCCGCATTGTGACAGATATCCACAAATTTTTGAGTAAGTTTCGTATTCACGGTTGAATCTTCGTTAAGAAATCCAAAAACAAGTCCATCTGAACCGTTTTGAATTAAATTTTCAGCATCGTAAATCATTGATTCCACTTCCAATTCTGAATAACAAAATCCCCCACCTCTTGGTCTTATCATGGTGATAATTGGAATGTTCGTATGTTGTTTCGCAGACACAAGCATCCCTGCACTTGGAGTTAAACCCCCTAAATATAAACCACTGTTTAATTCAATACGATTGGCACCACATGTTTGTGCAATGATGCAATCCTCCACACTTCCTGCACATACCTCAACAATCATTCTGCTCACTCCTTTTTGTATCTATTATATCAAAACATAAAAAAACCACAGTAAAACTGTGGTTTAGAATTTATTTTGTACCGAAAATTCGGTCTCCAGCATCTCCAAGACCTGGAACAATATATCCATCTGCATTAAGTTTTTCATCAAGTGCTGCTAAGAAAATATCAACATCTGGATGTGCTTTTTTAATAAGTTCAACACCTTCAGGTGCCCCAACTAGACAAACAAGCTTAATTGTTTTTGCGCCATGTCTTTTTACGATTTCAATTGCTGCATCAGCACTACCACCTGTCGCAAGCATTGGATCTAAAACTAACACCTCAGACTCAGCTAAATTCTCAGGGAATTTTGCGAAGTATTCATGTGGCATCAGTGTTTCCTCATCACGATAAACACCAACGTGTCCTACTTTAGCTGTTGGAATTAAATTTTGAATTCCGTCTACCATTCCTAGACCTGCACGTAAAATTGGAACTAAAACAACATCACGTTTCATTTCGAATGTGTCATATTCTCCACATGGTGTGTTAATTGTAACTGGGTCTAATTTAAGATCGCGTGTAATTTCATAAGCCATAAGACCTGCTATTTCATCGAGATTTTGACGGAAATCCTTGGTCTTTGTAGATTCCATTCTCATTTGTGTCAGTTTATGTGTAATTAATGGGTGATTTAATACTGTAATCATATTCTTTCTCCTCTCACCGGGTATTGACGTGTTAATGTTTTAACTTCATTACTAATTCGTGTCAAGATTTCGTCGTCTTCATAATGCGTTAACGCTTCATGAATCCAGTGAGCTATCTTCTTAAACTCTTCCTCTTTGAAACCACGACTTGTCATCGCTGGAGATCCGAGACGGATTCCACTTGTAACAGCTGGTCGCTCTGTATCAAATGGGATTGCATTTTTATTAATGGTAATTCCCACTTTATCCAGCACTTTTTCTGCATGAGCGCCCGTCATTCCAATACTATTTTTCACATCCACAAGGATTAAGTGATTATCCGTTCCACCACTTACCAAGCGATATCCCAAGTTTGAAAACTCTTGTGCAAGGGTTTTCGCATTAAGGATGACTTGTTGTTGATATGTTTTGAAATTTGGTTGCAATGCTTCATAGAAGCATACAGCTTTACCAGCAATCACATGCATCAATGGTCCCCCTTGCATACCAGGAAATACAGAACGATCCAACTTGCGCGCATATTTTTCTTTACAGAGAATTGCGCCACCACGTGGTCCACGAAGTGTTTTATGTGTTGTCGTTGTTACAAAGTCTGCATAAGGGACGGGACTTTGATGAAGTCCTGTCGCAACAAGACCTGCAATATGGGCCATGTCTACCATTAGATATGCTCCAACTTCATCCGCAATCTCTTTAAAGCGCTTGAAGTCAATTTCACGAGAGTATGCACTTGCTCCTGCTACGATTAATTTAGGTTGAACTTCTAAAGCTCTCTTTAATACATAGTCATAATCAATCATCTCAGTATGTTTATCAACACCATATCCGAAGAATGTGTAATTAATACCTGAGAAGTTTAATTGGTGTCCATGCGTTAAATGTCCTCCAGAATTTAAATCCATCCCTAAAACAACATCACCATGTTCTAACACAGTCATATAAACAGCCATATTTGCTTGTGAACCACTGTGAGGTTGAACATTAGCGTGCTCTGCACCATAAATTTCTTTAAGACGATCGATCGCTAGATTTTCGATTATATCGACATACTCACAGCCACCATAATAGCGTTTTCCAGGATATCCTTCCGCATATTTATTCGTTAATATACTTCCAGTTACTTCCAATACTTGATCTGAAACATAATTTTCTGACGCAATTAACTCAATATGATCGAGTTGTCGTTGCTCTTCCAATTCAATGGCTTCAAATACCTTTGTATCTCTCATTCACGGCCCTCCTTGGTCTCTAAATCAGATATCTTACAAATACGACGACCATGACGCGCATCTTCGCTGTATGGTGTCTCAATCCACGTTTTAAGAATTGCGACATTGGTTTCATAAGGCGTTGTACGCCCTCCCAATGCAAGCATGTTTGAATCATTGTGTTCACGTGTCAATTGCGCAACCTCAGTACTTGTTACAAGAGCACAGCGAATCCCTCTAACTTTATTCGCTACAATTGAAACACCCACACCGGTTCCACAAACAACTACACCACGATCATATAAACCTTCTGCTACAGCTTTCGCTGCAGGGTAAGCAAAGTCAGGATAATCTTGTGATTCTTCAGAATAAACCCCAAAATCCTTTACCTCATGACCCATTTCCTCTAATACTAAACGGAGTCCCTCTTTTGTTTCAAACCCTCCGTGGTCAGCTGCTATAGCGATTTTCATAATCCTACCTCCTTATTAATTTCTTCTAAAGTAATAACACCTTGTCGTAAACACTTAATTTCATCTCCTGTAATATCAAACACACTGGATGAAACACCTCCGACACATTCTCCTAAAACAACACCTTCAATACGACCATCAAGCTGATCAATTACCATGTCCGATGAAATTGCTGTATCAAACCCTGAACGATTTGCGGATGGAAGCCAAATTGGATAGCCTACTTTGTTAATAATGTCTTGAACCCATATGTCATCAGCCATACGAATACCAATCGTACGTTGATCGCCTAAGAAAGGAAACACTCCATCTTTAATGTTAAAGATAAATGTAACCGCACCTGGCATAAAGGTTTTCATGAGATGACGATCACGGTCTGTTAACTCCGCAACACTCTCAATTTGATCAAGGGAACCAACCATCAATGGGAACGGTTTGTTCTCGGGACGTTCTTTCGCATCCTTTAGCTTTTGATACAACGAACCATCTGCACTACTTGCAGCCAATCCGTAGACCGTATCCGTCATAATTGCGACAAGCCCACCCTCTTGAATCATTTGCGCAATGTCATCACTTTGATTTTTATTAAATCGTTTTGTATCCATTTCGTTTCCTCTACTCTCTACGTCTATTTTATCACACACATCCCCAAAAAAAAGATACTAATCTTCGTGATTAATACCTTTATAGACAAAGACCATACGATCAAGGCCATTGATGTCTTGACGAAGCACAATCTTAGCGTCACCAAAAAATTCTTGAGCTAACGCAACAACTGCTTCCCCAATATCAAAACCAATCTCAAAAGCCATCACTGCCTTATCGTTTAAAACAAGATGTGCCTTTTCAAATACTTTACGATAGAAGAACAAACCATCCTCACCACCAAATAAGGCAACATGAGGTTCATTGTTCAATACCGAAGTTTGAATATGTTCTGTATTTTTAATATATGGTGGATTACATGCTAGAACATCGAGCTTAATATTTTTCTCAATTAAAGGCTCTAACATATCCCCTTGCATAATCTCCATATCTGCTTGGTTGTAGTCCGCATTACGGCGTGCCACTTCCAATGCTTCTTCACTAATATCGGAAGCATAAACTTTTAAGTTTAATTCTTTTGCTAAAGCAATGCCAATAGCACCACTTCCACATGCGACATCCGCAATTACGGGTGTATCAAAATGTGCATCAATATCGGATAATAGATGACCAACAAGTTCTTCTGTTTCTGAACGAGGAATCAGTACGCCCTCATTCACAAACAGCTTATAACCATAAAACCACTCATATCCTAAGACATACCCTAAAGGCTCATCGGTAGTTAATTGATTAATCTTATTTCGATATTCGTTAGTGAAAACAGCCTCAACCTCTTCATTATAAATAGCAAACATATCTAAATCTTTATCGCGTAAGAGTTCAAGCATTAAAACACGAGCGAAGCCCGTATATATATTTGCTTTGTCGAGAATCTCTGTTCCCTCATTAACTAAATCTTTATAAGTCATTAAGCACCTTGTTCAAGGATTTCTTTTTGTTCTTGCTCAAGAAGAGCATTCACAATTTCATCCAACTTACCTTCCATAATTATGTCTAATTTTTGTAATGTTAATCCAATACGGTGATCACTCACACGGTTTTGCGGATAGTTATATGTACGAATTTTTTCAGAACGTGCACCGGTACCAACTTTAGATTGGCGTTCGCCATGACGTTCTTCTTGAATACGACGTTGATGTTCTTCATAAACACGAGCACGAACAAGACGCATTGCTTTATCTTTATTATCGTGTTGTGAACGTCCATCTTGACACTTCACTGCTATCCCTGTAGGTTTGTGAACAATACGAACAGCTGAGTCTGTTTTATTAACATGTTGTCCCCCAGCGCCTGATGATCGCATTGTGTCAATCTCAAGATCATTTGGATCGATGTCAATTTCTTCATCCTCAACATCCGCTAGAACGAGAACTGTTGCGGTTGAAGTATGAATTCGACCTTGTGTTTCTGTTTTTGGCACACGTTGAACACGATGTGCTCCTGATTCAAATTTAAAGTGACGGAATGGTTCCGCACCTTTCACAACGAATGAAATTAAAGAATATCCACCTGCTTCAGCATCCATTGCTTCAATCAATTCGTATTTGTATCCAAGACTTTCTGCATATCGGGTGTACATACGGTATAAGTCACCTGCGAAGATATTTCCTTCATCGCCGCCCGCTGCTCCACGAATTTCCACAATTGCATCAAACGAATCTGATGGATCTTTAGGAACCAACAGAACTTCGAGTTCTTCGATAATTTTTACCATTTTTTCAGAATATTCTGCAGATTCCATTGCTGCAAGTTCTTGCAACTCAGGCTCATCTACAGCAAGCATTTCTTGTGCTTGCGTAAAAAAGTCTTCTGCTTCTAAGAATTGTCGGTATGCATGCAAGACTTGCTGCATAGACGATTGTTCTTTACCTAATTTTGCCATCATTTTACGATCCGACAACACTTCTGAAGACATCATCATTTCTGTGATTTCTTCATCACGTGCTTGAATCTTCTCAAGACGGTCTCTCATTGTTTTTTCCATCATTATTTATCACCTTCGCTATTTCCATTAATTTGAGGTTTATCCAAAACAATATGGTCATGACGGCATCGTGCTTCATACGATTCACTTGCTCCAATCATGACAACTGGATCATGATAGGATGCCGGTTTTCCATTTACTAAACGTTGTGTACGTGTCGCAGGTGCGCCACATTCAGTACAAACCGCTGTAAGTTTTGTAACAAACTCTGCAGTAGTCATTAATTTAGGAATTACGCCAAAAGGTTCACCACGAAAATCCATGTCAAGACCTGCTACCATTACGCGTTTACCTTCTAAGGCAAGATGGTCACACACCTTAACAATTTCTTCATCAAAGAATTGAACTTCATCAATTGCAACAACATCCGTTTCTTTAGTAACGTATTTTAAGATGTCTGTCGCCTTATCAACTACAACACTTTGCACGCTAGTTCCCGCATGCGAAACGACCTTACTGTCACTGTAGCGATTATCCACAGCTGGCTTAAAAACAATAATGTTTTTATGTGCAAATTTTAAAACATTAATACGACGAATTAACTCTTCTGTCTTCCCAGCAAACATACAACCGGTAATGACTTCGATATAACCCTCTTGATATTGATGATACATCATATTCTTTCACCTCATCATTATTATTCTATCGTATTTTAACAAAATTTATACACAAAGTCCTAAAAATAACACTATATTTCTACATTTCATAATTTACTCATAAAAAAGAGCGTTGTCGCCAACACTCTTTTCATTGTTTATAAGGTTGAACCTTATTTTATACCATATTTCTTATTGAACTTGTCAATACGTCCAGCTGCATTAGCAAAACGTTGTTTACCTGTATAGAAAGGATGGCAGTTTGCGCAAGTATCTACACGTAGATCTGTTGCTGTTGAACCAACTTCAATTTCAGTATTACAAGATGAACAAACAATTTTTGTTTGGTGGTATTCTGGATGAATTCCTTTTTTCATATGTACATGTCTCCTTCCGCCTAAAGATTTTCACTTTAGATAAGTGCTAAGTTATAATAGCATATCCAATAGTAAAGCGCAATAAAAAACGCTTATGCATTCCATGAAATTTTTATGCTTAAAATCCTATATTTATTTAAACTGAAAAGAATGCTTTTATAGAGTCTACTTAAGCCTTATTTGCAAATTTAGATGAGCTCTAAGCAGCATTAACTTTTTTGCGAATTAATAATATTTTCGATGATAATCCCTAATATAAGCCCTAAACCTGGGCCTGCTACCATTGTATAAATCATGGGTATATTAAGCAAAAGGCTGATAAGAACACCAAATGCCGTACCGATGAGTAATCCAAATCCAACACCATAACCTTGATCTTTCATTATATCTCCTTTAGATATTTTACGAAGCATTTCCCTTGTGCATCCTCTATGAGTTTCATCGGAACACTTTTATAGAATGCAATTAACTTCGGATTATTATCCGTAATTAATACAGTCTGTCTAACATCGGGATACAGAGATAAAAGTGTTAGTAATAATGTTTTTCCGATTCCTTGACGTTGACAATCACTAAGAATCAGTAAATCTTGAATATAAAGAATCGTTTCTTGATCACCAACAGCACGAATTAGTCCAACGAGTTTGTTTCCCTTCCAAGCCGTAAGTGTAATCATTGAGTTTTTTATGGCACGCATAAGTTTTTCAGGGTTATTTGTATATGCATACCAACCTGCATCATTGTACAGTTTTAATACATCGTTTAATTCAAGATCTTCGTCTTGTTTATACGTAATCATTTCTGTATCACCGCCTTTATTATTGTACGCTTTATAAATTGCTTACACAACCTATATCCAATAATCATTTCCGTGACATGTGATGACATTTTGTGTTTACCGTGTTGTTATATTTCAGTTAATAAAAAAATACCATTAATATTCAGAACGGTATTTTTTTTGACACTTCGCCTTAGCTTAGTGTTGTCCTCTTCTTTAATTCTTTGTATTTGAACCTAAAGTCGATACATCCTACACCAAAAAGAAGCAATAAAACTAGCACATAGGCAGGTTCAATAATGTGAGCAAATAAGGAAACAACACTTACTCCAAGTAAACATAGTAGAAATGCACCCCAAAAATAAACTTCTTTTCTTAGGATATCCGTTTTCATGTCTGGTATGTGATGACGGTCATATTTAATCACGCCCATTCCAGACATGATAATAGCTATGTAGAGAAGGTAGGTTGTGATGAAAAAGAAGTCCCCTGTACTGGAACAAATAAGCCAACCTAAGCCAATCATAATAATGACATAAATCGGGGTAAATAATGATAGATGATCTTTTATTCTTTTTATTTTGACTCCATCCTTTCTTTTGGTGTAATCAGACCTTGATTTGATCTTGACGATTTTTTTTCATTATAAAGTAGAACGGAACTGCAATAAGCAGCCCCGCAAGTCCCCAGAGAAGTTGCTCCATGGTTGCTTGTGACAGCATCCAAAAGCTAACGGTAATTGCGAAAATCGGAATTACAGGTCCAAACGGCATTTTAAAATCAAACTCAGTAGGTTGATTTCTTTTGCGGAATACCAATACCGAAAGGCATGTCGGAATGTATTGTGCAAAACGAGAAACAACACTAATTGCAGCGAGTGTGGCGAAACTTCCAGATAATGCAATAGGAATCGCAATTGCCACTGAAATTAAGATCGCATACGTTGGTGTATCACGTTTACTCCGTTTACCAATAAACGAAGGAAGTAAGCCATCATCTGCCAGCGCAACGCCGCATCGGGGTGTAACAAATGAATTCGCAATATTGATACCACCAATTGAAACAAGAGTCCCCGCCGCAACAAAGGATGCTCCAAAAGGCCCAAGTATCATACCCATAGCCGTTTGAATTGGTGCAGGTATATGAGCGAGTTCAGGGCCTAAAATCCCAATCGAAACGAACTGTATGAAAAAATAGAAGAGTGAAACAATGATCATAACGATCACAGTCGCCTTCGGTAAATCCTTTTGCGGATTTTCCATATCTTCTGCAGCCACTGAAATATTCTCAAATCCGGTAAAAGCATAAAACATTAGCAGTGCTGTTTTCCCAAAGTTACCTGTTGTTTCAATAAATACCGGACTGTAATTACTTGGCTTAATAAAAAAGATACCAACTGCAATAAAAATAATCATTGGTACCAGTTTTGAAACCGTCACCACATTATTGAGGATTTTTGAAATATTAACCCCTATGATATTCACAATACCAAGTCCAACTAGAATACAAACGACTACAATATTTTGGATCACTGGATCTTGAGCTGCTGGAACAATTTGTCCAAGTGCTGTCGCAAATGCCACAGCCATTGTGGCCCAAGCAATGATGCAGATCGCCCACTTGATAAAACCAACTTCAAATCCTATGAAGTCACCAAATGCTTCTTTCGCATAAACATATGGTCCACCATTTTTATTAAAATACGTTGCCGCTTCCGCAAAACACAATCCAATACTCATCACAACAAACATATTAAATATAAACACAGCTAAGCTTGCTGTTCCCATAAGTGCCATCGCTTTATTTGGTAAAAGAAAAATACCTGAACCGATAATAGCGTTAATTCCTAATAGTACGATACTGAATAACCCGAGTTTTTTCTTCATGTCTACCATCCTAACTGAAAAATGAATTTATACTTAATGATAAACGAATTCAGATAAAATGGATATCATTTTTATATTATTTGTATTAACGGTTAATTGATCGGGACATTATTGTTGTGGTGTGACGAATTCCACGGATTGCTACTGAGAGCGCGAAGATGTTTTCCACAAGAGCAAGACCTCCATATCCGGCATCACCGATATGTTGAATATCTGCACCCGCAATTTTGTTTCGAATTGCGATATTCTCAATCACAGCCTTACTTGAACCTTCTTGACTTGTTCCGATTGCAGTGAGGACAAGTGCTTGATGTTGATGTACGACCTTGATTGCACGAATAAGTTCTTCATCTGTAAATCCTGGTACCGTCCCAACTGCTGGCATCAAAATCACATCTGCTCCCGCATCACAAAATGCCTTAATTGTTTCTGGATGCGGAACAACAGACTCATCTACCCCAGCACCATGCATTTTGCCGGCGATGATTAATCCGCCAAAATGTTTACGAGCACTTCGAATTGCTTTCGCAATTTCATGATTGGTAACACCGGTTCCAGGATTTCCTGTAAGGCAGATAAAATCAAAACCAAGATTCGCAGCTTCTTTGAGTGTCTTTTCAGAGCACATGCGACCTTCTGCAATAACACCTTGCGCTTCTAACATTTCCGCATTGAAATCTACCGGTTCTAAATTTACTCCAATTGGCCGTCCCACTAACTCCTTCAGTTTTTGAATGATTTTTTTCGGTTCACAGGCCTCAAGACCTGCAATAAATGGATTAAGTGTATCAAATCCATTAAGAAGAATTAAGTCTGCTCCAAAAGCCTTGGCGACCTCCGCATTCGTGATGCCACCTTGTACGGATCCAAAAACAACGTTTTCAGAACAAATCGTACGCCCCTCTGCAGCCTTAATCGCTGTTTTTAGGCTCTCCCCATCCATTGAACGAAAATCACTGGCATTACAATCTAAAATACGTTTACCCATTATATTTCCCCCTTTTGTTTTAATCTATGACTAACTACAAAAATTTCGTTGAATTATCCGAACTATAAGTCGATAGATTACCTCCGTCATAACAATCGCAATCGCAATCGTTACAGACAAGGTAAATGTTCGAACAAGTAACTCAATACCTAAAATATAATCTGCTCCAATAAAAGCTTTCACCGTTTGATAGGCCATAATCCCTGGCACGAGCGTAAAAATTGCTGGAATATTAAAAACAGTTGTTGGCATTTTTAAATACTTAGCAAATTGCATCGATAGCATCGAAACCGTTGCAGCACCAATAAAAATTGCTAAGGTTGCATCAAAACCCTTTTGAATTAAACTCCAATTCACAATCCAACCCATCATACCTGTGATTCCACAACATAATAGAGCACGTTTCGGAACATCAATAATAATTCCAAAACCAAGTGCAGCCGCAAAAGCACTCACAAGTTGAATAACAATCGTCATCATACAAACACCCCCGCCATTACTTGCAGCGATGCCATAATTCCCGACCCAATCATAATCGCAATAAATAATGCCTCAACCATAAATACGGTTCCCGAGATTGTATTTCCTACGAGAAAATCACGGATTGAATTCATAATTGGAATTCCTGGTACCATCAACATAATACTTCCAATAATAACCGTCTCAAAATCAACAATAAATCCTTTTCTCTGGAGACAAATTGTTAAAATACCGATACTAAAAGAAGCAATAAATTCCGCAATAAACTTAACATTCAATTTCTTGGATGCATAATAATGAATTCCAAATCCGATTGTACCCAGAAGCATCGTAATCGGAAAATCAAAGAGAGACCCTTCAAAAATCAACATCATAAACGCACTCACAAATGCAGCAGCAACATATTTCATCCAAACAGGATATTGCATAGCATCACTATTTATCTCTTTAAGACTTGAGTACAGTTCATAAACATCAATTTGATTTGCACTAAAAAGACGCGATAACTGATTTACATCTGCCAACTTGGCTAAATTACTTCGACGTTTTTGGATTCGCTTCATTTTTATTTGTTCCCCATCTGAAGTCGTCACAAAAATACCGGTAGGTAGGACAAAACTAACACCGGCACCCTCACCTTGTTTGGATTCCAAAATACGGTTCATGGTATCTTCAACGCGATGCATTTCCGCACCATTTTCCATCATAAGTTTACCCGCTAAAATACAAGCATCTAATAATATTTCATACTCGGTCTTTTCCATTGAATTTCCTTTCATACTTCCTAAACTAACTTTATTATACCTTAAACACCAACGGTATATCTCTAAATTCACCAATTAAATACAAGTGAGAAATAAATTACAAAACACTACCTTGTATAAAAAGGTACTGTGTGATATATTGTATTAACGAGGTGAGCTTATGAATACTCAATTTAAAAAAGGTGTCTTAGAACTTTGTGTTCTATCTCTCCTATCTCAAAAAGAATATTATGGCTATGAATTAATCAGTAAAATTTCAGAAACCATCGAAATTACTGAGGGTACAATCTATCCACTTTTAAAACGACTTAAAGATGACGGTTATGTTTCCACAAAACTCGTGGAATCATCTCAAGGTCCATCACGAAAATATTATGAATTAACCGATCGCGGAAAAACTTATACAAAAGCGCGCATCGATGAATGGTACGTATTTACCGGCCATGTAAATGAATTATTGGGAGGAGAAAACCATGACTAAAAACGAATACCTATACATACTCAGAAAAAATCTACAGATTTTACCACAAAATGAAATTGACGATATTATTCAAGATGTTCATGAACACTTTGAATTTGGACTTGCTGAAGGCAAAGATGAAATTGAAATCTCAAGAACACTTGGTGATCCGATTGAAATGGCACGCCAATATACGGGCGGAAGAATTTATGAAGAACCACCACACCATGAACCAAACAGTGCTTCATCGACATATATCATGACAGTACTTCTAAAAGTATTTATCGCAATAATTCTTATTGGACCAGTACTAGCAGGGTATGCTGTTTTATTTGCCTTCTTTATATCTGGAGTTGTCCTTACATTCTGCTCAATCCCCCTACTATTTGGAGGTGTCCTCCCTATGGTTACAATTCCAACCTTTGGTCTTCTCGCACTCGCATCACTTGGATTGTTCCTTCTCGGAATTGGTATGACTTGGCTTACTTTATTCGGGTTTCGAGGTCTCAATTATTGTGTCAAAAATTTCTTTAAATCGAATTTAGGAGGAAAAGCATAGATGAAAAACATTCGAAAAATTTGGATACCCATTGTATTTGTAGTCAGTGGTTTATTATGTCTAAGCTTCGCAATAGGAATCCCTTTAAAAAACGTCTTAAATGACAGTGCTTCTGAAGCAAACCAAAGTAGTTATCAAGAAGTTAAACACGTCTTCAACGAAGCGGTCAACGAGATCAACATTGAGACCGGACAGATCAATACTTTAACCGTAAAATATGTTAATCAACCTGAAATTACCGTCAAAGGATTTGGTAGTCTTGAGCAATATCGTAGTGAAATAAACAACAAAACCCTTACTGTTGCAACAATCCCAAGCACATGTACCTTCGGACAATGTGATATCGCTAATTTTGATTCACTTGAAATTGAAATTCCTGCTTCCTACAAAGGAAAGATGCATATCGATACCATCAAATCAAATATCCTTCTCGAAGGTCTTGGTGATGATGTCTTACGATCCTATTCCATTGATGGGATGAACACAAACATTACCGCAAACAAACTTGTCGCTGATTTTGAAGTTGACAGTATGAATGCGAAATTAACGGTAAATGATGGTGCTGGTACCATTAAACTTAATGGTTTAAATACCTCGGCTTACATTACCTCTGTTATTGGAAATTTAAACATTCAATCGGATGCTATGGCTGCTTATACAGAATTTCCACATGGAACATCTGGATCTTATTCTGTCACAATGAATGGCATGAGTAACTCGTATTCAAATCTTAATGATAGTCAGAAACAAAGTACCCTTGGAACCCTCCAACATCATTTCAAACATGGAACCGATGGGTTCACAATCACTTACGAATCAAACGGTTTAAGCAATACTCTGGTGGTGAAATAAGAAAAAGGCCTGTTCATATGAACAGGCCTTTTTTATAATTCTTTGCGTAATTTTTCTACTTTTTCTCGTAAATAAGTTTGTAAATCCGCACATACATCGCGATTCATTGGTGGTACACCCTCTAGTGGATATTCCTTATCAATAAGTTCATACTTATTCACACCCATTGTATGGTATGGAAGTAACTCAATACGCTCGATATTATTGAGCGGTGCAATGTATTCCGCAAGTTCATCCATATATTCATAGGTATCATGAAATCCCGGTACGATTACAACACGAATCCATGTCGCAACACCATGTTCTTGAGCTTTTTCTAGGAATTGATGTGTAACACGAATTGGAGCACTGGTCATTTCACGATATTTTTTTTCTTCCAATCCCTTAATATCGTAGAGAATTGTATCTGTAACACTTAGGATATCATCAAAAGTATCCGGACGACCAAAGCCAGAAGTATCCAAACACGTACTGATTCCTTCCGCTTTACACGCTTTCATTGCTTCATATAAAAATTCGGGTTGATTTAACGGTTCACCACCACAGAACGTTACACCACCATCTTCACCAAAATAAGGCTTGAATCGGCGGAGTTTATCCATTAATTCATCAACAGTAATGGCATCTTCCGGATCAGTTTTCCACATATCAGGATTATGGCAAAATAAACAACGTAATGGGCATCCTGACAAGAATGCAATGGTACGAATTCCCGGTCCGTCCACCATCCCCATTGTTTCAAATTTACGAACATAACCGGTTCTTGAGTCTTTCATGGTCACATCTCCTTTTTAGTAATACAAGTGTATCATATATCTAAAAATGTACATGACTAAGGCTCATATTGTAAGCGTTTACCGAAATAACAATGTTCACAAATTCACGTATTTCACAAAAAAACGTTTGTAATTTGTATACAAACGTTTTGATTTCACAAAGATTAAGATTTAAAATTACGCTTTCTCTTCACGCCAAATAACGCCGCCCAAAGATGTTAGTTTGTTATCAATATCATCGTAACCACGATCAATATGATAAATTTCACTAATCTCTGTTACGCCCTCAGCGATAAGCCCTGCAATCACAAGACATGCACCACATCGTAAATCCGTTGCTTCTACTTTAGATCCATATAATTTTGAAGGACCTTCAATTGAAGCTTGTGCTGGCATCAGTTGAATGCTTGCTCCCATACGGTTTAACTCATTACAATGTTTAAAACGTTCCGCATAGATTGTTTCTTTAACCGTAGAATGACCCTGCGTTTGTGTAAGCAAAGCCGTAAGCGGTTGTTGGAGATCCGTTGCGAATCCTGGATAGGTTTGCGTTGTGATATCGATTGCTTCAAGTGGTTTCTCAGATTTGCGAATATGTGCATAATCCACACCGACTTCAATATCAACACCCATCTCAATTAATTTCGAAATTAAAGCATCTAAGTGTTGTGGAATGATATTCTCAATGGTCATATCATCTGCAGCTGCTGCCGCCATAATAATATAAGTTCCTGCTTCAATGCGATCTGGAATCATTTCGTGTGGTTTTCCAGTCAAACGTTCGACACCTTCAATGGTAATCACGTTTGTACCCGCACCACGAATGTTCGCACCCATTTTATTTAAAAAGTTTGCGACATCAATAATTTCAGGTTCTTTCGCAGCATTTT
Organism: Erysipelothrix enhydrae; assembly: GCF_035066605.1. Classification (NCBI taxonomy): domain Bacteria; kingdom Bacillati; phylum Bacillota; class Erysipelotrichia; order Erysipelotrichales; family Erysipelotrichaceae; genus Erysipelothrix; species Erysipelothrix enhydrae. Next base: position 561,245 of record NZ_CP125807.1, read on the forward strand.
CAATAATCGTCTTACCTTCAGCTAAAACCGCTGCAAGCATAATATTGATTGTTGCCCCAACAGATTGAAAATCAAGATAGATTTTCGCACCAATTAGACGCTCTGCTGAAATTTCATAAAAACCATGTTTATATTCAATTGAAGCACCTAATGCTTCAAATCCTTTTAAGTGTAAATCAAAAGGTCGGGGTCCTAAATAACATCCTCCCGGCATTTGCATTTTCACATAACGATATTTTCCTAAAAGTGCTCCCATAAAATAATATGATGCACGTAATTTTGTAACTGCTTCATGATCTAAATCCACATTTTTCATACCTGTAGTATCAATTTGGAAGTGATCAGGGGTTGGTGAGGATACATTTACATTAAGTTCTCTTAATAATACTGATAAAGATTCAACGTCCGAAATATTAGGAACGCCATAAATATTAACTTCACTATCAGATGCGAGAATGGCTGCAGGAATCAATGCTACAGTAGCATTTTTTGCTCCACTAATTCTTACCTTGCCGTTTAATCGATGTCCACCTTCAATTTTTATAACTTTTGCCATTCAAACAACTCCTTTTGTCCATTGATATTATAACCGATAATGAATAGAAAATATACCTATCCACCATCTCTCATTTGATATTCATAATCTTTGAATATCCCATTCGCAATGGTACATAGGTATTTGGGAATTATTTCATCACTTATTAATTAAATTTTTCTTAACCAAAAAGTCTCGAGCTACCGTTTCAGGGTTTTTAACTTCCACATCAACATGATAATTTAGTTGACGCGATTCATCGGTCGTAATCGAATTCGATAGTTTTTCCAACACCGCTTCTACACCGGGGAAGTCTTTTTCCAAATCCGAACGAACGAGGAATGCCGATTGATAACGAGGAAAGAAATTCAAATCATCCTCCAGCATCGTTACAGGATAACGATTCACCATTCCATCCGCACTTGTCACAAGCGTAACATCCATATTGTCACTATCCAATCCCGCAAGTTTTAAACCAATATCAATTGAGTTTGCTTCTTTAAATTCCATATCGTAAAACTTCGTTAATGGCTTATAACGAACCGATCCATTATCATCAAAAAAAGAATGTTCTGCAGCAAAAATGAGTTCACTAGCAATCGGCTTTAAATCAGAAATTGTTTTTAAGCTATGGGTTTCCGCTAAAGCATCGGTAACCGCAACCACATATGAATTCTCGGATCCTAAAGGTTCCAGTAACTTAACGTTAGCTTTTTCTTGTGCAAGGTTATTTGTGAATTCAAATAATGATTGGTTTGAAGGAATATCTTGAGGGTCTTGTTTTAAAAACGTTGTTAATACCGTTCCATCCCAACTGAGTGTCATATCCATCGCACCACTTTTAATTTGATCAAAAGCTAAATTATAGGCCATTGAAGGTTGAATATAAACGGAATAATCTGTATAGGTTTCAATCATAATTTTAGCCATATACGTTGCGACATTCATTTCCGCAATATCGCCATCAATAATTACCAGATCTCCCTCTTGGCGACTACCACAACCACTAAGCGAAAGTAAGGAGATGATTAAAATGATTATTTTTTTTCTCATATTGTTTTACCTCCTTGTTTTAGTTTAAGATGTTTTTCATATTGTCCCATCGCCGTATCGATTACAAGCGATATTACAATTAAAGCAAGGGTTCCATAACCAATTAATTTCATATTTTGAGTTCGAACTCCCCGATAGAGAATGGATCCCAAACCACCACCTCCGACAAGTGAGCCAAAGACGGCAACTCCGACGGAAGTAACCACCGCAATACGCATCCCTGAGAAAATAAAAGGAAATGCAATCGGTAATTCTACTTTAAACAGTCTTTGGATTTTTGTCATTCCCATACCTTGTGCTGCTTCTCGAATTCCTGGATCAACACTTTCCAATCCTGTTACCGTATTTAAAACAACGGGAAGTAAGGAATAAAGCACTAAACCAATAATTACGGTTTTCTTTGTAGGTCCAAAAAACGCCATCAAAATCCCAAGCATTGCAAGCGTTGGTATTGTTTGAAGAATATCCACGAGTAACAAAATAGGCTTCTTAAATTTCGGATATACATAAGCAATCATTCCAATAATAAGACCTAAGATAAGTAGGAAAAACGCAGAAACTAAAACAAGAAATAGATGTTCTAATACCATATTAACGGTCATGTTGTGCACCTCCTGTTGTTAGTCCTTTTGGCATAAACTTTGTTTGGAGATAATCCACAAAGTATCCCATTAAAATCGCAAGGATGGCGGATGGAATCGCTCCAATAAGAATTGTTTCTTGAACATTGGTGTCAATTCCGCGATAAATAAAGACGCCCAAGCCACCTTGACCTATCATAGCGGCAAGGACAGCCCAACTTACAGTATATACAGTCGACATGCGAATTCCTGCAAATATAGAAGGTACTGCCATCGGTAATTCTACTTTTAGAAGTGATTGCCACTGGGTCATTCCAATACCACGTGCCGCTTCTACATAACTGGCATCCACATCTAAAATTCCAGCATAGGTATTTTTTAAGACGGGGAAAATTGCATACGCGGTAAGAGCAATATAGATTGTCTTAGGACGCATTCCCGTATAAACAAAAAGCACTCCAATAAAAACAATCCCCGGTATGGTTTGAAATAAACCAATAATAGGCATTACATACTTAGAAATCTTTTTAAAACGGGATAATATGGACGCTAAGACGATCGCAATGATTGATCCAAGTGTTACCGCAACCACCACAAATTTTATATGCGTGAAAATCGCTTTAATAAGTTCTGGAAGGATAGCACTACTCATTACCATCACCACCCCAAACAACATTAGTAAGACTTCGGGCAATCGAACCACGAGTAATAATTCCAGTTACTTCACGATCATCATTTATCACGATGACATAATCACGTTTGTTTTCGGTAATTTCTCCAATTGCTTGTTGAGCATCCTCATTCTGATTGAATGCAGGAACACTTTTTTCAACCACTTCCGATACACGTTGATACGTATCACGTTTTGAAATAAGTTCATCAATCCATGCAACACCTAAATATTTTTTATGTTCATCCACAACAACAACACTGTTTAAATCACGCGTACGCATTAAACCTAAACATTCCATAATAGGTCTTCGATCAAAAACCTTAAATACATTTGGTTTCATTAAATCACCACAAGTTAAGTCAAATGATGATCCATTCTCATGCATTTGTTTCCCCATAAATTGTTTAACTTGCTTGGTAGCAGGATTCCGTAACATTTCTTCAGGTGTTGCTTTCTGAACAATTTTACCATCTTCCATAAATACAATAGTGTCGGCCATCTTAATTGCTTCATCCATATCATGTGTAACAAATACAATGGTAATCCCTAGTTTTTCTTGAATAGACTTAACTTCATCTTGTAACGTATCTCGTGTTACAGGATCTAAAGCACCAAAAGGTTCATCCATAAGTATCACTGGTGGGTTTGCTGCAAGTGCTCGCAAAACCCCGATACGTTGTTGTTGTCCACCACTTAGTTCAGATGGGAAGCGATTTGCATATGTCTCATAAGGCATACCGACTAAAGGCATCAATTCCCTTACCCGTTCATCAATCTTCGTTTCATCCCACTTTAAAAGCCTTGGAACAATCGCTATATTATCAGCGAGTGTCATATTGGGAAAAAGACCAATTTGTTGGATTACGTAACCAATATTACGACGTAAATCAATCACGTTCATCTCATCAATCTTTTGACCATTAATGTATATTTCTCCCCCATCATGTTTGATAATCCGATTCAACATCTTTAATGTTGTTGTTTTACCACAACCTGATGGTCCGATAAGGCATACAAATTCCCCTTGTTTTATTGTTAGATTTAAGTTTTCAATAACGACTTTATCGTTATAAACTTTCTTAACATTTCTGTATTCGATCATATATTTTCCTCCTATTTTAATGCAGCCGCATAAAAAAAAATGTACGCGACATTTCCCTTAAAATTCATTCAGAATGTTGATTCAAGCACAACTTAATTAAGAGTCACTTATGATAATTTTTACCATAATGATATAAATAGTATAACGCAAAATACAATTTGAGACAAATTGACCTCTCATTTTCTATTTCCACAAATTCAATAGAAGCATAAAAATCTCATCTAAAGTCCCCTGAAAAAGATGCAATCAATCAAGTACAATTCACAATTCAAACGTTTAACTACAACAGAACCCAATTGTCCTACAAGGGCGTTAAAGCGGCCATAAGCGATAATTATCATCTCTAGACATCATTTATCCAACAACCGATCAAAACATATCCAAATAGCGTGAAAACAGTTCTAACAGCCTATATCCCCTCAAGAATAAAAAAAGAATCACGAAATGTGATTCTTTGCATGGGATGCATGCGTATAAAGATAACCTACTAATACCGCACCACCAATTATATTACCCATATAAGAAAAGAAAATGTTTGATGCGAATTCAGAAAATTGAATCACCCCATTTTGCATACCTGCTGTTAATAAAAACATGTTCGCTACACTATGTTGGAAGCCAAGTAATACAAAAACCATCACTGGGAACCAAATCCCCATAATCTTTCCTGCACCATCTTTGATTGCCACATTAAGCCACACCGCTAAGCCTACAAACCAATTACAACCAATCCCTGAAACAAACGTTGCCATCGGTGAATACGATGCTTTCCCCATTGCTAAACGGTTCACCGTTTCTGTATAGTGACTTAATTCGCCACGCCCTAAAATGAGCGCTACAAAAACTGCACCTACTAAGTTCGCAAGTGTAATAACAAGCCAGTTGATTGAAAGCTCTTTTAACGTAACTTTCTGATTTGCATAAGAAGTACCCACTACAGTCATATTTCCTGTAATTAACTCACCACCGGCAAGCAAAATCACAATTAAACCAATTGGAAATACACTGGCACCCAAAACATTACCAAGTCCACCATCGACGGTAGCTACGATTTTAATATATGCGAGATAGCCTAGAGAAATCATTGCCCCTGCAATAAACCCTAAAATACAACGTTGCTTCATTGTTTTATGTACCTTCATAACCCCTAAATCAGATACACGTTCTATAGTTTCATCTAATGAATACATAAGTCTCCTCCAAGTTCCAAATGTAATCTTACGTTGAGTATAAAGCCAATACAAGGGTACACACTTAAAGTTTGTGAATATTTAGGCATCAATATTTTAAATTGTTTCAGTTTCACGAGACTTTGTTTATATCTGACATGATTGCACAAAAAAACCACCGTCCTCTAAGATGACGATGGTTTATAAATGCTTGATTGATTGGAATTAAGCTTGGTTAGCTGAACCCATCATTTCAATTTTTTCTTTAACTATAGCACGGATTGCATCTGTACCAGGAGCTAAAAGTTTACGAGGGTCAAATCCTTTACCTTCTAAATCTTTTCCTGATTCGATGTATTTACGTGTTGCTTCAGCAAATACTAATTGACATTCTGTGTTCACGTTAATTTTTGAAACACCTAATTCAATAGCTTTTTTGATTTGGTCTTCAGGAATTCCTGATCCACCGTGTAATACTAAAGGAATGCTTCCTGTAGCAGCTTTAATTGCTTCTAAAGTTTCAAAGCTTAAACCTGCCCAGTTTTCTGGGTATTTACCGTGAATGTTACCAATACCAGCTGCTAGGAAATCAATTCCTGTGTCAACGATTGTTTTACATTCTGCTGGATCTGCAAGTTCACCTGTACCGATGATTCCGTCTTCTTCTCCACCAATTGAACCTACTTCAGCTTCAACTGAAACACCTTTTGAATGAGCTAATTCAACGATTGCTTTTGTTTGTGCTAAGTTTTCTTCGAATGGTAAGTGTGATCCATCATACATTACTGATGTGAATCCTGCTTCGATACATTCTTTAGCGCCTTCAAAACTACCGTGGTCTAAGTGTAATGCTACAGGAACTGTAATATTTAGTTCTTCTAACATACCGTTTACCATACCAACGATTGTTTTGTAACCTGTCATATATTTACCAGCACCTTCTGATACTGCTAACAAGATAGGTGACTTCATTTCTTCTGCTTGAAGAAGAGCTGCTTTTGTCCACTCTAAGTTATTAATGTTAATTGCTGGTACAGCGTAGTGTCCGTCACGTGCTGCTTCCAAAATGCCTTTAGCTGATACTAATGCCATAATAATAAATTCCTCCTATTTATATATCTATTCTACTCTTTTTTTCGAAAATTGCAAAGACGCATTCACAAATCCATAGAATAATGGATGTGAACGGTTTGGTCTTGACTTAAACTCTGGATGATATTGACATGCCACGAAATAATCATGGTCTTTAAGCTCAATAATTTCCACTAATTGTCCATCAGGACTTAAACCACTAAAGCGTACTCCCGCCTTCTCAAATTGCTCACGATATTTATTATTAAATTCATAACGATGACGATGACGTTCAAAAATTACATCTTCATTGTTATAAAGTCCGTATGCTTTACCTTCGTGATCAAGTTGACATGGATAATTACCTAAACGTAATGTGCCACCAAGATCTGTATGTTGTAATTGATCTTCCATAAGATCAATTACAGGATAATTTGTTTCGGGTACAAGTTCTGTTGAGTGTGCACCTTCTAACGCGCATACATTACGCCCGAACTCAATCATCGCTACTTGCATTCCTAAACAAATTCCAAAGTAAGGAATATTATTTTCTCGTGCATATTGTGCGGCTAAGATTTTACCTTCCACACCACGTAATCCAAATCCTCCAGGTACAAGAATACCATCTAACCCTTTAAGTGTTTCTGTAACATTCTCGGCTGTAATCTCAGCTGAGTCAATCCATTCAATTTCAATCTCACTACTGCATGCATAACCCGCATGTAAAAGTGCTTCACTTACAGATAAATAAGCATCATGAAGTTGAACGTACTTCCCAACAAGACCAATTTTAACTTTATGTTGTAGGTTTTTTGCGCTGTCAATCATTGCAGACCATTCCGTCATATCCGCTGCAGGTAAATCACCTAATCCAAATTTATGAAGAATATAATTATCAAGTCCTTGCGCTTGGAATGAAAGTGGAAGTTCATATAAGTTTTCCACATTTCGTGATTCAATAATCGCATTGTCATTAACATCACAGAAAAGCGCAATCTTATTCTTCATATCTTGAGTTAAAGGCTCATCACAACGTGTAACAATAATATTAGCTTTAATACCGTGTGACATAAGCTCTTTAAAACTATGTTGAGTTGGTTTTGTTTTGAATTCGTTACTTGCAGGAACTTTAGGAATCAGTGTTGTATGAACAAACACAACATCCTCAGTTTTATTTTCCGCATGGACTTGACGTACCGCTTCTAAAAATGGAAGTGATTCAATGTCCCCTACTGTACCACCAATTTCAGTGATAACAACATCGGCTCCCGATTCTTTTCCTGCATCATAGATTTTATTTTTAATTTCATCTGTGATATGTGGAATAACTTGAACTGTTGCTCCTAAATAGGCACCTTTACGTTCCTTATTAATAACACTTGAGTAGACACGACCTGTAGTAATGCTGGCATTTCTCGTTAACTCTTCATCAATGAAGCGTTCATAATGACCTAAGTCTAAGTCTGTTTCGGCACCATCTTTAGTTACGAAAACCTCACCATGTTGGTATGGTGACATTGTTCCTGGGTCTACGTTAATGTATGGATCAAACTTTTGCATGAACACTTTCATGCCACGATTTTTGAGCAATCGCCCAATCGATGAAGCGATAATTCCTTTACCAATTCCGGATACAACACCTCCGGTTACGAATATATACTTTGTTGCCATGTCTAATCTCCTTCTACTACAAAAATAAAAGCTCCCAATAAATTTGGAAGCTGCTGCCCTTTTATATTTTAGCAAACTTAATATATGAGTTCAACCAAAGACTTCAATTATTCTTCCTCAATGCTCGGAACAATCTCAAATTCTTCGAAATCTTCGTCATAATCGTCATAAGTATCTAATAAATCAGGGTCAATTTGTAAACTTTCTAAAGTATGACGCTCGCGTAAATCCCATTTATTTCCTTCTAATGAGATAAATCGTGAATCCATCATCATTGCATTATAGAATGATGCCACTTTTCTTTTTGAAATTTCTTCTGAGAAATTTACTTCTTCAGCGACTTCTTTCCACAATTTACTAAATACAATTTCTTTACGTTTTCTCTTTAATTTTTCATATGCAATATCACTTAATGATTTTGATGACATAGTTTATACCTCCGGTTCCCACCTACATTCGAATTCAAGCGTATCAACATGTGACCCAGCTTGCTTCAAATGATACCTCATATAAAGAAGACCACTTCTAACTTCTAATGTTTCTACTTCAACCTCGAACACCAAAATTCCCTGTGCGCTTGAGACGAGCAACTCTGTTTGTTCGCCTTTACAGAAAACTCCTTGTGTTAACCATTCACCTTGCCGCTTAAATGACACTTCGTCATTGGTGAAATCAAGAATAACATATGCTTCTTCCTCGTCATACATTATGCGTTGATACAATCCGTAGTTTATAAGATCAGCTTGGTTATCCGTTCGATGAAATGATTCATCACGAGATTTTTGCTTAATAGTGACTTTAGTTTTGATGGAGATCCCCCTTACGTATTTCACCTATGTATTATATGGCTTTGAACAACAATGTCAACATGTTTATTACATAAAGTAAAAAAGTGTGCTTCAATACACACACTTTCATTTTACATTCACATTACTTCACAAAATACGCTTCGATTTCACTTACTTCCCGCATGATTTGTGGGGCTAAATCTTCGCACCCATTTTCGGTTACGAGAAGGTCTGTTTCAATGCGAATTCCGATTCCTTCTTCCGCAATATAAAGCCCCGGCTCGTTAGTAATAACGTTTCCTGGTACAAGCGGTTGTCCACGATCAAGCCAAACGTCATGTGTGTCCAAACCGAGTGAATGCCCAATACTATGGTAGTAGTAACGACCTACTTCCTCAACGTTATCAATAAGTCCTAGTTTTATACATGATTGACCTAAAGTCTCTTTTGAGATTTCATTCAATTCCATTATCGAAATACCTGGCTTCACGGATTCATTGATGATGTGGAAAGTATTCAAGACTTCTTGGTAAACTTCTTTTTGGCGTGGTGTAAACGTTCCATTAATTGGGAACGTACGAGAAATGTCGGCACCATAACCGTTTACACGAATTCCTAAGTCTAATAATACAAGGTCACCGTCATTTAACGGTTGATTGTTTGAGATGTAATGGAGGACTGTCGCATTCTTACCACTTGCACAAATTGTGTCAAACATTAAATCACCGTGCGCCTTATTGCCTTCATACAAGAAACGTGCAGCCATATCATTTTCATTAGCACCTGGTTTCATTTCTTCCACCATCGCTTTGATTGCATGATCTGTTACATCGATTGCATTGCGAATTGCTTCAACTTCTTCAGGATGCTTAATTTGACGACAACGTACAAGACATTCAAATACATCGACAACATTCTCTTCGCCAACTGCATCCGCAAAGACAAGTCCTGATGAGTGTTCAACATCGCCAATGGTATCGTGATCCATATCAACACCGATTGAAAGTCCTGAATCCAACACAGAAGTTACATATGCATCAAATTCGTTAAAGTATCGAACATCTTCAATACCTGAAATCGCTTGTGCTTCTTCTTTAGTCATGAAATATCCAACCCATTTTTCCATATCTGGATTTATTTCTCGTAAAAATAAGATTTCATGATTGGTTTCTTTTTCAAAAACAACAACAGCTTCCGGTTCTTCAATGCCAGTTACATAATAAAAGTTTCGATTCGCTGAGAAAGGGTATTCTGCATCCGCTGAACGACGAACGCCGCATCCGCTGAATAAAAACGTAACTGTCTTTTCAGGCAATTCATTCATCACCTTTTTACGAATATTGATATAAGTTTGTTTTTTCATGATTATACCTCCTCAGGGTAGAAAATCTTTTCGTCCTGTTTCTTTTCACCTGTTGCGAATCCTCGAACGATTGAGGATGCGCTGGTTAATTCAACAAGCGTACCGTTTTTAAGTGCAACCCATAATCCTTCTTCACCGTTTTCCACATAAGGAGAGTAAAGAATCTGAGACTGTTGATCGCTAATAACATAGTAACGATTGTCAAAGCCTGCATTTTGAACTCGTTCTTTAATTGAATCTACTTGACATGAAGATTCAAGATCCTCGTATTTAAAGAGTTTTCGATTTAAAAGACGTAACGCCAAGTCTTTTAAGATTGGATCCTTTGATTTTGTAAGTGACATAAATCCAGCATAACAGGTTGATTCATCTAATTCAAAATGCTCTTGTGTACTAATTTTACCACCCGAAACAAAAGGCTTAAAAAACGATAATTCATCGCCCAATTCTTTTCCTTCTTGAACTAAATCCTTCATGCGTTCAAAAATCGCGAAGAGAATCATTTCAAAGCTTCGTGATGTTGGATGTAAGTAAACCTGCCAATACATTTGATATCGGGCCATAATATAGTCCTCTACGGCATGAATTCCGCTTTCTTTCACAACAAGCTTATCATCTATAACAATAAGTGTTCTTAAGATTCGTGATAAATCAAATTCACCGTAACTCACACCCGTAAAATAAGAATCCCGCAAAAGATAATCCATACGGTCTGCATCCAATTGACTCGAGATAATTTGAGTTAAGAGTTTACGTGAATGGCGATGCGCAATAATATCCGCAACCATTTGAGGTAACTCGGGATGAGCCTCGCTAAGAATCCTATGCACGTGTGTATCCTCTAAAATAATTCGATCCGTAAACGTTTCATGATTTACCGATGTCACGGACTCAAAGGCATGTGAAAAAGGACCATGTCCCACATCATGAAGCAATCCTGCACACAATAATGCAACGTGTTCCAAATCAGACAGTGTATCTGCTAGACCATTTACATTTTCAATCATTAAACGAACCACTTCATAAACCCCGACAGAATGAGAAAAACGAGAGTGCTCTGCGCCATGATAAACTTGATTTGTCCCACCTAATTGATGGATGCGTCTAAGTCTTTGGAACTCTGGTGCGTTAATCAGATCCCAAATAACTTGATGATGTACATGAATGTATCCGTGCACAGGATCTCGTAAGACCTTGTGCTCGGAAGTTGGCTTAAATTTTATTGATATATTCATTTAAACGTTTTTCAACAACGTCGCGACCTAAAAGATATAACGCACTCATTAAATCAGGTCCATGTGTTTGATGCGTTGCACTAACGCGTAATCCCATAAATAACGGTTTTCCTTTAAGTCCAGATTCAGTTTTCGCAGCATTAAATGCTTCTTTCAGTGAATCCACATCCCATGATTCTGGTAAGTTATCTAAGAATGCTTGTGCAACCACTGGTGTTGTTTCCCATTCTAAAACTTCTTTTTCTGAATCGGTTAATTCTGGTTCAACAAAGTATGGTTCGATTAATGAACCAATTTCTGCACCATATTGCAATTGCTCTTTAAAGAGAAGTAAGCACTTTTCAATCCATGCTTCATCTTTGTTTGTAAGATCATGTGCTGCTTCCGCAAAGGGTCTCACGAAGCTTAACCATTCACCATCTTCTTTTTCTTTTAAGTATTGATGATTCATCCATGTAAGTTTGGTAACATCAAACATTGATGGTGCTTTGGATAAACGATCTTCACTAAATTCAGCAATCAGTTCTTCATGTGTAAAGAGTTCTTTTTCACCCTTTGGAGACCAACCAAGCAGTGCCATAAAGTTAAACATAGCTTCAGGAAGATATCCTTGATCCTTATATTGACTGATGTATTGCATGACTGAGTTGTCGCGTTTGGATAACTTCTTACCATTTTCATTTACGATTAATGTCATATGACCGAATAAAGGTATATCCCATCCTAACATTTCATAAAGCATCATTTGTTTTGGTGTATTTGAAATATGTTCTTCCCCACGGAAAACGTGTGAGATTTCCATCAAGTGATCATCAATTACAACTGCAAAGTTATAGGTAGGAATACCGTTTGACTTCACAATAACCCAATCACCGATATCTTTTGATTCAAATGAGATTTCTCCACGAACCATATCATTGAATGTATAGGTCACATCCGTTGGAACTCTTAATCTTACAGAATAAGGACGTCCTTCTGTTTCGTAACGTTGTTTCGTTTCATCATCGAGGTGAAGACATGTACGACTGTAACGAGTTGATTGGTGTCCAGCCGCAACTTGACGTTTGTAATCTTCATCAAGTTCTTCAGTTGTACAGTAACACTTATAAGCATCACCCGTAGCTAATAATTTTTCCACATATTCATTATAAATTTCTAAGCGTTCCATTTGACGGTATGGAGCATATTCTGGTTTTGGCTTGTCTGGAGATTCATCAGGTACAATCCCTAACCAATTTAAGAAATAAAGTTGTGATTCCTCACCGCCCTCAACATTACGTTCAATGTCTGTATCCTCAATACGTAGCACAAAATCACCACCATGGTGTTTTGCCACTAAATAATCAAATAACGCTGTACGTGCGTTACCGATATGAAGAAATCCTGTTGGACTTGGTGCATATCTTACTCTAACTTTTTTCATTTTTAGTACCTCTTTCCAAATTCCATACTATTATAGCATGGTTATGTCAAGGATTAAATATTAAACAATCGCGATAATCCCTGCAAAAAAGAACCTACTTTGTAGGTTCTTCTCGTTCAATCATCATTGCGACACCCATGCCGCCACCAATACATAACGAAGCAATACCACGTTTTGTATCTGAATGAATTAATTCATAAATTAAAGTTACCATAATACGAGCGCCAGATGCACCAATTGGATGTCCAATTGAGATTGCTCCCCCATTAACATTAACTTTATCTAAATCTAAATTTAAATCACGACAAACCGCTAACGATTGTGAAGCAAAGGCTTCGTTTAATTCAAATCGATCGACTGTATTTAAATCTGTATTTGTTTTCTCTGCTAAGGATTTAACTGCATAGTAAGGTGCATAACCCATAATTTCAGGATCGACCCCAACTTCTGAAAAACCTTTAATGGTAGCAATAACATCTAAATTCATTGCCTCTGCCTTTTCACGACTCATTAATACAAGCGCTGCAGCACCATCATTAACTCCTGAAGCATTACCCGCTGTGACAGTTCCATCAAGCTTAAAACTAGGTTTTAAACGTTGAAGACCTTCGAGAGTGGAATTTGTTCTGATAAACTCATCCGTATCAATCAACTCACGTCCGTTATTAACTGGAACAATTTCATCTTTAAAGAGCCCCGCCTCAAGCGCACGTGTAGCACGCATTTGTGATTCTAATGCAAACGCATCTTGATCCTCGCGGGATATATTAAATTGTTCGGCAACAGTCTCTGCTGTAACACCCATCAATTCATTGGTAAACGCGTCAACAAAACCATCTTTTTGAATTGTATCTTCTGTTTCTAAGTTTTGAAATTTCGAACCAAAGCGACCATTTTTTATTATGTGAGGTGCTTGTGACATATTTTCAAAACCACCCACAACTACAACATCCTTCTCACCAAGCATAATGGATTGCATTCCAAGATGAATTGACTTCATCCCCGAACCACACATCTCATTGATGGTCATGGCTGGTGTTGAATAGGGAATCCCTGAAAACACCGATGCTTGTCGCGCAGGGTTTTGTCCTAATCCTGTTTGGATGACATTACCCATTACTACGTATTCAACATCTTCCGGCGAAATCTTTGCACGATGAATCGCTTCTTTAATCACTGCAGTTCCTAATTCTACAGCTGAAGTCTTCAAGAAGCTTCCCCCGAATTTACCTATCGCAGTGCGCGCAGCACTGACTATAACTACGTCTCGCAAAAAATCACTCCTTCTAAAATGTCGGCTAGACAATTATACCGTTTACAATTTATAAACACAACATTTTCCTTAACGCCTATCTCTATCTCGAACATTAGTTTACCATTTGAGAAGAAAAACCGCTCATTTTCACACAAGATACCATAAGTTTATGCTTAAATAACCCTACTTCGTGTGAATTATTCTTGAATTACACATAATTTTTGCTTATTATCCAAGAGACTATTATAATGAGAGCATATTGAAAAAGGAGATATTCCATGGAAATTGGACTAGATAAAATAGGGTTTTATGCCCCATTAACGTATATAGATATGGTTGATCTTGCGAACGCACGCGGGATTGACCCGAACAAATATACGCTCGGACTTGGACAAGATCTACAAGCTGTATGTCCTATATCACAGGATACAGTTACTTTAGGCGCTAATGCTGCTTCAAAAATCTTGACTGATGCGGATAAAGACGCCATCGACCTTGTGATTCTCGCTACCGAATCCGGTATTGACCAATCCAAAGCAGGTGCAACCTCAATTCATACATTATTAGGGATTAACCCCTTTGCACGTTGCATTGAAATCAAGCAAGCGTGCTATGGCGCAACTGCAGGGCTTCAACTTGCAAAAGGTCATATTGCTTTAAATCCAAGTAAAAAAGCGTTGGTTATTGCAAGTGATATTTCACGATACGGTCTGAATACTGGTGGCGAAGCAACTCAAGGAGTTGGCTCGGTAGCGATGTTAGTAAGTACCGATCCAAAAATCATGACGTTGGAAGCAAACGCTTCTTATTTCTCAGATGATATTTGGGATTTCTGGAGACCCAATTACAGTGATGTTGCTTTTGTAGATGGAAAATACTCGAACGAACAATACCAGAGACTATTCACAACTGTATATGAGGATTATCTCAATAAAACAGAACGCACGATCGATGATTTCAAGGCACTCTGTTTCCATATCCCTTATACAAAGCTTGGGTTAAAAACGCTAAAGCTCATCGCAAACGAAGAAACACATCCAACCCTTTTTGAAAACTTTAAAAAGAGTACTCACTATAACCGTCAAGTCGGTAATATTTATACTGGATCGCTCTACTTAAGTCTACTCAGTCTCCTCGAACAAGGATCCTTAACTGCAGGAGATCGTATTGGGTTATACAGTTATGGTTCTGGAGCTGTTGGAGAATTCTTCACGGGAATCTTACAACCAAATTACAAAGATCATTTGCTCAAGACACATCAAACAGATCTTGATCGACGTACAAAGTTAACAATTACTGAATATGAAGCACAGTTTAAAGCTCAACTTGTTATCGATGGAAGTCATCAAATACTCAAATCGGACGCATCGAAATATACACTTGAGTCTGTTTTCGAACATCGACGTTACTACAAAATAAAATAAAAAGTTCCTACCGGAACTTTTTATTTTATCTCATTCTGTACTTTCTTAGTGAGACTTTCAAAAATCAATTCATACGATTCGTTAATCAGTGTTTCAATAAGTGTTTCGTCCACACCCTTATCAAGACGAATTGAGATCCAATGAACTTTATTCATATAATATCCTTCAGTAATGATACCGGGATACATTTCGCGATAACGAGCACCTTCACTGGGTTCCGCCTTCACAGTTACAATCGAATCCCCCTCTTTATTCGTACCCCTCATTAAATACATTTTTCCGCCGACAAGCGCACGTTCTGCATTCCATTCTTCTTTAAAATCATATACAGTCCCTTTATTTTGAAGACTTGCTTGTTTAATTTTCTCCGGTTTCATAGGGACCTCCCGCAAGGGTAATCACCACACCATCAGGGTCCGTCAGAGCAAATTCCCATGTATCATAAAATGTTTTATGAAGCGTTTTTACTAAGTTAGGATGCGTCTTAAGTCGTTCATATTCCGCTTCAACATCTTCAACTTTAATAAAAAGTGTTAAGGAAGGATTGATTGAATCTGTTTTAAGACTTGGATATTCACCAATCAAAGTTTCCTTTTCTTCAAGCATTAACGTTGTTTCACCAATACCAAGAATTGCGAATATAGTGACCGATTCAGTCTCCACTTTATCATAAACAACCATGTTTAAAACATCTTGATAAAACAGGATACTTTCATTCACATTTGTGACCATTAAATTGGGTGTTAGTTTCATTGCGCTACCGCCTTTATATTTATTAGTAAATCGTATAGAATAGGGATGAAAGAGGGGTAAGGTATGGCATATTATAATTATCATGCGAAAGCAAAACAACTGATTGCCGATGGACATCTCACTCATTTTGAAATTGTGGATAACTGGAATGGTATTAAACCCGCACTTGTCCTCTATTTTGATAATAACCGGCCCATGCCCATACGGGAATATCGATGGCCAGAATACTTTGAATTAATTTAAAAAGAAAGAACGCTCACGTTCTTTCTTTTTTTAAAGTTTATGGAATTGTTCTACATCCATAACAAATACTGTTGCGCCCCCAACTTGAACTTCCACAGGGAATGATGCATAACGTCCGATATCATAGGATGCTGTAGATGGTACGACTTCCGTACGTTTACTACATTCATTACCAATGATTTCTAAACATCCTTCCACGCGATCATCATCAACACCGATAATTAATGTTGTGTTCCCTGCGCGTAAGAATCCTCCGGTTGTAGCGAGACGTGTTACTTGATAGTTTTCTTTATTTAATGCATTTGAAACTACAGAACTGTCATCATTTGAAACAATAGCTAATACTAATTTCATAAGATTCCCTCCTCTTACCTTTGTTTCATTATACCATAAAATAAATCGATGGTTCTTTTTTTTATTATCATAAAACCCCCTATCCAATTTAATGGAGATAGGGGGTTCTTTTCACTAATTATTAAATCTAAAGTGTACAATATCGCCATCTTTCATGACGTATTCTTTACCTTCAGAACGCATTTTCCCTGCTTCTTTAATTGCTTGTTCGCTTCCGTATGCTTCTAAATCTTCCACATTATAAGTTTCAGAACGAATAAATCCTTTTTCAAAGTCTGTATGAATCACACCAGCACATTGCGGCGCTTTCATACCATCCACAAAGGTCCAAGCACGAATTTCTTGAGGACCTGCCGTAAAGAATGTACGTAAGTTTAAGATTTCATAGCTATTTCGAACTAAGACATCTAAACCACTCTCTTGCACACCTAAGTCGGATAAAAATGCTGCTTTTTCATCATCTTCAAGACTTGATAAATCTTCTTCGACTTTTGCACATACAGGAATTACACGACATGAACGTGCCTCCGCATAAGCTTTTACTTTTTGGTACATTTCATTACTCTCAATATCCATAAGACTGTCTTCATCGATATTCGCTACATAAATAACAGGTTTAATAGTTAAGAAATGGAATGTACGCGCAAGTTTCTCATCATCTTCATTTAAGTTTAGATCACTTAAAGGACGGTTATTTTCAAGTGTTTCTTTAGCACGATCCAATAACTTCATTTCTGCCATTGCTTCTTTATCATTGGATTTAGCTTTTCGGCCTACACGTGAAATTCGGTTTTCCACACTTTGTAAATCGGCAAGCATCAGTTCAATTTCAATAATTTCGATATCTGAGATTGGATCTCCAACAATACCGTGCTCATGCACAATATCCGAGTTCGCAAAACAACGCACAACATGCACGATGGCATCTACTTCACGAATATTTGATAGAAATTGATTTCCTAATCCTTCACCTTTTGAAGCCCCTTTTACAAGTCCCGCAATATCGGTGAACTCAAAAGTTGTAGGGATAATCTTCTTAGACTCAATAAATTTTTGAATTGTGTCAAGTCGTGGGTCGTTTACTTTTACAACACCGACGTTTGGTGCAATCGTCGCAAATGGATAGTTTGCTGCTTCAACCTGTGACTTCGTGATTGCGTTAAATAATGTGGATTTCCCAACGTTTGGTAATCCAACAATTCCTGCTGTTAATGCCATCTATAATTCCTCGTTTCTTTCGATTACTTTTTTTAATTTTTTTTCAAAATCTTGGCGTGTGAGCATAATGACCGACCCACACCCTTCGCACTTAATTTTAATATCTGCACCCATACGTGTAATTTTAAAATACTGTGATTTTTTGCATGGATGATCTTTTTTCATTTGTACAATATCACCTAAACCATATGTTTTATCAATCATGCTGACACTCCTTAAGTTTATATGCAATCATTGTATTTTCCAATAAACTGGCTATTGTCATCGGGCCTACGCCTTTAGGAACTGGCGTCGCATAAGCTGCAATCTCATAAGCGTGACGATCTACGTCACCTCTTAGATTCCCATCTACGCGATGAATCCCTACATCAACAAGTACGTGTTGATCTGAAATCCATGAAGATGGAATTGCTTCGGGTTTACCCATGGCAACCACAATTATATCATTAGATCGAACAAGTTCCTCTAAGTTTTTTGTTTTTGAGTGTGCTAACGTTACCGTCGCATTCTTTTGGGTTAAAAGCGTTGAAACTGGCTTACCTACAAGACGACTTCGTCCGATCACTAATGCACGTTTACCTTCAATCTCCACATTATACCAATCTAATAATCGTACAATCCCTTTAGGCGTACACGAAACAAATCCTGGACGATTTAATTCCAAATATCCAACATTCAATGGGTGTAATCCATCTACATCTTTTTTGGGATCAATAGCTTCAATAATAACATTCTCATCAATATGTTTCGGTAACGGCAACTGTACCAAAATACCATCCACATGTTCATCGTGATTTAATGTGTGAATGATTTCTAAAAGTGCTTCTTGGGTTGTATCTTCTTCACACGAAATAGCCTGCGAAGAAAACCCTACAGACTTACATTGTTTTACTTTAGAGTTCACATACGTTTGGGAAGCAGGATCATCGCCTACGATCACAACCGTTAGTGAAGGCGCACGTTTACCCTGTTTGATCAATACTTCCGTTTCATCTTTTAATGAAGCTCGTATCGCTTTTGAAACAGCTAATCCATCAAGTATTGTTGTCATGTTATCATCTCCAATTAACGTCTATAATAATACCACACCTTAAATTACCTTACCATCTTTAATATTAAGCACGATGGTGATTGGTCCATCATTATCCAAAACAACATTCATATGTGTTTGGAAAATCCCCGTTTCAACATCAATGCCATGATTTCTTAATCCCGCATTAAATGCCTCAAACATCGTATTTGCTTGAGTTGGTTCCATTGCATTACTAAAACTTGGTCGATTCCCTTTACGACAATCCGCAGCTAATGTGAACTGAGAGATTGAAAGAATCGCTCCACCAACATCTTGAATACTTAAATTGATCTTTCCGTCTGCATCATCAAATAAGCGGATTGACGCTATTTTATCCACTGCCTTTTTAATATCTGCATCTGTGTCACCTGTCTCCATCCCAACAAGAAGCATATAACCTTGCTTAATTTCTCCTACTACTTCTTGCTCAACGATGACCTTTGCCTCTTTAACTTTTTGTATAACGATTTTCATGAAATCACCTCATCTCTATTCTACCGTAAACATGGTACAATATATAGGGTGATTTTATGAACAAACCATTAGCATTCCGAGTAAGACCTGAAACGATTGATGATATCATCGGACAAGAACATTTACTTGGTGAAAATCAAATTTTACGAAATGTTGTTGAGAGCGGTAACCTGCATTCCATGATATTCTTTGGACCTCCCGGTACGGGAAAAACAACGACTGCGATGGCCATCGCTAATTCGTTAAAACGACCGTATCGTCTTTTTAATGCGGTTACTGATAATAAAAAGAAACTTGATGCTCTTTTTCTTGAAGCCGAAATGAGCAGTGGTCTTGTTGTGATTATCGATGAGGTTCATCGTTTAAATAAAGATAAACAAGATATTTTACTACCACATGTGGAAAGTGGTCTGATCACGATGATTGGTGCAACGACTGCAAATCCTTATTTTTCGATCAATCCCGCAATTCGATCACGCGTACATTTATTTGAATTTAAACCGCTCAATTATAATAATATTGTGTCCATACTTAAGCGTGCTTCTTCTGTATTTGAAAACGATCAAGTCGTGCAGGAGGATGTGCTGGAATCCATCGCTTCAAGTTGTAATGGCGATGCACGTTATGCCCTTAATGCACTTGACCTACTCGTACAGTCCACTCGTGATGACATCATCACAGAAAATCATCTTGAAAAACTAAGTCTCTCTGTTAATATTTCCATGGATAAAGACAGTGACAATCATTATGATGCCCTCAGTGCATTCCAAAAGTCAATTCGTGGAAGTGATGTGCAAGCAGCACTCTATTATCTTGCGAAATTAATTCATGTTGGCGATATGGATTCCATCGAACGACGACTTATTGCGATTGCATATGAAGATATTGGTCTTGCGAATCCCGCACTATGTGCCCGTGTTGTCACTGCAATTGATGCCGCAAAACGTATTGGATTTCCAGAAGCCAAACTACCATTAAGTGTCGTTGTAATTGAGTGTGCACTATCTCCGAAATCAAAAGCAGGAGAACATGGTATTGATGCTGCTTTAAAAACAGTGCGCGAAACAGCACACCAAGTGCCACAATATCTTCGGTTAAATGCTGTCGGTGTTGATGACAAAGATATGTATGATTATGAGCGTAATGATTTGTGGCATAAAATCCAATACTTACCCGATGAACTTAAAAACGAAGAATTCTATCGTCCTCAAAATCTAAATTCTGCGGAAAAAACATATGCTTCAAATTATGAACAACTAAAAAAAGTTCAACGTACTAATAACTTAAGAAAGCTCAAAGAAAAAAAGAAACCGTAGACATCTACGGTTTCTTTTTATAATTTCACAATTGTTCGCCCCATCATTTTACCTTCAAGAATATCTTCAAGTGCTTGAGGTACATCTTCTAAATTTATCTCACGATCACAAAGTGCTTGAATATTACGTGGTTTATAGTCTGTAGCAATTAATCCCCACAGTACATCTTTAAGATTATTGTTCACAGAATCAATCCCAATCACTTGGGTTCCTCGTAAAATAAATGGAAATACGGTAGTTTCAAATTTCGCTCCCGCGGTATTACCACTTAGTAAATAAACACCTTCGTAATTGAGATGTGGTAAGAGATAGGAGCTGTATTTACCGCCGATTGGATCAATTACAGCGGTCCACATCATCTTTCCAAGTGGTTTGAGAGGTTCCGCAGTCAGTTCATCTGGATGCAGAACTTCTTTTACATTTAAAGCGTCAAAATAATCACGTGCAATTTCTTTTTTACGACTTACAGCTGTGACTGGGTATCCAAGTCGATCTAGAATTGCACATGCAACAGAACCAACACCACCGCTTGCCCCTAAAACCAACACAGGTTCACGTTTCATTGGATTTGTTTGTTGCATCATACGATAAACTGAAAGTGCAGCAGTATAACCTGCTGTTCCAATAATTGCCGCAGTCTTTAGACTGAGTGATTCGGGGAGTAATGTCACTTCCGAAGATGGAACACAAGCATATTCCGCAAAACCACCCGTTTGATATTTTAAGATATCGTGACTGGTTACAATAACTTCATCACCAATATGGAATTTATCCACTTTCGATTCAACAATCGTACCGGTGAAATCAATGCCAACAACTATAGGATATTCTCCTACAACGCGTGTCTTGGGTCTCATCGCAAGTCCGTCTTTATAGTTAACACTGGCGTAAGAGACCTTGATTAAAACGTCATGATTTAGGTCATCTGTATTGAGTATCTTTATTTCCGGTATGACATTATCTTGATTGATATTTAAAACGAGCGCTTTATATTCCATAAGACCTCCTAGAGTGTTGTTATTGATATAATAGCATAAATAGTAGCATTTTCGAATTAAGCACAAAAAAAAGATGGGTAAACCCATCTTTTTGCTATCCTTTGTTGCTACGACGACCTTGATCGCTTGAACGTTTTCCGCCATCGCGACGTCCACCACCATCACGGCGACCTCCGTCACGGCGACGATCGTTTCCACCGCCACGACGCGAGTCACGTCCTCCGCGTCCGTTACGTCCACCACGTGGTGTTGGTTGTGCAAATTCATCAACCATAGTAACGGTCACATCTTTACTATTAATTTTTGTGTCTGATAATTTATTAATAATATCTTGTGCAAATTCACGAGGAACTTCCACGGTACTTTCATTGTCATCAATTTTGATACGTCCGATATCTTTTCCGCGAATTCCACTTGCAGTTGCAATTGCACTTACAAGGTGAGCTGCAGCGATACCATCACGGTCTCCAACTGATAGTCCAATACGTGATATTTCACCTTTATTCTTAACATCTTTTTGTTTTGAAACTTTGATTGCTTCTAAGTTTGATTCACTAATCATCTTATTAATGAAAGCAACAATAATTTCTTCCTGTGTAAAGTTCTCATTACGAAGACCTTCATACGCGATATTAAAGAGTTTACCTTGTTCATGATCATTCCATTTACGGATTTCACGAGCAAGTTGATCTACCATTAAGTCGTTTAATTGCTCCTTAGTTGGTAGTGGTGTTTCAACAATAGTTGAATTTGATAAACGTTCGATTTGCTTAATTGCATAACGTTGTCTACGTGATACTAAAGTGATCGCAAGACCTTCTTTACCAGCACGACCTGTACGTCCAATACGGTGTACATAATATTCTAATTCTTGAGGTATATCGTAGTTAATAACTACATCCATACTGTCAACATCGATTCCACGTGCTGCAACATCGGTTGCAATTAACACAGAAACCATACCTTTTTTAAAGCGGCTCATTACCATTGAACGCATTTCTTGTTTCATGTCTCCATGTAACCCTAAAGCAGGGAATCCCGCTTTATTTAATTGCGTTGTAAGTTCATCAACCATTTTTTTGGTATTACAGAATATCATTGTTCCACTTGTTTTATGCAATTGTAATAATTGAATTGTTAAATCAACTTTATCTCTTGATTCAACAGTGTAATAGATTTGTTTAATACGAGAAACAGTTAGATTGTTACGAGATAGTGTGATTCTTTCTGGTTCAACCAAAAATTTCTCGCTTAATTTAACGATTTCCTTAGGCATTGTTGCTGAGAAGAATGCGAATTGGCGTTCTTCAGGAAGGAATGAAAAAATTTCTTCAATATCCTCAATAAATCCCATATTTAGCATTTCATCAGCTTCATCCAAGACAATATGACGGCAATCATCTAAACGGATTGTCTTACGTCGAATATGATCCATTAAACGACCCGGTGTTGCGACTACAATGTCTGCACCACGTTTAAGGTCTCTAATTTGTTTATCAATAGGGCTACCACCGTATACACATGCGATATTAACGCCTTGTTTATACTTCGAGAAACTTCTCATTTCTTCAGCCACTTGCATACATAACTCACGTGTAGGACATAGGATTAACGAATTTGTTCGTTTCTTATCTCCAGGTTGAGTCAAACTTAGCATTGGTAACCCAAACGCCGCAGTTTTACCTGTACCTGTTTGAGATTGAGCTAATAAGTCATGATTACCAAGCAATATTGGAATTGCCTGTGATTGTATATCAGTTGGCTCTTCATAACCTTTTTCGGTTACTGCTCTTACGATTTCTTCTTCTAATTCTAGTTCTTTAAATGTCATTAATTTTCCTACTTCTTTCAACACACCGTGATAGTATACCATTATCATCGACAAAAGTCATGGATTTACACCGATATCGTTTAATCATTTTTAAGATACCGTTTACATTGTGTGCGTGATTGTGAGTATACAACGATTATCATTAACATTAAATTTTCACCGGATTCACAATTGCATAAAAAAACTCTTGATGCGAAATCATCAAGAGGTAGCTCTTAGAAATTGAGTTTAATCATTACTGGACAATGGTCACTTCCAAGAACCTGATCGAGAATATCTGCCGCTTCAATGGCATCTCTTAATCGCTCTGAGACAACGAAGTAATCAATTCTCCATCCTGTATTTCGACTCCGTGCATTGGCACGGTAACTCCACCAGGAATAACGGTCGATTGCGTTTGGATGTAATTCACGGAACGAATCAATAAATCCAGCTTCTAAGAGATTCGTAAATTGTTCACGTTCTTGATCACTAAAGCCTGGGTTTTTACGATTCGCTGAAGGATTTTTCAAGTCAATCTCTTTATGAGCGACGTTTAAGTCCCCACACAAGACAACAGGTTTTGTTTCATCCAACATTTTAAGATATTCCCTGAAATCATCTTCCCATTGCATACGGTAATCGATACGTTTTAATTCTGGTTGTGAGTTGGGTGTATAAACACAAACGAGAAAGAAGTCTTCATACTCACATGTTATGACACGACCTTCCGTATTATGTTCGTCTTCCTGAATTCCGTAGGTAACATTAAGTGGTTTTATGCGTGTATAAACAGCAGTGCCAGAATATCCTTTTTTCTCTGCATAGTTATAATATGCATAATAGCCTTCTGGATCATAATCTAATTGACCCGCTTGCATTTTGGTTTCTTGAAGACAAAGAACATCTGTGTCCATTGCTTCAAAAATCCCTTCAAAATCTTTTTTCATAACGGCACGTAAACCATTAACATTCCACGAAATTAGTTTCATCATATCCTCCAAAGTTCACTAAATGGTATAAATTCTATTTTATTACAATGTTCTTTTGCTTTTTGGCGATGTAATTTGATATCGCCATTGTTTATTTTAAGTAAGGTGTCCTTATCCATCATATATTGAACATACAGCATTTTTTTAAGTAAATACCATGATGCGATTGTTTGGTGAATTCGATCTGCTCGACCTTGTGGGTCATCGCGAAGACTTTGGTTGATATACGTAATGTTTTCTTGGCCTTTTGCGATGGCTGTTTCAATAAGCATTTCTGTATCACGATAATGTCGACGATCTTGTTCGCGTTGAAGTGATGCAATCGTTGGTCGATCACTTGGTAATATCTTCAACAATTCCAATATAATCTCAGTTTCTTCAATTGGTAATACCAATACATTATGACGATAAGCCCCTAAGATTCCACCTTGTTCGGTTAAGCAGTAGTAAATTCCTTTTGCTTCAAGATAGTTACGATCAACAAGGATTAATGCGAATTCTCGTTCTTGTCCTTCACTATACAAAATTAAGGGCGCTTTAATATAACCTTTCGGAATTTTATGGACATCTTTATAGCGTATAATTTTATTCGCTACTAAATCTTTATTTATATGGATGCGGACATTTTCCATAACACGTATGGAATCATCCATTTCTAATACATTTTCAAGTAATTCTTTATATTGAGCAGTATCAAAGTTTAAATAGTCCTCGAGAAAACCATTAAATGTACATTCATGGCCCCCCTGGCGTTTATCTTTGATCTCACTCATAGCATAAACTAACCCCATAGTTTCCCCCTTTGTTTACTTCTATATCATGACATATTTAAGGAATTTTTAAAAGACCCATACACTTCCACTCATTATCCCTTATAATTGATATTAAAGGGGGATTTTTATGCACAAAATCATCGTTAGTAATCGAATCTTCCATGAAGATTTAAAGCATATCTTATTATCTGAACAAAATTACTATCTCGGAGTAGCTGTTCGTGATTTTAAGCTTGCTTTTTTTGAATCGGATACACACCGTCGCTCTATGGAAATTTCGGTGTTTAATCAACTCCAAACCTGTAATTGCCCTCGTCTTCAAGAAGTCTTGAAATATCCTAAGACGATGCATGTACTTATAGACTTATTACAAGAACTGTATTTATATGGTTTGAGTTTGGATGCTTGTCCTCATGAAACACCCTTGCAAGAAGAAATCTTTCAATGTTTATCCCTTATTGATCCATATCTTGAGAAACCAGTTGTGCGAGAAGATGTGGCGTATGAAGCGGTTGCTTACGGATTATCCCATGCGGAGTACACGTTTTTAACGCGTCATAACATTCCTTTTATTGAAGCACAATCTCAAAAACCTGAGTCAATCGCTTTTAAAGTTGCTTTGAATCCTCGAAGTGAACTCGAAGCCGTTGTGCAGGATATCATTCGTAATGGGTACAAATCAGCAACCATTGCAGTTGCGAACAAATCGATGATGGAACCACTTATCGAATCGATTTTCGAGCGTTATGGTTATCCACTAAAATTACAAGATCGTCGATTTGATCTCATGAAATCTCAATATCGTGCTTTACTCGATTTCGCATTTGACCCAAATATTCATCAATTAATTAAAGCAATCGAGTCAGGAGCATTTGGTTTAAAACGTCGTGAAGATATCGTTACTTATCTCACCCATTTTGAATTTGAACTTAACGATGTCTTTGGCGTTTATGATTTATGTGGGGAAACTGAATCTTACCCTGATTTATTTGCACTACAAAGTTGTATTCAAGAGGACGTTGTTCGACTCAAAGAATATCTCGGTGCGATAATGAATTTAGATTTTAAAGAAACCCTGATTGCTTGTTATAACGTTATCAAAAGTCATACACATGGTGACTTAACGCCGCTTTGTTCTTTACTTGAAAAACATTTAGGAGAATACAAAGAGGAAACCTATCTATTAATGTTGGAGCATCTTGATTCACTTCAAGCACATCAACAAAATGTTTCCCCACTCCGTATCGTTGATTATTGTTCACTCCCACTCATACCACAAGATCATTTATATGTCGTCAATTTATCCGCTAAAAATTTCCCGACTATTCGATCACGGACTGGGATTATTGATGAGGCATACTTGAGCTGTATTAAGGGTTATCCACGATTAGATGAACGTACGCAATTCACACTTAAAATGCAAAATCACGTTTTTGATCATAATGCCAATATGACTCTATCGTATAGCTCCGCAACGTATGAAGGAAAAGGCCAAGAGGTTTCTTATCCCGTTGAGCAATTTGCACGGGAAAACAACGCAGCCCTTGAATCTTGGATTTTAACTCAAAACACATATCGGAAATCCATCAAACACCGCCTAAGTCCATCGCTTGCGAAAGAAATTTACTTAGAAGATGGAAAACTTATCGGTTCCATATCCGCATTTCAAATGTTTTTAAATGACCCCTATCAATTTTTTATGGAACGAGGTCTTAAAATTCGAGAACCTGAGATTCTTAAATTTGATCCACGCATTATTGGTACAGTTAATCATGCTGTAATGGAGTATTACCACGATAAAAAAAATATTGATCCATGGACTGATGTTCGTAAAGTATTTCCAATGACTCATCCGCGCTATCGTATGATCTACGATCGAAATCAAGATTTAATGAAACAAAATCTTGATTTTGTCGATGCTTCAATGGCCGATACATCATTTCAGGTTGTATCTAAAGAGCGGTGGTTCCGTGAAGAAACAATGTTTAATGGCATCGTGCTTCGCGGTATTATTGATCGTATTGATGAAAATGACCATTATGTACAAGTTATCGATTACAAAAGTTCTCAATTAGCAATGACCGCCGAAAACGTTAAAGCCGGTACACAGTTGCAATTACTTACGTATGCGATGATTGCGGAGAAAGCATTTCAAAAAAAATGTCTCGCTGTTTACTACTACGGATTTAAAAATCCAAACCTAACAACAACCGCTCTTGAGTATAAAGTCGCGAAAGGTGTTATTGTAAAAGACATCGATTTCGAGGCAGAATGGCTCAAAGCAAAACGCTATAAAGGTTGGTTGTTTGAACAACCCTTAGACTCTTATGATAGTGCAACCTATTTTGGTGGTTTGCGTGAATCAAAAGATGGGGTTATCACTGCTTGGACAAAACCTTATGATATGAATAAAATAAAACCACTTCTTACCCAGATCTATCAAACCATCTATTCTGATGTTATGAATGGAGTTTTAGATCCTGAGGATTCAAGTATTGAAATTGACAAGGATTTAGATTTAAAGAAAGATGATGAGGAAATAAAACATGACGACATTTAATCCCCAGCAACAACAAGCCATTGAAGCGTTAAATCAAAATGTAATTGTATCCGCATCTGCTGGAGCGGGTAAAACTATAGTTTTAATTGCGCGTTTAATGAAGCGAATTATTCAGGATAATGTCCGTATTGATGAAGTGTGTGCTATGACCTTTACCGAGGCGGCCGCATCCGAGATGAAAACACGTTTGCTTGCATCACTTAACGACGAATATCGAAAACATGAATCCGATTTTATCGCAGAACAAATATCTTTAGTTGAAACAGCGCAGATTTCCACAATCCACTCGTTCTGTCTTACAGTTATCAAAAACTATGGTTATATTATTGGGGTAAATCCTTCACGTGCTGATAATATCCTTGACGACGCCCAGACAAAGTTACTTCAACGGCAAGCTATGCGAAAAACTTTTGATCGATGGTTGCAAGATGACTACGACAATCTTAAATATCTACTCGATGTTTTCTCAACAAATCCTCTGGATTACAAATCCTTAGAAAATGCAATTTACAATAACGCTAATTGGCTAATCAGCAAGAAAGATCCGGAAAGCGCGGTTCAATCTGTTAAAGCACTTCATAGCATCAACGATTTCAATGACTTTCCACAAGAATTTAAACAAATCTTCTTTGATTTTTATCTTCGTCAAGTACGTGAGATTATTAAAGATGTTCAAGGTATTATTGCAATCTCAGATGAATCATATGATCCAAACGATAAAAAAGGTAAGAAGTATTTTGATCAAAGTTCAATGTTGCTTCAAGTTATTGAAGGACTCCGAACTTTAGAATCACTAATCCGTCAACAAGATATCTCATTTTATGACCAAATACCGACGGTATGTAATTTCAAAGTAATTGCGGATACAAAAAATGATGTTTATACCGAACAGCGAAAACGAATCGAGAAAACAGTCAATCGAATTTTTGAGAATTACATGCAATTGGATGAACACTTCCAATTACTAAACAATCAATTAGAAACCGTTTCGCTCTTAATTCAAATGACCCAAGATTATTTAGACGCTTTCTCATCGTTGAAAGAAGAAGAAAACTGTTTAGACTTCAACGATTTTGAATCTATGGCACTTCGTATCCTTAACGAGAATAATGGCGAGATCTCGGATCTGGTAAAACAGAAATATAAAGAAATAATGGTTGATGAATTTCAAGATACTAATGAATATCAAGATGAAATCATTACTAAAATATCGACTGGTAATAATATTTTTAGAGTTGGTGACATTAAACAATCGATTTATCGATTCCGTGGTGCCAAACCTAATATCATGCAGAATTTAATGCTTGATGATACAACCCAAAATTTATACCTTAGCTTTAACTACCGTTCAAAAAAAGATATTGTTGAGTACAATAACTACGTATTTGATAAACTTATGAACCTCACATTTGGAATTACTTATGATGAACATGATCATGTAAATGTTGGGATTCCTGCTCAAAGCGAAGATACACACCCTGTAGAAATTCATATTATTGAAAAACTTGATAACCGTTTTAATAAAACATCTGATCAACTCCGTGCCCAACATATTGCTCAAGAGATTATTAATTATCATAGCCAAGGCTATCGCTTTAAAGACATGGTAATTTTAGTTCGATCCCATGCAAGTAAAGGGTATCTCAAAGAGGCTTTCGAAGAATATAACATCCCTCATTATATTGATGATCAAAGCGGCTTTTACAAGTCCGAAATCATCGCTTCTGTTGTCGCTTTACTTAACTACGCGACGACATTCCATGATTTTTATCTTGTGCCAGTACTCACATCGCCATTCTATAATTATTCTGACGATCAAATTGCAGCTCTTAAACTCATGGATGCTTCAAGTATTCGAAAAGCACTTGAAATAGAAAATCCTGAGCTTTATGAATCCCTTGATACCATGGTTTTATCATGGCGTTCTAAAGATCTCATTTCGATTATTCAAGAGATTATTCAACTAAACGATGTCTACAATAACGATCTTTCGCTACAAGATAAAACGAACTTGGACTTTCTACTTGAAAAAGCAATCCAGTACCAAGAATCTTCAGTCCCAACCTTGCAAGGCTTTGTACGATTTGTTGCCGAGTTTAAGGATGATACAAGCAGCGAAGCATCACCTTTAAATAAAGATGCAGATATCGTAACTGCCATGACCATCCATCAATCTAAAGGATTACAATTTCCAATTGTCTTCTTGTGGGGGATGGGACGTCATGCAGTGCGTGACCACAGCGATATTTTACTTAATGACGATGCCTTTGGCGTTGGCTTGAATCATGTTGAATTGCCGATGCGCTTTGTTTCACGTAATCTCATTCGAACGGTTATGGAGATTAAACAAGATAATGAAGAGATTGAAGAAAACCTTCGGTTACTCTATGTAGCGCTAACCAGACCACAAAAACATCTTATTCTTGTTGATGTGGTAAAAGAGTATCAACCAGCATCTTTAGATTATCAATTACTTCGAAACCATAAACGAAAAGTTGATTTACTTCTTGCTGCGAGTCCTCACAATACCGTTTTACGAGTTATCGATGGCATGGAACTTACAGAAAACAGTCTCAGCCCCATCAAACAAGATCAAGTCTCCTCAATTTTCACGGAGAAATTGGCCCTGTCTTTAGATCAAGAAGTTCCAATCCTTACTAAAAATCGCGATTTAAATTTCGATAAGTCATTTGAATTTGCCACAGGTTTTGGTTCTACCTTACACGAGGCGGTAGAAAAGCTCCCTCATAGACTGTGGACTGAAGCTGATCTTGAGAATTTCGAACCGAAATTCAAGCACAGACTTCAAGCTTATAACGAGCATCCTTTTACTCAAGAACTTTATCGTTATCCACATATCCAACAAGAAATGCCTTATCTAATCGATGGCGATGCTGGTGTTATTGACTTCTATGTGTACAACAAATCAGAACTGATTCTTGTCGACTTTAAAAGTGATAATGCTCCTTTAGAAATTATTGTTGAGCGTTATGAAGATCGGATCAAAGCATATAAAAAAGCCCTCGGTATCATATACCCAGAGCTTTTAATTAAAACATATATCTATAGTTTCCACTTAAATCATTACATACCTTGCTTGGATTCATAAATTAAATCCATCATATGTTTGATATTACCTTGACCCGCAAAACGCGTGTCATCCGAGAAATTCTCTGTTATGGGCATCCATAATAGGGGATTTTTTTCTGGAACGAGAACTACTTCGTGGTTAAGGTAACCGTAATATACTTGCAACTCGATACCGTCCTCAAAATATTGCGTAAAAAACAATGGTCTGATTTCGATATCATCTACGGTTATTCCACTTTCCTCAAATAGTTCTCGATAGGAACCCTCTATATCGGATTCTCCTGGATTCTTTTTGCCTCCGACAAAGTTGTAGAGTCCTTTATAAGGATTCTTTTGTCGATGACACATCAAAACGTTTTCGGCCTTTGTGTCGAAAACGATAACGAGATTAACTTTAAGAAATGTTTGACTAGTCATTGAATAAATCAAAGAGTGTACTTACAGGAGTATGTAATTGAATCGCTTCAATTGCTTTCGCAAGCATATATCCAACAGAAATCTCTTTAATTTTCGGCTCTTGACGTGCTTCTTCTTTTAGAGAAATTGTATTTGTAATCAATAACTCTTTAATATCAGAATTTGAAATGCGCTCAATAGCAGGTCCTGAAAGAATACCATGTGTACATGCACAATAAACTTCTTTAGCACCTTTTTCATATAACATATTGATTCCACCCATGAGTGATCCAGCTGTATCAACCATATCATCAATAACAACGGCAATTTTTCCATCAACATCACCAATTAAGTTCATTGCTTCCGCAACATTTGGTTTTGTACGACGCTTATCGATAATTGCGATTGTTGAGTTAGGAATTGTGTCTGAAAGACGACGCGCACGAGTTGCTCCACCGTGGTCTGGTGATACAACAACAACTTCATCTTGGAAGTCTTTATTTCTATAGTATTGACCAATCATTGCAACTGCAGTGAGGTCATCTGTAGGAATATCAAAGAATCCTTGAATTTGTGGTGCGTGCAAGTCTATTGTCACAACACGGTCTGCTCCGGCTGTTTGTAATAGATTTGCCATCAATTTTGAAGTAATTGGTTGACGTGCACGAGCCTTACGATCTTGGCGTGCATATCCATAATATGGCATAACAATTGTAATTTCTTCTGCAGATGCGCGTTTACATGCGTCAATTGCAATAAGAACTTCCATATATGTTTCACTTACTGGTGAACTTGTAGATTGGATAATGTAAACATGTTTTCCACGAACAGAAACAAGTGGTTCAATCAAGATTTCACCGTCTGCAAAATGACGTACATCAATCTTACCGCGTTCTAAATCTAAATGTTCACAAATCTCATCTGCTAGTTCTACGTTCGACGATAACGCAAAAATAACTGTATTGTCTTTCATTTCTTCTCTCATAGTCTTTTATTTACCCTCTTTATTCTTGTATTTCGCACCATATCCAGGTTTGTTTTCCTGACGAGGCCGTGCAATAGCCATCTCCCCATCAGCAACATCGCCATTAACTGTCGATCCTGCCGCCACCACTGCATTTTCCCCTATAGTAATTGGCGCGATTAGGTTTGCATTGCTTCCGACAAATGCTCCATCGCGTACTTCAGTTTGATATTTCTTCTTGCCGTCATAATTTACGGTTACGACGCCACAGCCAATATTAACTTTATTTCCAATTATTGCGTCACCTAAATATGTCAAGTGTGCACAGTTTGAATAGTCCCCGAATTGAGTGTTTTTGAACTCAACATAATTTCCAACTCGAGCGTGAGAACCTACAACTGTATTCATTCTAAGGTGTGATGACGGTCCCAATGTTACAAAATCTTTAACTTCACTGTTTACAATGCGAGATGCATCAATCGTGGAATTTTCACCAACAATTGCATCTTCAAGCCAACAGTTCGGTAAGAGCGTAGTTCCAGTACCAATAGTTGTATTACCATAAATATAATTATTAGGGTAAATCGTTACATCTTCCGCAATCTTAACATCCGTACCAATGTACGTTGATTGTGGATCCATAATCGTTACACCATTCGCAAGATGCTTTGCATTTACGCGTGATTGTAACCATTTATTCGAGACATTAAGCTGCATACGATCATTGACACCTAAAAACTCTTGGTGATCTGATACACGTAAAGATTGAATTGAATGACCATTCTTTTTCAAAATCTCTACGAGACGAATGAGATTAATCTCTTCTGTAACTTCCTCATCACGAATCTCTGGTAAATATTTAAAAAGTAACTCATTGTTTACACAATAAATACCAAGACTGATTTCTGTAATCGACACTTCGGATTCTGTCAAATTACGGTAATCGATAATCCGATCAATGTGTCCTTGGTTATCACGTACAATACGACGATAAGTCCCCGGGTTTTGTAATTGCGCAGAGATAACCGTTAAATCATGCCCCTCATGCTGTTCATAGATATGATTTAGCGTCTCTGGCTGAATCAATGCACAATCTCCAAATACTAAAAGTGTAGAACCTTCTTTTCCATGAAGTTGCTGTGCTTGCAATACAGCATCTCCAGTTCCAATTTGTTCGCTTTGGAATGCATATTCAACACGATCGCCCAAGTAGGATTCTACTTGCTCATTTTGGTGTCCTGTAACAACTACAATTTTATCGGTATTAACCGCTTCAAGATGATCGACTAAATGACCAATCATAGGCTTATGAAGTATTTCATGCATAACCTTGTTTCGATTTGATTTCATTCGGGTACCTTTACCCGCTGCTAAAACAATTGCATATTTCATTGTGACCGCCTCCGCAACCATTTTAACACATTTCAAACTGTTACATTCGGTAAAACCGTCATATTTCATAAAAGTAAATGTAAACTATGGGTGATATGTCCCTTATCATGTGTTTTATAATCAACTTTCGGAATTTAATCCTATAAAAAAGAGTTCTTTGTGAAAACAAGAACTCAGTTTAATCATTAGATTTTAAAATTCTCCCATACTTAATAAAGGGATAGTCTAAAACAAGTGTCTCATATGCCTCCATGACCTTCTCTTTTTGATCGGAGAGACCGTATATAGAGGTTCCACTTCCACTCATACAAACACCCTCGAGCCCTTGTTTCTCAAGGATACGTACTACTTTCTTCAGCCTTGTATTACGTTTAATAACAGGCTGTTGGAAATCATTATGTGTATTCTCAACTAAAGCCTTGTAATCATTGTTATGAATTGCCTCCAAACAACGATTAAACATCTTCAGATCAGTAAAGTCTTTAAATCGTTTTAAAAAGGACTTTGTACTTACACCAAAACTTGGTTTGATAATAAGATAATAAAGATCCATATCCAAATCTAAAGGTGTTAATACATCGCCAATCCCTTCCACAACCATCGGTTGATTAAAAAGACAATAAGGGGTGTCTTCGTCAATTTGACGTGCAATCTGAATTAATGCTTCATCCGTAAGATTTAACTGGTACATTTCATCAATCATTCGAATGACACAAGCTGCATCTGCACTCCCTCCCCCAAGTCCTGCTTGCGCGGGGATATTTTTCACGATACGTACTTTAAAGTTATCTTCAATATTAAATTGTCGTTTCATGATCATGAGTGCTTTAAAAACTGTATTTCTTTTGTCATTAGGTAAATATGTTTTATCTGTTTCGATATGCATGGTGTCATGTTTCTCTAGATAAACCATATCAAAAAGATCAATAGGGACGATAATATTCTTGAAATGAAGCATATTATCAACCCTTTTTTCTGCGTGCAAATAGAGTGTTATCTTTGCATACGCTTTTTTACGCATATAAAGCTCCATAAAGACGGATATAATCATCAAAGGTTAAATAATCCGCACGAATGTTTGTTTCAAGCCCTAAAGACTCTAAAACACTCGCATAATCAACATCTTTATCAATTGTCTTCAAATTATTCACTAATGTCTTACGTCTAAACTGGAAACACTTCTTAACAAATTCAAAAAATGTTTTCTCATCATAAGGCATTGTTTGGTGTTTCGGTGTTAGTTTAATAACAATACTCTCAACACCTGGTCTCGGATGAAACGATTCCTTCGAAACTTTTAGAACAGTCTTCACATCAAAATAATATTGCATTTGAATCGAAAGCGAACTATAGTCCTTTGTTTGTGGATGCGCTCCAAGACGATCTGCAATCTCTTTTTGAACCATAATCGTCATCGCGACGATATCCAACTCCATCAATCTAAAAAGAATTGGAGTTGTAATGTAATACGGCAAATTCGCACAAACCGTTATTGGTTCTGTATACATGCTTAAATCCGCTTTTAAAAAGTCCTGGTGAATAACATTCACATTATCATATTCTTCAAGTGTTTCATTTAATATTTCAACCATATGAGGATCGATTTCATAGGCAATAACTTTATCGTACGTTTCCGCCAGCTGTTGCGTTAGAGCACCTAAGCCAGGACCAATTTCTAAAACAGTTCCTCCTGCACCACTTTGTGATGCGATATTGCGGACAACCGAAGGATCAATAATAAAGTTTTGTCCAAAGTGTTTCTTTGCGCGTCGTTCATAGCGACGTAATAATTCCATACTCACGGAATAGTTAGCGATTGTTTTCATAATTACTCTCTTTCAAAACCATTAGGCAGTCTGCTTTTGTAATGTTAAGCATATTTAGATATTTCAGGCATGATTTCGCATTTGATTTAGGAAAACGGAACGCCTCCGATAACAAATCACGACGCAATGCACTATCACTTGCGCCACTGAGTCCCAATGATTGGAATTCATGAAGCGTTAAGGATTCATTGTTTAAAGCAAAAGTAGAGCAGGTACTTAGAACCTCGACAATATCATCACAGTCTGCATGTTCAATACCTACTTTTTGTTTCTTTTTTGTTTGTAAGACATGAAGCGATGCATGTTTGCACGATCCGACCGTCTCAATAATACGACGTCGAATCATTTCACCGGGTCCATCAGGATCGGTAAAAACAATGATGCCACGTTCTTCATTCATTCTTTTACATAATGCTAAGAATTCTGCAGACATGTGGGTGCCACTGGACATAATAACATCGGCATCAACACATTTAAGGATTTTCTCCTTATCGTGCTTTCCTTCTACAACAATTACTTCTTGTATCTTTAGTTTGTTCATGGCTCAATTATATCATGTTTTAAAAACAAAAAAAACCGAGTAAACTCGGTCTTTGTTGATAGGACCTTTGGCTACTTAAGACCCTATCATTAGCTTTAACAGCCGTTACCCACGCTTATAATTTCAACATGAGCATTCTGAACTGAACCTTGGGTTACGCCCATATTGGTTTCTGTACCAACAAACAAGTCAATTTTTGACCCTTGAATGGCACCACCACGGTCCAATACTATTGCACGGAACGGTACATTGTACTCAATTCCTTTACCACTTACTGTGTGGTTTGATATCTCAACGATCGAGCACATTGGAATTGAGCTTGATGTTGCGATGATGTAATATCCGTTATATGTAATTCCTGGCAACCAAGAACCGTCTCCTTGTTGAACTGCTGTTGTACTTACACGAACTCCGGCAGCAGTACCGCCTTCACCCGCACTGTTCATATTACAGCCGTCACAATCAACTCCGTATCGTGTAATACGGCTTGCTTCGTAATAAGCACCTGCTTGAGCTTTTTGTCCACCTTCGTAAAGTGTGGGCGTTGTTGGCTCGATGACCGCTGCTTCAGGAATTTCTACACGTGATAACAATTCGTCTTTTATGTTATATGTTTCTTTGTATTTTGTTGTTTTTGTACCACGTACACCATCTTGTGTCTTGGCATAGATCCAACTGGCTCCACCCGAGACAACCTCAGAAGCTTCGCGTTCTTCAACACCAGGCTCTTCTAAATCTTCAATTTTTTCGCTAATTTTAAACCTATAGGGTTCATCGCTATTTTCAGCGATGTCATTAAGTACTGGATAGGTAATATCCACATTGGCGTCCGCATTCACGGCACATCCACTAATGATTGTTACCATGACCACCATGTAGATAATCACTAAGTATTTCTTCATTAAAATGTCTCCTTTCAAAAAAGACCTGTGAAGAATAGCATAAGAATATTTGTTTGGCAAATAATTTTACGTTTCGCTTGTTTGTGAAGACGCTGTGAAATTAAAAAACTCACTATCTAAGTGAGTTTTGGCGTTATCAATTCAATTGTGGGAAATTATGTGATTATCCAAAAATTTCTTGCATCTTGGTATTTTTCTTAAGTGGCTTAATCAAGAAAATGCCTGGTACAAATGTTGCGATAAATTCACCTAAAAATACCCAGCCCATAGCTGGTAAGTAAGGAACATTGAGAACATAACCTAACATTGCTCCCACAATAATCCCATTCACAAGTGCTGGCCACACAAGCGCTAAATGATCATCTTTTGTAATACTCATTAATAAACATGTAATTGCTGTTGCTAAAGTCCCAAAAATTACATCAAGAATTCCTGCATCACTTACAAAATTCGCTAATAGACAACCAATAATTAATCCATAAGCGTGTTTTCGGTTAAATAAAACAAGAATCAACATAACTTCCGAAATACGAACTTGCATAAAGCTATATGAAATGGGTTTTAGAAGAACCGTAACTGCAATATATACTGCCGCAATTAATGCCTCTAAGGCTAAATCTTTTGTTTTCATATTATTACCTCTCTTAATATCGTTTGTATTATATCATAAGTCTTTCAAATTAATTTTAATATTTATGGTTTTCCAAATTTTTGCGAGTCAATTTCCCCCCATAAATAATGACTTTTTTTTCGTATTTCCTATCCTTATATATAGAGCGGTTATTTCCCTATAAGAATCTTGCTTTTTTTCACTTGAAAATACGTATGATTATTTTGGATTTTTCTTCTTTATTATTCTAATGAAACGTCTATTTTAGTCATAACTTTTTTTTATTATTAAATAGAAACAAATCCTCTTTGAAATTTTTATTCAAATTTTATCGGAATATTTTTTTAATGAACTTAAATTTGGATTGATGATAGGGTGGATACATTATCGAAAGTGGAAATGAATTTGATCTCATGATTGATTTACAATTCGAAAAAACTTCAAAACTCGAAAATCCGTGGTACGTTCCGATTCCAGAATTTCCAATCCCACCAAAAGGAAGTGCGTCATTTACAAGATGCAATATTGTATCATTGATGCATCCACCACCAAATTGAATACGATTAAGAATCGCTTCTTGTTCTTCGTAGGATTCTGTGAACATATATAATGATAAGGGTTTTGGATTTTTTTCGATTATTGTATATGCTTCTTCCAAAGTATCGAAGGCAATTATTGGTAAGATTGGTCCAAAAATTTCTGATTCCATCACCACACTATGAGCGTTTTCTAGAGATAGAAGTGTCGGTTCGATATATGTTCCTTCATTACTGCCTCCAAAGACAATATCTGCTTGATGTGCTTCCAGAATCTGTTTAAGGCGGTCAGCGTGCTTTATATTCACGATTCGGCCATAATCTTCATTATTTTGGATATCAGCGCCATACATGGATCTGATTTCCTTGATAAGGGCTTTGGTTAATACCTCCTTATGCGTTCTTGAGACTAAAACATAATCCGGCGCTACACAGGTCTGTCCATTATTAAGAAATTTTCCCCAAGCAATGCGTTTTGCACTTAGGGAGATATTCGCATTTTCTGTTACCACGCACGGACTTTTTCCGCCTAGTTCCAGAACAACAGGCGTGAGATTTTCTGCCGCGTGTTTCATAACAATTTTCCCAACTTGTGTGCTTCCTGTGAAAAAAATGAAATCAAACGGTTGTTTAAGAAGGGCTTGATTCACTGTCACATCTCCTTCTACAACCGCAATATAATCTTCGCTGAAAAACTCGGAAATCATCTCATGAATAACACTTGATATTGCAGGTGTAAGTTCTGATGTTTTGATTACAGCGGTATTCCCTGCCGAAATCGCTCCTACAAGTGGTACGAGGACAAGTTGTAATGGATAATTAAAGGGACCGATAATTAATGTATTTCCCAAGGGTTCATAAAGTTTAAAGCTTGTTCTTCCCGCAAGAACAAAAGGTGTTTTAACTTTTTGTGGTTTCATCCACTGAGCGATATTTTTTTGCGCATCACGAATTGATCGATATACAACTGCAATTTCTGTCGTGTATACCTCCATTTTAGGTTTCGCCAGGTCTTGTTTAAACGCGTCATAGATTCGATTTTCATAAGCTTTAAGTCCTTTTTCAAGCTTATTTAATGCATCTTTTCTAAATACTATTGGTTTTGTAGTCTGTGAATTAAAATATTTTTTTTGCTTATCGAATAGGTTCATTAAATCACACTCCTTATGTATATCATATGTCACCCAATGTGAAATGTGAAATGAATTGGTTGACAAATATTACATTTTGGAAGATAATGATGAAAAGCAATGAAAAGGAAAGTAAGTTCGTGAAAAGTTTTACAGAGAATCTGTGTTGGTGAGAGCAGATGAATGGAAGCGTACTGAAAATGGCCTTGGAGCTGTGTAGTTGAATTCGAAAGATTTAGGCTACGCCGGGAGCGCCCGTTAAAGCGATAGAGTTTGATAGAACTTGAAGAGGTTAATATCCGTGAGGTATTAATAAATTAAGGTGGTAACATGAGCACGCTCATCCTTTGGGATGGGCGTTTTTTATTTGTCAGGAGGAAAGTATATGAAAAATAGTATTGAATCAGCTGTAATACAGCGTATCGATTATTATAAAGCACTCGCATTAGATCTTCATGCACATCCAGAGATATGTAATGAAGAAGTCTATGCCTGTGATCTTTTAAGCTCACTTTGTACTGAAGAAGGATTTACGGTGTCTGTTGGGGTAGCAGGACATCCGACAGGCTTTGATGCTCGTTATACGTCAAACAAACCCGGTCCTGTAATTGTATTCCTTGCGGAGTACGATGCATTACCCGGTATTGGACATGCCTGTGGTCACAACCTCTTTGGTATCACATCCATTCTCGCTGCGACCGCATTAAAGTCGATCATCGATGATATCGGTGGGGAAATTCGTATATATGGGACACCTGGAGAAGAAGGTGGACCAAACGGAAGTGCCAAAGCGAGTTTTGTTCGTGAACATTACTTTGATGATGTGGATGCAGCATTGTGTGTCCATCCCGGTTACTTACACAGTCTCACTGTGGAAACTCTAGCGAATGATCCTGTTGATGTATCTTTCTTCGGTAAGCCAAGTCATGCAGCAGCTGCTCCCGAATTAGGTATCAATGCACTTGAGGCACTTATCCAAGTCTTTAATGCAAGTAACGCCTTACGACAACACCTTCCTAAAGACGTCATGATTCACGGAATCATTACTGATGGTGGCGTAGCGCCAAATATCATCCCAGAATTTGCGAAGGGACGCTTCTACTTAAGAGCTAATACCCGGGCTACCCTCCAAGATGTCTACAAGCGCTTCGAAAATATTGTAAAAGGGGCTGCATTATCTACTGGATGTCAGTATGAATTTGGTTTATTCCAAAACGCTGTAGATGATACTGTTATAACGTCTTCCTTTGACAAACTCTACCTTAAACATCTTCAAGAATATGGTTATGATATTGTTGATCGAGATGGTTCTACATTTGGCTCAAGTGATGTTGGAAATGTGAGCTATGTTGTACCCACAATCCAACCAACCATAAGCATATCAGACACTTTTATCGCAGGTCACAGTCCGGAATTTAAAGCAGCAGCATGCAGTCCTAAAGGACTTGGTTCCATCCAACTCGGTGCACAACTGCTTGCCTTAACCGCACTTGATTTATTGACTAATCCTGAACTTCTCCAAACAATCAAAAACGAACACCAAGAAAGGATTGCGAAACAATATGATTAAACTCCAAAATATTAGTAAGACTTTTAATACAAAAGATAAAGCCATCCATGCACTTAGAGATGTTTCCCTCGATATCCAAAAAGGTGAGGTATTTGGTGTTATCGGATTCAGTGGCGCTGGAAAAAGCACTCTTGTACGCTGTATAAACTTACTTGAAGTTCCAACCTCGGGAAATGTTATTGTTAATGGAACACACCTCAATCCCGATCTATCAAAATCTAGCTATACGGTGCGAAAACATCAAAATCAACAATTACGAAAACAACGTAAAAAAATTGGCATGATTTTCCAACAATTCAATCTTATGAAATCACGAACTGTCTTTCAAAATATCGCATTCCCACTCAAAGATCAAAAACTATCGAAGGACCTTGTAACTAAAAAAGTTATGGACCTCTTAGAGCTTGTAGGACTTCAGGACAAAGCCAATGCTTACCCCAGTCAATTATCTGGCGGTCAAAAACAACGTGTCGGAATTGCCCGTGCTCTCGCTAATGATCCAGATATTCTTCTGTGTGACGAAGCAACAAGTGCTCTTGATCCACAAACAACGAAAACAATATTAAAACTCTTAAAGAAAGTAAATACGGACTTAGGTATAACAATCGTGATTATCACCCATGAAATGGATGTGGTAAAAGACATCTGTGATCGCGTTGCGGTTATGGAAGATGGCGAAGTTAAAGAAGTAAATTCAGTTAAAGAAATATTCGCAAACCCAACTGCACGCATAACTAAAGACTTTGTGGATACAACTACAAATACGCTCGAGACCATCGATCTCTTTAAAACAAATCCAGATATTTTAGATTTAAAGCGCGATCAAAGTCTCGTGAGAATCGATTTTATTGGTTCAAATACACGTGAATCCGTAATTTCAGAAATATCACAGCAGTTCAATGTAAATGCAAGCATCATTCATGCAAATGTTGAGATTGTCCAAAATGAAATTGTAGGTACAATGCTCATGATTTTAGCAGGAGCACGAAAACGCGAAGCTTTAGATAATTTACGGAAACGTAGTATTAATGTAGAGGTGATTGAAAATGGTAAATAACCTTGTACCCAATCTAATACAATATTGGCCAGAATTTATAGAAAGTATCCAACAAACACTTTATATGCTTACAAAAGCAGGGATATACTCCATTTTAGCCGGTTTATTCTTCGGGGTTATCCTCGTCTTGACACGTGACGATGGACTGAAACCAAATGCTATAATCTATCATATTCTCGATGCCTGCGTAAATATTTTTAGATCGATACCTTTCGTAATTCTACTAACTGCACTTATTCCAATTACAAAAATCGTTTCGAGTACAGCTATTGGAGTCGAAGGTACCATCTTTCCACTTGTAGTAGGATGTACACCATTCTTTGTTCGACAAGTCGATTTAAGTTTATCTGAAATCGATCGCGGCCTAATCGAAGCCGCACAATCCATGGGTCTCTCTACCTTCCAAATTGTTGTGCGAGTCTATTTGCGTGAAAGCATCCCTTCGCTTGTCCGATCTACTACAATTACGCTAATCAGTCTTCTCGGGCTTACAACACTTGGTGGTGTTGTTGGTGGCGGTGGTTTAGGTGATTATGTTATCCGATACGGTCACAACAAATACAATACCGATATTTCAATTGTAGCCGTACTCGTAATTCTAATATTCGTATCGATCATTCAAAGCATTGGTAATTTTATTATTAAGAAAACAACACATTAAGGAGAACAATATGAAAAAAACACTTATATTATTTTTAGCACTATTAACATTAGTCGGTTGTGGCTCAAAATCTAAAGAAAACGTGGTCCGCATCGGTCTCCATGGTGGTGACCAAACTAAAAGTTGGAACTATGTCGTGGAACAAGCAGCTCAAGAAGGTATAAACGTCGAACTGGTTTATTTCTCAGACTATCCCCAACCTAATGCAGCTTTAAACTCAAAAGAAATCGACATGAATGCGTTCCAACATCATATTTACTTAGAGGATGAGAGTCAACAAAATGGTTACGAACTCACTGCAGTTGCAGATACATTCTATTCACCACTGGGACTTTATTCACGATCAATTAAAGACTTATCTGAATTGAAAGATGGGGACAAGATTGCGATTCCAAGTGATCGAACAAATGGGGCACGTGCATTACAATTACTTCAAACTCACGGTCTTTTGAAATTAAATGATGCGAAGCTTCCAGATAAGAAAGATATCGTTGAAAACCCACATAACTTTGATATTTTTGAACTCGAGGCATCCAACCTTCCCGGTGCACTTGCAGAGGTACCACTGGCAGCGATTAACTCCGGGATTGCGGTCGATGCTGGCTTTACCCCAAGTCAAGATGCCATTAAACTAGAAACGTTAACGGAAGAAAATGCGGACTATGTAAATCTCATTGCAATTCGAACTGAAGATAAAGATCGTAAAGATCTAAAACGAATTGTGGAACTGTATCAAACGGATGCAGTGAAAGCATTAATTATTGAAGAAACAAGCGGTGCTTCAGTCCCTGTGTTTTAAACGTTAAAAAAGAATCCCAAGGGATTCTTTTTTAACGTTTAAAGAGTGTCTTATAATTTTGGTGGATTTGATCTTTAACTTGTTGTGGGGTTAAATCTTTCAATTCACCGATTTTCTCGCCCGTATACCTTACAAAAGCAGGTTCGTTGCGTTTACCACGCTTCGGTACTGGTGCAAGATAAGGAGCATCAGTTTCCGTTAAAATACGGTCAATAGGCGCGATATTTAATACATCACGGACATTTTGACCATTCTTAAATGTAAGAATGCCTCCCACACCAATATAAAAGCCTAATTCAAAAAGACGTTTCGCATTCTCTACCGTATCACTATAACAATGTACAATTCCTGATAATGGAGCGGGATAGGACTCAAGAATATCAAGAACATCCTCCATCGCATTGAGTTCTCCATTACGGACATGAATGGCAATCGGTTTACCAAATTCATTCGCAACCTCTATTTGTCGCTTGAAGACGGCTTTTTGGGCTTCTC
Organism: Erysipelothrix enhydrae; assembly: GCF_035066605.1. Classification (NCBI taxonomy): domain Bacteria; kingdom Bacillati; phylum Bacillota; class Erysipelotrichia; order Erysipelotrichales; family Erysipelotrichaceae; genus Erysipelothrix; species Erysipelothrix enhydrae. Next base: position 605,120 of record NZ_CP125807.1, read on the forward strand.
GGTTTGAATCATCCCAATAATAATCCAGGCCAATCTCCCCAATACAAACAACTTGAGGATGTTCAATATATGCCATCATCTTTTCAAATTCACCTTCGTGTGTGTCTTTCACATCACATGGATGAATACCAATTGCTAGATCAAACATCGTTGAGTCTGACTTAGTTTTTTCAAGTGCTACTTCTATTTCTTTTAACGATCCACAAATGATGCATATCTTATCAATGCCTTCACTTTTCGCATTAGCTACCAACTCATCAAAAGATTCAACTAAACCTTCCGAAGCAATGTGCGCATGCGAATCAATCCAACCATATTCCATTTTCTTACTCCTTACTGACGATATGAAAGGCTCCCATAGGAGCCAAATTTATTTTCCCAGACAGAAACGTGCAAAAATTTCATCCAGCACATTTATATCTTTTTTCGGTTTAATAATTGAAGCGAGTTCTACATAAGACTCATTTAGATCAATCGTTACTAAATCGAGTTCCATTCCAAATTCCAATGCTTCAAGAGCACGTTGCATAGCGAGGTAACTTTTTTGTACCTGTGCAATATGACGTTCATTGGATAAAGTAGGCTTTGTTAATGCTTTTGTATGTTCAACATAACGCTTATTAATTTCATTCACAAGTTCATGCACATCACCTTCTAAAGCACTTACGTATAAACCATCCGGTTCTCGATTAACGAGATCTTTTTTATTGTAAACAATAATCCGTTCTTTATGTTTTGTTGCTTCTAATAAATCGATGTCTTCTTGATCACGAGCTTGTGATGCATCGAAAACCACAATTACAAGTTCTGCAGATTCGAGTGCTTTTCGACTTTTTTCAATCCCAATTTGTTCAATGCGGTCTCCAGTATCACGCAACCCCGCAGTATCAATTAAGTGAAGGGCTACATTCTCTAATCGAATCCATCCTTCGACTAAATCTCGTGTTGTTCCCGCAATCTCCGTTACAATTGCCTTATCTTCTTCAAGGAGAACATTAAGAATACTTGATTTCCCAACGTTAGGTTTACCCAGTATAACAGTCTTAACGCCTTCTTTCATGATTCGACCACTCTGTGATTCTTTAAGAATTTTACCTAGATCTTCTAAAAACCGCTTCGCTTCGGGTAAAATCACAGCTTCTGTTAGCACTTCAACATCATCATATTCAGGATAATCAATATTAACCTCGATATTTGCAATCATCTGAATTAGACGTTCGAGAAAGGGTTCAATTAATTTACGAACATTCCCTTGAACACCAGAAATTGCAAGTTCTTGCGCAAATTCATTTGGAGCTTGAATCAATTCCATCACCGATTCTGCTTGAGACAGGTCAATGCGTCCATTAAGGAATGCACGCTGTGTGTACTCTCCCGGTTCAGCCATACGTGCTCCAACGGATAAACATAAACTTAAAACTTTCTTTGTCACCAATACACCACCGTGACAACTAATTTCGACCACATCTTCGCGCGTATACGTTCGTGGCGCTCTAAAAACGCTGACAAGAACCTCATCAACAACTTGTTTGTTCACTGGATCAATAATATGACCATAATGAACTGTATGCGAATCCACATGTTCTAAATCACGAGAAAATATTCGATTCGCGATTTCGATGGCATCCACACCACTAATTCTTAAAACATTGATAGCACTTTCTTGAAGTGCCGTTATAATTGCTACTATTGTATCTGTTATCATACGCATATTATAGGTAAAAAAAAGAGAATGCGCAATGAATTCTCTTTTTAATCGTTAAATAAAGATTCGAGCGTTTCTCGAACCTGCTCAACAGCATTCTCTTGAATCTCTATGATTTCCGCACCATTCGCATACGCAATCTCACGTAAATCCGTGGCAACTGCAGTAAACCGTGATGCTCCTATGACAAGTAAAATGTCGCCATCTTTCAATGAATCTACTTTTTCGTAGGCACGTCGATAATTTGGAGCAGGATCTCCATATAATACCGGTTTATTAAAAAGTTGATCAGCATACGCGAGTTCATTTTCATTAGGCATCGACCCGTGTAAAGCAATGGGCGAACTGCCTGCTTTTTCATGTAAACCATCGATATTCATCGTGATAATTGGAATGTTATATTCCGAAAGTGCCCGATGAGCATCATTAGGTTCTGCTTTTTGAATGATGTAATATAATTCCGAAATTGTTTCGCGGTATGCTTCGGGATTTTGGGTCGCAAAACTGCGATGCAAACGATCCCGTACTTCAGGTTGTTCTATAAATGTACTAATTCCTGATGCCTTACTAATACCAGCACCTGTAAACGCTAAAATCATAAAACCACTCCTTTATGCCATTGTATCACGATATTTGAGCGATAAGGCAATCGATATCATCAAGCAATGATTTCTTAAATACCTCAATATCTGCATCGAGCGCAACTTTTACGTTGGGGGCTTTGCCCTTACGATACGCCTCAAGATTAAGAATCGTACGACCCTTTTGTTCTGGATCTGTAAGGACATCCATATTAACGTGAGGTCCTATAATCAAATTGGGATTGAGTGCCGCAAAAACTGCAAGTGGATCATGCAAGGCACAGCCATCCCACAACGGATACGCATCTTTATATGCATCAAGATAATAAACAATAATTTGATAAAGCTCGGGTGCTGATGACTGCCAGTGTGCGACATCTTTTTTCGTAATGATTGCGCGTGTCGTAACATCCAAACCAATCATTGTAATAAGCGTTGAACTTCCAAGAACTATCTTACTGCTTAAATCATCTTGCGCAATGTTTGCTTCCGCAAACTTACTAACATTACCCGGAACACCAAATGCTCCTCCCATTAAGACGAGATTACCAATTCCTGCCATAGCGTTAGGATTTCTTTCAATTGCTTTAGCGAGGTTTGTAAGAGGACCTGATGCAATAATCACAAGATCTTTACCATACTTTTCCGCAGAGGCGATAAGAAAATCAACCGCATGTTCCGTGGACTTTTGGTTCGGTGATGGCGTTAAAACAGCATTTCCAATTCCATTTTTTCCATGAAATTTAATCCCGCCAGCAAGATGCTCGTAAGCATTATCTCTGCGAGCATGCGTACATCCTTGATAGACAGGAACATTACCTTTATTGAAGTAATGCAGCAGATCAAGCGTATTCTGTGTTGCTCCTTCCACATTAATATTTCCATAAACTATAGTGATTCCAATTAAATCTAATTCTTTTTGCGCACACATATACCCTATAGAAAATGTATCATCAATCCCTGTGTCGACATCTAAAATATACTTCATAAAATCCCCTCTATTCTATTTTAAGGAATATAACACTCAAGTTGATTCACTTTTACTAACTCATGAATTCCTTCTATAGTCGAAGAACGATCAATCCATCGTTTATATCCTTTTACTTCATTACTATCATACATAATTTCTGTCGCTCCTGAAATTAAGTACTCTGGTTTGTATTCTTTGTTCTTAGTTTCTGGATTTTCTTCCTCAATGTTCACGACATATACTCGTGCTTGAACACTTTGATTTCCACCAACACACATATCTAAGGGGTTAAGACGAAATGATATGATTGTCTCTGCTTTTACGAGATTTTGGTAGAATTCTTCTGCATTTTCATTAAGTGTGTCACCAAACTTTTCGACTGGGATTGATACATTTCGAACTAAGGTATCATCTTTTACGTCTTGGTCTTTAACTTGTGATTTTTGATAAATCAAAAGCCCGATTGCAACGAGCAGTAATACGACTGTAATTATTATTAATCGTTGATTCTTTTTACTGGATTGTTCTAACTTATTTTGTCGCTCTTGTATCATAATTTCACCTCTAACGTTACAATATCATTATCATTTTAGCGATATGAGAAATTACTATGAAAAATAGAAAAAGGACGCGTGTGCGTCCTTACTCAATAATATCAAGCAACTCTAAAATACGATTTAAATCTTCATCATCATCAAACGAAATCATCACTTTATTATTCGCGATATTAACGCGTGTTTGTAAGCGTCGTTCGAATAATGATTGTGCATAATCATAATCTTTATTACGTAATTTCGGTTCAACAGGTTTCACATCTTCTTTATTGATGAGACGTTCTGCTTCCCGTACCGATAACTTCTTACTTAAAATTTCTTCCGCAATGCGTTCAATTTCTTTTGGATCTTCGATTGTGACAAGTGGGCGCACATGACCCATTGTGAGTTTATTATCGCTGACCATTTCTTGTACAGATTTTGGAAGTCTTAATAAACGTAATAAGTTTGTAATATGACTACGGGACTTACTTACACGTTTTGCAACTTCTTCTTGAGTTAGACCTAAACGATCAATTAAAGAACTGTATCCCATAGCCTCTTCAATTACATTTAAATCTTCACGTTGAACATTCTCAATAATCGCAATTTCCATCATTTGTGAATCATCAAAATCGACAACTATCGCAGCAATTTCTTCAATATTTGCGCGTTTGGTAGCACGTAAACGACGTTCTCCAGCAACAAGTTCATAACCTTTGTTCGTTTCACGAACTAAAATCGGTGTAAACAAACCATGTGTTGAAATTGATTGTGATAATTCTTCTAATTTATCTTCGTCAAAATGTCGACGTGGTTGGTATGGGTTCGTGCGAATATCTTTGACTTTTAGGCTTGTTTTAACACCTGTAAATTCATCATTATTGCCTTGTTGGATATCCTCAAGTACTGAAGATACATCATCACCAAAAATTGCACCAAGTCCACGACCTAAACGATTACTATCTTTCTCTGCCATTCGAGTCACTCCGTTTCTTATTATATGATAAGACTTCTTTCGCTAGAGATGCGTATGCTTTAGCGCCTTCCGATTTTAAATCATATTCGAAGATTGAGTTTCCACGAGAAGGAGCTTCTGACAACTTAACATTTCTAGGGATATTACTCTTATAGACACGTTCTTTAAAATATTTACGAACTTCTTGTTGAACCTCAACACTCAAACGAGTACGAACATCAAACATCGTAAGTAAAACGCCTTCTATTTTTAAATCTGGATTAAACAGCTTCTGAACAAGTCGGATTGTGGATAACAATTGTGTTAATCCTTCTAGTGCATAATACTCACATTGAACTGGTATTATGACTGAATCCGCAGCCGTCAATGCATTTGTATTCAACAAACCTAATGATGGTGGACAATCTATAATAATATAATCATAATCATCCTTTGCTTTAATTAATTTATTCTTTAAAAGACGTTCACGACCAATCTTAAACTCAACCATCTCAAGATCTGCTCCAGCAAGATCAATTGTTGCTGGAATCAAATCCATTGGGGGAGTATTCAAAGACATTTTAATGTCGCTTACTTCTTTTTCAGAAAGAATTAAATCATAGGTACTGTCTTTAATCGCCATTCTATTTGCACCTACACCTTGAGATGCATTTCCTTGGGGGTCAAGGTCCACTAATAGAACTTTTTGGCCTAAGTAGGCTAACCCAGCAGATAAATTAATACTCGTCGTTGTTTTACCAACGCCACCTTTTTGATTAGCTACAGCAATTATTTTCCCCATTGACTCACATCCTTTGTTATATTCTTAAGTTATTTAGGGAAGCGTATCGTAATGATAACCTCATCATTCGTTTCTTCCATTTCATGTTTTACCGTAATCCCTGTTTTTTCGATCATTCCAATCGATTGCTTGATTGTATTGATTCCAATCTTAATATGTTGAGAAATACCACGCGTTACTGTTTTTTTCTTTCGTGGTTTGTTAATGAGGGTCTCTGTCTCTTTAACATTCAACTTTTTATTTAGGATTTCGTCTAAAACTTCTTCAGTTTTTTCTTTTTCAACACTTAATAGAGCACGCGCATGACGCTCAGTAATTCTACGCTCTCCTAAGGCTTCGAGTACGGGTTCAGGCAATTCAAGTAAACGAATTTTATTCGCAATCGCTGATTGCGATTTCCCTACTTTGGTTGCAAGTTCCTTTTGAGTTATTTTTTGAATTCGTAAAATATCGCGATATGCTTTTGCTTCTTCCAATACACTTAAGTCTTCTCTCTGTATATTTTCGATAAGCGCTAATGTTGCACTTTTATCATCATCAATATTACTTATTATGCACGGAACTTCTGTAAAACCAAACATTCGCATTGCTCGATAACGACGTTCTCCGGCAATAATTTCATATTCATCTGTCTCGTTGACTTCACGAACAACAATCGGTTGAAGAAGGCCATTTTCACTAATCGATTGACCCAATTCCAACAAACTCTCATCGTTAAAAGTTAGCCGTGGTTGATTACGGTTAGGTTTAATTTTTTCAATAGCTATTTCTCTACGATCGATCATGATTCCTCCCAGACAGTGGTGTCTTCTTAATTTTAGCATAACTTCTTGGATACTTCTTCGAAGCGGACTTCACTTTTTTTATTTCTAAATTATAGCGGTCGCCCATGATATCATCAGAAAATTTATGAGTTTGAATTAATTCTCCACCAAGGATTTTGATAGCCTTTAGGGAATCTTCATATTCCTCGATTCCTTTTGTTCCTTTCATCGCTAAGAATACGCCACCAACTTTGACAAAAGGCAAACATAATTCACTGAGTATATCAAGATAAGCTACGGCACGAGCTGTTGCGACATCAAAAGATTCACGAAGTTCTCCGATAACATCTTCTGCACGACCATTTATAACAGTTGTATTTTTTAATCCGCACTCTTGTACAACACGTTCTAAAAAGTTCGTTCGTTTTGTTGTTGGCTCGATACACGTTACTGTGACATCGGGACGTGCAATTGCGAGAACGATTCCTGGAAATCCAGCACCACTCCCAATGTCGGCAATGCTACTGTTTTCTTTTATTAAAGGTGAAATAAGCAATGAGTCATAGAAATGCTTTAAAAATATACCCTCATCATCATCGATTCCCGTTAAATTTAAGACTTTATTCACTTCTTGAATAAGATTCTTGTACGTTAAAAATTGTTGTTTCATCTCTTCTGAAACAACAATCCCCAATGCTTCAATTTTACTAATAAATTCTAAAAAACTCATGAAGCCTCCAATTGCAATGCATCTTTTATTAACACATTTTTATCATATTTGATTCTTATGATTAGAATCGAAACTACGTTGTAATTATAGCGTATTTCACAGATTTCCACAACAAAACCTCGAGACAAATATTTGGTCGAAAAAGCATAAAAGACAGTAAATACTGCCTTTTATGTACTATTTAAGAATTCTATTTTTATACCTTTTCGACAATAATACACAAACACCCGTTAATATGAGGAATTTACCCCAATTATTACTGTGTTTTTGTTTCCCGGTTTTGGGAAGAACGCTATCTTTGTTATTCCCTATTACCCGGGTAATTTCTTTTTCATCAAAGTTTTGCTTATCTGTTCCGTTATGATTATCAATTCCCATTGGCGTTCTGTCTTTTTTTAGTGATTTAAGATTTGATGCTGGTGTTTTCTCAAACCATAATAAATCTTTTCTTTCAGTATTAATGTTCCTATTCGTGTTATTTTGATTCTTATTTCCCTCAGTGTCTCTATCAATTAAGTAGGGCACTGCTATTTCATAAGAATCGATTAGGACTTCGTTGCTTGGATTTGCTTCATAAAGTTCATTTAGTATCTTTTCCGACTCACGTTGGTGCCGGATTCGATTTTCAATGTCTTGAAGTAACATTCGTTCCAATTCAACACGCTTTTGAACCTCAATGAAATCTAAAAACTTGTATGCTCCGTCCATCTTGCTGAAATCTGTTTTTTCTTCAGGGACTTCCGTTCCCACTAAAAAAGGAATGGTATCAAATGATGGATGACCCGGTATCGAGTGACCATTCACGTCTACCATAGAATAAACCTGCTGGTTATCATAAAACAATCCTTGCTCTTCTGTTTTCTGATATCTTTCATCGGTATTTTTTATGTTCATTGCGTTCTCGCTTAATTCAATCTGCTCACCTTCGAGGTGATTTTGAACACTTATTGGTTTTAATTGATCCTCATACTCTTTAATGCTCAATTCATAAGCAATACGGTTCTTACGATCCTGTTCTAAAATCTTCTCTAGGTTTTTTTGCTTAATGATTTCCTTCTCCAAAACTGCTTCCATACCGTGGAAAAAATTTCCACTGGGCATCGCTTCAACGCTATAACCATTAAGGAATACTGGATCTGGCTTTAGTATGTTTTTCGGTTCTTCATCGATAGGCTCATTCACACTAAATCCTTCAATCGAGAGCATCTCTACAAGATTTGGTTTTATTTCTTGTTTGGGATTTTCTTGAATTACAAAACCTTCGACATTCAATAATTCACTCAGGTCAATCTTTCCACTACTAATGTTTGGAGTGATAATTTCTACAGAAAGATCGATATCATCTTCCTTCTTGGGCTTATATGCCTTTTGAATCTCAATATGTAGTGGTTGAATTGCTCGATCAATGTATATTTTCGAAGCGTTGGCCGCAATCACAAATCCATCATCAACTGAAAATGAAGACCTCTTTAGAAGATTGAGCCTAAACGAAAGTTCCGACTGATTAAAAGCTACTGACTTTTTGATATTTGTTGCTTGATTATCTTCTAAAAGATGAATATCAATTGTATCGGTCTGTTTAACGTTTGGATAAGCAAGTATATTGGGTCCCCATTCAATTTCAAATTTTTTATTGATGAATCGTTCTACGTTAATTTCAGATATGTTCTTAAACTTATCTTCATTAATACTTAATTCGATACTTGCATCACTAAGCGAATAGCGTTTAATTTTAAAACGTGTATCTAAATCGCTATGATAAATATTCTTAAAGACTACCTTCTCATCCTTAACAATACCCACAATTTCTTTTTGATTCTCATTTATAAGAACGACTTCACCCGTAACTGCTTCCAATCCTAAACCTCTAAGCGGAATTTCTTTTGTAATATTTTGTCTGATTCGGAATTCAAACTCTGAATCATTGATTACTTTTTTATCTACTTGAATTCGTTCATCACCATCTGTGATGATATCAAAAACAAAGGGCTTATTATTATCGTCATACTTTGTCGTTATAAATGAATAATTCTTATTTAAAAGACGTAAATGATGTGTTGTTTGAAGACTTTTTGATCGTTCTCCATTTTTCGTCAATACAAATTGTAAGGTCTTAACATCGTTGATTGGTCCATCACGAACCACTGTAAACTTAATTGTTTGATTTCTTATTCTCAGAATATTAATAACATTCTGAGTTTGAATCACGCGATATTCCGAGGCATTCGGAGTTTCACTATGAATTTTGAATCCATATATCTTGTGATAAATATTTTGATCCTCAAGGTTGAAATCCATAGAGTCTTGTAATACTAGATTATCAATTGTGATTGATTTTGTATCCTTAGTCAGATTTGTAATCTTACCAATTTCAATCGAAAAATTATTCTTAAACTCCTCTTGCATTACTAGGGAGACCGGTTCATCACCGCTCTCCATTCCAAGCCATTGAATAGTGTAAGTTTTAGACCCACCTACACAGGATTCCCTACGATTACAAATCCCACGCATGTTTGCGCCTATATCGCTATTCAAATCTTGGAATTCGAATTTCACCTCTGCGGAAACATTATCTATATGATAAGCGCTGAAAAGCATGATAAACATTACAAAAGTGCAAGTTTTTCGTATCATAAAACCCCCTCCACATTAATTAGCGTGTTCAATTTTTACATATAGAACCCTAAATTGTAAAGAGTTCTTAGAATATACAACTAAATGTTGTAGATTTACTCACAACGAAATGACCTAAAGAAATTTTCACTCTTTAATTTATCAAAAAAAGGAGCCGAAGCTCCCTAATCAATTGATTAATTATTTATTATATTTTTGTTTCATTTATTGACGTAAATTTTTCTTACGTAATCTAATATTCAATGGTGTCACCTCAACAAGATCATCCTCAGTAATATAGTCAAGAGCATACTCTAAGGTGAGTGTAATCGGATCCTCAAGTTTCAAAGCATCTTCTTTACCACCACGTCCATTACCTCGGTAGCTATTTAATCGTTTGTTTCGAATTACATTTACCCACATATCATTTTCTTTGTTCGTAACCCCAACTATCATTCCTGGATAGACTTCCGTTTGAGCACCAATAAAAAATCTGCCACGATCTTGAATATGAAACATAGGGAATGCCATTGAATTACCCGAAGCATTAGATATGAGTGACCCACGTTTGGGCGTATTCAGGGTTCCTTGCTGAACATCATACTTATAATGTTCACGCATCATAATCGCGTTACCATGCGTCAAATTAATGAGGTCTGTTCTAAACCCTAATATGAGGCGTGCTGGGATATACCAATATTGTCGAATATTGTTCTTACTTTGTTCGACATCATATAAATTTCCATGGCGAAGGCTCATTTGCTCAATAATCTTACCGCTATACTTTTCAGGTGTTTCAATAATTACGAGATCGATTGGTTCATACATTATTCCGTTGCGTTCTTTAAGAATTACGTGCGGTTTTCCAATTGAGAGTTCGTAACCTTCTCGTCGCATCGTTTCAATCAAAACAGAAAGATGCAACTCACCTCGTCCTGATACAGTGAAGTAATCAGATGATAGGCCGGGCTCGACCTTCATACCCACGTTAACCTCCAACTCTCGATCAAGTCGCATTTTAATATTTCGACTTGTAATATACTTACCTTCTTTTCCTTGTAATGGAGAGGAATTCACATAAAAGTTCATGGACATCGTGGGTTGCTCTACCATAATCGCTTCCATAGGAATCGGAGCATCTATTGAACAGATTGTATCCCCTACAGTGATACTCGATATTCCTGCTATTACTACGATATCTCCACTATGAGCTCGCATAACTTCTTTATGTGTTACACCCTTGTAAACAAACATCTTTTTAATTCGCGAGTGAGAATGATTCCCAAAGTTATCAATAACAGATATACACTGTCCTTGTTCCAATACCCCTTGATGAATACGTCCAATTCCCAAACGTCCTAGATATGCGTCGTAATCAAGTGTTGAAACTTGCATCTGTAATGGCTGGGTATCTTTATCTGCATAGACATCCGTATGTTCGAGAATTGTATCAAATAGCACATCCATCGTTGCATCACGTACATCTTGATGACGACTTACCTTAAAATCCCGTGTTACACCATATAGTATTGGAAAAAACAGTTGTGATTCATCTGCATCAAGATCCAAGAATAAATCATAAATTTCTTCGAGAACTTCATCTGGACGACGCTCAGACTTATCCATTTTATTAATTAAGACTATTGGCTTTAGATTCTGTTCAAGTGCTTTGCGAAGGACGAACCGTGTTTGAGGCATTGGTCCTTCCACAGAGTCTACTAACAAAATTACAGTGTCAACCGTTTTGATTATACGTTCTACTTCTCCAGCAAAATCTGCATGACCTGGTGTATCTACAATATTAATTTTCGTATCTTTATAGAAGACCGAACAGTTTTTAGAGTAGATCGTAATCCCGCGTTCTTTCTCGAGATCATTACGATCCATCACACGATCGACTGCCTTTTGCTCAAGTTTAAAAGCACCTGACGTGGATAAAATCCCATCAACAAGCGTACTCTTACCAGCATCGACATGGGCGATGATGGCAATATTTATTATTTTTTTCATTATTATTTTTTCGCTTCCTATTTATCTATTAATTTCAGTACAGGAAGGTACACTTAAAACAACTATATTTTATGTTCTGTTTTATACCTTCAATACACTCTATTTACTTCGATAATATAGGTATTGGAGGTGTCATGACTAGAATTTGTTCGTTCGTTGACATGATATAACCTCGCTTTGGCACATTATATCATAATTAATAATTAAAAAGCAGTATGTGCTACCTTACCAATGATGTTGCATTTTTTTTATATCAGTACGAATCGTGAATAGAAAGGAAATCACTAATAAAATTACGACATGTACAAATAGACCCCTATGTATATGTGCACAAATATGAAAAATATTTTATCAGTGGCAAAACTTTGAGTTTAAGTATAAATAATCTGGAAAACAGTGGTTTTATTTTATCGAAAAGAAATGCAGAAGTAGCCATACACATTAGATTAACGAACTATTTCATTACAGCTGTTCTAGTTATCTATTAGCAGTTTAAAGAGATCTTAGAATTTACAACTAAATGTGGTTTTAGATGATTATCAAAAAAAAACCAACCCTACTGGGTTGGCTTTGAATAATTATTAGCAGTTTTCCGTGCTTTTTCCGCAACTCTCACGACACTTAATGTTTGTTCTAAGTACAGATCACGAAGTGCAAAATCTTGAGTACGAATTGCACGCTCAAATACTTCTACTTGATATGCTAATCTTGGTAAATCTTGAATGTTGATTAATTCTTTTGAATCTTTCGTAACAATACTTACCGACTCAATACTGCTGACGCTTTCTGGGATATATATATAACCTTTATCACCCTGAATTTGGCCAAAGTTTTGAGAAAAACTATCTTTAGCGCCTACACACTCCACTATCATCGTAGGATACTTCATAATTAAAATTCCAGATGTATCGATACCATTTGGATGTTTGTTCGCATAATACTTTACCTCATCCGGCATACCGAAGATTCCAACAACAAAGTGAATATTATAAATGTTGATATCGGCTAAAGCACCCCCTGAAAAATGAGGATTAAATACATTTGGTGTTTCGCCTGCTAACAGTGCATCATAGCGGCTTGAATATTGACTAAAATTACACTGAACTAGTTTTATATTACCAATAACCTCTAAATTTGATTTTATAAATTGATAATGCGGTAAATGAATATTGCAAATTGCCTCAAAGAGGAATAAATTATGGTCCTGAGCATAACGGGTTAATTGTTGTGCTCGTTCTTCCGTTTCAACAAAAGGTTTTTCTACAATCACATGCTTTCCGGCCTTAAGCGCAGCATAAGCCTGCTCATAGTGAAGACTGTTTGGGGAAGCGATATAGATCGTATCCACCAACGAATCTGAAAATAAAGCATCAAGACTTGTATGTGTTTGTTCGATACCAAAACGCTTTGCTAAAGCATCCGCTCTACCTTGCGTTCGTGAATAAACAGCTTTAAACGAAACACCTGATAAATCTTGTGTTGATTTAATAAATTCTTCTACAATAACCCCTGTTCCAATTGTTCCAATATTCATAATTTCCACCCTATCCTTTATGTTTGAGTACCATAGCAAGAATTGCAATATCTGCTGGATTAACACCTGAAATACGCGATGCTTGACCCATTGTGATCGGTCTTACAGCAGTCAGTTTTTGACGCCCCTCAATTGATAAGTTGTCAATAGAATCATAGTTAATATCTTCAGGTAATTTAATATTCTCCATTGATCGAAGTTTTTCTGCTTCTTTCATGGCTTTCTTAATATAACCTTCATACTTGATTTCTACTTGGATTTGGAATGCTAAGTCTTTACGAACTTCCATGTCCATCAGATCCAATACCTCTAACAACTCTATACCCGGTCTTTTTACCGCATCATAGATTGTTAGATCATGTGCTTGGAATGGTGAATCTTTTTCAACGAAATAAGCTTCAAATTCTGGATTATGTGGCAATTTGATTGTTTTACTTGCTTCAATAAATTCATCAATGATTTGAATATCTAACTCTATTTTCTCATAATCCTCATCACTTAACAATCCAATCTCGTGACCAAAGTGTGATAAACGACGATATGCATTGTCATGACGCAGCAAGAGTCGATATTCAGCACGTGACGTTAAAAGACGGTAAGGCTCTAAAGTCCCCTTAGTAACAAGGTCATCGAGCATTACACCAATATAAGCTTCATCACGTTTAAGAATTAGTGGATCTTTACCTTGGTTTTTAAGTGCTGCATTAATTCCTGCCATAAGTCCTTGTCCGGCAGCTTCTTCATAACCTGAAGTTCCGTTAATCTGACCTGCTGTAAATAAGTTTTCAACAGTCATGATTTCAAGTGACGGTTTTAATTGAATCGGATCAATTGCATCATATTCGATTGCATAACCATAACGTTGAACACGACAATTTTCCAATCCAGGAACAGTACGAATCATCGCATCTTGAACATCTTCGGGTAATGATGAAGAAAGTCCTTGCACATAAGTCGTATCTAACTCCGCAGATTCGGGTTCTAAAAAGATTTGATGACGATTTTTATCTGCGAATCGAACAATTTTATCTTCAATCGATGGACAATAACGTGCACCAACCCCCTCAACAACGCCTGAATACATACTCGATTTATCGAGATTAGCTTCAATTAAATCATGTGTTGTAGGATTTGTATAAGTTAAGTAACAAGGGTATTGCTCCTTAATTACATCATCCTTCTTGGTACTGTTAGAGAAATAATACGGTTCATCGTCACCGGGTTGAATCGTCGTTTTACTAAAATCAATACTATCTGTGTAAACACGTGCAGGCGTTCCTGTTTTAAGACGGAATGTCTTTAACCCCAATGCACGTAAAGATTCAGAAAGATTATTCGTTGTTGGATCTCCATCCGGTCCACTAACAGTAACTGTTGAAGAAAGTAAAATCTTTGAACTCATGTAAGTTCCACTGGTAATAATAACGGTCTTAGCAGCTACAAATTCATCACCTTTACAACGAACACCGGTAACAACGCCATTTTCAGCTACAACACCTTCTACCATTTTCTGAACGATTTCGATTCCTGGTTCAGCAAGCACTGCATCACGCATCGCACGCGAATAAGCTAATTTATCAGACTGAACACGCAAGCATTGAACACCGGGTCCCTTACTTGAATTTAATATTCGAAATTGTAAAGCTGTCTTATCCGCAATCTTCCCCATGACTCCGCCAAGCGCTTCAATTTCTCGAACAACAATACCCTTTGCAGGTCCACCAATTGATGGATTGCAAGGCATTGATGCAATTTTATCTACATTTAACGTAAAGAGTGCTGTTCTTTGCCCCATTCTGGCTGAAGCAACTGCTGCTTCAACACCGGCATGACCGCCTCCTACTACTATAACATCATACATATAAAAGCCTCCGTTGGTATTTTATCACAATTATACAACATTCGAGTTGATAATGATTTAAGTTCACTTATTTATTCAAACTTGACACATACGCCATGATGTAATACTGTATTAATGTAAGTGGTACAGATAGGAGGTATCTATGTTTACAATTAATACACGAACCGCAACACCAATATTTGAACAGATTATTCAACAAGTTGGAAAGTTTATAGCTATGGGGATACTCCAACCACATGAACAACTTCCAACCGTTCGTTCCCTTGCCAAAGATCTCGGTGTAAATCCAAATACCGTTTCTAAGGCTTATCATGAATGCGAGGTGAATGGTCTTATCTATTCAATTCCCGGAAAGGGATCTTTTGTAAGCGAGCATGAGAAAGGTGTCAGTAACCTTGTCAGCGATGCCTATCAAGAACTCACTGCAATCTATCATAAATTACTTGAATTAGGAGAAACACAAGATGCAATACTCAATATATTGAAGGAGTCACATAATGATACGATTCACTAATGTTAATAAAAAATTTGATAATAAAATAGTACTTGAGGACATCAACATTACATTTAATGATGGTTCGATTATCGGGCTTGTAGGTAAAAACGGTTCGGGTAAATCGACCCTTTTACGCCTTATAAGTGGGGTACTCCATGCAGATGCTGGTGTCGTTTTAATTAATGACCAACTGGTCTATGATAACCCCGAAACTAAAAAAGACTTGTTCTTTGTTGGGGATGATCCATTCTTCTTTAGTCAATCAACGATTAAAGATATGCAACAATTCTATAAAGTTTTCTATAAGTCCTTTGATGACAATTATTACCGCGAGCTTCTTAGCTTATTTGGTTTAGACGAAAATCGTAAAATAAACGCATTATCAAAAGGAATGAAGCGTCAAGTATCACTTTTACTCGCTCTCGCATCAAAACCAAAGATTTTGTTACTTGATGAAGCGTTTGATGGGCTTGATCCGATTATGAGATTTCGAATTAAACAATTGCTTGGAGAAATGATTATCGATCATAATTCAACCGTTATTATTTCATCTCACAACTTAAGAGAACTTGAAGATATTTGCGATACTGTTGCTATTATTGATGAAAATAATATTATGATGAATCAATCAACGAATGACTTTGGTTCAATTTATCACCGTTACCAAATTGCATTTGATTTCGAGAAGAAAATAACAGACTTTGATTTTATGAATCCTCTAAATGTAACTGGTTCGGCACGAATCTTTTCGATAATTCTCAAGGGCGATCGTAAAAAAATTGAAATGGACCTCAATTCAATGAATCCCTTACTCATCGAACATAACGATGTAACGCTCGAAGAGATATTTATTTATGAAATGGAGAAGAAAAATCATGAAAACATTGATTAACTCAAGAATTAATTTTGATTACTTAAAGTTTAACTTTAAGAAATACAAAGGTTTACTCTTATTCTATACAATTCTTCTAATGACTTCGTTTCCAATACCAACTTTAATTCGTTGGATTCAAACTCCTGACCGACATAGTTATGAAAATTATTCTACTAGTTCGGTGTATGTACCCATAATCATCACAATATTTTTATCGATCGTGACACCAATGATTCTCTTTAACTACTTAAGTAGCAAGAAATCCGTTGACGTATTTCATTCTTTACCCATTAAGCGCAGTGACTTATTTCTAACAAACTATGTTGCTTCTCTTCTTATTATTTTTATTCCGTTTACCATCGCCTATTTCTCAGGCTACGGACTCAATAATCTATTATTCAATGAGTCCTTAAAGTTGTATCACATTGAAACTTACTTCCAGTTGCTCGCAATCTTCTTTGCAACGACAACACCTGTGATGTTTGTTTTAATGAATACAGGAACACTTTCAGATGCATTGATTTATACCGTAATTATCTTTGTAGCACCTTTTTTAGCGTTCGGTGCATTGGAACTCTTTGCATCCACATTTGTAATTGGTTACACATCTATGAGAATGGACTCTTTGGCCTTTTTATCACCGCCTACTTCCATATTATTCGGATTAAAATCGATGAATTCTCACTATGATATGGGTCTTTATGCTTCCTATTGGTTGATCCTTGGACTCATACTCTTGTCGGTATCTCTTGTAATTCACGATGGTCGTAAATCTGAGAAAAGTGAGACACCATTTGTTAATAATTGGTTCTTCCCATTAATCATTTATTTATTTACAGGTATCGTATTAGTTTTCTTGCTTCCAATCTTTGCGATGGGAAATCGAACACTTACTGTAGGTTCGGTAATTATGCCTATTTTAATTGCGCTACTGCTCTTTACGCTTTTAAACATTATCAAAAATCGCTCACTGAAAAATATGACAGGAATTCTAAAAAACTATACAATCTTTGCGCTTGTTTTAATGGTATTCTGTACAATCTTATATGTAACCAATGGGCTCGGATATACATACTACATTCCAAAGATTGATAAAATTGAGTCCGTCACTATAACATCTCAAGGTGAGGTTTATGGAAACGATAATGAAAACGTCCTCACTAATGGCGGAAACTATCTTTTTCAAAAAGACCTACATATTACGCGTGAACATCCAGAATTACTCCAACTTACAAATACGTTCCATTATTCAATCATTAGCCAATTGAAAGAAAATGAACCTTTAGTAAGCTCAAATCTTGACTATACTTCGGAATATACTCCCATATACATCGAGTACAAACTCAAAAATGGAAGTAAAATAAAACGTCGTTTCAATATTAAGGATGAGTTATTAAAACCACTTTACCCTGCTGTTGTAAATCCTGATACTTTGAAAGATACAAACATTCTCTTCAATGAAGAAAAGCAAATTAATCAAATTTATATCTTCAATAATACCTTGACGGAAGGTTACCGATTTACAGGTTCACGTAGCGAACTCATTGAAACATATAAAGAAGACCTTCAAAATACTGAACTTCAACCTAATGGCGATACACTTAACTTTGTCGTTGCTTATAAGGTAAAAGACCGTGAATATGTGAATGATTACCTTCTAAACATTGATAATCGCCATCCAAAAACAACAGAGTACATCAAGAACAACTTAAAACCAATCGATGACATCAATACCGAAGCAGTGATCTATCGTGATGATGACGGAGATTCTTTATTCTCCAAAGGAATCAGTGCATCTTCATCAATCTATGTCAGTGACAGAGTGATGAAGATTGATTCGGATTTTGTTACTTCAAGCGAATTAAAGTTACTTAAAGACAAAGTTTCTTCATTTGTAATTTCAGACAAACCTCACGATGTTTATCGGGTTAATGTTGAAGTTATAGATCTTAATGTTTATTTTGAATACTACCTCTCTGTTAGAAAAGATTCATAGAGAAATATATAAAAGAAAGACACGTATACATACGTGTCTTTTTTATTTTTTAGGTAATTCCTCTACGTTATTTAAGATAATGCGATTTAACGAATCATCGAAATCAACATCAAGTATGTATCCCAGTCCATTGGGTGCATGAATTTCTCTAAAATCCAAGAAAGGTCTATTTTCTAAGAATATTAACAATGTTTTAATAACACCTGAATGACAAACAATCGTAGAAGATTCCACATGGTTTATTTTCATATCCTTTAAAATACATTCCAACTTAGATATAATGCGGTAGCTAAATTCAGTTAACGTTTCTCCATGAGCAATGCGTTTATTGATAAGGAATCCATCAAAATAGTTTTCCGATACATCATCCCCATGTACATCTTCATAATCACCAAAGTATATTTCTCGTAATTCTTTACTTGATTCATAGATTGGTGTTTCTTTTCCGTAAAGAATCTCAAACGTATCAATGGTACGTGTTAAATCAGATGTGTAATAACGCTCTGTTTTTGGATATGCGTACTCCAATTTATATTGTTTTAAGTCTTCGATTCCTTGTTTTGACAAATGAACATCAGACCAACCTGAATACGTTCCTTCTTCGTTAGAAGTCGTATAACCATGTCTTACTAATACAATTTTCATAAAGCACCCTCTTTTCTATACAATACCTATCTTATCGTAATAACGTTCCGTTTGCTACATCACCACCGGTTACAAGTCTTACTTTATCGCCTTCTTCGGCTGTAAGAATCATACCATTTGACATAACACCGCGTAGTTTAACGGGTTTGAGGTTTGCTACAAGAACAACTTTATGATTGAGGAGTTCTTCTTCAGTAAAGAATTCTACAAGACTGCTTACGACAGTTACTTCTTTACTACCTAAATCAACTTGTAATACATAGAGCTTATCTGCTTTAGGGTGTTTATCAACTTTAATGATTGTACCCGTACGAAGTTCAACATCTTGGAATTGATCAAAAGTTATTTCTTTTGTTTCTTCTTCAACAATGCTTGTTTCTACCACAGGTTCTACCTCCTTTTCTAATAACTCAAGTGTTTCTTTCACATCTAAACGATTAAAGATGATGTCTGTTTTTGAAACAACTGGTTTATTAAGTTCAAAGAGACCAAATGTCTGCGCACTTTCAAACGATGTATGTTCTGTTTGTAATTGTGCAAGAATACGCTGTGATGTTTCTGGAACAAATGATTCAAGGGCGATACCACCAATACGAATCAATTCCGTTAGATTATAAAGTACTGTTTGAAGGCGATCTTGTTTCGTTTCGTCCTTCGCAAGAACCCAAGGTTGAGTATCATCAATATACTTATTCCCTTTTCTAAATAAGGAAACAATCTCAGAAATTGCATCCGCTACATGAAGCGTATCCATCTTCGTTTCAACATTTGGAATTAAGTTTTTACATGCAGCAATCAACTCATCATCCATATCATCATGTACGTTATTAACCGTTAACACACCATCAAAGTATTTATTTGTCATTGAGATTGTACGGTTAACAAGGTTTCCAATAATATTCGCAAGATCTGTATTAATGCGTTCAATCATTAATTCATATGTGAGATGGCCATCACGTTCAAATGGCATTTCATGAAGCATGATGTATCGAACAGGATCGACACCCAAGACAGATGTAAGATCATCAACATAAACTGCATTCCCCTTGGATTTACTCATCTTACTGTCTCCAGTAAGTAACCATGGGTGTCCGAATATTTGTTTTGGTAACTCAACATCAAGGGCCATTAATAGAATTGGCCAGTAAATAGTGTGGAAACGCAAAATGTCTTTACCAATTAAATGAACATCTGCAGGCCAAAACTCATCAAAGAGTGGACCGTTCTTCCCATCAACATCATATCCTAAACCAGTAATATAGTTAATCAAAGCATCAATCCAAACATACACTACATGTTCAGGATCAAAGTCTACCGGGATTCCCCACTTGAAACTTGTTCGTGAAACCGCAAGATCATAGAGATCTTCTTTAAGGAAGTTTTGAAGCATCTCGTTCTTACGTGATTCAGGTTGAATAAATGAAGGATTATCCTTGATATATTGGACTAGACGCTCTTGATAGTTACTCATTTTAAAGAAGTAACATGATTCTTGTTGACGTACAACTTTCGCACCACACTCAGGACATGTTTCATCTTCTACCTGCGAATCAGAATAGAATGACTCACATGACTTACAGTACCATCCTTCATAATTCCCTTTGTATAAATCACCTTGATCAAAAAGTTTCTTGAAAACCTTTTGAACTTGTTCCTTATGATAGTCATCAGTTGTACGAATAAAATAATCGTATTTAACATTCATCAGATCAAATAGACCACGAATCACACCTGAAACATTATCAACATAATCTTTCGGTAACATATTGTGTTCTTTTGCATTATCTTCTATTTTTTGACCATGCTCATCCGTTCCTGTTTGGAAACGAACATTATAACCTTGAGCACGTTTAAAACGTGCAATACTATCTGCTAGCACAATCTCATAAATGTTTCCAATATGAGGTTTTGCTGATGTATAAGCAATAGCGGTTGTTATATAGTAATTTTTATTGTTTTTCATTTGATTTCCTCCGCCAGAATTTCCCCTTAATTATAGCCTATTTATGTGCGCTCTACAATAAGACAAAACCTCGTACTTTTAACGATACGAGGTTTCTATTTATCAAATTAATTTCTCTTTTTCAATAATAAAAGGATACCCATTCCTATCGTTAAACTTCCAGAAATGCCTAAAACACGATTCCCAACGCCTGTTTGTGGGAGCACTTCAGGTTTCATTGTCTTATCAATGTTTACTTTTTTAGCTTCAGTAACTTTTTCTATAGGAGTTTGAGGATCTGGTTTATCTTTTTGAATGCTTGATACATCACCTTGATATTTATTGAAAATTTCCAATCCATCTTCACTATATTGAACCACATAACCTTTTGGAGGATCAATTTCATGAACACGGTATTCATAAGCATTTCCTTGATTATCTGTTTCATCAAGATTTGACCACGTATAGGTTGTTTGTCCGTTTTCTAATGAGATGGGATCACCAATTGGTTCATTATTTCTTAGAAGTTGGAGACGAACCGTTGGAACACTTTCAGGTGCATTGATCCAATGCTTCGTAACTGTTACATCTCGTTTCGGTGATGCATAAGTATTTCGGAATGTCCATGCATCAATTGTTTCAGAAACGAAATGATCAGGTACTGACGTTTCTTCAAGTTTATACGTAATTTCATTACCTTTTAAATCTTTTGAATCCACAAGCCATGTATAGCTTGTTTCATTATTACCAAGTTTCACAACATCATAGATGTTTCCGTTTTGGTAAAGTGTAAATTCTGCTTCTGCGTGTGTCATAGCGCCACCTACCCACTTCTTGTTGAGAATAATTTCATGAACAGGAGGATGGTAGGTATTGATTACAATTAAGCGGTCTGAACCATAGCGCATTGTATAATCGTCAGTAAGATTTGTTTGCTTCACGAAATACTCGATATCTTTACCTTCTTTTGTTTGCGCCGGTACATCCCACGATACACTTGAAACACCTGTTTCTAAGGTCTTTGGATCTCCAACTGGTGTTTCAATACCATCAATCATTTGATAGAGATTAAATGTTACGGTAGGCTTTTGATCTGGACCATGTTCCCAATATAGATATGCATTGATTGTTCTCATCTCGGGCTCGAAATGATTTGTAATCGTAGAACCTGACGGATCAATTTCTTGTACGTAACCTTTAAGTTCACGAACCTCTCTTACGCGATAATCATTTTTATTTCCGTTGATGTCAAATTCATCAAGATCAGACCATGTGTAACTTGTTTCTCCGTGATGAAGTATTACTGGCCTCCCTACATTTTCACCATTTTTCAAGAGTTGTACTTCAATATCTGGTTTAATTTCAGGACCACCATTCCATACTTTATTCATCGTAAATGTTGTTTTAGGGGATTGATAACGATTTACAATTGTGAAGGCATCCTTGCGCTCCGCGGTATAGTGGTGCTCATTGAACAAGAGTTCTTGATTACCTTCTTCAATCCAATACGTATAAAGATTTCCGTCCTTGTCCGTTTTTTCTAAATCGGAAAATATAACTTTAGTTTGTCCACTACTTAATACTTTAGAATCGACACGTTCCGGTGTGGATGTGCTTTGACGATAAAGAATCATCTCCACATCAGGTTTTTCCGATGGACCGCCAATCCACTCTTTTGTTGCGATGATTGGATCAGTAATTCGTGGTTGGCGGTACTCGTTTTTAATAACAAGTGGGTTATCCGAAGGAATATTGATATAATCTTGTGCACCTTGAGTTTCAATTGCCTTATAGCTTATCGGTAGTCCATTGCGGTCATAAATTGGTTGATTTTTAAATGTAATTTGGGTGCTTCCGGATTCCATCACGTGACGTGCTACCTCATGACCATCAGCAAGCAATGCAATTTCTATCGTTGGTTTTGTAGCAGGACCACCAATCCACTCTTTTGTAACAGAAATATCACGAGTTGGACTGATGTAGGTATTCGTGATTGTTGACGCTTCAACATGCATCTCATAATTCTCGGGAATATTCATTTCTTCTACATGGTAATTGAATGCATTTCCTTGCTCATCCGTCTCTGGAAGTTCATTCCAGGTGTATGAGGTTTGACCCGATTCAAGTTCAATGTATTTGTAAGGCTGATTGTTTTGATATAGCTGAATCATTATAGTTGGTTTAACGAGTGGACCGCCATCCCAAACTTTTGTAACTGTATAGCTTCTTTGAGGTATAACGTATGTATTCGTAATCTTATTCCCTACTACAGAAGATTCAAAATGATCCGGAATATCCATTTCATAAGGGGAATATACATATTCATTCCCTTCCTCATCAAAACGAGGAAGATCAGTAAACTCGAGTTTCAAATGTCCCTTTTCTAAAACTTTAGGAGTATTAAGTGGTATTCCATTTTGTTTCAAATCAATACGTACATCACTTTGACGCATCGTTCCACCAACCCAAACTTTTTCTACCAAGTAAGATGTTTTATTCTCCACATCATTCACAAAATGCAAAGCATGCTCACGACTGGAATAGGTAACTTCAAAGGTTTGGTGGGGATTTCTTGATGTATAGCCTTCTCGTTCTTTCTCACGGATTTGATATTTACCGATGGGTAGGTGATTAAGCGTACGTGATTCTCCTGATTTTAATAGAATCTCGTCAATTTTATAGTCTTCATTATATACTTCAAAGATGAATGTATCATCAGGATAAACGGTTTTTGATCCCTGTTTTACGAGCTTATCAATTGTGATGGTCCCTAATGGTTTTTGATACAGCTTAACAACAACTTCATAGGATTCGGGATCTTTGTGGATGTTTAAACCCGAGACAGGTTTACGCACACCATTTTCATGCTCGTAGTATTCGTACACAACATCATAATCATCTAAATTATGCGTTGCCCCTTCAACTTTCAGTGCTTCAATCATGACATCATATGTCCCATGTTCGGTAAAAGACCAGGAAGTCGATACTTTATTTAATGCACTTTCATTACGTAGTTTATGTTCCTTATCTTTTGCTTTAAATAAAACATCCATTTGATATTTTGTATTTAAATCTCGAGATTTATCAGCCTTATAGACTTCTGTTTTAAGTCGTACCGGTGTGGGCTTAGCTTGTGGTACCTTGATTGTTTTCTTAACGCTTTGATTATTAACATCATTATATGTAATCATCGTTGTTTTATTAAGTTCGTAGAAATCCTTCTCGCTGATGGAAGACGTTGGCTTGGTTGATACTTTATATTTATATCCAAAATGTTGGATGTCTCCTTCCTCATCGAGTAAACCTTGACTTCGAATGTTGAAGCGTTGATGAGTTCCATCAAACATTGCTTTTAATTCTTCTGTTAAGCTAGATTCATCAACGATAAAGGCATCCGTCATTGGATCTTCAATACGAATGTCCTTCGCTGAAGAATAAATATTGTTTGAAATTTTCTTGAATATGTCATCCAAATTATCGCGACTTGATGAAGCATCAAAATAATTGTCATTACTGATACGTTTTAGGATTTCTGTTCCCTTAACATCAGTATCAAATCCGATTGCGTATAAATGAATTTGCTCTTGATGGATTTGATTGGATTCGGTAATGGCTGCGTCGGCTGAGGACATATAGACAAAATAACTTTGATTTCCTTGGTTTCTAAGTTCTCCAAGCTCATCTAAATAATATTCATTCCCCGTTCCATAAACCATTGCATTATAATCAAATACATTCGTATTCGGTAGTGACTTAAATCGGTATCCAGGTATCGCATGATTATTTGAACTGGATATAGCGATATCAAAAGGTCGTTGTTGACCATTGTAACGTTTTTGGACAATAACGTTGTTATCGTAACGAAGTAAATCTTGATTTATGTTTGTTTTAAGTGGATAACGGTAAGTCGGTTGTCCATCAGATAATAATACAATTGTTTTATTGGGTGCGGTACTTTGATTTAATAACGATTTTGCTTCATATAGAGCCCCTTGTGTAAACGTCCCGCCTTCTGCTTTAAGACTTTTAATTTCGTTGATTAATAAATTCGCTTCTTGTTTCGTATGAAATGAGTTTGAAGATACTTTGGTTCCATAAGATACCAGTGCAACGCGTGCTAAGGCATCTCTTTTGAAAATTTCATTCACAAAATGAACTGCCTCAGCTTTTGCTTTAGAAATACGATTAATTCCTTGTGGGTTTTTCTGTGGGTCCATACTTCCAGATGTATCGAGTACTATAACAATATCAGACGGTTCTCGTTTTACACGTCCATACACATCTATCGATATTTCCCAACGGTTAATACTGTTTGGAATCGGTTTCGCAGTTTTAAACACTCGTACCTCTCCTTCATCCATATTATCTATTTGTATTGAGTCTGTAATGGTTTTTTCACTTGTAGAAGGATGTCCTTCTGCAGATACAAATGATGTACTTATAGACAATAATACCATTGTGATTAACAGAAATGTTAATCCGCTTTTAATGATTCTCGTTTTCATTTTCTTTCCTCCTTACAAGTATCATTCAAAGTGATTTTTAATCACAAAGTGATATTATTGGTTTTCACATATTTAGTCAATTATTTTTGTCATAAAATGTCCACTTTTTTTACCATCACATTCATAAATAACGAAATAGGGCTTGTAATTCACCAAATTAATACTAGAATAGTCTGATTTTATATGGAAACTTCACACTCACTGAATAGATATTGCAAATTAAAGATATAAATGCTATATTCATTGAGGTGAAGGAGTAATTATGTCGAATATATTAGGTCAAAGACTGAAAGCTCGTCGTAAAGAACTACGTATTTCTCAACAGGAACTTGCTGTTGCTGTGGGTTATACATCACGTTCTACAATCGCTAAAATTGAAGCGGGTGTGATCGATCTTCCTCAGTCAAAAATTTATGATATCGCCGAGGCTTTAGAAACAACTCCAACGTACTTATTAGGTTTAGAAGAAGAACTTGAAGCTTTAACCGCAACAGCAATGGTTGAACATCTTCAATCTGTTACAGTTGATCAACTTGTTGAATGTTTTTCTCAATTAGATTTATATAGTTATGAAAAAGTAAATGAAGCAGTAGGTAAAGTAGCGTTAGGTTACAAATAAAAACCGTTCATCTTATGATGAACGGCAACACAAAAAAGGAGCTCAGGCTCCTTTTTTTTCTTACTACTATTTTTGATTTGATTTCGCCAAACAGTCCTTACAAATACCCTCGAATGTGATGTCGTGATCTAACACAAGACATCCTAGTTCTTCTTCGACAAGTTGATGTAATTCCTTTCGGTAATCTAATTCCACATCTTCAATGCGATTGCATTCTCTGCATCTAAAATGATAATGATCGTGTAGATTTTTATCATAGATAAATCCAAGTTCTGGATGTCTAACACGGTTTATTAATTTTTCATTATAGAGTACATTTAAATTTCTATAGACCGTCGCAATTCCAATTGATACATCACCTTCTTTAAGTTTTGTATGAATTTGATGCGCCGTCATATGACCTTCAGATGCTTGAATTAAATCTAAAATCTCTTGTCTTTGTTTAGTAAGTTTGATACTCATTATCATCACCATCTTAATTATAGCATAAAATATACTTTTTCAAGAATATTTGCTTTAATCTAACGATCTCCATTAAAAATACTGTTCTTAACAATCACGTAATCAACCTTACGAATCGCTTCTAAATCACGACCTCCGGCATATGAAATTGATGATTGAAGATCTTGTTGCATTTCTCTTAGAGTATCTTCGATTTTACCTTTATGCTCTATTAGGATACGCTTTCCTTCAACGTTTTTGTGTTCACCTTTTTGAAACTGTGATGCACTTCCAAAGTATTCTTTGAATGCAACACCATCAATATCGATTGTTTCTCCAGGTGACTCTTCATGTCCAGCAAAGAGTGATCCAACCATACACATCGTAGCGCCAAAACGAATTGATTTAGCGATATCACCATGATCTCGGATTCCACCATCTGCAATTAAAGGTTTTCGGGCTGCTTTAGCACACCATGATAATGCGGATAATTGCCATCCACCTGTTCCAAACCCTGTTTTTAATTTTGTAATACATACTTTACCCGGTCCAATACCAACTTTTGTGGCATCGGCGCCTGCATTTTCAAGTTCACGAACCGCTTCTGGGGTTCCAACATTTCCTGCAATCACAAATGTGGTTGGTAAGAATTCTTTAATATGCTTAATCATTCGGATAACTTGTTCTGAATGACCATGAGCAATATCGATTGTGATATAGTCGGGAATTACATTTTCCGCTGCCAATCGACGTACAAAATCATACTCTGAATCTTTAACACCAACACTAATTGATGCATAAAGACCGCGTTGATTCATATCTTGAATAAAGCCATAACGACGTTCCTCGTTAAAACGATGCATAACATAAAAGAAATTATGCTCTGCTAACCAGATAGCGAGTGGTTCATCGATTATTGTTTGCATGTTTGCAGGAACAACAGGCATCTCAAAGGTTCGATTTCCCAATTTAACGCTTGTATCGCATTCAGAGCGACTTTTCACAATACATTTATTTGGAATTAATTGAATATCTTCGTAATCAAATATTTTCATTACGGCCTCCTATTTATTCTCGTGATAGTAAGAATAGAGTTCATTTTTTGAAACACCATTCTCTTTGGCCACAGAAGAAATTGAACGCGAAACAGAATTTCCTGCATTGATCTGTTCCTTGATGCGAATGATTAAATCATCAAAACTAACTTCTGATACTTCAGTATTTGCTTCAATAACAATTACAAACTCACCTTTTATCGTTTCAACAGACTCCATAACCTCGGTAACCGTACCACGTATAAACTCCTCGTGCATTTTTGTAATCTCACGCACAAGACAAATCTTTCGATTACCTAACACATCATACACGATTTCAAGTGTCTTTTCTAATTTATGAACTGATAAATAATAGATTGTTGTCATTGGTAAATCTTTGTTTTGTATTAATTGCTTTTTAAGTTGTCCTTCTTTATGTTCCATAAAGCCCATAAATGCGAATGGTTGAACAATTAGCCCTGATGCGACTAAAGCATTGAGAAATGCACTGCTCCCTGAAATTGGCACAACGTTATACCCTGCCGCAATCACATCTCGCACTAAGGTCTGTCCTGGATCAGAGATAAGTGGGTATCCTGCATCACTTACCAAACCAATATTCATCCCTGACTCTAACAAATCAATAATCCCTTTTGTAGATTCTTGTTCATTATGCATATGATGACTGATCGTTTTTGTATTAATTTCGAAGTGTGAACAGAGTTTGCGAGCGTTACGCGTATCCTCTGCAGCAATAATATCTATAGTCTTTAATATCTCAATCGCTCTTGGTGTCATTTCATTTAAATTCCCAATCGGAGTTGCGACAAGGAATAGTGTTGGTTTTTCATTTTTAAAGCTTTGTTGTTTTATCATTAGATTCTCCTAAAATAGATAAACCTTTAATCGAGATTAAAGGTTCTTGTAGTATTTCGTTAATTCATATCCAAATTGATCGATAACCAAATTAATATTGACGCCAGGTCTTATACGATCTTTTAAACTTAAAACAATTTGAAGTAAATGAATCCGATCTACATTTGTTATGTTATTTGTACGAATGTGTATCGTTTGTTCTTGTTGTCCTTGTGATGAAAAAGATAATTCCAAGAGTTCGAATAACAATAACAAGCGTTCTCGATCCAATCTCTTTTTCTTAATTCCTTCTACTTGTAGCGTCAGTATCGCGGATAAATAGTCACGTTGATTCAAACATTCAAGAACATCAAAGAAGATTGAACTAGCTTCTTTATACACTTCACTATTACTTTGAAGCTCAAGTTCTTCCAAATTATGATTCATCCTCGATAATAAATAAGCATCTACATCATCAATTCCTTGTTCACTTGCCTTATCAAATAAGACTTTATGATTCATCGATTCGAGTTGAACCGTTAGACATCTAGAGCGTATAGTTTCGAGAACTCGGTTTTCATTGCGTGTAGTTAAGATTGCGACAATATCACCCTCTGGTTCTTCTAAAAATTTTAGAAGACTATTCATTGCTTCAACTATAGCATTATCAACATCTTCGATTATGTAGACTTGATGACCCGCAGTTTCAATAGAAGATTGACTAAAATACTCTTTCAGACTGATTATCTCAGATTTTTTAATACTTTGTTCTTTTCCACTTAGTAATCTGAAATCCGCATGGTTTTCAGACTCAACTCGCTGACATGTACTGCAAGATCCGCAGGCACCGATGTCCTGTTCTCCACACATCATACTCATAGCCATATATTTAGCGTAATCAAGCGTCCCATAATCACCAACAATCAAATACGCGTGAGAAACACGATTTTTAGATTGTTGGCGGTGAAATAGATTTAGAGCTTTGGTTTGATTTTGGATATTATTCATGACTTAACTGCATCTCGATAATCTTAATCACATCCGCAGCAACATCTTCAATGGATTGGGCTGCATCTACAATCTTAATCCGATTAGGAAAACGACGAATCACTTCTTGGTACCCTTGGTACACTTTTTCATGAAAGATATCCCCTTCAAGCTCCATTCGATCTTTATATCCACGAACACCAATACGCTTCAGACCTTCTTCAGGTTTTAAATCCAAGAAGATTGTTAAGTCTGGTAAAAATCCATCGATAGCAAACATATTTATATCCCAAACATCATCAATACCAATGCCACGTGCATAGCCTTGATAAGCAAGAGAACTATCTATAAATCGATCACAAATCACAAGTTCTCCTCTACTAAGTGCAGGTTTTATTTTCTCAATTAAATGTTGTCGACGACTCGCAGCATAAAGTAATGCCTCTGTGCGATCATCCATTTCTTCATGTTCTGGATCAAGAATCAGCTCTCTAATTTTTTCAGAAATACGAATTCCGCCTGGTTCTCGAGTACAGAGAACCGGTTGATTCTTCTTCTCAAAATACTCCGAAACAATCTTGGTAATTGTCGTTTTACCGCTTCCATCTGGACCTTCAAATGATACAAATAATGTCATGTTGCCACCTCTTCTTTGAATATTATAGCATGGTATCGCACGCTCTATTCTAAAAGTTGTGTGTTTTAGTAATTTGGATTATTATGTAAGGGAAGAAGAAATTATTAGAGGAAACAATTATGATTGAACAAATTAAAAAAGGATTTGAAAAAGCATCAAATGACAATGTATATATGCTTGTTTTAGGAATTGTAGTACTATTAATTGTAATTAACTATTTTCTTAATACTACTTTTCTCACAATCCTTACATTAGTCATGTTCTGTATTGCTTTTGGAGTTCTGGTTAAACACATTATAAAGAAGGAAGATTAGATGGTAAGAGACGGCTTAAAACTGAATGAAGTACTGAAGTATCAAGGAAAAATTGTCGATGTTTATAACGTTGAATTTGAAACACAGACCGGAATGTTTGAAGCTGAGATTTTAAAGCATGATGGTGGCGTGTGTATTGCCGCAACCCATGATGATAAAGCATTCTACTGTGTAGATCGATATCGATATGGTGTTGAACACATTATGCGAGAATTCCCTGCTGGAAAAATTGATCAAGAAGAACTCCCAATTGACGCCGCATTACGCGAATTACGTGAAGAAATTGGGTTTATCGCAAAAACATTGGTTCCTCTTGGATATATTCATCCATCTCCCGCATATCTAGATGAAGTCCTGTATCTCTATTATGCAACTGATTTAGATTACGTTGGTCAAGACCTTGATGAAAATGAAGTTCTAAATGTTTATACTCGAGATATTAAAGACATCATTGATGATATCGAAGCAAATAAAATCACAGACGCGAAGACGATTTCTCTTGCTTACAAAGTAAACCATTATCTCTCTCAAAAATAAAAGGCTAGACCGTTCATTTGGTTAGCCTTTTTTAATGCTTATTCACCCATTGCTCACATAAAATGTTAATATATTAGAGACGAGAAAGGCGGTACTTATATGTGTACAGGAATACAAGTAATATCAAAGCAAAATAATACTTATTGGGGAAGAACCCAAGAATTTGATACATTTTTACCCGTTTGTGGAGTGATTGTCCCTCGTGGAACAGCCATTAATAATATGCTCTCTCCGATTGTTGCGAAAAATGCTGCAGCAGGAATCAGTCTTAACGATTCGACCCAAGATATTTTATTAATGGATGGTATGAATGAACATGGACTCGCAGGTGGTAGTTTTTATTTTGGAAATGAGTATGCTGATTACGCTCCAAGTAGTGCGATAGAGTTAATGGGTAAGCAAGCCTTACGAGGCGAAGAATTTGTTACCTGGGCACTTCTAAACTGCGATTCGATCGTTGATTTACACCGTAAAGCTATTAAAGAAGTCGCAATATCAAGTGAGCCAAATATTCATGGCAACGTAATTCCACAACATTATGTCTTTGTAGACCGTACCGGTGCCAGTATCGTACTCGAACCTTCCTCAGCTGGTTCGTTTGATATTTATCCTAATGAAATTGGAACATTTACCAATCAACCCGAATTTCCTTGGCATGTTCAAAACCTCCAAAATTATGTTTCAATGAATAACCACATTTATCCATCGCGGAAATTTGGAAAGTTTGAAACTTTAAGCTCAGGAATGGGAAATGGTTTATTTGGTTTGCCTGGTGATTTTACACCGCAATCACGATTTGTCCGAGCTACTGTATTTAATAGTCTTTCGAATCAACCTCATGATGATCAAGCTCTGGATAAAGTTTTCCGTATTCTAAATACCGTCGATATCCCTTATGGTCTTATTGTAGATGAAAAAGAACAAGTACAGTACACACAGTACACTTCAGCATACGATTTAGAAAATCGAACGATTAATATTTCAACCTATGAGAATCGACAAATCCAACAATTTTATTTTGATCCCTTGCTGGTTAATAATCATGAAATTGTTCGTTACGAAGTGAAGCGTAAACAGATGATAGAGACCATGAATCAATTATAATTAGACATAAAAAAAGAGTAGCGATTTTCGTTACTCTTTTTCGTATTATTCTGTTTTAGGTAAGATAAATACTTGTTCTTCTGACTTTGACAAGAGGTGTTTCCCTCGAGCATAGTTTTGAACATAAGTAGGATCTTGAAGTTTTGCTTTTTCAAGAGCAAGTTCACCTTGTTTTGTTTCAAGTACTTTTAAATTTGAGCGTTCGCTTTTAAGTTGTTGGTTCAATTGGAATGTTGATACTAATTCTTTTGCAGATTTAGATAACATTAGGCATGAAACGGATACTATCAAAATACCAAGAATGATTGATGCAAATTTAATTGTTGGATTCTTAGCTATTCGCGTTTTCGTAACTGTTTGTCCCATCTTTCCACTTCTCTTTCTTTTTTTGTTAGTTTATTTATCTACACTCATTATACTGACATTCTCAAAAAATGCAAGAGTTGTCAGTTTTCTTGAACATTCCGATCGATGCGTTGATCTGAAATAAGCTCATACATTGGTGGATTACTTCTTAATATTTTATCACTTAAAAATGTGACTTCAATTTTTATATGGCGGTGTTCAAATCGAATTTCAATTTCGTCTTCTAGCGAAACCTCAGATGAAGGTTTTGCTTTTTTTCCATTAATAAAGACACGATCATCATCTGCAAGTTCTTTGGCTACAGTACGGCGTTTAATGATTCGTGATACTTTTAAATATTTATCAAGTCTCATAATTGTTGCTCCTTTAAATTTTCAAGTATATAAATCAGATCCTCTGCCCACTCTGTATACATTGGCATGGTAATAATAATGGTTTGATTTAGATACTTTATCTTGATTTCACTCGACTTTTCAGAGATTAATTCGAATAAATGTACACCATCGACTTGGCTACTATACTCCTCTGTAAAGACTAATTCTACTTTATTAACACGTTCCTTAAAGGACTTAATACGCTTATCGTTTAAGAACAACTCAAGACGTGTTTTTTCTAATAACATCTTAACAGAGTTCGGTAATTTCCCATAGCGGTCATCGATCATCTCGTTAAAATGCTTTAACTCATCAAGCGTTTGTATCTGATTAATTTGTTGGTATGGATCTAATTTTTCACCATCATCACTGGTAAAGTCTTCTGGTAAATATCCATCCACTTTTAGATTAAAGCGTTCTTGTTCTTCAACATCAATTACTTCTTTACCTTGTCTTTTCGCAATGGCTTCTTTAAGAAGTTGTACATATAAGTCGATACCGACGGTATCAATAAACCCTGATTGATTTCCACCTAAGAGTTCTCCAGCACCTCGAATGGTTAAATCGCGCATCGCAATCTTATAACCGCTACCAAGTTGAGTGAATTCTTTGATGGCCTGAAGTCTTTTCTGTGCCAACTCTGTTAGTCCACGTTTGTTGGGAACAACAAAGTATGCATAGGCGAGACGATCTGAACGACCAACACGACCCTTGATTTGATAGAGCTGTGACAAACCAAAACGATGTGCATTATCAACAATAATTGTATTCGCATTTGGAATATCAATTCCTGTTTCAATGATTGTCGTACATACCAGTACATTTATCTCTTTACTTATAAATCGAATCATAACATCTTCAATTTCGTGTCGTTCCATTTGTCCATGTACGACGGCTACTTTTGCTTCTTCAACATGATTGGCTATGACTGAAGCAACAGAATATATTTGCTCTACATTATTAAATAGGTAAAACACTTGTCCATCCCGGCTTAATTCCTTAGAAATAATATCATTAATCGTTTTCTGGTTTTTCTCAATAATATAAGTCATGACTGGAAGACGATTTGAGGGTGGAGTATTAAGCTGTGATAAACTACGGAGTCCTATAAGAGACATTTGGAGTGTTCGTGGTATTGGAGTCGCACTGAGCGATAATACATCCACAGACACCTTAAACTCCTTAATACGTTCTTTATGCTCAACACCGAAGCGTTGTTCTTCATCAATAATTAAAAGTCCTAGATCTTTAAACTTAACATCACGCGATAAAACACGGTGTGTACCTACTAAAATATCAACTTTACCGTCCTTCACGCGTTGGATTATTTCATTTTTTTCTTTATCCGATACAAATCGATTTAAAACCTCAATGGTCACAGGAAAGTCACTGAGACGTGCTTTCAGTGTTCGAGCATGTTGTTGAGAAAGGATTGTTGTTGGACAAAGGAACACTACTTGTTTATGATCTACAAAAGCTTTAAATGCAGCTCGAATAGCGACTTCCGTTTTCCCAAAACCAACATCACCACAAAGCAAACGATCCATTGGAACATCTCGTTCCATATCACGCTTAATCTCATCAATTGCGGTTTTCTGATCATGAGTTAATTCATATTCAAATGCATCTTCAAATTGCTTTTGATACTCTGTATCCGGACTGAAAGCAAATCCACTTGCATCCATTCTTGTAGAGTAGAGTGTAACAAGCTTATCTGCTACATCCGCTACATCTTGTTTAATCCGTTCTTTATTCTTTTGCCATGTACTTGTTCCAAGCTTACTAAGGCGCACAGATGCCGCTTCACGCGACATAAACTTTCTCACGAGATTAAATTGTTCGAGTGGTACAAACAACTCATCACCATCACGATAAAGAATTCTCATGAAATCTTTATGGATTCCCTCAATTTCTTTTGTCGTGATTCCCATATATTTTCCAATTCCATACTGTCTGTGGACAACATAATCCAATGTATCAAGATCAGAAAGCTGACTTAAAGATTCTGCTTTTAAGAATTTATTATCGTAGCGGAACATTTTTTTCTTGTACTTGTACAATTCGTTAGCGGTATAAACAACTGTATTTAAATCCTCAAGAATAAAGCCTGAAGTTATATGACCATAGTCAATATAGATTCCATTTGAGGTTGGTTTATCCGTTAAAACTTGATACTCAACACCTTGTTGGAGCATCGTCTTAATAAAATCTTCCATTGTATCTTCATCTAGAGTGATAATTACTTTTTGAGTGATGGCTTCTTTTCGAAGCCATTTCATGGTTTGTTCAATACTCTCGGATACGATATTTGCCGAATGCCAAGGAATAAACACTTCGCCTTCAGTCTGATATTCGAAAATCTCTCGATACGTATGTTTCGCTTTAATACGTTCAAATGACTCAAAAATATCTGAAACATAAATCATCTGATTCATCTCATACTGTTCTTCAATAAAAGTGTGAGAATCCAAATCATTTTGCTTGAGCGTTCTTTCGATCGCTTCAATTGGACTCATATATGTGTTTGCGTCTTTGAGATAATCATAGATGGTTGCATAATTTGACCAAAAAGAAAGAAGAGGATACAACGTTACATCAAATTGATTCATTTGTAGTAACTCACGCTTCTGTTCCATTTCATGAATCAAATCATTATTTTCGATTCCCTCTATTTTATGAGTTAATGCATTACTAATTTCTTCTATATCATTTTCTTTAAGAAGTATATCGGTTGCGAACGCAATCGTCGCCTCTTCAACTCTTGATAAAGATCGCTGATTTTCAATATCAAAATATCGAAGACTGTCGACCTCCACATCAAAAAACTCAATTCGAAGCGGTTGATTCATCTGGATTGAGAACACATCACAAACCCCTCCACGAATGGCATACGTAAATGGTTTCTCAACATATTTAACACGTGTATAGCCTAAACGTTCAAGTTCTCGAGCAAGCTGAAATGGCTCCCACTCATCACCGGTCCTAATCTTTATGATTGATGCCTTAAGCACCTCCGCAGAAGACAGCTTTCTTACAGATGCAATGGCATGCGTAATACAAATATCAAAATCACCATTCACAATTTTAAATAATGCGTCAATTCGATTGGCTTTCATAATTTCTGATTGAACAATGGCTTCAACTCGAAGTGATTCTTCATGATTGTAATAAACAACATTTGCATTCTCATCAAGATGTTTAATCTCATTATATAAATTTGATGCTTGTTGTTCGTTTTCCTTAATAATGAATAACGGTTTCTTACTAATTTTACTTGATCCTAGGACTAAAAGTGCTTCTTGAACCACGCTTAAATGGGCAAAAATGCTTTTGCCCTGGGTGTACTCTTTAACAAGTTCATGTTTTTCTAAATAATTATATAACCAATTCATCACTAGACTCTTATATTGTATTCATTCATCAGTTGATCGGTGCGTTTTCCACTGATAAAATCACCAACACATTGAGCACCTAAAGAAATCGCTGTCTCTTCATCAATTTTACCGAGAACCCAATCAACAGTTTTAATTTGGGTGCTCTTACCAATTCCAACTTTAAGTCTTAAGAATTCATTAGATCCTAGGTGATCAATAATACTCTTAACACCTTTTTGTCCACCCGATGACCCTTTTTCTCTAAGTCTAAGTGATCCTACAGTTATATCCATATCATCACTAATTACCAGTAGATCCTCTAAATCGACATCATAATAACGCATGACCTCGCCTACAGATTCACCCGAGAGATTCATAAAGGTTTGTGGCTTAACTAAAACTACTTTCTCTGTTCCTACAAATGTCTCTGCAATGAGAGCTTTAAATTTATTGGTTGAGATCGAGACACCTAATTTCGATGCAACCTCATCAATCACAAGAAAACCGGCATTATGTCTTGTATTCTCATATTGTTTTCCTGGATTTCCTAATCCTACGATAACTTTCATACATTCCTCCATTAAGCAAAAAAGAATAAGGGACTTCCCTTACTCTTTGTTTGGATCATATACAATCTTAAGATGACGATCTCTTCCAGAACCTTCACTCTGTGTGCGAATTCCTGGGAAATTAGTCAATTCTTTATGAATCACACGACGTTCGTCGTTTGGCATAGGGTCTAAAGATGCGTCAATTTTTGATCGACTTACATTTTTAGCAATCCGTTTTGCCATTGCCTTAAGCTTTTGATAACGATCTGTTTTATAGTTGTTTATATCAATCATGACATAAAAACGACGTTTAAACTCTGAATTTACTACATGTTTCAGTAACATATTCATACCTTCCAATGACTTCCCATTTTTACCAATGAGGATTGCATTGTTGTCAGCATTTAATGAAACCTTAACGTTATTATTTTTGACAGTAATTTCTTGTTCAACTTTTAATCCCAAACCTGTAAAGAATTTATCAAAATATTCTTCAACAAACAATTTGACATCATCAAGGGCAAACACTTCAGCAGTAACACTCGACCCGATGCCTAAGAAACCTGATTTCTCTTCAATGACATAATAGATAAGATCACTTTGTTCAACATTCTTTTCTTTAGCGACATTTTTTAGAACATCATCTAAAGACCTAGCTGTATATTGCTTCACGTGTATTCCTCCTTTTATTATTTTGCGCCGTATTTATGATTAATAAATAATGTTTGTACTAATTGTGCAAGAGCCGAAACCATCCAGTATAAACTCATACCTACTTGCCAGTTTAGAGCAAGAACAACAATCATGATTAATGATGAGTACATCATCATATTTGCTTGATTAGCTGGTTGTTTTTCATATGAACGTTTGCGAATCTTTTGTTTAGCGAGATATTGTGGCAAGAACATTGATAGGAATTGTGATAAAGCCATTAGAATAAAAATTCCAATAATAATAATATTTCCTTGTGTAAATCCTTGCATAGGCGTTAATTCTAAAGTTTGTCCAAATACAGTACCATTAATAATTGCTTCTGAACGCATAACTGCTTGATACATTGCAATCATAATTGGCAATTGAAGGAATGTTCCTCCTAAAGCACCCATTGGATTAATTTCATGTTTTTCAAACAATTTTTGCATCTCTGTAGCTTTTTGAAGCTTTGCTTGTTGATCATTACGACCTTGATACTTCGCTTCAATACGAGCTTGTTCAGGACCAATTAATTGCATTTTTTGTTGTTGAACAGTTGCTTTAATTGAACCCTTAATTGTAATAATTTTAATGATTAATGTTACAACAACAATAGAACCGATTGTTCCAATGTATTGTGAGAAAAAGTTTAATGCTTGTGCAATTGGCCATACAAATAAGGCTCCGAACCATGTGTCACTACCCCATGTCCATGAATCACCTAAACTAATGATCTTGTCGGCATAAACTTGTTTCGTTTGTGGATCAATAACTTGAGTACATCCAGTTAATGCTAGTAGCAAAATACTGAAAATAATCAGTTTTTTATATTTTTTCATACCTATCTCCTAATCTAAAAATACTCACTTTATATTTTAACCGTTTTTATAAGGTTTTCCAAGTCTTTTTGATTTTCCTCATAACTCTGTTCGTAATATT
Source organism: Erysipelothrix enhydrae (assembly GCF_035066605.1). Classification (NCBI taxonomy): domain Bacteria; kingdom Bacillati; phylum Bacillota; class Erysipelotrichia; order Erysipelotrichales; family Erysipelotrichaceae; genus Erysipelothrix; species Erysipelothrix enhydrae. The sequence goes on from NZ_CP125807.1 coordinate 643,464, forward strand.
TTTTTCGAACTAGAACAATGTAATCATAAGGAGTATCAAACATATTGATATCTTGGAGCATGCTTCTTATTTGGCGTTTTGTTTTGTTACGCACTACCGCATTTCCTAATTTTTTCGGTGCTGCAATTCCATAACGTGAGTTATCTTTAGTTCTCCTATCTATATATACTGTAAAAGCTTTAGTATTTTTAAATCGACGAGCCCCCATGATTTTTTGAAATTCCGCGGCTTTTTTTACTCTATATTCTTCTCTCATTTTTTTTCACTTCCACTATGACAAAAAAGTCACCCATAAGGGTGACTGTTATGCAGATAACACTTTTCTTCCTTTTGATCTACGACGTGAAAGCACGCGGCGACCGCCTACTGTTTTCATACGGGCTCTAAAACCATGGACCTTTTGGTGTTTCCGTTTGCTCGGTTGATAAGTTCTCTTCATGAAAACCACCTCCAGTTCTTTATATATACGAAGAGCAAATGCTTTAAAATTATATAAGAAATACTTTTCAATGTCAATAAAGTGTCTTAAATAACGTTTTGATTATCTGATTCACCATCTAATTGATACTATTTCATTCTAACTTTATAGAATTATCACCGCTATTGTAACACATTCATCTTTCAATCACGATATTTTTTTTCGTTTTTTTTAGTTTATCGCATCCACAATATAATTTATAAGCAAAAAAACGTCAAGCATACATCAAAAATTCTCCGATGCTTGTGTTTTATTCACCAATATTCGTTGATATGTACTAAAAAATACTAAAGTTATCCACTTTTCCAGGGTTATTGTATGAAATGTTGGTAACCCTAGGAGATCTGTGGGATAAATTCTGTGGATGGATTTAAACTCCTAAAAACACCTAGAAAACTATAAACACCATTTTAGACTAGTTTATAACATTGTTTATCAACACATTGTGGATAATGTGGGAAACTACATAATACGGCTTCTAGACTGTATATTTATGTGTTGATATGCTTGAGTATAATTCTTAAAATATTCATATCGAAAATTCTTTCAACGCTATGTTGATAACTTATTTAAGAACTCCACATTTTATAAACATTCACAATTTTGTGGACAACTGTGGATAACTATCTATATAAGCATTAGAATAGCGGTATTCCACTAAAGTTTGTGTGGATAACTTGTGGGGAGTTTTTTTGTCTATGGAATTGTATTTTAAATTTGATATTATAGAACTTGCAAAGGGGTATTTGAATATGACAACTATGAAATTTTATTTAGAAGATGTGTGGGGAAAAGTTAAACTTGCGATCAAGGAAAGCAATCATTTCGATGAACCAATCTATAATACGTACATCGAAGACACAAACCTTGCTGCATTAGATGAGTCAAGGGCTGTAATTGTCGTTCCAACTTATCTCCAAAAAGTTATTCTTTCGGAAGAGATTCCTTTTTTAAACGACGTTATTAATCAAATTTTGGATAAAACTTCAATGGTTTGTGAGGTTTTACTCGAAAATGAATTTAAAAAAAATATTGCAGTTCAAGTTCCCATTCAACCTCAAATTCCCGTCGTCATTCGTAATGATGGAATTGCCCCGAATCAAACATTTGATAATTTTGTTGTTGGTCCAAGTAACAAAGAAAGTCATTCTGCAGCATTAGGATGTGCTTATCGTCCTGGACAGTTTTACACACCACTCTTTATATACGGTAATTCTGGACTGGGGAAAACTCATCTCTTAAACGCGATTGGTAATTATATTAAAAAACTTAATCCGGATGCTCGTGTGCTCTATACTTCTAGCTCTGATTTCGTTCGACAAGTCGCTAATTCAATACAAAATCGAACAATAGAAGATTTCAAAGAGCAAATGTATAACCTTGATGTTTTACTGATCGATGATATTCAATTTCTAGCGGGTAAAGAAAAATCCCATGAGATATTCTTCCATATCTTCAATGAGCTTATTTACAATAAAAAACAAATTGTCATTACAAGTGATCGTCTACCAACAGAAATTAAAGGTCTTGAAGACCGCTTAATAAGCCGTTTTTCCTCAGGTCTATCTGTCGGTGTTGATTCTCCAGAATTTGAAACATCACTTGCAATTCTTGAATTAAAAATTAAACACAAAAGTGTTGATCCAGGATTGTTTGATGAAGATGTACTAAGCTATATCGCATCAAATTTCTCAAAAGATGTGCGTATGCTTGAGGGTGCTCTAAACAGATTGCTCTTCTTCTCAATTGAGTTTTCGCAAAATGATCATATTGATATCAACATAGCGATGAATGCCTTTAAAACAAATGGGGAACCCATTAAAACTAATGAACTCGATACAAAGACCATTAAACGCATCGTTGCGGACTACTATGGATTAACCCAAGCACAACTTGTATCAAAAGCGCGTACAAAAGCAATTGCGAATGCACGTCATATTGCAATCTACTTATGCCGTAAACATCTTGACTTGCCTTATAATAAAATCGGTGAGGATTTTGGAAAGCGTGATCACTCTACAATAATCAGTGCTTGCGATAAGATCGAAAAGAAACTTAAAACAGACCAAATGCTTGCACGTGCTGTTTATGAACTTGAAGCTAAAATTAAATAGTTATCAACAGTTATCCACAATTTAGCAACAGTATTTTATCATCAATTAACCGCTTGTTTACAGTGGTTAATACAAGTTATACACTTATCCACAGGCCCTAGTAATACTAATTAATTATTTAATACTAATAAACTTATCGCCTTGTAGAACAATATAATTAAAAGTTCTTTAGGAAATAGGTTTATTTTTACGAAAAAGAATACAATAAAAAGTTCATAATATGATATAATTAAGACAATAGTGTTTATCATTTGGAGGGTTATATGAAGTTCAATATAAAGAAACAATCATTTTATAAAGCATTGTCCTCTGTAGGACGTGCAGCATCTACACATTCACCGTTACCAATTCTGTCTGGAATTAAGTTCGAGTTAAGAGACGATGCTTTAACATTAATTGCAAGTGATTCAAATATTTCCATTAAAGAAGTTCTTTATGCGAATGACGAAAATAAATTGAACGTTTATGAAGAAGGGGAAGTAGTTTTAGAGTCACGCTATATTCTAGAAGCAGTTCGTAAGCTTGATAGCGATTTTATTGATTTTGAAATTATTGATGGTGCGTTAACACGAATTAGTGGAAATAAAGCCGAATATAACATCAATGGTAGTAAAGCAGAACTTTATCCAACAATTGATTTTACAAAACCAACTAAAGAATTTAAGATGCCTGGTTTTAAACTTTCCGAAGTGATTCAACAAACAGCATTCGTTTGTTCTACAAGTGAAGATCGTCCGATATTCACAGGCGTTAATTTTAAAGCAGATGGCAATACCATGAACTGTGTTGCGACTGATAGCTATCGATTAGCTAAAAAATCAATTGATCTACCAACACCTATGGATTTCAATATTTGTATTCCTGCAGTGAATCTTTATGAAGTCTCGAAGACAATCAGTGACAATAAAGACGTTCATATTGCAGTTTCAGATAAACTTGTTCAATTCTATGTGGATTCAACCCTAATTCAATCACGTCTTATTGATGGATTATTCCCAGATGTAAATCGATTAATTCCAGCAGAGTATGGATTTGAATTAACAGTAAATAGTCACGATATGATTAGTGCTATTGATCGCTCATCCTTTCTAAAGAGTGACGGTTATTGGACTGTAAAATTAGAAGCATCGAATGAAGGTGTGTTGATCAGTTCAAAATCTCAAGAAATCGGTAGCTCCGAAGAAATCTTAAAACCAATTGATTACATTGGTGGTAATTTAAAAATTTCTTTTAGTGGTCGTTATATGATTGAAGCACTGAAATCATTTAAAACAGATACCGTTAAGATTTTATTCGTGGGAGAAATGCAAGCGTTCATTCTTAAAAACCCAGAAGATGATTCGATTGTTCAACTCGTATTACCAGTAAGAACCTTCGATTAAATAGTATGTTAAAGAATCAAAGACATTTACAACTTATCCACTATATTGATTTGCATCAATTTGCAAAAGTTGAAGAGCTTGCACAACTTGTGGATGTTTCCGAAATAACCGTTCGTCGAGATATCAATGAATTGGATGAAAAAGGGTTAGTTCATAAAGTTCATGGTGGTGCTACATCCATCACAATACGAGATTACTCTAATGATATTGAATTACATACACGAAACGACGTTAATTCTGATATTAAAGACCAATTGGCAAAATCAGCTGCATCATTGGTTAAAACGAATGCTGTTGTATATCTTGATGCTGGAACATCTGTTTCACGGATGATTCCATATCTCAAAGATAAGCATGTTACGGTCTATACGCACGGTTTACATCATGTTGATGCCTTAGTTCAGTATGGTATCGAGTGTTATGTAATTGGTGGTTTTGTGAAGCCTACAACACGTGCTGCAGTAGGGGGATTAAGTACTCAGTATTTAAAACAGATGAATTTTGACCAAGCATTCATTGGATTTAATGCATTGGATGTGGATTTCGGATTTTCCACACCGGATGAAATGGAAGCAGTAACGAAATCAACAATTATTGCTCAATCATCACAGGTATATTTTATTGGGGATAGTTCTAAGTTTAATAAGAAATCAAGTGTGCGCTTCGCATCATCTAATGATGGAGTTCTTATTACGGATCAAGATCCAGGAAAAGCATATAATAACTATGATATTAAAATACAAGGTGAGCGATAAGTTCACCTTTTTCTATGTGTTGAATATAAATGATATCTTATGATAAATAATGTTTGAAACCACTTACATAATATGTTATTCTATTTTTAGGAGGAAATAATTATGATTTATATCGTTACACTTAACCCTTCAATTGATTACTTAATGTCCCCAAATACATTATCCTTGGGGATAACGAATCGTTCTGAAGAAGAACAGATACGTATTGGTGGAAAAGGTATTAATGTCGGAGTTGTACTCAACAATCTTGGACAATCTTCCACATGTGTTGGATTTCTCGGCGGATTTACAGGAAATCACATTCGTGAAGAATTAAAAAAATATCCTCTACTTGTTGATGGTTTTAGAGACTCTAAACATCCAACTCGCATCAATATTAAACTTGATTATAAGGGAGAGACGGAAATTAATGGGAGTGGTCATCCTATCGATGCTTCTCTAATTGAATCATTATCAACATTTATAACGACACTTAAGCCAGAGGACTTTGTGGTTCTAACTGGTAGTGTTGCATCGGGAATGTCTTACGACTGGTATGTCTCAGTTTGTGAGGCACTGGATAAACAAAATATCCCTTTTGCAGTTGATGTTAGTTCAGATAAACTCATTGATATGATTTCTTATCATCCACTCTTAATAAAACCAAATCAGGATGAAATTTGTGCTATTCTCGGCTTACAAAATGAGAATTTATCCTTTGAACGATTATTAAGTGAGTCAAAAAAATTAATTGAAAGGGGGGCACGTAATATTATTGTCTCACTAGGATCACAAGGATCGATGTTAATTACTGATGAAGCTTGTTATCGCGCATATGCACCTGAAGGGGTTCTGATAGATTCTGTAGGGGCTGGTGATTCGATGGTTGCAGCATTTATATATGGTTATGTAAATGACTATTCGCTACTTGAAACGTATCGATTAGCTTGTGCTGCAGGAAGTGCCACTGCATTCTCTGATCATCTTGCGTCTTTTGAAACAATTGAAAAACTAAAAGATAAAATAATTATCGAAAGGATCGATCTATAATATGAAAAATATCACTCAAGTTTTAAAACCGAATCTTGTAATTTTTGATTTAAATGCATCATCTAAAGATGAAGTTCTTATTGAAATGGCTCGAAAACTGAGCCAAGAGGGAATCGTAGCGAATGAAATGTCTTTTGTTGAGACACTTAAAGAACGTGAGGCAATAAGTACGACTGGTGTTGGTGATGGAATTGCGATTCCTCATGGTCGAAGTTCTGTCGTATCCGAATCCGTTGTTGTCTTTGGACGTAGTGATACTGGAATTGATTTTGACTCTATGGATGGCAAACCAGCGCATCTGTTCTTTATGATTGCGACCCCTGAAAATTCAGGCGATGATCATCTATCAATCTTATCCACATTATCCGGTCTATTGATGAAGTCAGAAGTTCAAGAAGCAATACGTACTGCTTCAACCTATGATGAATTGGTTGAAGCATTTGATATCGATAATGAACCAAAACAGGAAGTTGTGGATAGTGAATCATTTGTAGTTGCAGTAACTGCATGTGCAACAGGTATTGCGCATACATATATGGCAGCTGAAAAACTACAAGAAACAGCTAAAAATAAAGGAATTGCGATTAAAGTTGAAACAAATGGATCATCTGGAGTTGGAAATCGTTTAACACAAGACGATATTAAAAATGCGGATGCAGTTATTGTTGCTGCCGATATTAATGTTGAGATGAATCGTTTTAATGGTAAAAAATTAATTAAAGTTCCGGTTGCTTCTGCAATAAGTCATCCTGATTCATTGATTGATAAAGCATTAACTGAAGCGGACGTTTATACCGCATCTTCTACCGATTCTTCAAATGAAGAGTCTGAAGGAAGTAATCTTTATAAGCATCTCTTAAATGGTGTGTCACATATGCTACCATTTGTTGTTGGTGGTGGGATTCTGATTGCTATTGCATTTATGCTTGACCAGCTCATTGGTGTGCCAACAGCGGAGTTAGGTCAACTGGGTTCTTATAATGCATTTCCAGCTATCTTGAAAGATATTGGAGGCCAAGCATTCGGATTTATGTTACCCGTTCTAGCAGGTTATATTGCCTATAGTATTGCAGACCGTCCAGGTCTTGTTGTAGGTTTTGTTGCCGGTGGTATTGCATCGACAGGTGGTGCAGGGTTCTTAGGTGCTCTAATCGGTGGTTTCTTAGCAGGTTATACAATGAATATGATTAAGAAACTTCTTACGAATCTTCCACAAAGCTTAGACGGTATCAAAACGATCCTCTTGTATCCGGTACTAGGGGTGCTTGTGACAGGTTTATTGATGGTTTTAATAAATATACCTATGAAATCTGTTAATGAAGCAATGAATGGCTTCTTAAACGGCTTGTCAGGCACAAATGCGGTATTGTTGGGAGCACTTTTGGGCGGTATGATGGCTGTAGACCTCGGTGGTCCAATTAATAAGGCTGCTTATGTCTTTGGTACAGGTACTTTAGCTGCTACAGCAGCAGGGCAAGGGAGTGCGGTAATGGCGGCGGTAATGGCTGCTGGAATGGTTCCTCCGCTTGCTGTCTTTGTTGCTACATTATTATTCAAACATAAATTTAAAGCTGAAGAGCGTCAGGCGGGTATGACAAACTTGATTTTAGGAGCTTCTTTCATTACTGAGGGTGCAATTCCATTTGCATCAAGTGATCCGCTTCGTGTTATACCAAGTTTTATTGTTGGTTCCGCATTAACTGGTGCTTTATCTTTAGCGTTCAATATCACGGTTAATGCACCACACGGTGGACTCTTTGTTATTCTACTTGTGAGTCAACCACTCTTGTATATTTTATTTATCATTATTGGTTCTGTTGTTAGTGGGCTTTTAATGGGTATTTTAAAGCGTATTTAGTTCTTTTTTAACACAATTATCATGAAACCACATTTCGTTTAAAGAATGTGGTTTTTTGTGCGTTTTATGATCCGTAAAAAGATGATTTTAATTCGATTTTATAGTATAATAAGATGGTAATAAAAAGGATGGGTGCTATGAAAAAAGAGACTCAATATATCACTTTAGGACAATTTCTAAAAGTGGCGGATTATGTTAATTCAGGTGGTGAAGCGAAACACCTGATTCATACGTTTTCAATTCAAGTAAACGGTGAAGAAGAGAACCGACGCGGTAGAAAGTTGTATCCTGGAGATGTTGTTGTAATTAACGGTAATAAACACGAAATCACAACAAAACATGAAGGTTAAAAATCTTGAATTAAAGCAATTTCGAAATATCTCGAATCTCAATCTATCATTTAATAAAAACATTAATGTTTTTGTAGGGGATAATGGTCAAGGGAAGACGAATATTATCGAGTCGCTTGTCTATCTTTCTTCAGGGCGATCCTTTCGTGTTAGTTCGGATGAATATCTCATTCAATACGGCAAGGAATTTTTAAGTGTTATTGCCGATATTGAGGATCAGAATAATACTCAAAATCTTAAAGTAGTACTGAGTAGTGCTGGAAAATATCTTCAAGTTAATCAACAACCTTTAAAAAAAATGACCGAGTTTATCGGTCGTTGTAACGTTGTACTGTTTAATCCAGAAGATATTAATTTCTATTCTAACAGTCCGAGAAAAAGACGAAGAGAAATTGACTTTGAATTGGGGAAAATGTCAAAGCGTTATCTCAATCAATTAAGTTTGTCGAATAAGTTACTATCAGAGCGTAATGCATATTTGAAAAATAAAAATGTAGATCAAGATTATCTGGAAATTTTAACGGAAAAATTAGTGGATGCGTCTATTTTGATTATTGAAATGAGAGCTAAGTTTGTACATGCACTCAATCCAATCATTAATCACTATTATCATCTTCTCAGTGATTCCAAAGATCATGTCGTTTTACATTATAAGGCACCAATCAATCTCGAAGGAGATTTGAAGGCGCAATTATTGTCGAAAATGCAGGATTCATTCCAACGTGATTGTGATTTCAAAGTCACGCAAAATGGAATCCACCGTGATGATTTTATTTTTATGATAAATGATATCCCTGTTGTGAACGTATCGTCACAGGGACAAAAGCGAATGCTTATAATTGCTTTTAAACTTGCGATTGTGGAATTAATTTTTCAAAGTCGTAAAACATATCCAATTTTGTGTTTAGATGATTTGTTTTCTGAATTGGATAATGTAAGACGTGAACGTGTTTTAAACGTGTTACACGAAGAAATGCAGGTATTTATTACTACTATAGATTTAGACTATGTTAAATCGAAGCGTGATAAATCAGTCTTTAAAGTTGTCAGTGGTAATGTAGAGGAGGTTATTTAATGTCGAATACAAAAGTAGATCATTCATATACGTCTTCCGATATTCAAGTTCTTGAAGGATTGGAAGCGGTACGTAAACGACCTGGGATGTATATTGGTACTACCGCATCTCGTGGTTTACATCATTTAGTTTGGGAAATTGTAGATAATGGTATTGATGAAGCTTTAGCTGGGTTTGCAACAGAAATTATTGTGAATGTGGATAAAGATAATGTCATTTCTGTATCAGATAATGGTCGTGGGATTCCTGTTGGAATTCATGCGAAGACAGGTGTTTCAACAGCTGAAACGATCTTTACTGTACTTCATGCCGGAGGAAAATTCGGTGGTGGAGCATATAAAGTATCGGGTGGTCTTCACGGTGTTGGGGCTTCTGTTGTTAACGCGTTGTCCGAATGGTTAGAAGTCAAAATTTATTTGGATGGTATTGAATACTACCTTCGTTTTGAAGAGGGTGGAAAAGTAGCGGTACCACTCAAAGAAGTTGGTAAAACTGATAAAAAAGGGACAACTGTTCGATTTAAAGCAGATCCTACAATTTTTACTGAAACGACAGAATTTTCACACGATGTGTTACGAGATCGTTTACGCCAGATTGCATTTTTAAACAAGGGGATTAAACTTGTTTTCCAAGACGAACGCGAACCTGAAGAGACAAGACATCTAGAATTTGTCTACGAAGATGGACTTCGTGAATATGTTCAGTATATGAATGCTAATAAATCTCCAATACATGAAGAAATCGTATATTGTGAGGGTGAAGAAGAAGGAATACTTGTTGAAGTATCAATGCAATATAATGATGGTTTTACGCCAAACATTTATTCATTCTGTAATAATATTAATACACACGAAGGTGGAACGCATGAAGATGGATTTAAACTAGCGTTAACACGTGTAATTAATAATTACGCTAAAGAACACAATTTACTTAAAAAAGATGATGACGGATTTTTAGGGGATGATGTTCGTGAAGGACTCACCGCGATTATTTCTGTAAAACATCCAGATCCTCAATATGAGGGACAAACAAAAACGAAACTCGGTAATAGTGAAGTTCGTAAGATTGTTTCCAGTGTCTTCGGTGAACAATTAGAACGTTTCTTGATGGAACATCCAGATGACGCTAAAATCATCGTTGATAAGGCTGCAATCGCATCAAAAGCGCGTGTTGCAGCTCGTAAAGCACGTGAGTTAACACGTCGTAAAGGGGCGCTTGAAGTTTCTTCTTTACCTGGAAAACTTGCGGATTGTTCGAATCGAAACCCATCCGAATGTGAAATCTATATCGTCGAGGGGGATTCTGCTGGTGGAAGTGCTAAGCAGGGACGTGATAGCAAATTCCAAGCGATTTTACCACTTCGAGGTAAAGTTATTAACGTTGAAAAAGCACGTTTACATAAAATTTTTGATAACAATGAAATTCGTATGATGATTACTGCGTTTGGTACAGGAGTATCCGATGAAATGGATATCGAAAAGTTACGTTATCATAAAATTATTATCATGACTGATGCCGATGTCGATGGTGCGCATATTAGAACGTTATTATTAACATTCTTCTATCGATTCTTAAGACCACTCATCGAAAATGGATTCGTCTATATAGCTCAACCGCCACTTTATAAAATTTCCCGGGGAAACAAAATTGCTTATGCCTATGAGGAAGAAGAGTTGGATGAATTGAAAGTTGAATTTGGCGACCGTTTTAATGTTCAACGATACAAAGGTCTTGGGGAAATGAATCCTGAACAGTTATGGGATACAACCATGGATCCAGAAACACGTACATTAATACAAGTTACAATTGATGATGCAATGGAAGCAGATGTTATTTTTGAAACCTTAATGGGTGATGAAGTAGCACCACGTCGTGAATTTATTCAGGCGAATGCTGAATATGCTGATTTGGATATTTAGGAGGACATAATGGAAGATAATACACAGGGTTATGACAAAATAAAACAACGTAATATTTCTGAAGAAATGAAAAAATCATTCGTCTCCTATGCCATGTCGGTTATTGTTTCACGTGCGTTGCCAGATGTTCGTGATGGTTTGAAACCTGTTCACCGCCGTATTTTATATGCGATGAATGATCTTGGTATGACAAGTGATAAACCTTATAAAAAATCTGCTCGTATTGTTGGTGAAGTAATTGGTAAGTATCACCCTCATGGTGATACAGCTGTTTATGATTCAATGGTACGTATGGCACAAGAATTTTCATATCGATATATGTTGATTGACGGTCACGGTAACTTCGGATCAATCGACGGAGATGGTGCGGCTGCGATGCGTTATACAGAAGCGCGTATGTCTAAAATCTCAATGGAATTAATTCGTGATATCAATAAGAATACTGTAGATTTTATTGATAACTATGATGGTGAAGAGCATGAACCCGTTGTACTACCATCGCGTTTCCCTAATGTTCTTGTTAATGGTGGTACTGGGATTGCGGTTGGTATGGCAACAAATATTCCTCCTCATAATCTTGGAGAAGTAATTGATGCAACGATTGCATTAATCGATAACCCAGATATAACAATCAAAGAACTAATGGAAGATTATATTTTTGGTCCTGATTTTCCAACAGGGGCACTTTTACTTGGACGTAGTGGAATCAAGTCAGCGTTTGAAACAGGACGAGGTTCTGTAGTTATGCGGGCAAAAGTGGATATCGAAGAAATGAAGAATGGTAAACCACGCATTATTATTTCAGAAATCCCATATCAAGTTAATAAAGCTACTTTAGTAGAAAAAATCGCAACACTTGTTCGTGATAAAGAAATTAATGGAATCACAGACCTACGAGATGAATCAAACCGTGAAGGAATTCGTATTGTAGTAGAACTACGAAGAGAAGTTCAAGCCGAAGTTGTATTAAACCAACTGTATCGTCTTACAGCACTCCAATCATCCTTTGGGGTTAATATGTTAGCACTTGTTAATGGAAGACCTGAGTTATTAAATCTATTACAAGTATTAAGTCACTATCGTGATCATCAAATTGAAATTGTTACACGTAGAACACAGTTTGAATTGAAGAAAGCAGAAGATCGCGCACATATCCTACAGGGACTTATGATTGCACTTGATCATATTGATGAAGTTATTTCAATCATACGTACATCCAAGGACGATCCAGAAGCGATTACTCGACTCAATGAAGCCTTCGATTTAACTGAAATTCAATCTAAAGCAGTATTAGATATGCAATTGCGTCGTTTGACCGGATTGCAACGTGATAAAGTTGAAAATGAATTCAATGAATTAACTATTCTAATTGTTGATTTAAAAGATATTTTAGCGAACCACGATCGATTGCTTACAATCATTAAAGACGAATTAATCGAAATCAAAACAAAATTTGGTGATGATCGTCGTTCTGAAATTGTAGAAGCTGATATTGATATGTTAGATGAAGACTTAATTCCAGTTGAAGATATTGTTGTTACGATGACAATGAATGGATATATCAAACGTACAACAGTTGATTCATTCAATACACAAAACCGTGGTGGAAAAGGTGTACGCGGTATTAGTACATACGATGAGGACACCGTTGATCAATTTATAGCGATGTCGACACATGATTATCTATTACTCTTTACAAACCTCGGAAAAGTTTACCGTATTCGCGGATTTAATGTACCGTCATCAAGCCGTACATCAAAAGGAATACCAGTTATTAACTTATTAAACCTTACAGAAGGTGAAACCGTTAAAACGCTCGTTAAAGTTGCGAAAGATGACGAATCAAAATATGCATTCTTCGTTACAAAACAAGGTATTGTGAAACGTGTTGAAGTTCAAGAATTTGAATCAATACGCCAAAACGGTAAAATTGCGATTACACTTCGTGAAGATGACGAACTCGTAGGTGTTCGTATGACAAACGGAGATAACGAAATCATTATCGGAGGAAGCAACGGTAAGGCCGTTCGATTCGATGAAAATGAAGTCCGTTCTATGGGACGTACAGCATCAGGTGTTATTGGATTTAATGTTGATGAAGGTGAAGTGGTAGGAATTGCTACTGACCGTGAAGGTCAATATATCCTAGCAGTAACCGAAAAAGGTTACGGTAAGCGTACTGACATCTCGGAATACCGACGCACCAAACGTGGGGCTAAGGGCGTTAAAACAGTAAACATTACTGAGAAGAATGGTAACCTTGTCTCACTTCGTGCAGTTAACGGTGATGAGGAAGCATTAATCATCTCTAATGAAGGAACTGTTATTCGTACAGAAATCAGTAACATTGGAATTTATGGACGATCAACGATCGGTGTTCGTTTGATTAACGTTGGTGAAACAGATTCTGTGTCGCAAGTTGCGATTCTTCAACCTACAGTTGAGGAACCAAATGAAGAACAAACAACAGATCAAGTAGAACCTGTTAATGAAAAAGAAATAGAAATTGCAGAATAACATAAGCAAGGAGGAAACTCCTTGCTTTTTCTTTCGATTCTATTTGACTTAAAATATGATAATCGCTATAATTTACTTAACTCGTTGAGAGGGATTAATATAACTGTTTTATTTAAGAGAGATGATGCTTGGTGAAAATCATTATAAAACTTTATAGTTCCACCCTGGAGAGATTCATTTCGGAAGACAACCGTTATCTGTTAAAGGTATGTTCCACGTGGAACATATGAAAAAGGGTGGCACCACGTTTACACGTCCCTTAAGAGGTGTTTTTTTTATTTTCAAAAGGAGAAAAATATGTTAGATATTAATCTATTTAGAACCAATCCTGAGCTTATTAAGGAAAACCTTAAGAAGAAGTTCCAAGAACATAAAGCGGATATGGTAGACGAAATCATTGCTCTAGATATTGAATATCGCGGAATTAAGACTCGCGCGGATGAACTAAGAGGGCAACGTAATGCTTTAAGTAAACAAATTGGTCAGCTTATGGGTCAAAAAAAGATTGATGAAGCAAACGCCGTGAAAGAACAAGTTCAGGCTTTCGCTCTTGAACTAAAGGATATCGAAGAACGTGAAGAACCATTGTTTAATAAAATCAAAGCTTTAATGATGGAAATTCCAAATATCATCGCGGACGATGTACCGATTGGTAAAGATGATAGTGAAAATGTTGAACGTTATACAGTAGGGGATATCGTCGATAAAGGATTTGATGTTCCTTATCATACAGACATTATGGAGTCGTTTGGCGGTATTGATCTTGACGCAGCACGAAAAGTTGCTGGAGCTGGGTTTTATTACCTGCAAAAAGATATTGCACGATTACATTCCGCTGTTACTTCATATGCTCGTGATTTTATGATTGATCGTGGTTACGATTATGTTATCCCTCCATTTATGATTCATCGTGACGTAGTAAGTGGCGTAATGAGTTTTGAAGAGATGGAAAACATGATGTATAAAATCGAAGGAGAAGACTTATATCTAATCGGTACAAGTGAACACTCCATGATTGGTAAATACATTGATACTATTATCGACGGAGAAACGCTACCTCATAAACTTACAAGTTATTCACCATGCTTCCGCAAAGAAGTAGGGGCTCACGGAATTGAGGAACGCGGGGTATACCGTATCCATCAATTTGAGAAACAAGAGATGGTTGTAGTGTGTCACCCCGAAGACAGTGCAGTATTATTCGAAGAACTTTACCACAATTCAGTAGATTTCTTTAGAACCCTAGATATTCCTGTTCGTGTTCTCGAATGTTGCTCTGGAGATCTTGCAGATTTAAAGAATAAGAGTGTTGATGTTGAGGCATGGAGCCCAAGACAGAAGAAATATTTCGAAGTCGGAAGCTGTTCAAACTTAACAGATGCTCAAGCGCGTAGATTAAAAATACGTATTGATACGCCAGAAGGCCGTGTCTATGCACATACTTTAAATAATACAGTTGTAGCACCACCAAGAATGCTTATCGCATTTTTAGAAAACAATCTTCAAGCTGATGGAAGTGTATTGATTCCTGAAGCACTTCAACCCTACATGGGATTCAAGAAAAAAATAGAGCCTAATCAATAGGCTCTATTTTTTTACTAATTTTTGAATTTGATTCATTACAGCATTTTCATTATTCGATTCAATAACTTCAGTGACAACGCCTTTGACATCCGCATGTGCATTAGCGACTGCGTAAGAGCTTCCTGCCAGCTCTAACATCTGGATATCGTTGTGATAATCCCCGAACGTAATAATGTCCGCAGCGTCGATACTAAGAGCCTTTAGTAAGTGCTTGATTCCAACTCCCTTATTAACATTAGAATGCATTACATCAATCCATACCGCTCCCGCAGTGACTGCATTAAAGTGACCGTCTAAAGATTCTTTAACAATCTCATTAAAATTAGAAACCGTGTGATTGAGACTGCACGCAGTTATCTTAACAAAATCTACATCTATAGCTGTGAGATCGTCGACAATAACGAACCCAGGATAGTATTCTTCGAGATATTGTTCGTGTATTGGGTCGCCAAGTTCAACATAGGCACAATCAATACCTGATGCAATAATCGAAGTTTCGATACATGTCCTGAAAACCTTTGTTACAGTTTCCACGTCTAGTTTAGAGAATACTGATTTATACAGTATCTCGCCGTTGTGCTCTACAATGGCGCCGTTGTCAGAAACAAACGATAGATCATCAATGAAATTAACCGCTTTTTTCTTAATGCTAAATAGAGTACGTCCACTGGCTAAGACCATATGGATGTTATTATCTTTAAGCGTCTTTAGTACTTCTTCAAAATTACGGGGTAGATTTGAATCATCGTCTAAAAGCGTGTGATCCATATCAGTAGCTATTAATTTAATCATAAGAAACCTCCATCAAAATTATACCATAATGTTTCACGTGGAACATTTAAAATAGTCGTTTAAGAGGTTGCATTTTAGGACAGTTTTGATATAATAACTATGCTACAACAACATAATCTAGTTAACCAGGTCAGGGCAGGAATGCAGCAGCCTTACATTAGCTCTTATGTGTGTTGTGGCTCTTTTTGTATATAAGGGGGCGTTATCAATCGAACATTACAAATATATGGATGAGGCATACCAAGAAGCACTACTTGCATATAATCTAGAAGAAGTACCTGTAGGCGCTGTCGTTGTCCATAACAATCAAATCGTAGGACGAGGACATAATGTTCGAGAAACACAACATCAACCCTCAGGCCATGCGGAAATCATTGCGATGGATCAAGCAGGGAAAGCGCTTGGGTCATGGAACTTAGAAGGGTGTACCTTATATGTGACACTCGAACCGTGTGCAATGTGCACCGGCGCGATTATGCAATCAAGAGTGAGTACTGTTGTATACGGTTCAAAGGAGCCAAAAAGTGGTTGCTTAGGATCGGTTATCGATTTTACTCAAATAGAGGGGTATAACCACTATCCTACAGTAATTGCAGGAGTTGAAGAAGAAAAAGCAAAACAGTTAATTCAAGACTTTTTCAAACAACAACGTAATAAACAAATAAAAATTAAAAAAGCAGATAGAAATACATTTGAAAGTTATCTTAAAGTTCGTGAAGAAGTATTCGTTAATGAACAGAACATTGATCCAAAAGAGGAGTACGATGCGCTCGATACACTTGAAAACAACCGCGTTACGCATATTGTTGCCATTAAACAAGAACAAGTAATTGGGACGATGAGGCTCATATCCGCTAATAGAACCATGAAAATTGGAAGACTTGCTGTGCTAAAACCTTTTAGAAATAAGAAAGTTGCTTCCAAGTTGGTTCGTTATGCTATGATACAAGCCGAGAACAATGGAATTCATTTAATCGAACTTAACGCTCAATTAAGTGCAATAAACATTTATAAACGACAAGGGTTTGAAGAAACTGGGGAAATATTCGAAGAAGCGGGTATTTCCCATATAAAAATGACTAAACAAATAAAAACACCGAATCGAATATGGGAACTGACCTAGTTCCTTGGGACTAAAGAAAAAAACCTCTTGTATGAGAATTATTGTAAAATAGTTCAATATAGGAGGTTTTTATATGGGAACACGAACTATGCATAGCTATGAGACAAAGATGAAAGTTATAGAAATGAAATTGGCAGGCTACTCAAGCAGGTTTATTCAGACTGAACTTGGAATAAAAAATGTAACACAAGTCAAAACATGGTGGAGATGGTATCGAAATGGTGAACACTACCGATTTTCTCAACCTGTAGGCAAGCAATATACTTTTGGAAAAGGGCCTGAAGGAGACACGGTCGAAGAAACACAAAGACTTAGAATTAAATCTTTGGAGCAACAAATTGAACTATTAAAAAAGTATTTGGAAAGAGAAAGGATGTGGTTCCTGAAATAATCATCAAGCTCGTTGAAGAGTATCGCAACACTGTATCTATTAAAGATATCTTGAATCTTTTTGGGGTACCTAAGTCAACGTATTACCGTTGGACTAAAAAAGAGCAACTTGAGTCTAATAATTATTCTGTCAATGAAGCATTAGTAATTGAACTTTGTAAAGAAAATAAATTTCGTTATGGATATCGAAAAATAACTGCATTAATTCGAAAAGAAAGAATTATCAATAAGAACACTGTTCAAAAGATAATGCAGAAACACCAATGTCAATGCCGTGTTAAGGTCAAACGGTATAGAAAAAACAAAAATCCGAAGATCATTATGCCCAATATCATTAATCGCGACTTTAAATCACTACGTCCTCTAGAGAAATTGGTGACAGATATCACTTACATCCCTTATGGCCATAAGATGCTCTATTTATCTACGATCATGGATTTATATAATGGTGAGATTATTGCGTCTACATTGAGTGACAGACAAAACCTAGAATGTGTGGTTGATACATTAAATCAACTTCCGGATATCGTTCAGCCATGTATTCTTCATTCTGATCAAGGGAGTGTCTATACATCAAAAGAGTATCAACTCAAAGTAAAAAATAAAAGCATTACCATGAGTATGTCCCGTAAGGGTACACCCGCTGATAATGCTCCTATCGAATCGTTTCATGCCTCGCTAAAGTGTGAAACATTCGAATTAAACCCAGACCTAAAGGGTTCTACTGAAATTGTATCACAAACTGTGATAAACTATTTAAAATATTACAATGAAAATCGAATACAAGAAAAGCTAGGATATCAATCTCCCGTAAATTATCGGTTAACTTCATCCTAACTTGGTTTTTTCTTTAGTCCCAAGGAACTAGGTCAGTTCCATGATCCGGTGTTTTTATTTTGTTTCTTTACTTAACGAGTTGGTTCAGAACTTTCAAGTTCTGCTTTAATGATTGTACGGTTAACGCTGTAATCATTCGCTTCGGTACATGTTACAAGTGTAAGTGTAGCTCCACGAGATTCATCGTCATTAAGTACAGAAGTATCGGTATAAGGAACTTCAAAGTTATCGTAAACCTTATATATATAAGTAGTGTTATCTTCTTTACGATGTAATTTAATCGTATCGCCTTTTTCAATCTTCTCAAAATCACGGAAGACACAGCTTGCGCAACGACCATTATGTCCAGCAATTGAGAAGTTTCCTTCTCCAGGAGGGTCTATTGACCGATTCCAGGCTACAACATAACGATTGAGATAACCCCAGTCGTCAGATTTCACAATTAAATGGTTGATATCAAGTTTTTCAATCTCGATCGATCCCCATTTATCAGTTTCTTGTTTTGAAGGACCATCAGAATCATCTTGAGGTAGGGGAGCATTAAGGAAATCTTGTAATTCTCGTTTGAGCGCTTCACGTTCAAGATAAGAAGAACCGACATCATAAATGATTATTCCCAATCCAGCGAGGATCATCATAATTCCTAAAAAACCAAATAAATTAAATTTTTTCTTTTTCTTAGTATTGTTTTCCATAGTTATCCACCTTAATTACATTATATAGATTGTAAAACAGAATATCAATATAAGGTCCTCCATGATATAATGAGATAAAGGTGATAATATGTCGTATCAATCGTTATATCGTAAATATAGACCTGCACATCTTGACGAAGTTGTGGGGCAAGAACATGTCGTTAATGTATTAAAAAATTCGATTACTAAAAATAAGATATCACACGCATATCTTTTTTGTGGTCCACGTGGAACTGGAAAAACATCAATCGCGAAATTATTTGCACGTGCAGTGAATTGTGAGAACCCAGATCAAGTAATCTGTGGAACCTGTGATAACTGTTTAGCCGTCGCTGATGGTACACATCCAGACCTCATCGAAATCGATGCAGCGAGTAACAATGGTGTAGATGAAATTCGTGGTCTAATCGAAAAAGTGAAATATACGCCGATACTTGGGAAGTATAAAGTTTATATCATTGATGAGGTTCATATGCTCTCGCAAGGGGCTTTCAATGCACTTCTTAAAACATTAGAAGAACCACCAAGTCACGTGGTATTTATCCTAGCTACTACAGAAATACATAAAGTATTACCCACTATAATTTCACGTTGTCAACGCTATGATTTTAATCGTATTGGTGAAGTAGATATCGCGAAACGACTGGACTATGTCCTTAATAATGAAAATGTAGAGGCCGAACAAGGTGTATCAAAACCGATCGCAAGCTTATCCGGTGGTGGGCTTAGAAATGCATTAACAATCCTAGAACAAGCGATTGTACTCGCAGATGATCAAATTACAGTAAATCAAATTTATGACACCAATGGCATTATTACAGACCAAGATAAAATCAAGTTGTTTGATAGCATTCGTGAACAACAAATGGAAGCACTAGTTAATCAAATTGCAATGATGAATGAAAAAAGTGTTAATATTGATCGTTTAATGATGGATTTAGTCAGTGGATTGAAAGACTCAATTATCTACTCACATACAAAGTCTGATGCGTTGGTTAATGAGAACAGTCTAATGTTTATTCATTACCTCGCAGAAACACTCCAAGTTCATGAACGTTTGAAAGTTATCGAAAAATTATTAAGTTATACTGACAAAATGAAATTCTCACAGAATCAATCAACTTATTTTGAAGTCGCTATGGTAGATGTCTTTAATTCATTTAGTAATAATAACGTGAATTTAAATCAACAGACTGAACCAACAATGACAGCGGAACAAATTTATCGAGCAGAAAACAATATTAAGCCACAAAAACCAAAAACTTCAACTCAAATCGAAGTAATTAAGAAGCCAGCACCTGTTGAAGAGAGTATTCCATTCGAAGAAGATAATGATATAGATTCTGTAGAAGAAGAAATTGTTATTGAAACACAAGTATTGAGTGAAGTGACAACCGAACAAACTGAATCTTTTTTAACGGTTGATGATGTCGTTCGATATATGGTGACAGCTGATAAAGCAATTCGTATACAAGATGATGCATCGTATCAAGAAATCGATCGCTATAAGGTCGATCTTAAGTGGGCCCGTGCTAGCCGTTTGATAAGCGGAGGGAAATTGGTATTAAGTAGTCATTTCTTCGCTGTAATTGCGCTTGTAAATGAGGCTGCAGTAAGAGAAGTTGCGGAACAGAGAAATCAAACTGAGTTATACGGATTCTCTAAAATGCTCTTTGGTGCTGATAAACAAATCTTAGCCATTACACAAGAAATGTATTCTGAAGCAGTTTTTAAATTCTTAGTACTTTCAAAAGAAAACGCCTTACCGGAACCAATGGAACCAAAAACGTTTCACGATACAACGCAAGTAGAAGAGCGTGAACAAAAAGATGAAAGTCTCGAAAAGGTAAAAGAACTTTTTGGAGGCATTGTTGAAATAATAGAATCGTAGGTGTGAATATATGTATCCTAAAAAACTTGAACAATTAATTGAGTCGTTTATGATGCTTCCAGGAGTTGGACAAAAAACGGCTGAGCGCTATGCATTAAGTATCTTGGATCAACAAACACAAGATGTTGATAAATTTTCACAAGATCTAACCATCGCACGACATGAGATTCAATCATGTAAGGTATGTCACAACCTCTCAGATGAGGAAGTTTGTCAGATATGCAAAGATAACACACGTGATCGTTCCATAATATGTGTGGTTGCTACTGCAAAAGAAGCATTCTCAATCGAAAAAATGAATGAATACCATGGTGTCTATCATGTATTAGGAGGATTAATCTCTACTCAGAAAGGGATACTTCCTGAGAATTTAAATATATTATCTCTCATTAATCGTGTAGATGAAAATGTTACTGAAGTTATTTTGGCGCTTAATGCTATAGTTGAAGGCGAAATGACATCACTCTATCTCGCAAAAAAATTAGAGGACAAGACAGATGTTTCACGTTTAGCATTTGGTTTACCAATAGGTGGACATTTAGATTATGCAGACGATATGACACTAATGAAAGCTTTTGAGGGTCGAAGTAAAGTCAAATAGGAGGTCCATATGAGCTCAATAGCGTATATTTCCGATGAAAAGATGGTTGAATATCATCGAACTAATGGAAATCAAACTGTGAATTTTTGGAGACTAAGTCTTAAAGGATTCGAGCGGTTTGATGTTGGTGACTTGCTTTTTTTCTTAGACAAACGGTATACACATCCTCAAACAAAAGAAAAAGGGATTATTGGTTATGGACGCGCGAAAACAATCCGTACCATGAGCGTGAGACGAACATGGGATCAATATGGAACCATGAACGGATATACCTCTTATGATATGTTTGAAGAAGCGATTTTAAATCGAACTAAAGATAATAAATTACCGAAACAAATTCAAAGTATTGAACTCGAAAATATTAAGTTCTTCGCGGCTCCTATCTATTTACATGAAGTCGACTTTAAGCTAACTAAACGTCTCGAATCGTTTACCTATCTTGAAGATGAGGAGAACAGTATTGTATTGAATTTACTAAACAAAGGACTGGAAATAGGCATTGATGAATGGTTTACTAAAGTCCATAAACACGCACTAAGTGTAAAAGATATCAAAGAAGATATCGATCACCAACGGTTAAGAGATGTAATCGCAAGTATACGCGCGGAATGGACTCAGATACAAGAAACTATGATTCCTTCAAATGAAGAAATATACAAAATTGGTTCAATAGGGTATACATATAATGGTAACAAGAAAGCCTCTGTTTTATTGCCGTGTTCTTCAATTAAAAACCAAATCTATCCATTGTTGGGTATTTCCTGGGTAATAAAAAAAGAACTTGATGATTTCAAGTTCTCGATTGCCTTATGTACTAAGAATCAAAGTGTTTCACAACCTTACCAAGATCTTATTCAACGGATGAATTTAGAGCTCGTAGATATTTAGGTTTTGAGGCTTTATATTGAATTCCTAGGGATTTAAGCGTATCAAGGTAATGTGGGTACGCTTTTTCATTGCTTTCATGGAGTTCATATTCCAATTCGAAATCAGAACCATTTAAGAAACGGGTATAGTCTAAACACCACACGCCGTAGATATCAGAATATTCATATCGAACCGTATTACTAAATGCGATGACTTCCATTTCATTCACGTCAATTGATTTTGTGTTCAAAAAATCAATGATTCGTTCATCCATAAGTGACTTTTCATTTAAGGTAACCTCATATTCCAATACACCTTCTTCTTGTGGCACCTTTAATGTGAATTCGTAAGTACTTCCAATTGTGCGAATACGACACATGGAATGTTGTTTAAATAATGAACCTTGAGGCGTATCATAATAAGTATTCTCTTGATACTTTGGATCATTAAAAGGGAAAGAATCTAAAAGAAGATTAAATTCATCCTGTGTAAGTTGCGTTTTATATTCAATTTCGAGATGTTGTTTCATACATCTATGGTACAATAAGTTCAAAGGAAAAGGAAGTGGATTATGAAACGTTTCACACTTGTTCAACGTGGTGATGCTGCGTCACAAGGTATTTGCATGAAGATACGCGATGCGCTTGTGGAAAATAATTTTGTATTTGATTCTGAAAATCCCGAACTCATTATATGTGTTGGAGGAGATGGAACACTCTTAAAAGCGTTTCATGATTGGATCCATATAATTGATGACGTAGCTTTCGTAGGAATTCATTCAGGAACCCTTGGTTTTTCTACGGACTATACAAAAGATTGTGTTGATCAATTCATTAAGGATGTCGTACATAATGAGCCTGTTATTGAAGAAAAACCTATTCTTGAAGCGCTCTGTATCAATGATACTCGAGAAATTCATGTCTGTGCTTTAAATGAAATACGTGTTGAGAATATCGTTAAAACACAAGCTTTAGAGATATATATTGATGATTGCTATTTCGAAACCTTTAGAGGTAATGGTGTTTGTATCTCAGGTCAGTATGGATCTACGGCGTATAATCGTTCTATTGGAGGTGCAGTAATTTTTCCAGGATTGGACTTATTACAACTTACCGAAATATCAGGAATTCATCATCGTTATGCACGCAGTTTGGATTCGCCCTTAATCATGCAACCTGATTCAAAGATTATTTTGAAAAGTGATTCGTTTGATCACGCTCTATTATGTTATGACCACTTACATGAACATCTAGATGGCATTCATGAGATTAGAATATCGAGTTATCCCAAAGTAATGCGCTTTGCTCGTTTCAATGATATTCCACACATTCAACGGTTAAATGCATTGTTTTAAAATGAAAAGAAGGTATGACAATTAAGTCACACCTTCTTTTTTAATGTTTATGTAGATTGACGGTTTCACTATACATATGCAGTGCAACAGCAATCGGTATCATATAGGATACTAATGATGATCCCCCATACGATATAAAGGGGAGTGTAATTCCTGTAATTGGAAGAATACCAAGAATCATACCTATATTCTGTAAATCTTGGAATACAATCATACCAATAATCCCCATCATCATATACCGCTCTTTTGATAAATTACTTCTTAATGTATTAACTACAAGTTTAATATCAAAAGCAAACGATAAGATAACGACCAACGAAGCACCCAGGAATCCAAAGTTTTGCGAGATAACTGCGAAAATAAAATCGGTTTGGGGTTCAGGGAATTGTGCAATTACAGATCCTAAGGGATGTCCTGTTAGTCCAGCAGTCCCAAGAGAAAGCAATGCTTGGAAGAGTTGATATCCATAAGACTGTGGATATTTCTCATAATCCAGCCAACCGTAGAAGCGGGTAAGACGGTAATGGGTTGCTCCACCACCAAGAATGGTATTTAGCAATTCTTGATTATTATAGTAGAGCCACACGATACCAAGTAGAAGTCCAAGAGCAAGCCCTACAATAACAATAAACCACTCTCTTCGAACACCGGATAAGAAGAACATTGTAGCAAGACTGACAAGAATTACGATTGGTACACCCGTATCGGGTTGGAAAAATATAAGAATAAAAGGTGGAAGAACATACTTAATCATTTTATAGATTAATTCAAAATCACTTTTGAATGAATATTCTGTTTTTAAAGTGTTATGGTCATGAATTGTATTGGCTGTTTTGATTACGAGTACGATTTTCATAAATTCACTCGGTTGGAAGGAACCAATACCAGGAATAGAATACCAAGCATGTGTACCGTTTATTTCAGCGGCAAAGGGTATATGAATCCCAAAGCGTAAAGAGAGTACCCGTGCTATGACGAGACCGAGTAGACATACCATCAAAATCCAATAGGCAATGTCCACTGCAGTGAAGATACGGTCGACACCGATTTTGAGGAGAAAAGCAACGACTCCAAGACCAACGACAATCCAACTAATTTGCTTAATGACTAAATTGACACCGCCATCTTGGTTCATAAGTGGTGCTGCAAGATGAATTGCAACGAGGCTTATTCCAAAAAGTGCAAAGAGCAAGACAATTAAAGTCACATCAAGGGTGAAGTGTCGTTTGCTTTCATTTATAAATTTGTTCATCGTGCCTCCTTTTGCGAATGAATGTAATAGTGTATAATAGAATGGAAAAGTTAGAGGTGCTCAAAATGAATCGTCTTCAGACATATTATGAACAGTTACAACTCCCATTGAAATCATTATTCTTGGGTTGTTTCTTGATTACAATCGGTTCTATTATAGCAAACCCATATATCGTAATGATATTTAAATTTAACAGTCCACTATTTGTTACAGCATCGAAATTGTTGTTGTATGCTGGTGGTATCATTTTATCATATTTTCCACTGTATGTTTTTATTAAATTGTTAACGCATCGAAATGATGAAACCAATGTTGTGGTTACAGGATTCATTTCATATTTAGTATTTTTAGTTGTGATGACCTTATTGTCACCAACGACTTCACCTAAAGCTGCGTATTCAGACATTCTAAACATTACAATTGGAAACGAAACATATGGTTTGTTTAAAACAGGAATTTTTGGCTTCTTAGCCGTATTATTAGTGGTTCGATATAGTTATCGAAGCCATAAAGAAACAACTGGATTTTCTCAAGTTTCTTATTTAGATAGAGATACAATTAAATTAGTAAATTCGATTATTGGTTCAGCAATCGTAGGGGCGATTTTTGCATATGGATGGCCTATGTTTGTTGATGGAATATACAATGCATTGAAATTTATCTCTTCTGATTCACATAATCCTATGAGTCTCTTTGCCTATGGAGGCTTAGAACGTCTTTTAACACTCGGTAATATTCAAACAATGATGCATCAGGAAATCTGGTTGGGGTCATTGGGTGGATCATGGATGAATATCGGTGGAGAAACGTTTGTGGGAGATGCTAATATATGGACTGCTCAACTTAAAGAGGGTCTAAATATGATTAGTGGTGCTGGACGCTATACAAGTGCATATTATGTACTTAATTTATTTGCAATTCCAGGTTATCTTCTTGCAGTAATTTCAACAATCTCAAATAAAAAAGTTTTAAAGAAGAATATTTCACTCTTTATTATTGTAATTTTAACATCAATGCTTGGCGGTATTATTTTCCCAGTTGAATTATTAATGCTCTTAACAAGTCCGATTCTGTATTTCTTCCATCTCTTTATGACCGCATTTATTTATGCGATTCTTGTAGGTTTTGGAGCAACTGTCGGGTTCTCTTATTTGGGATCATTAACAAGTGCAACACCCGGTAACCTCATTGACTTTATTGGGCTTATGAGAAATACAGTCATGTTTAATAAAATTATGATTATTCTATTAGTTGGTATTATTACATTTATTATTTACTTTGCAATGACCCGTTTCTACTATAGTAGAATGGCAATTGATGTCTTAAATGTTGGAAGTAAAAAAGAACGTGTTAATGATTTCATTGAACGACTTGGTGGTCTTGAAAATATTGAAGCAATATCAAGTACACCAACTCATATACATGTTGCATTGCGTGATCGTGATGAATTAAATGTTTCGGGGTTACACCGTCAAGGTGTTACGCGTATCGTTGAAACACGACAAGGATTTACACTTTCCGTTGGATCTTCATCGTATATGTTACAACGTGCTGTAAATCGTCATCTTGATGCGCTCCCTAAAGAGGAAATTGAAGAATGACTAAAGCAACATTAACACCAATGCTACAACAATATATGGACATAAAGAAAAACACCAATGATGCGTTGGTGTTTTATCGCTTGGGAGACTTCTATGAATTGTTCTTTGAAGATGCAATTACCGCATCGAAAGTCTTAGATCTTGTCTTAACCGCACGATCAGCAGGTAAAGATCAAAAAGCGCCTATGTGTGGTGTTCCACATCATGCAGCACAAGGTTATATTCAAAAATTAGTAGCAGCTGGCTATAAAGTAGCGATAGTAGAGCAAGTTGAAGACCCTAAAGAAGCGAAGGGAATTGTAAAACGAGATGTAGTTGAGATAGTTACCCCAGGTACTTATTTTGAGATGGATGATAACGAAACACGAGAGATTGCTTCAATTACGCTTGATTTGGTTTATGCAACGATTGTAAGTTGTGATATTGTTTCGGGTAATTTACGCTCAATTCGTGTTATGAATGATTTCGTCGAAATTATAAAAGTACTCCAACAATTTCAAGTTAAAGAAATTGTCGTTTCGGAACATTTTGATGCTAAGATTATCAATGAAATTAAAAATAAAACTGAAATATATGTCTCATATCAAGAAGAATTGGCAGAGGATATCCAACATCAAGACCCTACAATCCGCAAAACACAAGCACGCTTAATTCAATATCTCATTTATACACATAAACGAAGTCTGAATCATCTGTCTAATGTTGTCGTTTTAAATGATGAAGCATATCTACGTATGGATTATGCAACTATGACGAATCTGGAACTCATTGATCATCAAAAAGGTAAAGAATTATCACTATTTCACTTTATTAATCGTACTAAAACAAACATGGGGGCACGTGCACTTAAAGAAATGTTGATGCAACCTCTGGTTAGTGTTGAGTCAATTGAGAAGCGTCACCTCCAGATAGAGACGCTAATTGAAGATTATTTACTTGCAGATTCATTAAGTCATAGTTTGAAAGAAACCTACGATATTCATCGTGTTATTGCCCGTTTATCAACGGCTAAACATAATGCACAGGATCTTGTTCGTTTGAAGAAGACATTAGGTACATTTAAACAAATGCAAGAAACGGTTGATGGCATCGATTGTTTTAGTTTTATGCTTGTCGATCCACTTTTAGATGTATATCAATTATTGGATACACATATATTAGATGATGCTCCGGTTGCTCTTAAAGAAGGTAGAACTTTTAAACAAGGGATTCATACCGAATTGGACGAGTTATTAGAACTTTCAAAAAACGGAAGAAAATGGCTGGTCAATTTTGAGGCGGAACAACGTGAAAAAACGGGTATAAAAAACCTAAAAGTTGGTTACACCCGAGCATTTGGATATTATATCGAAATTACTAAAGGTCAAGTCGAGAATGTTCGAGATGATTTTGGTTATATTCGAAAGCAAACCTTGACGAATGCAGAGCGATACATCAGTGAAGCATTACAAGAATACGAACTTAAAACAAGCCAAGCGAGTGAACGTATTTTGGAAATAGAGCATGAACTTTTCGATAAAGTGACACATTATATTTCCCAATATACTTCGGAAATTCATAATATTGGTTCAGCAATTGCATTGATGGATGCCTTATTATCACTCTCTGAGATTTCATCTTTACCTGGATATCAACGACCTCAGTTTGTTTCTGGAAATGTCTTAGATATTAAAAATGGTAAGCATCCTGTTTTAGAGTCTACATTAAAAGATCATCAATATATCGCTAGTGATGTATTAATGGATACAAGTCGAAATACTTTAATCTTAACGGGACCCAATATGGGTGGTAAAAGTACTTATATGAGAATGGTTGCACTTAATGTTATTTTGGCGCAGATTGGATGTTATGTTCCTTGTGAAACAATGACATTAAGTCTTGTAGATCAAATCTTTACAAGGATGGGTGCAAGTGATGATATTCTCATGGGTCAATCTACTTTTATGGTAGAAATGATGGAGGCTCAGGCTGCTTTATCTCGTGCTACGAAGCATTCGTTAGTTCTATTTGATGAAATTGGACGTGGTACTTCGACTTATGATGGAATGGCACTGGCGCAAGCGATTATCGAGTATATTAATAATTCGATTCAGAGTCGTACGATTTTTTCCACACACTATCATGAATTGGTGACATTGGAATCAATGTATGATGGCATTAAAAATATTCACGTCGAAGTTCACGAAGAAAATGATGATGTGACATTCTTATACAAAGTAATTGATGGACGTGCAGATAAATCATATGGGATAAATGTAGCACGGTT
Source organism: Erysipelothrix enhydrae (assembly GCF_035066605.1). Taxonomy (NCBI): domain Bacteria; kingdom Bacillati; phylum Bacillota; class Erysipelotrichia; order Erysipelotrichales; family Erysipelotrichaceae; genus Erysipelothrix; species Erysipelothrix enhydrae. The sequence goes on from NZ_CP125807.1 coordinate 672,194, forward strand.
GGCGCATCTGCCACAAAGTATCATTGAGCGTGCAAAACATAACTTAGAGATTCTTGAGTTATCAAAAAGTCGCTTAGATATTGATTCAAAAGTTTTAACCGTGGAAATTGAACCGCAAGGTTATAGTGTTGTTAAAAATAAATTGCAGAGCCTGGATGTGAATCAATTAACACCAATTGAAGCACTCATGGTTCTTTCTGAATTAAAATCAATCATTGAGGACAAAGGCAATGAATAAAATCAAAGTACTGGATACACATCTAACAAATATGATTGCTGCTGGTGAAGTTGTAGAACGTCCAGCCGGAATTATCAAAGAACTTGTAGAAAATTCAATTGATGCGAATGCTACAAGTATTGAAGTGCGCATTGTTGAAGGTGGAATGGGATTAATTGAAGTAAGCGATAATGGTGAGGGCATGAGTGGTGAAGATTTATCTCAAGCCTTTGAACGTCATTCAACGTCTAAAATTAAAAGCGTTCTCGACCTAAATACGATTTCATCATTTGGATTTCGAGGTGAAGCCTTGCCGTCGATTGCATCTGTAAGCCATGTTGAGGCAATCTCGAATGATGGCGTCGAAGGACATCGAATGATCATCGATAATGGAGTTAAAAAGGTAAAAGAGAGAGCAGCTCGCAATCAAGGCACAACAATCTCTGTTTCGAGTCTCTTTCTTAAAACACCAGCACGATTAAAACATATTAAAAATGTTCATTATGAAACGTCTATTGTACTCGATACAATTCAAAAGTTCGCGATGGGTAATCCTCAAATATCATTCACACTTTATAATGAGGACAAAGTAAGTTTTAGAAGTTATGGAAGAAATGACCTTGCAGATGTTTTTCATCGTGTTTACGGTGCACAAGTAACCCAAGATACACAGTTATTTAGTGCAGAAAATTATGATTTTAAAATTGATGGTATTATGGCGCTTCCACAACACAACCGAGCGAATCGATATTCAATTTGGCTGTATATTAACAATCGCATGATTCGTTTTCCTAAGATACAGAAGGCGATTGTTGATGGATATCGACGTCATATGCCTACTGATCGCTATCCGATTGTCGTGATGAACATCCATGTTGATCCTCAGTTAGTAGATGTGAACGTTCATCCTAGTAAATGGGAGATTCGTTTATCTAAAGATAATGTTCTTGTGGAACTTATTCAGGATTGCTTTTCATCAATTTTAGATAAAAATATGCGTCCTCAACGCGTAACATTTCCAAGTCCTGTTCCCGTTCAGACCGATATAAAAGAAGCTCTACTCGGTGAACCAATGCCACGATTTGAACCGCTCATTGAAGAACCAAAGAAAATATATGTAACTGATTATATGCCTGATTCATTACCAATTTCAGATTTTAAACCGCGTGAAATTGGACCTCAATTGGAATCAGAAAAAATTGAACCTCTTACTGTTTTATCACAGATGAGCGGATGTTATATTCTGGCTCAAGGGGATCAGGGACTCTATATTATCGATCAACATGCAGCGATGGAGCGTGTTCGCTATGAGTACTACCAAAACAAAATGCTTAATCAAAATAATCCAACGCAAGATTTTTTAATTCCATTAATTATTGAAGGACGCAAGCCTATAATCGGTCGTGTTAATGAAATTAACCAAATACTCAAAGAATTTCAGCTTGAATTAGAAGTTTTTGGAGAAGATGCGTTTGTTTTAAGAAGTACGCCTTTATGGATTGAAGAAAAAGTTGTTTCAGAATTTATTCATGAAGTTTTAGATATGTTTGAAGATGAGCGAACAATTCGTGAAGAAGATTTACGTCGTAATGTACTTGCAACCTTAGCCTGTCATTCTTCAGTACGATTTAATGAGTACATGTCAATGGATGAGATGACTGAGTTGGTTCGACAACTTAGAGCCTGTGAACAACCTTTTAATTGTCCACATGGACGACCAACTTTTATAACAGTTGAGCACAAACAACTCATCAAGGAGTTCAAACGATGAAAAAAGTAATTGTCATTGCAGGTGTTACTGCTTCGGGGAAATCAAGTCTCGCAGTTTCATTAGCAAAAAAAATTAATGGAGAAATCATTAGTGCTGACTCTGTCGCGGTTTATAAGGAATTGAATATTGGTAGTGCTAAACCAACCGTTGAAGAACAAGATGGTATTGTTCATCATTTAATAGATATTGTTTCAATTACGGATTCCTATCATGTTGCACGATTTCAAAAAGAAGCGCGCGAGGCAATCGATTTAATCGTAAGTAAGGGTAAAACCCCCATTGTAGTTGGGGGAACTGGTCTGTACATTAATGCTTTACTAAATGACTACAGATTTAACGAAGAACGAGAGTTACCTCAAATTGATGAGTCCTTATCCAATCAAGAATTAATGCAAGAACTCATAGAACTTGATCCCGTAACAGCTGAAAATATACATGTAAACAATCGCAAGCGTCTCATTCGTTCATTACAAATGGTAAAAGGGATGAATTTACCCAAGTCAGATGTTAATGAAAATAAAGGAAAAACACGTCTTTATGATGCTCGTATATATTTTCTACAAGGAGAACGCGCCAAACTGTATGAGCGTATCAATAAGCGGGTAGATAACATGATGGATCAAGGGCTTCTGGATGAAGTGAGTAAACTGGGAACAGAACATCAGGATTTATTTTCACTTCAAAGTATGCAATCAATCGGTTACCGTGAGTTTAATGAGTATTTCCAGGGGAATAACTCAATTGATGAAGTTCAAGAACTGATAAAGACTAATACGAGAAGACTTGCGAAGCGTCAAATTACATGGTTTAAACATCAAACCGAAAGTATTTGGATTGACGTATTTAACGAAGATCCTCTTGAATTTGTACTAAGTGATCTAGAAAAGTGGTAAATCCACTTTTTTTTAGGAAAATTTTTTGAAAAGGCACACCTATTATAGGGGTGTAATATGAAAGTTCAAAAACTCACAAAACTTTACAAAAACAATCGGGGAATTAAGGATATTTCGTTTGAAATCGGTGAGGGAGAAATCCTAGCCGTATTAGGTGTAAATGGAAGTGGAAAATCGACATTGTTTAAAACAATCACTGGTTTAATTCGCCAGGATTCAGGAGAGATTTTTGCCACTGAAATTGGCTATATACCCGAGAATCGTTCTTTATACAAAGATATAACTGTTAAGGAACATCTTGAACTTTATGCAAGACTCCATAGCATGGAGTTTGGTGATATTGAATCAAACATCGAATATTGGATGAATTATCTGGAAATAGGCATGTATCTAAATTCAAAAATTATGACGCTTTCAAAAGGGAATCAGCAAAAAGTTCAAATTTTATGCGGACTTATTCATGATCCGCAAACAATAATTATGGATGAGCCACTAAGTGGTTTAGATATTCATAATATGAGACTCATCAAAGGCTTGTTGCGCAAGCTTTCGAAAAGCGGAAAGTCGATATTGATATCAAGTCATCAATATGAAGAGGTTGAAGAAGTTTCAGATTATATTCTGATATTGAAAGACGGCGTTATGAAGAAGTATGGATCCCTTAATGATCTAAAAATTCAAGCAGGGATAACTTACTTAATCGTGGAAAAAGAACAATATTACGATATTAAACATCTTGGATTGGATTATAAATTCGTGGAAGATAAGGTGTATGTTATTATTCATGAAAAGAACACATTGAAAAAAGTATTGCCGCTTTTGATTGAAAAGCGGTTTGTTGAAAAAATTGTAATTGATTCTGTATCTTTAAAAGAAATGGTGGAGATGACTTATGAAGACGCTTATTAAATTTTCGATTAAGCGACGCATGATGAATCGAGCTACAGTTTTATTCTACGTAATTGTCTTTACTGTGATGGGATGTCTCTTGTTTGGTGATAAATTTATATCACTCCTCTTACCAAGTGTATCGGAGCCAAGCTCAATCAAGACAATAGATATTGATTGGCAACGCTTTTCAGATGGGTTTGAGAAAATTATTAAATATGATGAAAAAGCTCCTATAATCATTAGTAAAAATGATGGTTTCTATACCATTCAAACAGAAACACCACTAGGTCCAACTGAAAAAAGCACACTTGGGCTAATTATTGATAGCTATGAGAACGGAAGTCATGAAAAGCCCATAGTCATTTACAAGACGACATCAAAAAATAATCTTAATCTAGAAATTGTTTTTTCGATACTCACAACATTATATTTCCTCATTACATCGTTAAGTTCGTCTGCAATGAGCGAAGTAATAATGGAAAAAACATCAAATGTTTTAGAGATGGTGTGTTCGGTAGTTCAAGTTAAAACCTACTTCATTACGAAGGTGGTCTTAGGTTTAATAATGATGTCGATTCAATTATTAAGTCTCGGTATGATTTTTGGATTTTGGATATGTGTACGCCAGGTATATGATCAAGGCGAAGGATTAGTTGAATTATTACAAACACTTGGAATTCTTGATTTTGAAGGAAGTACGTTTTTGGATATTATGAAAAATTTAAACTTATCGCAATCTGATTATTTAAGTATAGGGTGTGCATTTTTAATACTCATGGTAGGAATTGCAACGATTCAAATAATTTTACTTGTTCTCGCTGTACGCATTCGGTCTATTGAAGAAGCTGGGAGCGTCCATGGACCGCTCTACTTCTTAATGTTATGCATCTATTATCTTTCTATTTTTCTCAACACCCGTTATCAAATGACTGAAGGATGGGGAGTCTATTTATCACTAACACCTTTATTCAGTATGTTATTTCTCCCACTTCGTGTGCTTGTGTATGATGTAAGTAAGTATGAAATCGCCTTTTCGTTTGCGACTGCAATTGGATTTTTCTTGCTCGTATTTGAGTTTTCGAAGTACTACAGTGAGATGTTTATTTTTGACAATGATACGAAAAAGATTGACTAAAACCCTCTAATGTATTACTGTGTTAATACATTAGAGGTGAATAGACGATGTTAAAACTAGATAAAATAACAAAAAAATATGGCGATGTTGAAGCGCTTAAAGGCGTCTCTTTGACATTTAGAAAAAATGAGTTCGTTTCAATTCTCGGTCCTTCTGGATGTGGGAAAACAACGATGTTGAATATTATCGGTGGACTTGATCGATATACAAGTGGAGATCTCAATATTTCTGGAATCTCGACGAAGAACTATAAAGATCGTGACTGGGATTCTTATCGCAACAGTTCAGTAGGATTTGTATTTCAATCTTATAACTTAATACCTCATCTTACAGTTCTTCAAAACGTTGAATTGTCATTGAAATTATCAGGAATTTCAAAAAAAGAAGGGGAATCCCGTGCTCGTACTGCTTTAGAAAAAGTAGGATTGGTGGACCATTTGAATAAAAAACCCAACCAATTATCGGGTGGACAGATGCAGCGTGTTGCGATTGCTCGTGCTATTGTAAATGATCCTGAGATTATCCTTGCGGATGAACCTACGGGTGCTCTTGATAGTAAAACAAGTGTTATTATCATGGATTTACTTAAAGAAATTGCACAAGATCGTCTTGTAATCATGGTTACCCATAATGCGGAACTTGCACATGAATACAGTAATCGCATTGTGGAATTGTTAGATGGTCAAATTATAAGTGATAGCAATCCTTATGATGCAGATATAAATAGTGAAAAACTTGCTAAGCGTAAACGTACAAAAATGCCTTATATGACAGCATTGGGGCTTAGTGGAAAAAACCTTTGGGCTAAAAAAGGAAGAACCGTACTTACTAGTTTTGCAGGAAGTATTGGAATCATTGGTATTGCATTAATTCTTGCACTTTCTTCTGGGTTATCAAATTCAATTAATAAAATGCAGTCGGATACATTGGCTACATCACCGATCACCATTGGATCATCTGATTTTGATTTTTCAGGTCCTATAGTTACAGAAGATACGACGGATTTGAATGAATTCCCTACAGACTCTAAACTTCAAATCTATGAACCTAAAGTTCAAACAAACGTTATAACAAACAATATTACCCAAGAATATATTGACCACGTTAATAAACTCGATTCCGATAAATATATTTCAATTCAATATATTCATAAAGCGAATATGAATATGATTCGTAAATCAGGTGATAAATATGTACATGTTCAATCAAGTTCATCCCACATGGGAGAATTACTTGATAACGAAGACTTCAACAACGATCAATACGATATTCTTGAGGGCCGTATGCCTAAAGGCGATAACGAAATGATTTTGGTTGTTGATAACTATAACCGAATTGCAAAAGAAACGGTTAAAGAACTTGGACTTGGTGATTTAGATGATAAAGTTGATCTAAAATCTATAGTAGGTCAGGAATTCAAATTAGTTCAAAACAATGATTATTTCGTTAAAGATGAATTTGGACTTTATCGAGAAGCAAGTCAGCAAAATTATGAAACAATTTATGGTAGCGAAAATGCGAAGACATTATCGATTGTTGGGGTTATGAGACAAAAAGAAGATTCATCATTCCAAATGTATCAACCAGGATTATATTACCGTTCTGACTTAGTAAAATCATTCATTAAAGATTCTATAGATTCAGAAGTAGTTAAAGCACAAAAAGAAGTAGGTAAAGAGTACAGTGTTGTTTCTGGAATGGGATTTGAAGGTCATCCTTTCAAAGAAGCTGATGCGCTCTACAAAGATCAACTAGAAGAACTTGGATCCTCTTCATTGCCACGAAACATTTCAATCATTCCGGCAGACTTCGAAGCTAAAAAAGAAATTCGAACACATCTTGATGCCTATAATACAGACAAAAAAGATGCTGATAAGATTACATATAGTGACATGTCAGAAATGATTACAGGTGTTATGGAAACTGTTGTTAATACGATTTCATATGTATTAATTGGTTTCTCATCAATTTCCTTAGTGGTTTCATCATTGATGATTGGAATCATCACATATGTATCCGTAATTGAACGAACAAAAGAAATTGGTGTACTTCGTAGTTTAGGAGCACGTAAAAAAGATATCTCACGCGTGTTTAATGCTGAAACGTTCTTAATTGGATTTGTATCCGGTACATTAGGTATTGTAGTCACATACCTCCTAACCTTCCCAATTAATTCGATTATCTATAGCCTAACAAAAACAGAGAATATCGCTGTTGTTAATCCTTTACATGCTGTGATTTTAATCATTATTAGTATTATCCTTACATCCATTTCTGGAGTAATCCCTTCAAGAATGGCTGCTAAGAAAGACCCAGTTATTGCTTTAAGAAGTGAGTAGTGAAAAAGACATCCTTAAATTGGATGTCTTTTTTTCGCTCAATAACCAAACTCAAAAAAAAGAAGTCCTTCTAGACTTCGATTTTTTTCATATATTGAAATGCGAGAGAACCGATCCCAACATGAACACTTACTGTTGAAATTAACTCAGTCACATAAATTTCTGTGTTTGGGAATGCTTCTTCGAATTTCTTAACAGTTTTATTAAGTTCTTCCTTTGCATCCACATCCACAATCGTAATTTTATATGTTTCATCAACGCCTGCTTCTTGCATCGCTTCAATGACACGATCAATTGCTTTGGACATCGTTCGAACTTTATCAAAGGGTTCAATGATTCCTTTCGTATCTTTATTGAGATGAAGTATTGGTTTTATTTTGAGAAAACCACCAAGTTTTGCGGCGAGAGGAGAAAGTCTTCCACCTCGTGACAGATGCGCCAAATCGTCAGGAATAATAAATGTGTTGCCATTATTGAGTGCTACATCAATACGTTCCTTAATTTCAGGAATATCATATCCTTGATCAAGAAGTTTTCGAGCAGCAACTGCACAATCAAGTTCAATTGATGCAGCTGTAAAGCAATCAATGAAAACAAATTCAATATCCACGAATTGGGCTGCTGTATTCATTGCGCCAATAGTTCCAGAGATTCCAGTGGTAATAGGTATCGCAAGAATCCGTTCATAACCTTGAACTTTAATCTCTCTAAATAAGTCTTCAATCATGCCAAGTGCTGGTAATGATGTTTGAAGCATAATATTTTCCCTCATGAGGGCATTAACCTGATCAATTGAAATTTCAACACTTTCAAGTGAAGCATCGTCCTCATTGATGATCTGTAAGGGTATCGCGAAAAGACCATCCATTTCGATATTTTCATTATAATAATTACTACTACTATCGACAATAACCGCAGTTTTCATAATACAACCTCCAAGTACTATCATTATACACTAATATTGATAGGCATACGACCTCACTTGATATATTTATCGGTTTTTGGAATCCATTGAATTGCGACAGTTCCGAGACCTGCATGCGTTGCGACTGCAGCTGGTAAGTCCATAATATATGCATCATGAGTACCAAATGATTCGGAAATCGCATCACGAAGGCGTGTTGTTATTTCTTTCGCATCGCTGTGTAAGTAATAAAAATCATATGATTCAGGTGTAACGCCTTGTTCTTTCATATGGTTAATTAACAGTTCAAAAATCTTAGTTTCTGTACGCGCAGTTCCAAATTTTTCGATGGTTAAACCATGGTTTTCAAGATATAAAAGGGGTTTAACTTTTAAAAGTGATGCAAGAGTCGCAGCATGTTTTGAAATTCGTCCACTAACACGTAATTGATCTAAGTTTTGTGGATATACAAATGACTCGGTGCGTAATAAAAATGTATTGATTCGTGTTATCATCTCATCGATTGACACGCCGTTAAGTTCCATAGCTCTTATAAGTTTTACGGTTTGTTGAACGGGACCACCTAAAGTAAATGAGTCTACAACATGAATCTCGCATCCATCTACATGTGATGCGGCTTGATTAAAGGCACTGTAAGTACCTGATAGATTCGAAGAGAGTGTTACCGCAAGAATTTGATCATGTCCTTCATCACGAATTGCTTCAAAAAGATTGATCAATGAACCTAGGTTAGGTTGAGAAGTCATAATCTTTTCCTTCTTAGACAGTAATTCATGAACCTCTTCTTTTGAAATGGTTTCTTGATCTAAATACTCAGTGTTGTTATGGATTAAAGTTAATGGCGCAATAAAAACGTTATACTTTTTAATTTCTTCTGGTGTGAAACAAACTGATGAATCACAGACAATCGCTAATTTTTTCATACATATCCTCCAATGAGAGCATTATAGAATATAATACTTTGAATGTCAAACTATTATATTCCTTTATGAAAGAACCAAAATGATTTATAATACATACATGGAACAATTAGACTATAAAACAATTCAATCAGAAGTAATTTCGGAACAAGAAATCAATAAATCTAAATTTATTGGCTTTTTAGCGCCAATTCAATCTGAAGAAGAAGCAAAGGCATACTTAAAATCAATTAAAAAAATGCATCCAAAAGCAACGCATCATTGTAGTGCTTATCGAACGGGTGAGATTGAACGATCAAATGATGATGGCGAACCTGCATCGTCAGCAGGATTACCGATGCTTCAAGTCCTTCGCGGTCACAAACTTGAAGGTGTGATTGCAGTTGTGGTGCGATACTATGGTGGGGTCTTACTTGGGGTTGGTGGTTTGATCAGAGCTTACGGATCAACTGTCTCGCTTACGATTGAAGAAGCGGATTTATTAGCACCTCAGAAAGTATTTACGATGGATCTCTCATTTCCGTATGAGTTTATTAACGATGTGGAACTCCACATTACAAGTGTTGGAACGGTTTTAGATCGTAACTATGATTCGTTAGCACGTTATCAAGTACGCGTAACGCATCCAATGTTATTGGAACCGTTAAATGATTTAACCCGTGGAACTATAAGTAAAAGTATTATTAAAGAATCAATTGAGTTTATCTAGGAGGTCTTGATTATGGATATCAAAACAGAATTAAATCATCATGGCATAAAATCAACACGTCAACGTGAAGCGATTTTAACGATTTTAAAAGACAGTGATACACCCATCACAATCAATCAAATTCGTGAATCATTGGATGCAGTTGGAGAATACATGGACTTATCCACGATTTATCGTGTTTTGGATGTCTTTGAACAAAAAAATATTATAACCAAGACAGTGCCACTTGAGCCATCGCAAAGTGTATATGACTATAAACGACATATTCATAAACATCACCTTATTTGTACCCAATGTGGAACCATCACAATTATTGAGGGATGTCCACTTGGAGATTATGAAGGTAAAGTTGCGCGTGATAGCGGGTATATTATCGATCGACATCAATTAGAACTCTACGGGTTATGTCCAGAGTGTCAAAAAAGTGCTTAGCACTTTTTTTTATGCATAATCCTTTCTTTTATAACATAGTGTAGTAATATGTTAATAGAGGTGAAACTATGAAAACATTAAACAATATATCAATCAAAAACGTCGTACTTAAAGTTTTAGACATTGAATCAATGCAATCTTTCTACGAAAAAACATTAGGGCTTACAGTTCTAAATCAACATAAAGAGAGCGTTGTTTTAGGAATTGATCACATTCCGTTACTCACATTAAAGACTTCCAATCGTTATGAAAAACCTAATCAAAATTACAGTGGACTTTATCATATGGCATTTTTATTGCCAGAGGAAGCGTATCTTGGGCAATTCATTAAACACCTGGTTGCTTTAAAACAACCGATTACTGGGCTTGGAGATCATCTTTATTCACAAGCTATTTATCTGAATGATCCCGAAGGAAACGGTATTGAGGTTTATGCGGATCGTCCACGATCGTCCTGGATTATCAACAACAATGGAACGATTGTAGGTGGAACAAGAGCGGTTGATGTAGAGGGACTTATGCGTATTGCTTATCCTCAACCATGGAGCGGAATGCCTGAGCATACTATCTTGGGACATGTTCATCTCCAAGTATCAGATATTGAGGGTGCTCGTAGTTTTTATTTGGATCGATTAGGCTTTGAGCTTAAAACGGAAATGCAGAAGGCACTTTTTGTTTCAAGAGATGGATATCATCATCATATAGGGATTAATGAATGGGCAGGACCCAATATTGCGGATTTACCTGATAATACAAGTGGTATGGAATCATTTACAGTGACGACACCTTCATTTACTACTTACAGGAAAGAACTCATTCAGGCTGGCGAGAGGATTGTTGATTTAGATGAAAATCATTTTAAAATCATCGACCCATTTCACATAAACATTATCTTCGAGAAAATTTAATATGATATAATAGGTATATGAAAAACTTAGAAAACAGAAATGTGATTGGGATCAAGGCAGGTATAGTGGGGATAGTCTGTAACTTGATTCTTTTTACCTTAAAATTAATCATTGGTACCTTATCGCATAGTTTTGCGATCCTTGCGGATGCAATTAATAATTTATCCGATAGTTTATCGTCGATTATCACCATTGTTGGATTTAAAATTGCTGCGAAGCCTGCAGATAAGGAGCATCCCTATGGCCATGAGCGTTTTGAATACATTAGTGGTTTTGTGATATCAATCATTATGCTTTACTTAGGTGTCGATATCATTAAATCATCCGTGAAGGATATTTTAAATCCTATGCCTATGCAAATGAGTATGGCTATGATTTTTGTATTGGTGTTTTCGATTATGATGAAGTTAGGAATGTCGTTTTATTATGCAAAGAAAGCTAAAGCAGCAGATTCTGATGTACTGGTTGCGAATGCGAAAGACAGTCAAAACGATGTATTCATAACAGGGTCAATCTTATTATCTCTTTTTATACAATATTATTTCGATTTGCGTATTGATACGTATCTCGGGATTATCATTGCAGTGTTTATCATCTATTCATCAATTACAATGCTTCGAGAGTTTATGAACGAGCTTTTGGGTAGTAGACCGGACACAGATACCTTATTAAAGGTAAAACAAATTTTGTGTGATAATCCTAAGATTGAAGGATATCACGATGTGATGATTTATAACTATGGTAAATTTCATGTATATGGTGTTGTGCATGTAGAAGTGGATGCTAAGTTATCATTAATTGAAGCTCATAATATCATTGATGTGATTGAACAGAAGATTAAGAAGGAAACAAATATTGACCTTGTAATTCATTTAGATCCTTTAGATATGGATAGTCCGGAGATATTAAATATTCAACGTGTAATTAAAAAATACTTAAGAGAAGCGTGTGATGGATGTAAGTTTCATGATTTACGTATAATTAACCACGTACTTCGGTTTGAAATTGTTCTATGTGATGCACTGAAGCATGAACCCGAACGAATTAAACAAGAAATTACAGAGTATTTAAGAAGTGAAGGAATCAAATATGATTTAGAAATTACGATGGATACGGATCAATTGATTTAATAAAAACGTCTTGGTGATATAACCAGGACGTTTTTATTAGGAAAATGTAGCGAAGACGCTAATTGACCAAAGTGTAAGTGGATAAATAAGAATGAGTGATGAAATAAGTGTTCGAAGCGAATCGGAGTTTCTAAATTGAGAGAAGGGTATCAATAAGATACTTAATGAATAAAATGGATTCAGTAAGAATGATAGTACCAAAGACAGAATCACCCACCCAAATACTTGATGATTATAAGAATTTCTAAAAATATATAGAATACTAAGAAAAGCGATAACGATACTAGCGTGTTTAATAAACTTATAAATGAGAAAGAGTACAAAAGGTAACAGGAACCAACCAATCAATTGGAAGGTTGGATATTTCTCGGTAATAAAATATTCATACAAATATAAGAGTAAGAAGACTAAGAAAAGTGTAAAACATAAATTTGCATGTACTTGATACTGTGGTGCTAGGACAAAAGCGTTGAATAGTGCATTAAGTATAAACACAAGTGTGCTACCAGCAAAAAGCCAATAAAGCATAATCTTTCTATTTTTTGAGGCATAAAAACTATAAAAGCTTAATAATGCAAGGAGTGGATTGATGAGTAGTAAGAAATTTTTATATTGACTAATCGATTCAAGTAGTGTGGACAAAGTATCAACTCCTTCTATAACTATGATAGAAAAACATTGAAATTTTAGCCATTGAATTTACTTACATCTAACTTACAATGTTGTAAGTTAGATTGTACGGTAATTATAAAATTCCTTAACCTTGTTTTTTCGAGGAAGTATAAAGGCAATTAATGCAAGAAGGTAGAATACCTGTGCAAAAAGATGAACTTGGGGAATCGGAAAGTATTCCGCAAGAGCACCAAACACAACTTGACCAACCATTCCAGCTCCTGAAACAAGAATAATGAAAAAGGAATTAACTTTCGCACGATATTGTGCAGGGACATGTTTTTGGACGGAACTTATTCGGATATTTGCACTATTCATCCCTAATACACCAAGTGTCATGCGAATAAGAACCATAAAAGGAAATGACACAAAATAGAAAATACTCTCAAGTGTGATAAAAAGAATATAGACAGAGACAGCGATTGCATAACGATGATTATCCTTAAAAATAAGAATACTGTGAATCAACCCTCCAATCAAATAACCAAGACTTGCGAGGGACTGTAATGTGGCAAAATGAGTTTCGTTTAGAGAAGCACTCGACATGAAGAATGGGTACATTAGGGTTGATGAGGCACTTGAGAAAATCACAAGCGCAAAGAACATGAATACAGAACGAAGCGCGCGATCTGATTTCAGATAGAGTAGACCTCCATACAAATCATTAAATAAATCACTTAAGGTCGTGTTATCGGAACGAATATAGTCAAATTCCGTATTTATCGTATACTCAATTAGTACATCAATAAGTGTTAGAAGAGAATATGCAAAGAATATGAAAGCCAAGCCAAAATAGCGATAAAGCATGATAGCAATTGGTGTGACGATAACACTACATAAAGGGTGAATGGTATTGAGAATTGCATTAGCTCGTGAAAAGTTTTCGGGCAGGATGATTTGAGGGATGATGGACTGAGAAGCAATTGCGGAAATGTTTCCCAAAGAACTGATGGCAAGAATTATCAACAAATACGAGTAGTAATTAAACGGAAAAAAATAAACGTATAGTCCAGAAAAAACAAATACTATAAGTAAGATCGATTCGTTAGTTATGAGAACTTTGAGTGGGTTTTTACGATCAATAAGAGGCCCTATGACAAGTGGCAGCATTAAATTGGGAATCATAGAGAGTGCTGCAAAGATTCCAGATAGTAAAGTCGATTGCGTTTGGTCAAAGATTATTAAGCTTAGGGCAAGGTTAAGACCGATACCACCCATTTCTGAGAAAATAGTACCTAAAAATACGCGAATAAAATTTTGATTCCATAATGGTTCATGCATAGAAAAGCCTCCTATATCTATTAAACACGTTTTGTTTAATGGATGTAAGAGGCTTTTGTTGGGAAATTGTGAGGTAATATTAGCCGTTTTAAGACATAATTTGAGCGATATTAAGAAATCTTGTACTCACTCGTAAGATTGAGTGCTTTTTTATAAAGACGATTGGCTTTGTAGTATTGAATGAGAAACTTCACATACATAAGTACATAACCGTGATGTGCTTGAAGATTTGCAGTGTCTTTACACAGTATCAAAATATCCTCATATTCCTTCTCGTGGATATAGCCTGGCCGCTCCAACATAAACTCAAGTAAGTCGTAAACATTTTTAGAGAGTCGATCAGTAGGCTCATCCAGTTTACTGAAATGGTTGTGGGCGAGATCTCGTTGGTTTTGGAGAATGTTTAGAAGACACAACTTTTGAAGAATTAAGGTGTTGAGTTCTTGAAATTGAGTTCCTTCAGTTTGAACGTTTTCGTATGCACGTGTAAGATGCAATTGAGCTTTTGTGTAATCTCCAATTAACAAATACGTTGCACCGAGATTATAGTTTATCGAACTTGAAGCGTTAGGTTCTTCGAGATAACGATTAAGTTTTAAGCCCCGATTATAGTAGAATTCCATCATTTCTAACTGATCAGGACTTGTATAGGTTAAATTCGCATAGGATGAACCCATCGTAAAAGAACTCAGATACATCCCTTTTACATTACCTTGTTTTGAAAAGAACTTGTAAGCTTGACTGAGTGTTTCAATTGCACTGTAATAAAGTCCCGTAATATAGTAAGTAATTCCAAGTTCTTGGTGAATAATACCGTATTTATCAATGCCGGTTGTTTGAAGTAAATAATGAATCTTATTTTCTGAAGTCAGTGTTTCGGAAAAAGCGAGTGTATAAGCAAGGCGTTGATCAACTGAAAACATTGGTTCAAAATCTTTGAGGCGATTAAGGTATTGATCATCGTTTGTGGAATAATAAAGTAGAAGATGCGCATTAATTGTTTCATTCGAGTATAAGCACAATGTTGCAAGTGACTTTAATTCTTTGGAAATAAGTGGAGTTGTATAAGCCAAATAATCATTCCAAAAGGAATTATAACCATTCGTAAACATTTCAATTTTTGATTGGTCTTGAACTAAATTAATTCCTAAACAATCAAACAGTAAATATAATATTTCTTCACTTGGTGTAACGGTATTTGATTCGATTTTAGAAAGATAAGATATCGAACATATTCCTTCGCAAAGGGCTTGTTGACTCATGTTTTGGTTAAGCCGATCATTTCTTAATAGTGTTCCAAGCATCGTATTACCCCCTTTAAATTCATTCTATCACAAACTGCAGATTGACACGGATATTATGTTTAAGAGTTGACAGATAAACGATAAACGCATATGATGAATAAGAAATAGGAACCTTTAAAATTGTCCAGAGAGGCAAGCAAGGAAAGAGAAACAACCACTTCATCAAATGATGAGCCTCTTTTCGTGCGCGAGAAGGGGCTCTTTTCTATGATTGGAGGGAAATTATGACAAAAACAATTATGAATCAAGAGGAAATACAACGTGCAATTAACCGTATTGCATTCGAAATTTTAGAACGATATCAAGGCATTGAAGATATCGTGCTCGTGGGAATTGAAACACGAGGAATCGATATCGCATCTCGGATTCAGAAGAAACTTGAAAGTATTGAAGGGCTTGTTCCATGTTTGAGTTTAAATATACACGATTATCGAGATGATGTACGTTCAAAACAAATCATTGAACGCTCTGATGTTTTAACACAAAAACATGTGGTTATTGTGGATGATGTTTTATTTACTGGAAGAAGTGTTCGATCATCGATGGATGCAATTATTGATTTGGGTCGTCCTTCTTCAATTTCCCTCGCAGTACTTATAGATCGAGGCCATCGCGAGTTACCTATTAGCGCAGACTTTATTGGTAAAAACATTCCAAGCTCTCGTAAAGAACGCATATACGTTCAAACGATTGAGACGGATGGTAAAGATATAGTTGTGCTTGAAACTACGTAGAAGGAGAACATAATGGAAAATGTTATTATTGCACTAGATTTTGAAGGAACGGAAGCAGCACTATCTTTCTTAGATTTATTTGAGGGACAAAAGCTTTTTGTGAAAGTAGGTATGGAACTTTACTATCAGAGTGGACCATCAATTATTCATGAAATCAAAAAGAGAGGACATAAAATCTTCCTCGATCTTAAACTTCATGATATTCCAAATACTGTTGAGCGTACAATGCGTCGATTAAAAACAATGGGTGTTGATATGACAAATGTTCATGCAGCTGGGGGACTTGAAATGATGGAAGCGGCACGAAATGGTTTTGGTGAAGCAGGAATCCTGATTGCTGTAACGCAATTAACTTCAACATCTGAATTTCAGATGCAACAAGAACAATTAGTTCACGCCTCGTTAAATGATTCTGTATTACACTACGCAGTATTAACACGTAATGCAGGACTTGATGGGGTTGTATGTTCACCCTTAGAATCCAAACATATCCGAGAAACATTAGGAAGTGACTTTCTAACAGTTACTCCTGGAATAAGACCGAACACTTCGGAAAAAGGGGATCAAAAACGCGTCACAACCCCTGCCCAAGCTAAAGCAAATGGTTCCAGCTATATTGTAGTCGGGAGACCAATTACTCAAGCTAAAGATCCTGTTTTAGCCTATGAACAAATTGTATCAGAATGGAAGGTAGCATCATGAATACATCTAAAAAAATTGCACAGTACTTACTTGAAGTAGAGGCTGTTACATTAAGCCCTGATCATCTCTTTACATGGGCAAGTGGTATTAAAAGTCCAATCTATTGTGATAACCGAATTACGATGAGTTATCCACATGTTCGAAAATATATTGCAGAAGCATTTGCGGAGGCAATTAGACGGTCATATCCAGAAGTAGAGTATATTGTTGGAACAGCAACTGCAGGGATACCACAAGCATGTTGGGTTTCTGATTTGCTTGATAAACCAATGGCTTATGTTCGCCCTAAACCAAAAGATCATGGAAAAGGGAAGCAGATTGAAGGCATGATTCCAAAGGGATCGAAAGTAATTGTTATTGAAGACCTGATTTCAACTGGGGGAAGTTGTATTAAGGTTTATGATGCACTCGAAGCCGAAGGCATCGAAGTTCTTTGTGTTTATGCAGTCTTTACATATGAGCTTAAAAAAGCTCTTGTGGCTTTCAATGAAGCAAACATTAAACTCCATACCTTATCGAATTATTCCACGTTAATTCAAGTTGCACGGGAAATGGAAGCGATAACGGATAATAATCTTGAGTTATTACAATCTTGGGCAATAGATCCATCATCATTTAAATAAAAAAAACTTAGTATAATCAATATAC
The DNA here is from genome assembly GCF_035066605.1 of Erysipelothrix enhydrae. NCBI lineage: Bacteria > Bacillati > Bacillota > Erysipelotrichia > Erysipelotrichales > Erysipelotrichaceae > Erysipelothrix > Erysipelothrix enhydrae. The sequence continues at coordinate 689,805 of NZ_CP125807.1, forward strand.
TGAACTGACCTAGTTTAGTGGTACTTAATAAAAAAAAGAATACTTCTATCAATTCATTGTAAAATGGAAAGATGGAGGTATTTTTTATATGAAAAACAAGTTTTATACAAGAGAAGTTAAATTAAAGGCAGTTGAAATGAGGCTCGCTGGAGTTCCTGTAATGGAAATTATGTCTGAGTTAAACATCAAGAGTGCTTCGCAAGTCTATACGTGGTATTATCGGCATCGAGATGGAAAATTCTATCGTTTTGATCAACCAATTGGAAAGCAATACAGTTATGGACATGGTCCGGATACAATTCAGAATACGAGTGATAAAGAAAGAATAAAGCAGTTGGAAATGCAGAACGATATCTTAAAAAAGTATCGGGAGTTGGAAAGGAAGTGGAACCGGAAGCAATCATTCAGCTCGTAGATTTCTATAGAGGCAAAATAACTCAAAAGAAAGTCTTGGAAACCTTAAACATCTCAAGAACTACTTACAACAGATGGAAAAAAGAGATTCCAATCGGTAAAGAAGACTCAAAGCTTGTCAAACTAGTGAAGACTCTTTGTGCAGAGAATAAGTATAGATATGGATATCGTAAAATTACATATCTTGTGAATAAAGAAATGACAGCTAATAAGAATACCGTTCAAAGGATAATGCAAAAGAATAACTTGAACTGTAAAGTAAGGCCAAAACGCAGAAAATCAACTGGACAACCATTTAAGATAGTAGAAAATATCATCAATGTAGATTTTAACGCAGATCGTTCCTTTGAGAAGTTATCGACAGACATAACTTATTTACTTTTTGGAAAGTCAATGCTTTATTTATCGAGTATTATGGACTTATATAATCGAGAAATTATTGCGTATACGATTAGTGATAATCAGGATCTCGAGTGTGTGCTAGATACCTTAAACCAACTTCCAAATTTAAATGAATCGTGTATCCTTCACAGTGACCAAGGATCAGTATATACAGCACACTCATATCAAATTAAGGTAAAAGAAAAAGGCACTACGATGAGTATGTCCCGACCAGGAAAACCATCTGATAATGCCCCAATAGAAATGTTTCATGGTTACTTGAAACACGAAACATTCCATTTAGAACCTCAACTAAAGAGTTCTAATGAAATTGTATCACAAACAGTGATACAATTTATAAAATATTACAATGAATATAGAATACAAGAAAAGCTGGGGTATAAATCTCCGATCGAATATCGAAAATCACACTCCAGCTCGTAACTTTTTTTATTTGGTACCAAAACTATAGGTCAGTACCATACTAAGTTTTTTTTATTTCATGTTTTTAAACAATTCAAGTCGAGCTTCGTTATCCAATGAATCATCAACAATCCCTTTTAGAGGGTTATCAGTATTAAAGATTGCGATTGTCTTATGAGATTCTACCCATGTAAGTTCTGGATAGGTAACCAAAAAGAGATCATCGAGTGGTGTTGCATCTAAATAGTCTGTGAGGACACGTTTGGCGAGATACACACCATCGAATAAATTAAACTCAACAATCCATATATCATACTTATTATCTTTAAGTCGTTGGATGATCCCATCCCCTAATGTCATAGCTTCTTCATATTTAATATAGAAGTTTTTCTGCTCTTCAATACGATTGACGTCTAAATTTTCGACTGGAACCGTGAAGCGATCAAGGACGACATTAAACCCTTTTAGTATATAGAGGTAATGACTGCGGTGCTCGCAACTCATTTGATGATTATTAATAACACGATTAATTCTTTCCTGTAACATAATTATCACTCCTTTAATTTTATTATACTCCACTCTGTTTACTAAACAATACTGAATGGACGAAAACATTCTATATACAAGAAATCAATGCTTAGATGTCAGTTTACATGGTAAAGTTCGCCTATTTTAGGAATGATAACTTTTTTGGGTAAACATTTTTCTTTAAATAATTCGGGATCGGCTTCGATAAGGGGAAATGTATTATAGTGCATAGGTATATAGTAGCGGGAAGATATAAAGTGAGTAGCATGTGCTGCATCATCAATACCCATTGTAAAGTGATCACCGATGGGTAAACACGCGACATCAACTGGGCCGATAAGTTCCATATCACTAAAAAGTGCAGTATCTCCAGCGTGATAGAAGCGATTATGTCCATCATCAATCACAAATCCAGCAGCGACACCCAGTTCCTTTCCTTTATAAGAAGAAGAATGAAGTGCCGGAGTCATTTTTATGGATGCAAAGGGTAGCTGATAGGTACCACCAAGATTCATACCAATGGTCGAGAGGCCTTCATGCTCTAAAAAGTTTGCGAGTTCCACAATGCAGATTATTTGTGCGTTGTTTTGCTTTGCGATTAATACTGAATCCCCAACATGATCTTCATGTGCATGAGTTATAAGGATAGCATCGACAGATATTTTTGAGATATCTGTGGTACTTAATGAGTTCTCTGTAATAAAGGGGTCAATAATCAAACGCTTGTTCCCGCTACAAATAATTTCAAAACACGAATGTCCATGCCAAATAAATTCCATAAGAAAACCTCCTTTACCTTAGTGTAACACGGGATAGCGTGTAACCGATGTGAAAAAAAAGTAATGAATAAAGGCTTGCGCAACTACAAGGTTAGGTGTATACTACTATTGAATTAGGTTAGCCTAATTATTAGAAAGAGGTATGCAATGACACCGAATCGTGAAGATTATATAAAAACAATTTACTCATGTAATGAAAAAAACGAAAAGCTAACCAATAAGGAACTTGCTGAACGATTAGGCGTTTCTCCCGCCTCAACAAGTGAGATGGTTCGTAAACTTATTGAATCGGATCATGTAGTTAAAGATAAAGAATTGGGATTATCCTTAACGGAGAAGGGAACGTTAGAGGCGCAAACCTTGGTTCGTAAGCATCGACTTTGGGAAGTATTTCTCGTAGAGCATCTCGGTTATTCCTGGACTGAGGTTCATGAAGATGCGGAAGTTCTTGAACATGGTACTTCAGAACTCCTTGCAAATCGTCTGAATGAATTCTTAGGATTTCCAGAACACTGTCCACACGGAAGTCGGATTTATGGTAATGCGACGGAAGATATTAACCAATCTGTCCCATTAAGTTCATTAAAAAAAGGCCAACGTGGCGTTTTATCGAAAGTTCGTGATCACGAAGAGCTCTTAAATTATTTAGAACATGTGAAATTGAATCTAGGTGCAACTTTTGAAGTTGTGGAAGTTGATCCATATGAAGGACCCCACCATATCTTGATCGACAATCGACATGTTCCGGTTAGTCATAAAGCATCACAAGAAATCTACGTAATATTAGATAGCGAGGAATAGTATGAAAAAAATATTAGCAGTTTTACTTGTTTCACTCTTAGTATTAACAGGGTGTAAATCAGCACCGAATAATCCATCAACAGAAAATGATGGGAAAATAAATGTTGTCGCGACAACTACAATGATTAAAGATCTTGTGGAAATTATTGGTGGCGATAAGGTATCAGTAAATGGAATGATGGTTGCAGGGGTTGACCCTCACTTGTATAAAGCAAAACCAAGCGATGTGAAAGCAATTCAAGAAGCAGACGTTGTAGCATTTAACGGCGTTCATCTTGAAGCAAAATTGGATGATGTACTTTCGGGTCTTGAAGGATCAGGGAAAAAAATTATCAAATTAGAAGATGCTCTTGATCCTAGCGATATTATCAATGATGAGGAACAAGGTGGTCATGATCCACATATTTGGTTTGATGTAAATCTATGGAAAAAAAGTGCACAACATGTAGCCAATAAATTATCAGAATTTGATGCAGAAAATAAAGACTATTATCAACAAAATGCAACAAAATATGTATCAGAGTTAGCAGATATGGATACATACATTAAAAACCGTATCGCTGAGATTCCTGAACAACAACGTGTATTAGTTACAGCCCATGATGCCTTTGCATACTTCGGTCGTTACTTTGGCGTTCATGTGGAAGCAATTCAAGGGATTTCAACTCAATCTGAAGCAGGTATTGCAGACATTAATAAAGTTTCAGATTTGATTGTTGATCGAAAAATTAAAGCAATTTATACAGAATCAAGCGTACCTAAGAAAACAATTGAATCATTACAAGCGGCTGTAAAAGATCGTGGCTTTGATGTTTCAATTGGTGGAGAAATTTATTCGGACTCCTTAAAAGAAGATGCGAGTTATATCGAAACGTATAAAATTAACGTTGATACAATTGTAGACAACTTAAAATAAAAGAAAAGGGAGTGTGAATATGGCAGAGAAGGAATATGCAATCGAAGTAGAAGATTTGACGGTTACTTATGACGTTAAACCTGTTCTTTGGGATTGTGACGTGAAATTTGAGAAAGGTAAATTGACCGCAATTGTCGGACCGAATGGTGCCGGTAAATCGACCATGATTAAGGCGATTATGGGTCTTTTAAAACCTATTTCAGGAAAAATAACAATTAACGGACAACATCAAAAAGATGAGTATAAGAATATCGCTTATGTACCTCAAAGCGGAAGTGTTGACTGGGATTTTCCCGCTACCGTGGAAGACATCGTTTTGATGGGACGTTATGGCCATATTGGCTGGATTAAACGTCCACGTAAAGAAGACCGTGAGATTGCTAATGAGATGCTCGAACGTGTTGGGATGAGTGCTTATCGAGATCGACAAATCAGTCAACTCTCTGGTGGTCAACAACAACGTGTTTTCCTTGCTCGTGCATTAACACAACAAGCTGAAATTTATATCTTAGATGAACCGCTAAAAGGAGTCGATGTTAAGACAGAAGAAATCTTAATGACACTTCTTAAAGAACTTGCAGCATCGGGTAAAACAGTCATTGTTGTGCATCACGACCTTACAAGTATTGAGGGATATTTTGATAACATTGCGCTTGTTAATGTAAAACTTGTTGCGTGGGGTCCAGTTCAAAATACCTTCACCCAAGAAAACCTAAAACTTACATACCATACAGATGTAGGAGGTATTGTAAAATCATGATAAATGCAATTATAGATTTGTTTAGTAATTATACATTTCAAATCGTTGCACTTGGATCGATTGCGTTAGGGATTCTTACCGGAGTTACTGGAACATTCGCGGTACTTCGAAAACAAAGTTTACTTGGAGACAGTATCGCTCACTCTGCATTGGCAGGGATTACGATGGCATTTATTATGACCGGTACTAAAAACACAGAAATACTGCTTCTAGGTGCGCTCCTTGCAGGGCTTCTTGCAACGTTTATTATTAATTCAATCTCAAATAACACTCGAATAAACTTCGAGAGTGCAATGGCACTTGTTATGTCGGTATTCTTTGGGGTAGGATTTATTCTTCTTACTCACATTCAAAAAATGCCGGATTCACAACAAGCAGGGTTGGAACGCTTTCTATTTGGTCAAGCAGCCACGATCTTACAAAGAGATGTTTACTTTGTAATCGGTGTAACACTTGTCGTAGTTGTTCTCATGATTCTGTTGTGGAAAGAAATCAAAGTATTCTCATTTGATCCTATTTATGCACATTCAATAGGGTTATCAACACAATTTCTCAATATTGTATTATCAGGATTTATCGTTGCAGCGATTATTATGGGAATTCAAATGGTGGGTGTAGTCCTCATGTCTGCACTTATCATTGCCCCTGCTGTTGCTGCGCGTCAATGGACACATTCTTTGACGGGAATGACAATTCTTGCTGCAGTATTTGGTGCAATTTCAGGTCTTGGTGGAACAATCGTAAGTTCTCTCATAAATAAATTTCCTACAGGTCCTGCAATTGTCGTAATCGCAAGCAGCATTGTTATTATCAGTCTTCTTTTTGCTCCTGGACGCGGAATTATCAACAAAGGGATACGACAACATGGTGCAAAACAAGCATTTGAAGCTGATATGGCGATTATTAACTTATTGACACATCAGTTGTTAGATATTGATGCACATTTTACAAAAGAGCAACTACAAGAAGCATGTATCATTGATCATCATCGCGAAGGAAAATCATTTGATCGTCTCTTCAATAACCTCAAGAAACGTCATATGGTTGAACGTGTGGATGACTCAATGTACTTCAAACTAACACGTGTTGCGAAATTAGAATATGAACAAAATCGAGGTGATCAGTTATGACAATATCAATTCCAGTACAAATTATGATGATTGCGGTTGTCGTAGCATTATCTTGTTCATTACTTGGAGTATTCTTAGTACTTAAAAAAATGGCGATGATGAGTGATGCGATTACGCATACAATTCTGTTAGGGATTGTAATTGGATTCTTTATCACACATGATTTCAATTCACCTTTACTAATCTTAGGTGCTTCCATTACGGGAGTTCTAACGGTTTACTTAATTGAGATGTTGCAGAGTACGCGGCTTCTTTCGGAAGAGTCATCAATTGGTGTCGTATTCCCTCTGCTCTTTAGTATCGCGATTATCTTAATTACCCGTTATGCGGGTTCGGTTCACTTAGATACGGATGCCGTACTCTTGGGTGAAATCGCATTTGCGCCATTTGATACAATGCTTGTGTTGGGTATGGAATTACCAAAGAGCTTAGTAACCATGTCTGTAATTTTAGTAATCGACTTAATCTTTGTAGTAATTTTCTTTAAAGAACTTAAACTTACAAGTTTTGATCCACTTCTCGCAGCGACACTTGGTTTTGCGCCAGTGTTCTTGCATTATGCATTAATGACGTTAATTTCTGTAACGGCTGTCGGTGCATTTAATGCGGTTGGATCTGTTCTTGTAATCGCATTTATGATTGGGCCACCAATCACAGCATTCTTATTGACACATGACTTAGTTAAATTAATTCTAATCAGTTCCGGATTCGCAGTTTTCAATGCAATTTCTGGATATCAATTTGCGAGTTACTTTGATGTTTCTATCGCAGGAAGTATGGCACTGATGACAGGAATATCATTTGGTATCGTATTTCTCTTCTCACCACGAGAGGGCTTAATTTCAAATAAAATTCGCCGTCACCAACAAAAAAGCGAGTTTGCTGAACTTACAGTCTTATTCCATCTGTTTAATCACGAAGAAAGTGATGTAGAAGCAGAAGAAGCGGGCGTATGGAGTATTTATGAACACCTCAACTGGTCTCAAACAAAGATACAAAAAATTATTGAAAGTTTAGAAATGAAAAAGTATGTCACAATTGATCGAGATATAATTAAACTAACGGATTTAGGCCGTGAAGTAAGTATCAATCATGCTGAAACAATCTTTGACCGCTAGCAATAGCGGTTTTTTATATCAGAATCCCCAATTCGTGGGAAGTATTTGTTATGATGAATAGGGTGATAAATATGGAACTATCAATTTTAAATTGGATACAGACTTTGAGAACACCGATGTTGGATCGTTTTTTCGCGCTTTTTACATCACTTGGAGATCATGGAGAGATTTGGTTTATAATTCTATTAATTCTATTTGTAATGAAAAAAACACGCAAGGTCGCAATACTAGGACTCATTGCGATTTCGGTAGAGGTTGTATTAATCAGTGGCATTATTAAACCAATTGTCATGCGACCACGACCATTCTACGCAAATCCTGTGGACTTAATCATCTCGGTCCCAAGGGGATCTTCTTTTCCTTCAGGACATGCAGCCAGCTCTTTCGCAGTCGCGATGATTTTGTATTTCAATAATATTAAGTACAAACCAATTTATATATCTTTAGCGATATTAATGGCATTCTCGAGACTCTATGCATATGTTCACTACCCATCTGATGTTTTGGTTGGGACGGTGTTGGGAATTTTTATCGCATACGAGGTTACGAAATATCAGGATGTGCTTTTCAAAATCATGAATTCAATACTTGTAAGAATAGGGATAAAAAAAGAAATAGCACCTTAAGGCTATTTCTTTTTTTTGTGGAGAAACGATTGAATAAGAGCATCACGATGTTTGAGATAACCGTGATCTTCGCGACTTGGATGAACGCGATGTGCAAGTAAAATCATTGCGCGACCGTTATGAAATAAGACAACGGGGCCCGTGAAGCCCGTATGGTAACAGGCATCCATATCGTTATAGACATAACGATTCCACCCATACGAACGTGAATCAATATGGGTATTTCGTATCAGTTGATAATGTTTTGGTGATAAGAGTTGAGGATCGGACGTAAGCATTGCTTCCATAAAATGTTTTAAGTCTGGTAATGTGGAAAAGATACCGGCATTACCAGCAATACCACCACAGTTTCGCGCCGTCTCATCGTGGACAATGCCTTGGATTAAGCCGTATTTCTTCGTTTTTTCTGTAGGAACACACAAGAGCATATTTTTAGGATTAAACATCGAATTCGTCATGTTTAAGGGTTTAAAAATCGAATTATGGAGGCTTTGTTCTAAATTGGTGTCGACAGCCTCGATAAGATATCCCAGGATTAAATAATTAATACATGAGTAGACCATTATTTGATTTGGTGTATTTATAAAATCGACACAATTCATGATACTATTATAGATTTGTTGGCTATCCATTTCTGCGCGTCCAGTAACACTTGGTGCCATACCGGTTCGATGAAGCAGACAGTCTGTGATGGTAATATTGGGTTGTTTAAAGGCATTGATGTATTTTTGAATGGGTGCATCTAAGGAAAGAACACCTTGATCGCAAAGTTGAAGAATGCGTGTCGTAGTGAATAATTTTGTGATTGAAGCGATATCAAATTGATGTGTCGCTTCAAGCTTTGGTCCTCCAAATGTCGTGTGCCCATAAATTGTATCGGTCCAGGTTCCATTTTCATAGATGGAGAAAGCAAGACCACTTACGTATCCATCATCAACCATCTTGTGTACTTGATCTAGAATTGAATCCATTATAATACCGCTTTTAGGATGTCGGATGGTGTTTTCAGTATATAGTCAATATCATCCATTCCTTCTGTTGAAATATTGCCCCAGCTAGCAAGCCCAAAGGCCATTCCTGCCGCTTTAGCAGCCTGGTAGTCAAAGATACTGTCTCCAATATATAACGCACGTTTGGGCTCGAGATCAAGCATTTTTGCGCATACGAGAAGTGGTTCGGGATGTGGTTTATGATGCTCAGTATCTCCCGATAATACAACAGCTTTAAAATAGCCATCCATGCCATTTTCCACGACATCAATGTCATATTGCAAACGTCGTTTTGATGAAGCGACACCTTGTTTTACTTTGTCATCCAGTTCGCGAATTACAGATTCAATTCCTTCAAATAATGTTGCGGGATGAGGGTATTCATTCACATATTGAACCCAACGGGGATAAACATCCGTAGAGATTCCTAATGCATTTAAAACACCATGTCCGTCATAACACGTTAAGTGCATTAACTCATCATATGTCATTTGAATTCCGAGTTCCTCTTCAACAATTTTCATTAATGGGTAAAGGTTCATGTCAAATGTGTTTACGACCGTCCCATCAAGATCGTAGATAACTGCGTCATAGTTCATAATCTTCCTCACTTTTAATTCTATTATACATGATTTAAGATACGGGTTCTTGGACAAATAATGAACGATTTGAAATCAAAAAGTAAGTAAATGTATCGAAAACGTGATTTTTGTTCATCAAAAGCGAAACAATATGAAAAATTAGAGAAAGGAGTGGGATGAATTCCCATTATTTGTAACGTATAATAAACTAGGAATGGAGTCGATACTTATGAAAAAACGAATTACACTATTATTATGTATTGTATTATTAACAGGTTGTGGTGCAAAGACAGAACCTGAAGAAGTGCTTGAGTCTAAAACACTTACAACAAAAGATGTGGAACTTCTAAAAAAACATGGCTTGGATGTTACTGAGAGTAATGAAGTTAAGGTTGATAAAGATGGTAATATGATCTTTACTGTTGATGAAAAGGAAGTTAGAGTTCCATTTACTTTACTCGATGATAAAGAAGCAGATAAAAAATTAACTGAAACATTGAAGGAACAGAAAGAGGTATCTAAAAAAGATACTGATCCGAAAAAAAATTCAAAAAAAGACACTAAAAAAGATTCGAAAAAAGAATCAAAAACAGAGGCTTCTAAAGAAACTAAAAAAGAAGAGAAAAAAGAAACTGCGAAGAAACAAGACAAACCTTCTGAGAAGAAAGAACCAACGGTGACTTATCGTGAAGCGAAAGACTATGAGTCCATTGCATTTTCAGAGGAATACCGTGAGGATGCATCGATGAATAAAGGTGAGAGTTATGTTCAGCGTGATGGAGAAAACGGTAAGAAAGAAATTGTCTATAGCGTAAAAGTTGTGGATGGCGTTGATACAGAATGGACTGTGAAAAGCTCTTCAGTTATCAAAAATCCCGTTAATAAGATTATTGTGAATGGAACTTATGAAGCAAGAGGATCAATCAGTGATGGTTATGCGACAGAGGTTTATAACCTTATTAACGCGAACCGTCGTGCTAAAGGGTTAAGTAATCTAACATGGTCAAACAGTCTTTATAATTCAGCACAAATAAGAGCTAAAGAGATTTCAGTTCTATTTGAACACACCCGTCCTAATGGGCAATCAGTCCTCGCGATGGCTAATGATATCAACGGTGAGAATATTGTATATGGTCGCATTGATATGGATTTCTTAGTTAACCTATGGATGAATTCTCCAGGACATTATGGTAATATCATGAATGACTTTAAATATACTGCGACAGCAGTTTATATTGAAGACGGTTATGCATACGCAGTACAATTATTTGGATATTAGTAAAAAAGCGTACTTCTCAATTTGAGAAATACGCTTTTATTTTTTGATTTAAGCTAAACGGCCTGTTGCTTCAAGATAAATATTTGTGAAGTAGTTTACAGAAATAGGCGATATTAGAATACTGAAAGCATATTCTAGGAGGTTTCCTTGAGCTGTTCCAGGACCAAACATTGAATCCAAGAGTGTTCTTAATAAAAATTGAACAAAGACAATGGCAAGCGTGAAACCAAAAATGCGTAAACGATAGCCTTTGCTGATTTCAAAGCATTTCTCAAAGAGATTATTATCTTCTGGGAAATCCACAATCACAAAGCTTAAAATTGAGAAGGCAATTGCAATCATAATACCAGGAACAACGAATAATATCAGTCCAAGCATAATGGCAAGACCAGAGAGTAAGTAAAACTTCAAGGCGCGTCCCCAGTCAACATAGGAAGCGACTTGTTTTACGAGGTCCCAATTCAGTTCCGCATCTTCAAGACGACTGAAGAAAACAACCATCTCCACAAGTCCTTGCAGTAACATCGATACAATCCCAATAATAATCATGAGAATTGCTGAGATTAATGGATCAACTCCAAAATCGAGGAATCCAAGTGCAAATGGAATTAAGAGGACGACAATTGATAGGATAATGATTTGTAAATAATTATGAAGTAGACTTTTCTTTGTCATAAGTTCTCCTTTATTTTTGTGTTTCAATATGGTTCATAAGTATCGTAGCGTCGTTTTGATCGATACGATAAACTTTTCGATCAACCACAAGCTTATCTTCAAAGACTGAGAGTTTCATGTGTTTCTCATCCTTAAATGTGAGCTCCATATTATAGGTTACGTCAGGTTGTGATAGCTGACGTGTAGTACCTTTTAGTTCAATCGATTTTAAGAGCGTGATACTCTCGAGAATACGATTTGTATCTTGAGTCGTGATTTCAGTTTCTTTGTAGTTGTATAATATTGAATCAATCTGTGTTGGATCAATAGATTGGAGTTTTCCTTTGGATAAGTAATTGGGAAGACCCATCAGGACTAAAACACCGATACAAACAATAAAAACAATGATTCTTGAGTTTTTTTTCATGTTTCCCCCTTTATCTCAATTATAACGGATTTTAATAGCAAAATGTTGCGGTATCATATTTTGAACATTGGCATGTGTGTGGAGGTAAAATAAAAAACCACTGATAGGTGGTTTGAAATTTAATATGGTGGAGATGGCGAGAGTCGAACTCGCGTCCAAGAAGTGTTCCACATTCGAATGTCTATAGTTTAGTCTGTTTCTAAATAATCAAAGTTCAAGCTCCAGACAAACCTTCCTTTGATGTGCTCTAAAATTTTCGTGGCATACACCGAGCAGTGCTGGCCCTTATTCTTTGTGAGTGAGTTGATATCGTTTGCCCAAAGACCAAACGCCCGATATCAGGCTGCAGCGTTAAACGCTAATTAAGCAGCGAATTGTAAACTGTTGTTTCCAGTTAATTTTTTTTAGCTATTAGGTAGCAACTCCACTGCAATTCGAATCAAACGAAATCCTGTCGAAACCATGACATCCCCAGGACCACCATTATAACAATATTTCCGCAAAACTACAATAATTAGACGTTATCGTAGCTCTTTTTTAAAAATATCAGATGGTGTATTATAGATAGAGAAATAGAGGGACAGAAATCATGAATAGAGAAGTTTTAAGAGATAAAAAACGTATTGTTGTGAAAGTAGGGTCATCATCCCTTACGCATAAAGAATCAGGAGATTTAAATTTTCGTAAACTCGAGCAACTCGTCCGCGTTTTGGCTGATTTAAAAAGCCAAGGTAAAGAAGTTGTGCTTGTGTCTTCTGGAGCACAAGCTGTTGGTCGAAAGGCTTTAAATCTATCTCAAATCCCCGATAAAATGGCTAAAAAGCAGGCATTAGCGGCGATTGGTCAAGCCAAATTAATGATGACATACCAACGTTTATTTGCGGAGTATAATCAAATTGTTGCGCAAGTCCTACTTACAAAACATACAATGTTTAAAGAAGAAAGTCGTAATAACGCGAAGAATACCTTCCATGAACTACTAGAAATGGGCGTTATTCCGATTGTGAATGAGAATGATACCGTTGCAACTCACGAAATTGAGTTTGGAGATAATGACCACCTCAGTGCGTTTGTACTTGCGATGATTGATGCAGACTTACTCATTATTCTTTCGGATATTGATGGGTTTTACACGGATGATCCCTCACAAAATGAAGATGCACGACTCATCGAATATGTGGAGAAAATTGATGAGCGTCATCTTAAAATGGGAAAAGAAACAAGCTCATCTGCAGTTGGTACGGGTGGTATGAGTGCCAAGATTGATGCAGGTCGCATTGTGACCAGTTCAGGAGCGGATATGGTCTTGGCGAACGGGAAAGATGTGAACATTCTTCATCAAATTCTTGATGGAGAAGTAGTTGGAACTTATTTTAAAGCAAATAAATCAGAATCGTTTGATTTAGAAGCTTATTTGTAGGAGGAACGATGAAAGACATTGGAATAAAGGCAAAAGAAGCATCACGCTCACTTGCATTATTAACACAAGAACAGAAAAATGATGCCCTTGGTCGTATTGGTGAGGACTTATTACGTAATGCATCCCAAATTATCGAAGCGAATCAATTGGATTTGGAAGCGGCAGATCAAAATGGAATTACGGGTGCATTGCGTGATCGCTTAATTTTAAATCAAGCACGCATAGAAGCAATGGTACAAGGTCTAAATGAACTTACGTTGTTAAAAGATCCAGTGGGTGAAGTTTTAGAGGTTTTAGAACCTGACAATGGATTGTACATTGAAAAAGTATCCGTACCACTGGGTGTTATTGGGATTATTTATGAATCAAGACCCAATGTAACGGTCGATGCTTTTGGTTTATGTTTTAAAAGTGGCAATGCGGTTGTATTAAAAGGTGGAAAAGAAGCGATACATACCAATATAGAACTTGAACGAATTGTTCGTAACAGCTTGACGGATTTAAATATGAATCCCAACTGTGTCCAAGTTATTAAAGATACACGACGTGAAGTAACGACCCAACTTATGAAACTTAATGAATATATCGATGTATTGATTCCACGAGGGAGTGCGAGCTTGATTCGTGCCGTTGTGGAAAACAGTACTATACCCGTTATTGAGACTGGGGCAGGGAATTGTCATATTTATGTGGATAAAGATGCGGATGTATCGATGGCTTTAGATATTATTGAAAACGCGAAATGCCAAAGATTGGGTGTGTGCAATACGATGGAATCTTTAGTCGTACATAAAGATATTGCACCTACATTTTTACCTTTATTAGTGAATAAACTTCCTAATGTTGTTTATCATGGTGATTTGGTTGCATGTGAAATTGTGGATACAATGGTTCTCGCGAATGACGATGATTTTGGAAAAGAATATTTGGATTTGGAACTGTCGGTTAAGGTTGTGGATTCTTTAGAAGCAGCGATTAGCCATATTAATTTCTATAATACGAAACATTCTGAAGCAATCATTACAAATAATGAGAAGACGGCTCAACGATTTACGCAAGAGGTTGATGCTTCAACGGTGTATGTGAATGCGTCTACACGCTTTACAGACGGCTCACAGTTTGGTTTTGGTGCAGAGATAGGTATTAGTACTCAAAAGTTGCATGCACGGGGTCCAATGGGCTTAAAACAGCTTACATCTTATAAATATATCGTAAAAGGAAAGGGTCAGACACGTGTCTGACCCTTTTTTTATTTATCGAGTGTTGTCATTAAAGAACGATCATAGAAAGTACTTCTACGAGATAGCTCTTCATTAAAGGTCTCAAGCCCATCACGCTCGACCAATGTTGGTTCTTTTGAGAATAAATCAGTACCCAAACCAAGGCGATGGCCTTCAATCTCGACACCCATTGCGGAAAGCGTTGTCGGGAAGAAATCAACAGGAGAAAATGCACGGTTATGAGTTTCTGCTGATTTTTGGGGCGCATTAAGAATTAAGTTAAAAACAGTTCGTTGATAACTTGGATCAAAATTCTTAAAGAATTTTTTATCCATGCTTAAGTGATCACCAGTAATTAGAACGGTAGTATCCTTATAAAAAGGCTGTGCTTGAATCCAACGCACAAACTTAACCGTCTCTGCCTGCGAAAATTGAATTACGTTAGCATATTGAGAATCGTGTGGTGTTGGTGCACTTTCTTGTAAGTAACCGTCGGGGAAATGTGTATCGGCAGTTTCCATCGTAAAATTAAAAGGTTTACCAGTAGTGGAAAGACGTGTGATTTCATCTTTCGCAAAGCGATACAGTTTATCGTCTTCATAACCCCACCAAACTTGATAATCTTGAGGAATGAGGCCTTCATTACGGGCATGATTTAAATCAAATATATTAAATTCACCGTGCGAGGTGAAGTAGGTTGTTAGTCCACCGAAATCAGCATCAGCCCCAAACATAATTGTTTGTTCATATCCTTGATCATGAAGAATGTCTCCAATACCGCGAGCACCCGGTAAGAAATATCCAGACTTACCGTAATCCTGACCTTCTGCGGGAACTTTTAAAGGAATTCCCATTCCCATATTTACCATAGCCGCTACAGACCATCCAGAACCATAAGTCTGGAAAGGTCCTCCAAATGTGTCATTATGAGAAAAACTAATCCCTTCTTTCGCAAGTTCAGTCATCTCGGGCATTAAATTCATATCCATGTGACCACCTAATTCTTTAGGTAGGTAAGAGTTCTCCACAGATTCGACATAAATATGAATTAGATTACGTTTTTTTTCTGGAAAACGAAGTAAATCATCACTTGGTTTGACATAATTGGCTTCAATATATGGAGATTTACTTGCGACAGAAGTTGCGACTTCATCTAAACGTAAGCGTTTTACCCCATACACCGTACCCACTAAAGCGAGTATAATACCAATGATTAAGGTTGATGTTCGTAATTGCTTAGCAGTAATTACTTCACGACGGTGTTTTCTAAAAATATGTAAGTCTTTTTTGTTTAAGAGGATAAGCGCAAATACAAGACCAACAAGTGCAGTCTTTACGACGGGTTTTAATAATTCTGCCATTACACTGTCACCGGTTCCCTTAACGGGTGAAATCAGGTTAAAGATAAACTGCTCTGGCGTTAATGCACCAAAGAAAGCTGTAAACCAACGTGAGAAGAAGAAAAATGCAGCGCCGATCACAATAAGTATGACAAGAATACTATTTACGATACGATGACCACGTGTACGAACATATTCTCCAGGAATAAAAATAATCGTATTATTGATAATCGCCTGAAGAAACATGAAGAGTAATCCTACTGGAATTGAAACAAGTACAAACTTAAGTGCAAAGCTTAAAGTATAAGCACTGCTCATTAAAACTTGAGGTTTCTCCAAACCAAAACGGATGAATAATACCGTTACCGCATTAACAAGAATGCCATAACCTAAAAGATTAAACCAAATTGATTGCTTGTGATGTTCTTGGTTCATTAAGTGTGTACTTAAAAAACCAAAAAACAATGCAATAAAACTATATGTCATTATTTGTATAATCATAGTAATACCCCGAATCTATATAAACAAAGGATACAATATGAATCCAAAGCATACAAGATGAAAATGGTTAGAAAAGAGAAAAAGAGCCATTTAGCTCTTTTATCCTTGTTTATCTTTAAGAATTGTAGCGTGCGAAGCAGCGTGAATCGCTTTCGCAAAGCCATTTGCATCAAGGGCACGAACGCCTTCGATTGTTGTTCCACCAGGAGAACAAACACGATCGACAAGTACATCTGCCGGTTCGCCACTTTGACTTAAATAATCTGCACTTCCTGAAACTGCAGCACAGGTAATTCTAAGGGCGGTCTCATAATCAAGGCCTTCATCAAGTACTGACTTCGCAAGTTCATCAATAAACTTAAATACAAATGCAGGAGAGCTCCCAGCTATCCCAATAAAACCACTAAACTGTGATTCAGGGATGGATACAAACCCACCGAGTGCATCGAAAATTCTTTGTACTTCCTCGAGCGCGTCGGCAGTGACACGGCTGTTGTGACAAATCGCGGAAATACCTCGTTGAATTGCAACATTCAAGTTAGGCATAACTCGGATGATTGGCATGGGACCGGATAAGGATTCAATATCCTCAAGGGTTTTTTTAGCCGCAATAGAAACTAAGGTTTGACGATCTAAAACGGGTTTAATTTCAGAGAGTACTGTTTCAAACATTTCCGGTTTAACGGATAGAAATAATAAATCGACACTTTGCGCACAGTCACGATTTGATTTACATGCATGGACGCCAAGTACAGATGCTTTATCACAAGTAGACTCATAGGTTCTTCCACTAATATAGATTGAATCCTTATTCTCAATACCATTTATGATCGCGTTAGCCATATTACCAACGCCGATAAATCCAATTTTCATAATTCACCTCATAGAGACTAAAACAAGTCTTCTTTATACATTACGCGATGTACCTGTTGTACCCATTTCTTAAATTCCACAAAATACGCATCATTCTTTACAAACTGAGGTCGGTGCAGTTCACCATAAACACCTTGTTCATATCGATTTCGTACGTTGTGATTCGCTTGAGTGGGTGCAATATCTTCAATACAATTTACAGTATAACTTAAATCTGTATTTGCACTACAAATATAAATACTTGCAGGATCAACGATATTCATGGTTGAAAGCTTATCCATAGTCAAAAAAGTCTGACCCTCAATTTGAGGCATATAATACTCAATAATATGTTGTACAAGGAAGGTACGAAGTGATAAATCAAAATCATCACCAATCAAAGTACTGCCCATTAAAGCATCAAACAGTGCAAATATTTTATTCACAAAATCATAGGTTCCTGAAGGGAATTCCCCAAATGGAATGGTGTAATTACCTTCAATTCCTTTTTTAACGACTTTTAATTCATAATCCCACAAGTCCTTTCCCTTATGCGTAAAAGCATAATACGCTTCAATAACATTTGGGAAAAGAGCTACCAACATATCACTTAATAAGGGTTGAGCCTTCTCAAACGCTAACTTGCCAATTGGATCATGTGTTCCAGAGAAAGGGGTGATGTTGTTGTCGGTAAAGAAGTTAAAATAGGCCTGATGATCGAAATAAGGTTCAACACCAATGTGCATGCGACGGATAAACATACAAACATCTAAGAGGGTATATTTAATCGCAATTTTATAGAATGATTGTCGTTCGATAATAAAGTTAAGAATTGACAACATTGTATGTTCACCATAATACATGTCATATAAATTTTGAATTACAGGTATATCCTTGGTAAGAATCATCCCTCTTCCGAATGAAAAGTCGGTGGGTGATGCAGTAAAAATAATAATGGCCCGGTTATTAATTCGTTTAAAGAGACTTTCACTTACAATTTCTTGATACTGATTAAATACGATTTCATAAACAAATACTTGTCCTTCAAGAATCATCTCATACGCTAAAACCATATTTTCTTGTGCAAAAATACGATAATGACGTTTTGCTTCCTCTTTAAGATTGAAGAACGCTATAGTAGGATGATCATATTTTGGATTATCACGTGTTTCGAGTAAATAATTAAGGTAAAGACCGTTATTCATCTTTCTCAAAAACGCGAAGGATAACAAGAGTGATGACTTACCAGAGGCATTATCACCATAAATGTAGACACGCGGTTTTACAGTTCCACGCTTATTTTTAAATTCAACTCTTAAATCTCTATAACATCTAAAATTCTTTAGTGTTAGACTACCAAACATTAAAAGACCTCACTATTTTAAGTATTTATCCATCCAGTTGGTAATTTCTTCAAGTCGTTTAACACGAGCTTTAGGTTTACCAGTACGTGAAAGATCATGGTTTTCTTCACGTAACCAAACAAAACGTGTATCAACGCCGTTTTCTTTGATATATGTGAAGAATTGCATACCTTGTTCAATCGGACAACGATAATCTTCATCCGAGTGGATAAAGAGTAACGGTGTTTTCACGTTGCGAGCATATTTAAGTGGCGATTGGTGCCACATTTTTTCAGTGTCTTCAATTGGATCTGCAGCCGTTTGATCGTCTGCAAAGTAAAAGCCAATGTCCGATGTACCATAGAACGAAATCCAGTTTGAAATTGAACGTTGGGTCGCAGCACATTTAAAGCGATCTGTGTGACCAACAATCCAGTTAGTCATAAATCCACCATACGATCCACCCGTTACACCAACACGCTTAGGATCAATTGCATAGCGATCTAAGACAATATCGGTAAACTTCATGAGGTCATCATAATCTACATCGCCATAACGACCAAAGATATCCATAAACTCATTTCCATAAACATCTCCACCACGAGGGTTAGTAAAGAAGACAATATAGCCTTTGTTTGCCCATACTTGCATTTCATGATAGAAAACATCGGAATAGATTGTTTTTGGTCCCCCATGAATATCTAAGATAGCAGGATAAGATTGACTAGGGTCATAATCTTGCGGTAAAAGAACCCAACCATCAAGCAATTGACCGTCATTGGTATATTCAAAGTGTTCAGGTTTTGCGATGTATGTATCTTTAAGAATTGATTGATTAAATTCAGAAACCCTTGAGACTGTGTTATTTGCTAGGTCAAGACGATAGAATTCTTGGAGGTTATTGTTATAGAGTCCAATACCGTAAAAATCATCGTTAAATTTGACCCACGCATCAAGACTTCCTAATGCATCAAATGCACGTTTGATTGATGTACCATCAAAACTATAGAGTACAGTTCGATCACGGTATGTTCCTACAAAATAATAGATATCATCGACGACACGGTTGGTTACTGATCCAGCAAAACGAACATCACTACCAATTGAACCCCAAGCACTTAATCCAAAATCTTGGATCTTAATGAGGGCATTATGAGTGATTTGATATAAATCACTGTTTTGATTAATACCGTGTTTTTGGAGGTTACTTCCCAATGCGTAAACGGTATCGTTAATCATGAATACAGAACTAAAAGAAAAATCATGTTTTGTGTAGAGCGCTGTTTCTTCGTTTTTCTTAAAATCATACAAATAAAGATCTTGGAAGAAATCAGGTTTACCCATTGCTACTTCACGTGCATAAATCATGCACTGTTTTTCTTTATCAAAATGATAAAGCGAAATGTCTTCATTTTTATCTGAGAGTGCAGTGTAACGATCTTCATCAATCGTATAGATAAACAATTGACTGCGTCTCGCTTGATTAAAACCGCCGCCATTTGAGTAGAACGGAATTTCTTCAAACACTTCATAGTATGTGTTAGCTTCCGTTTCCGCGTTATATTTCGAGCGTGCTTCATCATCACTTTCAAGGAAAACGTGATCTGTGACACTTAAACTTCCTGAAAGTAATAAATGATTATCATCAATAATTTTTAAAAATCCTACTGGAAACTTAAAAGTATATGCGTGATTTAATTCGCCAGAATGAATGTCATAACGGTAAAATACTGAATGCTTCGCTTTGAGAGCATTCTTTTCGGATTCGATACGTGAAGTAGGGATTAGCAGCGTATCATCAGTCTCCCAAAAATAACGCGAATCATTTCCTAAATCAAAAATACGTTTATGCGTTGATCCATCCGTTAAATATAAATCATGAACATAATCATTTTCATCATAACGTGCATTTGATTTGATAAATGCCATGTGTTTCTTAGCAGGACTTGTCGTAAGTGAAGCCAAATAAGTATAATTCAGAAAATCTTGTAATTCTAATTGTTTCATATGTGTCACTCCTTTTTAGAATTATATCACAATCACGCCAAACAGAACCGTTTAAGCATAAAAAAAGGAGTTGGTGTTGAACCGCACCCCGAATCTTGGACAAAGATGAGGAGGTGCGGTTTTTTATGGCTAAGCTAACACGAAAACAAAAAATTGAAATATATGAAAAACGAAAGTTAGGACAGTCAGTATGTTCATTAGTAAATGAGTATGGTATTAATAAATCAAGTATTAAATATTTGGTAAGACTTATCGATCAACATGGACCCAATGTTCTAAGACGAAACAAAAATCACTTTTATTCTCATGAATTTAAGTTAGAAGTAATAAATCGGATATTAATGGATGGAGAAAGTACAATAGCTGTCGCCATCGAACTTGGATTAAGTTCTGATGGATTGATTTACAATTGGATTAAAAATTATAAAGAAAACGGCTATAATGTCATAGAACGGAAACGAGGTAAACCATCTATGACAAAACCAACTAAACTATTAACAGTTAATGATGAACTAAAGGCATTGAAGAAAAAAAACAAGTATTTGGAAGCGGAGAATGAATATTTAAAAAAATTGAATGCCGTAGTGAAACAAAGGGTGGAGCGCGAAAAGAAGAAAAAACCAGAGTAGTCTCCTTACTACGACAAAAATATCCCTTAGAGATTCTTTTAAAAATATCCGGACTCGCTCGATCTACTTACTACTTCTACGTTTCAAAAATTGATTTTGATACCAAAAACGACGAACTTATGCAAGAGATTATAGAAATCTATTATGATCACAAAGGACGATATGGTTATCGTAGAATTACTTTAGAACTAAATAATCGAGGAATTCGTGTAAATCACAAGAAAGTCTTGAGACTTATGAATAAAATGGGATTACATTCAATCATAAGAAAGAAACGTAAGTATTCTTCATATAAAGGGACAGTGGGAACCATTGTTGAGAATCGAGTTCAAAGAGATTTTGAAGCTGATAAACCCAATCAAAAATGGTTTACGGATATCACTGAGTTTAATGTGCAAGGGAAGAAAATCTATCTTTCACCAATACTTGATGCATATGGTAGATACATTGTATCTTACAACATATCTACAAGTCCTAATTTGGATCAAACTAGAGACATGCTTCACAAGGCATTTTCTTGTAACGATACGCAAGGAACAATTATTCATTCGGATAGAGGCTGGCAATATCAACATCAATTTTATGTGAAAGAATTAGAAGCACATTCGATGATTAGAAGTATGTCAAGAAAGGGAAATAGTATTGATAACGGACTCATGGAGGGATTTTTTGGGCTACTAAAATCAGAAATGTATTATGACCAAGAACATAAGTATAAAAAGGTAGAAGAATTAGTTGATGCAATTGATGAATATATCGACTATTATAATAACAAGAGAATTAAGAGCAAACTAAAAGGACTGACCCCTGTTCAATACAGGAATCAATCCTTAAATTTAAAAGATAATTAGCTTGTCCAAGATTTGGGGTTCAGTTCATGTTACCAACTCCTAAGACATTCAAAATTGAGCAGGGATTACTTAGATCGTTGTTCCTTTAAAGGAATAAATAGTCGAAGGACCGGAACCATCACAGCTGCGACAATACCGACCGCAAACCCGGTATTATATAGGTTCATGCCTGCATGCAAGGAACCCGAATTAAGAACAACAGAAGAGTTTATAAATCCAGCAACAACACCCCAAATAAATCCAAAGTCTCCTGCAATCGGTGCTAGGGCGGTACTAAAAAGAGCACCAAGTAGTACTGCAGGTTGATCTAAAGACCAACTCTTGGTAAGTCCACCGAGATAGATACCGATAAAAATAGGCGTAATATTTTTCCAATGTTTCCCAGCTCCTGAGAAACCAATTATTGTGAGAATACCGCCAATATTGGGTCCATTAAGTGCACCTTTCGCAACTACAAGCACAAAGAATAATGCTAAAAACCCGTTTACGGACATATTAATTAAGACAGCGCCAAGACCGTATTTTTTATAAAAATCGTTATCACCATGACCTGTTTCATGAAGCAATTGGCGATATTTTTTAAAAGCATCATGATCACTGAGCCAACCGATATAAAACAGCAAGAGAAACAGAATTGATAAGACAATTGCAGAGGGAACCGTATATTGAGTCGTTACGATCATGCGTTTATAGGGCACATAACCATATGATTTCATTACGGATACATAGAGCGTACTCATAATACCAATCGCAAAACCAATATTCGCGAGGCTATAACCGTCATGAACTTTATATAAAGAACGTGCGACGGGCTTAATCGTAAATCCAATCGAGAGACCTACCGTAATACTTAAAAACAATCGTAAGTAGAGAGGTAAGTTCACGACAAACATTAACTCACTTACAATTGGGGAAAAACTTGTAGCAAGCAACGATATATGTACGATATCCTTGTATGGCTCTTTGGTAACGAGTGCATAAAGATATGTACCAATGAGAATCGGAATAATATTGACAATGTTTTTACCAAACAATCCGAAACTTAACATAAGCATAATTGAGGCAATGACCGAACCTGAAAATTCGGTCTCAGAATACATAATGATTAAAACGGAAACAAGCGTGATCAGACCAGCATTAAAGAGTGCTGCGCCAACGCCGCCGATTGCGAAATAATCGGTAATCAAAATATCTGACTGAACAATGATCTGAATCATTCCAGAAAAAATAGCTTCAGGTGAATCAAGAACAAAAGCAGAGCCAATTAGTAAAACACTTAAATATAAGAAAAGCCGGTTTGTTTGATTACGCATAAATCACTTCCTTTTTCATAAATATAACTTAATTTTTCTTAAATAAAAAGCATTATATGAATAAAAGAACACCCAGAAAACAATAAAAAGAACGCATAAGCGTTCTAAAAATTGTTCTTTGAGTTTTCATCGTCGATTAAATTTCGGATATCAAGCATTTTTCGATCAGTTTTCGCAATCGTCTCTGCACAGTCAAAAAGTTCTTCTGATACTAACTCAATATGACGATGATCTTTTTTATAACGGATTTCATGTTCCAACGAAGCCCAAAAATCCATGGCAATTGTACGGATCTGAATTTCTACTTTAGCGTAATGTTTTCCATCTGAAAGAAAGACGGGAACCTCCACAATTAAATGAAGACTGCGGTAACCGTTCTCTTTAGGAAATTGAATATAATCTTTAATTTCAAGGACTTGGATATCATCTTGATTTGAAATCATATCTGCGACAATATAGATATCATCGATGTATGAACAAATTACCCGAACGCCTGCAACGTCATTTAAGTGCTGCGGGATTGAATCCACATTCAAAGGGACTTCAAGTCTAAGCAGCTTTTCCACAATACTTTGTGGTTTTTTAACGCGTGATTTTATGGTTGTAATTGGATTTCGGGTCGTAAGTGTTCCAAGTTCTCTGTCCAAAATTTCAAGTTTGGTGGTGATTTCGCGTACTGCGCAATCATATAAAAGCATTAAAGCAATGAAATTTTTGGTTTGATTTACAAAGTCTGTGGGCACTTTAAATTTTTGATTATTAATAATAACTTCATTTCGTGACATAAACTCACCTCTAACATTATTTTATCATAAAATATTAAAAGTCTATGATATCTAGAAGAAAGTAAAAAAAAGAGGGTTATCCCTCTATTATTGTTACGTCGTATTTTGGTTCATCACGTTCTTTATCAAACGTAATGCTGAGGTCTTTATCGGCAAAAAACCAGTCATCTGATTTTTCAACATAAAAGTTGATGCCTTCTACTTTGATCATTTCCAGTGGTCTACTTGGTTCCATAATTGCCAACGCAAATGAGAAACCACCGTGAGGACCATAAACCTTTCCAAAAAATTTAATGCTGTCGTTTGCTTTAAGATTCAGTTCGCGAATATACCACTCTGCTGCTTCTTTCGATACTTCTAATTTCATTGTGTCACCTCTTTTAAGTTATGTTATCACACTCTGGTTGAATTATTATGTAATATGCTTACTCTCGATAGGTAGCCATCAAGTCTTTAAACATATCGGCTGTGCTTGGGGGTGTAAAGGATACTGCGTTTGCGCCAGCTTGGATGGTTTTCCGACATGATTCTTCCGTAGGGCCACCAGTCGCGATAATTGGTACTTGCGGATGATTCTTTCGAATTGCTGCAACAACTTCAGGTGTGCGCGCTGCCGCGGATACATTGAGTATCGTTGCACCGGCATCAAGACGTGCCTGAATATCTTCATTTTCGTTTAGAACGGTGATAATAATCGGAATCTCAATCGCTTGTTTCACAAGACGTATTAATTTATTTGTAGTTGGAGCATTTAGTACAACACCTGTTGCACCTTGTTGTTCAGCATCAACTGCAAGACCTATAACGCGAAGTCCACGGGTAGTGCCACCACCAATTCCAGAAAAGACTGGAACATCCGCAACATTCTTAATTGCGTGTGTAATAATTGGTTGGGGTGTAAAAGGATAAATTGCGATAACCGCATCGGCATTACAATTACGAATAATTGCGACATCAGTCGTGAATAAAAATGATTTAATCGTACGACCAAATAATTTAATTCCACTTGCTTCCTGAATCGATTCAGGCACACGAATAATGTGCGATCTTAAGTTGCCATTATATTCTGGAACAAACATAATTACCTCCTAGATGAGACGTTTTTCAAATCCTCCGTCTACTTTTAAATTTTTTGTAACAATGATAAATGCATTGGGATCATGTTTTCGAATAAGTTGTTTTAATTCAACAACTTCACTTTGGGCAACAATGGTTACAAATACATCCATTTGACTACCGGTATATGCACCATAACCATCCCAATACGTTACGCCACGGTGGATAACTTCAATAATTTCTCGTTTAATATCTTTATTCTTTGTATAAACCATAACACTAACTTCAATATTGTGCTCATGAAACTTATCAAGACAGAAGGAAAAGATAAAGGAGTACACGAGCGAATAAAGTGCAGTTTGTGCATTATAAACAATTAAACACACAAGATAAATTGAACAGTTCACCATTAAATATAATGAACCCAAACTTCCTTTCTTTTTTTGAGATAAATAAAACCCAATAACATCCAATCCACCTGAAGAACCTTTGGCACGATAGGATAGTGAGGCACCAAAAGCACCAAGAACAGCCGCAATGATTATTGAAATAAATACATCATCTACAATTGGCTGATTTAGGACAGGAATTAATGTAAAACAGATTGCTTGTGTTACAATAGTTACAAGTGTATAACGCACAAAAGAATGCGAAAACTTGAACCATGCAAAGATGAGCAATGGAATGTTTAAAAATAAATTAACAATCCCAGCGATGTCAAAACCAAATTCAAATTTAAAGACATATTGGATGGCATCGCGCAGTAACTGGGCTATCCCCACCATACCGCCATTGTAAATCTGTGCAGGAATAATAAATAGATTAACAGAGAGTGCAAACATAATTGCACCAGTAATACAGAGTAAATAATTTTTTGTTTTTTTCATACTACAATTATAACAAAATCTCGGTGTTAAGAGTATTGTTTCTTTATGAAAGAATTTGAACCTATAAATTAATAAGATAAGAGGGATTAATGATGACACTACGAATTCGAAAAGCAAATATGGATGATTTAACCAAAATCATGAACATTATCGAACAAGCGAAGAACGTTTTTCGAGAAAAAGGCATCGATCAATGGCAAAATGGTTATCCTAACGTAGATACAATTTTAAAAGATATACGTGATACGAGCAGTTATGTTATTTTAAAAGAACATGATATTGTGGGAACGTTTATGCTTCAGTTTGGTGATGATGAAAATTATGATACGATTGAAGAAGGACAGTGGCATCAAGAGGGTCCATATGCTGTCGTTCATCGAATTGCAGTTGATTCAACATACTATGGTCAAAAGATTGCGACACAGGCACTTCAAGAAATAGAAAGTACTTGTGGAAAAGCGGGTTATTCAGTACTTAGAATTGATACCCACAAAAACAATCTTGCTATGAATGCATTGTTGGTGAAAACAGGATACCAACTTTGTGGTAAAATAACATTAAAAGATGGAGGAGAAAGACTCGCGTATGACAAAAAAATATAAAATCATAGATTGGCACTGTGATGTACTTTTAAAACTCCAGCAAGATCAAACGCTTCAATTTAAAGATTCGGAAGATTTGGATGTGAACTATGAAAAATTAAAAGCCAGTAATACTAAAGTTCAAGCAATGGCGATTTTTATTGATCCCGATTTGAATTTTGATGATAAATATCAAATTGCTTTAGAACAAATCGAAGCTTATAAGCATCGTGTACTTACAACTCCAGGTGTCGTTCAGTTAAAATCTTTTCATGATATTGAGAACTTGGGCGAGGATGAAATCGGAACTTTTCTAACTTTAGAAGGACTCGATTGTGTAGGCAGCGATATGAATAAAGTGAAACATCTTTTAGATGAAGGCGTTCTTTCAATCGGTATGACATGGAATGATGCGAATCTTGCATGTGATGGTATTGGTGAACCGCGAGGCGCCGGATTAACCGCTTTTGGGTTTAATGTAGTGGAAGAACTAAATGCTCGTAGGCTATTTGTGGATGTATCACATATTAGTTTGAAGGGCTTTGATGATGTATTAAATAATGCGAAGCATGTAATCGCAAGTCATTCTAATGTTAAGGCTATCGCGAGTCATCGACGCAATTTAGATGATAATCAGATCCGCCGAATGGTAGAACATGGTTTTCCGATTCATGTTGTTTATTATGATGCTTTTGTAACTGATGAAGAAAAAGAAACACAAATTTCAGACTTGGTACGTCATATTGAATATTTAAGAAAAATGGGCTGTACAAATCAAATTGGACTCGGGTCTGATTTTGATGGGATTGCAGCTAAAATCAAAAATTTAGAAGATGCTTCAAAAACACAGAATTTACTAAAAGAAATAGAAATTGAATTTGGTGAGAAATTTACAAACGCGATTGCTTATGATAACTTTATTAATTATGTTAATCATAAAATGATATAAAGGAGAACTAAAACTAAATGGAAATCTTTAACACTCGATCATTAACACAGAAACAAAGATTTAATGTAGCACTGCTTGTAGGACTTGTATCCGCTGTAGTCTTAGGAATTGTATCTGGAATTTTTAGAAATAAAGTAGCCAACTTTTCACTCGTAATTGTGGGGGTCGGTTATCTAATCGCACTTGCAATTCAAAAATTTGGACGCGGTGTTCAAATAAAATTTTCAATTGCAGCTGCCTTATTCACATTCCTTGCGATTGTCATGAGTGATGTTGTTACGGTAATGGGGATTGCAGGACTCTTTGACTTGAGCAGTTACCAAATTATTTTCAAGTATGCGGCACAAAATGAAATTCATTCAGTTTTATGGATTGCCTATAGATTGCTTGCGATTTATATTAGCTATAACTATTCGAGGATTATTTAATGGATGGTAGAGAGACGATTGCAACGATAAATCTCGACAATCTTTCGTACAATATCAATAAAATACAAGAAGTGACTGGTAAGTCGCTTTTTGGCGTTGTTAAGGCAAATGCATATGGTCATGGTGATGTTGAATGCAGTCGCATCATGATAGAGGAGAACCTCCCATTTATTTGTGTATCATCAATTGATGAGGCACAACGTTTAGTTAATAAAGGAATCAACCATGATATACTAATTTTTAGTTATGTTGATCCAAACATTATTGCGGAACAAGGGAAAGAACATTTTATTTATACCATCCCATCAATCCAGTGGTTTCGCGAAGTTATAGCCTTAAACCTTAATCTTCGCATGCATCTTGAAATTAATGTAGGGATGAATCGAATTGGGATTAAAAACGACAAAGAAATTGAAGAAATTCTATCAAGTGATGTTTCACTTGAAGGGATTTACACTCATTTACCAAGTCCTGAAAATCTTGAAAAAGGTAAAGAACAACTCACACGATTTGAGAATATAATTAATGCATCAGAACGCAATTTTAAATGGATTCACGTAGGAAATGCGCCGGTATCTCTAATTAAAGACAATACTTTAATCAATGGATTCCGTATGGGTTTGGCAGTATATGGATATCGCGTAGATATTCCGGCTCTTAAACCGGTGTTATCACTTCATTCGAAAATCCGCCATATTGATAGAGTAAACCCAGGAGAATCGATTGGTTATGACTATACTTACCAAGTCGAAAAGAATGAATACTTTGGAACGATGCCAATTGGATATGCTGATTGTTTCGATGTTAGAAATAATTTAGTTCCAGTCTACATTAAGGGAAAACCCTATTCAATTGTTGGGAAAATATGTATGGATCAGACAATGATTCGAATTGATGAAAGTGTTTGCCTTGGTGATGATGTTGAACTTATCGGACCTCATCGAACCTGTGCAGAAATTGAAGCAATTACAGGAATTTCTAAATATATTCAACTCTCATCATTAAGCGAACGCATTACGCGATACTATACCCGAAATGGTCAAGTTGTCCACATTGAAAAAAGAAAGTAAAAAAGAGGATTCTGGAATCCTCTTTTTATATGGAATTTAAGACATAGGCTTTGATTTGGCTAAATGAAAATAACGTTAATCCTTCATAAGTACCCTCACGCCGTCTATGATTAAACCAGACCGCTTCCCACCCCGCGTTTTTAGCACCAATCACATCATTAGGAAGTGAGTCGCCAATCATTGTGAGTGTTCCTTCTTGTTGTGCTTCTATAGCACGAAATATTTCCCAGGACGGTTTATAATGTCCGATATCTCCAGATACTATAATTCGATGGGTAGGTAAGTATTTTTCAAGACGCAGTGCTTTGATTTTCTTCCATTGGTGTTCGGAAGGTCCATTGGTTAAAATGTAAAATGGAATATCTCGTTTCGCAAGAATTGTAAACAAATCTTGGATTGAGGGATGAAGTTCTAAGCAATCCAAATAATAGGCATAGCGTTCTTGAAAAAAATCCGCTTGCTCATTGCTTATTAAAATTCTAGATCTTCTAAGGGTTTTTGAATTCTAAATCGTCTCATATCAAGATTGGTCATGGTACCGTTTTGAGTTGCATCAAATACAGCGTCACTATAGCTACGACTTTTTATGTATAAAGATTGAACGTCTTCTATGTTTGTGAGTCCCGAGTCTTCGAGTGCTTTAGTAAATGGGATGATTTGGTCATAAATTGTATCATCCATATCAAAAATAAATGTTGTCATAAAATCTCCTCATCACATTGATTATAAGGTGGAATGTATAAAGATAGTAGATGTAAAAAAGGATTAATTTGAATTAATCCTTTTTCTCTAAATTTATTTAATTTCCCACTGACTCTCGTTGGACATCATAAAAGAATTTAAAGAACGTAAGGCAACTTCTACCATGTCTGAAACAGCTTGGTCTGTGTAAAAGGCACAATGGGGTGTAATGATAACATTTTTATGGCTTTCAAGTAGAGCAAGTTGATGATTTGAAAGTGTTGAAAGTCGGTGGTCCTTATGGAAAATTCCAAGTTCTCCTTCAAGAACATCCAGTCCAACAGCACCAATATGTCCATTTTCCACGTATTTAATCAAAGCATCGGTATCAATTAACTCACCACGAGCACAGTTTACAATCACAACTCCGGGTTTTGTTAGGGCGAGGCTTTCCGCGTTAATAATGTGATGTGTTGACTCGATAAGTGGAGCATGTAAAGTAATAACATCGGCTTCTTTTAAAAGTGTTTCGAGATCGACATAAGTAAGCACATCTTTGATAGAATCATTTTCATAGAGGTCATAACCGATAATGCGACCACCAAAACCAGAAAGATTGCGGGCGGTTATACAGCCAATACGACCTGTACCAATGACGCCAAATGTCATATTATGCATTTCTTTACCCTGAATTCCTGGCAGTGAGTAATCTTTAACTTCTGTTCGTTTCATAATTGCTTTCATGTTACGAAGCGACATAAGAACTAACATCACCGCAAAGTCTGCAACACAATTCGGTGAGTAGGTTGCGTTTGAGAACTTAAGACCTAGATCACGTACAGCATCCATATCCACATTATTAAATCCGGCAGAGCGGGATGCGATATACTTTGTGCCACCTTGCGCAAGAATTTCAAGAACTTCTCTGCTCGCATCACAATTACCTAGAAAGGCAACAGCTTCATATCCGTTCGCTTCATTAACGTTGTCAATACTCATTTGTGCATTCACAACTTTTAAGTCGATATTCATTTCCTTTGTATAGCGTTCAAAAGCTTCCTTTTCATCAGGACGTACAGCATAAGCTACTAATTTCATATTAAACATTCTCCTTTATATGATTAAGATGTATTCTTTTAAAATATAAAACCTAGACATCTATCAAGTGTATCCTACAATAGATCACGATAGAAAGGGCGTAATAAGCCCATAAAAATTCTTTATTGATTTTCAATATCCTTTTGAGACAGAGCATCGCGGTCAACTTCCGAAATGGATTCAAAGCGACTTGAAATCTTTCGAGAGGTGATGTGTAAATCTTTAACATCTTGATTTACATTTTCGATATGCTTGCTTAAATTATCCCAACGTAATCGATAGCGATCAAACTCAACATTTAAGCGCTTTAGTTCGTCATGAATAACACTTGCATACTTTTCACGTTCTAAATTCACGAGAATTGTTTGAATTGTGGTAAGTGTGCTCATTAGTGTTGTCGGAGAAACAAGCCAGACACGTTTTCGTTGAGCATAGTCTAAAATATCAGAGTGATAGGCATTAATGGTCGCAAACACAGCTTCAGCTGGGACAAACATCAAAGCTTGATCAGAAGTTGTGCCGGGAATAATATACTTATCAGCGATTGCATCAATATGTTTTTTACAATCCAGAACAAATTGTCGTTCAGCGTTTTGGCGTTGGCTGGTTTCAAGGGACTTATCAATCATGCGACGATAGTTTTCGAGGGGGAACTTAGAATCAATTACAAGAGTTCCGAGTGGTTCTGGCGCAAAAAGCACTGCATCAGGTCGAACACCGGGGGATAGATTATACTGCATTTGGTAGATGCGATCATTTTTATCCCCGAATATTGAAGCTAAAATCTGATGGAGTTGTACTTCACCAAAGGTTCCACGCGTTTTTTTATCGGTTAAAACATCTTGCAAAGATACAATTTCAACGGAAAGTGCATCAATTTTCTTTTGAGCTTCGTCGATTTTACTTAATCGTTCAACGATGTTTGTGAAGGTATCATTTGTCTTCTTGAATCCTTGATCTAGAGATTGATTAACTTTTTCATCCATAAGCAGAAGTCGCTTTTCGATGCTTTCGGTAAGTTTTGTAAACTGTTGATCCAATTGAAGATTCATTTTATCGTGAAAAAGAATCAAGGCGCGATTTACTTCTTTTTCAAAAACGATGTTACGTTGTGTTAAGTCATTAAATCGAAGATCCATTCGGTCGGTAAATTGATTAAATTTATCGGATGTCTTCTCACGACTTTCGAAATCGAATGCGACCATTTGATTTATCGTATTGTTTGCTTGACTCATCATTAAATCTTTAAGTTGTGCAAACTGATTTTGGAGCGTTTCGTTTTCGACGCTATTTCGTTGTATTTTTAATTGCATATATATAAGGATAAGTAATAGTGCAATTATAATGAATAATAGAATTTGTATCATATAGACTCCTTTGACTAAAACTATTATACGACACTTATGCATCACCATGTCAATTTCATGTGTTTATCGAGTAGAAATGACATTTTATAGTATAATAAGGATAGAGGTGTCAGTATGAATAAAATTGGATTAGCGTTATCAGGCGGTGGTGTGAAATCAATTTCCCAACTTCCTGTTATTCGAGCATTAAGTGAAGAAGGTATTAAAATTGATATGGTATCTGGAACCTCAATGGGTTCTGTGATTGCGGCGCTTGTAGCATGTGGATTAAGTTCTGATGAATTAACAGAGATTGTTTTGAAGTTAGAGCGAAATATTAAAGAGAAACATATATTTTCAAAACCAAGTCTTAAGCTTCTTCCTTTTTCAAAAGAAAAACTTACAGCTGGTTATGTAGATGGACAAGAGTTGGAAGATGAGCTTCAAAGGGTTTTGGATGAAATTGGTGTCAATAATATTTCAGAAGTTAAAATTCCACTTGCAATTCCGGCAGTTGATTTAACTACAGGGAAAATAGTTTGCTTTGTTTCACATCCACAGGATTTTAAAGTGTTAGATCCGATGTGGGATATTGTGACGGATATTCCGTTAGCAAAAGCGGTTCGTGCTTCCTGTTCCTTTCCATTTGTGATTGCAGCTATGGAATACCATGGGTACATGCTTGTGGATGGTGGTGTGAGAATGAATCTTCCGCTTGAATTAGTCGAGGCATACGGGTCCGATAAAACAATTGCTGTGACGATGCATTCCAACGAAAATTTCCATGAGTATAATTCGCTGATGGCTATTGCGACGCGTTGTATGGATCTTATGCGTATTGAAGAAGACTATCATATTATTAAAAATGCGGATATCCATATTAATGTACCACTAGACGATGTTTGGGTTTTTGAACTCGGTAAGGGTCGCTTTACAATGGATCGTGCAGATTTGGTTATAGAAAAACATAAGGATGATATAAAAGCCCTCGTGAAGAAGAAAACACTTTGGGAACGTATAAAAGAAGAATTGGGAGGGGTATAATGATTTATAAAACATTGAGTAATGGAACATCGATTCCGATGCTTGGTTTGGGAACCTATCGTTTACTGGAAGAAGACGCATATAGTATTGTTTTAAAAGCACTTGATCTTGGATATCGTCATATCGATACTGCGATGATCTACGAAAATGAAGAGGCGGTCGGTCGTGCGATCAAGGATTCAGGTGTTGATCGTGAAGACCTCTTCATAACAACGAAGTGTTGGAATGAAGACCAAGGGTATGAAACAACTCTCAAAGCGTTCGAATTATCGCTTCGAAAACTTGGCTTGGAATATATTGACTTATATCTAATTCATTGGCCACAACCAAGCTCGCATGAAACATGGCGCGCTTTCGAAGAAATCTATCGTAATAAGAAAGCAAAAGCGATTGGTGTGTCAAACTTCAATACGGAACAGTTGGAAGTGTTACTGAAAGAGGCGAAGATTGTTCCGATGGTGAACCAAGTAGAACGTCATCCATTTCTAGTACAAACAGAATTGAAATCAATGTGTGACCGTTACGGAATTGCCTGCGAAGGGTGGATGCCGATAGCTCGCAATAAAGTAGTGGAAAGTAAAGATGTGTTGAAGTTGGCGGATAAGTATCAAAAAACTGCAGCACAAATTACACTACGATGGCAAATACAAACGGACTGGATTGTTTTTCCAAAAACACAATCGATGAACCGTTTGGAAGAAAACTTTGATATATTTGATTTCGCACTAACAAATGATGAAGTTGAAATTGTGAATAAACTTAATGAAAATCTACGTTTAGGTACGAATCCAAATAAATATAATTTTAAATAGAGCGTCTACGCTCTTTTTTTTATTCAACCTTGTGAATCTTTTTATTTAAAGAAAGAATAATGTTAACCGAGAGTAGTAGATTTATCAATTCAAAATGGTATAATATACATATAATGATAATCATTATCATTATTACTGGAGGGTTTGTTATGTGGAAAGACACACTATTAAGTTTAAAAGAAACCATATTATGTGGGATTTTATTATTGCTCGGTGCACTACTTAAAAACAATGTACTATTAATATTAGCAATTGCAATTGGTGGCTATAACCAAACTAAAGAAGGAATTACAGATACAATTCAAAATAAACACTTGAACGTTGAACTCCTTATGATTTTGTCGGCGATTGGCGCATGCTTGATCGGTTATTATATGGAAGGCGCAGTATTAATATTTATTTTTTCTTTATCAGGAGCACTTGAGGAACTAACGCTTGATCGTAGCCAGCGAGAAATTCGTTCTTTAATGGAACTGCAACCGACAGAGGCTACACGTCTTAATAAAAATGGAAGTACAGAAGTAGTGTCCGTTGAGTCATTACAAATTGGAGATAAAGTGATTGTGGCTGTTGGTGAGACTGTTCCAATCGATGCAATGATCTATAAGGGTCAAAGCAGTATTGAAGAAGCTGCAATTACAGGGGAATCGATGCCTAAAGAAAAAGGTGTGGGTGATTCAGTATTTGGTGGAACAATGAATATTTCGCATCCAATTACAATCGAAGTAAATACTTTGGTAAACGATACACTCATTCAGAAAATTGTTAAGATGGTTGAAGAAGCGCAGCAATACCCATCAAAAACAGCACGATTTATTGAGCGCATCGAAGATTACTATGCGCGCATAGTACTGGTTGTTGTTTTATTGGTGGTTCTTATCCCTATAATTACCATGGGTCAATCCTTTGAAACTGCATTTTATCGCGGAATGATTTTACTTGTTGTAGCATCACCATGTGCGCTCATTGCATCTGTTACGCCAGCAACACTTTCTGCAATCTCAAACGGAGCAAAACGCGGAATATTAGTAAAAGGTGGAATTCACTTTGAGAACATGATGGATGCTAAAGCAGTTGCTTTTGATAAAACCGGAACTTTAACACAAGGGGTACCATCCTTAACGAATATATTCTATATTGATGATGTCGATGCACGTGAGGTGGGCGAAGCGGTCATCGCAATTGAACAATATTCGACACATCCACTTGCAAGCGCAGTAGTTTCGGGACTTTATAAGAATTTGAATATCGAAGACTATCCATCTGCAAACAACGTTGAGGAAATTGCCGGCTTTGGTATTAAAGGTGTTTATGCGGGAAAAGAATATCGAATCGGTAAGTTTGAACACATGACATCAGAAGATCAAATCGTTACAGATAAGGGTCTGGAATTCGCGGAAAGTGGAAACAGTCTTGTTTATATCCAACAGGATGATGATGTTATTGGTGTTCTAGGACTTACAGATGTTATTCGTCCGGAAGCATTATCTTTAGTACACTGGCTAAACAAAAACAATATTAAGACAGTAATGATTACAGGTGATAATAAAAAAACAGCAGAATATATCGGATCGCAGATTGGTGTATCTAAGATTGTTGCTGAATGTCTACCTGATGAAAAAGCAACAATTATAAGAGACTTAGAACGAGAGTACGGAACCGTCGTCATGATTGGGGATGGAATTAATGATGCGCCAGCTTTAGCGAATGCAACAATTGGGATTGCTATGGGAAGTGGTACAGACATCGCAATGGAAGCAGCCGACATTATATTAGTTAAAGATGATATCCATGGAATTCAATATGCAATCGAACTATCGCTCAAACTTCGTAAGATAGTTATACAAAATGTGAGCTTTTCAATTGGGGTTATACTTCTGTTGGTGATTTCAAACTTCTTTGATCGAATATCACTGCCTTTAGGTGTTGTGGGTCATGAAGGAAGTACAATTCTAGTAATTCTAAACAGTTTAAGACTCTTGAAAGAAATAAAAATAGAACGATAAGTGATTTTAAAGGGATAATTCCCTTTTTTTATTGCCTTAAACCACCAAATCAAGCCTTTAAAATCACACATATTTATAATTTAACAACATTATCAAAATAAAGTGAAAATAGTGTTGACGGTGGCTAAAGAGGGTGGTATTATATACAAGCGCTAAGGGAAACCGGGTGCAGAAAATGGTCTTTGAAAACTAAACAGGAAACGTCAATTTCAAAAAGAAATACGGATAAATAAATAAACAAAACTCGTCAGAGTTAAAAAGAGAAAGAATCAAATGGAGAGTTTGATCCTGGCTCAGGATGAACGCTGGCGGCGTGCCTAATACATGCAAGTCGAACGAAGTGAAGAGGAGCTTGCTCCTTGGAACTTAGTGGCGAACGGGTGAGTAATACATAAGCAACCTGCCTCGATGCCTGGGATAACAGAGGGAAACTTCTGCTAATACCGGATACGTTAATCTAAGACATCTTAGATTAATTAAAGATGGGATACATCACAACGAGATGGGCTTATGGCGCATTAGTTAGTTGGTAAGGTAACGGCTTACCAAGACGATGATGCGTAGCCGACCTGAGAGGGTGACCGGCCACACTGGGACTGAGACACGGCCCAGACTCCTACGGGAGGCAGCAGTAGGGAATTTTCGGCAATGGGGGAAACCCTGACCGAGCAACGCCGCGTGAGTGAAGACGGCCTTCGGGTTGTAAAGCTCTGTTGTAAGGGAAGAACGATAGGAAGAGGGAATGCTTTCTATATGACGGTACCTTACCAGAAAGCCACGGCTAACTACGTGCCAGCAGCCGCGGTAATACGTAGGTGGCAAGCGTTATCCGGAATTATTGGGCGTAAAGGGAGCGCAGGCGGTTTATCAAGTTTATGGTTAAAGTTCGGGGCTTAACCCCGTGATGCCATAGAAACTGGTAGACTAGAGTGCAGGAGAGGTTAGTGGAATTCCATGTGTAGCGGTAAAATGCGTAGATATATGGAGGAACACCAGTGGCGAAGGCGGCTAACTGGCCTGTAACTGACGCTGAGGCTCGAAAGCGTGGGGAGCAAATAGGATTAGATACCCTAGTAGTCCACGCCGTAAACGATGGATACTAAGTGTTGGAGAAATTCAGTGCTGTAGTTAACGCAATAAGTATCCCGCCTGGGGAGTATGCGCGCAAGCGTAAAACTCAAAGGAATTGACGGGGGCCCGCACAAGCGGTGGAGTATGTGGTTTAATTCGAAGCAACGCGAAGAACCTTACCAGGTCTTGACATACCGCGCAAAAGCACAGAGATGTGTAATAGTTATGGCGGATACAGGTGGTGCATGGTTGTCGTCAGCTCGTGTCGTGAGATGTTGGGTTAAGTCCCGCAACGAGCGCAACCCTTGTCTTTAGTTACCAGCATTAAGTTGGGGACTCTAAAGAGACTGCCGGTGATAAACCGGAGGAAGGTGGGGATGACGTCAAATCATCATGCCCCTTATGATCTGGGCTACACACGTACTACAATGGCGTATACAGAGGGCAGCGAAGCAGCGATGCGGAGCGAATCTCAGAAAGTACGTCTCAGTTCGGATTGGAGTCTGCAACTCGACTCCATGAAGTCGGAATCGCTAGTAATCGCGGATCAGAATGCCGCGGTGAATACGTTCTCGGGCCTTGTACACACCGCCCGTCAAACCATGAGAGTTGGTAATACCCGAAGCCGGTGGCCTAACCTAGTTTACTAGGAGGGAGCCGTCGAAGGTAGGATCGATGATTGGGGTTAAGTCGTAACAAGGTATCCCTACCGGAAGGTGGGGATGGATCACCTCCTTTCTAAGGAGTAATTAGAAAGACGTGAAGTTGACACCTAAAGTTTCCTGTTTAGTTTTGAGAGTCCGTTGGAATCTCAAGAAAAACGATCTTTGAAAACTGAATAACAGAAAAGAAAAAGAGATAGACAAAGAAATAAATGTTATCAACATGATCTTTTCGAATAGTTGTATAAAACTAGATTTACATCAAGTTAAACAAAAACAGTAACTTAAGCAATTAAGTAAGCAATCAAAGCAAACACACAGCTTATCAAGCGATAAGCGTTAAAAAAAACCTGATTTTAAGAATTAGGGCGCGAAATTACATGTGATTAAATATGTAAGGGCGTACGGTGGATGCCTAGGCACTAAGAGCTGATGAAGGACGCGACTAACAGCGAAATGCCTCGGGGAGTGGTACGTACACAACGATCCGGGGGTATCCGAATGGGGAAACCCAATACTGGTTATGCAGTATTACACATAAATGAATACATAGTTTATGATGAGGCAACCTTGCGAACTGAAACATCTTAGTAGCAAGAGGAAAAGAAAACAAAAGTGATTCCCTGAGTAGTGGCGAGCGAAACGGGAAGAGCCCAAACCATCTTCGTGATGGGGTAGTAGGACCACAACGTGGGATATCGAAGCTAGTCGAATGGCATTGAAAGGCCAGTCAAAGAAGGTGCAAACCCTGTAGACGAAAGCGTAAGATACTCTAGTGGTATCCTGAGTACGGCGAGGCACGAGAAACCTTGTCGGAATCAACCGGGACCACCCGGTAAGGCTAAATACTCCTTAGTGACCGATAGTGAACCAGTACCGTGAGGGAAAGGTGAAAAGAACCGCGGAAGCGGAGTGAAATAGATCCTGAAACCGTATGCTTACAAGAAGTCAGAGCCCGTTAATGGGTGATGGCGTGCCTTTTGTAGAATGAACCGGCGAGTTACTCATAATGTGCGAGGTTAAGTTGAAGAGACGGAGCCGAAGCGAAAGCGAGTCTTAATAGGGCGATATAGTACATTGTGGTAGACCCGAAACTGAGCGATCTAGCCATGACCAGGTTGAAGTTTGGGTGAAACCAAATGGAGGACCGAACCGACCATCGTTGAAAAGCTGGCGGATGAGTTGTGGCTAGCGGAGAAATTCCAATCGAACTCAGATATAGCTGGTTCTCCCCGAAATAGCTTTAGGGCTAGCGTCAATGTAAGGCCACTGGAGGTAGAGCACTGAATGTATGATGGCCCCATCTCGGGGTACTGAATATAATCAAACTCCGAATGCCAGTGGATAGTAGTTGGCAGTCAGACTATGGGTGATAAGGTCCGTAGTCGAAAGGGAAACAGCCCAGACCATCAGTTAAGGTCCCAAAATTCATGCTAAGTGGAAAAGGATGTGGGGATGCACAGACAACTAGGAGGTTGGCTCAGAAGCAGCCATCCTTTAAAGAGTGCGTAACAGCTCACTAGTCGAGTGACCCTGCGCCGAAAATGTACCGGGGCTAAGTATGATACCGAAACTATGGATTTATTGTTTCAATAAATGGTAGGGGAGCGTTCTATACTGCGTTGAAGCTGTACCGTAAGGAGCAGTGGAGTGTATAGAAGTGAGAATGCCGGTGTGAGTAGCGAGATGTCAGTGAGAATCTGACACACCGATTGCCTAAGGTTTCCAGGGGAAGGCTCGTCCTCCCTGGGTAAGTCGGGACCTAAGATGAGGCTGAAAAGCGTAGTCGATGGACAACAGGTTGATATTCCTGTACCCGATACATAAGTGAAGGAATGACAGAGAAGGCTAGGTTATGCCAGCGACTGGAAGTGCTGGTTTAAGCGAAGGAGCTGTATGGTAGGCAAATCCGCCATGCAAAGCAAAGGCGTTACGAGGAGTGAACCCGTGAGGAAGTAGCGAAGTAACTGATGCCAGCTCTCAAGAAAAGTTTCTAGCGTTAATTATGTATTGGCCCGTACCAAAACCGACACAGGTAGGCAAGGAGAGAATCCTAAGGTGAGCGAGAGAACTGTTGCCAAGGAACTCGGCAAAATGACCCCGTAACTTCGGGAGAAGGGGTGCTCGTAAGAGCCGCAGTGAAGAGGCCCAAGCGACTGTTTAACTAAAACACAGCTCTCTGCAAAGTCGCAAGACGAAGTATAGGGGGTGACACCTGCCCGGTGCTGGAAGGTTAAGGGAATATGTTAGAATTCGTTCGAAGCATTGAACTGAAGCCCCAGTGAACGGCGGCCGTAACTATAACGGTCCTAAGGTAGCGAAATTCCTTGTCGGGTAAGTTCCGACCCGCACGAAAGGTGTAACGATTTGGGCGCTGTCTCGGCAGCAGACTCGGTGAAATCTTAGTACCGGTAAAGATGCCGGTTACCCGCAACTAGACGGAAAGACCCCATGGAGCTTTACTGTAGCTTGATATTGAACTTTGAACCTACATGTACAGGATAGGTGGGAGACTATGAAGCATGTACGCTAGTATATGTGGAGTCGCCATTGGGATACCACTCTTGTATGTTTGAAGTTCTAACCGCGTACCGTGATCCGGTACCGGGAGAGTGTCAGGTGGGCAGTTTGACTGGGGCGGTCGCCTCCTAAAGAGTAACGGAGGCGCCCAAAGGTACCCTCAGATTGGTTGGAAATCAATCGACGAGCGTAAAGGCAGAAGGGTGCTTGACTGCGAGACCTACAAGTCGAGCAGGGACGAAAGTCGGGCTTAGCGATCCGGCGGTTCCGAGTGGAAGGGCCGTCGCTTAACGGATAAAAGCTACCCTGGGGATAACAGGCTAATCTCGCCCAAGAGTTCACATCGACGGCGAGGTTTGGCACCTCGATGTCGGCTCATCGCATCCTGGAGCTGAATTAGGTTCCAAGGGTTGGGCTGTCCGCCCATTAAAGCGGTACGCGAGCTGGGTTCAGAACGTCGTGAGACAGTTCGGTCCCTATCTGTTGTGGGCGTAGGAAATTTGAGGAGCGCTGTCCCTAGTACGAGAGGACCGGGATGGACATACCGCTGGTGTACCAGTTGTTCTGCCAAGGGCATCGCTGGGTAGCTAAGTATGGACTGGATAAGCGCTGAAAGCATCTAAGCACGAAGCCAACTCCAAGATGAGATTTCCCATACGTAAGTAGTAAGACCCCTGAGAGACGATCAGGTTGATAGGTCAGAGGTGGAAGCATAGTGATATGTGGAGCTGACTGATACTAATAGGTCGAGGTTTTAATCACAAAGATACAACGATTCGAAAAGATCAAATTTCTGTTATTCAGTTTTGAGAGTTCATCTCTCTAATGCACTACGATCTGGTGATTTTAGCGAAGTGGTCACACCTGTTCCCATCTCGAACACAGAAGTTAAGCACTTTAGCGGCGACAATATCTAGCCACGCGCTAGTGAAGATAGTTCATCGCCAGGTAATTTGACACTCTATTTAGAGTGTCTTTTTTTATGCTGTCAAAGCATTATCACTTTCGAGTGTCTTTTTTATGTCATTAAATCATTACTGTAAGCAATCATCTCTGTATAAAATGACAAGGCACTATGAGAATATCAAGAATTCAGGCTTTAGAAAGATTCTGGACCTTGATGATGGATCGTCATAAAGCTTATAAAAGCACAATCTGTAAGACCGGAAAGGGTGAAACAAGCAAAAAAAATCCTCAAATAGGCTAAAAAAAGGACAAAAAAACAGGTTGAATAGGCATATATGAACCGTGAAAATCACGAATGAACTGAAAAGACCTAAAAAAAGAAGAAATGTCAAAATAAAGTGAAAATAGTGTTGACGGTGGCTAAAGAGGGTGGTATTATATACAAGCGCTAAGGGAAACCGGGTGCAGAAAATGGTCTTTGAAAACTAAACAGGAAACGTCAATTTCAAAAAGAAATACGGATAAATAAATAAACAAAACTCGTCAGAGTTAAAAAGAGAAAGAATCAAATGGAGAGTTTCGATCCTGGCTCAGGATGAACGCTGGCGGCGTGCCTAATACATGCAAGTCGAACGAAGTGAAGAGGAGCTTGCTCCTTGGAACTTAGTGGCGAACGGGTGAGTAATACATAAGCAACCTGCCTCGATGCCTGGGATAACAGAGGGAAACTTCTGCTAATACCGGATACGTTAATCTAAGACATCTTAGATTAATTAAAGATGGGATACATCACAACGAGATGGGCTTATGGCGCATTAGTTAGTTGGTAAGGTAACGGCTTACCAAGACGATGATGCGTAGCCGACCTGAGAGGGTGACCGGCCACACTGGGACTGAGACACGGCCCAGACTCCTACGGGAGGCAGCAGTAGGGAATTTTCGGCAATGGGGGAAACCCTGACCGAGCAACGCCGCGTGAGTGAAGACGGCCTTCGGGTTGTAAAGCTCTGTTGTAAGGGAAGAACGATAGGAAGAGGGAATGCTTTCTATATGACGGTACCTTACCAGAAAGCCACGGCTAACTACGTGCCAGCAGCCGCGGTAATACGTAGGTGGCAAGCGTTATCCGGAATTATTGGGCGTAAAGGGAGCGCAGGCGGTTTATCAAGTTTATGGTTAAAGTTCGGGGCTTAACCCCGTGATGCCATAGAAACTGGTAGACTAGAGTGCAGGAGAGGTTAGTGGAATTCCATGTGTAGCGGTAAAATGCGTAGATATATGGAGGAACACCAGTGGCGAAGGCGGCTAACTGGCCTGTAACTGACGCTGAGGCTCGAAAGCGTGGGGAGCAAATAGGATTAGATACCCTAGTAGTCCACGCCGTAAACGATGGATACTAAGTGTTGGAGAAATTCAGTGCTGTAGTTAACGCAATAAGTATCCCGCCTGGGGAGTATGCGCGCAAGCGTAAAACTCAAAGGAATTGACGGGGGCCCGCACAAGCGGTGGAGTATGTGGTTTAATTCGAAGCAACGCGAAGAACCTTACCAGGTCTTGACATACCGCGCAAAAGCACAGAGATGTGTAATAGTTATGGCGGATACAGGTGGTGCATGGTTGTCGTCAGCTCGTGTCGTGAGATGTTGGGTTAAGTCCCGCAACGAGCGCAACCCTTGTCTTTAGTTACCAGCATTAAGTTGGGGACTCTAAAGAGACTGCCGGTGATAAACCGGAGGAAGGTGGGGATGACGTCAAATCATCATGCCCCTTATGATCTGGGCTACACACGTACTACAATGGCGTATACAGAGGGCAGCGAAGCAGCGATGCGGAGCGAATCTCAGAAAGTACGTCTCAGTTCGGATTGAGTCTGCAACTCGACTCCATGAAGTCGGAATCGCTAGTAATCGCGATCAGAATGCCGCGGTGAATACGTTCTCGGGCCTTGTACACACCGCCCGTCAAACCATGAGAGTTGGTAATACCCGAAGCCGGTGGCCTAACCTAGTTTACTAGGAGGGAGCCGTCGAAGGTAGGATCGATGATTGGGGTTAAGTCGTAACAAGGTATCCCTACCGGAAGGTGGGGATGGATCACCTCCTTTCTAAGGAGTAATTAGAAAGACGTGAAGTTGACACCTAAAGTTTCCTGTTTAGTTTTGAGAGTCCGTTGGAATCTCAAGAAAACGATCTTTGAAAACTGAATAACAGAAAAGAAAAAGAGATAGACAAAGAAATAAATGTTATCAACATGATCTTTTCGAATAGTTGTATAAAACTAGATTTACATCAAGTTAAACAAAAACAGTAACTTAAGCAATTAAGTAAGCAATCAAAGCAAACACACAGCTTATCAAGCGATAAGCGTTAAAAAAACCTGATTTTAAGAATTAGGGCGCGAAATTACATGTGATTAAATATGTAAGGGCGTACGGTGGATGCCTAGGCACTAAGAGCTGATGAAGGACGCGACTAACAGCGAAATGCCTCGGGGAGTGGTACGTACACAACGATCCGGGGGTATCCGAATGGGGAAACCCAATACTGGTTATGCAGTATTACACATAAATGAATACATAGTTTATGATGAGGCAACCTTGCGAACTGAAACATCTTAGTAGCAAGAGGAAAAGAAAACAAAAGTGATTCCCTGAGTAGTGGCGAGCGAAACGGGAAGAGCCCAAACCATCTTCGTGATGGGGTAGTAGGACCACAACGTGGGATATCGAAGCTAGTCGAATGGCATTGAAAGGCCAGTCAAAGAAGGTGCAAACCCTGTAGACGAAAGCGTAAGATACTCTAGTGGTATCCTGAGTACGGCGAGGCACGAGAAACCTTGTCGGAATCAACCGGGACCACCCGGTAAGGCTAAATACTCCTTAGTGACCGATAGTGAACCAGTACCGTGAGGGAAAGGTGAAAAGAACCGCGGAAGCGGAGTGAAATAGATCCTGAAACCGTATGCTTACAAGAAGTCAGAGCCCGTTAATGGGTGATGGCGTGCCTTTTGTAGAATGAACCGGCGAGTTACTCATAATGTGCGAGGTTAAGTTGAAGAGACGGAGCCGAAGCGAAAGCGAGTCTTAATAGGGCGATATAGTACATTGTGGTAGACCCGAAACTGAGCGATCTAGCCATGACCAGGTTGAAGTTTGGGTGAAACCAAATGGAGGACCGAACCGACCATCGTTGAAAAGCTGGCGGATGAGTTGTGGCTAGCGGA
Organism: Erysipelothrix enhydrae; assembly: GCF_035066605.1. Classification (NCBI taxonomy): domain Bacteria; kingdom Bacillati; phylum Bacillota; class Erysipelotrichia; order Erysipelotrichales; family Erysipelotrichaceae; genus Erysipelothrix; species Erysipelothrix enhydrae. The sequence goes on from NZ_CP125807.1 coordinate 734,211, forward strand.
GAAATTCCAATCGAACTCAGATATAGCTGGTTCTCCCCGAAATAGCTTTAGGGCTAGCGTCAATGTAAGGCCACTGGAGGTAGAGCACTGAATGTATGATGGCCCCATCTCGGGGTACTGAATATAATCAAACTCCGAATGCCAGTGGATAGTAGTTGGCAGTCAGACTATGGGTGATAAGGTCCGTAGTCGAAAGGGAAACAGCCCAGACCATCAGTTAAGGTCCCAAAATTCATGCTAAGTGGAAAAGGATGTGGGGATGCACAGACAACTAGGAGGTTGGCTCAGAAGCAGCCATCCTTTAAAGAGTGCGTAACAGCTCACTAGTCGAGTGACCCTGCGCCGAAAATGTACCGGGGCTAAGTATGATACCGAAACTATGGATTTATTGTTTCAATAAATGGTAGGGGAGCGTTCTATACTGCGTTGAAGCTGTACCGTAAGGAGCAGTGGAGTGTATAGAAGTGAGAATGCCGGTGTGAGTAGCGAGATGTCAGTGAGAATCTGACACACCGATTGCCTAAGGTTTCCAGGGGAAGGCTCGTCCTCCCTGGGTAAGTCGGGACCTAAGATGAGGCTGAAAAGCGTAGTCGATGGACAACAGGTTGATATTCCTGTACCCGATACATAAGTGAAGGAATGACAGAGAAGGCTAGGTTATGCCAGCGACTGGAAGTGCTGGTTTAAGCGAAGGAGCTGTATGGTAGGCAAATCCGCCATGCAAAGCAAAGGCGTTACGAGGAGTGAACCCGTGAGGAAGTAGCGAAGTAACTGATGCCAGCTCTCAAGAAAAGTTTCTAGCGTTAATTATGTATTGGCCCGTACCAAAACCGACACAGGTAGGCAAGGAGAGAATCCTAAGGTGAGCGAGAGAACTGTTGCCAAGGAACTCGGCAAAATGACCCCGTAACTTCGGGAGAAGGGGTGCTCGTAAGAGCCGCAGTGAAGAGGCCCAAGCGACTGTTTAACTAAAACACAGCTCTCTGCAAAGTCGCAAGACGAAGTATAGGGGGTGACACCTGCCCGGTGCTGGAAGGTTAAGGGAATATGTTAGAATTCGTTCGAAGCATTGAACTGGAAGCCCCAGTGAACGGCGGCCGTAACTATAACGGTCCTAAGGTAGCGAAATTCCTTGTCGGGTAAGTTCCGACCCGCACGAAAGGTGTAACGATTTGGGCGCTGTCTCGGCAGCAGACTCGGTGAAATCTTAGTACCGGTAAAGATGCCGGTTACCCGCAACTAGACGGAAAGACCCCATGGAGCTTTACTGTAGCTTGATATTGAACTTTGAACCTACATGTACAGGATAGGTGGGAGACTATGAAGCATGTACGCTAGTATATGTGGAGTCGCCATTGGGATACCACTCTTGTATGTTTGAAGTTCTAACCGCGTACCGCGATCCGGTACCGGGAGAGTGTCAGGTGGGCAGTTTGACTGGGGCGGTCGCCTCCTAAAGAGTAACGGAGGCGCCCAAAGGTACCCTCAGATTGGTTGGAAATCAATCGACGAGCGTAAAGGCAGAAGGGTGCTTGACTGCGAGACCTACAAGTCGAGCAGGGACGAAAGTCGGGCTTAGCGATCCGGCGGTTCCGAGTGGAAGGGCCGTCGCTTAACGGATAAAAGCTACCCTGGGGATAACAGGCTAATCTCGCCCAAGAGTTCACATCGACGGCGAGGTTTGGCACCTCGATGTCGGCTCATCGCATCCTGGAGCTGAATTAGGTTCCAAGGGTTGGGCTGTCCGCCCATTAAAGCGGTACGCGAGCTGGGTTCAGAACGTCGTGAGACAGTTCGGTCCCTATCTGTTGTGGGCGTAGGAAATTTGAGGAGCGCTGTCCCTAGTACGAGAGGACCGGGATGGACATACCGCTGGTGTACCAGTTGTTCTGCCAAGGGCATCGCTGGGTAGCTAAGTATGGACTGGATAAGCGCTGAAAGCATCTAAGCACGAAGCCAACTCCAAGATGAGATTTCCCATACGTAAGTAGTAAGACCCCTGAGAGACGATCAGGTTGATAGGTCAGAGGTGGAAGCATAGTGATATGTGGAGCTGACTGATACTAATAGGTCGAGGTTTTAATCACAAAGATACAACGATTCGAAAAAGATCAAATTTCTGTTATTCAGTTTTGAGAGTTCATCTCTCTAATGCACTACGATCTGGTGATTTTAGCGAAGTGGTCACACCTGTTCCCATCTCGAACACAGAAGTTAAGCACTTTAGCGGCGACAATATCTAGCCACGCGCTAGTGAAGATAGTTCATCGCCAGGTAATTTGACACTCTATTTAGAGTGTCTTTTTTTATGCTGTCAAAGCATTATCACTTTCGAGTGTCTTTTTTATGTCATTAAATCATTACTGTAAGCAATCATCTCTGTATAAAATGACAAGGCACTATGAGAATATCAAGAATTCAGGCTTTAGAAAGATTCTGGACCTTGATGATGGATCGTCATAAAGCTTATAAAAGCACAATCTGTAAGACCGGAAAGGGTGAAACAAGCAAAAAAAAATCCTCAAATAGGCTAAAAAAAGGACAAAAAAACAGGTTGAATAGGCATATATGAACCGTGAAAATCACGAATGAACTGAAAAGACCTAAAAAAAGAAGAAATGTCAAAATAAAGTGAAAATAGTGTTGACGGTGGCTAAAGAGGGTGGTATTATATACAAGCGCTAAGGGAAACCGGGTGCAGAAAATGGTCTTTGAAAACTAAACAGGAAACGTCAATTTCAAAAAGAAATACGGATAAATAAATAAACAAAACTCGTCAGAGTTAAAAAGAGAAAGAATCAAATGGAGAGTTCGATCCTGGCTCAGGATGAACGCTGGCGGCGTGCCTAATACATGCAAGTCGAACGAAGTGAAGAGGAGCTTGCTCCTTGGAACTTAGTGGCGAACGGGTGAGTAATACATAAGCAACCTGCCTCGATGCCTGGGATAACAGAGGGAAACTTCTGCTAATACCGGATACGTTAATCTAAGACATCTTAGATTAATTAAAGATGGGATACATCACAACGAGATGGGCTTATGGCGCATTAGTTAGTTGGTAAGGTAACGGCTTACCAAGACGATGATGCGTAGCCGACCTGAGAGGGTGACCGGCCACACTGGGACTGAGACACGGCCCAGACTCCTACGGGAGGCAGCAGTAGGGAATTTTCGGCAATGGGGGAAACCCTGACCGAGCAACGCCGCGTGAGTGAAGACGGCCTTCGGGTTGTAAAGCTCTGTTGTAAGGGAAGAACGATAGGAAGAGGGAATGCTTTCTATATGACGGTACCTTACCAGAAAGCCACGGCTAACTACGTGCCAGCAGCCGCGGTAATACGTAGGTGGCAAGCGTTATCCGGAATTATTGGGCGTAAAGGGAGCGCAGGCGGTTTATCAAGTTTATGGTTAAAGTTCGGGGCTTAACCCCGTGATGCCATAGAAACTGGTAGACTAGAGTGCAGGAGAGGTTAGTGGAATTCCATGTGTAGCGGTAAAATGCGTAGATATATGGAGGAACACCAGTGGCGAAGGCGGCTAACTGGCCTGTAACTGACGCTGAGGCTCGAAAGCGTGGGGAGCAAATAGGATTAGATACCCTAGTAGTCCACGCCGTAAACGATGGATACTAAGTGTTGGAGAAATTCAGTGCTGTAGTTAACGCAATAAGTATCCCGCCTGGGGAGTATGCGCGCAAGCGTAAAACTCAAAGGAATTGACGGGGGCCCGCACAAGCGGTGGAGTATGTGGTTTAATTCGAAGCAACGCGAAGAACCTTACCAGGTCTTGACATACCGCGCAAAAGCACAGAGATGTGTAATAGTTATGGCGGATACAGGTGGTGCATGGTTGTCGTCAGCTCGTGTCGTGAGATGTTGGGTTAAGTCCCGCAACGAGCGCAACCCTTGTCTTTAGTTACCAGCATTAAGTTGGGGACTCTAAAGAGACTGCCGGTGATAAACCGGAGGAAGGTGGGGATGACGTCAAATCATCATGCCCCTTATGATCTGGGCTACACACGTACTACAATGGCGTATACAGAGGGCAGCGAAGCAGCGATGCGGAGCGAATCTCAGAAAGTACGTCTCAGTTCGGATTGGAGTCTGCAACTCGACTCCATGAAGTCGGAATCGCTAGTAATCGCGGATCAGAATGCCGCGGTGAATACGTTCTCGGGCCTTGTACACACCGCCCGTCAAACCATGAGAGTTGGTAATACCCGAAGCCGGTGGCCTAACCTAGTTTACTAGGAGGGAGCCGTCGAAGGTAGGATCGATGATTGGGGTTAAGTCGTAACAAGGTATCCCTACCGGAAGGTGGGGATGGATCACCTCCTTTCTAAGGAGTAATTAGAAAGACGTGAAGTTGACACCTAAAGTTTCCTGTTTAGTTTTGAGAGTCCGTTGGAATCTCAAGAAAAATGATCTTTGAAAACTGAATAACAGAAAAGAAAAAGAGATAGACAAAGAAATAAATGTTATCAACACGATCTTTTCGAATAGTTGTATAAAACTAGATTTACATCAAGTTAAACAAAAACAGTAACTTAAGCAATTAAGTAAGCAATCAAAGCAAACACACAGCTTATCAAGCGATAAGCGTTAAAAAAACCTGATTTTAAGAATTAGGGCGCGAAATTACATGTGATTAAATATGTAAGGGCGTACGGTGGATGCCTAGGCACTAAGAGCTGATGAAGGACGCGACTAACAGCGAAATGCCTCGGGGAGTGGTACGTACACAACGATCCGGGGGTATCCGAATGGGGAAACCCAATACTGGTTATGCAGTATTACACATAAATGAATACATAGTTTATGATGAGGCAACCTTGCGAACTGAAACATCTTAGTAGCAAGAGGAAAAGAAAACAAAAGTGATTCCCTGAGTAGTGGCGAGCGAAACGGGAAGAGCCCAAACCATCTTCGTGATGGGGTAGTAGGACCACAACGTGGGATATCGAAGCTAGTCGAATGGCATTGAAAGGCCAGTCAAAGAAGGTGCAAACCCTGTAGACGAAAGCGTAAGATACTCTAGTGGTATCCTGAGTACGGCGAGGCACGAGAAACCTTGTCGGAATCAACCGGGACCACCCGGTAAGGCTAAATACTCCTTAGTGACCGATAGTGAACCAGTACCGTGAGGGAAAGGTGAAAAGAACCGCGGAAGCGGAGTGAAATAGATCCTGAAACCGTATGCTTACAAGAAGTCAGAGCCCGTTAATGGGTGATGGCGTGCCTTTTGTAGAATGAACCGGCGAGTTACTCATAATGTGCGAGGTTAAGTTGAAGAGACGGAGCCGAAGCGAAAGCGAGTCTTAATAGGGCGATATAGTACATTGTGGTAGACCCGAAACTGAGTGATCTAGCCATGACCAGGTTGAAGTTTGGGTGAAACCAAATGGAGGACCGAACCGACCATCGTTGAAAAGCTGGCGGATGAGTTGTGGCTAGCGGAGAAATTCCAATCGAACTCAGATATAGCTGGTTCTCCCCGAAATAGCTTTAGGGCTAGCGTCAATGTAAGGCCACTGGAGGTAGAGCACTGAATGTATGATGGCCCCATCTCGGGGTACTGAATATAATCAAACTCCGAATGCCAGTGGATAGTAGTTGGCAGTCAGACTATGGGTGATAAGGTCCGTAGTCGAAAGGGAAACAGCCCAGACCATCAGTTAAGGTCCCAAAATTCATGCTAAGTGGAAAAGGATGTGGGGATGCACAGACAACTAGGAGGTTGGCTCAGAAGCAGCCATCCTTTAAAGAGTGCGTAACAGCTCACTAGTCGAGTGACCCTGCGCCGAAAATGTACCGGGGCTAAGTATGATACCGAAACTATGGATTTATTGTTTCAATAAATGGTAGGGGAGCGTTCTATACTGCGTTGAAGCTGTACCGTAAGGAGCAGTGGAGTGTATAGAAGTGAGAATGCCGGTGTGAGTAGCGAGATGTCAGTGAGAATCTGACACACCGATTGCCTAAGGTTTCCAGGGGAAGGCTCGTCCTCCCTGGGTAAGTCGGGACCTAAGATGAGGCTGAAAAGCGTAGTCGATGGACAACAGGTTGATATTCCTGTACCCGATACATAAGTGAAGGAATGACAGAGAAGGCTAGGTTATGCCAGCGACTGGAAGTGCTGGTTTAAGCGAAGGAGCTGTATGGTAGGCAAATCCGCCATGCAAAGCAAAGGCGTTACGAGGAGTGAACCCGTGAGGAAGTAGCGAAGTAACTGATGCCAGCTCTCAAGAAAAGTTTCTAGCGTTAATTATGTATTGGCCCGTACCAAAACCGACACAGGTAGGCAAGGAGAGAATCCTAAGGTGAGCGAGAGAACTGTTGCCAAGGAACTCGGCAAAATGACCCCGTAACTTCGGGAGAAGGGGTGCTCGTAAGAGCCGCAGTGAAGAGGCCCAAGCGACTGTTTAACTAAAACACAGCTCTCTGCAAAGTCGCAAGACGAAGTATAGGGGGTGACACCTGCCCGGTGCTGGAAGGTTAAGGGAATATGTTAGAATTCGTTCGAAGCATTGAACTGAAGCCCCAGTGAACGGCGGCCGTAACTATAACGGTCCTAAGGTAGCGAAATTCCTTGTCGGGTAAGTTCCGACCCGCACGAAAGGTGTAACGATTTGGGCGCTGTCTCGGCAGCAGACTCGGTGAAATCTTAGTACCGGTAAAGATGCCGGTTACCCGCAACTAGACGGAAAGACCCCATGGAGCTTTACTGTAGCTTGATATTGAACTTTGAGCCTACATGTACAGGATAGGTGGGAGACTATGAAGCATGTACGCTAGTATATGTGGAGTCGCCATTGGGATACCACTCTTGTATGTTTGAAGTTCTAACCGCGTACCGCGATCCGGTACCGGGAGAGTGTCAGGTGGGCAGTTTGACTGGGGCGGTCGCCTCCTAAAGAGTAACGGAGGCGCCCAAAGGTACCCTCAGATTGGTTGGAAATCAATCGACGAGCGTAAAGGCAGAAGGGTGCTTGACTGCGAGACCTACAAGTCGAGCAGGGACGAAAGTCGGGCTTAGCGATCCGGCGGTTCCGAGTGGAAGGGCCGTCGCTTAACGGATAAAAGCTACCCTGGGGATAACAGGCTAATCTCGCCCAAGAGTTCACATCGACGGCGAGGTTTGGCACCTCGATGTCGGCTCATCGCATCCTGGAGCTGAATTAGGTTCCAAGGGTTGGGCTGTCCGCCCATTAAAGCGGTACGCGAGCTGGGTTCAGAACGTCGTGAGACAGTTCGGTCCCTATCTGTTGTGGGCGTAGGAAATTTGAGGAGCGCTGTCCCTAGTACGAGAGGACCGGGATGGACATACCGCTGGTGTACCAGTTGTTCTGCCAAGGGCATCGCTGGGTAGCTAAGTATGGACTGGATAAGCGCTGAAAGCATCTAAGCACGAAGCCAACTCCAAGATGAGATTTCCCATACGTAAGTAGTAAGACCCCTGAGAGACGATCAGGTTGATAGGTCAGAGGTGGAAGCATAGTGATATGTGGAGCTGACTGATACTAATAGGTCGAGGTTTTAATCACAAAGATACAACGATTCGAAAAAGATCAAATTTCTGTTATTCAGTTTTGAGAGTTCATCTCTCTAATGCACTATGATCTGGTGATTTTAGCGAAGTGGTCACACCTGTTCCCATCTCGAACACAGAAGTTAAGCACTTTAGCGGCGACAATATCTAGCCACGCGCTAGTGAAGATAGTTCATCGCCAGGTAATTTGACACTCTATTTAGAGTGTCTTTTTTTATGCCATAATATAGAGAACAAATGAATCTTCAATTGTTGCTTTTAAGGCCTTATCAGAAGAAATTTGAGATTTCGTAGATATTCCTGTGAAATAGATTGTTTCGTTGTTCTAACAGAGTGTAGAACGCTTTTTAACACAAAAAAAGACACTCTCATGTGTCTTTTAGATATGAAGTTCCATTTGGAATTGTTTCATATATAAATCAAACCCTAAATCAATTAGAGTTTCAATTATTTCTTGTGATTGAATATCAATATTATTAATAATAAGAACATTATGTATCGAACTCACATGGTTTATAAGTTCCACTAACTCTGATATTTTATGATAACCAAAGTGACGAATACCACCAGCATTAGATACTGTAATAAACGCTTTTTCGACATTATCTTCAATCATATATGTGTTATGTTCATTAACATTAAAATGTTTATTAGAGAAGGAAGGATCCGCAGGCCATAAATGACTAAGTTCATCAGACATTGAACCTGTGTAAGTTTCAACATTCGGTGACTTTACTGCATCTATAATTGACCCTTTAAAACACGCATACGAGATTGTTTTTTCGAAACCCATTCTTGTATAGAGTTTGATCGCATCTTCATTTGATTGAAGTACTTCAAGTTGATAAGTATCAATTCCATAAAGACTAAAAAAAGTGATTGTTGAGTCAAACATCTGTGTATATACGCCTTTTCTTCGATGATCAGGAACCACACCAGACATCACATTATATGCTAGACTTCCGTCTGTAGCATTTATAATAAAACCAACGAGCTCGCCCTGATATAATGCTCCGAACGAGTAAGTTAAGTTTGCTTTGACACTTTCAAGTTTATTCTTAAGTTGTTGTTCAGTAAGTTTAATTTTTACAGCGTAGTCTTTAAAAGAATCATTAACAACTTTCACTAATTCTCCCAGAGTACACTCATTTAATTGAATAATTTCGTACATTAATTCACCTCTTCGTAAACATTGTACCATGAGTGTAGAATTCATTTGTAATAATGCTTATAAATTGTATAATTAAATAAGAAATGAGGACAATATGACCGATAATGGATTAAGACTACAACTAGCGGGAATTGCGATTTTGCTACTTGGGATAGGTTTACAGAATAATGAAGTATTATTATGGTTCGGTATTCTTGTTGCACTTTATGGATTATATCGTGGTGCTGATGATCAAGGAAAAAAGAACCAAGGCAAATATGTTCCTAACATGGACAAGTTAGCTGAACGCTCTGTGACTGCAATTAAGCAGGCTCGTAAGGAAGATTCAGATCAAATGAACTCTGAAGATTAACGCAGATATGAAAACGGATATTTTATCCGTTTTCTTTTTTATTTTGTGAGACGTCTAAAGTTATGATTCGATAAGATGTGGTATAGTATATTTAACATTTTAAAGGAAAGGAGACCTTTATATGGCTGATAATAATTGGTATGAAAAAAAAGAAGGAAAAGCAGAACATTTAGTATACCTAGACAATGAGGGTAAAGAACTACAAAAGTTACTTAATAAAGAAAAGACTATGATTATTCGTGCTGCAGCGGCCAAAAAATCACCACTTGGCGGAAGAGCTAAAATCGGTGATGTTATTTATTTTGTGGAAAAAGGTGGAGATATGATGGTAACACATCGCGCCATTCTTACAGAAGTAATTGAAAAATATGAGTTGACACCTGATGAGTCCGTGCAGTATATAAATGGTTTCAATAAACAATTAAATCTCTCTGAGAAGCAAAAATTGTGGTGGTACGGTAAGAAATACATTGGTCTTTATGAAATATCGAAGATGGAATCTATTGAAGCATTTAAGTATAATCGTACTAAAAACATGGATGATTGGATTATAACGGATAATATTAATCAAATAAAATAATCGTTCATATGCTCATTTACACATAAAACTTACCGTAAACAAGCCACTTAAATAGGTAATCTGGAGGATTTAGTACATAATTAAAAGGCTTTTATCTTTAGGATCAAAGCCTTTTAAAAATGGTGGTTGACATTCATACTTGAACTAACCTATACTATCCATGTATTAATAACCAAATATAATACCCATAATATGGTTGGGTAGTATCTACCGATGTACCGTAAACACATCGACTATCGTGGTGAAAACTCGCAAGATCGTTTTCTCCCGATCTTTTTTTATTTGGTTTTTTAATCAGAAGAAAGCTAAGGAGAGGAGATAAAATGGAAAAATTCTTTAAGCTCAAGGAAAATAATACAACAGTTGGTACGGAGGTATTGGCTGGAATAACAACATTCTTTGCGATGGCATATATACTGTTTGTTAATCCACAAATATTATCTGAATCAGGGTTGCCGTATAATGGGGTTTATATAGCAACAATTCTTGCATCTGTAATTGGTACATTAATTATGGGGTTATTTGCGAATATCCCTTATGCACAAGCACCAGGAATGGGGTTGAATGCGTTCTTTACTTATACAGTTGTATTAGTAGGTGGTTTTACACCTTATGAAGCACTTGCTATGGTATTTATCTGTGGATTGTTGAATATGTTTATGACGGTCACAAATATTCGTAAACATCTAATCAAAGCAATTCCAGAAACATTACAATTAGCAATCAGTGCAGGTATCGGATTGTTTATCGCTTATATTGGACTTCTTAACATCAAGTTTATCGAGTTTGGAGCTGTACCATCAATTACAAACTTTAAAGATCCAAGTATTGTCTTAGCAGCGATCGGACTTATCATTACAATTGTATTAATGCTTAAAAAAATTAAAGGTGCAATTTTGATTGGTATTCTTGCAACGACTGTTATTGGTATTCCAATGGGAGTTGTTCAACTCGGTGGAGCCGCACAGTCAACTGTTGGGTTCTCAGTAATCTTTAAAGAATTTGGGGAAATTTTTGGTAAGGCACTGGGTCAAGAAGGTCTTGTGAGTCTCTTTACAAATTATAATTTAACTAAAATTCTACCAATTATCTTTGCATTTTCATTAACAGATACTTTTGACACAATCGGTACATTTATTGGTACGGGTCGTCGTTCAGGGATTTTTTCTCAAGAAGATCAAGATTCTTTAGAATCTGGAAGTGGAATGAAGTCAAAATTAGAACGTGGATTGTTTGCGGATATGATTGCAACTACCGCAGGAGCAGTTCTTGGAACTTCAAATGTTACGACGTTTGTTGAAAGTTCTGCCGGAATTGGGGCCGGTGGACGCACTGGACTTACTTCTGTTGTTACAGCAGCATGTTTCTTAGTAAGTATTATCTTAGCACCAGTTGTTAGTTTAATCCCTGCAGCAGCTACAGCACCTGCTCTTATTGTTGTTGGTATATTAATGAGTGCTTCATTTGGTGATATTGAATGGACTAATTTTGAAAAAGCTGTTCCAGCATTTTTCACAGTTATTATGACAGTTCTAACTTACAGTATTTCAAATGGTATTGCATGTGGTTTCATTGCTTATATTATCGTAGAGGTATCAATGAAACGTGCATCAAAGGTCCATCCAATTGTTTATGGAAGTGCGTTACTCTTTATTCTTAACTTTGTAATTACAGCAATGAGCTAATATCATAACAATATATCCTTATAAAAAAAGAAAACCACTCTTCATTGAGTGGTTTTTTATTTATAATAAGTTGAGTTTTTTTAGTATTTTCTTATGAGCGGTAATGATGGCAAGTCTATTTAACTCTTCTCGAGGAATAAAGTACCAATTTTGATTTAAGTCTTGAATGGTATCAACCTCAAATACCGAAATGTTCCACTGTAAATGGGAAAATTTATGTTTTAACGTTATTATTGGATCAGTTGCATAAACACCGTCAATTTGTGGCAATCTTAAAAGTCCCTCCATCAGACCATCCTCGTGATCATCTGAAATTAGAATTCTACCATCTTTCTGATATATCAGAACTGATTTTTCATAAATGGGTACCGGTTTTGCTTTAGGAATAAATGGTATTGTTCCGATACACTCACCACGATAGCAAGCGCACATTTCTTTAAAAGGGCAACCTTCGCAGTTTGTGTTACTTGGTGTACATACAAGGGCTCCAAGCTCCATAAGAGCTTGTGTAAAGTCACTGGGGTCAGCACCATTTAACAATAACTCCTCTTTAAGAAACGTTTCGAAGTATTTATGGCAAGCCCGTGTATTAACATTTTCAGTGTAATTAAGATAGCGTGCCATAACACGCTTTACATTTCCATCAATCGCAATTTCAGGGAGACTGAAAGCAATTGAAGCGATTGCACTGGACGTGTAGTCACCAATACCTGGAATTTTCATGAGTTCTTTTTTGTCAGCAGGAAGCGTGCCTTCGTAATGTTCCATAACATATTGAGCACCCGCATGTAGGTTTCGTGCACGACGATAGTAACCGAGTCCTTCCCACATTTTTAATACTTCGTCAATTTCTGCATTGGCGAGAGTTTCAACATCGGGATATCGTTTTATCCATCGATCATAATAGGGGATCATGGTAGCGATTTGTGTTTGTTGGGCCATGATTTCGCTTACCCATATTTTGTAAGGGTCTTTTTGAGACCTAAAAGGTAACACGCGTTTGTTTTCGTGGTACCAGCCCATGAGTCGTTCTGTAAAGTTCATAAGGATAGTATACACGATAAAATAAAAAGAAAAGAGCTCGGTGCTCTTTTCTTAGAGAGATAGTGCGTTTCATTATCATTTACTCCATAAGTGGTTAAGAAGGAAATCATGAAGTAAATTTCAAGAGAGACAATGAATTGCAGTAACAACTTACATTATTTTCCGAGTTGTTACTTATATGATATACGGAATTGGGGCGGAAATCAAGAATAAATGGTATAATAAACGTGGGAAAAAATGTGAAGAGGACAATTATGGAAACTTATACTAAATCGCTTTCTAAAAAAGACAAGATAACGTTAATCTTCCAACTTCTATTAGGTGTTTTTACAGTGATAGTTGGTGTTTTATTTATATTTAGAGATAAAATTTTATGGTCGTTAATCTATTGGATGTTTGTTGCGATGTTAGCGGCAACAATCCTTTTGTTTTTATATCGGTCTGTGAAAAATCGAAGTATTTCGGATGCACTTATAGCGCTCGGATCCGGTGTTTTTCTAGTTTTAATTATTTATAAAGAGGCCCTCTATATTGAAATTATGGCATTGTTTTTTGGTATTTGGGCTTTGTTTAATGCACTTGTTCATGGACTTGAATTTTATGTCGCAATTCATGAGAAACAAAAAAACAAACTTTTTAAACTTTTCGCTTCTGTAGTTTCTTTAATAATGGGTATTGTATTACTAACGCGTGGCGTATCGAATCGCTTTTTAATGAATATTCAAATTGGTTCGTACGTGATTTTCTTTGGAATCGTATCCATCATATCTTCAGCTCGCGTATTGTGGCGTCATCAAACAAGCGTTCGTTTATCAGCGCCTGTCTTTTTAGCCGCAATGAATCCATATTTTCTGGTTAAAGAAACACGAAAATTAGTTCAAAGTAATCCAGATGCTGTGATTGATAAGGTCGTGAAGACTGAAGGAAATTACATCTCAATCTATATTTATGCGAAAGATCACGGTTATAACCGAATGGGACATTTGGATATTGGTTATAACGGGGTTATTTACTCTTATGGTGCTCATGATCCGTTCAACCGTGCGAAATCTATGGCATATGGAGATGGTGTCATGATTGTGGGAAGTGAAGTTGATTATGTTCAGTATGCGGTGGACGATGATACAACTGTCTTTCGCTTTATTTGTGAATTATCGGATGAACAACGTGAGTTTGTGGAAAATCGGTTGGATGAGCTGTTTAAGTCCGCTTATTATTTTAAGTGGCCATATCAACTTGATACTAAGAAAGAACATCATCTTACGAATTTAATTGATGCAGGCGCTGCTGTCGATTACTATAAGTTTAAAGAGGGTGAGTTTAAAACCTATAATGTCTTTACCACAAATTGTGTTTTAATCGCTGATTACGTCATTCAATCTACGGGTATGAAATTATTTCAAATGAGTGGTGTTATTACACCCGGTGCCTATTATGATTATCTTGATAATTTATTAAATAAACCCGGTTCGATTGTTGTTAAGCGGGAAATATATCGAAAAAAAGAAGTTTAAAGAATCCTTGGGATTCTTTTTATTTTGTATTGAGCATATTCATTGCTAATATTTCGAATTCGAAATATTATAGTAATACAAGTAGGAGGTACTTATGAAACAGTTAAAAGGACTACATCATGTAACTGCGATTACGAGCAGTGCAGAAGAAATTTACAAATTTTATACATATATTTTAGGAATGCGTCTTGTTAAGAAAAATATTAATCAAGACGACATTCATACTTACCACCTTTATTTCGCAGATGACCGTGGTAATCCCGGAACGAATATGACGTTTTTCGATTTTCCAAATATCACAAAATCGCAGCGTGGTACGAATGAATTATCTCGAACCAGTTTTCGAGTAGCTTCTGATGAAGCACTTGTGTACTGGGAAAAACGATTTACACACTTTGAAATTCCATTTGAATCAGATCATATGTTCTTTGGGAAAAAAGCAATCACATTTGAGGACTTTGATGGACAGCGTTATGCTTTAGTTTCTGATGAAAATAATGTAGGCGTTCCCTCAGGAGAACCATGGTACAAGGGTCCTATTCCAGATGCTTACGCGATTACCGGCTTAGGTCCGATGTTTATGGATGTATCGAATGTTGAGTTAACACACCAAGTACTTTCAACCGTATTTGGAATGCGAAAATCGATGACAGAGGGTAAGTTAACGCTTTATGAAATGGGCGATGGTGGTAATGGTGGATCGGTTATCGTACGCGAGAATCAAGAACAGTCAAATGCAATTCAAGGCTCTGGGGGTGTACACCACGTTGCTTTTAGAGTCGATGAAAAAGAAGATCTTATGAAGTGGTATCGAGAGTTATCTGAAATGGGTATCCCAAGTTCAGGTTATGTAGAGCGTTTCTATTTTGGCTCACTCTATATCCGAATCCTTCCTAATATTCTTTTCGAACTTGCAACTGATGGACCAGGGTTTATAGATGATGAAGAGACTTATGAAGTTCTTGGTGAGATGTTGACATTACCACCACATCTTCGTCCAAAGCGTGACTATATTGAGTCACAAATCAAAAATTTCGATACAGTTCGTAGTACTCGTGAATTTAAGAAAGAAGAATTTTAATGACAGACCTTAAGACGCTTACGATCCTGTTTCGCACACATCAAAATATTCTAGAACAAGTTAAAGAAAGCATTAAAGATTTTGATATTAATGTTAATGAATTTCAAGCACTTGAAGCACTTTATCATAAAGGAAAACTTACAACACAAGCTCTTTGTGATACAGTTCTTGTACCAGGAAGCAGTATGACGTATGTCGTAGATCAGTTAGAGAAAAAAGGTCTTGTTGTTCGATTGAAAGACGAGAATGATCGCAGAATAAACTATGTTATGCTTAGTCCTAAAGGTTTAAGGAATATCGAAATCATCTACAATAAGCATTATGAAGTGATGCGTAAGCGATTCGATAAACTTACGTCAAAAGAAGAAGTAACACTTCAAAATCTTTTAAAGAAAATAGGAAAGGAAGGATAGTATGATCCATAAAATGATTCCAGGGAAATCTGAACGCACAATCATTGGTTTACATGGAACTGGTGGCACGGAAGAAGACATGATTCAGATTGCACATTATATTGATCCAGACGCTACATATATTGGGATTCGGGGTAATATCGTAGAATCCGGAATGAACCGATATTTCAAACGTATCGACATGAAAACATTTGATTTAGAAAGTTTGAATCATGAGTCTATAATCTTAAAAAATGAAATTCTTACATTACTTAAAACATATGATCGTTCTATGGAAGAAGTATCTGTTGTAGGATATTCAAACGGTGCAAATATTACATTGAATTTATTAAAAATGGATGTAGGTCTCTTTAAACAAGTTGTCTTATTTCATCCAATGCATGTACAGCCCAATATTCCATTTCCAAAGCATCTACAAACTCGACTTTTCATAACAAGTGGTACGGGCGATCCCTATACGGATGTCCAAGATATTGAAGTAATGGTTGAAGAATTACGAGAATCTAAGATTTTTGTAACACACTTTCATACGCAGCATGGTCATCAATTGATTCCTGAAGAAATTAAACAAGCACGTGACTTTTATGAAATTTAAAATTCAAGATTTAAGTGCTAAGGATCGATACAAATTTTTGACAGGAAGTGTAGTACCCCGTCCAATTGCCTGGATAACAACACGGAACTCAGATGAATCCATAAATCTGGCACCTTTCAGTTATTTTAGTCTCGTTGCTACGGAAGTCCCTATTGTTTCGGTTGCAATTAACCGAAATAAAGGAAAATTAAAAGACACAAGTAAAAATCTATTACAAACTCGTGAATGCGTGATTCATATTGCGAATCATGAGTTTGTTGAAGCCATGAATGCAAGTTCGATGACACTTCCTTATGGAGAAAGTGAAGTATCTAAACTGAATCTCGAAACACAATCAAGTACGATGATTGACACTTTGAGTCTTAAAGATGTAAAGATAACACTGGAAACTGTACTGTTTAGTCATCAAGAAATTGAAAATGAGGATGGAGTATGTACAGATCTGTTTCTACTTAAAGTACTTCATTTGGATATTGATGATTCAATTTTTATCCAAGAGAACCGTTACATCGATGTAAATAAATTCGGTCCTATCGCTCGTCTTGCAGGAAATCAATTCGCAGAAATCAAACCAGTTTTTACATTAAAACGACCTGAATAAAAAGAAGCTCGACTGTGAGCTTCTTTTTATAATTCTTGAAGTATTTTTTTAGCAATATCTTGATTTAACTTAGGTTCTTTGAGTAATTTCGCTACAAGACGATCAACATCTTCAGAAGGACATCCCACAGCTAAGGCTAGAGATTTTGCTTGAAGTTTCATATGACCATTTTGAATTCCAACAGTTGTAAGTGCGTAAAGAGCTGCGAAGTTTTGTGCGAGCCCAACAGATGCTAGAATCATCATCAGTTCTTCAGCATTCTGATATCCTAAAATTTTATGACTCAACTGTGCCTTAGGGTGGATTGCAATGGAACCACCTATAGTACCAATTGGGAGGGGTAGTTTG
This sequence comes from Erysipelothrix enhydrae, assembly GCF_035066605.1. Classification (NCBI taxonomy): domain Bacteria; kingdom Bacillati; phylum Bacillota; class Erysipelotrichia; order Erysipelotrichales; family Erysipelotrichaceae; genus Erysipelothrix; species Erysipelothrix enhydrae. The sequence goes on from NZ_CP125807.1 coordinate 751,143, forward strand.
ATCGTGCCTTCAATCATGTTGTCGGAATTTATACACCACGTGGCAAGCGGTTGATAGCTTCCTGTGAGCGATGCATAGCTATGTACTGAAGCCTCGATTGCTCGCCAATCATTTCCTGTCGCGATAACAACGGCATCGATACCATTCATGATTCCCTTATTATGTGTTGCAGCACGGTAAGGGTCTACTTCCGCAAGATGACTTGCTTGTTGGATTCGTAAGGCGATATCATCAGGGAAACGAAGTGTTTGGGGATCGATTATAACACGTGCTTCTGCCAAACATTCAGTTGCTAGGTTCGATAATATGGCCATGAGTGGATGTTCATCGAAGACTGATTCAAGATGATTTCCAATTGCTTCTAAGATTGTATTCATCATGTTTGCACCCATTGCTTCTTGGGTATCAATAGTACAATAAACAATCAAAAAAGGTGTTTTATGGGGCTTGTTGATAAACGCAGTATGAATTTGACGTAGACCACCACCACGCTTAACAATAGAAGGGTATGCGTCATGTGCGATTTTAAATAATAAATCGCGGTTATCATCTAAGTACTGAATCATTGCTATTTGATTATGAGGATTCGCAAAGGCAATTTGTCCGATCATATTGCGCTTATAAATACGAGCGTGGATGCCTCCATTATGCTTCATGATTTTCGCGGCATTACTTGCGGCAGCGATTACAGAAGGTTCCTCAGTTACCATAGGAATGACATAGTCTTGATTGTTTATCAAGAAATTTGGAGCACAACCCATTGGGATTTCATATGTAGTAACCGCATTTTCTATCATATGTTCATAAATCTCCGGTCCCAGAGGAATATCAAGATCGAAATCGTAGAGACTTTGATCATTTAATACATTACGGCGTTCTGTTATCGTTTTTTTATAAAATTTATTGTACATAGTGAACACTCCTTTTATAAATATCATACCGAATTTGATTATATATGCCAAGTAGAATTGAGAGGTGTGGTATTATATTAAAAAAGGAGTGATATGATGAAAACAAATAAAGTTTCAATTATCGGTGCAGGATTCGTCGGTTCAACAACAGCTTTTGCGTTAATGAATAGTAATATTGCATCTGAAATCGTAATCGTTGATATTAACAAAGAAAAAGCACAAGGTGAGGCAATGGACTTAGACCAAGGTCGAGTGTTTGTTTCTCCAGTTAAGATAATTGCTGGAGATTATCCAGAAACTCAGGGTTCAGATATTGTAATTATTACAGCGGGTTTAGCTCAGAAACCCGGTGAAACACGTATAGATCTTGTAAATCGTAATATTAAGATTTATGAAGAATTAGTACCAAATATCGTAAAATACAATCCCGATGCTATTTTACTTGTGGTGTCAAACCCAGTCGATATTTTGACACATATTACTTATAAACTGTCTGGATTTCCAGCAGAACGTGTTATTGGTTCAGGAACGGTCTTAGATACTGCACGTTTCCAATCGATGTTAGCGAATAAATTTGAAGTTGACGCTCGAAACATTCATGCGAATATTATTGGAGAACACGGCGATAGTGAAATTGCTACATGGTCTTTAACGACCGTTGCAGGACTTACTATCGACCAATACTGTGAGAATGTTGGTATTGAGTTTACAGAAGAAACACGTCAAAAAGTTACGCATGACGTAAAGACTGCAGCTTATGAAATTATTGACAGAAAAGGGTATACAAACTATGCTGTCGCACTCGCAATTACGCGTATTGTGAATGCGATTTTAAGAGATGAAAATTCAATTTTAACGGTCTCAAGTCTTCAAGATGGAGCATACGGTATCGAAGATGTTTATATTTCAGTTCCTACAGTAGTGGGAAGAACCGGTGTTAAACATGTTATTGAAGTTCCGTACAGTTCAAACGAGGTTGAAGCACTTCAAGAATCTGCAGAGATGTTAAGAGATATTGTTTCACAATCTAATTTATAATAATGAACACCATGTTAATCGTTAACATGGTGTTTCTTTGTAAGCGTTTAAGTGAACTTATACGCAAAAAATAAGCATGAAGAGTGCATTTTCTGTCAATTCATGTTCAATTCATGTATAATGATACAGTTATAGGAAAAGAGACGATGTATATGAAAAAAATTATTAATATAGCAGTTATCGCGCACGTTGATGCGGGAAAATCTACATTGGTTGATGCAATGCTTAAATCAGCCGGTGTTTTCCATGAAAATCAAGTTGTTCTAGATCAAGTTATGGACAGCGATGATATTGAACGTGAACGTGGTATCACAATCTATTCCAAAAACTGTAGTGTAAATTATGGTGACATCAAAATTAATATTGTTGATACACCAGGCCACGCCGACTTCTCAAGTGAAGTAGAGCGTATAATTAAAACCGTAGATACAGTTATTCTCCTTGTGGATAGTGCAGAAGGTCCTATGCCACAAACACGCTTTGTACTTAAAAAATCACTCGAAGCCGGTCTAAAACCAATCTTGTTGATTAATAAAATTGATAAACCTGATCGCCGTGTTGAAGAAGTAATCGAAGAAGTTTATGAATTATTCATGGATCTAGATGCTACTGATGAACAATTAGAATTCCCAATTCTTTATGGTATTGCGAAGAAATATATTGTTCAAAAAACACTTGAAGAAGAAGGAACAAACATTAAACCGTTGTTTGATACGATTGTGGAACACACACCACTTTACCCAGATTATGACAACGATCCGTTACAATTCCAAATTTCCTCACTTGCTTATGATGAATATGTTGGACGTTTAGGTATTGGTCGTATTACTAAGGGTCAAGTTAAACGTGGACAAGCAGTTGTTGTTGCTGACAATAATGGAAATACAAAACGCCAGAACGTTTCTAAAATCTTTACATATGATGGATTGAAACGTATTGAAACTGATGTAGCCTATGCAGGTGATATCGTTCTTGTTTCAGGTATTGATGATATTTCTATTGGAAATACGCTCTGTGACGTAAATCATGTTGAGCCACTTCCTCCAATCGTAATTGAAGAACCAACACTATCCATGAACTTCATGGTTAATGCTTCTCCATTTGCTGGAAAAGATGGTAAATATGTTACATCACGTAATATTAAAGAACGTCTTGAAAAAGAACTTGAAGTTAATGTTGGATTACGTGTTGAAGCAACCGAATCTGCAGACTCATTTAAAGTTTCAGGTCGTGGAGAACTTCACTTATCAATCTTAATTGAAAACATGCGTCGTGAGGGCTATGAGCTCGCAATCAGTAAACCTCGTGTTATTACACAAGAGATTGATGGACGTAAATGTGAACCGATTGAAGAAGTAATTGTTGAAGTGCCAGAAAAATATTCAGGAACAATGATCAGCCAAATTAGTTTACGACAAGGTGAACTTACAAATATGGAAGAAGATCGCGGAATGGTTAAACAATACTGGAATGTTCCAACACGTGGACTTATTGGTTTCCGTGGAGACTTCATTAATATGACTCATGGTGAGGGAACAATGATCCGTCAATTCCATGGTTATGAACCAATGAAGGGTGCAATTTCACAACGTTCAAATGGTTCAATGGTTTCAACTGAAACTGGAAAATCAATGACATACTCAATCTTCAACCTTCAAGAACGTGGCCAATTCTTTATTGGTGCACAAACAGATGTTTATGAAGGAATGATTTTAGGTATTGCAGCACGTGATACTGATATGGATGTCAATCCAACTAAAAATAAAAAAGCAACTGCTGTTCGTAGTTCAGGACGTGATGAAGCGATGAAGCTAACACCACCGATTCCATTGACACTTGAATATGCACTCGAGTTTATTCGTGATGATGAACTTGTTGAAGTAACACCGAACTTCCTAAGATTACGTAAACGTTATTTAAAAGCAATTGATCGTAAACGAGCAGGTCGTTCAGATATTGATTAATCAAGGAGATCGATAATATGAGTTTAGGTAATAAACCATTGAAGTTGACTTTAATTAAAAAATCAAATGAATCTAAGGCGCGTCTCACAACAATCGAGACGCATCATGGAACGGTAGAAACGCCAATGTTTATGCCAGTAGGAACCCTTGCAAGTGTTAAATTTCTGTCACCAGAAGATTTACGTAAAATAGGTTCCCAAGTTATTTTAAGTAATACGTATCACCTATGGTTAAGACCTGGGGAAGATGTGGTTCGTCAAGCAGGTGGACTCCACAAATTTATGAATTATAATGGACCAATTTTAACAGACAGTGGCGGATTTCAAGTGTTCTCACTTGGAAAAATTCGCACAATTTCTGAAGAAGGTGTTGAGTTTAGAAGTCATCTTAGTGGTGAGAAACTATTTTTAACGCCAGAAAAAGCTATCCAGGTTCAAAATGCATTAGGACCAGACATCATGATGAGTTTCGATGAATGTCCTCCTTATCCTGCAACTTATGAATATATGAAAAATTCAGTAGAGCGCACAATTCGTTGGGCAGCTCGTGGTAAAGCAGCACATCAAAATCCTGAGACACAAGCATTATTTGGTATTGTCCAAGGAGGTAAGTATGCTGACCTTCGTGAACACTGTGCTAAGGAATTAGTAGCCATGGATTTCCCTGGTTACTCAATCGGAGGAACTAGTGTTGGTGAACCTAAAGATGTCATGTGGCAAATGATCGATCATACGATTGATTTCTTACCTGAAGATAAACCTCGTTATTTAATGGGTGTAGGTAGTGTTGATGCAATTTTTGAAGGCGTACTACGTGGTGTTGATATGTTTGACTGCGTATTACCTACTCGAATTGCTCGACATGGTACAGCAATGACCTCAACCGGTCGTGTTAATATTAAAAATAAAAAGTGGGAGTATGATTTTTCGCCACTTGATGAAAACTGTGATTGCGAATGCTGTCAAAACTATACAAAATCTTATTTACGACACTTAATACGTTGTAATGAAGGATTTGGTATGCGTCTTCTATCTATTCATAACCTTCGATTCTTATTGAAACTCATGGAAGATATCCGTGAGGCAATTAAAGAAGATCGTTTACTTGAACTTCGTGATGAAGTTTATGAGAGTTATGGCATTACAGGAGATGACCATCCAGGATGGTAATCAAACATTAAACTTGGTTCGTATGAACCAAGTTTTTTTATGCAATTTTGTGAATTACACAAAATCGTGTCAGAGCACTGGCTTTATGGTAAAATAGTGAAGATGTAATACGATATAAACCAAGGAGTAAATTATGAATGTAAATGATTTTGATTTTGATTTGCCAGAGGAACTGATTGCACAAACTCCTGCTGAAAAGCGAAGTGAATCGCGATTACTTGTTGTTGATGGAATGAACTTAGAAGATAAACGCTTCTACAATATTATTGATTATTTAAATGAGGGTGATGTTTTAGTTTTAAATGATACCCGTGTTATCGCAGCACGTTTATTTGGTGAGAAACCGGAAACAGGCGCACATGTTGAATTATTAATTCTAAAATTTGAAGGAAAAACTGCCGAATGTTTGGTAGGAAATGCGAAGGTTGTTAAGCTAGGTACCGAATTAAGTTTTGGAGATGGACAATTAAAAGCGATTTGCACACACGTTGGTGATGAAGGACTTAGAAATTTTGATCTGATATTTGACGGGATTTTTCTTGAAATCTTAGATGAACTTGGACAAATGCCTCTACCTCCATATATTCATGAACGTTTGGAAGATAAGGAACGTTATCAAACAGTATATTCTCGTGTAGAGGGAAGTGCGGCAGCACCAACTGCAGGACTTCATTTCACACCGGAATTACTGGATGCAATCCAAGCCAAGGGTATTACCATTGCGCCTGTTACACTCCACGTAGGGCTGGGTACATTTAGACCTGTTAAAGTTGATAATGTTTTAGAACATAAAATGCACAGCGAAGCGTATACAATGACTCAGGATACAGCAGATATTCTTAACACTGCTAAGCGAGAAGGACGTCGAATTATTGCGGTAGGAACTACTTCTGTTCGTACATTAGAAACTGTTATGTCTAAATATGGTACATTCAAAGAATGCCAAGGTAATAGTGAAATCTTTATTTATCCGGGTTATGAATGGAAAGCGGTTGATGCAATTATTACAAATTTCCACTTACCGAAATCAACATTAATTATGCTAGTAAGTGCATTTATGGGTAAAGAAGAAATTGATCATGCCTATAAACATGCTGTCGATTCAAAATACCGATTCTTCTCATTTGGAGACAGTATGTTCTTGAAGGCACGTAATATTAAGTAGGAGATATTTATGGAACAAACAATGAATACAAAGCAGAGTAGTTTTACGCGGTTTAAATTATTTTTTAAGCAGGGGGACTATAAGTTTTTAGGGATTATCATCATGGTTCACGTTCTCTTAGGAACGATTCATCTTTTTGCCTATAACTCGCTTCACCCACTTTCAAAACTTTTAGTAAATCTTCCCATGATTTTTCAAATAGTTTTTGTCTCACTATATGGTCTTGTAGCATATGCAATTCCAGGTTACTTGATCGTAATAGCAATTAAAAATAAAAGTCGAATTTTAAAGAGTGTAGATTTTGCGCTTATCGTTTTATTTATGATTCTCTTTATAACCTTTAGCGTTCTATACATTCTATCGTTTTTTGAGTCAAGTCGCGTTGTATGGATGATTTATAGTTTTGTGAATCCATTAATGGGGACTTTTACTGAAAAACTAATGCGAATTCACTGGTCTTCGATTTTGTGGATAGTTTCTACAGCGGTTCCATCATTTGGTTTGCTTATTGGAATGTATATCCGTCTTAAACAGGAAGGGGTTGTAGAATGAAACGCACATGGTCAGCTTTATTGGTAATTCTTGCAAGTGCAATTGTTTATAAATTTCTAATTTCTGTTTTACCAACTTCTTTAGTAGGAATTGCGACTACTGTTTGGATGGTGTTGATGTTGGTAATTGGATACTTCTTAGCACCGTTACAAAAGAAAAACAATCGTTGGGTGGGAAAAGTAGTCCTATCTTTTGTGATTATTTGTATTTTTGGATATCGATTGAATCTTTTATCGATTCCTGAATTTACAACCTTACTCAATGCAGTCGGCATTACCGGAACGTTTTTAGATATACTCCTCATATATTGTGGATGGGCATTTTTTCAGGTTTAATAGAAATAAAGAAAACAATAAAGAAACAATCTTTATTGTTTTTTTATCCAACAAAGCCAAGAATTCGTATATCTAATTGAGATTGTTGTATAATTAAGTAAGAAGTCGAAATCGTGAAGATAAGGACTCATCAAGGAGAAATTATGATTGTATCAGGAAAAATTAGTGTTAAGGCAATTCTTAAAGAACGTAAACGTGACATTGAGTTTGTAGCAATTTTAGATAAGCACAATGACAAGGAGTCACGTTATGTAGAGCGCATTGCGGAAGGACTCAAGATCAAACGAATGTCCCGTGAAGAAATGGACGCGTTAGCCACAAATAAAACGCATGGCGGTTATCTCGTATCATGTGGTAAGCGAATCAGTGATCCCCTCAATTATTTACCAAAGCAAACACTTTCTTTAATGTGTATTGAAGGCGTGACAGATCCATTTAATCTTGGAGAAATTTGTCGAACGGTGGCTTCACTCGGATTTGATGGTATCATCACTCCAAGTTATGATTTTTATGAACATGAAGCCAAGTTAATTCGTGCCAGTGCGGGTGCAAGTGAATCGTTATGGTGGATGCAAAGTGATGATTTAAGTAGTGATCTAAAAGCTATCAAAGCTAAAAAAGTAGTAATGGCTGCTGCGCATCGTGGTGATGAGAGTGAATCTCTTTTAACTTATAAATTGCCAGATCGTGTATGTATTTGTTTGGGTGGTGCTTTACGTGGACTCTCAAAAAGTGTATTAGATATAAGTGATGTCAACGTACGAATTGATTACGATGCGCGTGTATCCTTGAGTAGTGTTGGGGCATGCAGTGTGTTTGCCTATGAACGTTATCGTCAATTGGAGGAGAAAAAATGAAAATTGCAATTGCACAATTAAGAGTTAAAGCAAATAATCCACAAGCAAATTTTGAAATGATTCAAGAAATCGTAGAAAAATCTAAGGGTAAAGCTGATCTGATTGTGTTTCCTGAACTTGCAGTCGGAGGCTACCTTGTTGGTGATCGTATGAATAACCAATCAAATATCGATGAACTGATGGCTTATAATGATCGTATTCGATTGTTGTCTGATGAGATTGGGATTGTCTGGGGAAATATTTATCATAAAAACGATAGACTCTACAATGCTGCTTTTTTCGCCTATAAGGGTGAATGGGTAGAGAGAGCGAACCACGAGTCTGCAGGTGTTTATATGAAGCATTTGCTTCCGAACTACGGTATTTTTGATGATAAAAGATATTTTGAACCAGGTGACCACAATTTTGAGCCGTTTATCTTTAAGGGTGATCGAATTAGTATTCAAGTCTGTGAGGACCTGTGGGATAAATCAAGTGATCTAAAACCGACGCAGTTAATGATGCAACACAGCCCAGACCTAATGATCAATATATCCTGTTCTCCATGGCATAAACATAAAGAATCTATGCGTCTTGAGGAAATTAGAAGACAGAACTTAGACATTCCATTTATTTATGTGAATGCGACAGGGATGCAAAATAATGGTAAGAATGTTGTGTTATTTGATGGTGGCAGCATGGTTGTGTCTTCTGAATCTGTAACGTATTTGGACGCTAATTTTAAACAAACTTTCGATATCGTCGATTTAAAAGACCAAGTAACAAATAAACCTAACTACGAAGATAAGATGTATCATGCTCTAATTTCAGCAATTCGTTATTTTGATGAAGAAGCACTATCTTATGGACCAAAATGGATTGTTGGTGTTTCGGGAGGATTGGATAGCAGTGTATCCATCGCCTTGCTTGTGAAGGCATTAGGAAAAGACCGAGTTGTTGGTGTCACAATGCCAAGTCAATTCAACCGCAATATTACCAAAAACAATGCATATCATCTAAGTAAAGTTCTGGGTTTTAAATTTTTAGAAATCCCGATTGCTGCAATGACTGATGCAACGGTTGAAAGCATGAAATTTGGTGCTTACTCAGATGTTACTGGTCTTGCTTTTGAAAATGTTCAAGCAAGACTGAGAGGGCATACGTTAATGACCGTTTCAAGTCTTGAAAATGGTGTTGTCATGAATAATGGAAATAAAATTGAGGTTGCTCTCGGTTATGCAACACTTTATGGTGATGCAATTGGTGCACTTGCTATCTTAGGTGATCTTACAAAGATGGAAGTTGGAATGATTGGTCGGACTTTAAATCGAATTGAAGGTCAAGAAATTGTCCCGGAGAATTTAATTCCCGTTGAATTAGAAAATCGCGTTGATTGGGAATTTGCGCCAAGTGCTGAACTTGCTCAAGATCAATTTGATCCAATGAAGTGGGGTTATCACGATTTATTGATTGACGAATTAATGCATGGTCGTTTGGGAATTGTTCTCAATTCATACCTTGATGGATCTATTTATGAATCTAATCTAGGGAAATACTTAGCCTCTTATGGTTTAGATAAAGGGGAAGCGTTTGTCGAAGATATTCAGTGGGTACTTAAGACGATGAATACTGCGGTTTATAAACGCGTGCAAATGCCACCCATTGTTATGGTGTCCAATTGCGCATTTGGCACTTCGTATCGCGAGAGTCAGTTGCAATTGCACCTTACAGAAACCGAACAAACTTTAATGAATAAAATTAAAAATTTATAATTTTAAAACCATCTATCTTAGGTGGTTTTTTCTTTTAAAAGTAATGTATACGTTTCTTTATTTACTACTAAAAAGAGTATATTGAAGAAATTGTTTACAAATTATACCAACATATATTATTCTTCAAGTGGAAATCAAGAGGGGGATAAATTATGAAAAAGAAAAAACACCTATTTCCGAAAGTAAGTCTTATGTCGTGCTTACTTTTAACAGCAATGCCACTACAAACAGCCTTTGCTGATTCGACAGATATTTCTGTGATTCCACTAATCGGTGAACAAGTTGGATTGCTCCCAGTTTTACCTGGGACAGGGGTACATGCTCAGGAATACAACAAAATGACTGATGCTTATAGTGAAAAATTGGTATCTCTAATTAATCAAAAAGTAAAGCCGTTTCTTATTAATGAACCAAAGGGGTACCAAAGTCTCGAAGCAGTGAATGAAGAGATTAACTCGATTGTAACTGAACTTAAAAATGAAGGAATGAGTCTTCAAAACATTCACCATATGTTTAAACAAAGCATCCAAAACCTAGCAATTAGAATCGGCTACAGAAGTTTTATTCAGGATGCTATGTATCTTGAAAATTTTGAAAGATTAACGATTCCTGAACTTGATGAAGCATATGTTGATTTACTCGTGAATTACGAGGTGAAACACCGTATCTTAGTAAAATATGAAGATAAAGTTAAAGGAAGAGCTCCATTAGAAGCATTTATAGTTCCTCTAAGAGATAGAATTCGTAGTATGAATGAAATTGCTGCAGAAGTAAATTATTTACCTGAAGCGCATGAGGATTTCTTAGTTTCAGATTCAACCGAGTATAATGAAAAGCTAGAGAACATCAACTTTGCTGTAAGTCTAGGGGTTAGCGAATTTATTGACTACTCCCGACTCGAAAATATGATGGAAAAAGAAATTCATCCACTGTATCTTGAACTTTATGCTATGCGTAGAAATCGCCAAATTCAAGTTGTAAGAGATGTATATCCAAACTTGGAACGTGCGAACGCGATTGTTGAATCCTTGAAGACAATTGAAGATACAAAACAAAGAGAGAAGAAACTATAGGAACTTCTTGAAATCTATATCCAAAGAAGTGGAGATGTTCGAAAACCAGATGTGCTCCAACGATTTATTGGAAAATATCGATCAGTAGTTGACGACGAAAAAAATAAACTTCAAGATTACTTAGAATCAGATATTTTTGATTCATATAGTGTGGATGGCGAGAAAATAAGAAATAAAGAAATTACACTCATCAATAGAGATGCATACTTATCTATGATTTACAGAGCTCAATCGATTTCGGAAATTAAGACGATTCGTGCAGATTTAGAATCACTTGCTAGATCATTCCAAAAAGAAGAAAGTGATTCTAAAGTAGAGCCGGAAAGTCCCGTTAAAGTAGAAAAACCAGTTGATAAAGAAAAACCTAAAGATCAAAAGAAGCCAGTCGATCAATCAAAACCCGAATCGAATTCAAAAGAAGGGTGGATTAAGAGAGATAATAAGTGGTTCTATATTGAGAAATCAGGTGAAATGGCAACAGGTTGGAAGAAGGTAGCAGACAAATGGTACTACCTCGATAATACGGGTGCTATGGTTACGGGTTGGAAGAAGGTAGCGAACAAATGGTACTATCTTGAAAACTCAGGTGCGATGGCAACAGGATGGAAGAAAGTATCAAACAAGTGGTACTACCTTGAAAACTCAGGTGCGATGGCAACAGGATGGAAGAAAGTATCAAACAAGTGGTACTACCTTGATAATTCAGGCGCAATGGCTACAGGATGGAAAAAGGTATCAAACAAATGGTACTACCTTGAAACCTCAGGTGCGATGGCAACAGGATGGAAGAAAGTATCGAACAAGTGGTACTACCTTGAAACCTCAGGCGCAATGGCAACAGGGTGGAAAAAAATAGCAAACAAATGGTACTTCCTTGATAAATCAGGAATGATGGTTACAGGTTCGAAATCTATTGATGGTAAAAAGTATACATTTAAGAACGATGGAAGTTTAAAATAGACGGGATATCCCGTCTGTTTTTTTATGAATTTATGAAATTATCATTTGTATATATATTTATACATTTTTTAAGTAAATGTATTGCACATTAAAATAAATAGGAATATACTAATAAATGAACATTGTTCATTATATCGATAATGTACAATTATATGTAATATTTTTGAAACATCTTTAATGTGAGGGTTAAAAAAAATAACCTAAACTTTGATGTGCTAAGATATGCATAGATAAGAAAGAGGTTAGTATATGAAACGAGTCCTAAAAAATTTAAAACCATTCTTAGGTGCAATACTCATTTCAATTGCGTTCTTGTTTGTCCAAGCTTTCGCGGATTTGAAGTTACCCAACTACATGTCTCATATTGTTAATGTTGGTATTCAACAAAACGGTGTTGAACATGCAAGTCCCGATGAAATAAGCAAAGATGGTCATGACTTAATTGTAGCGATATTGCCACAAGAACAAGGTCAAGCATTCTCATCATCGTATGAAATGAGCGGAGATCGATATGTTATTAAACAAAATATTGATCGCGAAGCAACAGATATTCTCGTAGGAGAAAGTGTTTGGACCTTAATGAATCTTGGTGAAGGTTCAGAATCGGAGATGCCGGCATTAAGTGGCAAAATTACCGATGATTTTGATATCAAACAAATGTATGCTCTAACGCCTATGTTTAAGTACATGGATCCAGCGGTTAAGGAAGCAGCATACACAAAAGCTGCAGGCATGGAAGACAGTTTGAAACAACAAACAGGTGTCGTTTTCGCAAAAATGTTCTATGAAGAACTCGGAAAAGATATTCCAACAATGCAAAATCAATATATTCTAAAAAAAGGTGGCGGAATGATCGGTATTACGATTATTGGTATGATCGCTACAATTGCAGTTGCATTTGTATCCGCTAAAATTGGATCAGGTTTTTCAAAGAATCTTCGTAAGGAAATTTTTGAAAAAGTTCAGAGTTTTTCAGCTGAGGAATTTGATAAATTTTCATCTTCGTCAATGGTAGTTCGAACCGTTAACGATGTAAACCAAGTTCAACAAATGATTACTATGGGAATTCGCATGTTCTTCTATGCACCAATCATGGCAATTGGGGGAATTATTATGATCTCTCAACGTGATACATCGATGACATGGATTATTGTCGTAACATGCGCAGCATTACTCTCATTTTTAGTTGTTATTTACTTTGTTGCGGTACCTAAATTTAAGGTTATGCAAAAATTCGTGGACCGATTGAACTTAGTGTTTAGAGAAAATCTAAGCGGTGTTATGGTTATCCGCGCATTTGGTAATAAAGATTTTGAGAATAAACGTTTTGATAAAGCAAACTCAGAGCGTGCTGATCTCGCACTCTTTATTAACCGTGTAATGTCGTTAATGATGCCACTGATGAACTTCCTCATGAATGCGACAATGCTTGCGATCATCTGGTTTGGTTCACATCAAATCGCCGAAGGAATTCTTCAAATTGGTGATATGATGGCGTTTATGCAATATTCAATGCAAATTATTATGTCATTCTTAATGATCGCGATGATGTTTATTTTTGTACCACGTGCAGTAGTATCATTGAATCGAATTAATGAATTACTCGATACTGAAAATACAATTCATGAACCAAATGAAGCAAAAGCATTTAATGCTTCAGACCGTGGTCTTGTTGAATTTGAAAATGTAGACTTTAAATATGGTGACGCAGACGAATATGTTCTTCACGATATTAACTTTGTCGCAAAACCTGGTGAGACGACCGCATTTATCGGATCTACTGGTTCTGGAAAATCCACCCTAATTAACTTAGTGCCACGCTTCTATGATGTAACTTCAGGTACGGTTAAGGTAAATGGTGTTGATGTTAAAGATGTATCGACTCATGATTTACGTGAAGAAATCGGTTATGTACCGCAAAAAGGTGTACTCCTTACTGGAACTGCAAAATCAAACCTCGTTTACGGTAAAGAAGATGCAACGGATGAAGAAGTCACAAAGGCACTTGAAATCGCACAGGCAAATTTTATTCTAGATAAAAAAGATGGGCTTGATTATGAAATTGCTCAAGGTGGTACAAACGTATCAGGTGGACAAAAACAACGTCTAAGCATCGCAAGAGCACTTGTCAAAGATGCTTCAATCTTTATTTTTGATGATAGTTTTTCTGCTTTAGACTTTAAAACAGATCAACTCTTACGTAAATCAATTCATGAGAACTTAAACCATGCAACACTGTTAATCGTTGCACAACGTGTAAACACAATTATGGATGCAGACCAAATTATCGTTTTAGATGAAGGACGGATCGTAGGTAAAGGGACTCATAATGAGTTATTGAAATCTTGTCCAACATACTATGAAATCGCATCATCACAATTATCGGAGGAGGAATTAAATTATGAATCAAAATAACGCTTCAGTAAAACCTTCGAAACCAGAAAATTCTAAAGCAGTTCTTAAAAAAATGATTGCACTGATTAAGCCCTTTAAAGTAAAAATGATTATAGTTATAATCTTTGCATTATTATCAACCATCTTTACAATTGTTGGTCCAAAAGTTATGGGACAAGCAACGACCGTTTTATTTGAGGGATTAATGGCTAAAGTACAAGGAGTTGGTTCGGTTGATTTTGAAAAAATCAAAGGGATCGTATTATGGCTTCTTGGAATCTATCTTGCTAGTTTACTCTTTAGCTATATTCAAGGATGGATTATGGCACGTATTTCACGTGACTTAACATACGATCTTCGTAAACGTATGCATGAAAAAATCGAAAAATTACCCTTGAAGTATTTTGATGGAACGACAACAGGAGAAGTTCTGTCACTTGTTACAAATGACATCGATGTAATCGATCAAAACTTAACAAGTAGTATTACTCAAGTTATTACCTCCATCACGACCATCGTAGGGATTCTCTACATGATGTTCTCGATTAACTGGCAAATGACCTTAGCAGCATTATTGGTACTGCCACTATCTTTTGGACTCATTTTCTTTATTATGTCGAAATCACAAGTATTCTTTAGAAATCAACAAAAATATCTGGGATCACTCAATGGGCATATTGAAGAGATGTATGGTAGCCATGTTGTTGTGAAAGCATACAATGGTGAAGCACGATCGATTGCGGAATTTGATGATCACAACAATAATTTATATGATGCAGCTTGGAAGAGTAGTTTCTTTTCCGGGATGATTCACCCAATTATGAACTTCGTGGGTAACTTCGGTTACGTGGTAGTAAGTATTCTTGGAGGATATTTTGCATCAGGAGGAATTATCAGTGTTGGGGATATTCAATCTTTCATTCAATATATGAGAAGTTTCATGAACCCGATTGCGCAATTGGGTAACTTATCCTCTACGTTCCAACAATCTCTTGCTGCTGCGGAACGTGTCTTTAACTATTTAGAAGAACCGGAAGAAGTTGAAGATGCAGAAACAGTTATTGATGTAAGTAAGGTAGAAGGTCATGTATCCTTTAAAAATGTGAATTTTGGATACGATACAGATGTTACAATTATCAATGACTTCAGTGCTGATGTTAAACCAGGTCAAAAAATTGCGATTGTAGGTCCAACGGGTGCTGGTAAGACGACTATTGTTAAACTCTTGATGAGATTCTATGATGTAACGTCTGGAGCCATTAAGATTGATGATCATGACATTCGTGATATTAAACGAGAGGATCTTCGTAACCTAATCGGTATGGTTCTTCAAGATACTTGGTTGTATAGTGATACAATTAATGAAAATATTCGTTATGGTAAACTGGATGCTACGGATGAAGAAGTACATGAAGCTGCAATGAAAGCTCAAGTTGATTACTTCGTACGAACTCTACCAGAGGGATATCAAACAGTTCTTAATGAAGAAACAACGAATATTTCTCAGGGTCAAAAGCAATTATTAACGATTGCTCGAGCAATTCTCGCCGATCCGAAAATACTTATCCTCGATGAGGCCACTAGTTCCGTTGATACACGAACAGAAGTACTTATTCAAAAAGCGTTGGATGTTTTAATGGAAGGACGCACAAGTTTTATTATTGCGCACCGTCTATCAACAATTAAGAATGCCGATTTAATCCTTGTTATGGATAAAGGTGATATTGTTGAAAAGGGAAGTCATGATGAGCTCCTTGCTCAAAATGGTTTCTATGCAACACTTTATAACAGTCAATTTTCAGAAGAAGACTAGGGAAAATCCCTAGTCTTTTTTTATAATCGAGGCGAATGGATAAAAAAATGAGAACCGGAGTTCTCATTCAAAGTAATCTTGGGCAATAACACCTGTTACTTCTGGAATTTCATCCATTAGTAAAGCCTCTACGCCACCTTTTAAAGTATAGTCGATTAATCCACAACCAATGCAAGCTCCAAGGAGTTTAACGGTCACAACACCGTTTTCATCAACACTAACAAACTCCATGTCACCACCATCACGTTGGATGTAGGGACGAATTTTATCGAGGGATTCAATAATGCGTTCTTCTAGGGTCATGATGGTATCCTCATAAAGTATAGTAATGATGCAGTTATAAATCCGAGTAAAAATCCCCCAACGACCTCAACCCATTTATGGCCGAGGACTTCTTTTATCTTTTGTCTATAAATTGGATTCTCTAATGTTGTTTGAGTTAAGACTTCAATATCTTGAATTAATTGTTTTGTTATTTTAATATTCTGTCCGGCATAGTAACGTACATTCGCAGCATCATAGATCACCGTTAATGAAAAGACAAGTGAAATGAAGAAATATTGCGAAGAAAATCCAGACTGGTAGCCAAGCGCAAGTGTTAAACCAATAACAAGAGCGGTATGGGAACTTGGAAAGCCACCACTTTCAAAAATCATACTTAAGTTCTTTTCGCCTGTTTTTAAATAGTGGAAAAATGGTTTAAGAACTTGAGCTAAAATATTTGCAACAAGTGCAGAAATAATGGGGTAAAAATTATCGCTCATGTGGTCACCTCTTCGGAAGTTATTATATCATACATTAGATACTGTGTTATAATAACAATGTTATTGAGGTAGAGATTTAT
This sequence comes from Erysipelothrix enhydrae, assembly GCF_035066605.1. Taxonomy (NCBI): domain Bacteria; kingdom Bacillati; phylum Bacillota; class Erysipelotrichia; order Erysipelotrichales; family Erysipelotrichaceae; genus Erysipelothrix; species Erysipelothrix enhydrae. The sequence goes on from NZ_CP125807.1 coordinate 767,969, forward strand.
GAAAAGAATGTATATGAACGGACAGATTGTTGAGGGGACCATTACAGGAATTCAACCTTATGGAGCCTTTGTCTCAATCGATGAAAATACAACTGGATTAATTCACATATCTGAGATTTCAGATGATTTTGTGCGTGATATTCGCCAATTTGTGAGCCAAGGTGAACGTATCATTGCGAAAATTATTGATGTGAGCGAAGGACCACATCAATTACGACTCTCGTTGAAAGCATTGAATTACTCTTCACGTAAAGATCGTCAGTCAAAAGATCACAAGAGACCTTTAGTTCCAAGTGATACCATTGGCTTTGAAACGCTTGCGGATATGATGCCTCAGTGGTTATCGGAAAAGGAGAATCCAATGATTAGAGTAGATTTAAAACATGCTTTATTAGAAGAAGATGTATTAAGTTATCAAGACGAAGTGAGTCGTATTCATGATATGATTCATTCACGAAGCGGTAAAGGTAATGATTACCTGGGTTGGCTTGATTGGGCAGAACGCTATGATGTTGAAGAATTTGCACGTATTAAAGAATGTGCAAAACGAATTCAAGATCGAGCTGAAGTTTTACTTGTTTGTGGAATTGGCGGTTCTTATTTGGGAAGTCGTGCTGCGATTGAAATGATTCAAGGCCCTTTCCCCAAAAATGATTTAGAGATTATTTATGTTGGGAATACATTCTCATCAACTTCTGTAGTTCGTATTCTAGACTATATTAAAGATAAAGAAGTTGCATGTAATGTAATTTCCAAATCCGGTACTACAACCGAAACAGCATTAGCATTTAGAATGATTCGTCAGTTTATGGAAGAAAAATATGGCGATGAAGCTTCTAAACGAATTTATGCTACGACGGATAAAGAACGAGGATTATTAAAACCGCAGGCAGATGCCAAGGGATATGAATCGTTTGTAATTCCAGATGATATTGGTGGTCGTTTCTCAGTGATTACTCCTGTGGGCTTGTTACCAATGGCAGCAGCAGGCTTAGATATCGATAAGTTTATGGCGGGTGTCAAGAAAGCAACATTTGAGTTAAATAATTCTGATTTATCTTCTAATCCTGCATATGTATACGCAGTCGTGCGTCGTATGCTTGAGAAAAAAGGTAAAACGGTGGAAATGTTCGTAAGTTATGAATCACATCTTGTGTTTCTCGCAGAATGGTGGAAACAACTCTTTGGTGAATCTGAAGGGAAAGATGGGAAAGGCTTGTTACCTGCAAGCGTAAATTTCTCAACAGACCTTCATTCAATGGGACAATTTGTTCAAGATGGGAATAAAATTTTATTTGAGACTGTAGTTCTTGTGGATAAACCTATTGCCGATATGGTCGTTCCGACTGAATCGGATGACTTAGACCAAATGAATTATTTGGCAGGGAAGAGTTTGCATTGGATTAATGAAAAAGCATTTGAAGGAACTTTAGAAGCACATGAAGTAACGGGTGGTGTGCCCAATGTTCTTATTCATATTGATGAAGCAAATGAAGAGAACTTAGGTTATACGATGTACTTCTTCTTTAAAGCACTTGCAATGTCGGTGTATATGTTGGATGTGAATCCATTTGATCAACCCGGTGTTGAAGTTTATAAGAAAAATATGTTTAAGCTTTTAGGTAAATAATAAAAAACCACCAGATTTGGTGGTTTTTTATTATTTATGATTCCATTCGAATTACACTTGAAGGGAATATTTTAATTAAGGACAGGCACAATTGCCTTAATTAAACCTTTTGTTGAAAAAGGGAGTTGTGTTTAATCGATAACTTAGATGAGATTAAACGATTTGAGTATTAGAATCAATCATCCTACCAAAGATGATATCATACTGAATTAAATCAAAATCTAATTCACATAAATATTATATAGTAGGATTTATTATGTGAATCAACAAAAGGTTGAATTCACACACAATCGACTTCTATTTGTATCGTGTTAAACACTTAAAGAGTGAATATGTGAAAATATTATTAAACTTCCACAAATTTCATGACATAGCTCGTCCTTAAGATTATTGTTGTTGCTTCAACTCGGAACTTTTTGCGAGTGAAAAATCAATATGGCAGTAGCCTCCAGGATGGACTTCAAGATAATCTTGGTGCTCTTCTTCAGCTCTTGTAAAGTTTAATAGTGGTAGCACTTCAACCGCTAAGGGTTTTGAATAGTGCTCTTGATATGTTGTTAACAGCGATTCAAGATGTTCTTGATCACTTTCCTGTTCATAATAGATCCCAGTACGATATTGTGTCCCAATATCATTACCTTGTTTGTTGAGGCTGGTAGGGTCTATAATTCGAAATAAGTGACTGACGATTTCATCAAGTGAGATCACTGCATGATTGTATTGAATCATTACAGCTTCTACAGCACCTGTCTTTCCCGAACAAACTTCTTGATATGAAATGTTCTCTTGATTACTGTTTGCATAACCAACTGCCGTATTCTCGATACCTTTTAATCGCTTATAGTATTCTTGGACACCCCAGAAACACCCTCCAGCAACAAATATTGTACGTAGTTCTCGTGTGTATGGATTTCTCATTGTAGTACCTCCTATGTTTAAACGATACCATAATTAAGGTGTATATCTAAAGTAAAAGGCACTTTACGTGCCTTAGCCCAGTGGTCTAAGCTGGGATAGAATACTATCATGGAGTCGATATTATTCTATGAGCATGTGCTCTATTTAATAATATAGTGTATAATCGTTATAATATGATGAAGGGATTGTTAATTTTACGTTAAAACGTGATTTATGATACAATGCTTAAATGGAGGAATTGCTATGAGTGAATTAATAAACTTTAGAGATTTTGGTGGATATCCCACTAAAGATGGTCGAAAAATTAAAACAGGTATCTTTTATCGTTCCGGTTCTTATCGTGATTTGACTGAAGAAGACCGTGCTTACGTTAAAACATTAAACATTCAAAATTTACATGATTTTAGAGAACCAACTGAGTTGGATAAGGATGAACGCAAGGAAGGTCTTGCAAAGAATGTTCATGATATATCCGCATCGTTACATCTCGGAGGGTTTGAAGAAGATCCAAGTGTACCTTATACAGTGTTATCTTCGGAGAGTATGATTGAGTTTTACCAAAAATTACCGTTTTCAAACCCCGCTTATCAAAATGTGTTCAAAGTTTTACAAGAAGATGATGCAGTACCTTATCTACATAATTGTACTGCTGGTAAAGACCGAACAGGCGTTGCGACAGCGTTAATCCAATTAGCTCTAGGTATGCATGAAGATGCGATTGTTTATGATTACATGCTTTCTATGGAAGCGTATGACGCAATTTTTGAGAATGAAGTACGTCGTCTTAAAGAAGGACGCACAGTAGAAACATTACTCTATAAAGTTCCAGGGCTCATTATTAAGCCGGGATATCTAAAAAGTGCACTTACAGCTATTATTGAAAAATATGGATCGTATGAAACTTATTTCGAAGCGGAGTATGGACTGGATTCAGAAAAGTTGGAAGCATTGCGCGAACGCTATACTGAACGATAACATAATCTAACATAGTTTTGGAGTATCAATAACACAATTATTTTGTATACTCTAGGTGTAAGAAGAAATCTTACCTGTATGAACCTCTTCTCCAAAATATTCATATCCCCTTATGAATAACAACAACAATAATATTCATACAGAATTCTTTCCCCTTAATATAAAAAAAGCACCCTAGTTCGCTAAGGTGTTTTTTTTATATAAAGATATCATGAACGCGTTCTGTTTCTTCTGAGAATTCATCACGATATTTTTCGGCAATGATCGCTTCGCCTTTTTGAATCGATGCTTGTACATCAATTATGCGTTGGTTTGTTGAACCTCTAAATAGAGCGGCAAGATTTTTTTTCTTGATTAGAAAGCGACCATCAATGAGAATATCAAGTTGTGATAAAAATTTCTGAACATAAGGATCACGATGTCGTAAGAGGGCTTCAAAGGTGTAACCACTATAAGACCATAGATTATATCCTTCTTTTTTTAATCTTTTCGCAATCAAATAGAGTTGCTCAGCCTGTACAAAAGGTTCACCACCAGAAAATGTGACTCGTTTTAAATCAGCTTCTAGAATTTGATTAATAACTTCATCAACCTCAATAAGCTCTCCACCGTCAAAGGGAATTGAGCGTTGATTATGACATCCAGGACAGTTGTGAGGACAGCCCTGTGTAAAAACCACAGAGCGTATCCCCTCACCATCAACTATGGAGTCAGAAATAAAGGAAGCGAGTCTAATCTTCATAACGATGTTTTACACGATCATGTTCTTCAGATCGTTTCGCATCATTAAATCGATCCAAGGTTCCAACAAGGTACCCAGTAATACGTCGAATACGTTCAAACCCATAATCACCATCAGTTTCTAAACGCCCGCAACTAGGGCATTCTTCATTGATAATTCCGGTGAATCCACAAAGTGGATCACGATCGACAGGGTGGTTAATTGCACCATAACCAATTTCGTTATCGTGCATCATACGTACAACTTCCTCAAAGGCTTCAAGGTTTTGAGTAGTATCGCCATCAAGTTCTACGTAGGTGATATGACCACCGTTTGTAAGGGCATGGTACGGTGCCTCAATAGCCAATTTATCTTTGATTGAAATATCATAATAAACAGGAACATGGAATGAATTAGTATAGTATGTTCGGTCAGTCACTTCTGGAATTGATCCGAAAATGGATCGGTCAATGCCAACAAAACGACCTGATAAACCTTCAGCAGGAGTTGCGATTAGCGAGAAGTTTAACTGTTCTTCTTCAGTATACTTATCGGCTGGATCTCGCATAAATCCAACAATCTCAAGTCCAATACGTTGTGATTCTTCACTCTCACCATGGTGTGAGCCTGTGAGCGCTTTTAGACACTCTGCAAGACCAATAAATCCGAAAGCAAGTGAACCGTGTTTCAATACTTTGCGTAAGTTGTCTTTTGGTTTAAGATCCTTTGAATTTTTCCAAACACCCTGACCGAGGAGAAATTTGAAATTCGATACCGATTTATTGCATTGAATTTCGAATCGTTCAAGCAATTGATCTTTAACAAGATCCATGAGATGCTCAAGTTCTTTATAGAACCCATCAAAGTCCGGTTCTTCATGATTAAGAATACCGTGCTTGATTCCAAGTCTTACAAGGTTTATAGAAGTAAAACTTAGGTTACCACGTCCCGTAACTTCTTCATGTTCTGGGTCTGTAACATCGCCCATCACACGTGTACGACAACCCATGTAAGTAATTTCTGTTTCGTAGCGACCATCTTTGTAATATTGTTTATTAAATGGTGAATCGATAAATGAGAAGTTCGGGAAGAGTCGTTTAGCGGATGTTTTGATTGCAAGTTTAAAAAGGTCGTAGTTAGGATCTTCAGGGTAGTAATTAACACCTTCTTTAATCTTAAAAATTGAAATAGGAAAAATAGGGGTTTCACCTTTACCTAGCCCTTTATCGAGTGCTTTGAGGTAGTTCTCCATTACCATTCTTCCTTCTGGACTTATATCAGTTCCGAAGTTAATTGAACTAAAAGGTACTTGTGCACCAGCACGAGAATGCATCGTGTTTAAATTGTGGATAAATGCTTCCATAGCTTGAAATGTAATACGATCGGTTGTTCGTAGTGCTTTATCATAAGCTTTATCAAGCAAGCCCATTAATGTAGCGTCTTTCTTCATCAAAGGTTCAAATGATTGAATATCAACGGTAATTGATGGGAGTTGATCAATATGTTTAATAATTTTATTAAAGTCTACTTCCTCGAGGTGCTCTGTAACTTCTAAAAAATCATATAATTTTTGTTTAAATTGTTTCTTAAATGTTGCAAGTACACCGGGAGCCATATAATAATCAAATGCAGGGATACTTTGTCCACCGTGTTGATCATTTTGGTTTGACTGAATTGCGATTGCTGCAAGTGCAGCGTAAGAAATGATATCTTTCGGCTTACGTAAATGACCGTGTCCTGTAGAAAATCCATTCTCAAATAATTGTTCGAGATTAATTTGATTACATGTTGTAGTTCCCATTGGTAAAAAATCCATATCATGTATATGAATTTGTCCTGCATCATGTGCTTCGTAATAGTCCTCGCTCATTTGATATGCTTTTGCGAATTCTTTAGAGACGGTTGATCCAAACTGCAGCATCATACCCATCGGACTGTTACCATCAACGTTCGCATTCTCACGTTTTGAATCTTCATCAACAGCTTCTTTTTGATTTAACTTCTCAATCGCTTTAAGAAATTTATGTTGTTTTGAGATGAAAATTTTTCGTGATTCATTGCGTCGATTACGGTACTGAGAAAAAGACTCATATACATCGGTATAATTTTGACGGAGAAGTTCACGTTCAATTAAATCCTGAATATGTTCAATGGAAATATAGTCTTCATGTGTCGCGATTTCTTCAATTTGCTTCAAAACCTCCATGTAGACATGATTTGCATCATCATTGGAATATTTATTTGATTCAAGGGAATCAAATCCTTTTTTGATTGCGATTGCAATTTTTTCACCATTAAATTTCATTTTCTGGTTATCACGCTTTAGTATCGTGATTTTTTCTAAGTGTTCTAATCCTTCCATTTTTTTCCTCCTGCAGTGTATCAATCACGGACTTTTATCCATGATTATCTTGTATATCTATCATACATTTAGATGGAAATCTTGCCAAGATGAAAAGGGCCTACAAACGATTAGTACACTACTTCACAAGTAAAAACGTATATTATTTAACGTTTATCATTAGCAATTCAAGAAACATTCATGTTTTTTTAGTTTTTTTTAGGTTATAATGCGTTATGCAGTTTAAAAACGAAGATTATGCAAATATATGATGATTATCATTGTGTGATATAATCAAATTAGAAAGATAGGGGTGACGAAGTGATAATTGTAAGACTAGATCGGGTCATGGCAGATCGTAAAATGACGCTCAAAGAATTGTCTGAACGAACAGGACTTTCTGAAGTGAACCTTTCGAAATTAAAAAACTCTCGTGTCAAGGCGATTCGATTTTCAACATTGAACGCAATTTGCACAGAGTTGAAGTGTCAACCACGGGATATCCTAGAGTTTGTATATGATATCTAGTGGTGAATGGGTGAGGGGTTATCGATTCGTGATACTTATTTAGAACCAAGAGAAGTATCTCTTGGTTTTATTATATAAGGATAGTCTGATTTTTCCGATAATATTATTTGTGTGCCGGTTAGATTCGTGGGAATAAAAGTTGGTATATCATGCGTTGTTTTTGGTATATATAAGAATAAATTGTATTTTGAATGAATATTTGTTAAAATTAGACTAGAAAAGATAGAAAAGGTTGGATATTATGGCAAAAGTATTATTACTAATCATATCTGCGGTTATAATTGTTTTATCTCTATTACAAAGTGGAAAATCAGAAGGATTTACAGGAGCCTTTTCAGGCGGAAAAGGATTAGACTTATTCTCGAACACAAAAGAACGTGGGGCAGAAAAGGTTATATCTAATTTAACGATGGGTGCAGGAATTGTATTCTTCGCTCTTGTTTTGTTTATCCTTAAAACACAAGTATAGGAGAAACCGCTAAAAAGCGGTTTTTATTTTATGAGTAAATATAAAAATTATGAAGCAGTGAAGACTCAATTAGAGTCATTAAAAGAAAAAGTGTTATTAAGTGCGTTTATAGAGAGCGTAGTTGAAAGCAAAAAAATAAATGTTGGTGAAATTGATGAAGTGCTTGAAGAAATGTCTTTAAGTAAAGAGATTGTCATCGATGGGGAAGATCTTTACTATATCGATAATGTGAAGTATGGTATTGGTTCTTTTCGTGTTGTCCGAGAAACGTTCGCTTTTGCGGAAACGATAAGTGATTCGTTTTATATTGGTAAAGACGATTTTAACGGTGCACTCGATATGGATGATGTGCTTTTTGAAATCAAGAGTAATGAAAAACGATTTGGTGTTGTGATTAAATCAGTAAAACGTAATCGCGATGTTATTTTAGGAACGATGAAGAAAGACGGGAAGAAACTATTCTTCATTCCTTATGATAATAAGATTACATTTAAAGTTGAATATGATGCGTTAAATCTTGATTTAAAAGAGAATGATCGTTGTATTGGTCGAATAACTTCCGTTGGGGAACGCATTCATGTAGACATTATTTCAGTATTAGGGCAAGCTGATGAACCAGGGATGGATGTTTTAAGTGTTCTCTTTGTTTACGGTATTGATAACGATTTTAAACAAGAAGTTTTAGACGAGATTAAAAATGTACCTACCGAAATTGATCAAAATGAGACAAAGCACCGTATGGATCACCGCGATCAGTACGTTATTACGATTGATGGTGAGGATGCAAAAGATTTAGATGACGCAATTTATATGGAAGCTTTAAATGGGGGATACCGTCTGTATGTTCATATTGCGGATGTAGGACATTATGTTCAACCGCAAACCGCTTTAGATCAAAGTGCATACGAACGAAGTTCTTCAGTTTATATGGTTGACCGCGTGGTACCAATGCTACCGAAAGAACTCTCAAACGGTATTTGTTCATTACATCCAAATGTGGATCGATTAACAATGACATGCCAAATAGATATTAGCTATGCGGGTGAAGTTATTGACTATAACATCTATGAATCCGTTATTTGTTCTAAACGTCGTATGAGTTATAAAGAAGTAAATACGTCACCAGATCTTGGTGAAGTTCAAGAAATGGTCAGTATGATGCTCGATTGCGCACGACGTCTTCAGTATAAGCGAAACCAAGCAGGTCAAATTGGTTTTGATAGTGCCGAAAGTCAATTTGTAATCGATCATGAAGGAAATGTATTAGATATTTTCTTAAGAGAACGTGGCGAAGCTGAAGAAATGATTGAATCCTTTATGGTTATTGCGAATGAGGTTGTGGCACAACACTGTCGTTACCAATCAATACCTGTACTATATCGAGTTCACGAAGCACCAGACCGTGAAAAGATGCAGGAATTAAGTCATACACTTCGTATTTTAGGGTACCGACTGAAAGGAAATCTTGAAGAAATTCGACCAAAAGAAATTCAAAAAGCATTAAAATTCTTTGAAGGGAAGCCTGAATATCCTGTTGTATCCCGTTTAATGTTGCGATCAATGACCAAAGCTAAGTACAGTCAAGAACCGCTCGGCCATTTTGGACTCGCATTAGAAGACTATACACACTTTACGTCACCGATTCGTCGTTATCCGGATCTATTACTCCACCAACGCATTAAACAATATGCAGTGAAACATGATTTTTCGAAATTAGAAAAAGATGAGCAATTTACGATTGAAGCAGGATTACATGTATCTAAAAAAGAACGCTCGATTTTAGATGCTGAGCGTCAAGTTGAAAAAATTAAGAAAGCTCAATTTATGTCTAACAAAATTGGTGAAGAATATGTTGGCTTTATTAGTGGAATTAGTAATTTTGGAATTTTTGTGGAATTACCAAATACTGTCGAAGGACTTATTCATGTGCGAAATCTAAATGATGATTTCTATACATTTGATGGACCTTCACAAAAAATGATTGGCGAACGTACGGGTAGAACGTATTCGATTGGTCAAAAACTTAAAGTTAAACTTGTTTCGGTCGATGATCTTGAGCATGTTGTGAATTTTGAGATTATTGGTCAGAAGAAAATGAGTCGTCGAAAACCAGATTCAAGAAAGGATGGGTTCAAATCAAAAGACCGTCCGAGTGAGTCAAGAAATACCGATAAGCGAAAGGGGCGAAGAATTAATGACCGTCGTCGCAAAAAATCGTAAAGCATTTCATGAATACTTTATTGAAGATCGTTATGAGGCTGGACTTGTTTTGACGGGTACAGAAATAAAATCTGTTCGTCAAGGCAAAGTCCAGTTAAAAGATGCCTTTATTTCGATCGTGAACGGTGAGGCATTTATTAAAGGAATGCACATCGCGCAGTTTGAACAAGGAAATCGGTTCAATCATGATGAAACGCGCGAACGCAAGTTACTTCTGCATCAGCATGAAATAGAGAAACTTGTTAAAGCGCAACAACTTCAAGGATATACAATCGTTCCTCTAGATCTTCACTTATCACGTGGTCGTGCAAAACTTGAAATTGCAACTGCGAGAGGAAAGCACCTCTTCGACAAACGTCAAGTTGAAAAGGAACGAAGTATAAAAAGAGATATCGAAAAAGCTATGAAACGATAAGAAGCATTTATGCTTCTTTTTTTAGGTGAAGTATCTTTCTCAACAAACTTATAAATGCAATAACGAAAAATATGAATAATTGACTTATTTGGGATTAAGTTGTACTATCTAGATAACACATGGAGGTGTTGATTATGAAACTTTGGATGATAATCTTAGCAATTGTGGTTGTAATTGCATTGTTTGCAATTTCAGCTTACAACGGATTAGTAAAACTTCGTAATATGGTTGAGGAAGCTTTCTCAACAATGGATGTATATTTGAAAAAACGTTACGATTTAATTCCGAACCTTGTAGAAACGGTAAAGGGTTATGCAGGACATGAGAAAGATACACTCGAAAATGTTATTGCGGCTCGTAATAAGGCTGTAAATGCTCAAGGCATGGAAGAACAATTAGCTGCAGAAGGTGATTTAAGCAAGACAATGGGACGCTTATTTGCACTTACCGAAAGTTACCCTGATCTTAAAGCAAATACAAACTTTATGGATTTACAAGGTCAACTTAAAACAATTGAGACAGAAATTGCGCAATCCCGTAAATACTATAACGGTGTAACACGTCAGTATAATACAAAGCGTGAAACATTCCCTACAAATATTTTTGCGAATATGTTTGGATTTGGACGCAAACCTCTTTATGAAGTTGATAATGAGTCAGAACGTCAAAACGTTAAAGTTCAGTTTTAATTGAGGGAGGTTACTCCCTTTTTTTATAAGGAGGATTATTTTATGAAACGCATAAAACAGTTGTTATTTATTATGGTGTTAGCTTTAACACTTTTCATAACTCCTTTATCGGCAAATGAGACAAAGAGCAATGCAGTGAGTTTACCCGACCCAACTTCTTCAGATATTCAGAATCATTATAAGGATTATGGATTTCCAGTAGTTGGGGAATCATTTGATATTACTATGGATGTTAAAGAAGATGGTCGCATAAATATCAATATTGTCTTGGATGCATATTTCCACGAGCCAAGACAAGGGATTTTTGTAACAATTTCCGACCGTTATAATGATTATGACTTTGGCGAAGGAAAAAAAGATTATGTTTTCCCAACATCCGACATCCGAGTGAAGAATCGTGAGGTTGATATTGATCATAATAGTGATGGAGCTGTATTAAAAATTGGGACACCTGGGAAATATCTAGAAGGTTCTCAACAATTTGAATTTTCATATGTCGTTAATACAAGAGACTTGGAATTATCTCGAGGCGATCTGTTATATCAGAATTTAATTACAAAAAATTGGGATTTCCCAATGATGAAAACATCATTCAAAATCCAAATGCCGAAGGAATTTGAATCGAACCCAAAATTTTACGCAACAAGTGATAATTTGCCTGTGAACTATAGAGTAGATGGAACGACAATTACTGGATCATTTGACCAACCTCTTTATAAGCAGGCTTTAACGGTTTGGTTAGATTTACCACACAATTATTTTGAATTTCCTGTTTTTGATAAAACACCAATCACGGTGACAATTTCAGGAATTCTCGCTCTCATTATTTCTGTTCTTTTCCTAAAATATGGACGTGAGTATCCTGTTGTGGAGACGGTAGAATTCAGTGCACCTTATGGTTTATCAAGTGCTGAAATAGGGTATGTTTATCGTGGCTATTCAAAATCTAACGATATTGTTTCTTTAATTATTTATTGGGCTTCAAAAGGTTACCTAACGATTGAAGAGTTGGATGAAAAAGGAACTAACATTAAGTTAACTAAGATTGCTGAGTTATCAGATGTACGAAATCGCGAAGAGTTGCGTGTATTTAATGCGCTCTTTAAAAATAGAGAAGAAGTAACTACAAAAGAACTCAATACGAAATTTGGTAATGTGATTAGCAATGCCACAGCGTCTTTATCTTTAAGATTTAGACAAAACAAAGAGGAACGTGTTTTTTCAAGAAAATCTATAGTCTTGAAATCTATTGGAATGTTTTTAGCGCCAATTGGTATTTCAATTGTATTAGCATCTGTCGGATATGCACGTATGGGAATTGAAGATGATGCTTATATCTTTGGAATTATGGGCTACGGTCTTTTTATGGTTTTAGGTATTTTCGGATATTATGCTACATCTTTTGACGGTGTTGCAGGTACTCGTAAACCCAAAAGCATGTCGATCTTGTTTATTGTTATTAGTGCAATCGCGACAGTTGCTTTAACCTTTGCGACTGGATGGGGTTTTAAAAATCCGATTCCAATGCTCTTAGCTTACATATTTTATTTAGTAAGTGTTGTGAGTGTTGCAAATATGGGGCGAAGAACTCAGATTGGTTCTGAGTGGTACGGACAAATTTTAGGACTCAAGCGGTTTATTGAAGTCGCTGAACAAAGTAGAATTGAAGCGTTAGTTGAAGAGACTCCCGAAATATTCTATGACATTCTCCCTTATGCATATGTACTTGGGGTCACAGATGTTTGGTCAAAGAAATTTGAGTCAATTGCCATTCAACAACCTGACTGGTATATTTCGTCTCAACCTAATTTCACATCCTACTATATGTGGCATTCATTGAGCCGTTCGATGAATACCTTACAATCATCAATGGTTTCAATCCCAGCTCCTACCGCTTCATCGGGCGGAGGTGGCTCATTTGGGTCCGGCGGCGGTGGCGGCGGATTCTCCGGTGGTGGATTTGGTGGAACTGGTGGCGGAAGCTGGTAAAGGCATCTCAAAAGAGATGCTTTTTTCTTTATATTCAGGAAATTGAAATATAAGGTATAATATTAGTATTGAACATAGGGGGTTACGATGGATTTTTTTAAAGGTTACAAATTCAAAACGATAATTGCAATTTTTTTTAAATTTATTGAAGCCGTTTTTGAATTGTTTTTACCATTACTAATGGTAAAATTAATTGATGTCGGTATCGCAGGAAATGACTTGAAATACATTTATAAAATAAGCGGATACATGTTTCTATTCACGATATTAGGTTATATGTCTTCAATTGTCTGTCAATATTTGGCATCTCAAATTTCACAGCAAGTTGGGGGTCGTATTCGTCTTTCGTTGTTTGAAAAAATTAACACTCTGTCTCTTGGAGACACAAATTTATTTTCAAGTTCAATGTTGACAACTCGTGTTACAACTGATGTTAATCAAATTCAGGAAATGATTGCTAAGACAATTCGTCTAGCAGTTCGAGCTCCGATGATCATGTTAGGGAGCTTGTACGCGCTCTACCAACTTAGCCCAATGTTAGGCAAACAGTTAATGATCGCTCTTCCTCTTTTCCTTCTTGTTGTAGGCCTATTTATGAGGTTCTCAATGGTTTATCATCTCGATGCACAGACAACACTTGATCAAGTTGGTCATAAGGTTAAAGAATACTTAAGTGGTGTTAGAATTGTTCGTGCGTTTTCCCAAACTGATCGTGAAATTGAAAATTTTAAAAACCGTAATAATCTGTTAGAACAGAAGCAATTAAAGGTAGGATTTGTATCAACACTTTCGAGTCCCTTGACTTCTTTTATGATGAATTTGGTACTTGTTGTTCTCGTCTATTCGGGCGCCCTACAAATCAATGAGGGAATGATGACGCAAGGGCAAATGGTGGCAGTTATAAACTATTGTACTCAACTTGTCATGACCCTCATCGTTTTTATGAATTTGGTTATGATTTTTGCGAGAGGGTATACTTCAAAGAAAAGAGTTAATGAGATTCTCCATCTAGAGCCAACAATGGATGTATCTGGAGAAACGATTCTTTCGGAGGGACCGATAAAAATTGAATTTCAAAATGTTTCGTTTGCGTATCCCCATACAAATCGCAAAATATTAAAGAATATTAATTTGAAAATCAATCCAAATGAGACTTTAGGAATAATTGGTCTTACTGGGAGTGGAAAAAGTAGTTTGGTAAAATTACTACCTCGATTATACGATGTAAGTGAAGGAACCCTTAAAATTAATGATAAAGATATAACATCTTATTCTGTTGCCTCACTACGTAATCGGATAGGTTATGTATCCCAAAGTGCTTCATTTTTGAGTGTGACGATGGAAGATAATATCCAAATGGGTCAAGAGAGTGATGCTGTGAAGGCATTAGAACATGCCGAGGGGAAAGAGTTACTGGAAAAGGGATTAGATGTAAAAGTTCAAGAGAGAGGGACAAACTTCTCGGGTGGTCAACGTCAACGACTGAGTATTGCGCGAGCACTTGCCAAAAAACCGAGTCTGTTGATTTTTGATGACTCATTCAGTGCTCTCGATTATCTCACGGATAAACGACTTCGTGAGAATTTAGAACGTTATTATGCACAAAGCACTAAAATCATTATCAGCCAGAGAACAAGTTCGGTTATGAACGCAGAAAGTATTATTGTTATTGATAATGGAACAATTATTGCACAAGGAAGCCATGAATCGCTTCTGGAAAGTTGCGATTTATATCAACGCATCTACGCATTGCAAGAGGAGGATACACATGAAGAAAAATAGAAAACTACTCCTATCTTGCATTCTAGCAAGTATCATCTCAAGCATTGCTTTAGTGATCACACCCTATTTTCTTGGTAAAGCAATTGATGGCATGGTGGGATACCAAAATGTTGATCTAAAATATGCGATTGAAATGTTAAGTTATACAGCGATTGCTTATATGATTCACTTCATACTAAGTTGGGCAACCAATCGCATGGCAAATCGTTTTTCTGTTCGATTTGTTTCGGATTTAAGGTCAAAACTCATGCATAAAGTCACGAGCTTACCAATCTCTTTTATCGATCAGCACGCACAGGGTGATATTCAAAATTTGTTTGTAATGGACAGCGAACTTATTATTGATGGGCTTTATCTCTTGTTAACTCAGTTTCTAGGAGGGGTTTTTGTTGTTTTAGTAGCGGCGTTTTATATGATTCGCATAAATATTGTGATGAGTCTCGTCGTGTTTGTGATGGTTCCGATTGTCTACTTTACTTCTAAAGTGATTTCGCGAAAATCGTATGGATACTTTCAACAACAACAGGAACTTTCGGGAAAGCTTAGTGGTAGAACATCTGAATTTGTTGACAATTACCAGTTAATTCTTACAAGTAATTATCAAGACCAGGCAATCCGCGAATTTTCGTTCATCAATGAATCACTAAATAAAGTAGGTGAAAAAGCACAGTTTATGTCGGCCCTCACAAATCCTACAACACGATTAATGAATAATTTATCTTATGTATTATTAGGATTAACAGGTGCTTTTGGTGTATTGAATAATACATTAACAATTGGACTTATGACAAGTTTCCTAAGTTATTCAATGATGTTCTCTAAACCATTCAATGAGTTTAGTGCGATTATTTCGCAAATAATTGCTGCTAAGGCGAGTTATGGGCGTTTACAAAAAATTCTTGATGAAGAAAATCAAATTGATTGTGAACATGAAGAAAAATTAGAAGGTAAAACTGTTGCTTTTGAAAATGTAAACTTCTCATATGATGGAAAGAATACAATTATTGAAAACTTAAGTTTGAATATCAAGCCTTTAAGTAAGGTCGCAATTGTCGGTCCTATAGGAGCTGGTAAATCTACGATGTTAAATCTATTGATGCGTTATTACGATGTGGATTCAGGATCAATCTTAATTGACAACTTAAAAGTGGATGAAGTTTCTCGTGCAAGCATTCGTCATACAATGTCAATCGTTTTACAGGATCCATGGTTATTTGAAGGAACCATTCGTGACAACATTTCCTATGGAAATGCAATGGCGACAGAAGAAGAAATTGTGCGTGCTGCAAAACAAGCAGGATGTCATGAATATATTATTTCACTCGATGATGGATATGACACTCGCGTCACCTCTGGATCCAAAAATATGTCATTGGGTCAAAAGCAACTCATCACGATTGCTCGAGCTCTGTTAGTCGATGTTCCGATAATTATCCTGGATGAAGCGACCAGTAGTGTCGATGTCGTTACAGAACGACATATTCAAAACGTGTTCACTCAAATTATGAAATCGCACACAACGTTTTTTGTAGCTCATAGACTCTCAACTGTTACGGATTCGGATATGATTCTAGTAATGAAATCTGGAAGACTCGTAGAACAAGGTACCCATCAGGAACTTATGGAACTTAAAGGGTTTTACCATGAACTTTACATGAGTCAATACTGATGTGAAGTTATGTGACAATCTAATGAATATATTTAATAAAAACACAAAATATGGTATTCTTATAGACAGTCATGAATATTCACCGATAGCGTGATATAATTAGTGAGAATAAGGAGGTTCTTATGCCATTTGCCTTAATAACATTTCAATCAATCATCAATAGTTTAAAGGCTATCGTAGACTTTTCAATTATTTGGGTTTTGGTTTATTACATTTTGAGAATTGTTAGAAATAATTCTCGAACTGTTCAGATTTTCAAAGGAATCGTATTAATCATTGCGATGCGCTTTGTTGCTCATAAACTAAGCCTCACTACATTAAAAGCTCTACTCGATCTATTGATTCAATATGGATTCTTAGTCGTAGTCATTATTTTTGTGCCGGAAATCCGAGCTATGTTGGAAAGACTCGGAAAAACATCCGTTTTTTCAGCACTCCATTCTTTATCCGGTAATGAGAAAGAAAAACTTGTGGATGAACTCGTTGATGCAGCAACCGTGCTTGCAGAACGAAAAACAGGTGCACTTATTACACTCGAACAAGGTCACTCTTTAGCAGATTATATTAAAACGGGTACACCAATTAATTCATCCGTTACCTCGGAACTCTTATGTTCTATTTTTGTTACGTCGACACCGCTCCATGATGGTGCAGTAATAATACAAGGGGATCGCATTGCATGCGCGTCAGCTTATTTCCCTCCGACTGCTCAAGATTTACCAACTCGCTATGGTGCGCGTCACCGTGCTGCGATTGGGTTAAGTGAAGTTACAGACTCAGTAACAATTATTGTATCCGAAGAAACGGGAACAATTTCGATTGCTGAAGGTGGAAAACTTCGAGAAATGGATGCTGCAAGCTTACGAGAATACCTCAATCTTCTAATCCAAAATAGCGAAAAAGAAGTAAGTCAGAGTTTAGGTGCTCATCGTAAACAACGTAAATTTAATTTATCAAAATTAAACGTTGATCCAATTAAAATTGAGAAGGTTGATAGTTCGGATTTAAACCTTAAATCGACGGAACCTACAGAAACAAATGTGGAAAAGCGAGACTTTTCAAAATTAATGGGTATCTTCAAGAAGACACCTAAGGATGCTGATACAAAAGATAAGTCAACAGAGAACGTACAAGACTTAACAAGCAATCAAGATCATTCGTCACAGGATGAAGATTCAAAAACATCCGATGTTGAGGAACCAGTAACGATCGTAGATGATACGAATTCATCAGAGAAACTAAACGATGAAGGAGGTGAGCCAAATGAGTCCGAAGAAAGATAAGAAAAATAAGAAATTTGATTCTGAGGATAAACTTGAGCTTGCACAGATTATCGCAGAAAGATCCGAAAAAATTACGAATTTAACCGAATCGATTGGAGATGCATTCCTTCGAGTACTTCGTTGGTTAAGTGCATGGTTTGACCGAATTCTCTTTAATCCACGTCACGCTAAACTCGTGGCATTCGCAGTTGCATTACTTATTTATTTTGCATTCAATGTATCTGCATCCACGCCATCTCCAGTAAATCAAGCTCGTCAAATTCCAGATGTCCCAGTTGTTGTAAAGTATAACTCTGAGATGTATGAAGTTGTAGATTTTGATGAGAAAGTTGATGTCATCGTATTTGGGGATTATAGTGATATTTCAATGGTAAACCCTCAAAATGATCTTAAAGTCGAATTAGATTTGAGTGGCCTTGCAGAAGGAACACATCAAGTTAACTACAAAACAAATATAACGTCAGCTCGTATTCGAACAACAATTACACCGGCTTCTGCTAATGTAACGATTCGAATCAAAGAAGCAAAACGTATGACGTTAAGTACTGAATTCGTTAACCAAAACAAACTTGGAAGCCAATATGTATTGGGTACGCCAGAGTTAGAGACACAAGATGTAACGATTAAAGCGTCGAAAGAAACAATGTCACAAGTAGCATTCGTAAAAGCATTAATTGATGTTAGTGGCCAAACTGAACAGTTTACTACTGACGCAGAAATCGTAGCTTATAACCAACAAGGTGAACGTTTAACGACGGTGGATGTATTGCCGAAAACAGTTAAAGCGAAGGTAGATGTAACATCACCTAATAAAACAGTTCCGATTAAGCCAGTTTTCCAAGGAGATATTCCAGAAGGTAAGGCGATTGCATCGTTATCAATGGATAACGAAGCGATGACAATTTACGCCCAACAATCGGTTCTTGATAGTATTGAAGAAATTAAAGTTCCAATTCAAGCGAGTGGTCTCACAAAAGATACGAAACTCGTTCATAACATTAGCCTTCCATCCGGAGTTCGTCATGGTACAGTTTCAAAAGTAAACTTTGATATCAAGCTCGGCGAGGGTGAAACTAAGAAATTTGACGATATTCCAATTCTATTTGTACACAATGTTAATCAGTTGAAGATTTCACCAGGCACATCTGGCGATCAAAAAACAGCAACAACGACATCATTAGAAGTATTTGGAACCAAAGAAAATATTGAAAAATTCAAACCTGAAAACGTTAAAGTATATATTGATATGCGTGACATTGAACCAGGTGATAATCAAGAGGTTAAACTCTATGTAGAATACAACGATCCAACATCGTCTCTCTACACAGTAAAATCAACAAAAGAAACAGCTGTATTTAGTTTTAGAAAATAAGAGGTAAGTATTTATGGGTAAGTATTTTGGAACGGACGGACTTCGCGGTAAAGCGAATGATGCTCTAAGTTTGGATATTGCAATTAAAGTGGGACAATACTTAGGTTACTCGTTTAGAGGTGAGAAGATTGTAGTTGGACAAGACACACGACTTTCTTCAGGTATGTTTGCAAGTGCAATTGCTGCAGGAGCAACATCTATGGGTGCTGATGTATATCTACTTGGTGTTTGTGCTACTCCAGCACTTGCATACGCAGTTAAAAACGAAGGGTTCGCAGGTGGTGTAATGATTTCCGCGAGTCATAATCCTTACTACGATAATGGCTTAAAATGCTTTGCTTCGACAGGTATGAAAATATCTGCAGATCTAGAAGAGAAAATTGAAGCGTACATTGATGGTGAAATATCCATCGATGTTGCGCACAGTAATGAAATTGGACGTGTTGTGGAATTTCCGGAAGGATTGGAAACATACATTCAATATCTTGAATCTCTAATCGATGTGCGTTTTGATGGTTTAAACGTCGTCCTCGATACGGCAAATGGCTCGGCTGTTTCTTCCGCTGAACGTCTCTTTAAAGATTTAGGTGCTTGTGTGACAGTTATGAATAACAATCCTGATGGACGCAATATTAATACTGAGTGTGGTTCAACACATCCGGAGTCACTTCAAGCAAAAGTAGTTGAAATGGGTGCAGATATGGGATTTGCATTTGATGGTGACGCAGATCGCTGTCTTGCAGTAAATCATAAAGGCGAGATGGTTGATGGTGACGAAATCTTGTTTATTCTTGGTCGTTTCTTCAAATCGGAAAAGCAACTTAAAGAAGATACGATTGTATCAACCGTCATGGCTAATTTAGGATTCTTGAAATCCTGTCAAAAATCAGGTTTGAATGTAATTACAACAGATGTTGGTGATAAACATGTTTACGCATCAATGAATGAGAATGATTACAAACTTGGTGGAGAACAATCTGGACATATTATACTGAAGGATTATGCGACGACAGGTGATGGCGTGTTGACTGCACTTGTTATTGCAGAAATAGCATCAAAAGCTGGAAAAACACTAGCAGAACTCGGTTCGGAATGTATTCGATTCCCGCAACTACTTCAAAATGTTCCTGTTAATGATAAACAAGCAGTTATGAATCATGACGCTGTAAAAGAAGCTGAGAATCGCATTCATCGCGAATTGGGTGATGAAGGGCGATTACTTCTTAGACCGTCAGGTACAGAACCGCTTGTCCGCGTCATGGTAGAAGCACAAACAGATGATTTGTGTGAACACTATGTCAATGATATGATTAATGTAATCAATAACATTGAGTAAGGGTGATAATATGAAATATGTGATCAGTATTGTAGAAGATGAAAAAGATTTAAATGAACTTGTAAAGAGTTATTTAGAAAACGCTGGTTATGAAGTCCGCTCTTATTACACATATGATGAAGCGAATGCCCATGTTCAGGATGACGATGTTCATCTTTGGATTTTGGATATTATGCTTGATGATAAGAGTGGTTTTGACTTGATTGAACGCATTAAAATGCATTCGCCTGCAACTCCGGTAATCTTTATGTCTGCACGAGATAAAGAATTTGATCGAATTATTGGTTTGGAAAAGGGTAGTGATGATTATATTACGAAACCTTTCTCACCAAAAGAATTAGTGCTGCGGGTTAATAACATTATTAAGCGTTCTTATAATCAAGACCTTCAAACGGAAGTTGATGGTTATGTCATTGATGAGAAACAGCGTAAAGCGAGCAAAGATGGCTATGAACTTGAACTTACAACAAAAGAGTTTGATCTCTTAATGCTTTTCGTCAAAAATAGAGGTGTTGCCTTTACGCGTGAACAGATTTTAGTTCATGTTTGGGAAACCAATTATTTTGGGTCGGATCGAGTTGTAGATGATACCTTAAGACGTCTTCGAAAAAAAATGCCTGGTCTTAATATACAAACAATATACGGATTCGGATATCGTCTTGGATGATGAGAAATATTCGTGAGTTTATAAGAAAGCTATCGTTAACACAGCAATTAATTGCAATTGTTGTTTTTACCTTTGCTTTCTTTTTAGTATTCTTTTTTGGAGCATTATCTTTAAATATCGATAAGTTTGTTGATAAGCAAATGTACGACTTAATCCATCGAACACAACAGAATGTTATTTATAACTATAAACGTGGGTTGGATGATGTCGATTTATATGGAGCAAATGATCCGAATATTATCCATGTTATTCGAAATAAAGACGGTAGTATAAAATCAAATGGTTTAAGTCTCATCAATGTGGATTTACTAAAACAAGTTAAGATTCAAATGGATGCAGTGGAGCTCGAACAAAGCATTAACTACCGATTTAAAGATAGCAGTCTTTATACCATTACAAATATCCCGGATAAACAAGCGAGTATTGCAACTTTAATTTCTAGAAATTATCAGAACGAATTTAAATCGTTATTATTAAACAATGTTATTAATATGATTTTGATAATTATTGGTGTTGTTTTCTTATTATTACTTGTTTGGGTTAGTTATATTATTCATCCATTAAACCAAATCCGTGCGTATATTGAGAAAATAAAGCGAAACGAAGATGCAGAATTAAATATTGAACGTCATGATGAAATTGGTGAGCTGGCAGATGTGTTAGTTGAGATGAACGAGGAATTGAAGCGCCAAGAGCGTGTTAAAGAAGAAATGATTCAAAACATATCACATGATCTTAAAACACCGATAGCGACGATTAAATCGTACAGTGAAGCGATCAAAGATGGTGTTTATCCTTACGAGACGCTTGAGAAGTCAGTTGATGTCATTATTCAACATGCAGATCGTTTAGAGAAGAAAGTTTATAATCTATTGATGTTGAATCGAATGGATTACATGACTCATGAACAAATCGATCAGAATAGTAATATAGAGTTGAAAGAAACGATAGAGTCGGTAATAGTTTCTTCAAGTCAAATAAGACCAGAAATCGAACTAATTCTAAATGCCGAAGAACACAATGTATTTTTTGGTACAGAGGAGCCGTGGCGGGTTGTTGTTGAGAATCTTCTCGATAATTCTTTACGATACGCTAAGACAAAGATTATTATCACATTAAAAGATAATTACCTATCGGTATATAATGATGGATCGATAATCAATGAAAATAGAACAGAACAGATTTTTAATGCTTATGAAAAAGGTGAGGGTGGTCAATTTGGACTGGGACTCTCAATCGTTAATAAAGTCGCAACGAATTATGGTTATTCAGTAAGTGCTTCAAACGTTGACGAAGGCGTTATATTTGAAATTAGAAAGGCAGGAATTTAAATGAAACAAAAAATTGATTCACGAATTGCAGTATTAATTGATGCAGAAAACGTTCCATATGCTAATATTGGGGGCGTATTACGAGAAGTTGCTCGTTATGGTACACCTACAGTAAAAAGAATCTACGGTGATTGGACAAAACAAACTGCTTCAGGATGGAAAAGTCATTTGCTGGAACATGCAATCACTCCCATCCAACAATACTCTTATACAACTGGAAAAAACTCATCAGATTCCGCAATGATTATTGATGCGATGGATATTCTGTATGAAGGAAATGTTGAATCATTCTGTATTGTCTCTTCAGACAGTGATTTTACGCGCCTTGCAGTGCGTTTAAGGGAAGCAGGGAAGTATGTCATCGGAATTGGCGAACAGAAGACTCCAAGCGCTTTTATCGCATCCTGTGACAAGTTTATTTATATTGAAATTATCGATCTTGTCGAAACTGAAAATGTCGACTCCAAAACAAAACTCTCTGTAGACAAAAAGAATAAGTTGCACCAACTCATTGCATCCTCAGTTAATGACCTCGCAGATGATAATGGTTATGTATTTATGGGTGATTTAGGAAATTTAATTATGAAAAAACAACCGGATTTTGATCCGCGAAACTATGGATATTATCAATTAACACCGCTGATCAAAGCATTAGGACAATTCGACATCGATGAAAGACGGATTCCAAATAGTAATGTTAAACATGTGTACATCCGAAACAAATAGTTTATAATGTAAGTGAAAAGAGGATTTGTATGCATAAGAAATTAGTTTTAGCGAGTCAATCACCAAGAAGACGAGAATTAGTAACGAAACTTGGGGTGGCTTTTAATGTTGTATCACCGACAAGTGATGAGACCCTTGATTCATCGCTTACTGTGGAAGAACAAATAGAAAGAATATCTGAAGAAAAAGCATTGAGTGTTTTTGAGAACTATCAAGATTGTGTTGTCCTAGGATCAGATACCGTAGTTGTGTTCAACGGAGAAGTTCTAGGGAAACCTAAAAATGAAGAAGACGCAAAAGATACTTTAATGAAATTATCTGGATCAAAACATGACGTCATTACAGGTGTATGTCTTGTATCATCAGAATGCAAACGTGTATTCTCAGTTAAAACTGAAGTTGAATTCTTTGAACTAACAGAAGCAGAAATCGATGCTTATGTTGCAACCAAAGAACCGTTAGATAAAGCTGGTAGTTACAGTATACAAGGGTTTGGCTCTGTATTTGTGAAAGAAATTGTTGGTGACTTCTATTCTGTAATGGGTCTACCAATTTCTCGAGTAAATCAAGAATTAATCCACAACGAGTGGTAAAAAAACGAAGCAATTCGTTTTTTTTATGCATTTTATATCAAAAATTATAAGTTTTGTTCCATATTTAACCTAAATTTCAATATCTTAAGGTATTGTAAGGGAGTAATAACTATTGGTAGCAAAACTATCATGCCTTTCAAATGAAGGAATAAAAGGTGCGTGGGGCATCTTTTATTTTAGATAAAATAGCGTATAAAACGTTATTTTTTTTCGCATTTGCTTATTTGTCTCAATATGTCATGATATAGATAGAGAATGAAAGTAGAAGGTGTTATTGTGGATTACGAAATAAAGGAATTAAATTATGAGGCGTTCATTCCCATCTACAACAATTTTATGGTCAATGATTTCCCAGATGATGAATTAAGATCATTACACAGTATAAAAAGAATGTTTAGGGATGGACGTTACTCTGTTTTAGTTATGGTTGAAGATGATGTACTTCTTGCTTACGCAAACTTTATAACTGATGAAGAAGGACGCGTTGCGCTCCTTGATTACTATGCTGTGACGCAAGCCAGACGTGGTCAAGGGATTGGGACACTGTTCTTACAAAAAATACGAGGAACCCTTGATGTTGATGGATTATTGATTGAGAGTGAAAGACCGGATAAGGCTGAGACAGAAGAAGATCGCATCACTCGCACAAAACGTATTGGTTTTTACGAACAAAATGACTCTATAATCACTGAATATACTTGGGAAGCCTATGGTGTTATCTATAATTTATTATATCTTCCAATTGGTAAAGACGTTGAAAATGTAGATGTTGGATTCAAAATTAAAGAAATGTATGGATTTACCTTACCAAAATCATTATTAGAAAAGTACACAAAATTATACATCGAATAAAAAAAGAATCTCGATCAGCTCGAGATTCTTTTTATTTCCTGCGTACTTTATAGAGTGCTTTTGTAATGGGAATGGTAATTAGAGTGGATACAATCGCTTCTGGAATCCCGTTAAAAATGATTACACTAAGAATTGCTTTAGTGACAGCTAAACCTTCTATACCGCGTGCGGATCCATAAGCATCTTTAAAGAGTAAATAGATGAGGCTCATAACTAAAATTGTATTCGTCATTGAACCGATAAAACCAGCTAGACCAAGGCGAATTGAGTTTTTTTTAATGAATTGACTTTCTACAATATAGTAAGGAACGATCCCTACCAATATTCGAGGAAGGAGTGCAATTATTAATGCAAACGGACTTCCTGAAGTCGTTCCGATAACGGGAACCAGTGGCGAGAATGCAAAGGATAGTATGGATGGGCTGATGGTATTATTGATGATTGAGTTTATACCAAAAATTAATCCTAATCCAGCGCCTGCTGTTGGTCCTAAGATAATTGATCCGATAATAACTGGAATGTGAACAATTGTAGCCTTGATAAAACCAAGATGTATAAAACCAAGGGGCGTTATTGAGAGTAAGATAATAATTGCGGCAAAGAGGGTAAAGAGTGTGTAGTTTAAAGTTTTCTTTTTAGCTTTCATAAGTACGTCCTTTTTGTGTCCACCATGTTAGTAGACCTTGTAGTAATAAGTCGGGTTGAAAATTCCATGGAGCATTACATAAGGGTAAAATTGCTTTCGAATTTCCACCCGTAACAACAAACGTGGTATTCGGATAGTCTTGGGATATAAGTTCGCGATAGTTTTTTAAAACGGATGCAGTGCCAAATATAGCTCCAGATAATATATTTTGTTCGGTATTTAATCCGAGATAATGGGGCGTATCATTAAGATTAATGGTTGGTAGAAGACCTGTTTTTTCTCCAAGGACACTTAAGCCAAGACGAACACCAGGCATAATGGCGCCACCTTTAAATTGATTGTCAGAGAGCACATTAACCGTTGTGGCAGTCCCTAAATCAAAAACTGCAATGTTTCCTCCGTAAAGTTCTTTTGCGGCGTACAGAGCGATAATACGGTCCATTCCCAGCTTGCCGTAAGGGTAAAGAGAAAAGTCTATCTCAAAATCATCACCGTGATCTAATACTTTCGCATTTAGCTTGAAATAAGAATCCATCGAACATTTAATTAATTGTGTCTTATCAGGCCTAACGGATGCGATAACACAAGCATCGATGTGTTCGTGTCGATTTTGAACTTCGAAATACTTTAAAAAATCATTTTGGGTTTGGTACGCATGAGTTGGGATTGTAAACTGATCAATCAAATCGTTATCCCCAAATCCAAATGCAGTATTGGTATTACCGATATTAATTACACAAATCATGCTGTAACTCCTTCTAAAGCCGAATCAACATACGCGAGTATTGTTTCAATTTCTGCTAGTGCGCCTTTACCATAATCTCCACATGCTAATAAGGAACTTCGTGGCTCAACCTCAATCCACCCTCGTTTCCGTAGGATGTCTAAATTATCGGTTGTTGCTTCATTTTCATACATATAAGTATTCATTGCGGGAGCAATAAGTCTAGGAATACCATGGACCGCCAATGTAGTTGTCGACAACATATCATCCGCAATGCCATGTGCAATCTTCGCAATGATGTTCGCAGTTGCAGGTGCTATCAGAAGCAAGTCTGCAGACTTAACTAAATCAATGTGCATGATTTTATTTGGATCATCCTCATTTAAGACATTATAATGAACAGGATTTTTAGTCAGTGATTGCAATGTAAGTGGGGTAATAAATGCTTGTGCAGAATGGGTCATAATCACATGAACCGTATAACCTCTTTTTGTGAGTTCATTGGCTAAATCAGCAGATTTATAAGCTGAAATACTACCACTAACACCTAATAGAATTGTTTTCATATCGACTCCTGACTCTTTTTATAGAGTATTTGTACAAGTGAAGAAGCAATCTCTTCCTTGGTATGCGCTTGGTGAATCAAACCTGTTTGATCAATAAAGTAAGCAATGTGTTCACTGTGGTGAATATCTTCTAAACGATTCGCCACGACAAGATCACTTCCGGCTTGGCTAATTTGAGAAAAGGCTGCGTTCTTCAGTGATTCTAAATTTGTATTGGATAATAATTTAAATCCGACTAGAAAGACATTTGGTTGTTTTGTTTTAAGTTGATTGATGACCTTAGGGGTTTGTTTCAAGGTCAAAACAAGATCTTTATTCGCAGACGAAATCTTCGAACGTGTTGGTTCTTTTGAATCCAGTAACGCTTGTTTAATTTCCTCTTTAGACGGTTTAGATGTTTTCGCTAATAGCGTATGAATGCTTGCGGACATGGCCTCAAGTGAAGAGATTGTGTCAACCTCATAATCACTGATTGCCATTGCGTGAATCATGACATCAAAAGAAACAGAATCAAAAAGTAGTGTAAGAACTCTCGAAACGGAATCTACCGTATCGACCTCATACTGTCTACAGGCTAAACTCGGAAGAGCACTGCCTTTGGCATAAACATAATAAACATTCGCACCGGCTTCAATAAAAGCATCTGCAATTTTACTTCCTAGACGACCTGTAGAAGTATTGGTGATGCGTCGAACTGTATCTATGGGTTCAGAAGTTCCTCCCGATGTGATACAAACGTTATAATTTGTTTTCATAAGAGACATCCTTTGCTAGAATCATTGCGCGCAGTTGTTTAAACTGCTCATCTACATTGGCTTCAGTAAGTCCCCCTAAAAGTGAATAGACACTTAAACCCTCGATCATAAACATCATATGATCACGGAGTGCATCAATATTAGGGTTCACGACATAGTTCTGTTTAACACCTAGAGATAACATCTCTTCAAGTGTATTTCGAATATTATCAACCTGAGCTTCTCTAAAAGCAAAATCTGCTTCCGATTTATGAGTAAAATGATACTCGTACATTGCTCGCAACAAACTCTCGCTCATATTAAGCAGTCGCTTCTTCTGTGTTAAGAAATAAGCATCCAACAATTCCAAAAAATCAACATTCTGATGGACTGAATCACGTATGCCTTCAAATTTACGACGCTCTCGTGACAAGACGACGTCTTTAAAAATTTCTTCTATTGAGCTGAAATATAGGTATATTCCCCCACGACTAATTTCACATTCCTCGATAATATCTTTCATCGTAACACCTGCATACCCCTTACGACAGAAGACAAGACGTGCTTTTTCGAGAATAAGTTCATATTTAGCTTTACGCATGGCTTCATTTGAAACACGAGTCATTGAAACACCTCACTTAATGACACTTGTGTCATTTTTCTAAATTTATTTTATGACACAGATGTCATTAAGTCAAGTGTAAATAAAAAAGCCATTAAAATGGCTTGGTATCACAACACATTGTGATGACGTGATCGGCTTCATCAATAATCTTGAAACCAAGGTTTTGAAACAACTTTAATGAAAAGGTGTTGTGGTTTCTTACTTGCGCATAAATTTGTGGGATTCCTAATACCGTAGCGCGAAATAACAAACCTTCCACCGCGGCAGTTCCAATATGTTGGTTTTGATATCTCGGATCAACAATAATTTTTATTTGATTTCCTATCAGTGCGACACTTCCGCATTGATGAAAGGTATCTCCGTTTAGAATTTCAATATAATAAAGTTCGCCATTCTCAGCGAGATTTGTATAATAAGACGCAACTTCTTGATCAGAAAAGATCATCCGATCTCCGCGTAGAGCAAACATCAAATCCTCATTTTCCATCCATGATCGCGCTTCATCCGATAAGACATCAAATTTCACAAGATGTAAAGTTTCTGATAAGTGTATAAAAGCAGGTTGATTTTTTGTATTCATATTTACCCCTCCTTTAAAACAGTCTAACATGTGCTAGGCAGGCACTTGGTGAATGTTTATGGAAAATTCAAATGCGCGTGTGTCTTTACATAAAGGAGCAGGTATTGTATATTTGTTGTACTTTAAAGGAGGATACGATGAATACAATTATAGGACTTGGTATTGTACTTGAAGCCTCAGATAAAACAATTGGACAAATTGAAAATTTCCTGGATCTTGTGGACAGTTATAAAACTAAAATGGAAATTACACATCCTAAAGACGGTGACTATCACGATTGGATTACCGAAACTGTGGATGGAAATATCTATACAACAATCGAAAAACTTGCTTACCGAACATCTTACGCTGATATCGAATTTAAGATTGGAAACAAGGATGTGGAAACACGCATGAGTATCACCAATGAAACGGATGCATTGGTCGTAAAATTTGATATTGTGGAAGAACATCTGCTACCTGAAAAGAGTGTAGAACATTTAGAATCAGCAACTCAATTAATGACTAAAGTTTTTGAGATTATTGATCGTAATGTGGAGTACGAGTACTTATTCTGTGACAATGAAGCAGAATATCTCTATTCAAAAGAACGCTTACTCGAAGTGGGTCATCAACCCTATGCACTTTTCAAAATGAATGACCGCAATACAGTCTATGCAGAATGGTATCTTGATGGTTTTACCTTAAGAGGGTCCCATTAAACAATGAAAAACAGGTCTTTAAGATCTGTTTTTTTTATGAAATAATAAAATTTTAACTTAATAAATATGTGTTTGATTCGATTCTATTTCTCAAATAAAGAAAACTGCAAGCAGCTGTAAGTAGGAAACTGTTAAAGGTATCACGAATCGTAGCATCTTTATAGGTTTTTATCCAATATGGACAAGAAAAGGGCAGTATTTAAAGGATAAAAGAAGTATGCTTAGTACTGTTTGGGAGGAGATGTCCATGAAAGAAACTAAAAAAATTAAAAGAAGAATTATTCTTAGTATTTTCGTATTAATTGTTGCATGCGCATGTCTATATTACTTAGTTACATTTGATGCGGGTGAGAGTCCTCAAGAATTTCCATATGAGAGTGGAAACTATATTGTGGGAACAGATTTAGATCCAGGAGAATATATGCTTCTTACGGATCAAGAAGGCTATTTTGAAATAAGAAATCAAAATTCATCACAGATTAAGAGCAACGATAATTTTAAAGGGAATTCAATTATCACTTTAAATGAGAATGAAGTAATTGAGGTTTCAAGAGCACTTATATATCCTTATATAGCGTCGCCAGAACTCAAGCCTCAAGCAGATGGCATGTATAAGATTGGGGAACATTTAGAAGCTGGAACGTATAAATTAAAAACTGAATTAAGTGGTTATTATGAAATCACAACATCGTCTGATCATAATGTCAACGATATTCTTGAGAATAATAATTTTACGGATACAGTTACGATTTATGTTAAGGACGGGGAGTATCTAAAACTTAATTCAGCCTTGATTCTTGAACGACCATCATCATAATCACAATAAAAAAATAAAAAGCACGTAGTGGTCAAAGATTAACCAATACGTGCTTTGTTTTAATTTTAATGGTGCCGCCACCGAGAATCGAACTCGGAACTGAGCATTACCATTGCTCTATTTTACCATTGAACTATGGCGGCATTGCATTACTATAATACTCAATGTAATTCAAAAAATCAAATACTATTTTAAATAATCTTGGTGGAATAATTGTTTAGTTAAGAATAACCATTATTTAGTAATGCTTTACTAATTTTTAGAAGTAACTTTTACTGATGAAAGCGGTATAACTGTGGTACAATGTTAAAAAATAGGAGGCAAGTATGAAGGATTTAACTTTAGTAATATTAGCTGCCGGAATGGGAAGCCGTTACGGTGGATTAAAACAAATTGACAAATTCGGAAAAAATGGCGAGGCAATCATCGACTTTTCAATCTATGATGCAATTCAAGCAGGATTTAATAAACTTGTATTAATTATTCGTGAGGAACATGAAGCAATTTTTGAAGCAGAACTTGTTGGTAAGATTAGACCGTTTATTAATGTGGAATATGCTTTCCAAAGTACAAGTGATGTTCCAACGTGGTTTGAAGGGGTTGAAGGCCGTGAAAAACCTTGGGGAACAACACATGCGCTGCTTGCTGCACGTAACCATGTATCGGGACCTTTTATGATTATCAATGCAGATGACTATTACGGAAAAGCTGCTTTTGTGGAAATGGCACGTTTCTTAAATGAAGATGTTACAGATCAACAGGCTGCAATGATGGGATACATTGTGGACAATACAATCACAGATAACGGTACGGTAACACGTGGTGTATGTAAGAATGTTGATGGTTTCTTAACAGATATTGTGGAAACAGATGGCATTAAACGTACAGATAAAGGTGTTGTCGGTGGACCTGATGAAACCTTAATTCCTGATGGAACACAAGTTTCAATGAACTTCTGGGGCTTTACACCTGCAATCTTTGATTTAATGGAATCAAAATTTGAAACATTCTTAAAAGAAGATGTTGCGAAGAACCCTATGAAATCAGAAGCACTTCTACCCAACGATGTAGGATCTTTAATCAATGACGGTAAATTATCGGTTAAAATTTTAGATACACCCGATCGTTGGTTTGGTGTTACATATCAAGAAGATAAACCAATGGTTCTTGCGCAGTTTGCGAAGTTCCAAGAAGATGGTACTTACCCAGAAAAACTTTGGGATAAATAATTTACGAAAGGCTACGAATTATCGTAGCTTTTTTATTGCTTGAAAGGTACACGGTGGAATTAATTGTAAAGCTGTCGTATTATAGAATCATAAAGGTAGGTTAATGTTATGTATGAATCAAATTTTCAATTTTATCCCCTAACAATGGATGAAAAACCACACAGTGTTCGTGTGGATCTTAATGCACTTGTTTTCGAGGTAGATTATCCCCATCTCTATGTCGTGAGAAAGCCATATAAGGGGCGAGACAACGGATTTCCAACAGAAGTGGCTTTTGATACCTTGAATACATTTGAGGTCGCTATAACCGATCTCTTAAGTCCTATGGATATTCATTTTATAGGTGCTATCACAGGTAATGATGTTTGTGACT
This sequence comes from Erysipelothrix enhydrae, assembly GCF_035066605.1. NCBI lineage: Bacteria > Bacillati > Bacillota > Erysipelotrichia > Erysipelotrichales > Erysipelotrichaceae > Erysipelothrix > Erysipelothrix enhydrae. The sequence continues at coordinate 799,470 of NZ_CP125807.1, forward strand.
ATTTCTTTGTATCCAGAGATTGTATAGCCTTTGAATCCACCCTCAAAGAACATTTCCCTCAAGAAGTCATCGGAGTCATTGTTCGTGAACATGATGATTTTGAAATCTACAAAAGTGTACTGTACCCAAATGAATTTCAAATGGCTATCATCTATAATCAAAATCTTTGTATGAATCTTGCAAACGAAGGTGAACGATTTGAAGTAGAACGGGATGTAGAGGTATTAACAGTTTTTGAACGACTTGAAGATGCACAACAGTTTAGACAACATTTCGAAGGATTTACCGATAGCATCACCTTTGAACCACGGGAAGATGGCATGATCCAAACACGTATGATTGCCTCGATTGTGCCGACATTACCCATAATGAATGGCATATCACAACACATCGTAACGCTAACCAATCAATATAACGGATATTACGAAGGTTGGAAGTGTAACGTACACAAATAAAAAAGGATTGAGTCGGCATAAATACCGATTTCAATCCTTTTTTCTAAGACTATGCTTGATCTTTGATTGCTTGTTCTTTAAGAATTAACTTACGGTTCCAAACCATAAGAACTGCTGAGATCGCACCGGCAATAGCAACACCGACCCATTTATACTCAACAAGTTTTACCATCATAAATGGTAACCATGAACTACCATAATCAATACTTGAAATCAATGCGGAACCACCAGGGATTGCAAAGTTGGCTGCTTTCGCAGCTTCAGTAAAGATTGGCGCAATGTTTGTACCGATTAAAAGACCAATGGATACGGTAAAGATTCCAACGATTAGAGTACGGAAGAAGTCTCCACCACAAAGCGGTGCAATTAAAACAAACATAAATGGTAAACCTGCAAGACTTGCGAAAGGCAAGAATTGGTTACCAGGAATAATAAAGGCAAGAATGATTGTAATTGGAACCATTACAAGTGAAATCGTAAGGGTAACGGGATTACCAACACCAACAGCTGAATCAAGTCCAATAAGAAGATTTGAGTTTTCGCCATATTTCTTTTGAATTTTAGCTTGAACTGCTTCACTAATAGGCATTAAACCTTCCATAAGAATTGCGGACATTTTAGGTGTTAAGACAAGAACTGCGGCCATAACAATTGCCAGGTTTGTAATGCCTTTGAAATCATAACCAGCAACAAGACCTAATAAAATCCCAACAAATGTACCAAGAATTGCTGGATCACCAAACATACCAAATTTTTTCTGGAATGCTTTTTCATCAAGCTTAATTTTATTAATACCAGGAATCTTATCGATAATTGCATTTAAAACATATGCGATTGGTGCAAAAGATGCGGTAAATGCATGTGGAATTGAAATGCCGGGTAAACCAAGTTGTTTTTCAACAAGCGGTGCAGTACGGTCTCCAATAACCATAATAATCACCATATTAAATGCTGCCATTAAAAGACTGACAATTAAATCATTGGTAATCATAAATACAAGAGAACCAGTAAAGGCAAAATGCCAGAAGTTCCAAATATCAACATTAACTGTTTTTGTTGTTTTGGTTGATAACATAAGAATGTTAACTAAAATACCAACAGGAATAATTAATACTCCAACAGCTGAACCAAATGCAATAGCACTTGCAGCCGGCCAACCAACATCAAGAACTGTTAAGTTAAGACCGAAATTCGCAACCATTTGCTTTGCAGCAGGTTCCAAGTTTTTTGTTAATAACTCAATTACGATATTTAATCCAATAAAACCAATTCCAACCATTAATCCTGATTTGAATGCTTTACTAAATTTAACCCCAAGTGCTAACGCAAAGATGGTAAAGATAATTGGCATCATTACGGCAGGACCAAGATCAACAATAAAATTTAAAATTGACATGACTATGCTACTCCTTTAGTTAAAATATCTAAAATTTCCGTTTTCGATTTTCCTTGTAATAATTGATTTAAAAAATCATCATCCGAGAATGTACCCATAAGTTTACTTAAAATTTGAACTTGTTCCTCTTTGTTTTTCACAAGTAAGAAAAAGAATAGTTTTACTTCAAGATCATTATCGGTGACCATTTCTTTATATGAAATCGGTTGTGATACACGTACAAATGCAATACCTGGTTTATGAATGTAACTTGAATCTACATGGGGAATTGCGACGCTGCATACAGGTGCTGCGAGTCCAGTAGGATAAGTTGCTTCACGTTCCTTAAGAGCATTTAAATACGCTTCATTAACATATCCAAGATATTTGAGGTGTTGATTCATTACATCAAACAACTCATCTTGAGATGATACTTCTAAATCTAAAAATACTAAATCTTCATTAAACACTGCAATCACCACGTTTTCTATAAGCCAAGGATTTCAATTACGTTATCGATTGTTGCTTGAGCGCCCATGCCTGTTAAGAGGGATAGACCTGATACAACGGGAATACCATAACCTTCTCCACCTTGAGCTATAGTTACGATCACATCTTGATCGGATGCGATGGACGGTAATTCAGCTAGAGAAGTTTGAATAAATTTAACTTGATCAAGGAGGCCTTTTGCTTCAAGTCCTGCTTTAAGTTTTGATGTGGCAACAGTGCTTGTTGCGATACCTGATCCACATGCTACAATAATAGTTTTCATAAAATACCTTTCCTACTCAATAAAGAGCGATTTCATATAAGCAATATTCTTATTTTTAATAATGTTTGACACTTTATATTGATGGTCAATTTCTGCATAGAGTTCCGCGAATAAATCGGAATAATGTGTGCGATGGTCTTGATCAATGAGAATCATGAGAATAAGTTGAACGCGATCATATTTCCACGGGATGGGTTTATCGAGAACACATACCACGATGGAGGGTCGATATACAGAACCTTCGATATTGTGAGGGATACAAACGAGGTTACCGACTTCAGTAGAACCAAGCACTTCGCGTTCTATAATTGATTCTTGACACGCTTTATCGATATAGCCAAGATTGAGGGCTTTCTGGCTCATCAATTCAAGAAGTTCTTGAGGTGTTTGCGTATCAGGATTTGCGATAAAAAGTTTTTCGTCGAATAAATCAGCGACCGAATGCGAATTTGAAGGATTGCCTTTAATATATCGCTTAATATGCGCGATATCTCGATCTGTAACAATTGCGGAAACGACAACTGTAGGAACCCCTAAATTACGATCGATGTGAACTGTGGAAATGAGTAAATCCACATCGTCCATATCGTGCTTATCAAGTTGATAAAGAGCACTGACTTTTTTAATTTCAAGTGCATCGCCAAACTGTGACTCCAATTTTGCTTTAAGCAACATAGCGGTACCGACTCCTGTAGTGCATACAACAATTGCGCGTGTTGTCTCACTCTTTTCGTCTTGTCGGGCTCGCTCGCGAGCACCGCAGAAATGAAGTGCGAGGAAACCAACTTCATCTAAATTGAATGCTATAGCGTTTGTTTTTAAAAAGTGAAACGCAAGAACCTTCGCAATTTGTATTTCGAATGGATAATTCTTCTCGATCTCATCCAACAATTCATTGCGAATTGAAAGTCCAAGTTCAATACGTTTTAGAGCACTTTCTAAATGGGTCATCAATCCTTGTTTAAGAATTTCATCATGACGGAAATCACTACCGTAAATTCTATAAATGTCATCGAGGGCTTCATTGAGGATTTGTAAATTGCGATGAGACTCAGAGTTAATGTTATCAACATCTGTATGGAGTTTTTTCTGAGAACTTAAATGGATATAAATATTTATGATTTCACTTTTTGGAATTTTAAGGGTTAATGCCTCTTCCAGCATTCCCGCTAAGGCTTCAGCACATAAATAAGCATTTGAATCGCTATTAATTGATGTGGTTGTGTTACTTAGACCGAGCTTACCTTGTTCAATACGTGTTAAAGCAATTTCAATGTGAATCGAAAGATTCTTAAACCCAATGTCTGTAAGATGCAGTTGATACTTTTGAATGCATGTTACAATAATGCGTTCAATAATATCCATACGCGGTGTGTTTTGACCGATGATTCGGTTGATATCAATGGTCGATTTTTCCAACACAAGGTAATCGTTAATGAGGCGACGAATGCTGTTTTCATCACCTGTTAGGACTAAACCACGTTTATAATCGTTTTCAAGGAAGATATGATATTCCCTTAGAATTCGTCTTACGCTGACCAGATCTCTTTTAAGTGTTGATAAACTTATAAATAAATTGTCGGCAAGGGCCTCTAATGTAAAATAAGTACCATTCAAAGTTCCATTCGCAATTTTACGAATAATCCATTCAACCCGAGATTGTCTTACATTCGGTAATACGCTATTATCAAACTCATCGTTATAGAAATACGTTTTCCACATTTCGTTTTTAAATGAGTCGTCAATAAGATAGCCTTTACCGCGTAAGGAGGTGATTGCCATGCTGCGTTTTTTTAGGATGCTATCGATTGCTTGAACTTCCCGTTGAACCGTTTTGCTCGATATATTCAGTTCAGTTGCAATATCATCGCTGGTAATCGCATCATGAGCATTGATTATCAACAAAAGAATACTATTTTGTCTTTGTGTTAATTCCATCAACATCACCTCTCATTCATAGTTTACTTTATTCTATATAGTGTGCAGTTCGTGTTTGTCCTTTGTCAACAGACATGCATAATGATGTAAGTCGGTTAGGTAACGACATAGTGAAAGGCGAGTTGGTAAGAATTCGGGAGGCCTTATGATATAATGACCAAAGAAGATTTAGTGGAGGAATGTTGTGAAGTTATTGATTGAAAAAAATAAGATGAGTATATTTGTGGTGTTGAATTTACTCTTAACGATAGGGATGAATTTAGGACACCCTGTAACACCAACCTTATTAAAATCATTGGATTTACCTCCGCATGTTTTTGGTTTATCCTTTGCGGCGATGTGTTTAACGAATTTTATATTTGCGCTTGTTTGGTCAAATGTCGCAAATGGAATGAAGAAAACGCGTATTTTAATGATTTCATCGATTGGATATGCTATTGCGCAACTGTTATTTGGTTATGCATTAAATCGATACAGTATCTATTTTGCGAGATTACTCAGTGGTATCTTTGCGGGGGGATTCCAAGTTGGACTGATGAGTTATGTTGTGAATGAAGCACCTGAGGATCGTCAATCTCATTACATTACGATATCTTCGATTATTGTGAGTGTTGGTGCTGCCCTTGGTTTCTTTATTGGCGGTTATCTGGGTGATGTATCCGTACGCTTAACGTTTGTAATTCAAGCGGTATTCCAAATTGTTTTAGGAATTATGTTTTATTTAATCTTAGGAAGTCATGAGAAAATTGAAGAAAAAATGGAATGGTCCATGATTCGCAACTCGAATCCGTTAAAAGTTCTTCAGTCATCACGTCATTTAATGAAAGATGTTGTCTTAATCTTATTGATTGTGACCTTCACGTCTTCCGTTGGTACGACATTATTTGATCAAAGTTTTAATTATTATATTAAAGATATTTTTAACTTCGTACCCAGTCAAAATGGGATTATTAAAGCCATTACGGGATTGTTTGCGGTTGTGTTGAATGTGATTCTGATTCGTCGTCGTAATCGTAAAAAACAAGGGGTTGAGCTTGGGCTTTTAAAAACAGTGTTTATTGCGATGGGTTCGCTTGCGATCATTGTAAGTTTTAGCCAGACATCAAAACCTTTTGTTGGTTTTGCACTTGCATGGTTTGGAATGTATACAGTAATGATTCCAATTCTTCAAAATTCAGTTATCTCAAATAAACACAGTGTTGAGGAAGGAAATCAACTTGCCGGTCTTTATAACTCACTTTTAATGCTTGGGAAAATTTTCGGTGCATTACTAACAAGTTTAATTTATACGATTTCACCCTCATCAACCTTTATGTTTGCAGGCGTTATCTTTATCCTGTCATTTATAATTCTATTAAAACCAGAAAAAAAATAAAATAATAAGAGGCATCGTTACACATACGATGCCTCTTATTACATTTTAAGAACACATTGATTAATGGGTTCTATAATTATAGGTAATAGGAGGAATGAATATGAAAAATATTGCGATAATTGGTGGCGGAAACGGCGCTCATGCTGCAGCCGCAGATTTAACGCTTAAAGGATTTTCAGTAAACTTAATTGAAGATGCACGATTTAAACATCATATGCAAACGGTTTTTGATTCGTTTCAAATTCACGTTACAGGGGTTTTGGATGGTATTGCGAATCTTAAATCTGTAACAACAGATTTACAAAAAGGTATCGAAGATGCGGAGATTATAATTGTTGCGGTACCAGCCTTTGCTCACAAAGATTACGCTTATCGGCTAGCACCATGCTTGAAGGAAGGTCAAACAGTCTTCATTGTTCCTGGTACATTTGGAAGTTTAATCTTTAAGAAAGCCATGGAAGATGTTGGTAATCAGGCGAATGTTGCCTTTACAGAAGCTCATACGCTTCCTTATGCGACCCGAATTATCAAACCGGGACATGTCATGATTATGAGTCGCTTTAACCCACTTAAAGTAGGTGTATTACCGGCAAAAGAAACAATGCGAGTATGTCATTTATTGTCTGAACTTTATGATGGCATTCAACCTGTGGAAAGTGTTGTTGCCTGTGGATTAAACAGTTTGAATCCAGTTATTCATGTTCCAGGATGTATACTAAACGCTGGACGCATTGAAAAGGCACAAGGTGAATTCTACTTTTATACAGAAGGATTTACTTCGTGTGTTGTGCGTACAACAGAAACTTTGGATCAAGAACGCATCCATCTTCTAGAAGCTTTCGGATATAATTCTGAAACGGTTAATAAAGGAGTTGGAGGTCCAAATGCATCGGATGATCTTCATAAAGTAATTTCAGAAAACGAGAGTTTTGCATCGATTAAAGGACCTGCCGATGTGAAGGGAAGATATTATTCTGAAGATATTCCCTTTGGGTTAGCTACTTGGGCTAAATTAGCATCACATCTTCATATAGAAACACCAATTATGGATAGTTTAGTGACTTTGGGTTCTTCTATTTTGGAGAAGGATTGCTGGGCAATGGGCCCAAGCATGGAAGATTTAGGTCTTAAGGATATGAATATCCAGCAAATAAAAGACGTTATAGAGTAAAAAGAGTCCAGTGCGAATGCACTGAACTCTTTTTATTTGAATAATGAACCGATTATGTTCCCACCAGCGATAAATGTACCGATAGAACTAAACAGGGATGTGATTACAAAAATTAGTAAAATTCGTAAAACTTTATTTTTATACCACATTTTTGGATGTGTTGCGTGTTCGGATAAGGAATCAAAGTCTTCAAAGGTTGGCGGTCTTTGATATGCTTCCATGAGACCTGCAAACATGCCAACACCTAAAACAGGTGAAAGGGTTCCAATCCAAGCGGTAAGTGCGGTCGTGAGGATTGTAAGGGGGTGTGCTAGGCACAAGAGGGCACCTAAGGTTGCAAGGCCACCACTTAGTGCAAACCAAACGATAAGGTCATTAAGCGCCATGTGTGGGTTTTTAAGCGTGAGGGCAAAAAGTAAGGCGATGATAACGCCGGGCACAATCCATCCTGAAATATTAAACCGTTTTTTAGCGGGGATTTGATTCAAATCGTATAGTGAATGTTCGTGATTAAGGGACTCAATAAGACCTTCGGTATGTGCAGCACCCACAACGATTACGATTTCTTGCTCGGGAAGGGCCTTAATTTTTTCGGACATATAGGCATTACGTTCATGTAAAAGGCTTTTGGAGATTGCAGGTAGTTTTTCATCCATCTCCCGAACTGCTTCAAACAACAAATCACCCTGTTTTAAATTTTCTACATCAGCCTCGGAAACATCATCATCTTCAAAGACACTAAAAAGAAGTGTGGAAAGAAGTGAGATTTTCTTAAAAAATGTGAGATTACTCCAAATACGCTTAAACGTTACTTGAACATCTCGATCAATATAATGGATTGAAGCATCAACATCTTTAGCACTCTCAATCGCCTGTCTCATTTCTTGTCCAACGGACGTATCGAGATCATCAGCAAGTTTTTTCTGATAAGAAGAAAGAACCAAGGTGGCGATAAAGGCGCCAACCCGTTTGGTTTTTATAATTTGTTTAATATCGATTTCTTTATACTTATCAGATTCCATGAGATTTCGAGCACGATTATCATCCAATTCAATGCAAACGGCCTGTGGTTGTATTGTTTCAATTGCCTGTTGAACATCAAGAACAGATTGTTTAGATACGTGAGCAGTGGATACAAAATGCAGTGTTTTATCTTTAAATTTAATTGTCTTCATAATATACCTCATGTCATCATCATAACAAATTATAAATGCCACCCATAGTACCGGATCTAAATTTACGGTTAAACATTAAGATTACTTAAGAATATAATAAAAGAATGATATATTTTTTTCATTTCTTGTCGATTATAATCAATTCGAGGGGTGAGCACAATGTTAGACGCTAATCTAAAGAAAATACGATTAAAAAGAAAATTAACGCAGCGTGAGCTCGCGAAACGTGTAAATTACTCCCAACAAGCAGTCGCAAAGTGGGAAGTAGGTATTTCAAATCCCGATATTTCAAATCTCGTAAAGATATGTGAGGAATTGAATATTTCTGTTGAGTGCCTATTGTGTCAAAAACCAAAGCATATGCAAGAGTTTGATGAGTGGAGCTTACATTTAGCGTTTTATCATGTATTAAACTTATGCGCAACACATCAAGAAATAGGTTTAAATATTCGCGAACTTGATGAGGAAAATAAAATTAGACTTATTAATGACCTGGTGATGTTCTTACGAAAAAAAGCACATTTAATCACAGACGAATGTAAATAAGCGGATGCATCGGACATTCGCTTATTTTATATAACAATGAAGATTATAAATATTATTTCAATTTGTTTGAAATAACTGACACTTATATCATAAAAATCTTGACTTTTCGATTAAAGTTGGTAAAATAACTATGTTATCAATTAACCAAAGACAGTAACGGGGCAACCTTAATAACGTTACCGAGGTGAAAGTATAAAACTTTTGAACCTGTCTTTTGGATAGGTTTATTTTTTTTGGTTTAATTTGATTTCCGAGATCGAATGGAGGTGAATCATTTGCGTACAGAAATTTTAGAAAATAAAAAAGCTGTTGTTGCAGAGATTCAAGATAAAGTAATGAATGCCGGATCAACAGTTATTGTTGAGTACCGTGGACTAACCGTAGATCAAATGACTGAACTACGTCGTCAACTTCGTGCAGAAAACGTTGAATTTAAAGTTTATAAAAACTCAATGTTCCAACGCGCTGTCGAAGGCACAGACTTTGAAGGTTTAAAATCCGAATTAACAGGACCTAACGGTGTTGCGTTTGGAGAAGATGCTGTTGCGCCTGCTCGAGTATTAGCTAACTTCGCTAAGAAGAACAAAAAGTTAATCCTTAAAGCTGGTATCGTTGACGGTAACTTAGTAGACCAAGAAGAAATCAAAGAACTCTCAGCATTACCAAACCACGATGGCATGGTTGCTATGTTGGCTGGAATGCTCCAATCACCAATCCGAAGCTTTGCTTACGCTGTATCACAAGTTGCTGAACAACGTGCAGAAGGCGGAGAAGTTGTTGAAGAGGCAGCAGTTGCTGAAGAAGCACCTGTTGTAGAAGAAGTAAAAGAAGAAGCTACAGAAGCTTAATTAAATAGGAGGAAATATTAAGATGGCAAAATTAACATCAGAAGAACTAATCGCTTCCCTAAAGGAAATGACAATCTTAGAATTAAATGAATTAGTAAAAGCAATCGAAGAAGAATTCGGAGTTTCAGCAGCAGCACCAGTTGCAGTTGCAGCAGCAGCAGACGCTGGCGAAGAAGAAGGACCAAGTGAAGTTTCAGTAATCTTGAAAGAAATCTCAGGTTCAAAAGTTGGAGTTATCAAAGCATTACGCGACATCACAGGTTTAGGTATGATGGAAGCTAAAGCATTAGTTGACGGAGCACCAACAGCAATTAAAGAAAACATCAAACCAGCAGAAGCAGAAGAAATCAAAGCTAAACTTGTTGAAGCTGGCGCAGTTGTAGAAGTTAAATAATTAACACGTTAAGAAGGATATTCTGTGAGTCATTACTTTACAGACAATTCTAATTTGAATAAAAACCGGAGAGATATCCCTTTCCGGTTTTTAGACATTAGTTTTTCAGTTATCTCGGATGATGGGGTTTTCTCGAAAGATGGTCTCGATCGCGGTACCGAAGCACTACTCAAGGTTTGTGTGGATCAGCCCTTAAAAGGGAAGGTTGCCGATCTTGGATGTGGTATCGGGGTTGTTGGCGTTATACTTTCGCATTTCTTTAGTGACATTGAATTGACGGGCGTAGATATTAATCCGCGTTCGGTTGAACTCGCCAATATAAACTATGAAAAATATAATGTGAATGGAATTAATAAAATTCAAGATGGATTGGATGGCTTGTATGACTTTGTAATCAGCAATCCGCCGATTCGTGTTGGAAAAGAAAAAATGTATTCTTTATTTGATAATGCTTACGATGTTTTGAACAAAGATGGGATGTTTATCTTTGTGATTCGTAAGTCACATGGAGCAAAGTCTGCGCAAGCGAAATGTGAAGCATTATTTGGTAATTGCGAGTTATTGAAAAAAGAAAAGGGATATTACATCTATTGTGCCTCAAAGCGTTGACTGTAACCCACATTAGTGATAATATATATAATTGCATAATAGTGGATTTATGCGCGTTTTTTTGGTTGTTATAAAAAGTACAGGAAAGGATGGCATAAATGGAGAAAAACCAAGTATATAGTGTAAAGAAATTTGGTAATAAGGCTACCCGTCGTGATTATTCTCAAGTTAGTGGAACCTTAGAATTGCCTAATTTGGTAGAAATTCAAACGGATGCGTATGAATGGTTTAAAAACGAGGGACTCTTTGAAGTTTTTAACGAAATCTATCCTATTCAAAGCTATAATGAAAATGTAAAACTAAAGTTCATTGATTATTCTTTTGGTGAACCTAAATATAACGTAGACGAATGCCGATCACGCGAAGCAAACTATGCTGCGCCACTTCGAGCTACAATGCGTCTAGAAGTAATTAATAAACAAACTGGTGAAGTTATTGAAAAAGAAGAAGAGGTGTTCCTCGGTGATCTTCCTTTAATGACAGAAACAGGAACCTTTATTATTAATGGAGCGGAACGAGTTATTGTTTCGCAAATTGTGCGTTCTCCTGGAGCGTATTTTAAGTCTGAAAATGATGATAAAACAGGTCGTGATACGTTCATGTCCGAATTAATTCCAAGTCGTGGTACTTGGTTAGAATTTATGAGTGATGATCGTAAAGCGGCTAATGGTCGAGTTATCAACATGAAAGTTGACCGTAAACGTACAATCGTTTCCACAATTCTTTTCAAGTCTTTTGGTTTAAGTCTTGATTTACAAGAAGGTGAAGATGCGTTTGATACACACTCATTTAAAACGTTCTTAAACGCTATGAATTTACCTGTTTATGATGAATGGGAAGAAATTGATAGTGAAAAACGTGAATTCTTAACTTTATATGCGTTACTCTATACAGCATTCTTTGGAAACTATCCTGAGATTGTTAACTCATTAGTATTAGATAAAACTGTTACGTTCGAAGATTCATTACGTGTAATGTATGAAAACCAACGTGCTGATGAAATTCCTACAACTGACGGTGCTATCAACTTGATGAACGCGAAGTTCTTAGATCCACGCCGTTATGACCTTAATAAAGCGGGTCGTTATAAAATTCATAAAAAACTCGAAGTTTACAACCGTGTAAATGGAACAGTTCTTACAAGTGATATTAAAGATATTAACGGTAATGTTGTTTTTGAAAAAGGAACTCACATTACACGCCGTGATGATGTCTTAAAATTACGTGAAGTATTACGCGAAGGCGGACATATGAACGTATTCCCACTTAAGAATATCTTCTCAGCACCTGATGTTCGTGATATTACAGTTGATGGTACGCTTCATTTAGTTGGACGTATTCTATCAAAAGATATCGATGGTGATGATTTTGAGTTTGAACGCGGAACAGTTCTTACAGCAAGCGACATTGAAACCTTAAAAGGTGAAGATATTCAAATTTATACAGGTATTATGGCTAAAGAAGTCGTAGTAACAAAAGATAACGTATGGGCAGTTCTAAACTACTCACAACGCTTATATACTGTTGGACGTATGCTTGATGCTTCTGGAGCAGATATGATGTCTGCAAAAGGTAATTTAGTTGCGGATCGTTTTACACCAAATTACAATGTACCAAAAATCAATAAAACAAATGAAAAATTAATTGTTGATTCTTTAGAAGACGGACCTGTAACAATGTGGTTAGTTGGAGCAGCAATGCAAGAATTATTTGTTGCACAAGAAGATGATGAAACAGAAATTGTTAAGATTGTTGGTATTGATCCATTACTTGAAAAAACAACAATCGTAGCTTCAGATATCTATGCTACATATTCATATTTCTTAAACTTCATTGATGGTGTTGGTAATGAAGACGATATTGACCAATTAGGTAACCGTCGTATTCGTACTGTTGGAGAATTAATCCAAAATCAATTCCGTATTGGTTTAAGCCGTATGGAACGTGTTGTTAAGGAACGTATGTCAATCTCTTCAGATTCATCAAACTTAACACCGAAAAATCTTACAAACGTTCGTCCATTAACGGCAATGGTTAAAGAGTTCTTCTCTTCATCCCAATTGTCACAATTTATGGACCAATTGAACCCACTTGCAGAACTTACAAACAAACGTCGTATTTCAGCTTTAGGACCGGGTGGACTTACTCGTGACCGTGCTGGTTTCGAAGTTCGAGATGTTCATACATCACACTACGGTCGTATTTGTCCAATCGAAACACCTGAAGGACCAAATATCGGGTTGATTTCGAACTTAACTTCATATGGAAAAATTGATAAGTATGGATTTATTCAAACACCATACCGAATCGTTACTCCAGATGGAAAAGTTACTGAAGATATTATCTACCTATCTGCAGATGATGAATTTGAATATGTTATTGCGCAAGCGAACGAAGTTCAAGATCACAAACTTGTGAATGAAGAAGTTGTTGTTCGTTACCGTGGTGAAAATATTCTTGCACACCGCGATACGGTAGAACTTATTGACGTGAGTCCAAAACAAATCGTTTCTGTTGCGACTGCAGCGATTCCATTCTTGGAAAATGATGATGCTTCTCGTGCCCTCATGGGTGCCAACATGCAACGTCAAGCTGTTCCGCTTTTAAAACCTAACTCACCATTCGTTGGTACGGGTATTGAACACCGTATTGCGAAGGATTCAGGGAGTGCGGTAATTTGTCATGAAGACGGAATCGTTTCTTATGTTGATGCAAACCGCGTTATTGTAAACGGAGTATCAGGAAAAGAACGTACTTATTTACTACAAAAATTTAGACGATCAAACCAAGGAACATGTATTAACCAAAAACCATTAGTGGCACTTGGTGAAAAAGTTTCAAATGGAGACATCCTTGCTGATGGTCCATCCATGCAAAATGGTGAGCTCGCTCTTGGTCAAAACGTTACAGTCGCATTTATGACTTGGAACGGTTATAACTATGAAGATGCGATCATCATGAGTGAACGTCTTGTAAAAGAAGATGTTTATACATCAATTCATATTGAAGAATACACACTTGAAGTTCGTGAGACAAAACTTGGACCTGAAGAAATTACACGTGATATACCAAACGTGAGTGAAGTCGCATGTCGTCATCTTGACGCGCGCGGAATCGTTATGATTGGTGCCGAAGTAAAAGAAGGCGATATCCTTGTTGGTAAAGTTACACCTAAAGGACAAAGCGAAATTTCTCCGGAAGAAAAATTATTACTTGCAATCTTCGGTGAAAAATCACGTGAAGTACGTGATAACTCACTCAAAGTTCCACATGGTGCATCAGGTATCGTTCAAGATATCAAAATCTTTAGCCGCGCAGAAGGGCATGACTTGCCACCTGGAGTAAGTGAATCTGTTAAGGTTTACATCGTTCAAAAACGTAAAATCCATGAAGGTGACAAGATGGCTGGACGTCACGGTAATAAAGGGGTTATCTCTAAGATTCTTCCTGTAGAAGATATGCCATACATGGAAGATGGTACACCTGTTGATATTATGCTTAACCCTCTTGGGGTTCCAAGTCGTATGAACATTGGACAAATCTTAGAATTACACCTTGGTATTGCAGCGAAGAACTTAAATATTAAATTTGCTACAAGTGTTTTCGATGGTATTGAAACAGATGAACTATTCAATATCATGAAAGAAGGTAATGTCTCTCCAGATGGTAAGATGGTACTCTTCGATGGACAAACAGGAGAACGTTATGATGAACGTATTTCTGTTGGTGTTATGTACATGCTTAAGTTATCTCATATGATTGACGATAAACTTCATGCTCGTGCAACGGGTCCATACTCTCTTGTTACACAACAACCACTTGGTGGTAAAGCACAAAATGGTGGACAAAGATTTGGAGAAATGGAAGTTTGGGCACTCTATGCATATGGTGCTGCAAACACACTTCAAGAAATCCTTACAATTAAGTCGGATGACGTTAATGGACGTACGAAGACCTACGCCGCTATTCAAAATGGTGAAGATATTCCTGAACCAGGAATTCCAGAATCATTCCGAGTACTTAAACATGAACTCCAAGCACTTGCACTTGATGTAAAATTCTTGGATGAAAATAGAGAAGAAATCAAAGAAAGTCTTGTAGATGGTGATGAAGAAGTTGCTTCAGTACCATCCCAAGATATTCCTCAACCAGAAATCGTTGTGGAAATCGAAGAAACTAATGAGGTTGAGTCACTTAACCTTGATGAGCAAGCGTAGAAGGAGGCGGTAATCTCATGAGTATTAATAATTTTGACGCAATTCAACTCGCTTTAGCATCCCCTGAGCGCATTCTAGAATGGTCTCATGGCGAAGTAAAGAAACCAGAAACAATCAACTATCGTTCACAAAAACCTGAACGAGATGGATTGTTCTGTGAAAAGATTTTTGGTCCTACAAAGGATTGGGAATGTTACTGTGGTAAGTACAAGAAAGTACGCTACCGTGGTGTTATTTGTGACCGTTGTGGTGTTGAAGTAACGAAATCAGCTGTACGTCGTGAACGTATGGGACATATTACTTTAGCTGCACCTGTTGCACACATTTGGTATCTACGTGGTATTCCATCACGAATGAGTTTATTACTAAACATTACCCCTAAAATTTTAGAAGAAGTTGTTTACTTCGTAAAATGGGTAATTGTCGATCCTAAGAAATCAGGATTACAATACAAACAAATTATTGATGACCGCGAATATCGTGAATACATCAATCAATACGGACCAAATGGTTTCGTAGCTCAAGCAGGTGGAGAAGGTATCAAATCCTTGCTTGAAAATATGGATTTAGAAAAAGAACGTAATGAAATTCTTGATTTATTGGAAAATGCTAAAGGTGATAAACGTAAGAAGTTAATTCGTCGTCTTGAAACTGTTGAAGCATTTATTAATTCTGATAACATGCCAGAATGGATGGTACTGACTGAACTTCCAGTTATTCCACCAGATTTACGTCCGATGTTACAACTTGATGGTGGACGTTTTGCTGCTTCAGATGCAAATGATTTATACCGTCGTGTTATTACACGTAATAACCGTCTAAAACGTTTACTTGAAATGGGAACACCACAAGTTATCGTTCAAAACGAAAAGCGTATGCTTCAAGAAGCTGTTGATGCATTAATCGATAATGGTCGTCGCTCAAAACCTGTTACAGGTGCCGGTGGACGTCCGCTAAAATCACTTTCACACAGTCTTAAAGGGAAACAAGGTCGTTTCCGTGCCAACTTACTTGGTAAACGTGTAGACTTCTCCGGTCGTTCAGTAATCGCTGTTGGACCGGATCTTAAGATGTATGAATGTGGTATTCCTAAAGAGATGGCAATTCAACTCTTTAAACCATTTGTAGTTAATGAAATGAAAGTACGTGGTATTAGTAATAATGCTAAAGCTGCTGAAAAACTTATTGAACGTCAAGATCCACGTGTTTGGGATATTGTTGAAGAAGTAATTCAAGATCACCCTGTGCTCTTAAACCGTGCCCCTACACTTCACCGTCTTGGTATTCAAGCCTTTAAACCTAAAATGATTGAAGGTCGTGCAATTCGTCTTCACCCTCTTGTAACGCCTGCGTTTAACGCGGACTTTGATGGTGACCAAATGGCGGTTCACGTTCCATTATCAGAAATGGCTCAAGCAGAAGCAGAATTGCTCATGCTTGGTTCACGTAATATTCTTGGACCTAAAGATGGTAAACCTATTGTTACACCATCCCAAGATATGGTTCTTGGAAACTTCTACTTAAACATGGAAGAAACTCCAGAAGAATTTGAAGAAAAAGCATTACAATGTGAAGCTCGTGGTGATGTGGAAGAAGGTGCTAAATGGCGTCGCTTTGGTGAAAACCAAGGTAAAGCATTCCGTGACATCAATGAGGCACAACTTGCTTATGAACATGATTTGATTCACTTACATACTCGTATTTGTGTTCGTGCATCATCACTTAAAAAATCAACATTAAGTGCAAAACAAAATGAGATGTATCTTGTTACTACACTTGGTAAATTAATCTTTAACGATATGTTCCCAAGTGACTTCCCATACTTAAACGAAGTTACACCTGATAACTTCAAAGCAATACCAGATAAATTCTTTGTTGCGATGGGACAAGATGTTCGTGAAATTATCAGTGCAATGCCACTGAATAATGATTTCAAGAAAAAAGATCTGGAAAAAATTATCAAAGAAATCTTTGATCGTTACTCAATTGATAAAACAGCAGAAATCTTAGATAACATTAAAGACTTAGGTTTCCGTTATTCAACAGTTGCGGGTATGACTGTTGCGTTAAGTGACATCAATGTTGCACCCAACAAAGAAAAATATGTTGAAGAAGGTAAAGAACAAGCTGCTAAATTAATGAAACAATACAAACGTGGACGATTAACAGCTCAAGAGTGGGAAGGTAAACTGATGACTCTTTGGGATGGTATTAAAGGACGCGTTGGTGCGGAATTAATGGACGAACTTGCTCGTAAAAACCCGATCAATATGATGGCGACATCCGGTGCTCGTGGTAACGTTTCTAACTTTACTCAATTATCCGGTATGCGTGGTTTAATGGGTAAACCTACTCAATCAAAATCAAAATCAGGCTATCAATCATCAATTATTGAAGTTCCAATCTACTCATCATTCCGTGAAGGTCTAAACGTTAGTGAATTCTTCGTTTCTACTCACGGTGTGCGTAAGGGACTAACGGATACTGCTCTTAAAACTGCGGAATCTGGATATCTTACACGTCGTCTTGTTGACGTTGCACAAGATGTCACAATCGTTGAAGATGATTGCTATAGCGATAACGGTTTCCTTGTAGAGGAAATTCTAGATCGTAAATCAAATACAGTTGTAGAATCATTACATGACCGTCTTGTTGGACGATACATTAAAGAAACAATTGTTGATCCAAAAACTAAAGAAGTTATTATCGAAGAAGACGAATATATCGATGAATTTGCTGCGAAACGTATTGTAAATTCAGGAATTAAACAAGTTCGAATTCGTTCTGTATTCTCATGTGAATCAAAACATGGTATCTGTAAAAAATGTTACGGACGTAACATGGCCACAGGTGAAATTGTTGAGGTTGGAGAAGCAGTCGGTATTGTTGCGGCTCAATCAATCGGGGAACCAGGTACACAGCTAACCATGCGTACTTTCCATACTGGTGGGGTTGCTGTTGCTGGTGGAGAAGATATCACTCAAGGTCTTCCACGTGTTGAGGAACTCTTTGAAGCACGTTCACCAAAACTAGGTGCTGCGATTTCTGAAATTTCCGGACGTATTACGGACATCCGTAATGCTGAAGATGGTTTCGGTTATATCATTACAGTTGCTAACGATAAAACATCTGTTGAACACCATACATTACCACATCAACCTGCTCGTGGCTGGTTAAAAGTTGGTTCTGAGGTTTCAGCCGGTGAAAAACTAACAGAAGGTTCTGTAGATCCTAAGAAACTTATGGAATATGCAGGGCGTCTCGATGTTCAAAAATACATTCTAAAAGAAGTTAAAAAAGTTTACCAAAGTGGTGGTATCGAAATCTCTGATAAGCACATTGAAGTTATGATTAATCAAATGATGCGTAAAGTTATCGTAATTGACGGACAAGACACAGGAATTTCTCCTGGAGTTCAAATGCACGTTGATAACATGACTCAAATCAATGAAGATATCCTCATGGAAGGTAAGAACCCTGCACGTTATCGTCCAGTGTTACTTGGTATTTCTAAAGCTTCTGTTGAAACTGAATCATTCTTATCTGCTGCTTCATTCCAAGAAACTACAAAAGTTCTTACGGATGCTGCAATCAAGTCTAAGATCGATCCACTCATGGGTCTTAAAGAAAATGTTATCATTGGTAAGAAAATTCCAGCGGGAACAGGTTCTGAATTATACCGTGAATCAACCGAAATGGTTAAAGAATTGGCAGAAATTAAACGCCAAGAACGTATTGACCGAAATACAATTGAAGAAGAAGATTCAGTTATCAGCGAAATTATTCGCGGATAATAGGACTTTAAAATCAATGCATTTCTAGGATTAAGCTCCTCCATTCAATAATACGAATGGAGGAGCTTTTTTTATATAGATATTTCATAAGAAAGGTTTATAATGATAAGATGGAGGCGTTACTATGAATAAAAAAGCAGAATTTACGATTAATCTTGTACGCGAAGCCGGCGAACGGATTAAAGACATGATGAAAGAAGACATTAATATTAGTTTAAAATCTTCAAGATCTGATTTTGTAACTAATGTCGACAAACAAACTGAGGTGTTTCTAGTCTCAGGTATTAAAGAAGCATATTCAAATCAAAATTTCTTAACTGAAGAAAAAACCGTAGAAACGATGGGACAAGATCATCTCTGGATTATCGATCCTATCGATGGAACCACAAACTTTATTTACCAAAAACAGAATTTCAGTATTTCTGTTGGTTACTACCACAAAGGGGAACCGGTTTTTGGAATTGTTTACGATGTGATGGCAGATGAAATGTTTGTAGGTATTGTTGGAGAGGGAGCATATCTAAATAACATAAAACTACCCATGCTTGATCAATCGATACTCTTAAAAGATTCTATTGTTTCAGGTGATGTATACCGTCCTGGTTTATTTAGCTTAAGACCTGAAGAGCTCAAACCCTTATTTATTACCCATCGATTTTTAGGGTCTGGAGCTTTAGAGGTTTGTCATATTGCGGCAGGAAGATGGCAGTCTTATGTCTTTCCAAGTCTAAAGGTTTGGGATTTTGCAGCGGCTGTTATTATCTTACAGTGTGTGGGTGGAACGTATCATTTTGGGGATTTGGAAGATGCCCTTTATTTTGATAATGAAGCACGTGTCTTTATTGCGGCATCCAATCAAAATATAAAAGAAAGCTTAAAAGCATTATTATAAGGAGAATCGTATGCAATCAAAATTAGTATTTGCGAAGCAGTTAGTTTATGAAGCAGGAGACTATGTTCGCGAACATATGAAAAAAGAATTAAATATTGATACCAAAACAGCTCGGAATGATTTTGTCACAAATGTGGATAAAGGAACCGAACAATTTTTAGCTGAACGTATTAATGCGAAGTATGAGAATCAAAATTTTATTACTGAAGAAAAAATGGTTGCGTCTACGGGCTTAGATAATTTATGGATTATCGATCCAATTGATGGTACCTCAAACTTTATATTTGAGAAGCGTAATTTTGCGATTTCTGTTGGATATTACGAACATCAACAACCTGTATTTGGCATTGTTTATGACGTAAGTCGTGATGAGATGTATGTAGGCGTAACCGGGGATGGTGCTTACCTTAATGATCGAAAACTGCCAATGTTATCGCAAACGATTACGTTAATGGATTCTGTTGTTTATTCAGATACGAAGACTTTAGAACTTATGTTTGGTGATGCAGTAAAAGCACATGATGAGTTTATGTCAGTTCGTTATATGGGTGCGGCTTCACTTGAAATATGTGGTGTTGCGGCTGGACGTCATCAAGTGTATCTTTCACGTCGTTTGAAGGTGTGGGATATTGCCGCTGCAACGATCATTCTTGAGGCAGTTGGTGGTGCATTCACCTACGATACATGCGATAATAAGATTATATTTGAAGACAAGAATTTTGAATTTATGTGTGCTGTAAATCCCACTGTGATTCAGGAATTAAAAGATAGGAGATAAGAGTATGGAATCTTATTTAAAAATTAATGATGAGGTTTCGCTGCGTTATGCAGCTGATTGTGTTGATAATCCAAAAGCAATAGTTTTAATTAACCATGGTTTCGCGGAGCATATTGGTCGATATGATCACGTCACGGAGCATTTTAATAAGGCAGGACTTAGTGTATATCGTTATGATTTAAGAGGTCATGGTCGTACAGACTCACCAAAGGGTCATATTGATTCATATTTATCATTTATCTCAGATTGCAATGAAATGGTTAAATTTGTTAAAGATGAGAATATCGGTGTCCCTGTATTTATGTTAGGTCATAGTATGGGTGGTCTCGTTACGACAATGTATGGTATTGCACATCCCTATGAATTAAAAGGTCAAATTTTATCAGGTCCAGCAGTAGCACCACTTCCACCTGTTGAAGGACATATGGGTAAAGTATTAAATGTCGTTGGAAAATCATTTAAGAAGATAAACATACGCAATGTTGTGGAAGATGATATCTGTTCTGTTCCTGAAGTTGTGAGTGATTATAAAAATGATCCCGATGTTCTCCATAAGGCAACTGCAGGTTTTATGCGTGAATTTTTAATTAAAGCACCAGAATTTGTTTCCAAGAATGTATCACGTTATCGCTATCCTGTTTTAATATGTCATGGTGAATCGGATAAGGTTGTTCCTATTGAAGTTGGTGAATGGCTTTATGAAAACATTAGTTCCAAAAACAAACGATTCATCGCTTATCCAGGACTTTATCACGAAATTCTTAATGAAACGATGTATCCCGAAATTTTGGATACAATGGTTGAGTGGATGTTCCTTCAGTTAAGCAAGTAATTCGGTACCCCAAGAAATGACCGATTTCATCTTTGTCTGTCGTCTATACTATGGTTGGAGGACGTAATATGAACACACTTGAACACTTACAAAATGCAATTGATTATATCGAAACACATCTTGATTCGTCATTAAAATTAGAAGATATTGCGATACATTCAAATTATTCACCTTACCATTTTCATAATTTATTCTCTGCCTTAACGGGTATGGGGGTTATGGATTATGTAAGGCGAAGACGCTTGAGTGATGCAGGGATGCTTTTTATAAGTCAGAAGGCTAAGGTTATTGATTTAGCGGTGCTTTATGATTATGAAAGCGCAGAATCATTTAGTAAGGCATTTAAGAAACAACATCATTACACTCCAAGTGAAATTAAAAAACGAAAAGGTTCGTTACAAACGACGTTTCCAATTAAAATCACACACAATCAAAAAGGAGCGGTTAAGATGAAGATGCGTATTGAAGAAAAAGAATCTGTAAATATAGCGGGGTATCAAAAAACATTTAGTTATGAAAACGGCGCGAATTTAAAAGAAATTCCAATGTTCTGGGATAAAATTAATCAAAGTGCCAAAGATCTTGATTTGTTTAAAATGAATAATCATAAAATAGAGGGTATCGTTGGTTTGTGTCAACAAGCTTCCGATGGTTTTATGACCTATTTAATTGGAACTTCTTGTGATTTTCAAGAGGGACTGGTGAATGTGGAATTACCTAAAAGTAGATGGCTTGTGTTTGATGCAGTAGGGCCATTACCGCAATCCGTGCAAAACACCTGGCGTGATATTGTTTCTCTATATTTACCAACGTGTAGCGAAGAGATTGATGGTTCAATGGATTTAGAAGTCTATTCTCAAGAAGATCCCAATAGTGAGACCTTAGTAACTGAAATTTGGCTTCGAATTAAAGCATAAAAAAACATCTCAGTTTGACTTAATGTCAGATTGAGATGTTTTTGTTTATTGTGGAGCGTTTAGTGATTAAGAATCTTTTCGTTTAAAGAGTAATCCAAGTCCAATAATCATAAATGCCGCAAAGGATCGAGTCTCGGATTGGATACCTGTTTTTGGCAGTGTTTCCAATTCGACATTATCGATTTCAGGTTTTATAATCGGTTTTGAAGGGTCGATGTTTGGTGTTACTTCGACATCCGGATTTGTTTCTGGTTTTGTTTCCGGTTTTGTTTCTGGCTTTGTCTCTGGCTTTGTCTCGGGTTCTTCTTTGATTTCTTTGAGTTCAAGATGATCGTAGGCAATCTGAAGTTGTTCTAAGCCTTCTTCAAGATTTTCTAAGGTGCGTTCTGTATCATCGATTGTTTTTTGTACACGAGTTCTTGTTTCGGTTAGGTTATTGCTTGACTCCTCGGTATATTTATTTAAATCAAGGGTATCGATTGTTTTAAAGAGGGACTTGATTTCTGAAATTACTTCATTTTCAAGTGCCTCAGTATCAAGTCTTAATTCAATAACACTTGATGCACCTTCTAGATCTTTCGTATTGATGGTGAACTGATTTCCATTTTGAGTGATGTTTTCATCCATTTTAATTACAGATTTGTAGGGACGGGTAATGGTTACCTGAATTTCTTCCTCTACATGTTTAGGATCACTTATCGCAATAGTTAATGTACGATTGTTTGTAGTATGTGCGGTAACGGATGCGGAACGATCAACACCGATTCCTTCTAAATCTGCACCATCAACACCCCAAACATTCATTGCGAAGGCATTATCTGTTTTGATTGCTTGGATTAAATTTGAATTCTCAAGGATTTCAAGTGTGTTGTTTTTTGCGTAGTCTTGAATTTGAGTTTCACTGCTGTTTGGTAACATTACGTATTCATAGGTATCATTATCAACAGATTGACCATGGTTAATACCCAGTTTAAAGAAGTTAGAGCTGTATTCAATTTTGTCATCAAACATTAAGTTTTGATCTACAAATTTTCCACTGTCTACGGTTTTACTTATGTCTACATTGGTTTTTGAAGGGAAGTAGTATCCAAAGGTTCCTTTTTCCCCATTATCAAGTGTAACGGTATCACCAGTATTGACTGTTAAGTGTTTGGTATTGGTGATTGCTGAATTGTTATGTTTAATTTGTGCAGTTTCATCAACTTTACGGTTTTCGATGGTTGTTTCAATAGATGTTGGCGATGTTCCTGTGATGTTTGTTCCCAGCGCTACAATCGCATCATCTAAGAAGAACCATGATTTTTGAGCACGAAGGTCCATACCATTATTAAATGTATTTGTGTTGTAGTACATTCCTGCACTTCCAATTTTACCAGTTGATGAACCACCAACCCATGCTTGTTTGGATAGTTTTCGGTGGAGAGCTTTGTTTGCTAATGGACGTGTATCAACAGTTGTTCCTGGAAGGCGATATTTATCAACTGCTGCCCAATAGGTACCATCATATTGATCAATGTCGTTGTCTGTGTACAGATAGAGCATACCACTTCCCGTATGCCATCCTTGCATGTTTTCGTTGTTTATGGATTCATAGTTTGAAATTCGTTTTGAGAACATGCTGAGTGCTGCGGTATAGTCGTGGTTACGATTTACAACGCGATCCATGGATCCATATATTTTCACATGTTGCGTTGCCTCAAGTGTTTGGATGGATTCATCTTCAAAAATTTGTTTGGCTTTAACTAAGGATTCGAAATCACGAGTACGACTAAAGTAATCGTGGTAACGATCCGATGCGATAATCCATTCTTTGAGGTGTTGTTTGTAAGTAGATTTAAGTGGTTCTGGTGCTGCATCAGCAATCAAAATAATATTTGCGATACTTTCTTTACCTGTATCAAATTCTTGTGCAGTTGGACTCATGTACGGTGCTCGCGAAACACTACGTCCATTTACCATGGACATCATTTTCCCTTTATACATTAATGGGATATATCCTTCATCAATAAGTGTGTAAATATTTTGCATGGTAGCAGGATCCATCGCCCATGGTGTATCCGCAACGATTGAGGCAATTTTTCCAATGCCCTTTACGAGGTCGTTTCCATAGGTTCCAAGGTATGCAATATCTTTATGTTGTACAAGTGATCCATCTTTATAAAGACCATCACCCGATGATACATATTGAACAACTTCCGGCATTTCTTGATTTACATAATCAAGTAGGGAAGCATCTTGCTTCATAATACCTACGCCTAAAGTGATTAAGCCTACATCCGTTTTATTTGCTCCGGTAGCAGGTGCACCGTTGAGTAAGGTTGTAAGGTTTGTGTTATATACTTCAATTCCTTTTAAGTAACGTGTGACATCATCTTGTTCGATATAGTCATTTATGATGGATAAGATATCAAGAAGGCGCATTGGAATCCCAATTTGCCAGTCCCACCAGTTTCCATGAGTTTTAACGGTGAATGGACTTCCATACATTTGATCGTTAATTAAAAAATCTAATTGTGTTGTGATGAAGTTTAGTGTCGCTTCATCTTGGTAGTATTGACTGCCATAGGTACCAAAGGCAATTGCTATGGATTTTAGATTTGTAAACTGACGTGTATTGTGAGCAGCTATAGTTTTGTTGTCTTCATTACCCCATGGAAATTCTGGGTTCGGATTTTTGTCGAGTGTGTTAAAAGCTTCATCTGCTTTCCCATCCACAACGCGAATATAATCTTGGATGTGTTTATCGTTTAGATTGATACCTTCGTCACCGACTGCACGTTTTTGCCATCGGGATTCCATCGTGATAAAGTGTGGGTCAAGATTATCGTCTTTGATATCGATTGTAACAGTTTGTACGGTTTCTGAAGTATCTTTCGATTTGATAATGATTGTGGATTTTCCTTCTTTAAGTCCAGAAATAAGTCCGTTTTCAGAAATGCTTGCAATCGCTGGTTCGGTAGATTCATAGAGATAGTGGCTCTGTGGATCATTGAGGTACGAAGTAATAAATTTTCGATGGCCTTTTTGTATGGTGAGAGCCAAGTCTTTTGGGTTTACCGGTTTACTTTCGGCATTAAAAAAAAGTGGTTGTTTCTCAGTGATTGTTGTCGGTTCATCTGCATGAATTAACATTGCATTAGAACTCAGTACGAGCGCAAGCCCGGTACAAAGTATTGTCTTGGTGTGTTTCATGGTATCCTCCCTTTTGAATACGCTTACAGATGAATTCTACATTTTCCCATGATATTGGTCAATCGCTCCATTGAATTCTATAAGTGTTTGGTTGAAAAGTGAAAATGATATTTTCAAAAAAAATTTAGGAAATCCTATAGATAAAGTTTAGTTAAAAGTGGATATGGTTGAAATAACATGAGATAATAAACACAATATGTGATAAGGGGATGTTGGATGATAAAATATATGCAAGAACATAAATATGGTGTTATGGGTGTTGCACTTGCAGTCACCTTATTAGGTTTAGCGATGATGGCTTACATGATGTCAGGAGCAACAATTCGTGCAGTTGACGATGAAGTTATTTTGGTGGAGAAAGATAGTGATGTGGCGTTATCAGTTCTACATGACAAAATCGCGGTAGATCCAGAAACATCTGAGTATGATGTCGTTGTTGTAAGTGATAATGGAGAATTATCTGTACAAGATCATAATGATATGGTGATTCAGAAGCGTAAACTCGATCTTAAACCGAAAGGAATCTTAGTTGAGAATGATATCAAATTACGTGTTTTCTTAAAAGAAAATCCAAAACGTGATGTTTATTTGAAGGTTAAAGTAGAAGATACGATTGCTCCTAAAGTGATTGTTTCTTATGAAGGAAATACAGTAAAAGAAGATGAATTATCGATTCAGGTAGGTTCATCAAAAATTACTGCGGTGGCAAAGGATTATGCATTTGGATCACTCACAGAGTCATTGAAAGTAAATGTGAAAGGTTCCATTGTTTATGATGAAGCAGGAACTTATGAATTAATCTATAGTGCTGATGATAAAACAAATCAAGTAGAGCGAAGTATCAAGGTCAAGGTACTAGAGGAAGATGTTGAGATCGCGACAGAAACAGAAAAACCGACTGAGGATGAGAAAACAGAAATACCAAATGATTATGATAGTGGTACATCCTCAGTGGTAGATTCACATTCTGAACTTGTCTTAGTAAATAAGCATCGTTCTTTATCACGAGATTTTTATCCAAACTTAAGTTATATTCCAGCGGAATACGCCGTTAGTGAGGGTTATGAAGCAACACCAAATACCGTATCATCATTCGTGAAGATGGTCGATGCACTTTATGAGGAAACGGGATTATGGTTGTTAGCGACGTCATCCTATCGTGGCTATGATTTCCAAGAAGAATTGTATACGAATTACGTTGCGTCACATGGGCAAGCACAAGCGCATCTAATGTCTGCACGACCTGGCCATTCCGAACATCAAACAGGTTTAGTTATTGACGTAGTGACACCAGGTGGGAATATGTTTGCATTCTCGGAGACCCATCAATCTTTATGGGTAAATCGTAATGCGCATCGTTTTGGTTTTATCGTACGTTATCAAGCTGGTAAAGAACATATAACTGGGTATCAACCTGAAGCATGGCATTTGCGATATGTTGGTACTAAAGCAGCAACTGAAATATACAACAGTGGTCTTACACTGGATGAATATTTGAAACAATAAAAAAGCCTATCACATTAAAGTGATAGACTTTTTTTTACTTAATACCAAGTTTTTGCTTGTTCATTGTTTCTTTTAATTGCATGCGCCCAGGATGTCTTCGACTCATGCTTTGTTTGATTTGATTTGTGAAAGAGTCAATGCGCTTATTTGCATCACGCAAGTCATAATACTCAGTTACAGTCTCATCATAATCACCCATGGCGTCAGTGATTGAGGTAGACTTGGGGTATGTATTCTCAAAATGCATGAGATGTTGTGGCATGCGCGGCTTGAGTTGTGGTTCTTGATTTGGATAACCAAACCCGAGTCCGAGAACTGGAAAAACGTATTCTGGTAGCTCTAGCACGTCAATAATTGCTTGCGCATCATTGAGGATACTCCCAAGAAAAACACCGCCCATTCCCATGCTTTCGATGGCTACCATCGTATTTTGAGCTGCAAGGATTGCATCCGTATAACCAATCATCATGCGATCAAAAGTCTGAAGCACTTCGATATCTTCAATGTTTCCTTCCTTCGCAATGGTTGCATTACGATGTTGATCAATAACGAAAATAAATAAGTGTCCAACATTTTCAATATAAGGTTGTGCACCAATTGATGCGATTGCTTTTTTCTTCACTTTGTCTGTAATACTGATAATCGAATAAGATTGCATGTAGTTACTTGTGGATGTCGCTTGTGCGACGGAAACCAAGGTATCAATAATTTCTTGTGATATTGGCTCATCTGTAAATTGTCGTATGGTACGATGGTTAAGTTGTTGTTTAATTGTGTTATTCATAATTCCTCCTTGAGATTATTATACCATGGGGGGCATATTGTTGGCGCTCCAATCGCTTAATAGATACAATAAGAATCTAAGAGGTGAAATGTGATGAAAGTACAAGTATGGTCCGATTTTGTCTGCCCGTTTTGCTATGTGGGAAAAAGACATTTGGAAGAAGCAATAAAGCAATTAGATAAAGATATAGAAGTTGAATTCATGAGTTTTGAATTAGATCAAAATTACGTTGATAATCCAGATTTAAATATTCATGAAATGTTGGCCCAAAAATATAACATATCCGTTGATGAGGCACGTATGAATAATGAGCGTGTTGGTTCAATGGCTCAAAGTGTTGGTTTAAATTATGATTTTGATGCAATGAAATATACGAATACATTTAAAGCGCATAAAGTATTTCAGTATGCGAAGTTAAAAGGTTTAGGGAATGAGTACAGTGAAATGTTAATGGACGCATATTTTTCAAAAGGTGTCTATTTGAATGATTTGGATGCATTAATTGAAATGGGTGCTTCAATAGGGCTTGATGCGGAGGGTATTAAACATGCCTTTGAATCCGACGAATATGGATTAAGTGTGCGTCAAGATGAACAATGGGCTCAAATGATTGGGGCACGTGGTGTTCCGCATTTTGTGATTGATGATCAAGTATCATTATCCGGTGCTCAACCGATTGAAACCTTTAAGTCTGCATTACAACATGTGGAAACACTTAATGCTCAAAAAAATGACTCAATGATGTGTACGGACGGTGTTTGTACCATTGATTAAGAAAGCTAGTTAATCTAGCTTTTTATTTGCACTGAGTACCAGAAATCGTTAAGATATAAGTGGATGGAGGTTCTTCTATGAATAAACGTAAATCTATACAAATCGGTATCGTTATTCTTGTTTTTATCATACTTGATATCTGGTTTGGAAATACTTATCACTATATGGATATTGGATCCATGTTATATCTCAGTACATTTATTTTAGTGATTGCAGGTATTTTATTTATTGACCGAGAAAACTATAAAAAATTCTTTAATACCTTTGGAGTCATTGTTGGGATTTTTGCGGTTGTTTTCTTAGTCGGGAGTGTTACATCATCACGAATGATTAATGCGAAACGTTATGCAAATGTTTTAGGTCAGGTAAGACCTGTGGAATTTAAAGACTTATACGGTGAAGATCACAACATTGAAGTTTCTTATGTTGATAAAGATTCGGCACTCCTTTCTGCAGAGAAAAAAATGGGAGAGTTGAGTGAGGTATCCTCTCGTTTTGATATTAATACGAATGAATTTACTCAGATTAACTATCAAGGCAAGATGGCTCGTGTTGCGCCTTTCGTTTATGCAGATACCTTTAAAAAATATACGAACTTCTCAAGTGGTGTTCCATATTATGTTCTCGTAACAACAGGAGATGGGAATATGAATGCGAAGTCGGAGATTGTAACGTTACCTTCCCCGATTAAGTATTATCCGGGAGCACCGTTACAATACGATTTAAGACGTCATGTTGCGTTGCATCATAAATTTAGTTATCTCGATGATTGGAATTTTGAGATTGATGATACAGGTCATCCTTACTGGATTGTACAATCGATTACAAAGCGTGTCGGTATTTGGGGCGCTAAAGATATGGATTCTGTAATTGTTGTGGATGCGGTATCGGGAGAAACTGCTCGATATGAGCTTAATGAGATTCCTGAGTGGGTAGATTCTGTTTACCCAACTGATATGATGTTATCTCATGCGAAAGATCATTTCACACTAAAGGGCGGGTATTTTAACTCCTTTATGCAACAACAAGGTGTGATGGCTGTTGACCAACAAGAGGGTTCATATAACTATGTAAGTATTGATGATGAAATTTATATCTTTACAGGAATTCGGCCAATTAAACTGGATTCAAGTTCTACAACGGGTCTCTTATTTATGAATAAGCGAACCGGAGAGACACTTCAAATGGATTTACCAGGTGTATCCATTACTGCAGCAGAGATGACTTCAGTGGGTTCGATTCAAGAAAAGGGATATACACCTACAACCCCAATTCTTCAAAATGTAGGGGGATTCCCAACATATGTGATGTCTCTAAAAGATACCTCCAGTGTTGTACGCGGATTCTCAATGGTTAATTACCAAGATTATACAAAGTCTGCAGTCGGTGATACCTATCAACTTTCTGAGAAAAACTATCTCAACGTTATGGGAAATCAAGTGGGTATCGTTCCTGAAGAGATTGTGGAAAAAACAGGTGTTGTTTCAGATGTAAAGCAAGTTATTATTGATGGAAATACACACTATTTCATACGTCTTGAAGGTGAAGAAGCCATATACCAAGCAAATTTAATTCTTAGTGATGAACTTGCATTCTTAACTAAAGGTGACAAGGTAATGATTACCACCAACGGTTCTAAGATCGTATCCTTTGAAATTGTGAAAGAGAAAGTAAATAATTAAAACAAAACACCATCATTAAACAGGAACTGACCTAGTTCCGTGGGACTAAAGAAAAAAACCTCTTGTATGAGAATTATTGTAAAATAGTTCAATATAGGAGGTTTTTATATGGGAACACGAACTATGCATAGCTATGAGACAAAGATGAAAGTTATAGAAATGAAATTGGCAGGATAATCAAGCAGGTTTATTCAGACTGAACTCGGAATAAAAAATGTAACTCAAGTCAAAACATGGTGGAGATGGTATCGAAATGGTGAACACTATCGATTTTCTCAACCTGTAGGCAAGCAATATACTTTTGGAAAAGGGCCTGAAGGAGACACGGTCGAAGAAACACAAAGACTTAGAATTAAATCTTTGGAGCAACAAATTGAACTATTAAAAAAGTATTTGGAAAGAGAAAGGATGTGGTTCCTGAAATAATCATCGAGCTCGTTGAAGAGTATCGCAACACTGTATCTATTAAAGATATCTTGAATCTTTTTGGGGTACCTAAGTCAACGTATTACCGTTGGACTTAAAAAGAGCAACTAGAGTCTAATAATTATTCTGTCAATGTAGCATTAGTAATTGAACTTTGTAAAGAAAATAAATTTCGTTATGGATATCGAAAAATAACTGCATTAATTCGAAAAGAAAGAATTATCAATAAGAACACTGTTCAAAAGATAATGCAGAAACACCAATGTCAATGCCGTGTTAAGGTCAAACGGTATCGAAAAAACAAAAATCCGAAGATCATTATGCCCAATATCATCAATCGCGACTTTAAATCACTACGTCCTCTAGAGAAATTGGTGACAGATATCACTTACATCCCTTATGGCCATAAGATGCTCTATTTATCAACAATCATGGATTTATATAATGGTGAGATTATTGCGTCTGCATTGAGTGACAGACAAAACCTAGAATGTGTGGTTGATACATTAAATCAACTTCCGGATATCGTTCAGCCATGTATTCTTCATTCTTATCAAGGAAGTGTCTATACATCAAAAGAGTATCAACTTAGAGTAAAAAATAAAAGCATTACCATGAGTATGTCCCGTAAGGGTACACCCGCTGATAATGCTCCTATCGAATCGTTTCATGCCTCGCTAAAGTGTGAAACATTCGAATTAAACCCAGACCTAAAGGGTTCTACTGAAATTGTATCACAAACTGTGATAAACTATTTAAAATATTACAATGAAAATCGAATACAAGAAAAGCTAGGATATCAATCTCCCGTAAATTATCGGTTGACTTCGTCCTAACTTGGTTTTTTCTTTAGTCCCACGGAACTAGGTCAGTTCCACATGATGGTGTTTTTGTATTCGTTAATGTGTAATCTAAACTAAGATTCAAATTCTAATATCAAGGCTTCTTCTTGTTTCTCCTCTTCAGCAAGGTTAACGATCCATTTTTCTTTATTCACAAATCGTAATGCAAGCATCATTTTTAAAACATCTGTGGATTGACCAATAATATAGAGCCATAGAATGCTTAAGTCTGTTGTGTATGTGGCAACACCAACAGCTACGAGGTTAACACACCACATATATCCTGAGTCCAGCATTAGAGTAGAACGTGTATCACCACCAGCACGCAGGATGAAATAACAGGTTGTATTAATTACATAAATACTAAACAGTGGTGCTTGAATTCGTAAGAATGTTTGAGCGGTCCACATTGCTTCAGCAGATACGGAATATATTTTTGGAATCATAAAGGTCGATCCTAAAAGTAAAGTTCCAAATACAGCACTCAGAATTACACCAAAACCAAGGAGTCGATATCCATTTTCGCGTGCTTCATCAAGTTTGTTTGCCCCAAGAGGTTGTGAAACGAGAATGGTAATCGCGACGGACATTCCAGCATTCATGGTAAAGAACATATCTGATACCGTAGTCGCAATTGAATAACCGGAGATAACTTCAGCACCACGAGTTGCGTAGAATCGAAGTAATAATGCCATCCCTGAAGCCCAAAGAACTTCATTTAAAGCAAGTGGGAATGCTTTTGCGGTAATTCGCTTCACAAGAGTTCTAGAAATATCAAACATATCACGAATTCGTGTTTTAAACGCATAATTTCCAGTAACGAGGAAATAACTAATAAACGTTAACTCAACACATCGTGCAATAAAAGTACCAATAGCACCACCAAGTACACCAAGACGTGGCGCACCGAAGTTACCATAAATCAAACAATAATTAAAACAGAAGTTTGTAATCATTGAAATAACACTTGCGACAAGAGGAGTTTTTGAATCTCCTGTTGCTCTCATTGAACCTGCAATGGCCAATGTAAATAGGTTGGGAATAAACGCCAACGCACATACGTAAATATATCTCATACCTTGCTCTATTACTTTTGGATCTTTTACAAAGAACCGGATAATATTTCCTGGAAAAAGTAATGCGAGGATGACGAATGTACTCATTATCAACATAGATGTTAGAATTGAAAACCGGAAAGTTTGCTTCATATGTTCTTCGTCTCTTGCCCCGAAGAATTGAGCCATAAATACAGCTGATGCAGCAATCACGCCATTGGTTCCAAAAACAGCGATAATAAAGTAACGATTTACGGTGGCAACACCCGATAATGCATGGTCCCCGAGCTGACCAATCATCAAGTTGTCTAATAAGTTTACAGACGTACTGATAAGTTGTTGTAGCATTAACGGAATTGCAATAAATAAAGCCTTTTTGTAAAAGTCTTTATCGCCTACAAATCGCTTTAGATTCATCGATTCGACCTCCTTCTAAAAACGCTAAGACTATCATATAGAAAGAGCAAGATAATATCAATTAAAAAACACTATTTCATCACATTAATTTAACATTTAATACAGTTTTCAAATACGCAGCCTTAAAATCACGTATACTATAAATAAAAAGGAGCGAATACGATGATTAAAATTGTGATGATGGTTGGAAGTTTACGTAAAGGTTCTTACAATATGATGCTGGGAAAACATATCCAAAAACGGTATGCCGATCAGTTAGAAATTGAAATTTTAGATATTGATGTTCCAAACTACAACGGAGATTTGGATAATCCAACAGATACACCGGAAAAGGTAAAGGTTATGAATCAAAAAATTCATGATGCTGATGCAGTATTTATGATTACTCCAGAGTATAATCATGGATTATCAGGTGTTTTGAAGAATGCTATTGATTGGGCAAGCCGTACCCAACCAGGACTTAAAAATAAACCAGGTTTAATTGCGTCCTGTTCAATGGGACAAACGGCCGGAGCGCGTGGGTACTTAAACCTTTATACAGTACTTGATACAATGCCAATGTGGCTCTTACCGGGGAATGATATTCTTATTGGTGCAGTTCATACGAAATTCGATGAATCAGGGATGTTAATTGATGAGGGTACTGTAACGTTTATTGATGGTGTCATGAATCAATTTATAGAATATTATAATCAAGTAAAATAATAACGGTTGAGTGGTATTTTATGGTCATTGCAATCGTAATTTTTAAATGATACGATTATTTTCGAGGTGTCTATGAAACCAATTAAAGTATTATTTGCCCATGGTGGTACGCTTGAAAAAGCAGGTACTGAAGCGTATATGATGAGTGTGTTTAGAAATGTTAATCCAAACAAGGTACATATTGATTTTCTTGTTTTTGGATGCAAGGAAGGCCATTATGATAAAGAAGTCATAACAAAGGGTGGAAAGATTTTTAGAATTCCTTTAACACCACAAGAATTTTTTGGTAATTATCCTTCACGTAAAACAATTCTAAAAATGCTCGAAAAAGAGCAATATGATATTATTCACAGTCATATGAATGCATTGAATCCATTGTTGTTTCGATCTGCTCGAAAAATAGGGATTCCATATATGATTTCTCATTCTCATGGGAGTCGTCATTTTGTTGACAATGTCTTGCTGATTAAATATAAAGATCAATTAATGAAGAAAATTCCTGATTATGCGGATGTGCTTTTAGCGTGTTCAAAAGAAGCAGGAGATTTTCTTTATCCAGACCATGATTATACAATCATGAATAACGGTATTGATCTTGAACAATACGAATATAATGAAGTAACACGCAAACGATTGCGTAAAGAATTAAAGTTGGATGATCAATTGGTATTTGGTCATATCGGACGGTTTAATTTTCAAAAAAATCATAAGTTCCTAATCGAAGTTTTTGCGGAAATTTTAAAAACAAAACCCAATGCGATTTTAGCGCTAGCAGGTGAAGGAGAGTTGCTTGATGATGTGAAGAATCAAGTTAAAAATCTTGGAATCGAAGATCACGTTAAGTTTCTTGGGTTAAGGGATGACATTCCGGATGTATTGCAGGTTCTCGATGTCTTTATGCTACCTTCTGTTTTCGAAGGCTTACCTTATGTATTAGTAGAGGCGCAAGCTGCAGGACTTTTATGCTTTGCATCCGATACGATCGATCGTCAAAGTGCTTTGACCGATAACTTTCACTTTCTACCAATCGATAATCCCCATGAGTGGTCGGATTACATTGTTGGGCATTTAGACTATGAGCGTCGAAGTACCCGGGAACAATTGATTGAAAAAGGATTTGATGAAAAAATAAACGTAAAAAAACTAGAACAGATTTATCTAAATTTAGTTAAGAAATAAGAGTGTGACATACGCTCTTTTTTTGTCGCATTTGCAATCTTGAAAAGATACACGATAAAATAGTAAACAGTGGAAGGTCGTGGATTATGAAAAAATCAGAGGTTTATTGGAAGTTGTTTAAATCATCGTTTCATTTAAGTGCATTTACGTTTGGTGGCGGATATGTCATCATTCCGTTGATGCGGACTAAGTTTGTGGAAGAATTAGAATGGATTGAGGAAGAAGAGATGATGGACCTGATGGCGATTGCACAATCGTCACCGGGGTCTTTAGCGGTGAATGCATCAATCTTAGTGGGATATAAAATCGACGGAATCATAGGTGCTATGTTTTCCATTCTCGGTACAATCTTACCGCCGTTAATTTTACTTACAATAATTTCTCAGTTTTATGCAGAGTTTAAAGCGAATGTGTTTGTGAATGCTGCGTTACACGGTATGCAAGCGGGTGTTGCAGCAGTCATTGTGGATGTTGTGATGTCGATGGCGCGTCAAGTATTTAAACTTAAGCGTACATTGCCCGTTGTTATAATGGTTACGTCTTTTATTGCAGCGTATTTCTTAAAAATTAACGTGCTTTATATTATTATTGCTGCAGGTTTTATAGGAGCCTTGCATCAAGGTAGTACTTCGGAGGTATCGCAATGATTCTTTGGGAACTTTTTATTTCTTTTATGCAAATTGGACTTGTAAGTTTTGGTGGTGGTTATGCTGCCCTTGCGCCAATTCAAAGTCAAGTCGTTGTAGGTCATGGTTGGCTTACGATGACTGAGTTTACTGATTTAATTACAATTTCGCAAATGACCCCTGGACCGATTGCTTTGAATGCAGCTACATTTGTGGGGCTAAGGGTTGCGGGTATTCCGGGTGCTGTTGCCGCAACATTGGGTAATATTTTTCCATCGATTGTGATTGTACTGTTTCTTGCAACGATTTATTACAAATTTAGTGACGTCACCATCATTCAAAATGTCCTGGATGGACTAAGACCTACGGTGGTAGCTTTAATTGCTTCAGCGGGGCTTACAATCCTTATTACAGCGTTTTTTGGTGAAGGTGCGATTGCCTTTAGTCAATTTGATGTTTCAAATGGTTTTTTGTTCGTGATTGCAATCATCGGTTTACAAAAATTTAAGCTGGATCCGACGAAGATAATTATTTTAACAGGGATTCTAGGAATTGGTGTGATGCTTCTTGAAAAACTATGATGCAACAAGATGTGTCTTTACGTTTGAGGAGCCGTTTGATAGGCTTTGACTATTAGGAGGCTTTATGAAACTTAGTGATAATTTAAAACGATTACGAGAGGAGAAATCTCTTACTCAGGAAATGGTCGCACAGTCTTTAAACGTATCACGACAAGCCGTTTCAAATTGGGAACAAGGCAAACGGTATCCCGATGCGATTATGTTGATACAGATATCAGAGTTTTATGGTGTACCTGTTGATGATTTACTAAAGTCGGATAGGGAGTATGCAAAGGCATTGGTTATTGATAAGGCTCGTTTCGAAGAAGTGTTGTTGATAGGAACTCAAATCTTAATGATGATTGCGATCTTTTTTTGGAATGATGTTCCAGGAATGGTTTTTATATTTATGGGATGTATTCTTGTATCGGCTTTTACCGAAGAAGTTTGTGAATATATCGAATGGGGCTTAAACAATATTAAAATTAAAAAATGATTGGCAACGATCATTTTTTTTGTTTTTTATGACAAAATTGCACGAAATTCAAGAAAGTGTGAGTATTTAGGTGTGAAGGCTTTGGTATCTTGCTTTTTAGGAAGAAAGCACATTTAAAACTGCATCAGTTTATACATAAAAAGTCTTTGTAAATGTCCTACAACCGTAAATATAATTGATTACAATATGCTTAGCGTGAGTTAATAGGCTCACAAATTTAATAGAAAAAGAAAGGGGGATTGCAGAGGTTTAAGTGTTGGATGTTCGTATATTTTTTTATAAAAACAATGAGGAGAAAAAAATGGACAAAAGAAATGAACATAGAATCCTAAAATGCTTAACCATATTTGTACTGTCGATTGGACTTGTATTTAGTCATGCACGACCAATTTATAGTGATACTCAACCCGTAATTGATTTTGTAAATACTACAGGTGAGTCTGAAGTTATTTCGATGACCGAGTCAAAGGAATATAAAGCTACAGTAATGTTTGAGGGGAAAACACCAGAGGAGCTTAAAACATTGGCTGAAACTGCGTCATGGACTTTGACACGGGAAGAAGGGGGCCAAAATGAAGAAGATTTTCCATATCAATATTTGGGAGCTCCCTTAGATGAATGGACAGTCTTTACAACTAAATTTACCACTACGGGAGATCCTTTATTCAAGGATATTAAAACAGAGGTAATTCCAGGAGGACTACAGTTAACGTTTAAGAATGTGTTAATGTTTGGTGTGAATGGAATAGATGGACGTGAACGACCATTAATCCGAAATGCACTCCTAGATTACACAGGGACTTATGACTTAAAACTGGTAGAGGGCGACCAAGTCTTAGCGACCACTCCTGTTTTATTTAAACCGTATAACAGTTACACACTTTATAGTGAAATCGATCAACGACTGGCAGACCTTGCGGCCTTAGCTTTATCAAAAGGAATTCACGCGGAAGTACGTGAATTTGGCCAAACTGCAATGGGAAGACCTATGAATGCAATCTTTATTGCGGATACGGCTGAGACGCTTTCAAATCATATTGCGTTAAATGAACGCGCCGAAGCAGATCCACAATCAGTGATTCAAGATATTGAATCCGGAGCCATTGATTATAAAGTTCCGATTCTCTACAATAACATTCACTCCGATGAAAATCCGGGAATCGATGCAATTATGGAGTTTTTATCGGTAATGATTGAAAATGCTGATGGAAGTGTTGAATACCGTCGTATTAATGGATTAACTTCTGAAGGGAAAGCACAAGTCGAAGCGGAAAAAGCGAGCAGAGGTATTAAGTGGTCTGAACTCATTGAGAATGATGTCACCGGTGTGGGTTATATCCGGGATGGCGTTCAAAGTGAAGAACACCCAGACAGTACTGATGCAGCCGCAAATTTAAGTGAAGAACAACTTGCGAAATTCTATGAAATGGAGCAAGTAGACTTAAACATTAAAACGATGCTTGAGGATGTCTTCTTCATCGTCGTACCTGCTGAGAATGCGGATGCGGCCGCAACAAATGTCCGTACCAATGGTAATGGGTTTGACCTAAACCGTGATAATACATATCAAACACAACCTGAAACCCAAGCAATGGCGCGTCTTATTTCGACGTGGAACCCTGTGAATCTTTATGAAATTCATGGTTTCTATAACCAATTCCAAATTGAGCCTTGCTCACCAACACATGAGCCGAATGTGGAGTATGATCTTTTTATTGAAAATGCACTGGCTCAAGGAGAGGAATTTGGCGGTGTTGCCATAACAAATAATAAATCAATTAACAGTTTCCAAATGCCGATGCGTGATTATTTAAAAGCAAGCGATAAAGGTGGTTATGAATGGGAACCGTTTGACGATATGTCTTCAAGTTATACTCCACAATATTCAATGTTACATGGTGTGGTAGCTTATACCGTTGAAGTACCGTATGGAAATGAAGATGCAACCCAAGCTGTTAAGTATGCGTTATTAAACAACGGTCGTTATGTGGGAATGCATAAGAAAGAATTCTATACAAATCAACTTAAAGGTTGGGATCGTGGTCATAAAAATATTGATGCGGACGAAATTCGTCCATACTACGTAAACCAACAAGATGAAAAAGGCGCAGAAGCAGATATCTTCCGTGCACGTTATGAAGAAAATAATAATTTCTTCCCAGAGTATTATGTAATTCCAATGGAACCATCCATGCAAAAAAACTTGCATGCTGCAACTGAAATGATGGAATATTTATTACGTAATGATGTTAAGGTAAAAGTGCTAGGCAATGAAGTAGAAGTTAAGGGAACCAAGTATCCTAAAGGAACCATGCTTGTTGATTTGCATCAAGCAAAACGAAACATGGCCAATGCTGCCCTCTACAATAACATTGTCATTAAAAATTGGACTGACCTTTATTCAGAACCACTTACTGCGTTTTCGGAATTACGTGGTTTTGATATGGATGTGATCACCCAAGTTGGTGCATTTGAAAGCGCAGAGTTTTCATGGCTTGATGCAGCACCTGAAACCACAACGCATGTTGATGGTAAGGGTGAAATTGTGATTCTCTCTAATAACAGCGTCGCTTCGATACAAGCAATCAATGAGCTGCTCAAGTCTGAAGAAGCAGTTGGATTTATAACATCAGGTGATCATAATGGAGACTTTGTAATGTCTGATGCAACATTTAATCTGATAGAAGATTCTTATGTACTTCAAGCAACACGAACCAATGCTATGCCTAAGGCTCAAGTTATCACAAAATCCGCAAAACTTTATGTACCAGGTGCTGCACCAACATATGCAGTGAAAAAAGATACGGGTGAGCCTTACGGTCATACAAATTACACCAATCGTCTTAATACAAACCTCAACTGGGATTATTATGTTTGGGGACAAGAACTTGGTTTTGACTTAACACGAGATCTTGATGAAGCAGATATTGTGATTGGGAATCGTTCATTACGTGAGGATGAACGTAATGCCGTAAATTCCGGAAAATCCTACATTGGATATGGGGGATATGCGCTCGATTCACTTGAGAAAATGGGCTTGGATATCGAAGCAAATTACGACATGAGTTATGATGCACTCACAACAGTTACGTATCCAGAATCCAGTTACATAACATCGAAATATGCTCAAGATAACGATTATATTATGTATGGTCACGGTGGAAACAGCATCGTTAAAGCACCAGAAGGATCAAAAGTACTCATTAAAACAACCGATGAAGAACCAATTGAAGGCTTTATGTCGCAAGAACACATTGATACATATAAAAATTCAATTCAGGCCATTGAACTAAAAAATGATACACATGACCTTTTAATCTTCGCAAACTCGATTACAAACAAAGCACATCAAAAAGATGATTATCGCTATGTGACCAATGGAATATTCACAAAATATTTAGGCGATACGATGAACATTGATGTTAAAGCACCGGAGCCAGAACCAAAACCAGAACCAAAACCAGAACCAAAACCTGATCCTAAGGTTACTTTAAAACTTACAGGATTACCGGATAAAGTTCGTGTCGGCGATGTTTTCGTTTTAACACCAAGTAGTGATGACCAAGAAAAAGGTGAAGGATGGGTATATGATGATGTATTCTTCTCCGCAACCTTCAATAGTCCTGCAACCTTTACCGCATTAAAAGCAGGTACCACAACCATCACGTATACAAATAAAAAAGGTGAGAAAACAGAACTACCAATAACAATCTTAGAAAAAGAAGCAGAAAAACCTGGTGGTAAATTACCTGGAACGGGTGTTACACCAACTCAAACTGCAATTTATGTGGGAATTGGAGTCGTCCTCATTGGAGGTGTCTTCTACTGGTTCTCAAAAAAGAAAAAATAAAGTAAAAAAAACGAACATGAATCAACATGTTCGTTTTTCTTTTAAAAATTAGATGTTTTTTGCGGCAGCGAGTGCTGCTTCGTAATTCGGTTCTTGTGCCATTTCGGGAACTATTTCTGAGTAAACAAGAACACCGGCTTGGTCGATCACAAATATCGATCGTGCAAGTACTTCAAATTCAGGAATCCAAATACCATAAGCGTCTGCAAATGAATGATCTTCATCTCGTAGCATTTCACTATCAATGCCATTGGTTGCACACCATGATGCAAACTCTTCTTTAGTATTATTAGAAATATTCACAATTGTTACATCTTCAAGCTCACTTGCAACTTGGAAGAAATGACGCGTCTGTAAATCACAGATACGCGTGTTGATGTCGGGGAAGACACTAAGTAAGACAACTTTTCCTGCAAGTGTTTCCGTACCTACATAAACATCCTCTAAATTCTTAAGTTTAAATGCCGGTGCTTTTTGTCCAATAACAGGAAGAGACCCTGCTAAAGAAGTTGGAACTCCTTTTTTTGTAATTTCCATATCAATCACGCTCCTTATATCTATTATAGAATTAAAGCGTGTTGCTTGCATCTTGTATGCTTAAAGTTGTGCCAATGGTCCTAATTTATGCTATTCTTAAAGGAAGAAAAAGGTGATGGATATGAAGAAAATACCCGTAATAAAAAATGAACAATTAACACTTGAGGTACTGGACCTTACATTTGAAGGGTTTGGTGTGGTTAAGAAAGATGGTTTTCCAATCTTTGTGGAAAATTCAATACCGGGTGAAACCGTAACAATCTCTGTCACAAAAGTGACCAAACGCTATGCTTATGGTCGTATTATAAGCATTGAAAATCCATCACCCAAACGTGTAGCATTGGTTGATAAAGTTGGAACACGCATTGGTACCATGCCGCTTCAACACATGGCATATGATCTTCAATGTGAGTATAAACAGAATCAAGTTAAAGCAACCTTAGGACGTGTGATTGATCTTGAAGGTGTTCCAGTCCTACCAACAC
Source organism: Erysipelothrix enhydrae (assembly GCF_035066605.1). NCBI lineage: Bacteria > Bacillati > Bacillota > Erysipelotrichia > Erysipelotrichales > Erysipelotrichaceae > Erysipelothrix > Erysipelothrix enhydrae. Next base: position 840,674 of record NZ_CP125807.1, read on the forward strand.
TTGGAATGGAAAATCCATGGCACTACCGTAATAAAGCAACCATACCGGTACAATCCGTTAAGGGCGTAGTAGAAACGGGATTTTTTAAACGGGGAACGCATGAACTGATTCCGGTTGAAAATTTCTATATTCAAGAAGAAGCATTGGATAAAGCAATCTTGGTTATTCGTGATTTACTTCGTCATTTTAAGATTGAGGCTTATCAGGAAGCAAATCACACAGGGTTAATTCGAAATATTATGGTCCGACAAGGACACTACACTGAAGAATTAATGGTTGTTTTGGTTACAAATGGTACGGAACTTCCTTTTGAAAAAGACATTGTGAATTCGATCGTAGAAGCTTTACCCAAAACGGTAAGTATCGTTCAAAATATTAATACCAAACAAACAAATGTAATTTTGGGAAGCAAACAAAAAGTTCTTTTTGGAGAAGATCTATATCATGATCAACTTTTAGGGAAAACATTTAAGATTTCTTCGAAGTCTTTCTTCCAAATTAATACAAAACAAACGGAAGTCCTTTACCAACAAGCTATTGAAATGGCAGAGGTTACAAGCGATGATGTTGTTGTTGATGCATATTGTGGGATTGGTTCGATTACCTTAAACCTAGCAGACAAAGCGAAGTTTGTTTATGGTGTTGAGATTGTGGAAGACGCAATTATTATGGCGGAGGAAAATGCGAAATTAAATCACATTGAAAACGTGCAATTTGAAGTGGGTGAAGCTGAAAAAATTATGCCAACGTGGGTTAAAGAAGGCATTGAAATTGATGTATTGGTGGTGGACCCACCGCGTAAAGGTCTTGATCCTTTATTTATTGATGCCGCAATTGCTTCAAAACCTCGTCGCATTGTCTATGTAAGTTGTAATCCAATATCTCTTGCGAAAGATTTAAGATCGTTCATAGATGGTGGTTATCGTGTTGAAAAGGTACAACCTGTAGACATGTTCCCTCAAACGACACATGTGGAAACAATTGTATTGCTCATCAAATAGTAGCGAAGAAAAAGAGTGAGACGCAAATTCGAGCGTCTCACTCTTTTTTTTATTTCAAGATATCATTTAAGGACTCAGTGATTGTAGGATGTGTATAAATACGATCACGCAAGACACGGTAATCGAGTTTTAAATCCATGGCAAGTGTTATTAAGTTAATCATTTCATGGGATTCAATCCCAAAGAGAGAAGCACCAATGATTTGATTTGTGGAACGGTCAATTAGGATTTTAAAGAGCCCTTTTGTATTACCACTCACATGTGCTTTCGGGATGGCGCTTAGAGGTTGTTTAAACACCTGGTAATCGATGTTTTGTTCGAGAGCTTGTTGTTCAGTAAGCCCAACTCTTGAAAGTGGTGGTGTGATAAACAGGGTATAGGGTACAGTCGTTCGATTTTCAGTTGTGCGCTGATGATCGCCAAAGAGATCATCTTCCACAATGCGGAAATCATCAAGTGAAATATAAGTAAACTGTTGTCCACCTTTCACATCACCTAAGGCCCAAATATTGGGTGCAGTTGTTTTAAGGTGTGCATCAACGATAATTGCCCCACGTTGATCACGTTTGATATCCGTATGTTCGAGACCTAAATCATCAGTGTTTGGCTTACGCCCGATTGCACCAAGGATTTTAGAGGCTCTGATACTGTGTAGTTCATCTTGTGTAATATAAGTTACCAAAGCATGGTCTTGGTAATCATCCACAGCGCTAATCGTTACGCCCATATTAATCGAAATTCCCATATCTGTAAGCGTATCATAAATCGTATTTGCGATATCGCGATCTTCACGTGGAAGGAAAACCTCTTTTTCATCGAGAATGGTCACATTTGCCCCATAAGCTTTAAACATTGAAGCAAATTCTAAACCAATATATCCAGCTCCAATAATAACCAAATCTGAAGGAAGCGCATTTAGGCTCATCGCTTGCGTTGAATCGATGAGATACGAACTGTTTTGAAGCATTTGTGATGGAGGGGGAACGGGAACAGATCCTGTATTAATAAAAATCCGTTCAGCTTCGATATGATACGTTTCCATCGCATCGCTTGCAACTTCAAGAATTGTATTTGAAACAAAACGAGCTGTTCCATCTACAACGGTGATGAGTGGGTTATCGTTAAGCATGTAATAATTTTTATTTCGAAGAAGGGAAACTGTTTGGTCTTTTGTACTGACTGCATCCGTAAAAGGGATGTGAGTTTCACTACCGCGAATTAATGCTTTTGAAGGAATACATCCAATATTAATGCATGTGCCACCATACATCTCGGGTGATTTTTCAATTACTAAAACTTCTTCCTTCTCAGAAGCAAGTTTTTTTGCGAGCGTTTTACCGCCTTTTCCAAAACCAACAATAACATTCTTTACTTTTTTCATGGGGACCTACTTTCTTTATGAAGAACCAGTTTCAAGAAAACAAACCCGGTTCTTTTCAATCACTTTGTATATTAAATATAACAAATTCTCCACAAAAAATTCCAATCATTTGCGCACATAAATAAAACAACTTAAACGAAAGATATGTATTTAGTAAATTTCAGTATCCTTAACGTCTAATGTTTACCTGTTTAAAGTTGATAGTCATCATAGATTTAACTATAATGATTAATGAAAGCGTATACAGGAGGGGAATATGAAAAAAAGTAAATATCGCATGGTTATGACACTTTTATCAGTTAGCCTAGCGATTCCATTGTTACCAATCACAAAAATTAGTGGGGACAACTCTATGAAAATCATCTCAGTAAATGATTATGGTGCGGATGCATCAGGAATGAAAGAAAGTGGCCCGGCTGTAACTAAAGCACTTGAGGAGGCAAAGGAATATGAAGGACCGGTCGAAGTTCAGTTTGATCCAGGAACATATCGTATAACCAAAGAGTTTGCGCAAACGCGGGAAATCCACACATCCAATACAGACAGTGTTGATTTTCCAACCAAACATATTGGACTTTTAATCGAAGATAACCATAATCTAACACTCAATGGTCAAGGGTCACAAATACTTTTCGAAGGGAATATGATGGCTTTGGGTGTTGTGAAATCTTCAAATATCAAAATACATAATTTATCATGGGACTTTTTAGTTCCAACAACATCCGAAATGACTGTTTTTGATTTCGATACTGAAAATAAAACCGTCGATTTTTTTATTCCGTCCTATTTTAATTATGAAATTCAAGGAAATTCGATCCAATGGAAATCAGAAATGGATTCAAGCGGAAATCCGTATTGGACGGAACGTAATGGTCACCGCAATTATGGAATTCAAGTTAAATATCCTACAGAAATGATGGGACGTAGCTATTATGCGAACCAAGACCCTTTTCATGGTGTCTCAAACATCGAAACCTTACCCAGTGGACTTTTACGCTTTACCTACAACACAAAGCCGCAAATCGATCCGGTATTGGGTATGAACTACCAATTGCTATCCAATACTGAACGCAGTACAGCCGGTGCGCTCGTGTGGGAGAGTAAGGACGTAACATTTGAGGATGTTAAGATTTCATATATGCATGGATTTGGGCTTCTTGTCCAGATGTCTGAGAATGTTTATTTTAATCGTTTAAGAATGGAAACAGATATTGAGACTGGAAAAAACACTTCAAGTTATGCCGATGGCATTCATGTATCAGGTTCAAAAGGAAAAATTGAAATCACCAATTCATTTTTCAATAATACCCATGATGATCCTATTAATATTCATGGAACGTTTACTCGTGTGGAAAAAAGAATATCCGACACAACCTTACAACTAAATTATATTCATAAACAGCAGGGTGGTTTTCCACAATTCTATCCTGGAGATAAGGTAGTCTTTTACTCTCGTGATACCCTCGAATCCAAAGACTCAGAAAAAGAGTATACCGTCAAACGTGTTCAAGGGCCCAATACGAATGATCCGCGCAAGATGGTTGTGGAATTTGAAGAAGCGATTCCAAGTTATGTGGATGATAAAATTGGAAATCAACCGAAATATGTTGCGGAAAACATAACATACACACCGGAAATTCTTATTAAAAATAATGATTTTAAAAATGTATTTACGCGGATGATTCTTGTTACGTCGCGAAAGAAAGTTATTATTGAAGACAATCGATTTGATGCACCGACCATGCCAACCTTGTTTTTCTCTAATGACTCGGATGAATGGTATGAATCTGGTCCTATTCGTGATTTGGAAATACGAAATAATACCTTTAAAATTCGATCACTTGGAAGAACGTGGTGGAAGTACGCACCCGCGATTTACTTCCATCCTGTTACAAAAGGAGGGAACTTTCCATCCGCGGAGAATCCAATCCATAAAAACATTCTTATTGAAGACAATACATTCTACTTAGAAAGTGATGGGGTACTCCGAGCAGAAAGTGTTGAGAACCTAACATTTATAAATAATAAAGTACTTCGACTTAACCCAGAGATTAAACTCCATCTTGATGGAGATGAAACAATTGCTCTTGGGAGTGAACATCCACTTCGTCTTGAAGCAAATGGAAATCAAGTAGAGGGTTTAGGGATATTACCAAATGGTCCAGAGAATAATTCTGGATCTGTAGCGAATGTATTAGAATTTAAGAACAGCAAAAATGTGCATGTAGAAGGTAATACCTATGATGATGGACTCAAAAAAAATGTTCTCATAGAGGGCATGCAAGATCATCATTATGAAATTAAAGATAAAGATTTAAATATCTTAACGAAACGTGAAAATAAGAAGCCAACAGAACCTGTGGGTGATATCTATTATGTATCGACCCATCCTGACATTGTGAGTGTGGATGGTGATGGTATCATTCGTGCACATCAAACAGGAAAAACCGATATTTATGCTTATACCGTTTGGAACGATACGATCATTAAATCAAACATTAAGTCAATAACTGTTGATGAATCAAAGACTCATAATCTAAGTGTGAAGAATCCCATTATACAGATTAACCCTTCCAGTGAACCGCAATTCCTTATTATTGATGGCGTATCGATTCGTCTATAGGACTTACACATTGAAAGTTTAGATGAATCGATCATCACATTTGAAAATGGAATCGCAAACATTAAGAAAAGTGGTATTGCGAAAGCATCCATAAGCCATGAAGGGAAAGAAGGACTTGTGTACTTCGTTGTGGATAATCCTGAAGATCAACTTGTTTTAAATCCACAAATCTCTGTTGAAGATCAAAATAAAGGACTAAGTCTTAATTCGACATCATTTTCCATCGATCGTGAGAATGGTCAAGATTTATGGGGGAAAGATAACCGCTTATCCAATCTTGTAGGCATTGATTTAAACACCGTTAATGACGGGAAGCGGGTGATTGTTGCGACATTGGATGGATTACCCTTACGTGCTTCAAACAGTTGGGATTCGAGTTATATGTTGCTTATGAAACAAAATCAAGATGGGTCCTTAGACCGTGATAATTATGTTTCAGTTGGAAAACGCGCTCATGCAGATGGAATTGGGTTTGTACAAGAGATTCATGGACAAGGAAAAGAAGCCGCAACCAACACGATTGAGGATAATTTTACAGTCAAACAAACTTTTGCACTGGAGCACCTCAATAACAAAATCAACGCCTATATTTTGAAAGATGGAGCATTTAAACTCATTCATACATTTGAAAATATTGAACATCTCGGTGAGAGTCCAGTACTAGCCTTTGCAGGATGGGGTAATACACAAAATAATCGCAGGTTTGAAGTGAGTGATCTTAAAATATATAACGGGTCGCTTTTGGATAGTGGCGATGTAGAACCCCTTAAGATACAAATTCCAGATTCGAATTCGTATGAACTTGAATCCGTCGAGATTTTGAATACAGAGGCAAACTTGTATCGCGTTAAAACGAATTATGAAGGAAAAACGCATGTATTCGTAAGAAATCAAGAGCAAATAAAATATGTGGATAAAGATATCATTCACTTACATGATGGGAAAACATATGATATTGATGTAATCCATGAGGCATCAAGTGGTAAATTCTCAAATCGTATCCACCAAACTTATACAACTCAAGACGGCGAAAAGTATGCGTCAATTCATAATCAAAAACTTGAAGATCAGATGATTCTCACAATTCCTGAAGATCTTCTTGAATTATCTTACATTGATTTGGACGGGAAATTGCAGGCGGTATCGATCGAAAATCGTGATTCAATTATACTTGATAACAAGCACGTTTATCTCAATAAAGTTAATTCGAATGAAGTTGAACTTCAAGATATCGAAGCATCCTTTGGAACTGTTGATTTAAACCATCATGACTCGTTTATTTATAGTGATCGTGAGAATACGCTCGAACTTAAAATCAAAGCCAATGTACCAAATGAGAATATTACTGTTGTGAATGAAGACCACGGAATAATTAAAACTGTTGATGAAGTGGGAAGCGTACATTTAGACATTTTTAACGGTGTAACCAGCTATCATGTTAAAGCACTGGCAGAAGATGGGATTACAATCGATACGCATGTCATACATATACTTCGCAATGCTCCAATTACAAAAAATATAGAGAAAATTGAATTAGGAGAAGAATTAATTCAACTCGATACGAAAAAAATTGATTTTAAACATAAATATCAACTTAATGATTTAAAGGTAAGTGCAGGAGATTCGATCATCACTACAACATTTTATAATGTTCCCCGCGAAAATCTAAATCGTAAAATGACTCCTTCGCAAGATGTAATTATGAAGGTTACATTCGAAGATCATCGCACGGTAGTCTATAAAGAATTTGAAGCGATAAATATTCCAGCAAGTTTAGAGCTGAATCAAATTAATGGTTTGATTGAATTGATAGAGACATTAGTAAAGAGTGATTATACTTCTGAAAGTTGGAATGCACTGGAGGTTGTCTTAGTGAATGTACAGGCATTATTGAATCAAAAGGACATAACACAAGAGGATGTCGATGAAGGATATCTTAACTTAATGGCCGCATTCAAAAATCTTGAAGTGCATAAAGTGGACAAACCAACGGATAAACCAACGGATAAACCAGCGGATAAGCCAACGGTTAAGCCGACAGATAAACCAACGGATACACCCGAAAACAAAGAATCAAATTATACTACAACGGAAAATTATTTACCGCTTACTGGTGTACCGTCAAAATTCGAATCAATTTTACTTGTTGGCTTAGGAATGGTATTTATCACAATAAATCGTCGTAGAGGATAAAGGTTAGCCTATGACATGAATTTCCTCACTTTATTTGATATGATTAAGACAACATATCTTAATATCAGATATAAAAGGAGTTTATTATGGGAATGAATAAAGAATTTAATGCCGTTAAGGAATTTCACGAGAAATTTGGACATCCAGTAAAAGATGAGCCTGTAATGATGGATGCAGATCGCGCAGCGAAACGTTATGCATGGATGCTTGAAGAAATTAATGAATTTATCGAAGCGGAAGATATTGTTGAACAGGCAGATGCGATGATCGATACAATCTATTTTGCTTTAGGAACGCTTGTAGAGATGGGAATTGAACCAGAACCACTCTTTGAAATTGTTCAACATGCAAATATGAGTAAGCTTTGGGAAGATGGTAAACCACATTACAATGAAGATGGTAAGACCATTAAACCTAAGGGTTGGGAAGACCCTCACAAGAAATTAGAAGATGCGATTGAAGCAATGAAAAAATAACACAGATATCTGTGTTATTTTTGTAGGAGGTTATAATGACAAAGCGAATTAAAACAACAAAACAAGAGATTGCGGATTATTGGGCTTCCCAAATCGATGCGCTGAACTTGACGGTATCTTCGAAACAAGCGGGTACACACTGTTGGCGATGTGGTGTAAAAAAACGTTTAGACCGATGTCATATTCTTGCGGAGTCTTTAGGCGGATTGGATACGCCATCGAATTTTGTATTGCTTTGCAAGCATTGTCATATAGATAATCCCAATATCAGTAATCCTCAAATCATTTGGGATTGGCTGAAGGCATATGCCGTAAGCTCAGAACACGTGTATTGGTTTGAGCAAGGGCTTCGCGAGTACGCATATATTTATAACGAAATCATGGATCGAACATTAGTCGATTCGAAGTTGTTTCAAGAATGTTTTCAAGAACAAATGAAGAATGTATCCCACCATTTTGGACAACCCCGAAATAATCCTGCGACGATCGCAGGTGCCATAAAATTAACGATGGATGAAATAAATAAGGACCGCTAAATGCGGTCCTTATTCTTGAAATAGATTATGTTCGTTTTGCGACAAAATTGCATCTCGAAGCCGAATTTGTGCAGCTTCCATTTTATTTAAATTATTGTCTTTCGCAAGTGTTCGTATTTCATCTTTGATCACATCTAGGCTTTCTCCGGTAATCCGTGAAATCTCTTCTACAAAGACTCTTAACTCAGATTTGTAGGGAACAGGTTGTGATTGCTTCCAACCAATGTAGCTTAAAGAACATAAATTAGTAATAATTAGAAATACAATTAAATAGTTTTTTTTCATGCTTACAACATCCTCTCGGCATAAGTTTATAGATTTTCACTTAAATTGAAAAGGTTTGAAGCAGCAGTTTCTACGAAAAACAGGGATTTTAGAATAGAAACAAAGAGTTTGTTAAGAAAACGCTGATTGGAGCATGACTTTCACAATTTTATTTTAATGAAGATAATACATCCTTATAAATTCGATCAAAGGGTGTTGCTGCTTTTAGGTCTTCAATAACTTTTTGTGCAGCTTCTACATGATCAGTTATAATTCCAGTAACTTCCATGGTTAGGTATAAATCCATACGATCTTCTTCGTTTACAGTCCAAACGAAAAGGTCTTTATTGTAACGTTCGATATCATTTAATGTACGAGAAGAAATAGAGGAATCTTCGATAGAATAAAAATCGACATCCAATCGTTCTAATCCACCAATATTTAAGCCAAGTATATAACCAGTATACGTATCGGGATACAATTCTTTAAGTTTAAGAATTGCGGTTTTATCAAGTGATTGAAACGCGGTCACAGGACGCATTTCATATCTGTCGAGCGTGGCGATCATTTTCTCGATAAAGTCATCTTGATCATACTTTGAGGTTTTAAGTTCAACCATAAGCGGTTGGTTAAGTTTTTTTGCTTCCGCAACATATTCATCAAAAGTTGGAATTCGACTTTCGTATCCATTGTGGACTAAGGTTACTTTCTGAATTTCCTCAAGTGTAAGAAGATGAATGTTGTCAGATTGTTTGCTGAGGCGTTTTAACGTATTATCGTGAAACACAATGAGATGTCCATCTTGTGTCATTTGAATATCCATTTCAACGTAGTCGGGCTTGTATGTACTTGCAATTTGTAACGATTCAAGTGTGTTCTCAATTGCTTTTACAGATTCACCACGGTGTGATACGACTTTGGTCGAGGAAGTCAAAGCGTCGCTGGGTGTATTCAAGTAAACGTTAACACCAAATACAATAAAGACAACAACCATAACAATATTGACAAGGAGATGATGTTTTTTAGGTGCAAAGTTTTTCTCCCGTAAATAGGGTTTTTCGCCCAGAATCTCATGATATGCAACGACTATAGCCTGTAAGGTAAAGATGCTTGAGTACGAAATCGTGAATGCTAGAAAAAAGAAAATCATGGATACAGAAAGTGCTCCAGTAATTTTCGCAACCTGAATCTTTGTGTCGGGTACTAAAGCCATGGGGATCGAAAGAAGGAAAACTCCCGCAATCGTAATCGCAGACGTTAATAAGGTAATTACCGTAACGAGTTGAAATATTTTGAAACTTCTTTTTTTGGTAAGGTTCCAACTCTCTTTTGCAGACTCTATAAAGCTAAGTTCATCTCGAGTGATGAAGATTACAGGTGTGAAGAAAAGCCTAATATTTAAAATAAAGGCTAACACAATAGCTGAAGTATATGCAATTAAACCTGCAGGGTTTTCTAAAACAGCATCGACAACAAATCGAGGTAAGTGTACATTGGATGTTATATTTGTTGTGAGGCCGATATTAGCGTTAGGCATGATTAAAAATATATAAACTAATATGAGTAAAATTTGCGACGAAAAAATTTTTCGTAGCGGTTTAATAAAATCGTTTTTTCCCAATTTCCGATTTTCATAGGGACGATTCGCAAATTTTATAATTACAGTGAGTTGAAATAAAATAAAAATCGCGATGAGTAGGACACTCATAATTAAGAATACAAGTGATGTAGGACTTCCTAATAGTTCCCAAAAATTCTCGTTTGTAATCCCGATGATGTTTGCTCTAAAAAGTGCAATTTTAAACACACGATCTGCAATCTGCTTAATTAATAGTAGCGACATTGATTCCGCGAGGATAATAATAAGTACATAACGGAATGTGTCATCTTTGATTTGAATAAAACTTTTCTTAAGTGTCTCAATTATTTTAAATGTTTTCATAAAAATCCCCTTTCGCTTCTATTATATGAGAGATTGCTACTAAAACCTATTAAGACTCTCTTAAGAAAAAAAGAAAGCGCGTTACGCTTTCTTGCAAGTACAGTTATCTTGATCACAACCACATGAAACAACGCAGTTACAGTCAACGGAATCAACAGATTTTTTATCGCTCAACACATCCAACAACATTTTCTTATCTTGGTGGGAGAGATCATAGTGATCTATAATATTTCGCAACGTATTCCCAACTTCTTGAGCACAAATTGAATCAAATGCTTCCATGATTCGACTCTGCGTTCCTTGTTTCTCAGTCATTGTAGGACGGTAGACATAAGCTTTACCTTCAGTATCCGCTTTAACATAACCTTTTTTCACCAAACGGCTAATCAATGTTTTAGTTGTTGCAGGTTCCCAATTTTTAACGTGTTTAAAATGGTCGGCAACCTCACGGCTTGTGGCATGATCTAATGTCCACAATACGCGTAATACTTCCCATTCTGAATCTGATACCAATTTCGTGTGTTTCATCGAATCACCTCTACAATTAGATTACATTTGTAGTCGATATAAGTCAAGGTAAATGATTAGGCTTTGTATGAAAAAAAGTTTAATTAAAATTACCACTTATGCATATAAATACCACTTAAGCAAACTGCATTTACAAGCGTTTATACATTCGATAAATTTGTGGAGAAAGATATGAGGTGATCGAAGTGATATTTATTGCCATGTGTATTAAAACAGAAAAAAATCGAGAACTTGTGAAAAAAGTGGTGACGCAATGTAGTGAGATTTTGTTGTTACCAATTGTTGCTGATTCTGTTCGGAAAGTTGATCAACATTATCAAATTGTGATAACAGATCATTGTTTCGCGCAATCGAAACATTTAGGATTAGATCAACATGTAGTGTATCTTGATGTTCCTAGGGTGGATGATGTCCTTAAACATACTTACCATATTCCGTTTTGTCCGAATAAACTTTATCAATGCTTGTTGACGATAATTCAGGAGCACCGTCCTTGGTCAGATTGTATTGTGATAGATGGAAAACCATCACAACGTGTCTGTGCAGAGGATATTTATTATGTAGAAACAGAAGGTAGGAAAATTGCAGTAGTAACTAAAAATGGGAGATTTTATAGTAATCGTATCTTTTCGATTTGGGAAAAACTTTTATCACGATTCGCATTTGAACACTGTTATCGAGGTATCATGGTCAATTTAAAATATGTAAGAGCTGTGTCTTCGAGTTTGCTTTTTTTAAACGATGGTACGCGTTTACCAATATCAAGGAGACGCTATCAACGGTTCTATCGAAACTATAATCGATTAAGAAAACAATAAGAAAGATGAAAATAATTTAGAAATCGTTTAAAATAGAGTTAAAGGAAGTGAGGCGTGAGCTCATGGATATTTTAATTCTTGGTCTGGGGACGATCGGAACGCTTTATGGTTCCTTGTTTTCTCGTGCCGGTCATAATGTTGAACATTTCCTTCGTGAAGGAAAAGAACATGTCGATTGTGTTCATGTGAAGTTACTTGATGGAAGACTTAATCCAAAAGGAAAAGAACTCTCCTACGACTATAAAATTAATCCATCAACAAAAAAAGAGTATGATTTTATTTTTGTCAGTGTCTCATCGGGTAATCTAAAGGAAGCAATGGATTGTTTAAGAAATGCGAAAATTCATGGAACCGTATTACTATTCACTGGAGTATGGAAAGACCATAAGCGCCTGGATGAAATTATGGGTTTCTACAATTATATTTTAGGATATCCTGTAGGTGGTGGCTCAATGGATGAGGACGGAGTTCTTAAAGCAGTTGTTAATGAATATGTTATGATTGAGTCGAAATCACATGCTCGCATTCAAAACTATAACCTTATGATGTCCCTATTTAAAAGTTGTGATATAACATTTGAGATTCCACATGATATGTTGGAATGGATGTGGGTGAGGATGTCCGTAAGTGCAGCGATTGTTTCTACCGTGGCACTTTATGGAAATCTTAGTTTCCCAGGACCCTCTGTTGAGTATGTCATGACAAATAGTAAGGCATTAGCTCATTGTATACGTACAATACGAGAAACACTGTTAATCGCTCGTGGAAGAGGGATTAATATGAATCATTTTAAACAAGAAATTTTACCGTATAAATTTCCTGCAGGAATTTCTGGATGGGGAATGAAAGTAAAGTTTAAAACAAGTCGTATTGCACGGGAGTCAATGAAGAGACATAATAACATCGATGATTTAATGTATATATGTTATGAGGTTTATCAAGAAGGAAAACGTCAATGTGTACCGATGCCACACTTCACAGAAAATATGCAAGCGATGCTTGTGAAACTTGAAGAACAGGAACATATTGATCAATCTTTATACAACCACATTACCAATTTCTAAAAAAGACCACATTCAGCTGATGTGGTCTTTTTAGAAATTACTGGAAGAATGCGATTAATGAATGATATAGAAAATCAATGTTATCTTGTTTTGATAACGGATAATTTTCAATCAAAAATGAAAGATTAGATAATAATGAATAAATTAACTTTGTGATGATTTCAGTATCAAATACCCAAGGATTCGCAATGGGCATATCTTTAAAGACTTCTTTAATATTCGTAAGAACAAAACCTTGTAGATCTTCTAAGCTCTCAGCATTCATTCCTCGAACTCGTTTAAAATGAACTCCAAGTCCATGTCTTTTTTCGGAGTCGTAGTATAAAACCTCTAGACGTTTACGAAATTTTGCGTTAAAGTCGACCTCTGTCGTAATGCAATTTTTTAAACGAGCAAATGTATCAGCCCAACTTTTATGCACTACAGCGGCATATAGTGACGCTTTATCGCGATAATAATTATAAAGCGTACCGACGGCTATGTTTGTTTCCTTAGCAATCATCTTCATACTTACATCTTCATAGTCGTGTAAATAAAAAAGATGTTCTGCACTCGCAAATATTTCTTCTTCAATATTATGTATTATCTTTGGCATAAGTTCCCTCAATCCTTGTAAATATAACACAAGCATACCATAAATGAGCTTAGAATATCATTAGATTTCATTGACAATGATAATCATTATCACTATAATGGATATATAAGGCAAGTGCCCTATACTAGGAGGATATATATGGAAAACAACAGTACATTCCCATTGTTGGGAGAAAAATTTCCTACATTAAATGTGAAAACCACTCAAGGTCAAATGACTTTACCGGATGCATATGAAGGAAAATGGTTCGTTCTATTTAGTCACCCAAGTGACTTTACACCTGTGTGTACAACAGAGTTTATTGGATTTGCGAAAGCTGCCGATGAGTTTAATGCAATTGGAGCAGAATTAATTGGTTTATCAATTGATGGTGTTCATGCTCATATGAAATGGATCGAATGGATTGACGAACATGCAAATGTTAAGATTCCATTCCCAATTATTGCGGATGAATTAGGACGTGCAGCATCACAACTTGGTATGCTTCACTCTGCAATGGGTACAAACACAGTTCGTGCAGTCTTTATTGTAGATGATAAAGGTGTGCTAAGATTAACAATGTATTATCCACAAGAAGTCGGACGTAGTATTGATGAGATACTTCGTGCTACAAAAGCACTTCAAACTGCAGATAAATATAGTGTTGCAATCCCTGAAAACTGGCCAAATAATGAGTTTATCGGTGATCACGGTATTGTTCCACCTGCATCAACAATCGCAGATGCGGAAAAACGAAAAGCACAAGCAAACGAAGGCGATACAGAATACCTTGACTGGTGGTTTGTTCATAAACCAATTAAATAAGTCATTATAATAAAAGAAACGAATTCCCATTCTTAATTAAAGAAGAGGAATTCGTTTTTTACTTTTTAAATATTAATAATTTTATTAATTTCTGTGTGCATCGATTCCGTCAAACATATTTTTAAGACGTAAATGCAGGAATTTAACTTGAGTTTCTGTTAGTGCTACTGGAGGTTTGTGACCATCAACAGTACCTAGATGTGTTTGAATTTTTCCATCTTTATCAATCGCAACAACAAAGGGTACATATCCATTTGAACGTAGTGCCTCTGGAAGTTTCTTATCCCAATCAGATAGTCGTTTTTTCAAGTCATCGCTATTACTATATTCAGAATTTTGAACATCTAACATCATGATTTCAGGTTTGATTTCAATGCCTTGTTCTTTATAGCTTGTTTCTAAGTCTGTTATTACGGTTTCCATTTCAGGTACCAATGCAACACACCATGGACAGTCAGCATAACCAATGTAGTAGATGCCTTCTTTAGAATCTTCCAAATTCTTAATAATCGTTTCCGAATCAGCTGTTACATAATGGTGATCTTTCTTGGTGAAACCTTTATAATCTTTCATGAGATTATTTGAGGTGCAACCGGTTAATACGAAAATTGAAACGAGTAGGACAAGTAATGTTTTTTTCATAATGACCTCCTTAGTCTCTTAAATTATAGAACTATTTTCAAAAATTGCAAGATAAACATAGCGTATGTATATGTTAAGTATGTTGTTAGAAAAGGGATTTAGGTGTGGTATAATTGTATTTAAGTAAGGCAGGGATTTATATGACATATTTTAAATGTCCGAATTGTGGACAAGCATTGGAAGAACAAGGTCGTTCATACGTTTGTTCTAAGGGTCATCAGTTTGATCGGGCCAAGAGTGGTTATGTAAATTTGCTCATGTCACAGCAAGATAAGACGAAACAGCATGGCGATGATAAGCAAATGGTTCGGGCACGAAGAAATTTTTTAGATAAAGGTTATTATGCGATGTTGTTGGAGCAAATTCAATATGTCTTTGATCAGTTTTCGTGCAATCATATCTTGGATGCTGGTTGTGGTGAATGTTGGTATACCGAATCGTTACTTAAGCCTAGACGAACGATTTATGGTGTTGATATTTCTAAGAATGCCGTTGATTTAGGATCAAGACGAAATTGCGATTTAACGCTCGCTGTTGGCAGTACCTTTGATTTACCGATCATGAGCGATACCTTTGATGGGTGTTTATCTGTTTTTGCGCCATTTAAAATTGAAGAAATCTTAAGGGTATTAAAAGAAGATGGCATTTTTATTCAGGTATTTCCACTTGCAAATCATTTGATGGAACTCAAAGAAATTGTTTATGACAAACCTTATGCAAACGATGTTGATGTGAAAATGTATGAGGGATTTCAATTGCTCGATGTGATGCAAATTAAAGGACCTATCGAGATTACATCGACAGAGGATATTTTAAATGTTTTTGCGATGACACCGTATGCACATCGTACACCTAAAGAAAATATTGAAAGACTGACGCAGTATTCACACCTAAATGTGGGCTTAGAGTTTGGTCTTGCAATTTATAGAAAAGAGACATTATGAAAAGACCTCAATTTATCGAAGAGTTTGTAGTGAGCAATGCTCGAGTGCTATTTTCGGAATTAAAACGTAATACACGGTATGAATCATGTTTGATTTATCAAGATCACGCATTAGTAAAATGTGAACAAGTTTGTTTTAGTAAATGTGAATTTGAGATGGATGCTTGTGATCGTGCAGAGTTTTTAGATGTCGTGTTTGACCGTTGTGACTTAAGCAATCATTCTCTACAAAAAAGTTATCTTTATCGATGTGAATTTCTTTCATGTAAGTTAATGGCCAGTGAAATTTATGACAGCAAAGTTAAAGATGTCGTTTTTAAAGATACGCTAATGAATTTTATGAATTTATCACAATCAAGTTTTGAGAATGTTTTGTTTGATGGATGTCGACTTAATGAGTCGTCGTTGATGATGGCAAAGTATAAGAATATGAAGTTTAAGAATTGCGAGCTAACGGGTTTAAATCTATCCGATACACGCTGCAACGCTTTAGATTTAACCTCTTGTACATTTGATACGATTGTATATTCACCATCACTCATTAAAGGAATGCGCATTCGTGCAGATCAAGCGAGTGCGTTGATTGGTTATCTGGGTCTTATTATTGATTAACGAAAGGTGGTATTAAATATGAGTTTTATATCTTCGCTTTTTAAAACAAGAACACCTAAACATGTTTTAGAGGTTCGCAATCAAAAAGAATTTATAAATTATTTCTTAGATCTATTGCCGTTGTTAGGTTATGATTCGATTCAAGTTCCCGAATCAAAATATGCGCATGGCGTCAATGTTGTTGCAAAAAAAGATGGGATGCGTTGTGCATTTAAAATCGTATTTAATCCTAAAGAAGTAGGGACAGAGCCGATTTCAGAACTCGCGGCTGCATTAGTGTTCCATAAAGCAAAAATTGGTATAGTTGTTACAAACGGTGCGTTCATTGAAAAAGCAGAGCAATACTCAAACATTAAACGCATCAATCTCTGGGATGTTTATCACTTGGATAAGTTAGAAACAAGATTAAATTTATAGGAGGCTTTGATGAAGAAATTAGTGAATAAAGCTGTGAAAAAGGCGAATCGTAAACCATCAATGTTTTTGGCGGCGGGATTAATCGTAACCAATATTGTTCTTATGGCAATTGTTAAAGAAGGCTCTAAAAATGAAGAGGCGTAAGACGCCTCTTTTTAATGACTTGGTTTGTTGACTTTTAGTGATGTTTCAACTATTATTTAAGAAAGCGATGATAAGAAATAGTAGAAAATTAAAATAGCTAAGAGAACTGATGGTTGGTGCGAATCAGTGTATTAAGATTTTTGAACTCATCTTTGAGCATAATTTCTGAATCAGTAGGAAATTACGTCCCCTGCGTTAAAGGATTGAGAGTCTATCGAATATCGATAGGAATTAAGGTGGTACCGCGAGCAATTCGTCCTTTATAGGTACTTTTTTTTATGTTATAGGAGGATAAAAAATGTATAACCATTTAAAAATTGAGAAAAAATGGCAAAATTATTGGGATGAACATGAAACGTTTAAAACAGATGTTCATAACTTTGATTTACCGAAATACTATGTTTTAGATATGTTCCCATATCCATCGGGAAATGGACTTCATGTAGGTCATCCACGAGGCTATACAGCTACGGATGTAATTGCACGTTATAAACGTATGAATGGTTTTAATGTATTACACCCTATGGGATGGGATGCTTTTGGTTTACCAGCAGAGCAATTTGCTTTGAAGACCGGTAACCACCCCAATGAATTTACAAAGCAAAACATCGCTCACTTTACCGATCAAATTAAAAGTCTAGGACTTTCCTATGATTGGAGTCGTGAGATTTCTACAACAGACCCAGGTTACTACAAATGGACTCAGTGGATCTTTACAAAGCTTTATGACATGGGGCTGGCTTATGTTGATGAAAAGCCTGTAAACTTCTGTCCAGAATTGGGTACCGTTCTTGCAAATGAAGAGGTTATTGATGGTAAGAGTGAAGTTGGTGGTTTTGATGTTATTCGTATGCCAATGCGTCAATGGGTTTTAAAAATTACGGAATATGCAGATCGTTTGCTTGAAGATTTGGATTTGGTTGAATGGCCAGATTCAACTAAAGAAATGCAAATTAACTGGATTGGTCGCTCCGAAGGCTCCAATGTTATCTTTAAAATTGCAGATCATGATAAGGAATTTACAGTATTTACAACACGTGCGGATACGTTATTTGGAAATACATACTGTGTTCTTGCGCCAGAACATCCTTTTGTTAAAGAAATTACAACAGCGGAAAATATTGACGAAGTCAATGCTTATGTTGAAAAAGTGTTACACAAGTCTGATTTAGAACGAACTGAACTGAATAAAGAGAAATCTGGTGTATTTACAGGTGCTTATGCAATTAATCCAGTTAATGGAAAAAAAGTGCCAATTTACATCGCAGACTATGTTCTTGCAGCATACGGTACAGGTGCGATTATGGCAGTACCTGCACACGATACACGTGACTTTGAGTTTGCTAAGAAATACAACCTTGAAATTATTCCAGTGATTGAGGGTGGCGATATTGCTGTTGAAGCGTACACCGGTGATGGAATTCATATCAATTCTGGATTTTTAGATGGTATGGGTAAAGATGAAGCGATTGAAACAATGCAATCATGGTTGCTTGAGAATGGTTATGGTGAAGCGAAGACTACATATAAACTTCGTGACTGGTTATTTTCAAGACAACGTTATTGGGGAGAACCAATTCCAATTGTTCATTTAGAAGATGGAACCATGAGAACTGTTGAGATCGATGAACTTCCTTTGGAACTTCCAGAGGTTGAGCATTATAAACCGGCAAGTGATGGTCAGTCCCCGCTTGCGAATGCAGGTGACTGGTTGGATGTTACCTTTGCGGATGGTACTAAAGGACGTCGCGAAACAAATACAATGCCACAATGGGCAGGATCTTGCTGGTACTACTTACGCTACATTGACCCAGAAAACAATGAATCGATTGGTGATCCAGAACTTCTAAAACATTGGATGCCCGTAGATCTTTATATGGGTGGTTCGGAGCACGCTGTACTCCACCTACTTTATGCACGATTCTGGCATAAAGTACTCTTTGATTTAGGTGTTGTCGATACCAAAGAACCATTTGGAAAACTATACCACCAAGGCATGATTCTTGGTGCTAATAATGAGAAAATGAGTAAATCACGCGGGAATGTTGTGAACCCTGATGATATCGTTGAAAGTCACGGTGCGGATGCACTTCGTGTTTACGAAATGTTTATGGGACCATTGGATGGTGCTATTGCATGGAGTACACGTGGCCTTGATGGAATTCGTAAATGGCTTGACCGCGTTTACCGTTTAATGGTTGAGTCAGATAAAATTACCGAAACCAATGATGGTAGCCTTGATTTTGTTTATAACCAAACGGTTCAAAAAGTTACACATGATATTGAAACATTTGGTATGAATACAGCAATTTCACAGTTAATGATCTTTGTGAATGAAGCATATAAAGCAGAGACACTCTATAAAGAATATGCGCTTGGTTTTATTAAAATGCTTGCTTGTTTCGCACCTCATTTGGGTGAAGAACTTTACGAAATTGTATCTGGAAATGGGGATATTAGTTACGAACCATGGCCTACATTTGATCCAAGTAAATTAGTACTTGATGAATTAGAGATTGTTGTTCAAATTAATGGTAAGGTACGCGCTAAATTCGTTGCACCAAATAATTTACCAGAAGATGAATTAAAAGCTCTTGTATATGATCAAGCTCAAGTTCAAAAGAATCTTGAAGGCATGACCGTAATCAAAGAAATTGTAATTAAAAATAAAATTGTTAACTTGGTTGTTAAACCGAACTAAAGCAGACGAAAGTCTGCTTTTTTTTATTTTCTTGATAGGAAATATTTGTTTTGAACTTTAATTAAAAGTGGGTGATATATGAAAAGTATTGTTTTGGCCTATGGATATGTCATTTTGGTCATGATGTTGTTTCTTTCGATGTTGTCGTTTTCTGTTTTTAAACGTGAATATCAACAAAAACGATTTCAATATCGAAATGCTTTGGAAATTCTAATCCAAGAAATGCATCCTGATGATAATCTTAAAACTGCATTTGCGGAACTAATGAATGATCAATATGGTGAAATAGTCGATCTTTCGTATCATTTTTATCCAAAGTTGCTGCAGGTTATATATAAAACGAAAGTAAGGGGATTGGATATTGTATTTGGGGAATTGATGATTGAGGAGGGGTTTTAATTAAAAGAAAAGTTGTACTATCCGTATTGTGTGTGATTATGATCGTAAGTTTTATTGAAATAATGACGCGGATTCGATGTCGGTTTGAAAAAGTTTATCGCCTTAATACCGATTTAACACAACGTGAAAAAATTGAAGATCATCATTTGGAGGAAATATCGTTGCCAGAAAAAGGAATCAATGAATTTATGATTCGTAATAAAGAGAATATCATTGGTAGGTATGTACGACTTGGACATACGGTGTATAAGGGGCAAATTGTTGATCGACGTGACTTTGAGCATTTTGATGACGCACACGGAAAACCGCTACTGTTACTCGAGCCTGAAGAAGTACTAATGAGTGCAGAAGCCTCGATGATTAATACAGGAGGGAATCTGTTGAGGGCTGGTGATTACGTAAATTTAAGTGTAAAAATTCGCGAATTTGATGGTGGGAGTAGGATAATTCCCTTACTGAAAGGTGTTCGAGTTGTAAACGTACGAGATCGTGATGGACATGAAATTGATGTGGGAAAGCAACCAAGTGTCCTAAGTTTCGCGATTCCCCGAAAAGTGGAAGGTATCATTCATAGAGCTTTAGAAATGGGAGATTTATCGGTAGTGATTTGTAGTGGTATTCCAAGTGTAATAAATGATTTACAAAAAGAGGTGGTAGAACATTTTAACACCAGCATTTGATTTTGGTCCGCTTACACCTTTTGTAGAGGATGAAAATATTACAGATATTAATTTTAATGGTGTGGATTTATGGATAGATGATTTAGTAAGAGGAAGGCTCGTACATCGTAATTTTTCGAGCCATGAAATCATTTGGAGAATGTGCTCACGTCTATCAAATATTGTTAATCTACCATTTAACCAACAACATCCTGTGCTCGAAACTGATTTGAATGACTTGCGTATCAGTGTCATTCATCCAAGTGTTACACGCTTCTTGAGTGTCTCAATTCGAAAGACAACGTTTAAGTTGCGTCTGAGTGAATCGTATATTGAATCTTCGTCCTATATGAGTATTTCTGCTCTAAAATTTTTAAAGTATGCGGTACGTTCTAAGTGTAATATCTTGGTAAGTGGACTCCCGGGAGCAGGTAAGACTGAATTGATTAAGTTTTTGGCGGGTTATATCAGTCGTGATGAGCGAATCATTACAATTGAAGATTCCTATGAATTACACCTCAAACAGATTTATCCGCCTTTAGACACAGTAGAAATTAAAGTTGATGATCGTTTCAACTATTCGCAAGCGATTAAAGCGAGTTTGCGTCAAAGACCAAACTGGTTATTACTGAGTGAAGTGAGAGGCGCGGAAATCGTTGATTTATTAAGATGCATTTCCACTGGTGCGAGTGTTATGAGTACGGTCCATGCACGAAGTGCGATGGAAATTCCGGATCGAATTCAACAGATGACGCCAATCAATGCGACTGAATATATAAATGAGCAGAAAATCTTTGACGCAATTAATATTGGTATCCACATTGATTTAAAAATTTCTTCTGCAGGGATTCAACGTTATGTTCGAGAAATTGTTGTCTATACACGTGAAGGTCACTATCGATTGTATACATTTAAAGGTAAACGTCTACAGTCTAAAATTCCAGAATTGATTAAGGAAAAAGCTGAATTGTATGGTGTAAAATGGTAGTTGTTTTATTAATTGCATATATATATATTTATCGTAATCGTCACGATTTTGTACAAGCATTGAAGTGTATTACTAAACCGAATCTCCATATGGGTATGTTCAAGGCTTATCAACTCTATTTGGTCGCGCTTATCCTACTTATTTCCATCGTCTCTGTCGGAATTTTATTTAGACTTAAGACTTCATTTATCGCCTTACTGAGTGTATTCTCGATTTGTTGTGGTGTTATGCAACTTCATATTATTTGTTGTTATCAAAATCAAAAAAACAACTTTCAATCTTTGTATCTTTTTCTAAGTTCAAATGCATCGTTTTTTAGAAACTGGGAAAAAGTATTGCCATGTTTAGAACATATTGTATCTACTGAACCCTCTTTCAAATCGTATACAGACATCATATTGAGTGCAATCGAATGTGGAGAATCCATAATTAGTGCATATAGAAAAATCTCGACACATTATCTTGTTGTAACGCTCGCTGTAATTATGGAAATGGCAGAAACATATGGAAATGCCGGACTCGATCACGCACTTCTTAGTTATGAAGAAGATCTCGATCAGTGGAAGGCATATACAGAAAAACTAAATCAAGAACTATTAGGGATGCGATTAAAGGTATTACTACTCACTATAATGAGTATTGGAATTGCTTATCTTTCGATTGGAATGTTAAGTGAAACTGTGGAAATTGTCCATTCATGGCTTTATCAGTATGCAGTAACTGGATTTTTGATTGTGATTTTAATTGTTCTTATGGAAACAATGAAAGGAATGAAAGCATCATGGTTTGGCGAGGAAGAATGTATTGATTAGGCTCTGTATCAGTGTTCTCTATATTTTTATAGTCCATATATTTGGGGAACCGTTGTTAGATTTATTATTTCTGAAACTATATCGTAGATATCAGCGAATAACGCGCGTAACTCCATCGTGTAATATGAAACTTCATAAAAACTTATTGTATATTTTGGTTCCTTGCATTTTAAGTGGTAGGAGAGCTGTTTTATTCGGATCTATCATGCTTTTTCTTATAGAAGGTTTAGTTTTTTTGAGAGCATACCGTCAGTATAGAAAAGAACTCTCGATGCTTTTATATGAATTTCCGATATGGCTAAGAGAACTGCAATGCTTATTAGCCTATAATACGGTTTATCAAGCTATCAAGACAAGTGGTGAGATTGCACCAAAGTCACTACGCTATTCTATTAACGAACTTGTGAAGGGGATTGAAATGCATCCATCGTCAATCGATCCTTATCATGCTTTCCTAAAAGACTACGATAGTTTGGAGGTAAGAAGAGTCATGAAGGTACTTCATCGAGTGGGTACAGCAGGTACTGATGATGCATCTACACGTCTTAATGCGATGATTGCGGAATCACATCATTGGCTTATGTTCTCCAGAAATCAGAAGAAAGAAATGAAAATTACGCAAATTAGTGCAATGGGTTTAGTTCCGCTCGTGGGTGTAGGTATTTTATTTTTACTTTTAATGGGACTTGTGGTTGTATCACTCATGGAAGGGGGGTGAGTTGTATAAAAGCTTTTTTTGAGGAATATGGACTTGTTCTTGTGGTAACCGTAATTGCGACGGGTATGATTGTTTTTTCGAATGAATTTAAAGATGTGTTGAAAACAACACTCCTTAATCAGTGGCAAACAATGACAACACGTAATTAATGAAACAAGCAATTGAAGGATACTTACAAATAATACTTATGATGGTTTCCATTTGTGTATTATTTTGTATTATTGACCTAAATCATAAACAAAACAACTTGGCTTTATGTAAGGAACATGTGATTACCAGAATGAATCACTATCATAGCTCGGAAATTCAGACAGCGGATTTAGAGATGTGTAATGGCACTTCAATTCAAACTAAACGGGAGGCGGGTCGTTATCGGGTAAAGTTGATAAAAAGTATTTCACTATTTTCAATTGATTTACCACTAAAACTTGAAGATTCAGGTCTTACATACATGATACAGACGTAGAAATCTGTATCATGAATTATAGAATATTATGATGAAATGGTGTATGGTAATTATGAAAAGAGGTAAGATTATGATCTTAACAATCGATGTTGGTAACTCAAATACGGTAATAGTTGGTTATGAAAATCATCAAATAGTTTATAAAAAGAGAATCATTACTGAAAAAAATAATGTTGTTTCGTATTACACGTCCCATCTTGAATCGCTGGAATTCAATATTGAGGCTGTGGTCTTATCAAGTGTTGTTCCAAACATCACAAATATGATTGTTGATGTTTTAACACAACAATTTACTTGCGGTATCTATAATGTGTCGATTGATAATATTCAAAATTTTGAGGTGAAATTAGATAATCTTAATGAAATTGGAGCGGACTTTATTGCGACCGCAGTTGGTGCTTTCTCACAGTATAAAACGCCTATAATTATCGCTGACATTGGAAGTGCATCAAAAATAAGTGTCATTGATAGTGAGGGTGCATTTTCTGGAGGTGTAATTATTCCAGGGATACAAACATCTCTGGATGCTCTTGTCCACTATATACCGCATCTTCCCACAGTATCACTTGAAGTTCCTCCAAATGTCATTGGGACTAACACACATAGTTGCATTCAGTCGGGACTTACCTACGGCTTGGTTGCGCAAATTCAAGGTCTTGCAACAATGATGGAAAAAGAATTAGGAATGAAGTGCACTAAGTTGATTACCGGTGGTTATGCGGAACTGATTCATGATGAACTTTCCAACTTTGTTCATAAGCCCGATCTTCTCAACGATGGATTACGAATCCTTTATCAAAATGATTATCTTAAATCAACATGTGTTATCGATGACAACGAATATTGAACGTGATATAGTTTGTTTCCAAACTTTTTATAAGTTTATGAACGGAGTGACCTATGGTATTTAAAATTGTATTATTCATTTTTATTCTTATAGTAGTTTTAGTGCTCTACGGATTACTGGAATACTATTGGCTCAAAACAAAACAAATAAATATAAAGGATTTTAAAGTAAAAAAAGATATTCCTGAACAATTGAGAGGGAAAAGAATTGTGTTCATTTCTGACTTTCAATTTGATCATCGAGGTCGTAATTTTCTAGACCATGCTGCACAAAATGTTGTCAATAAAACGAATAGTCTTGAACCTGACTTAGTAATCTTAGGGGGAGATTATATTCACCAAAAGCATCGCAGAAACAATCGCATTTTTGATTACTTAAAAGAAATTGAAGCACCTAAAGTGGGTGTATTGGGAAATCATGATTACCGTGATCTCGAAACCTCGCTAGAAGGTTTGAAATATGCGAACGTACAAGTTATTAAAAACGAAGTTGTTCGCTTCCATGGTATGAATATAATTGGTGTGGATGACTATAAACGTGGAAAAATAAAACTCCCTAAGTATGACAATAGCCTAAATTTACTTGTCACTCATAATCCAGATTATGCACCTAAATTAGATAGTGATGCAGATATCGATTTTGCCTTAGCAGGCCACCTTCATGGTGGACAATTAACATTCTTTGGTCTTTATGCACCTGCTGCGAATCATAGCGAGTACGGACAACGCTATCGTTATGGTTTAGTCCATGACAAAAATCATAGTATCTACATTACTTCTGGTGTAGGTGGCACCGTTAATCTTATACCGATTCGAATTTTTGCCCGACCGGAAATTGTTGTTATTGATTTTTAATTACCAACCAATTGCGAATGTGCGATTGGTTTTTTTTATGTGAGAAATTAATAATAAAAATCAAAAGTACTTTACCTGTCGTAGTAGATGTGTTATATTTACTACGACAGATGAAGTAGAGGTGGTTCAATGCTTAGTAGTGATGTAATGAGAGGATACAATGATACGATTGTTCTTTATATTTTGCGCTCGAATGATTCATATGGATATGAGATTGGCCAAAAGATCCAAGAACTTTCAAATCGAAAGTATACTATAAAAGAAACAACGCTCTATTCCACATTCGCCCGTCTCGAAAAAAACGGGTATATCAAATCATATAGTGGTGGAGAAGAAACAAAAGGTCGTCAACGAACTTACTATCATATTACAGATTCAGGGAACCAATACTATCTTGAGAAATGTGTTGAGTGGAATCTTGTGAAGGAAATTATAGATATTTTTACACAAAATCAGGAGGAGACATTATGAATCAAATTTTAGATTATATCGAAGTGATGTTTAAATCACTGCCACAAACAGATGAAGTTGAAAAACTCAAAATGAACATGACGGACTCGATGGAGTTGAAATTTAATCAGTATATTGAAGAAGGAAAACGAGAGTCAGAGGCAATTGGTCTAGTAATTGGAGAGTTTGGAAGTATTGAAGAGCTCAAAGAGGCCCTTGGATTAAATATGGTCGATGATGAAGACATCGTTTATCTTGAAACTGCGCGCGTTGATGAGTATCTTAGATTTATTAGAAGATTCGCAATGATGATTTCAATAGGGGTTGCAGTAATTATGATTGGAATTGGTTCAACAGAGTTTTTTGATAATCTGATTATTTTCTTTCTTTCTCTCATCGTAGGTGTGACGCTCTTTGTATACTATGGTATGCTCTACGCAACCTACGATGATATTACAGATAAAGGTATCGTGGACTCAGTTCAGTATCAACGACTTAATCAAATTCAAAAGAATTATCAACCATTCTTTATTCGTTCGATCGTTCTTGGTGTGGCGTTATGCATCATCGCAGTATTCTCAGTTGTATATTTAGAAGAATTTATGCATATTAAACAATACTCTTCATTATTATTTATGGTCATTACCGCTCTTGCGGTGGTATTGTTTATTAATGCGGGTGTAAATCAAACTCACATTGCAACACTCACAACACGCCATGAATGGGCTAAAAGTAAAGCTGGATCTGCTCGTTTAAATGAAACTTTAAAACGTGAGGAACGTATTGAAAATATCACAGGTATTCTTATGGGACTTGCAGCCATGGTGTATCTCATACTTGGATTTACCATGAACTTATGGCACCCGGGATGGATTATCTTCCCAATCGTGGCTTTAGTAGGTGAATTAATTACAAACATAAAAAAAGAATAAACTTTAAGTTTATTCTTTTTTAGTTAGGAATTGATTCCATGCATGAGAGCCTTGTAAAATAAGATTTTTAGTCTCTTCGAAATCACCAGTATAATAGGGATCTGGAACTTCTTGTCCCTTTAAATCATCTACAAGATCTAGGAATAGGTAAACTTTGTGTTCGGTTCCTTTAGGTGCAATCTTTAAGATGTTTTCAACATTGCTTTTATCCATTCCGATTATATAATCATATCGATAAAAATCGTCGATTGTTAGTTGTGATGAGAACATTCCGTGGGTGGAAATCCCCATCTCTTCTAAAATAGATGCTGTTCCAGGATGTACAGGATTCCCATGTTCCCAAGAACTTGTAGCGGCAGACCCAACAACATATTGATCTCCGTATAAATTTTTAAATATACCTTCAGCCATAGGAGAACGACAAATATTCCCTAGACATACAAATAAAATATGTTTCATAATTCACCTCATCTACATTATAGCAGTAATAATTTTCAATGTTATCGGGCTTAGTGCTACGGTAACCAGTCCAGTTAAAATTAATGATAGCGTAGCCATCGTGCCTTGTAACTCACCCATTTCGATTGCCTTAGAAGTTCCAACTGCATGCGCAGCGGTTCCTAATGCAAGACCTTGAGCTAAGGGGTTATTAATATGGAAACACTTATTGATAATCGGTGCAAGTGCTGCTCCAAGAATTCCTGTTACAATTACAATACAAATCGTAAGTGTTTTAATTCCGCCTAAACTAAATGCAACATCGGCCGCAATAGCGGTCGTAACCGATTTAGGAATTACTGTTGCGATCATCTTCGAATCGAGATTTAAAACTAAAGATAGAACTAAAATACAAAGTGCATGTACGATAACACCTGTCAGTGTACTAATAAGCACAAGTTTTTTATACTTTTTAAGTAGATCGAGATTATTATAAAGAGGAATCGCAAGTGCAACTGTGGCAGGGCCAATCAGTGCGGTTAAAAACTTACCGCCTTGGTTATAACTTTCATAATCGATACCAAACACAGTGAGAAGAACAATAATTGTTAAGGATGTAATGAGGAGTGGATTCAAAAGTGGTGACTTGAATTTTCTTTGTAATTGTTGAGATCCAAGATAGACACCAAAAGTAAGCACAAGTCCAAAAAGAGGACTATTATAAAGTGAAATCATAATTAATGTACACCTCTCTTATTTAAAAACTCAGCAACAACTCCTGTAACAATATACGTAATCAAGGTTGAAACGATTAAAATGATTGTAATATTTAACCAGGATTTTTGGATAATGTCGAAATAAGGCATAATACCTACGGTTGCTGGAACAAAAAGAAACGCCATATTATTCTTAAGCCACGACCCTGATTCTTCAACTTGTTTTACTTTAATAAGCTTCAACTGTAATGCGCCGAATAAAAGAAAAAGTCCAACAATACTTCCGGGTACAGGTAAGTGGAGTAGTGTTGTGATCGTTTCACCTGCATAAGAAAATGCGAGGATTAAAAATAATTGACTTAGTATGTTCATAAGAAATCTCCTTAACAAAACTGCATTCATTTTATCACTTTTTACGACGAATGTGTAAAATATCCTTGATGTTATCGCTTTCTCATTATATTTATTTAATATTAATGGTTGAGACATAAAAAAAAAGCATCAAGATGATGCTTATAATTTATATTAAATGGTGTCTCGTGTAGGACTCGAACCTACGACCCACTGATTAAAAGTCAGTTGCTCTACCACCTGAGCTAACGAGACATTATGGTGCCGACTAGAGGACTTGAACCCCCAACCTACTGATTACAAATCAGTTGCTCTACCAATTGAGCTAAGTCGGCAGTTTGAGCAAAAATTTGAGCAAAAAAAAATGGTGGAGGTTAACGGGCTCGAACCGCTGACCCTCTGCTTGTAAGGCAGATGCTCTCCCAACTGAGCTAAACCTCCGAATTACTTCCTTAATGCTTTACTATATTAACAAACAAATTGAACAATGTAAAGCAAATAAAGGCAAAAAACGAAATAATATGATTAATTATTCAAAACGTGATTTATTCTCCACATAATAGCTCAATAAACAACTTAAACAGACAAATCATCACCTAAGATTCAGAACAGAATGGTATAATAAAATCAAATAAGGAGATAATCATGAAGAACTATATTATTACACTTGATCAAGGAACTACAAGTTCACGCGCTATTATTTTCGATAAAGAATCCAACATCATTGCGAAAGCACAGACGGAGACAACCCAAATTTATCCAAAACAAGGATGGGTAGAACAAGACCCTATGGAAATCTGGGCAACTCAAAGTGGTGTTCTTAATGAAGTCTTAGCTCGGGCAGGGATTGGCCCAGAGGAAATTGAGACGATTGGCATTACAAACCAACGTGAAACCACTGTCGTATGGAATAAAAATACAGGACGTCCAATTTATAATGCGATTGTCTGGCAATGTCGTCGTACGGCATCCATTTGTGAAGATCTAAAGCAACAAGGATTATCAGACTATATCAAGAAGAATACAGGATTAATTATTGATGCCTATTTTTCAGGAACAAAAGTGAAGTGGATTCTAGATCATGTTGATGGTGCTCGAGATCAAGCAGATCGGGGCGAGTTGATGTTTGGGACTGTAGATTCATGGTTACTTTACAATCTAACAGGCGGTAAAGTTCATGCAACAGACTATACCAATGCCTCAAGAACCCTGTTATACAATATCAAGCGTTTAGAGTGGGATCAGACCATCTTAAAAGCATTGGATATTCCGATGAACATGTTGCCGAAGGTGTTCGATAGTAGCCATTTGTATGGCTATACCAACATTCAAGGATATCAAATTCCAATCTCTAGTGTTGTCGGAGATCAACAAGCTGCTTTATTTGGTCAAACATGTTTCAATTCGGGTGATGTAAAGAATACGTATGGTACTGGATGCTTTCTGCTCATGAATACTAAGGAACAATTTGTTGAGAGTGAAAATGGTCTTCTCACTACGATTGCGATTGGTTTAGATGGAAAGATTGAATATGCATTAGAAGGGTCGGTATTTATAGCAGGAGCTGTTATACAGTGGTTACGGGATGAACTGGGGATCATTGATGATGCTTCTGATGTAGAGTATTTCGCACAGAAAGTTCGTGATTGCGGAGGTGTCTATTTCGTTCCAGCACTTACGGGGTTAGGTGCGCCCTATTGGGATATGGATGCGACTGGCACAATATTTGGATTAACACGAGGAACAAACAAAAATCATATCATTCGAGCAGCCTTAGAATCCATAGCATTCCAAAGCTACGATATCATGAAAGCCATGGAGGAAGATTCTAAAATTAAAATCAAATCTTTAAAAGTAGATGGTGGCGCATCAAGCAATAATTTCTTGATGCAATTTCAAGCTGACCTTCTAGATGTGAATGTTCAACGGTCCTTTACCCCAGAGTCTACATCGTTGGGCGCATGCTTCTTAGCGGGTTTACAAACTGGATTTTTTAAGAATAAAGAAACACTCATTGATGTCCGTACCAAAAACACATCATGGGATTCGAAAATTAGCAATGATGAGCGATTTAAAAAATTATCGGAGTGGCATCGCGCAATAGAAAAAACATTAACACAAAAAAACACACAGTGGATCTACGTGTGTTTTTTTAGGGTTCTTGTTAATCACCCAGGAAATATTTTATAACATAATTTTAAAACTAAAGTAATGATCTTGTTCTCTAAATCCATTCGCGGTTGCGGCAGCGAGGGCGATAGCATTTTCTGTATCTACAAAGAATAGAATTTCCTCAATTCCTTGATCGGCACAATAACGTACGGTTCGATTTAAAAACTCATAAGCTGATTCCATACTTGAATAGAAAGAAAATACTTCAGCATAAACACGATTATATTTTTTGAGCGTGATCGACCCGACCACGGATTGATTACTCATCTCGAGAAAAACCAACCATGGTTTTCTATTTCTGAATATTTTATCAGCAGACCAAAAAATATCGGGATTTACTTGGTCATGATGATGTTTAAAGCGTTGTTCATTCGATTCAAGGAGTGGTTCCATGTGGAGTGTAGCACGCTTTAGTTTTGGAATACGCTCTACATCCAAGAGCATAACAGTACAATCATCAATTAATACTGCATCGAAGCCATCGTAAGTTTCAAGAGCAGTTTGATTTGAAATGGGAAAACCACAAAGTAATTGATAGTTAGGGAAAGCACGTTTTAAATATTCTACAAATGAACGTAGAACTTCTTGAAAGTCATCTGAAGCGTAAATACCTGCAACGGTCTGCATGATGCAATCATCTTCAGCAATCATAAACGCACCAAAGCCTATAATTTCGTTATTGTCATTGTACTTGGCGAGACAAAGTGATTTTTTTATTGTTTTTGAAAACTCGGATTTCGTTTTATACCTTGGAAATGATTGAGTTAAAGGATTTGATTGATGAGACCAAGCATAATCCATTGCTTCTTCTAAATCCATGGCATCACATGTACGTATCATATAAATCTCCTTTCGACTATTATAACTTGGAAGTGACTGAATATAAAGGCAAAAAAAGCAGAATAAAAATTCTGCTTTTGCTTTCGATCACATATCTTGAGCACTTTTATAATAACGAGTGTGATATACGAAGTCAATCGGTTATAGAATCAGAGCAATTCTTTGAGGATAATAATACAAAACAGTTCAAAAAATCTTGAAAAACAGCAAAAAAAAACCGATTTCTCGGTTGGTTTAAATTAATTGGAGCGGGTGAGGAGAATCGAACTCCCGTAGCCAGCTTGGAAGGCTGGAGTTTTACCATTAAACTACACCCGCAAGGTTTGCTTGCTTAATTATTTTAACAAATCTTCTGGAGATTGTAAATATGAGAATAATAAAAAAATACTTTTTTTCGGTATTCATTGGCTGTGACTTGTATCGAAAACCAATGCAATCAACAAAGAATAAAATAAAAAGATCGTAATATACGATCTTCAGTTTATATTTAATTGGAGCGGGTGAGGAGAATCGAACTCCCGTAGCCAGCTTGGAAGGCTGGAGTTTTACCATTAAACTACACCCGCATTTTGAATGGTGTCTCGTGTAGGACTCGAACCTACGACCCACTGATTAAAAGTCAGTTGCTCTACCACCTGAGCTAACGAGACAAAAGAATGGTGGGGAGAGGCGGATTCGAACCGCCGAACCCTAAGGAGATGATTTACAGTCACCCGCGTTTAGCCACTTCGCTATCTCCCCATTCTTATTCAAAATGGTGCCGACTAGAGGACTTGAACCCCCAACCTACTGATTACAAATCAGTTGCTCTACCAATTGAGCTAAGTCGGCATATATATGGTGGAGGTTAACGGGCTCGAACCGCTGACCCTCTGCTTGTAAGGCAGATGCTCTCCCAACTGAGCTAAACCTCCAGGTCTGTTGCGTTTGCTTGTATTCCTTAACGCCTTAATAATATACCATACGCTTCTTGATATAGTCAACACTAAAAGTCGATTTATTTCAATTATTTCGATAAAGTTTTAGCGAAACGATAAAAGGTTCTTTAAAAGGTACAATAAGCCCGTTTTAATGCATTATTAAGCTAATTTTATCTAATATTTTTATTCAATCCTTCTCAAAAAATAAAAGAACACTCCGAAGAGTGTCTAATATTATTTAATTAAAGTTTGTGCAGCTGTAATAATTGCAAGTTTATAAACATCTTCTTCAACACAACCACGTGATAAATCTGACACAGGTTTGTTAAGTCCTTGAAGAATTGGTCCAATCGCTTCATATCCACCAAGACGTTGAGCAATCTTATAACCAATGTTACCTGATTGTAAATCTGGGAAAATAAAGACACGTGCATTACCTGCAACATTTGACTCAGGAGCTTTTAATTGAGCTACTGTCGGTACAAATGAAGCATCAAATTGTAGTTCACCATCAATTTGATATTCAGGAGCAAGTTCTTGAGCGATACGTGTTGCTTCAACAACTTTATCAACTTCGTCGCTCTTTGCAGAACCTTTAGTTGAGAAACTTAATAACGAAATAATTGGATCGATATCAAAGAGTTCAGCTGTTTTTGCGCTTTCGACAGCAATTTCTGCTAATTCTTGTGAATTAGGGTTGATGTTAATTGCGCAGTCTGAGAATAAGTATGACTCATGACGTTTGAAAATAATAAATGCGCCACTTGTACGGCTTACACCAGGTTTTGTTTTAATAATTTGTAATGCTGGACGAACAGTATCACCTGTTGAGTGAATTGCACCACTCACCATAGCATCCGCATCACCCATATATGTTAACATTGTTCCAAAATAGTTAACGTTTTTAATCCACTCGTAAGCATCTTCTTTAGCTAATTTACCTTTACGACGTTCCACAAGGGCATCAACCATTGCTTCTTTTTTGTCTTCAGGGTAAGTTTCTGGATCGATAATCTCTACTTTATCCATCAAGAAACCTAAATCTTGTGCTGACGATAAAATTACTTCTTTATTACCTAAGATAATTGGATGACATAGTCCATCAGCTGCTAAACGTACTGCAGCACCGATAATACGTGCATCAATACCTTCTGGAAAAACGACTTTAATGTCTTTCCCGGAAATCTTTTCTTTTAAACCTTCAAATAAATCCATTTGTAAGTTTACCTCCTATATACATTTACTTATTATACACCAAATGTTCACGAGTAAAAGAAAATGGCTTAAAAAGAAACCAAAAAGAACAATTTATACAATCAGGAGATAGGCTAAAAGAAGATCATCTAAATGACGTAGGGATAAACCAGTTAACTCATTAAACTTATCAATACGATAATTGAGTGTGTTTCGATGGATAAAGAGTGCTTGTGCAGATGAAGTTACATTGCCTTCATGATTCCACATACATATGATCGTTTCAACCATTTCATCTTGAGATAAAATGAGTTGTCGAATTGACGATCCAATTGAACTTGATCTGATTTTTGGCGTCACATATGCTTTCAAATAGGTATTCGCAAAGGTGTTGATACGTGTTGGATATCCAGATTTATGAAATAATAACGTCTCTTCTTTAAAGAGGGCAATAAGGTCATCATGAAGCATTCGATCCGCTCCTATATATAAGGAAGTGTTTGTGGAAAAATCATCATCAAGTGCAGCGATAAAACCTTCAAGAGATTCGATGTCATAATTTCTAGAATCTAAGACAATAATACCCGAATGATTATTAATATAGAAAGCATCAAGAGGTGTTGTAAAGAAGTGTTTGAATGTTTTTAGCCACAAGTCATGATTCTGGTTTAAATATTTCACATGGAAATGAACGAAATGGTAGAGCTTATTAGACGTGATATTTAAAGCTTCTCCATTAATAAGGTGTTGATACCACATTGAATTTTGATCTTTTTCTTTAAACATTAAGGATAGTAAATCTTTCTCTGTTTGGTTGAGAACAGAAAGGCTAATCATCAAATATTGATGTCCATCATAAAGGACAAATTCTGATTCGGACGCATTATTAATTTGGCTCATACGAGCACTAGGGTAGAGTTTTTGTAAGTCGTTAAATGTCATATGGTCTCCTTGCACAATTTCTTTGTTCAACAATACTATATCATATTTGTAACCGCTTTATTATAATGGGATTAAGAAAGTAAAAGGGGATAATAGTATGGCAAATATTAGCTTAAAGAGTATTTATAAACGTTATGATAAAAATGATCATGATACGGTAGTGGATTTTAATCTAGAAATTCAAGATCAAGAATTTATTGTGTTTGTTGGTCCATCGGGATGTGGTAAATCTACAACATTAAGAATGATCGCAGGTTTAGAAGATATTACTTCTGGTGAATTGTGGATTGGTGATCGTTTGGTAAATGATGTCGAACCAAAAGATCGTGATATTGCGATGGTTTTCCAAAACTACGCTTTATATCCTCATATGACAGTATATGATAATATGGCATTTGGTCTTAAGATTCGTAAGATGCCGAAAGATGAGATTGATAAGGCTGTAAAGAATGCAGCAGAGATTTTAGGTTTAGACACATATTTAGATCGTAAACCAGCGGCTCTATCTGGTGGTGAACGTCAGCGTGTTGCACTTGGACGTGCGATTGTACGTGATGCAGAAGTATTCTTAATGGATGAGCCTTTAAGTAACTTGGATGCGAAACTCCGTGTTGCAATGCGTGCAGAAATCACAAAACTTCATCAACGTCTTAAAACAACAACAATCTATGTTACCCATGACCAAACGGAAGCGATGACAATGGCTGACCGAATTGTAATTATGAAAAAAGGTATTGTCCAACAAATTGGAACACCTAAAGAGGTTTATAATTCACCAAATAATGTATTCGTAGCTGGCTTTATCGGATCACCAGCCATGAACTTCTTTAATGGTCGTGTTGAAAATGGCCGCTTTATCGCAAGTGAAAATCTAAATGTTCCAATTCCAGAAGGGAAATATAAAGTGCTCCAAGATAATGGATACGAAGGAAAAGAAGTTATCTTCGGAATTCGTCCAGAAGATATTCACGATGAACCACTTGTTCTGGATTCACAACCAGAATCAATTGTGAAGGCATTGATTTCTGTATCAGAGTTATTGGGGGCTGAAACGATGGTTCATGCTTCAATCGATGGACAAGACTTTATTTCTCGTCTTGGAGTTAATGAAGCATACAGCTCAGGTCAAGAAGTCGAACTTTCAATGAACTTAAGTAAAGGTCACTTCTTCGATATCGATTCAGAAAATATTATTAAGTAGGTTTTATTAAAGGAGACACAGTCTCCTTTTTCCCATATAAATAAGGAGAAACTATGAAAGAGTATAAAAATATTATCTATATCGCATTAGGTTTGGTTCTTTCTGCAATTACTTATGGATTAAGCTTTATTTTACCTCTTAACTTTTATTCGATGTTAGAGTTTTTAGCATCTTTAGTTTTATTGGGAATTGTGTTGGTTGGACTTGGAAATGTGATTTTAGGTCGTAAAGAGAAAAAACATCCTAAAAGCAATCATAAGAAACAACGCTCGGAGTTGGTCAGTGTTTCTACGGATATGTTTTTTATTGTATTACCGATGTTGATTCTTATTGTGTATAATTATGTTACTCGCTAAAACAAACGGTTTGAGTTGCGATTCGTGAACGAAAATCACATTTATAATCGAATTTTTGAAAGATTGGTAATTATGCAAAAAAATGCGTTTTACCCCTTGCATTGCCTACGTGTTATGCTATAATAAACAAGCAAACACGAAAGATATTGGGCCATAGCCAAGCGGTAAGGCATCACACTTTGACTGTGACATTCCCTGGTTCGATCCCAGGTGGCCCAGCCAATATGACTATAAACGTAAACGATGTACTTCGTTTACTTTTTTTTATATTTTTTGTGAATTTAGTTGTTGTTGAAGAAAAACACTGAATAACGAATATACCTAAATTTACGATTTTTTCCTCCGAGAATCTTTGGAAAAACAATCAGAAATGAGGAAACCATTATTGATGGAGCATTAATAGTCGGATTCCGAAAATAAGGAGAAATTGGTGCAATCATTCTTGCACCAGATTATCAGGGACAAGGATTCGGAAGACAAGCTATGCTTGAAATAGAACGAATGTACCCTAAAGTTAAAAAATGGAAACTTGACACGCCTTCAGAAAGTTTTGGACTTCATAAATTCTATGAAAATCTGGGTTATGTGAAGACAGGAGAAATTGAAGATCCAAAAAGTGATATGAAAGGCTTCGTTTACAAAACAAATGGTTTAATGAAGTGAGCATTTCCTTTCTTCGCAATCTGTAATCAAGGTCGTGTCAAATAAGTGGGAAAATTTGTTATAATATACGTGATATTGCCGGAGGTGAATCATGGATAAAGCGCTTGAGTTAAGAATTGCACGAGATAATAATGTTGAAGTAGATTATGAACTATACCTAGCTGAATCTAAGCTCGTCAAGTCAATACTTAAAAAATCGATAACAAATAATTACGATTATGTTTGGAAAATTCTAGCGCTCTCAGAGATTCCATTTTCCTCTTCATTAATCGAAACAAAAGATTTAATTGTTACAATTAAAAAGAAAATGTTCACGGAGGAAGGGATGTCAGTATTGGGATCCTTCGAAGAAATCGTACCATGCTATAATGCTATGATAGCTGAGGCGTTTATAAAACTTGGATTATGGGAGGATGAATGTGTCAAGGTATCAATTGAATGGATTTTGAAATATCAATTATTTGAAAGAGGAACGACTTCTAAGTGGTCTGGCTCGGGTGTGGAAAAGTACGGAGGATGTCTAAAGAAGACTCCTTGTTTTATTGGCGTTTGTAAGACTTTGAAAACATTGCTTTTATATAGAAACGCAAGTAAGTCACAAGATTCACTTTTGAATAAGAGAATTGAAGAAGGAATATCTTACTTTACAAAACATAATTTGTATCAACGACTATCTACCAAAGACCCAATTAATAAATACATGGTTCAGATTTCGTTTCCTCAGTCCTATGTGCTGAGTCCTATTGATATACTTGAAACGGCATTTCTAGCTAAGCTCATAAACACTGAAATAGCTGATTCACTAATTTGTTTGCTTGAAAAAAAGAAGGTTGATGGTTTTTTTATAACTGAGTACAATTACACTGCAAAGGGATTCACAGCTTTTGATAAAAAAGGTAAACCCGCTCTTTGGTCAACATATATTATTAACTACTTCTTGAAATCGATATAGTAAGAGGTTTGGTCCAAAATTTGAAATGTTCTTTACACAATGTGTAATCAAATATACCTTGACCGACTAAGGTCATAATTAGATAATATTAACAGATTAAATCATTTCTGATTCGATTTAAGTTCGTGTAACTTACCTATATCGAGCCAATATGATAATCAAGCAAACAATTTTTATTGTTTGTTTTTTTTATACTCGTTTGGATGATCGATACAATTTGAAATGTCATTAGATTGAGAACCTAAGTGATACATATATCTTCACAATACTCATTTTTGAAAAAAAATATAAATGTGACCAACCAAAATTTGGAGCTTGTATTGTGTATTCGTATCTAATCGAGTCTTTGCGAGCGATTCTTATAATTTTCGAAGAATTCTTTGCTGTTTTGATATATGTTTAATATGGACTATATTTAGTTTGTGTAGATTACTGCTAATCTATAGATTTAATTTTTAAAAATTAACCAACAGGTATAAAAACCTCAAAATGGTAATGGATTCGCTTTTATCGTAAAAATTAACCCAAATAGGTGTAAAATGAGTAATAATGTTTTAATATTTCAATCTTATAAATGGAAGTTTATTACAAATTCGGACAGTATCATGTCATATGAATCTTAATTTTCTACATCGATGTTACATTTTAAACACATCTAATAAAGGAGAATTAAGATGAAAAATTTAAGAAAACATATTTCAAGTTTTATCTTAGTAGCGATGTTGATGGTAAATGTCGTGAATATCAGCGATAGTGTGAAAGCGGATTATAATCCAGTCGATCTTTTGGGAAATCATAGTTCGGATATTTTATCACCATCATACCAGGTAGGTTTTTTCCCTGAAGTCACCGATCCAACTTCTTTGTCGTATCCAATAGTATATGAACTTTATTTTGAATATGGAACAGGGACTTTTGAACTCATAGACACGGTAATTTGCGAAGACGAAGTTGATGTAATGGAGAAAGTTACATTTAAATTAGTTGATAACGTTAATATGGACTTGGTTCAATCGCACATTTTAATGGTGAATAAACAAGTGGGTGTTACAGCTAAGAGTACGTTTGACTCGTCAAATCGATTCTATGCAGATTTTTATGCAGAGGGTGGGTCATTTGAGGATGGTTCAAACACTTACTCAATGCCAAGCTTCTTGAATCAACTATTAACGTATGATCCAGGTTATAAAGAGCCAACTCGTCCGGGATTCACATTTGTCGGATGGGAAATGGATTACGCGGGTAGCGGTTATATGTGGGATTTAGATCACCAATTGGTAGATTGGCATGAAGATTTATTTGCAGTATGGTCTGCTGAGCCAGTTATTGTGGATTATGCAGTATCATATGATGCGAATGGAGCAGTAAGTGGTGATGTACCAAGTGGAACACGTGTTGAAGAAAACACAGCGTATACAGTTCTTGATACACTTCCAAATTTAGTTAATCCAGGATTTACATTTGATGGTTGGAATACATCACAAGACGGAAGTGGAAAAGCTGTTCAACCAAATGATTCATTTACAGTTACTGGAGATACAGTATTCTATGCACAATGGAAAAAAGACATTGTTCCAGCAGTGAAGTACTCTGTATCATATGACGCGAATGGTGCAACACAAGGATCTGTTCCAAGTGGATCAACTGTCGAAGAAAATACAGTTTATGAGATTCTTGGAAATATAAACAACCTATCATTCGATAACCATGAATTTGTGGGTTGGAATGATAAGGCTGACGGATCAGGTAAACATTATGATGCGAAAGATACATTGACAATTACATCAGATAAAGTACTTTACGCACAATGGGAATTAGAACAAAAGCCAATTCCTATAGAACCTGAAGTAACAGAGCCTGAAGTAACGAAACCTGAAGTGACAAAACCTGAAGTGACAAAACCTGAAGTGACGAAACCCGAAGTAACAAAACCAGAAGTAACACAACCAAATATTCCAGGATTTGAAGAAAATACAACACCTCAGAAATCACAAGTTTCAGGAATCGAAAGCAATGTTCAATCTCAATTACCCAATACAGGAGTAAGTACATCGAAATTCCTTCCTTCATTAGGATTAGGAATTGCGTTAGCAGGTACAGTATTGATGGTATTAAGAAAAAAGAACGAGAATTAATTAAATGCAAATAAAAAGATGACCACACTAAACCAGGAGTGTTCGTCTTTTTTTAGTAATGAATACAAAAAATCGGATGTTTAATAATGTAATTTGATTCACAAACTAAATTATCTTTATAACATTAATTTGTTGATTAGTGACATATCAACTACTTTTAAACCAGATGAAAATATAATGAATGCATGGAGGTAAGGGTATGAAAAAACAAAGTACTTATGCTAAAAAATCATTGGTAATCATGTTATGTCTTATGCTCGGCGTGGGAACCGCTCAAGTTGCATTCGCAAATGAAGACACTGAATTTATTTCAGAAGATTCCGTTGTAGCAATAGAGGCAGCAGATCAAAAACAAGAAGAAACAACAGAAGTTGTGGAAGAAAACGAAACTATAGAAGGTGAAGAATCTAAAGAAACGAAACCTGTTGTAGAGGAAGAAAAAGAAGAAGAAACTGTTGAAGTAGTTGAGGAAGTAGACGCTGAAGAAACTAAATTAGAAGAAACTATAGAAGCTCCTACAGAAGTTGAAAAAATCGAAGTTACTGAGACAACTGTAAAAGAAGCAACTCAAGTAGATACAAAAAAAGATGTTAAAAGAGTTAAAGCAGTAAAATACGATCTTGGAGCAATTAAAAATAAAGCAGAATTAGAAGCTGCATTCACAGGTGCTCTTGAAGGTGACGTTATTACTTTAGCTGCAGAATTTGTTGCTGAGGATATGACACTTAAAGCACCAAATGCAAATATCATTTTTGATGCAAATAATGTGACTTGGAAAAATTCAACCCTTGAGATTGTTTCGGAAAACAATAAAACAATCACGATTAAAAATCTAATCATGGATGGATCTGGTCATACCGGGAATTTATTACGCGTTAATAACCAAGTAGGAACTGTTAACTTGTTTAATAGTACCTTTACGAATAATGATGGTACTCCAATTACTGCAAATTTAATGGCAGGAACAGAGATGAACGTCGATGGAGTATTAATTACTAATAATATCGGTAGAGTAGGTGGATCTGCGATCCAACTTTCTGAAAACAGCCGTGGTACGATGAATATTACAAATAGTACTATTTCAAATAATACAGGGAAAACGGGTGGTTTTACTTCAGGAGCAATCGGAAGTAAAAACTTCTACGGTAATATAAATATCGAAAACACTATCTTTAGTGGTAACCATAATGACTCAATTAATACCGGAGTATTTGGTGGTGGTGGTGGAGCCATTGCATTCCATTACTTCCGAGGAAATATGACTATTAAACAAAGTTATTTCAAAGGCAATAAAGCGGGTGGCGATGGCCACTCTGAAACCTATGATGGTGGTGCAATTTATATCTTTGACGGACGTGACGGTGCAACCGTAGATATTGACCAAACAACCTTTGCTTATAACGAAGCAAAAGATGATGGTGGGGCAATCTTATTCCAAGGTACTGGTAACCCTGGATTAACAACCAATATCCACAACAGTACATTTTATGCAAATAAAGCAGGTGGAACCGATGGTGCGAATTTACCAGGTGGTGCTATCATGTACTTTAAAAACGGTGGTTCTTCGAAGATGACAAATAGTGTTTTGGGAACTACACTTGTGGATAATATTGCAGGGAATGCAGATTCAACCATCGATTATAAAGGTGGTGCAATTTCTTTAAGTGGTGCAGGGGTATTTGCGACTGCATCATTAGCTTACAAAGGATCGCTTTTCTTAGGAAATAAAGTATATGTAAATGGAGTTATTGACCCAACGTCTAAATTTAAAGACATTTCTAATAGCTCATCTACGGTAATGAGAAATGGTAATATCCTAAATGTTGAGCAAACTATAGTCGAACTTGCCGCTCAAGCAAAGAAAGATATCTTTGGTTATAAAAATGTTGGTCTAAGTCGTGATCAATCCGAATTGGTTGCTGGTATTGAAAGTGAAATTATTCCTACTATCGCAATTCGTCCAGAAGGTCCAGCAGATGATGCATTCCGCGGAGGAAATACTGATGGATACGATCAACGTGGTAAGAAACGTTTAGCTGATATTGGCGCTGTAGAAATCCTATGGATTAACTATGATGCTAATGGTGGCGACTTCGACTTAGAAGAGATGAATGATTACGAAGGTGAAACATACTATGAAAAAGATGCATCTTCAAAAGTTGTTTCATATTATGATATAACTTCTGCTGATTCTATTAAAGAAGAACAAACAGAAGATAGCATTCATCCAAAACGTACAGGATACAAGTTTATGGGTTGGGCAAAAGAGAAGGATGCAACAATTCCTGATCCAGACTTTAACACACGGAAACCTGTAAAAGTTGAAGATGACAGTCTACGTTTATACGCTGTATGGCGTGTAGGCGATGCGTTCACAGTAACATATCATGGTAATGGAAATACGAATGGTGTTGAGCCAACAGATACCAATACCTATGATACAAATGAACACGCAATTGTTCTCGATCAAGAATCATTAGTTAAAGAAGATTGGACTTTCGTAGGGTGGAATACATTCGCAGATGGTACAGGAACTGACTATGCTAAAGATGCGAATATTACAATGACTCAAAACGTAGATCTTTATGCGCAATGGGAAGAGGATGTTCCTCCGGTTACAGAAAAATTCACAGTTGCCTATAACGGCAATGAAAACACATCTGGAACAGCACCTGTTGATACTAAAGAATATGAAAAAGGAAAAACAGCAACAATTCTTGGAGCTGGAGATCTTATTAAAGATGGTTACGAATTTATTGGATGGAACACCCAAGCTGATGGAAAAGGTGACACAGTAAGTGGCACAATGACTGTTAACGAAGATGTTACACTTTATGCACAATGGAAAAAAACAATTGTTGTTGTAGATACATACACTGTTGTATATGATGGAAACGGCAATACTTCCGGAAATGCACCGATTGATTCACATCCTTATGAAAAAGGTGAGAATATCATTGTTATGGGTTCATATAACTTAGTTAAAGAAGGATTTGATTTCATTGGTTGGAATACTCAGGCTGATGGAAAAGGTAAAAATTATGGTCCTGGTGATTCAATTGAAGTAGCTGGTAATGTTAGTTTATTTGCACAATGGAATAAAACTGCAAAACCCGTTGATCCAATAAAACCAATTGATCCAACGAAACCCGTTGATCCAACGAAACCTGTTGATCCAACAGATTTACCTCAAACAGGGGTATCTGATAGTAATGCTGCAATGGTTGCAAGTCTTACTTTAGTTGGATTAGGCTTGGTACTTGTTAAAAAACGTAAACAAGAAGAAGCTTAATTAGCCTTGATTTATTAGAAGCTTAGCATTTAAGATGCTAAGCTTTTTTTAAAGTCTAACTGCGAATCTGTCGTTTGGGTATGAAATCTGTCTATTCAGAACAGCATCACACTCATTGCTTTTTCATGTGATAGAATATTTTTAAAGTGAGAAGGAGAAAATTATGAAATTAGAATTTAATCAAATTAACAAGTTTTTTGATGAACATCATGTTCTTAAAGATATTTCTTTTGAAGTTAATAGTGGCCAAATTTTTGGTTATCTTGGACGTAATGGTGCTGGGAAAACAACATCAATTCGAATTTTGATGGATGTTTTCAAGTCAAATTCAGGTTCTATTACGATGGATGGAAAACCATTCAATCCTGAAGATTACCGTATAGGCTATCTGCCTGAAGAACGGGGTATGTATTCCAAAACACGCGTTAATGATCAACTTGTTTACTTTGCAATGCTTCGAGGTGCCACACGTGATGAGGCATTGACTTCTGTAAGCTATTGGGCGAAACAATTTAAGAT
This sequence comes from Erysipelothrix enhydrae, assembly GCF_035066605.1. NCBI lineage: Bacteria > Bacillati > Bacillota > Erysipelotrichia > Erysipelotrichales > Erysipelotrichaceae > Erysipelothrix > Erysipelothrix enhydrae. The sequence continues at coordinate 884,174 of NZ_CP125807.1, forward strand.
TGAAGAGTATCTTGATCGAAAATTAGAAACCTTGTCAAAAGGGAATCAACAAAAAGTACAAATCACTCAAGCATTTTTAAATGATCCAGATATCTTAATTTTAGATGAACCTTTTAGTGGATTGGATCCTGTTAATTCTCAAGTATTTCAAGATGCATTAACAGATTATATTGCAGATGATAAGATCATCATCTTCTCAAGTCACCAAATGAGCTATGTTGAAACGTTTTGTGATGACATTGCGATTATTAATGAAGGATCAATAGTTCTAAATGGATCCCTTAATTCAATTAAAAAGGAACTTGGTAAAGATAAAATCCGTATACAAGCACGTAATTATGATACGAAGGAATTAATGGAGAAATTACGTACTGATTTGGTTTCAGTTGAATCGGATGAAAAATCGGTTATTGTTTCCTTATCAAAAGAATTATCAAAGAAATCGTGGATGACATCTATCATTGAATCCGATATTGATTTGAAACTCTTGTCCGATTATGAACCAAGTCTTCAAGATATTTTTGTAGCAAAGGTAGGAGATCATCATGAATAAACTCAAAACGGTATTTAAATTTGAATTATTAGAAATGTTGCGGAAGCGGAGTGTTAAAGTTACGACTTTAATTATCTGTCTAGCAGTATTGTTGATAACATCAATTCCAACAATTCAATCTGTGTTTACGGATGAGAAGTCAGAAGATACTCAAACAAATGAAGTTGTCCCAGAAGAACGAAATGAATGGGGTTTTATTTTTGAAGATAGTTCAGTCGATAAAGAAAAATTTACTGTACTACTCGGACTTGATCATCTTAAACAATTTGATTCCGAAGATGCTATGAAGACGGCTCTTCTTAATAAGGAAATCAAAAAGGGATATATTGTTTACAATCGTACCTCATATAAGGTTTTAACGATCGATAAGGATATGTTTGGCTTTGAGGACAGTATTATCGAGGATACTTTAAAAACAATGGCAGTCGATGAGAATTTTAAAGGAAGTAATATCGATGTAGCAGATGCACGTAATGCAATGAATGTTTCAATTACATCTGAGATTGAGGCAATCGGAAAAGACTCATCTCAAGGTTTCTTTATTGCTTATGTTATTCTATTTGCGATGTATATGTTGATTCTTTTCTTTGGTCAATCTGTAGCAACTTCTGTTGCGCGTGAAAAAGATAGTAGAACTATGGAGTTACTCATTACAAGTACGGATCCGAAAGTGCTTATTTTAGGTAAAGTGTTTGCGATGGGTGCTGTTGGTATACTACAAGTAGGTATGATTTTATTATCAGTATTTATCGGTTTTATGCTAAACAAAGTAAACTATGATCCAGATATTTTAATGATGGTACAAGGTTCACTAACCGTATCTACTGCACTTGTATACTTGGTGTTCTCAATTGCAGGGTATATTTTATATCTCTATATTTTTGCAGCATTGGGATCCTTGATTTCTAAAGTGGAAGATGTAAGTTCTGCGACAACACCAATTACATTGTTGTTTGTTATCGCGTTCTTTATCGCTTCAAGTAGTTTAAGTGCTCCGGATAGTCAATTAACAATTATTAGTTCTTATATACCGTTTGTATCATTATTTACAATGCCAATTCGTTTTATGTTAACTTCGGTAAATTGGATCGAAATTGTTATATCAATGGCGATTATGATTTTATCAACATTAGCAATTGCGAAGATTTCGGTTTATATTTACCGATTCGGATCTTTAAATTATGGAAATAAATTAAAAATCAAAGATATCTTAAAAGCAAAAAAATAACTCTCACGAGTTATTTTTTTTGCTTTGTAATTTCTAAGATATTTGTATAATTTAGAATACGATCGGTGCAACGATGTTTTGAAGCACGGCTACGATACTCCAGCCTGCAACGCGACTTGTGCGGCTATAGATTTTTAAATCTGTTTTAATTTCTTCGCCTTCAAGCATAATACGGTGCTCATCACCAACGTAACCTGGAATTGCATTGATCTTAAGGGTTGTGTTTTCTGGTCCAGCACTTGCAAGTGCAATGGCTACAGAAACGTTAACGTGTGTTGGTAATGCAGCAATTGCTTCTTTAGTTGTTCCTGAGAATACTTCAACAGGTTCTTGCGTATCGATTAATCCTTCGCGATTTAGTGATGTATGTACTAATGCACGAGGGGATTTCATGCCTGTCATCTTTACGTTTACAGGACTCATGAGAGTAGCAGTACGTAAAATATCAAATCCTCCTACTGCTCCACTTGCGATATGAACTTTTTTACCTGTCTCACGCGCAACATCTTGTACGTGATTATAGAATGTCGCATCAGCAAATGCCCCAATTGATAAGACAACTAGATTTGAACCGGAACGTAGTACTGTTTCAGTGTAGTCAACAACTGATTTTACAGAAGCTGCTTCCGATGTATAATCTGGCTCAAGTGCCATTAGTTCTTCAATTGTAGAACATGCTTTACAACCATAGTAGTTTGCGAATGCAGCGGTACGAAGTGGGTTTCGACCTAATACTCCAACAAGTTCATATTCAGGAAGATAACCATCTACCCAAGCTTGAGCTACGATATCGTTTAGAAATCCTGGCCCAATTAACGCTAATTTTAATTTTTTCATAATAATTCCTTTCCTAATTTATATAAGTATCTTAACATATATTTCATCAAGTGAACCGGTTTATAAGGATTTTGTTTCGGGAGGTCTTTGTTTAGTCATTTGTTTTGATGGAAACAAATTCAAAAGTAGTGGGTGTCTCTGTTAATAAGGAACCATAGTACTCACTATTTATTGGTAGTGGTGTATAGAAAAGATTCTTCACTCTATTTTCTAAAAGTTCCAGTACAGAAAAATGTTGAAAATCTTTTTCGATACGAAGATCAAAATATTTTATATAACACTCTTTAAGACACCAGATTTCGTAGAAACTTTGGATGCCGTGATGTTTTACATACTCAGCTTCTTTGTGATGGTAAAACCGATTTGCGATTTTCAAGTAGTCTATATTCTCTTCGAATTTTTGTATGTCAATACTGATTGGATTCAGACTAAATGCGTAAGTGGAAAATGCCGCAGTAATAGTTTTACTATAGTAAAAATCATTGTTTAAGATAATGGGTTTTCCATTTGCAGTTTTATAAAGATACCAAGTGTTATCGAGTTTGTATCGTTTCGTAAAATCTTGAATACAAGCATCAAGGGTATGAAGTTTGGGCTCTTTTGTTTGATAAATAATGACGTGATTTTCCATAGAGTCCTCCTTATTAATGCAAGCATAGCACTATTGTTGTGTATTTTTTGTACACTTAAGAATCTATAAGTCGTTCTTAAGATTGTGTTAAGAAAGCGAATGTTATAATTGGCACGAAATAAAAGGAGTTTTATGATGAATCATATATTAAAGCATCTCGAACTAAGTGCAGAACGTTATCCAGATAAAGTTGCAGTCATTGAACCAAACCAGACAATAACTTATAAAAATCTGAATAATAAAGCTCGTATCGCGGCAACATGGTTTATAAATCAATTTGAAATGAATAAACCGATTGTTATTTTTAAGGAGAAGGGAATTGACACACTTTCACTAATGTTTGGTGCAGCGTACGCATGTTGTCCTTATGTGATTGTTGATCCCTCACAGCCCGATAATCGGGTTAATTCTATTCTCAAAACATTAGAAACGAATTGTATTATTGGCGATGATGATCAAAAATATCGTATCGAAGAATTTGGTCCAAACTTTAAATTTGTAAATTTTAAAACAGTGCTTTGTGGAAAATCAGAGGATTCGTTGATAGAGAATCGATTGTCAGCGCATATATCGACAAATCCACTCTACATTCTTTTTACATCAGGATCCACAGGTGATCCGAAGGGTGTCGTTGTTTCACATCAATCTGTAATCCGATTTATTCGCGATTTTACAGATAAGTTTCGTTTTTCTTCACACGATGTTATTGCGAATCAGGCGCCCTTTGATTTTGATGTTTCGGTTAAGGATATTTATAGTTCGATCATGAAAGGTTCTACCTTAGTGTTAATACCTAAATCTTATTTTACAAATCCTGTAACCTTATTGGACTTTATTTGTGAATCGAAAGCAACTGTACTAACGTGGGCTGTATCAGCGTTATGTCTAGTGAGTCAATTAAAGGGTCTATCCTATCGGAAACCAAATCAGTTGAGACAGATTATGTTCAGTGGAGAACGTATGCCCATTAAACATTTAGAAAAATGGCGTGAAGCCTGTCCAAACACTGAGTTTGTAAATCTATATGGACCAACTGAAATTACATGTAATTGTACTTATTATGTTTTAGAATCTGAACGAGTTTATGAAGAGGAACTTCCAATTGGCAATCCGTTTTATGATGATGAAGTATTTCTTCTAAATGAAAAAGATGAGCTTGTCAAAGATTCAGAGATGCTTGGCGAAATTTGTGTTGGAGGTTTGAGTTTAGCGCTAGGATATTTTAATAACCAAGAACAAACTGATCGAGTATTTGTTCAAAACCCATTGAATCCATATTATCGAGACATCATTTATCGTACTGGGGATTTAGGATACTATAACAAAAATGGCGAATTATGTATTAGAGGTCGTAAAGATTTTCAAATAAAGCATATGGGTCATCGAATTGAGTTGGAAGAAATCGAACGTAAAATCGAGGAGCACCCAAATGTTTCAAGAGCCTGTTGTATATATCATGAAAAAAAATATAAAATCTATGGCATCTACCACGGGAATCTCGATGTGAAGGCACTTATTTCATATCTTGAAACAAAGCTACCACATTATATGATTCCAAATACATTTATACAGGTGCATCAAATGCCCTTAACAAAAAATGGGAAAATCGATCGTCAACTCTTAAAATCGGAAGTAGGGATACAAGTATGAATCTGAAAGAACTGTGTACATTTAACAATGAACTCAAAACACCATGTTATATCTTCGATGTTGATTTTTTAGAAGAACATGTCAAAGAAATCAAGGCATCATTACCGGATAATACAAAGTTATGTTATGCAATGAAAGCCAATCCGTTTTTAGTTGGTATTCTCGACAAAATGGTGGATTCATTTGAAGTATGCTCTCCCGGAGAATACCGAATTTGTAAAAGGAATAATATTTCCAATCGAAAAATAATTCTTTCTGGGGTTTATAAAAATTCTGAAGATATCAGGGAGATTATACAGATGGAAGAGCAACCCATCTATACAGTCGAGTCAATGAAACAACTGGAATTACTCAACGATTTATCAGCTGAGTATCAAAAACAGATAAACGTAATCTTACGACTCACGAGTGGGAACCAGTTTGGTATGGATGCTTCCGAAATTGAACGGGTATTGAATCAAACAAATGAGTACCGCTTTTTAAAGTGGCATGGAGTTCAGCTTTATTCAGGAACACAAAAGCATAAGCTAAAGAAGGTACAGAGCGAACTTGAATTGCTAAAATCATATATTGAAACATTGAGAAGTCGTTATCAAATAAGTCTAGCATGTTTAGAGTTTGGGCCAGGATTGGGCGTTCAGTATTTCGAATCAGATAAACCAACACTTTCTGTTTCTGAATTTAGTTCCGTTCTGAAAAATCTCAATTATGAAGGAACAATTGTTTTAGAAATGGGACGAATAATTGTTGCGGCGTGTGGTACATACTTGACGCGTGTTGTAGATATAAAAACAAACGACATGAAGCATTATGCGATTTTAGATGGCGGCATTCATCATGTAAGTTATTACGGCCAGTTTTTAGGAATGAAGTGTCCAAATATTGAGCGTATAGCTATGAATAAATCGCCAGAATTACATGGTCAGTGGAATTTGTGTGGTTCTTTATGTACCGTAGCAGATGTTTTGGTAAAAGATTACGAAACACCACTCGCACTAAATGATGTTGTGGCATTTAAAAATGTAGGAGCCTACAGCATTACTGAAGGAATTAGCTTATTCCTAAGTAGAGATCTTCCACAAGTAAACCTATACCGTAAACAAACAGGTATTGAGATCATTAGAGATACAATTGAAATAGATAGACTGAATTCAGTTAAGGAGAAATAAACATGAATAAATTACTAGAAATTTTAGAGGATATTAAACCGAACATCGATTATGAAAAAGAAAATGAGCTTGTAGATAAACGAATTCTTGATTCGTTTTCAATCCTCACATTGGTTGCGGAATTGGAAGATTCCTTTGACATTGAAATTCCGTATGATGAAATCAAACCGAATAATTTTAATACGCTCAAGAATATGTGGGAAATGGTAAGTCGTCTTAGCGGTGAAAACTAATGGCATATCATAATTATATTTATCTCTTCCTGTTTTTACCGATTGTAATGATTGCGTATCAATTGTGCAATAAAAAATATCGGTACTTAGTAATGCTTCTTGGAAGCATTACTTTTTATCTCTTAATGAGTTCAAAATTAATTGTGTATTTGCTACTTATTAGTCTATCAACTTATGTCATTGGGCTAGGATTATCTCAATCGAAACAAAAGTATAAAAGACTCCTACTGTTTCTTGGTATTCTCATTCCATTAGGGATTTTGACGGTCTTCAAATATTACAACTTTATCGGAGAAAATCTTAATTCTGTCTTAAAGGGATTCGAATTAACCATTCCATATCGAAAATTTATTCAACCAATCGGTATTTCATTTTTTTCATTACAAGCAATAAGTTATCTTGTGGATGTGAAAATGGGAAAAACAAAAGCAGAACAAAATCCGCTTAAAATATTTCTATATCTATCATTTTTTCCAACGATTATTGAAGGCCCGATAGCACGATATGATCAGGTTATTCCACAGCTTAGTGCTGGTGAGGCAATTACATATTCTTCGCTAACGTTTGGATTACAAAGAATACTCTGGGGTCTTATTAAAAAAATCGTAATAGCCGATCGTCTCGATCCTTTCGTGGGATCTGTTTTTAAGAATGTTGACACAAATGGTGGTGTCGTGATTTTAATTGCAGTTCTTGCATATACGCTTCAACTTTATTCAGAGTTCTCTGGTACGATGGATATTGTTTTAGGAAGTGCTGAAATATTTGGAGTGAAACTTCCGGAAAACTTTAACCAGCCGTTCTTTTCAAGAAGTGCGTCTGAGTTCTGGAGACGCTGGCATATGACGCTGGGTGGTTTCTTCAAAGATTATATTTTTTATCCAATATCATTATCAAAGTTTAACCGCAAACTTACAAAATCACTTAAAGCAAAAATTGGTAAAAGATATAGTCGCTTGGTACCAACATTAGGTGCCCTATTATTAGTGTGGATATGCAATGGACTTTGGCATGGAGCTCAATGGCAATACTTAGCATATGGGATGTATTACTTTGTGATTATTGCATCTGGCATGCTTCTAGAACCTTTATTCTCAGAGTTCTTTCGTAAAACAAAACTTAATCGAGAAAGTAGAATACTAGATGGATTTAGATGGGTAAGAACTATGGTAATTGTTAATGTTGGAATGATGCTATTTCGTTCTCACGGATTATCAAAGGCATTGTCGATGTTTATAAAGATGATTCAAGATTTTAATGTGAATCAAATTGTGGATGGATCGCTCTTAAATAAAGGTATGGACATTCACGATTTTGGAATTATCCTAATTGGCTTCACCATCATGGTCGTTGTCGGTTTTCTTAAAGAAAATGATATCCAAATAAGAAGTCGAATTGCGCAGTGGAAAAGTTACATTCGTATTCCGTTTTATTATGCTGCGATGTTGTTCTTAGTCATCTTTGGGGCCTATGGTTATGGTTATGCCATCGTAGAACTCATTTATGCAAACTTTTAGGAGGTCTTATGAAAATAATTAGATCAATTTTGTTTACCCTTGGTTTTATTGCTATATTATTTACAATAACACCTCTTTTTGCTCCCTATGAAATCGACCAATTTGCAAAAGGAAACAGTACAGCATTTAACGGCATTTTTGCGGAAGATACCAATCGTCTTGATATGCTTTTCACGGGTGATAGTGAATCATTTACATCCTTCATGCCAATGCGATTTTGGGAAAAACTCGGTATTAAATCGTACAATATTGCAGTCGCATCTCAAAATTTAGCGGATGGACATAAGACGATTAGTCATATTATTCAAAAACAAAATCCGAAATTAATTGTTTTAGAAACAAATCAAGTTTATACCAATATTGGAGGGCTTGCGAATCTTGTGGACAAATCGATGACAAATACGTTGTCGAATCTCTTTCCAATTTTGAATTACCATGATAATTGGAAGCAGATTTTATCGCTTCAAAAAGCACAAAGTGTTGAGATTAAGCGAAATCCTCTGAAGGGTTGGCGCATTAATCGTAAAGAAAATGCTTATGAAGGTGGACCGTATATGCACCAAACGCTAGAAGAACGCGAAATTCCGACTCTAAATCGCCATTACCTTGATGAAATTGTTTCTTTATGTAAAGAACATAATATTCAATTACTTCTTGTTAGTGTCCCATCTCCAAGAAATTGGAGTTACGAAAAACACAACGGAGTGAGCAACTATGCAAAAGAAAATCAGATTCCGTTTTTAGATTTAAACTTAGAGGCTGATTCTATGGGCATTAATTGGCAAGAAGATACGTACGATAAAGGAGACCATTTGAATATAAAGGGTGCTGAGAAAGTAACGAAACGACTTATTGAATATGTTGCTCAAAATTATAGATTTAAGAGCGAATACACTGAAGCGGAACATGACTTATGGAAAAAAGATTTTGACGAATTTATTCAACAAATTAATCCTTAACCAAAGTGAATAAACGATACACTAAATCTTAAAATTTCTTAAATAACACACAAAGTATAGTTAAAGAGACATATAATAGAGTAAAGGAGGTGCTTATGAAAAAGATACTTATCGTTGATGATGATCAGGAAATCAGAGATTTAATGAAACGTTATTTAGAAATCGATGGATATGAGGTTGTAGTAGCTTCGGATGGAAATGACGCAATGCGTTATCTCGATGAAAGCATTAAGCTCGTAATTTTGGACGTGATGATGCCTGAAGTAACTGGATTTGAGGTTAGTGAGGCGATTCGAAAACGATATAACGTTCCTATATTATTTGTTTCTGCTAAAGCAACAGAACAGGATAAATTTGTCGGGTTTTCTGTTGGAGGGGATGACTATCTAAGCAAACCATTTTCTTTTTCTGAGCTGAGCCTTCGTGTTAAATCACTCTTAAGACGCTATATTCAATATGATCGAGCAACTGAGAATGTTTTAGAACAGAATAAAGTTAATACGATTGATTCAATTACAATTGATCTTGAAAAAGGCATTACGTTTAAAGATGGGTTGCCTCTAGATTTAACGGAGCGCGAATTTCGCATTCTTAAATTATTAGCTACAAATCGCGGGAAAATTTTTTCAATCCAAAGTATCTATGAGAACGTTTGGCAAGATGAGTACTTATACTCATCCGCAAATACAGTCATGGTGCATATCCGTAATTTAAGGAAAAAAATTGAAATTTGTCCAGAAAATCCGAAGATAATAAAGAATATTTGGGGTAGAGGTTATAAAATTGATTAAGCATCGCAAGCAGTCACTCACATTGGGTCTTAAAATATTCCTCATAACAGTTGGGTCAATTTTGGCATCGCTACTTGTGTTTGTAATCACGATAACGTTATCCATTGATCCAATTGCTACGTATGTGAAAGGTGAGGAACGGATTCATTCAAGAATGCTGCGTGATAAACAGGATCTACAACACTACATCATTGATAACGATATTACACCAATGAATATTGAAGATTTGAGTCCCTGGTTAGAAAATCATAAGTATATGATTATCTATATCGTGGATGTGGATAACAATAACATTGTGTATACAAACGATGATCTTTTTGTAAGTAAAGAACTGGAGATCGCCGGGAATACGTCACTCGAATCGACGATGCTTTATATCGGTGGTAAGTACTTCTATATAGATATGTTGTATTCTGTGCGAGCAGAAGTAGAAAATTACGCAACCTATCTTGGTTTAGTCCTTTCATCAATGACCTTTTTACTTATTTTCTATTATGGTATTCGAAATATTACCAAAAGAGTTAAGCAACTTACTAATGAAATTGAAATTATTGGAGCAGGAACACCAAATAGTTATATAAGTGATAAAGGGAATGATGAGCTGGGACGATTAAGTTTTGAGATTAATGCGCTTATTACAGAATTATCTCAAAAAAATCAAGAACTTGTTATTTCTGAAAATGCACTCAAAGAGCTCGTAACAAGTTTGGCTCACGACTTAAGAACGCCACTGACTTCTTTAATTGGGTATATTACCCTTATAAAGCTTGAGGCTCAATCAGAAGATATCGAGGATCTTGCGAACCGTTGTGAACAAAAAGCACTCCAAATGAAGACAATTTCCGATGAGTTATTCTCACTTTTCTCGACGCTCTCTTTAAATGAAGATAGTGAGTTACCCCTTGAACGCGTATATGTTCAAGATTTTATGGAAGGTGCGGCTGATCGTATCAAATCGGATTTAAATCTAAAAGAATTTGAGGTAGTGATTCATCAGACTGTTAATGAAGAAAACCATTATGTAAGTCTAAATCTATACTACATGGATCGTCTTTTCGAAAATATTATTTCAAATGTATTAAAGTATGCGGAACCGAAGTCAACGATACAAATTGAAGTTACAATTGAAAATTCATGGTGTACCCTTGAGATTGTAAATGCAATAAGAGTTGACCAAGTTACAGAAGAAGCATCTGGTTTTGGATTACTATCGTGTCGTAAAATTGTTGATACTCATAAAGGACACTTTTCAACTTCACGAGATAAAAATATCTTTAAGACGCGCGTTGAGTTGCCAACCAGTCAATAAAAAACAGCGGAAATATCTCGCTGTTTTTTTATTGATTAATAATCGTAGTTGCCAAGCATTTCAGTATTCTCAACACGCCACGAGATAAGTTTTACACGTACAATAATTCCATATAATCCGAATGTAATGAGAGTCAAAATCCACCAGATGACCCAATGACCGAATAAACCCAAAGAATCACCGTTGAAGCGAAAACGCTGTCCATTGATAACTGTATGTTCCGACTCCCAACGGTAGGTTCGAACGAGAATCCAAGGTGTCCCTAAACCTAAAGTAACAATTGCGATGATAATATTAACTAATTGTAATCCAATATAGGACCAAATTGATCCGTCAAAATATGATGATTTCATATAAATCCTCTTTTCTATTTTTTATTTCGATGTTTTAAAAAGTAAAACATGATTGATCCAAGTGCGACCGTTATAATAGTAGCGAAGATCATGGTTTGCCATGAACCAAAGATGACAATCGCGACATAATTAATAATTGCGATAATAATACCTAATAAAGCGATTAATCCATAAAAACTTTTCATAGCAATACCGAATTGGTGGCTGATGATATGTTTTTTCTTTTCAGCAAAATACCCTGCAAATAAAATTGCGAAGGTCACTACAAAAACTAACCAGTTCAATTTAAAAAATGTACTCATCTTCTATTCCCCCTGTTATATTTTAATCAACTCAGACTGATCGAGATCGAAATCATGGATGCAGTGGCTATGAGTGTTATAGCTATCATAGGTTCTATAAGCATAGGTCTGCGTTGAATTAACCATAAACGACATATATTGAGTATAGTCGATGGTTCTTCTTTGTGTTACGACACTTCCTTTAGCAATATCAACGCCGTTAAGAATGTGATTTGCGGCTATAATAAGTTCTTTATCCGTATTTGGTTTTTGTGCACTCAGTTTTGAGTAAAGTGCTTTTATAAAACGTGAAGGAGGTGTTAGGTCTCCTGGAATCCCAAAGGTTCCACTTCCCTGTCCAAACGGTTTAAACTCTTTTCCGTAGAGTGTTCTTGGTTCAACTTGACCTGGATCAAGACCAATATAATTTCGAATATTAGTCAAATGCCAAGTATAGTCGGGACTATTTGTAAGCACCCCAATTTGATTATTATGAATTTGAATTCCGTCTTCAGTGGGTTCCACAATAATGGATGCACCATCTGCATCCTGGAATACCCAATGAAGCGGAGGAACTATTCCTAAGAACTCAATAACATGATGTGTAATTGGATGTTTCTCAAACATAAGGCGTACATCTTTAATTGTCTTGCAATGTGCAAGAGCCCACATGACCACTTCATGCGGTGCTAGTGATTGATTAGGTATGTCTTCTCGACCATAGCTCGCGTAACCTTCAAAATATAAGGCCGCTGCCGCAAGCCCGTGTTCATTAATCCCATCCGCTAAGGCGTAGGCACCAATATTTTTTGCGAGCCCTAAATAAGCAAAATGACTTGAAACTTCATGGTCTAGATAAGTAAAATGAAGTGGAGCATTGCGTGGAATTAAAACCATTTCAGGATCAAGTTCAAATGAAAAATCCATCGTTCGAGCCATTAAAAAATGATTCTGAGTACTTTTTAACGTGATATTTGTGCACATATAAAAACCTCCCAAGATTTAGCTTGCATGAATATTATAGGGGAAATCTTTATATAATACATAAAACCGAGGTGATTTCGCAAGAATATCATGGTTTCATCACAATTAAATTTTCATTCTCACCCTCATTTATTAACAAAATATCACACTAGATTTGGCTCTGAGTGATACGATGAGTTAAAGAAACCAATGGCAGGAGGTGCAGGATGATATTAATTGGAGAAGTTGCACAGTTTTCAGATATCGCATTTAATGTAATACTTGGTGGTTTTGGTATGTTCTTGTTGGGCATTAAGTTGCTTGGGGATGGCTTCAAAGATGCGGCAGGATCCAAAATCAGAGATTATATCGAACGTTATACGGGTAATTTGCTCTCCGCAATTCTAGTTGGGACAGTAATCACTGCGCTGATGCAATCGAGTACAGCCGCTACTGTAATTTCTATTAGTCTTGTTCGTGCAGGTTTGATGAGTCTTGAAGCGGCGATTGGAATCTCTGTGGGGGCGAATTTAGGGACGACGGTTACAGCTTTAATGATCGGGCTGAATATTGAGGCGATGGGTTATTACTTTGTCTTTATTGGTGCTCTAATTCTTCTCACAAAGAAACGATACAAAAGTGTGGGTCAGATATTCTTTGGGCTCGGAATAACATTTGTAGGGCTTGAATTAATGAGTGATCAGTTAATTATCTTGCAAGATGTTCCTCAGTTTGAAGCATATTTAGTTAAAATGTCAGATAATCCGTGGCTAGCCCTTTTGGCTGGGACCATTGGAACAGCAGTGATTAATTCATCAATGGCTGTGATTGCGCTTGTCCAAAAAATATATGCAGGTGGAGGGATGTCGATGGTTGCAGCCTCTGCATTTGTATATGGATCAAATGTAGGAACAACTCTAACCGCAATCCTTGCTTCAGTTGGAGGATCTGTATCCACAAAACGCGCTGGTTGGTTCCATGCACTTTATAATGTGATTGGTGCTCTAATTACTATGTTATTTATCTATCCATATTCAAACTTTATTTTATATATTAATGGGAAAATGGGTGGTTCACCCGAAATGGCTGTTGGGATTAACCACTTCGTCTTTAATTTAATTTGGGTTGTAGGTATCATTCCATTTATTCCAGCCTGTATTCGACTTCTTAAAATACTAATACCTGGAGAAGATCGAATTAAGGAACGCGAAAAAATTGAAGCACTGGATTATGAGCTAATCAAGACATTCCCCGATGGTGCTTTTCAATTAGCGCAGAAACAAACACTATAGATGGCTGATTTAGTTGTAGAGTCATTTGAAACAACACATGACTATCTTACAACTCGTGATGAGGAAGACTTTGATGTTATTGGTCAGTTGGAAGAGATGGTTAACGAATTGGATTACAATTTAACACGATACCTTCTTGCGATTGCGAAGGATACACAACTGGATGGTCGCATGGCGGAACAATACTCAACCAGTGTTGATATCGTTAAAAACATTGAAAGAATGGGCGATATAACCACAAATATTGCGGAGTTTTATGAACGAATATTTGAAAATAGAGGATCGTTTTCCGAAGAAGCATTGTACGATCTTGAAACTATGTACAAGTTGGTGTTGGATATGATTCAAAGAAGCTTCAAAATGCTTAAATCAGATTCTTTACAGGGTTATGAGAAGCTTGTACAGGATGAGGATTACCTCGATTTAATCGATGAGAAATACCGTGAACGTCATTTCCATCGTATTTCAGATGGTATTTGTGATGATCCAATTGCCAGCAGTTTATATGTTGACATCCTTGCGTCTTTAGAACGTTTAGGGGATCACTGTATAAATATTGTGGAGAAGGTAAAAGATCGTAATCCTGAGAGAGCGGTTGATAATGATATACGAATGGATTCAATAAATTAAGCAGAATGATAATGAGTAGGCAATGGAAATTACGATAACGGAACTACAAGAATACTTAAAGAATCATTACCAAAATGATGGTGTTGATCAAAGTCTGTTTATGAAACTGGTAGAGGAAATGGGGGAAGTGGCTGAAGTTCTCAATAAAAAGGCAGGCCGTAAATCATCAGACTGATTTAGAAGCGTTTGTTTCAGCGCAAAGAGAAATCAAATCACGAGCGGAATCATCAAACAATATCCCAAAATAGAATGTGAAATACATTTTTGTGCACAAAAAAAGAGTCAGCTTCTTGAGGTTGGCTCTTTTTATTGACAAAGTAATGTTTCACTAATAGCCAGTGCACAAGCTGCACGTGCTCCATTTGCTTTTGAATACGGTTTGATTTTTTTCTGAATTGTTTGTCTTGATATGAATTCGGAATCATGTTCTCGGATTTTATTGAGTAACAATGTAGACAATTGTTCATCATCAAACAATTGACCGTGTAAATAAATGATATCTGTATCAAGGGTAACAATGATGTTATTGAGGGCAATCGCTAGAAAATTAATCGCATTTTCTAATAATTGAATCACTGCAGAATCACCAAGATGATAGGCTTGTAGTAAAATATCCATCGATAACTCATGTTCTTCGTTTACCAGCTGTTTGAGATATGTGTTTGCGGAACTATTGAATAGTAGACTTGCTTTATGAAGTAACCAGGTTTGACTTGCATAGGTTTGCAGACACCCAACCTTGCCACACTCACATTGTTCTCCGAATGGATTAACAACCAAGTGTCCGATTTCTCCAACAAAGTAATTACTACGTGCATAGAGATCGCCTTGATAAACATATGAACAAAAGATTCCACGTCTAAAATGAAGGAATAAAAAATTCGCATCTGTTTTGTCATGCCCAAATAAACGCTCGCGTATTGCCATTGCGTTAACATTATTCTCAAAATAGACTGGCAAATCGAGATGTCGCTTTAAATAATCGAGAGAGAAGCTAGACCATGAGTGGTTATTGGTCAGAATATGGGCTGATGATCCATCATAGTGTCCGGGGATTGCAATACCAATACTTGTAACGGGGGTATCGCTATGTTTATTCATAAAATCTTTCATTGCTTTCACTAATAAGTCATGACGCACATGATCGGATTTAGAGAGCGTAAATGCCTCTTCAAAGAGAATGTGGTTAAGATTATCGGATAAAGCCAATGTAAAGGAGTGCTCAAACAACTCAACACCGAGATAATAAGAATGATTGGGGAGAAGTCCTAAGAGTATTTTACGTCTACCTACTCGTGTATTGTCGGTATCTTCTCCGATTTCGCAAATTATTTTGTCGTTGATTAAGTGCTGTGTTAGATCACTTACGGTTGCTGGGGTAATGTGAAGCGTCTTTGAAATATCGATGCGTGAAAGCGGGCCTTTTGAGTATAATAAGTCAAGAATTAAAGCTGTTTGCTTTGTTTTTGCTTTACTGAGTTGCATATTTCACCTCCATTAAGAACATTGTAACCTATTAATTATTATTTGTAATCATTAATGGGTGAAATTTAACAAAACCAACACAATTATCAAATGTAAGGCTTTACATTTTTTATGAAGTGTTCTATAGTGTAGGTAGTTGGTAATATAAAATAATTAATTACTGATATATTGCGCACATTTTCATTCTAATTGTTCTATATTATAACCAAAAGAGGAGGATATTATGAATAAAGTAGGAGATTTTTTAGAAGAAAAAGTTTTGCCTGTAGCAGCGAAGCTTTCAAGTAATAAATTTTTAATTGCAATTCGTGATGGTATTACACTTTCAATGCCATTAATCATTATCGGTTCTATTTTTATGGTTATAGCAAGTTTTCCAGTACCAGGTTGGGAAGCATGGTTGGGAGATATTGGTGTTGCGGGCTACCTTTGGAAGGGTGTAGACAGTAGTTTTGGATTAGTTGGATTAATCTCAGCATTTGGGATTGCTTACAGTATTGCAGATCAGCACAAAACAGATGGGATTTCAGCAGGTATTATTGCCTTATCAGCATTTATCGTTGTAACTCCGTTTGTTAAGGGGGAAGCAGGTGCTGGTATTACAGTTGGACTTGTTGGTGCTCGTGGACTCTTTGTAGCGATCATCTTAGGAAATATTAGTGGTCTAATCTATCAATGGTTTATTAATAATAAGATTGAAATTAAAATGCCGGATACCGTGCCACCTGCTGTAGCAAAAAGCTTTAGTGCAATTATTCCAGGTGCAGTAATCATTACAATGTGGTTAACAATCTTTGGTTTACTTGATAAATTTGGTTTACCAAACTTGCATGATATTGCAGCAGTTGTTTTAGGAAAACCTTTCGGATTACTTGGAAATAACATTTTCGGTACAATGATTGTTGTTGCATTTAACAGTATTTTCTGGTTCTTAGGAATTCATGGGGGTCATGTTGTTAACTCAATTATGAAACCAATTTGGATTGCAAACTTAGATGCAAACCGTCTTGCTTATCAAGCTGGTGATGCATTAAAACACATTATTACAGAACCATTTATGGATAACTTTGTATATATCGGTGGTGGTGGAGCCACAATCGGTCTTGTACTCGCAATTGCATTCTATGCACGTAAGAAAAACACAAGTTTGCGTACAAAAGCGCTTGCTCCAATTACAGTTGTTCCTGGACTCTTTAATATTAATGAGCCTACAATGTTTGGACTTCCAGTAGTACTTAACTTATTATTAATTGTTCCATTTATCTTAGCTCCAATGCTTAATGCTTTAATTACTTATTTCGCAATGGCATCAGGATTAGTTCCATTAACACGTAGTGTAGCAACTTGGACAATGCCACCAGTAATTAGTGGATTCTTAACAACAGGTAGTATCCGAGGATCAATCTTACAAGTTATCTTAATTGCCCTTGATATTCTCTTATACTTACCATTCTTCGCAATGGTTGAAAAAGGATTTAAGGCAGAAGAAACAGCAGAACAGTAATTTATATATAGAAAGTGTGAAATGATGAAACGATTAATTAGTGCAAATACGAGTGATATTTTAAACATGACAGCTGAAGAACTTAAACAAAGTATAAAAGCGAGTGAGGGACGCGTAGTTTTATCGGAAAACTTCGCTGCTCGCGAAAGCTTTGTGGGTGATATTAGTAACTCTGAGATTGCACGTGCATGTGGTGCAGACTTGATATTACTAAATGGCGTCGATGTATTTAATCCGGATTTATTTGCAATTGAATGTATTGAAAAGAATTTTGTGGATGAGCTTCATCGTTTAGTTGGAGCTCCCATTGGTGTTAATTTAGAACCTATTGATCAAAATGCAGAGATGACGGAATCACGCTTTGAGATTGCTTTAGGAAGACAGGCAACTGTAGAGACAATTGAAGAGATTGAACGTCGTAACTTTGATTTTGTTTGTTTTACGGGAAATCCTGGTACAGGTGTAACAAACGAAGCGATTATCTCTACAATTAAAATCGCAAAAGAGAAGTTCTCTGGTCTTATTATTGCAGGTAAAATGCATGGAGCCGGTGTTGTTGGTCCAATTATTGATTTAAAAACAGTAGAAGCGTTTATTGACGCAGGTGCGGATGTTATTTTAGTACCAGCAGTTGGAACGGTTCCCGGATTTGATGCGAACGAACTTAAGGAAATTGTGCAATTTGCACATGCCCGTGATACGTTGGTTATGAGTGCAATTGGTACGAGCCAAGAAGGTTCAACACCTGAAATAATTGCACAGATGTCAATTCAAAATAAGATTTGCGGCGTGGATATTCATCATATTGGTGACGCTGGATATGCAGGATTAGCTCCGGTTGAAAATATTTTCGCAATCGGTCAAGCAATCCGTGGTATTCGACACACACTGTCATCATGTGCCCGCTCTGTAAATCGCTAAACATTTATAAAGGAGCATGAAATGCGTAAAGGTTTAAAAAATATCGTTACAGTATTTATGGTTTTAGCTTTATCAATGACGTCAATCTCAGCTTTTGAGGGTGATGCTAAGAATGTAATTCAAGATGGTGATTTTGAACAAGGTGGGTCCTTATGGACTCAACGTAATAAGGGTGAGGTTCAGGATAAGGTATCTTACGATGGAAAGTATGCTGGTGTTGTACCGAATACAGCAATCTCAGGTAACTTTGCAAACGGGTTTATTGGTCAAGTTATTCGACTTGAACCGAATACAACGTATCACGTAAGTGCTTATGCGAAAGTAGATGTTAAAGGGGCGGATGCCATCTTTACAGCACGCTTTTGGAATGGACAACAAGGTGATGTTATTAAGGGAGAAAACGGTCAAACCGTTGATCAACTTGTATCATCCACCGATTGGCAAAAAGTAAGTTATACCTTTAATTCAGGCACCCAACAAGGTGCGTTAATTCAACTTGTTAAGTGGTCTGAAAAAGAAGAAACAAAGCAATCCAATGCTTATATTGATAACGTTGTGGTAACGAAAGAATCAAATGTTTCAGAAGAGAAAGATGATGACGTCTTTACAGAAGTATGGCGTGATGATTTTGATCAAGAATCCCTAAATATGGAAGATTGGGGTTATGAACTGGGTTCGATTCGTGGTATTGAACAACAACATTATGTAAACAATCCAGAAAATGTATTCTTACGTGATGGTAAACTTGTATTACGAGCAACAGATCGTGATGTTGCGGATCAATATTTACATCCACGAGATGCTTCCCGTAATGTAATTTACAACTCGGGAAGTATTCGTACACATGGTCAACGTGAATTTTTATACGGTAAATTGGAAATTCGTGCAAAGCTTCCGAAAGGAAGAGGCGCTTTCCCAGCATTTTGGACTCTAGGTGCTGACTTTACGCTTGATGGTAAGATTAAGTCAGAACAAGGACGTGGATGGCCAAGTACTGGTGAAATCGATATTATGGAATTAATTGGTGAAGATCGTGATGGTTCACATGGTAACCGTACTGTTTATCAAACGGTTCATTATGGCCCTGCTGAGGATAATGTAGGACGTTTTTCAGGAAACGGAACTGCGCATACGATTCCTCAAGGAAACTTTAATGATGAGTTTCATACTTTTGCACTAAATTGGACCGAAGATGCCCTTGAATGGTATGTAGATGATCAAAAAGTTCGTACTGTACCGTATGGACAAGATCCAATGGCTAAAGATATTTTTAATAAACCTCAATACATTCAACTTAACTTAGCGATGGGTGGTGCATGGCCTGGACCTGTTGGGGAAAATCTTGCAGGTACTGAATTTGTGATTGATTCAGTATCGTATCAACAAACTGCTGCGCAAGCGAAAGCTGCTCAGGCTTATTATGACAATGCACCAAAATTAGTAGGGGTTAAACCTCTAACAATCATGCAAGGTGGAACAATCAATCCACTTGAAGGGATTAATACAATTGAAGGTTATGATTTAGATTTCTCAATAGAAGATACACCGATGTTTAATCCACGTGGTGGTAATTCAAATGTGGAACTTCTTGTAAAGGGTTTGGATGAGATGGATCTAATTTCAAATCTTCCAGTAGGAACGTATAATCTTCACTATAGTGCAACGCCAAAGGGTGTTGATTTAACACAGGATATTAAAACACCGGTTGCACGTCAAGCAACAACACTTGTTGTTTCAAAGCAAGCCTTTCCTCAATCGTTTGAACTTGAAATAACAGAAGGTAATATGCTATCGACACTTACTTTACCACAAGGATGGACATGGAAGAATCCAGAACTTGTTGTGAAGGAAGCTGGAATGTTTACCGTTCTCTATGGTGTCAATAATGACGAACATTCTGTGCATGTATCACTTCGAGAAATTCCAGAAGTACCTAAAGAAGAGAACAAGCCCGCGGAAGTTCTTGGTGAGAAAAAAGACAAGGACGTTACATCGACAGAAACGACTCTACCGAATACGGGTCAATATACATCAAGTTTCGCAATTGTGGTTGCGTTATCACTTACATGTATCGGTTATGTGATGGTGAAGTTGAATAAAGAATCAAAAGAAAACGAATAGTTTAATTTTTAGGAAGCCGAAAGACTGTTGATTAATCAACAGTCTTTTTTTGTAAGTGTATATTTCGCTATTAATCAAACACCTATTTGTGTTATCTTAATTTATCATTTTTTATCAAAACCATCTTGAAATCCCTTACTTTTTTCGGTAAAGTATAAACACTTGAGGAGGTAAAGTATGGAAAAGAAGGTTTTTGATTTTCTACAGCAATTGGGTCGTACCTTTATGTTACCGATTGCTTTATTACCCTTTGCGGGGCTTTTATTGGGGTTGGGGGCAACCTTTACCAATCCTTCATTAATTGAAATGTATCATCTCGAAGGGGTTTTGGCACAAACAGGCGTACTGTATAAAATTCTTGTGATTATGAAGTCATGTGGTGAAGTTGTGTTTGCGAACTTACCACTTTTATTTGCGATTGGTGTTGCTTTTGGAATGGCTCGTGAGTCAAAAGAGGTTGCTTCACTTGCGGCAGCTATTGCATATTTGATGATGAATGTCGCCATGGCCGCAACAATTGAACAATTCGGTAATCTCGAACATTTAATGCAAACTTCGGGTTTGATAACACATGTATTGGGGATTGAGAATACGTTAAATACAGGTGTTTTTGGTGGGATTATCGTGGGGATTATGGTATCAGTTCTCCATAATAAATTCTATCAAATTGAATTTAGTGATGCTTTTTCGTTCTTTAGTGGGACTCGTTTTATTCCCATTATTTCATCCTTATTCGCAATTGGATTAGGTATTCTTTTTGTTTGGATTTGGCCAAGCATTGCCTTTGGAATTGCTTCTCTGGGTGTTGCGATTTCAAAAATGGGCTACCTTGGAACCTTTATTTATGGTTTTATATATCGTGCACTCATTCCATTAGGACTGCATCATGTTTTCTATCTTCCATTCTGGCAAACTGCACTTGGTGGCAGTACAGTGGTTGCGGGGACGGTTGTGGAAGGTGCTCAAAATATTGTGTTTGCGCAACTTGCAGCAGGAATCCCTGTCGATCCTTCCTATGCTCGTTTTTTCTCTGGACTTTTCCCTTTCATGATTTTCGGATTTCCAGCTGCAGCCCTTGCAATGTATAAAACGGCTTATCCTGAAAATAAATCTAAGGTTAAGGGCTTATTGGTATCTGCATCCATCACTTCAATCGTGACGGGAATTACAGAGCCTATTGAGTTTTCATTCTTGTTTGCATCCCCATTCCTCTACTTTGGTGTACATGTAGTTCTGGCAGCATTTTCATTTATGCTGATGCATATCCTTTCTGTTGGAGTTGGTCTTACCTTTTCAGGAGGTCTTCTTGATCTCATCTTGTATGGTATCTTACCCGGAAATCAGATGACCCATTGGATTCCTATTGTCGCAGTTGGGCTTATCTATGGCTTAATCTATTATTTTGTCTTTACATTCGCAATTAAAAAGTTTGATCTTAAAACCCCTGGACGGGAGAAAAATGGGAATGTACAACTTTACACTAAAAAAGATTTAAAAGATAAAGAAGATGTCTCTGCATTGATTGTGGAAGCCTTAGGAGGTCAAGGGAATATTGTAACTGTTGATAACTGTGCGACACGACTTCGTATTGAAGTGACCGATGCAAGCCGTGTCAACAAAAACCAATTGAGTCAAACGGGTGCTGCTGGATCATTAATCAGTGGAAATACCGTACAGGTTATCTATGGACCCAAAGTCACAAATATCAAGACCAAAATTGATCAATATCTAAATAAAAAATAAAGCACATCAGCTCGATGTGTTTTTTTATCTAAGTATTTATTTTAGACATTTCGATACATATTATTGAACATCTTGTTTTGATGATGACGCAGTGTGGAAAGCATGGTATTACTTAGTTATATAAGGAGGGGCTTATGGAATCTTACTCAAAGCGCACCATCATTCCAGAAGTAAAACAGTATCAACTGAGTGAAGGTGTCGTTCAACTTAAATCTAAAATCTTTATTAAAACTGAGCGTCTTATTTCAAAAGCAATCTACAAGCGCATTCAACAAAATCATAGAACCCTTGTCAATGTGGGTGGAGATGATGTGACGACCATTCGTATCTTACCTCTAAAACATGAAAACCCTCGTGGGAGTTATACCATCACAATTGATGATGAGATTACGATCAACACCAATGATGAAGAGGGGACACTTTATGCAATTCAAACGCTTCTCAAATACGAACGTACGTATGGTGATCTTCAAAAGGGGATTATTACGGATGAACCCAGTGTTGAAGAACGTGGCTTTCATTTAGATTGTGGACGTAAATATTTCACGCCTAAATGGATTCATCAACTTCTTGATATATTAGCTTGGCATAACTTAAACATGCTTCAATTACACTTTAGTGAAAATAAAGGATTTCGCTTAGAGTGTAAACAGTATCCTGAAATCACAAGCCAAGATGCATTAAGTTTAAAAGAATTAAAAGAAATTATGGAACTTGCGGATGAATACTGTATCGAAATTGTTCCTTCATTTGATAGCCCAGGTCACCTTAGACATGTTTTAAAATCCTATCCGGAGTTTGCACTACCAGGATCGGATGGTGAAGCATGGGATATTACCAATCCAGAAGCGTTAAACATGATTTATGAACTGTACGATTACTATGCGGAAGTATTTCAAAAATCACGGTACTTTAATATTGGTGGTGATGAATTTATAGACTTTGAACAGTTTGATGCTTTCCCAGAACTTAAGACTTACGCCCAAGAGCATCTTGGTGGGAAATCAGGTTACGATACGTATATTCATTACCTCAATACCATCGCATCACGACTGGAGGCGAAAGGATTTACGGTACGGTTATGGAATGACGGCTTGTATCGTCTTAATCAAAATCCTGTCATCGACTTAAAGACGTCGATACAAGTTTGTTATTGGACGAAGTATAACCGTTATATGGCACCCTTAGAGGCGTTTGAAGAACGGGATATTACATTGATTAACTTCCATGCTGAGAATTTTTATTACGTCTTACATCCTGAAGTAGGGGTCAAATGCATTGATCCACAAGGGTGGTTTGAAACTTGGACACCCAATCATTTTCCTTCGGATCAATTCTCAGAAAATGTGTGTGGTGCCTACTACTCGCTTTGGTGTGATGAGCCAGAACTTCAAACAGAGGATGAAATTATAAAACAAATACACATGCCACTTTGTGCGATGGGCGCGAAAGCATGGCGAAAAGAAAGCAAAATGACTTATAAAACATTAAACCAAAAGGAGCAAATACCATGGACGCACAGAGATTAATTAAAAAAGCACAAGCACTTTATCCGAATACAGATTTGGATATAACGAAGATACAACTTAACCAACATGTACTTGAAAATTATGGGTTTGATGGATATCAAATTCATTATGATGATGATTTAATCATTATTGCATCAAATACTGAACGTGGCCATTTCTATGGTCTCTTGGATGTTTTTTCAGGCAATCCTTCCACAACACTTAATAAGGCAAAGGTAGAAGAGCGTGGCTTACATGTGGATATGGGACGTAAATTTTTCAGTGAAGCGTGGTTTATGGACACGATTGAATTGATGGCACGCCTTAAGCTGAATACCTTGCAGATGCATTTTTCAGAACATTTAGGCTTTCGTATTGAATCGAAACGTTTTCCACAAATTGTATCTCAAGAACATCTAAGTCAAGACGCTGTAAGACGAATCATCAAGCATGCTAATGATTATTATATCGATGTTATTCCATCATTTGATTCACCCGGTCATCTTCAAGTTGTATTAGAAGCTTATCCAGAATATCTCATGGAAAACACAACGATGGGCCTTGATATTACCAATCCAAAAGCACGTTCATTTATTAAAGAAATTTACGATGAGATGGATGATTTATTCCACACATCCACAAGTTTTCACATGGGAGCAGATGAATTTATTGATTTTGGAAAATACAATGAGTTCCCTAAACTTGAGGCGTATGCGAAGGAACACTTCGGTCCAAATGCGAAAGGGTTTGATACATTCGTAGATTATGTCAATGATATTGCGTCCCACATCCAAGGTAGGGGTAAGACTGTTCGAGCTTGGAATGACGGTTTATATCGTATCGATCAAGAACCTACAATAATCCTTAACAAAGACATCATCATTACCTATTGGACCAGTTGGAATCCAAAGATGGCACCGGTTCAAACCTTTGTGGATCGAGGCCATAATGTGGTGAATTATATGGATAGTTTACTGTATTTTGTTTTAGGAGAAAATGCAGGGTATACATATCCAACAAAAACATCCATCATGACATCCTTTGAACCCGATCGTTTTCCAAACCGTCATGAGACCTGTGAAGGTAATTTAGCACAACGTTCAAAAACACTGGGTGCAATGTTTTCGATTTGGTGTGATAAACCAGAAGCATTAACGGCAGAAGAAGTAGCATTCAAAATTCAGGATCCACTGCATGCATTTGCCTTAAAATGCTGGCATGAAAACTAAGATTAATATGTGAATACCTATAATCCGTTTCTTGTGAGCTTCTTAAAATTTTCGTAAACTTTATGTATCAAGAGCCTATAATTCTTGATAATCGAGTACACAAGGTCTTGTAACGGTGTCTCCTGTTTAAGACCTTTAAAGACATGCTTACGCATTGAGATACCTGCTTCCTTCTCGGTTGTGGTATTGATAGGATCAATGCGAAAAGGATGTCTTTTTTATAGGTTTTTTAGATAAAGATAACTATAATTTGTTGATTTATTAGTATATTTTGTCTCTTATATCTCTGAAATGAAAGCGGTACACTTAATATGTAAAACAACAGCAAGACGTTAGAATTAATAGATGTTTGGGGTGAATCAATTGAAAAAAGTATTACGCAATATTAAGAAAAATGCACCGTTTCTTTTAATGGCATTGCCTGGGGCAATTTGGATGATCTTCTTTTTCTATATTCCAGTCCTTGGAAACGTAGTTGCATTTAAGGAGTTTAGATTTTCTCCGGATGGATTTTTCGCAAGTCTTTATAACAGTAAGTGGGTAGGTTTCCAGAACTTTAAGTTTCTATTTGCTACCGACAATGCTTATATCATGACACGCAATACCGTATTGTATAACTTAGTCTTTATTATAGTCGGAACGTTTCTCGCAGTTGTCTTGGCTGTTATTATGAGTATGTTACGTTCAAAGAAAAAAATAAAAGTATTTCAAACAACAATGTTGTTTCCATACTTCTTATCATGGGTTATTATTGGATTCTTTGTCTATTCGTTTTTAAGTCCTGATAAAGGTGCGTTAAACAGTATCTTAGCCATGATGGGTAAAGAACCTGTTAACTGGTATAATGAGCCGAAATATTGGCCGGTATTTATCGTTATCATCGGAATATGGAAGAATATCGGATATAACAGTATTATTTATTTTGCTTCGATTATGGGGATTGATCCAACATATTATGAAGCGGCAATTGTGGATGGTGCCAACCGATGGCAACAAATTCGTCACGTTACGATTCCGCAAATCATTCCACTAATTAGTATTATGTTGATATTAGCGATTGGAAATATTATTCGATCTGACTTTGGATTATTCTATAACGTAACCCGTAACTCAGGACCACTGAACCAAGTTACGATGGTTATTGATACATATGTATATAAAGGCTTATCGGCATCAGGGGATTTAGGGATGTCATCCGCCGCGGGTTTATACCAATCCGTTGTAGGGTTTGTGATGTTAGTTTCTGCTAATGCCATCATTCGCCGTGTTGATCCTGAATCAGGATTATTCTAGGAGGATGTATGAAGAAGAAAAAAATTGAAAAAGTAGAAGTACGAAGCTTCAGTAAAAATACAGACCGCGTATTTAATGTTATTATTGGGTTGTTCGCATTATCGTGTATCTTTCCATTTATCTTTGTAATTGTGGTCTCATTTACTACAGAAACAGCGTTGATGGTAAATGGTTACTCTCTCTTTCCAAAGGAAGTGAGTTTGGATGGATACAAATTCTTATATGACTTTAAGGGACAACTTTTAAATTCATTTGGTGTTACGGTATTTATTACGGTTGTTGGGACGCTTATTAATACAACATTTACGTCAACGTATGCGTATGCAATTTCACGTCCTAACTTTAAATATCGTCGTTTCTTTACCAAATTTGCGTTACTCACAATGTTATTCAGTGCTGGGATGATTCCCAACTATATTGTGATGACAAAATTATTAGGACTTAAGGATACAGTCTGGGCATTAATTCTGCCAATGGCATTAAGTCCGTTTAATATCATCGTCATGAGAACATTCTTCAAACGAACCGTTCCGGACGCAATCATTGAATCAGCCCGAATTGATGGCGCAAGTGAGTTCCGTATCTTTATTCAAATTGTATTACCACTTGCGGTTCCAGGTATCGCAACCATTAGTTTATTTGCGGCACTTGCTTTCTGGAATGACTGGTTTAATGCACTCTTGTATATCAACTCTGAAAACCTATACCCGCTCCAATACTTATTGATGAAGATCCAATCAAATCTTGATTATATCTCACAAAATGTAGGGTTATCTGGAATTAATAGTGGCATCGGTTTACCGAAAGAATCTGCACGTATGGCGATGGTTGTTCTGTCCACATTGCCCATTGCAGTATCCTATCCATTCTTCCAGAAATACTTTGTCAGTGGTTTAACCATTGGGGGCGTAAAGGAATAAGAGCGATATAAACAGCTTTGCCTAATTATGATATTTTATAGAGGAGGAACATCATGAAAAAAGGCGTTTTTAAAACGTTTACAGTTTTAATGGCTGCATTACTTGTATTAACAGGTTGTGGCAAGAAAACTGATAAACCAGAGGGAGAAGTTGTGACATTACAACTTTATCAAGTAGGGGATGCACCCAAAAACCTTGATGAATTAACAGATGCAATCAATAAAATTTCTGAAGAAGAAATTGGGGTTAAAGTTAAATTTAACTATATTGGTTGGGGAGACTATGAACAAAAAATGTCTGTAATGGTTACAGCAGGTGATGAGTTTGACTTAGCATTTGCGAATAACTATACTATTAACGCACAAAAAGGTGCTTATGCAGACTTAACAGATTTAGTGAAAGAACACGCAAAAGAGTTCTTTGATTCTGTAGATCCAATTTACTACGATGGTAACGTAATTGATGGTAAACTATACGGTTTCCCAATCAACGGTAACGTGTTTGCACAACAAATGCTTACATTTAACTCCGATTACCTAAACAAATACAACATTGATGTATCAAACATCAACAGTTACGCTGATGCGGAAGCAGCACTTCAAACCGTAAAAGATAATGAACCTGAAGTGGCACCATTTGCAATCGGTAGTGGCTACAAAGCAACACTTGGAAACTTTGACTATATTTTAGGTGATAAGTTACCATTTGCAATCAACCTTGATGGCGACACAACAAAAATTGTGAATGCTTATGAAACATCACAAGGTATGGAAACATTAAAACAAATTCACGGACTTTACCAAAAAGGATTAATTCCACAAGATGCAGCAACATCCACAACAGGATATGCACTTGAAAGTCCAGTATGGTTTATGCGACAAGAAACTCAAGGACCTGCAGACTACGGTGATTCTCTACTATCACAAGTAGCAGGTAAAGAAATTATTTCACGTCCACTTAATAAACCTTTAAAATCTACAGCTCAAGCACAAATGGGTAACTTTATTGTTGCAATCAATTCAAAACATAAAGTTGAAGCAGTAAAATGGTTAAACTTATTAAATACCAATGCACAAATGATGAATACATTAATCTATGGTATTGAAGGCGAAGCATGGAAAAAAATTGATGATAACCACTTAGAATTACTTGATGGTTATAAAGAAGACAATCACATGGCTGCATGGAATACAGGGAACAGTGCCCTTCTACTCCAACAAGCTAAGATCACGGATGAAATGATTGCGAAACGTGCAGAAGATACAAAGAATGCACCTGTTTCACCAATCTTAGGCTTTAACTTTAAGACAGATGAAGTTAAAACAGAAATCAGTGCTTTAATGAACGTTATGGAAGAATACTCAGCAGTTATCAATACAGGAACTGTTGATCCAGAAGTTAAAGTTCCAGAATTTGTGGAAAAACTTAAAGCAGCAGGTTGGGATAAAGTCTTGGACGAAATGCAATCACAATACGATGCATTCCGTGCTAATAAATAATAAATAAATTGAACAAAGAGCACAAATTGGGGTATCGTTTGATATCCCGATTTTTGCTATGATTATGATGTCAGGGGGTCTATTATTATGGTTGCAACAACAATAACAAATGTCTTTGAGCGGGTCTATACCGTTATGAAGATGAGTTTAATGTTCTGGGTACTAACTTTAATGGGTGGTGTTGTTTTAGGTGTTGGTCCAGCTTTTCTTGTTTTGATGGATTTATATCATGAACATGGTTGGGAGTATCGTGGTTATGCATGGCGTAATCTTGTATCACTATTTAAAACTCACTTCAAACGAGGTAATGCTTTACTGTATACCGTTTTAGTTCCACAAATTTTAATTGGATATAATGTGTACCTTGCCACGCAAGTTAAACATCCATTGTTTTTTGTTTTAGATTTTGTCTTGATTGCAATGTTTATTTTCCTATCGATTGCATATATTTACGCTTTGGTTTTAAATGCCGCATTTGAGATTGAATTCTATAACCTTATTAAACTGAGTGTTATTTCTGTATTTGTTAATTTCTTCAAAATCTTTCGTATCCTTATGTTAATGATGTGTGTACTCGCACTAACATATCGATATAAGGGATTAATTCTTTTTGGTAGTATTGGAATCTATATTGCGCTGATGCATTGGAGTTTAAACGGTTGGATTCATGAAGTTGATGAAAAGATTGAAATCCTTTAGCGCTAATACAGAAAACACAAGTTTAATGAAAAAATTGATTCGATCCTATTCGGTTATCTTAATCATCATTATTACAATTTTCGCAATTACGGTAGGGTATGTCACATCAAAACGAGACTACGATGAGGCAGTCCTTCAGAATAAAGCGATCAGTCAAAAAATGACGGAAATTATTGAGAGTTACGAACAGGATTTACGCAAAATTGTTTTTGATTTGTTTACGGATGCTGATCATGTACAAAGTATGAAAGATTACTTTTATATGGATCTTCCTACGTATTATACGCAACAATTGTCACAAGATCCTTTTATTTTCTTTCCTAAGGATATTCAGAAACTCTACGATCGTTATGATGGGATTGAAGGGTTTATGATTACTTTAAATAATTCAAATGATTTGTATTATTCTCATACATTACAAAAAATGGGTTATAAACCAAAACGTGTTCCCAATATAGGTGAACAGCTCATGTTTCATCGGGTTTTGACGAATTATGATTCGTATGATCCCGTAGGGATTATTCATCTTATTGCGGATTCACAAAGCATTAATACACAAATTGATTCAATCAATCATTCGGTTCCGCGGTCAATCTACATCTTAACGGATAATGGGAAAATTAAGTATGCTTATACCGATCGTGAAGACGAAGGCTTGGGTGTGATGCTGCGTCAAAGTTATGAGACAGGACGCGATTACAGTGCCTTGATTGATCAACATTATCTTAAACATGAAGTACCCCTTCAAAATGGGAACCGTGTTGTGGTAGCGGTGAATCGGGCAGATGTTGTCGCGAAATCATTTAAAACATATGCTTCAGTTATTTTGGGAAGTATTGTTTTAGATGTGCTTTTATTGTGGCTTCTCTTTAGAACTTTTGGTCGATACAGTCATCAAGTTGATGATATCTTGCAATCCATGGGTCGCGTAAAAGACGGGGCCATTGATTATCGTATTCCAACGGAAGATAAAGAAGATGAATTACGTGATATTTCAATCGGTATTAATGAAACACTCGATAGTATCAGTCAATACGTAGAGGAAATTTACCAACTTGAGATTCGCCAACAAGATATTAATCTACGTGCTCTTCAATCGCAAATCAATCCACATTTCCTCTATAATACTCTAGAATTTATTCGAATGTATGCGGTGAGCGAAGGTGTCGATGAATTGGCGGATGTCGTTTATACCTTTGCCAGTTTGCTTCGAAATAATATTTCGTTAGAAAAAACTACGACCTTGGCTAAGGAACTCGAGTTTTGTGAGAAGTATGTTTACTTGCATCAAATGCGTTATCCAAATCGCGTGGCGTATAAATTTGATATAGAACCAGGCTTAGAACAAATCATTATGCCTAAATTCACCATGCAACCACTAATCGAAAACTATTTTGTTCATGGTATTGATTTTGGGCGGGTTGATAATGCAATTAAGGTTACAGCCTATCGTGAGAAAGGACAAATTGTTTTAGAAGTTTCCGATAATGGTAAAGGCATGGATCATACGCGCTTAGTCCATATTCAGAAACTCATCGATGAGTCAGTCTTTAACATCAACGACCACAATTCAGTGGGTCTATTAAATGTCCATGAACGACTCAAAACATACTTCAGTGATTCCCACTACAGTATGACAATCAGCATCAATAATCTTAAAGGTTTTACGGTCACAATGCGTTTTGATGAGGAGGGGGATAAATATGTATAATGTTTTACTTGTGGATGATGAGTATATGATCTTAAGTGGATTACAGAAAATTATTAATTGGGATGATTTAGGACTTCAATGTATAGGGACTGCATCCAACGGTCAAGAAGCCCTAGAATTTGTGCGTAATAACCCAGTAGATATTGTGGTGACAGATGTAAGTATGCCTGAACAGTCAGGAATTGAATTTGTACAGGCCGCACAGGAAGAAGATATCAACTTTAACTTTGTGGTTTTATCGGGATATCAAGAGTTTGAGTATGTGAAAGAAGGAATTCGCCTTGGGGCGGAGAACTTTTTACTCAAACCCATTAATAAGAACGAGTTAAACGAAACCTTACGAAAGACAGTAGCTAAACTTGATAGTGAGAAGCGCCATGCTCATACGGATACATTACTTTTTGAAAATACACTTGAACGTTGGGTGAATGATGATATCGATAATGTTGATTTACGGCGGATATTAAAACAGGTGGGGAAACCCTTGCAGGCACATGCACTTTATACGTGCATGATTATTACTCAAATTCCTGAATCAGCACAGACAACATGGATTCAACGACTCATTCATCATAATCAATATTATGCCTTTTATGATGATCAAGATCTAGTAATGATTTTGGAGGCTGATCGCGTAGAGTTTGATGCTCTTCGAAAAGATCTTTCAAGTCATATCAATCATCAAAATCAGATGCTAGCAGTCGGAGAACTTTTAGTTCCACTTGAAGAAGTTCCAAACAGTTATCAACAAGCAGAAACACTGGTGAGTGTGTCTCGGTTTTATGGCGATCATCCCATTACAGAACGGATGATGCTTAAAAACAAAATGGAACAAAACGATTCTATGTATGAGATTTCGTTTAAAAAATTCCATCATGCTTTATCAATTGGGGATATCCATCTGATTAAATCTGAGATTGGGTCGATGTTTAAGTTGTTATTTGAATACGAAGCGGATCCAGAATATGTTCGCTATATTGGTTTTGTAATTTTCTCAGATATTTATCGTCAACATGAAAGTGTTGGTTCACAGATGTATCATGACTTGCTTCATGAGTTAAATAAATGTGATAGTATCGCGGAAATTCGGGAAGTACTGCATCATGCACTTGAAGCAACCCGTAATGATCAGGTCTTAAAGCAACACAATCCGAATATACAGAAAGTACTTCAGATCGTTTTGAAAGACTACGCAAAAGATATTACGATCAGCTCAATTGCGGACACATTGCATATGAATGCGATGTACCTTGGACAATTGTTTAAGAAAGAAACGAACAAGAGTTTCTCGCAATACTTAAATCATTTTCGAATTAAAGAGGCCCAAAATCTCCTCTTAAAGTCGAATCATAATATTAATGAGATTGCGGAACTTGTGGGTTATACAAGTTCCGGATACTTCTATAAAAACTTTAAAAAGGAATGCGGTATTTCACCGAAGGAATATCGGGAACGTTATTTGAAACAACCAGATCGTATACGATAAAAAAGCCTCAACATCAATGTGTTGAGGCCTTACTTTTGTAACGTTATAATTTTTTGGACTTAAGTGTATAAATGGAAAGCACGATTAGTGTACTTGCTAGTACTAAAAAGTATCGTGGCATCAAAAGCATACTACCCGTATGAAGTTTTGCCATAATACGAACTAACAGGCTAATACATAGGTAGTAACCCAGACTGAATAGGGAACCTGCGGTTCCGTAAACATCTTCGAAGCCATTTAGAGCTAAACTGATTGCATTGGATAGCGAAATGGCTGTACCAAATCTAACAACAATCATTCCTGCAATATAAAACACAAGAGATGGATTGTGTGAAGCAAAAACCATGGTTAAACTACCGAGTCCGAAAATAATATTACCAATGAGCATGATGCGTTCGGGTTTATAGTGTTTTAAAAGCATTTGAGTTAAGAGCGCTCCCAGAATTGTAGATATTGCGAAAAACACACTGTAACTTCCAATTTCTGTGAGCGAACGGTTGAAAAATGCTTGCAGGATTATAGGTGATTCCGCATAGTAACAGGACATTACCGCGTTCATAACCGCAATAAAGAATCCGTAGATCCAAACTGTTGGGGTTCTAACTAACCTTAAAAAGACTTTGAGAACACTGTTTTTCGGTAAGTCTTCTTGAATACGTGTTTCGGGTAATTTGTTGTAAGCGAGAACAAGTATGCTCAGACCTAATACAACTAATAGTGCGAGTAAAGAATATAGGGTGTAGCGTTCCACAATAAATCCACCGAGTATGGGTCCTAAACCTGGAACAAAAGCTAAGCCAACAGATACTTTTGAAAATAATTGATTGCGCACATTCGGTGAAAATGCTTCACGTAAAATTGTTTGTGTTGTAACTGAAGTAGTAGCAATTCCAAAGGCTAAAATTGCACGACCCATAACAAATAAAGTGAAATTAGATGCTATAAATACTAAAGAAGCACCGATTAAATATATGGACAATCCATACATCATTGCCGGTCTTCGTCCGTGGGAATCAGAATAGGTTCCCCAAAAGAGAACACCGCAAGCAAATACTAGAAAATAAATGCTAATGGTATTTTGGGCACTGTTTGCACTTACAGAAAATGTTTGCATGACATGTTGTAAGGATGGCGCAAATAATGCCTCATGAAGTTGGGGAAATCCCAATAGTATAATTATTAATAAAAATGTTGGTTCTGAATTTACGATGTTTTTTCTCAAAAAATAGTCCTCCTATCGATTCGAACGTTGAAAAAAAACATCTAAGTCGGGTAGGGGCGCAATTTTTTTAATGATTGAAGTGAATGTCATCATTAATGCTCCTTTGTCTAGGATTTACTATACCATATCTAACTACAAATAAGCGAAAGAAAAAGCACATTTAGATGTGCTTTTTTGTGTTTGAGAATGGTTTTATCTTATTGAACCAATCATCATTCGGAACAATACCAAGTGTTATTTCGAGATGTCCACCGCGCATGATTGTATTGTGCTCCAGGATACAATCATGATAAGGAATTCCGTTGAACAGAATCTCGCTTATAAAATTACATTGCGGATGATTGTTGTGGGTAGTGATATTGAAGGTATTACCATTACTTAGGTGGATTTGTGCAGAATCTAGAAGCGGTATTCCAATCACATACTCTAAACTACCAGGGCATACGGGATAGAATCCGAGAGCACTAAAGATATACCAAGCACTCATACTGCCATTATCTTCATCACCTGGAAAACGATCTGTAAAACAGTGAGTCATTAATTGTTTTAATAAAACCTGACTTGAACTTGCTTGATTTGCGTAGGTGTAGAGATAAGGGATATGGAAGGATGGTTGGTTTGAGATTGCCATTTGCCCAAAATCAATTGCGCCCATTTCACTCATCTCATGTATTTCAAAACCATAACTTCCTACATCGAATGTTGGTTTTTGATTTACGAGTTCATTTAACTTTTGTGTAAATGGGACTGGTCCGCCATAAAGGTTGATCAGTCCTTGGATGTCGTGGTAAACGCCAAAACTGTTTTGCCAAGCTGAACCTTCTGTATAAGCACCTCCCCATCGATGGCTGTTGAAGGGTTCTTCGAGGTTTCCGGATGTATCGCGTGGTCGCATGAACCCGGTCTGTGGATCAAAAAGGTTTTGGTAATTGTAAGAACGTTTGAGATAGGTCTCTGCCTGTTCGGGTTTTCCGCAATACGTTGCAACTTGCGCTATACAAAAGTCAGAGTACGCATTATCGAGCGTTTGATTGACACTTTCGTCATAGTGATTCGGTACGTATCCGTACTTAAGATAGTCGCGAACGGCCCGACGTCCATAATTCGCATTGGATGATTCTTCAGAAGTTGCATGAATCATAAATGCAAGGAGTTGATCCGCATCTTCAGTTCCAATGCCTTTTAAGATGGCATCGCATATTACTGCATCTATGAGCGTTCCTGGCATAAGTCCACGTTCATCGGGAGAAAGCCATTTAGGTAAATAGCCGGTATTGTTGGCGTGGTTTAGAAATCCTTTTAGACTTAATGCATATTGATCATGATTCACAAGACTCATAAGAGGGAAGACTGTTTTATATGTGTCCCAAAAGCCATTGTTGGTAACCATATACCCCGGTTCGGTTTGTTTTGCCATTGTATTATAATGACAAGGTTTCATATTTTCATCGTATTCGTAAAAAGTCATTGGAAATAAGTGTGCGCGATAGAGACAGTGTCGAAACATTTGACTTTGCGAAGGGTTGTGATGATTAAACGTAATTCGATCAAGATTTTGTGTCCAAAGTATTTGGGCGTGATCACACATGGCGTCGAAATTATCAATTTCCCGAGTTTGGTTCAAGTGTGCTTGATTGAGTGATTGATGGGAAAAAGCAGCGTGAATCTGTAAGTTGTTGGAGTCAGATTTGAAAACATAAAAATCCTTTTCTTGAATCAAGGTCCCAGGCTGAGTCATTGTGAATACAAAATACATCTTAAGATTTGGGTCTTCACATCCAGAAGGATTGGATACCCAACCGACTAGGTTTTGACCGTCTTGAGAAATATCAATCTCATTGATGGCGCTGAATGCTACAGAAATGGCTTGTGAGCCTTGTAGTCGTATAGTAGCCCCATACATTGAAGGTGTTAATTCACTTGTGAGTTGATATCTCGGACTGTAGAGTTTTAGATAATGTGGTTCGAAAATTGCTTCCTGTTTGCGATATGTGGATTGAATGTCATAAAGTGAATGGATACGTTGGTCTCCAGAGAAGGGACTGATCAACATGGACGAAAAATCCCCCATCCAAGGACTGGGTTGATGCGTTACCCGAAAACCTTGAAAGGTCTCTGTTTCAGGGTGGAACCACCAACTTCCTTTGGATCCATCAGTTTGTGGAGCGAAGTAATTCATTCCATAGGGTACACCTGTATAGGGTAGAGCATTACCTCTTGAAAAGCTGTGTTGATTATTGGTACCAATGCGTGTATCGATATTAAGTGATTTCATAGAGTCTCCTTTAATTCGTAGAATTTCGCTTTATAAGATTTACGTCAAGGACTTGACGGGATACCGGATGACTTGGATTTTTAATTCGTGAAAGTAACTCATTCATTGCGACACGTCCTATCTCCTCAAAATTTTGAGCGATGGTTGTAAGAGGGGGATCAACATATGCGCTTGCTTGTGTATTATCGAATCCAACAATCTTTAAGTTTTGAGGAATGAGAAAGCCGAGGTGTTTGAGTTCAGCCATTAAAGTTAGAGCTAAAATATCATTGCCACACACAAGTCCGCAATGCTTGGATTGTAGTCTTTCTAAGAAGTCTGGATCTAAGGTTCGATCAGATGGGGACCATAAAATTGGATTTTGATGTGTGTAATCAGATGATTCTGACAGTGCTCTTAAATAACCGAAGTAACGTGTACGAATCGAGGACACATTCTCAATATCTTCCGAAGTCACAAACAAGACTTCATCTACACCTTGTTCTATCAAATGTTTAGTTGCTTCGTAACCACCTTGATCGTTATTTGAAACCACGGTTGTGATTGGCATACCGGAAACTTCCTTATCCAAGATTACTACCGGGATGTTTCGTGCATAGAGAGTAAAAACGGCTTCCAGTGCATCGTGATTGTCGATGGGATAAAAGATAACGCCAGCGTAATCATCGTATTGCTTTTCTAAATCGTAGCGTTGAATCTGTAAGCGGTAAGGCGTTCCCTGCAGAGCTTGAAGCATTCCGGACGTGTAATCACCAAAATTCGAAGCATCGGGGAAAGGCATCATAAATAATAAATCATAGACATCTTCGGATGTTTTTTTTGTATTGGATTCTGCTACAAAACTCCCCTTTCCTTGAACGCGATAAATTAAACCATCTTGTTCAAGTTCGTTTAGGGCTCGTTTTGATGTAATACGGCTTACGCCATAAGTGGTGGAAAGTTCGAGTTCTGTCGGTAATTGACTGTGTACCGATAAGGTTCCGTTCATGATATCTCGTTGGATATCGTTTTTTATTTTTTCATATAAGGGTTTTGTCATGATTCGCACCTCTATCTAGTTGATATATCATATCGAAATTATAGCATGTTTGAGGCTTAAATCAATCCAATAAAACGTACCTAAAAACCTATAATTTGTCCATTATTTTAAATGTTGGTATATCATACAATGATTGTGTAAATAGTAATCATAAAATGATATATCAACTAGGAGGGTTTATGACAACTTACAATACGGTACCGCAATCAGTAGAGAAGCTGATTCGTGAAATTCAAACGCAATGTGGTGAAGAACATAAAGCTTGGGGAGAGATATTTGAAAACGTCTTTTCCAATACATTACTCACAACGGTTAAACGGATTGCAGAGGATGATACGTTTGTTTTAACGGGTGATATACCTGCGATGTGGCTTCGCGATTCTACAGCACAAATTCGCCCTTATTTAGTTCTCGCGAATGAAGATGAATCCATTAAAGAAATGATTCTAGGGTTGATCAATCGTCAAATTTTCTGTATTAACCATGAACCGTATGCGAATGCATTTAATGAGACGGAAAATGGAGCAGGTCACCAAACGGATAACACTTACATGACACCGTTTATTTGGGAACGTAAATATGAGATCGATTCTTTATGTTACCCGATTCAATTGTCCTATCACTATTACCAAATTACTCAAGATGCTCGGGTATTTAGTGAAGCTTATACGCAAGCAGTACGTTCAATTTTAGATGTATGGGAAACAGAACAAAATCATGAAACATCTCCATATACGTTTACGCGTCCAACAGATCGCCCTGAGGACACTCTAGTTAATGAAGGTCGCGGAACACCTGTTGCTTATACAGGAATGACATGGTCTGGTTTTAGACCAAGTGATGATGCGTGTGAGTATCACTATCTCGTGCCCTCAAATATGTTTGCGGTGGTTGTTCTGAAATATATAGAAGAAATATACTCTGATATTCTAAATGACTCGGAAATTGTAGAGCGGGCACAAAAACTTCGTAATGAGATTAAAGAAGGAATTGAATCGTTTGGCGTTGTGGATACAGATTATGGATCGGTTTATGCCTATGAAGTGGATGGTCTTGGCAATTCGAGTCTGATTGATGATCCAAATGTTCCTTCACTATTAGCAGCACCCTATCTTGGGTACTGTGCATGGGATGATCCAATGTATCTTCGTACGCGCAATCATATTCTAAGTCCATCAAACCGATATTTCGAATCGGGTACTTTTGCATCAGGATGTGGAAGTTCACACACACCTAAAGGTTATATTTGGCCAATTGCACTGGCTATTGAAGGACTGACTACACCTGTTCTCGAAGAGAAAAAGAATATTATCGATACGCTTGTTAAAACGGATGGTGGTACGAAAATGATGCATGAAAGTTTTAATGTAGAAGATCCAACACAATATACACGTGAGTGGTTTTCTTGGGCAAACATGATGTTCTGTGAACTGGTTATGGACTACTTCGGAATTCGTGTTGGAAAGGAACAATAAAGATGAAAAAAATTGTACATATCATATCCCACAGTCATTGGGATCGAGAGTGGTATTTACCTTACGAGCAACACCATATGCGTTTAGTTGAACTTATTGATGATCTTTTGGATTTATTTAAAATAGACCCAGAATTTAAAAGTTTTCATCTGGATGGACAAACCATTCCACTTGATGATTATTTAGCGGTTCGTCCTCATCGACGTCAAGAAGTTCTTGAGGCAACGCAATCTGGGAAACTAAAAGTGGGACCATTCTATATTCTTCAAGATGATTTTTTAATCAGTGCTGAGGCGAATACACGAAATATGTTGGTAGGACTTGATGAAAGTAAACAATGGGGAGAACCAGTAATGTTGGGTTATTTCCCGGATACATTTGGAAACATGGGACAAGCGCCACAATTGATGAAACAAGCTGATATTCATGCGGTTGCGTATGGACGTGGAGTAAAAACGACTGGATTTAATAATGTTGTTGTGGATGAGACTTATGTGTCCAATTACTCCGAACTTATTTGGGAAGGTGCGGATCAAACTGAAATTTTCAGTATTCTTTTTGCGAACTGGTATAGCAATGGTAATGAAATACCCGTTGAAAAAGATGCAGCCCAAGAGTTTTGGAATCAAAAACTTGCGGATGTTGAGAAGTATGCATCTACACGTCATCTCCTCATGATGAATGGTGTTGATCATCAACCTGTTCAAAAAAATGTTACGGAGGCCATCCGCCTTGCGAACGAGCTATATCCAGACTATGAATTCATTCACAGTAATTTTGATGATTATCTTAAAGCTGTGATGGCTGAATTACCCAATGATTTGGGAAGGGTAAAGGGTGAGCTTACAAGTCAAGAAACGGACGGGTGGTATACTCTTGCGAATACGTCGTCGTCACGTGTTTATTTAAAACAAAAGAATACAGAAGTACAAAATCTTCTTGAACTTGTTGCGGAACCTCTCGCTACAATGGCAATGGAAAATGACTATCCACATGACATGCTTCGTTATGCGTGGAAAACATTAATGCAAAATCATCCTCATGACAGTATTTGTGGTTGTTCGGTTGATGCAGTTCATCGCCAAATGATGACCCGTTTTGAAAATGCTGAAGAAATTGGAGTCTATGTCAAAGATCTCGCGTTGGATCATTTAGAGAAGCAAATGGATACATCGATGTTCCCAGAGAACAGTCGTCCATTTACAATTTTTAATACACTTGGAATCAACCGCTATGAAACAGTAACAATCACTCTTGAATTGGAGCGCTTAGACTTTAACCGCGAACAACCAGACCAGTTATATAAGGAACTTGAAGCCAAAGTTCTTCCAAACTTATGTGTTCAAGATGAACAAGGACATAGGGTTGAAGCAGAAATATTAGATTCGTGGGTACAGTTTGATTATGACCTACCAAAAGATGGTTTCCGCGTTCCGCATATGTCCAAACGCGTGAAGGTGAGATTATCTTGTGAACTGCCGGCCTTAAGTTGGAAAACGTTTGCACTGGTTGAGGGAGAAAATACGATTGATTGCGCTGAAGAACTTATCGAAAAGAACGTGCTCGAAAATCAATTTTTAAAAGTGACCATTCATGAAAATGGAGCGGTTGATGTTTATGACAAAGCGAATAATAAGTCATACTTAGATGTCTTTTATTACGATAATGCGGGTGATATTGGAAATGAATACATTTTTAAACAACCTTATGGGGAGCAAACACTTACAAGCCGTAATGTTCAAGCAACAATTGAAGAACTTGAACGAAGTC
Source organism: Erysipelothrix enhydrae (assembly GCF_035066605.1). Taxonomy (NCBI): domain Bacteria; kingdom Bacillati; phylum Bacillota; class Erysipelotrichia; order Erysipelotrichales; family Erysipelotrichaceae; genus Erysipelothrix; species Erysipelothrix enhydrae. Next base: position 924,470 of record NZ_CP125807.1, read on the forward strand.
CACTGGTTAAACGTGTCGCTATGACTCAAAATCTTGATATTCCTGTAAGTGCCGATGAATCTTTATTGTACGAACAAATTTCAGTTACAGAAATGCGCCAACGGAACGCTAAACGAAGTCTAGAAACAGCACCGCTCACAATTACTACAGAATTCACATTAGAAAAAAACAGTCCTATTCTAAAAATTGATACCCGATTTACAAATGAAATGAAAGATCATCGTTTGCGTGCTTGTTTTGATGTTGGATTTAAAACAACACATCATCAAGCAGAAAGTATCTTCGAAGTGGTTACTCGTCCTAATGCGGTAAGCAAATCTTGGGAGAATCCTTCGAATCCCCAACACCAACAAGCTTTCTGTGGTCTCTATACACACGGACAAGGCGTGGTTATTGGGAATATTGGTTTGAATGAATATGAAATAGTCAATAACGACACAATCGCTGTTACATTACTTCGAAGTGTTGGGGAAATGGGAGACTGGGGATACTTCCCTACGCCTGAAGCACAATGTTTGGGTGATCATCATACAACACTCTATTTTGGATGTCATAACGATACGGATCGTGTGAATATGTATCAAACTGTGAAAGCAAAACAAGTTGGATTCCAAGTGAAGCAATGCAAGCATCATCAAGGAATTCTTGCCCCAACCCATACTTATCTAAGCTTAAAGAGCCAAAGAATGTGGATGACTGCTTTAAAACGTAAAGAGCATGGGAAAGATCCTATTGTACGTTTATTCAATATGGAATCGGAATGCAGTGATGCTTTAGAGGTTTGTCTGCCAAATCATACGGTGATGAAATCAGATGTTTTAGAACGAGATAACGGAGTTTTTGATGGCATCATTAAGCCGGCAGAAATTGTGACCCTTCGTTTTAAAAAGGAGGGACAATGATGAAACCTACAAATGATTTCAGTCTTCCAAAGCATTTCTGGTTTGGGGCAGCAACGTCTGCTCCCCAAACAGAAGGTGCAGCGGATGTCGATGGAAAAAGTCCAAGTACATGGGATATGTGGCATAAATTGGAACCAAATCAATTCGATCAAGAAATAGGACCAAATCAAACAAGTGATGTTTACCATCATTACCGCGAAGATGTGAAACGCATGCAAGCGATGAAATTAAATTCATTTCGCACATCCATTGCGTGGACGCGCCTTTTACCTGATGGTGAAACCTTAAATCAGAAAGCTGTCACATTTTATAGAGATTATTTCAGTGCCATGTTAGAAGCGGGTATTGAACCGGTGATTAATCTCTTTCATTTTGATATGCCTTGGTGGCTCATGGAAAAAGGTGGCTGGGAGTATAAGGGTATAAGCGATGCATTTGCTTACTATGCTTCAGTCTGTGTTGAGACTTTTGGAGATTTGGTCACATATTGGACAACGTTTAATGAGCCTATTGTGCATGTAGAGTGCAGTTATCTTTATGGATATCACTACCCTGCAATCCATGATTTTAAGAAGGCAATTCATGCGGGCTATCAAACAATCTTAGCGCATGCGAAAGCGATTCAAGCGATGCGCGCTGTGAAACCCGACGCCAAACTCGGTACAATTCTAAATTTAACGCCAGTCTATGGTAAAAGTGTTCAGGAAGAAGATTTGAAAGCGCAGGAAGCAGCTGACTTACTCAATACCAAAAGTTTTCTTGATGGTATGGTACTTGGAACCTTTTCCGAGCCCTTGAAGGCGCTACTCCTTGAACATGATTTAATGCCAGATACAAATCCTGAAGATTTAGAAATTATTTCCGACGTTAAACTGGATTTTATCGGAGTGAATTATTATCAACCGCGTCGTGTTCAAGCACCCACGACATCAAAAACACCTGCACAAGATCCAGAAGATCTCTATATTCCGTATATATGGACCGAACGAAGAATGAATCCCTATCGGGGATGGGAAATCTATCCAGAAGCATTAAGTGATATCGCAACGCTGATCAAGGATGAGTATCACAACATACCCTGGTACTTATCTGAAAATGGTATGGGTGTAGCAGATGAGATGCGTTTTGTCGATGAAGACGACGTAATTCAAGATGATTATCGTATCGAATTTATTTATGATCACTTGAAGGTTTTAGAACAAGCCATTGCGGATGGCGCAAATTGCTTTGGTTACCACTTGTGGACACTTGTGGATTGTTGGTCGTGGCTAAATGGTTATCGCAATCGCTATGGTTTTTATCGTATTGATCTTAATACTCAAAAACGTTTTCCAAAACAGAGCAGTTTTTGGATGCGTGCGGTGATTGAACACCATCAAAAGGGGGAATAAGCGATGAAATATTTTGTATTTGATTGGGGTGGAACCTCTGTGAAATATGCATTATGGGATGGCGATGCTTTAAGCGATCCAGGTTCTTTTAAAACCCCTTCCACTTGGGAACAGCTGAAAAACGAGATGTTAGAACGCGTTAAACCTTACCAAAATACTGTTAAAGGTATTGCGATATCATCACCCGGAAGTGTTGATATCAAACAAGGTATTATTGGGGGCCTAAGTGCAATCGACTATATCCATAATTTTAAAATTGTAGAGGAAATGGAATCACTGTTTGGACTTCCTGTAAGCATCGAGAATGATGCAAACTGTGCAGCGCTTGCGGAGTCTTGGCGCGGTGTCGCAAAAGACATGAAAAATCTTCTCTTTGTCGTGATCGGCACAGGCATTGGTGGTGCGGTCATTGTAGATGGCGTGTTGCAACGGGGGTCACAGCGATTTGCGGGTGAATTTGGCTGCATGATTTTTGACGGTGAAAATACATGGAGTATGGCTGCTACGGCCGTACACATGGCTGAACGATACTGTCTACGCAAAGGACTTGAAATGGATGCATTATCGGGAGAAACCGTATTCCAACGTGCGCAGCACGATCTGATTGCTTTAGAAGAAGTTAATAAGTTTTATGATGCGCTTGCACTTGGTCTGTACAATCTGCAGTTCACATTGGATCCAGATTGTATTGTCTTAGGTGGTGGGGTATCAAAACATCTTGATTTAATTCCCGAACTAAATCAACGCATTAATCGCTTATTACAAGAGGCTCAACTTGATGAACTAAAAATCAATCTCAAACCTTGTTCGTACCATAATGATGCGAACTTAATTGGCGCGGTAGCATCGCATTTAAGTCAATGTGGAGGTGAAAATCATGAAATATGCGATTAGTGTTGATATTGGAGGAACCAATACACGTGTTGCTTTAGTTGATGAAGCTGGAGCGATTAGTAAACGAAATATGTTCTCAACAGATTCAAATGACCCTAAAGCAAATCTTATGAAAATTCATGAAATTGTGAAGGCGTTTGACACACCCATCCTTGGAGTTGGGATGTCGTGTCCAGGACCCTTAGATCTAAAAAAAGGTATCGTATTGACCCCTCCTAATTTAACGGGATGGCACGGTTTTCCCTTAAAAGAATATGCTGAATCACTTTTCAATTGCCCAGTGTTTGTGGAAAACGATGCCAATCTTGCAGGCCTTGCTGAGGCATGTTTAGGTGCAGGGCAAGGCTGTGAAGTTGTTCAATTTTTAACGATAAGTACCGGAGTTGGCGGGGGTTTGATTATTAATCAGAACATATTCCAAGGCGCTCACGGTTTTGCGCAAGAAATTGCGAACATCATTCTTGTTCCTGGAGGACATCAATTAAAACCACTGATGCCTGGAAGTTTAGAATCAATGTGCAGTGGCACAGCAATACTAGCTCGTGCTCAAGCAGAGGGGCTAGATGTAAATCATGCAGGCGATGTGGTGACTTATGCGAAAAAGGGAAATCGTGAAGCAAAAATCATTCTTGATGAAAGCAAAGAATACCTTGCAAATGCACTTGCGGGGATGATTGGCATGATTGACCCAGATATTATTGTTTTAGGAGGCGGTGTGGCACTGAAAATCGACGGATATGTTGAAGATGTGTCACAACGTGTTAAAGAAAAAGTTTATGAGGTTCAAAAAGAAAACGTACGAATCGAGAAAGCAAAACTGGGTGATGACAATGGCATCATCGGTGGCGCATTACTCGTGTTTAATTCACTTTCATAAGTGTTGTGGTTGGGCACAACACGTGACCAACCTTGAGGGAGGTTAATATGGCTGTAATTAAACTAAGTCCTGCATTTAAAGATTATCTTTGGGGTGGGACACGCTTAAAAGAAATGTATCAAAAACAAACAGATTTAGAAATTGTGGCAGAAAGTTGGGAAGTATCGACGCATCCTGATGGTCCCAGTTATGTTGTAGGTGGCGTGGATGAGGGCAAAACACTGACTGAATACATAAAATATTATGGTACCCAAATTTTGGGTACACATGCTCAAGATTTTGATTTATTCCCGATTCTAGTTAAATTTATCGATGCGAAAAAGGATCTTTCGATTCAAGTACATCCAAATGATGACTATGGCCTCAAGCATGAGGGGGAATACGGAAAAACAGAAATGTGGTATATCGTTGAAGCAGAACCCGATTCCGCTATTTACTATGGAACCAAAAATAAAATCAGTCGCGATGATTTTGCGCAAGCAATCGAATCGAATACCGTCCTCGACGTTTTAAATCGTGTTCCGGTAAAAAAAGGCGATGTTATTTTTGTGGAAGCAGGAACCATCCATGCAATTGGCGCAGGAATTGTCATCTGCGAAATCCAACAAAATTCCAATACAACCTATCGTGTCTATGACTATAATCGTAAAGATGCTTGTGGGAATCTGCGTCAACTGCATTTAAAACAAGCTTTAGATGTTTCAAACTTAAAACCTTTGGATACCCAGTTTAAACCACAAGGAACCCTTGAAACACACAGTGATTATCAAAAACAATTGCTTGTATCCTGTCCATATTTCAAGACTACAAAAATTAATCTATCAGGTTCACGAGATCATAAAGTAGGACCTGAAAGTTTTGAAACGTGGGTTGTTTTAGAGGGTTCGATCGATGTCACCCATAATCATCAAACCGTAAAACTTCTTGCAGGAGAAACACTCTTTCTTGAAGCAAATACGGATGCCATCCACTTATCTGGATCTGCAACTTTCTTATCAGTAACGGTTTAAAGTGCCTTGGGCACTTTTTTTACTGAGGTTTCTCAAAGCAGGAATGTCTAGAAACTGCTATACTATCACAGTATGGTTGTTGGAGGTAAATATGAGTAAACCAATTAATGTATATGTTATTAGACATGGAAAAACAATTTTTAATAATTATGACCGCATGCAAGGGTGGAGTGATACACCTTTACTTGAGGAAAGTGAAGTACTTGCACGTCAATTAGGAAAAAACTTAAAAACAATAGATTTTGATGCACTCTATTCAAGTGATAGTGGACGTGTATACCAAACACGTGACTGCATCGTCGAAGGTTATGGACATGCTTTACCGATGCAAGCAGACCGCCGTTTCCGCGAATTCTTTTTTGGACATTTTGAAGGTGTTCCTGTTGTGGAGTTGTGGAATAAAATCGCAAAACATCGCGGATATGAAAACTTTGAACACTTACAAAAAGAAGTTAATATGATTGATCGACTCGATTGGATCCATCAATTTGATAACTGTGGTGCTGAATCATCCGCTGAGTTTGAAAATCGTATTGTGGCAGGTCTTGATGATGCATTAGAAGATGCACGTAAACAAGGTTATGAGAACGTCATGCTCGTATGTCACGGTGCAGTGTGTGCGCAACTTTTTAAATTATATGCAGAAGGTGTTTGGTTAAATCGCAGTCCTGAAAACTTAAGTGTTTCAAAACTCGTGTGTAGTGAAGATTCACGGATTTTTGAGTTTGTAAATAATACTCAAATTTTGAACCAATTGTAAAGTGACTTATTTTTAATTATAATAAAAACAAAGAGGTGAAAGAATGAGTAAGCATTCTACGCACAGAAAACTAAAACTTAAACCCGTAACCGTTGAGGACATTGATCAGTTTAATGAATTGTTGCGGTATGTATTTCAAGTTACTGGGGAAGAAATAATCAGTTCAGGGTATGAAGACGAAGAAGAAATTGTACGTGCTAAACGTCCAATTCTAAGTCAAGCTGATGTTTTTGGTTGGTACAATCAAGATGAGTTGGTGTCTCAAATCGCAATCTATCCCTGTGAAGTTAATGTTCACGGTACCTTGTATCAAATGGGAGGCATTACCGGTGTTGGTACGTATCCTGAGTATGCCAATATGGGCTTAGTGCGTGAGTTAATTCAAAAAGCATTAGAATCCATGCGTGAAAACAAACAATATATCTCCTATTTGTATCCTTATAGTATCCCGTTTTACCGGCATAAGGGCTGGGAGATTATTTCGGATCATATGACATTTACTCTTAAAGACAGCCAATTACCCAAAACAGTTCCTGTAAAAGGACATGTTGAACGATTAGAAATTGATGATGAGGATGTCTATCGTGTTTATGATCAATTTGCTCGTAATAATCACGGTGCGATGATTCGTGATCGTTTAGCTTGGGAAGAATACTGGCGATGGGAAAATGAAGAAGATCGTTTTGCCGCAGTTTATTATAATGCAGATGAGGAACCTACTGGTCTCTGTTTTTATTGGATTTCCGATGAAGTCTTCAATATCAAAGAGATGATCTTTATTAATCAAGATGCGCGTAAAGGGATTTGGAACTTTATTGCCGCTCACTTTTCAATGATTGAATCGGTGAGTGGAAAAAACTATTCTGGAGAACCCATTGCATTTTATCTTGAGGACAGCGATATTGTCGAAACGATTCAGCCCTACTACATGGCTCGGATTGTGGATGTGGAAGGGTTTCTACGTAACTATCCCTTCGCAGACATCTGCGAACCGTTTCATTTTATCGTCGAAGATCAGGCAGCGCCATGGAATCATCGAATTTTTGGTATCAACTGGGATGATGAAGAGAATATTGTGATTAGTAATGAAGCAGTAGGTCCTGAAATTCGATTGGATATTGGAGCCCTTACTACATTATTAATGGGATATAAATCCGTATCGTATTTATCACGACTTGGACGCATAGTGGGTTCGCAACGTGCATTACGAAATCTGAAACGTATTGTAGTGTCCGACCGTGTATATTTTTCAGATTACTTTTAAACAGATAGAAAACTATGAGGAAGATTATGAATTGTGTTTTTGATATCGATGGAACAATTTGTTTTGATTATATGAATTTAAGTGAAGAAGGGGTTCAACTTTTAGAAACGCTTGAAGAAGCAGGTCATCACGTAATGTTTGCTTCCGCAAGACCCATTCGTGATATGTTACCGGTTCTAAAAGACCGATATCGTAACTATACGTTAATTGGCGGAAATGGTTCAATCATTTCTCAAAATGACCAAATTGTATACGTATGTCTTTTTGAATCGGATCTTTTAAAATCGATTATGGACGTTTTAGAAGATGAATCTGTGATCTATTTAGCAGATGGCAAATGGAACTTTAGTTATAACGGAGATGGTTCACATGAATTAATGCAGTATGTTAATCGAGGGAATCTTGGCGATAATGTACCGTTTGAATCATTAGATGGGGTTATGAAATTAATCGTTTTAGAGGCTGAAGATATGAATCGTGTTCGCGATCGTCTAAGTGATCTACCGGTTTCATTTTACCGTCATGAATCGACAGGGACTTTAGATATCCTTGCATTTGAAACATCGAAATATGATGCCTTAAAACGTCTTGGCATCGAAGATTATATTGCGATGGGAAATGATATCAATGATATAGAGATGTTAGATCATGCAAATCCGGGAATTATGATTAACTTTAATGAACGGCTTGCACCCTATGCAGACTATCAAGTAGATTACGATGAGCACTATCTTGAATCGATTTTAGAAATTATAGAAAAGCATGAAAAGACAGCATAAGCTGTCTTTTTTTGACGTTTATAACATATTCACAGTGTTTTATAACATTACACCGTGAGTTCACGCCATTACTCCTAAAATTAATATAAAAAAGGGGTGGATGCATTGAAGTTAAAACATTTAAAACAGAGGGTGAGTGATTATAAGATTTTGTTTGTACTGATGGTTGTGGGGATTTTGACGCTTACTTGGCTTGGTTGGGAGATGCGCCCGGCACAAATGCGTTCGGCACGTTATACCAATATAAAAAACTATGAAACCATCAACGGTTCTTATGATTTTAAAGATACATACAGCTATTTTGAAACTTCAGGATCACCTGTAACAAAATCACTTTTCAAACTGGAAAAACCCTTCACCTACAACGCCAACAGCGTTGATGTAGTAATTCAAGGGTATGAACTTGTGGAACTGGAACAAGCCATCCAAATTGGGTCATCATCACGAACCCCATCAACGAAGCGGTATCTGATTGCACATATAACAGTTGAAAATCATCAGTCGGAAGCTATTGTTGTGAAGAATTTTGAAAATTTTAATTTTGAACGGGATTATCTTAATGCGATTAAAACGGATGCAAGTTATCCCAATTTAAATTGGGCAAGCGCCTCTGCAACAGGTGGTCATATTACAATTCAACCCGAAGCATCACAAGAAGGTGAACTTTTAATCGCTTTAAGTCCAACACATTATGCAAACCTATTTATGGATGGTGGTTTAAAACTTGAGTCACCTGAAATTAATTTTGAAGGGGACTTCACGGATGATCGTTTGTTTGAAAGTTATCGTCAACTGGATATTCCTATTGCGGAGACAGAAGTAGCGAAAATTTATGACACCTCGTTGGCCTTGCCGACAAATATGCTTCGCTCGGCTTACGGTCAAGGCATTGTAACGGAACAATATAAGCCAGACGTTACGTTTAAATCAGATGATGGAATGTTATCCGCGACCCTTGAACGTATTGACTTCATTAATGGCGAATACAAACCTTCTTATTTGGAAGGAAGACGTTATGCGGAAAAAGGAGTACAACGATCGATGATGTATCGCGTACGCTTTGAAAACCATGGAACCAGACCCATTCAAGTAAATGATTTACAAACATCACTTGAATCCGTCAATACTGGACGCAAGCGCTCGAATTACCCAACATCAAGTCGAAGCTTCATTAACCCAAATGAACCGAAAGAAGTGCTCTATGAATTAGAAGAACACAGCAATTCAGTGATGAAAATGAATCTCGGCGATCAATTGGAATTTACCGTTGTATCAGACAGTAATCGCACCTTATTATCCGGTACGTTTACATTAGAAAAATAGGAGGATTATTATGGCACTTATCGACATCGTAAAATATGAAGGAAATCAAGATGTTTTCGCTTGGAAATACCCTGGTGATGAACTTACAACATTTACACAACTCATTGTGAATGAATCACAGGCGGCAGTATTATATAAGGAAGGGGTTGCTTATGATGTCTTTGAAGCAGGAAGACATACCCTTGATACCGCAAATATTCCACTTCTTAATAAGATTGTGAATCTTCCATTTGGAAAGAAATCACCATTTAAAGCAGAAGTATGGTTTGTAAATAAAGCACACACCCTTGATATTAAGTGGGGAACAACATCACCCATCCAAATTCAAGATCCAAAGTATGGTATATATGTACCTCTCAGTGCTTTTGGTCAATTTGGAATTACAGTTCATGATCCAAAAGCATTTCTGATTAAGTTGGTGGGGACACTTAAAAGCTTTGGTCGTGATGAAATTATTAACTATTTTAGAGGGTTTTATAATACCCATGTGAAAGATGCAATTTCAACCTATCTTGTAGAAAAACGCATAACAGTTCTTGAACTGAGTGCATATCTTAAAGAACTATCAGAGTCTGTTAAAGAACAAATGCAACCAACATTTTCGGAGTATGGTATTAATCTCTTGAACTTCTATATTGTGGATATTAGTGTCCCAGATACAGATGGTGCGGTAATGCGTCTTAAAGAAGCACTTTCAAAACGTGCAGAGATGGATATTGTTGGATATGACTACAAACAAGAACGTTCCTTTGATACTCTTGTTGGTGCTGCGAAAAACGAAGGAAGTATGGGCAGTGTTATGGGTGCTGGTATGGGATTAGGTCTTGGAGCAGGTTTTGGAAAAACTATGAGTGAAACCATGGGAACCTTAAGCCTTGATGCGGATCTGTCATGTCCTCATTGTGGTGCGAAAGTCATGGAGTCGGATAAGTTTTGTGGAACATGTTCCGAAGTGCTTAAACACGAAGTGAAAAAATGTCCGGGATGTCATGTAGAGCTCAATGATGCTACGCAAAAATTCTGCCATGAGTGCGGAACCCAGTTACAAAAAAAATGTCCATCATGTGACGCACAGTTAACAAGTGATGCGAAATTCTGTGGAAGTTGTGGAAAGAAGGTCGATGATCATGAATAAAAATTATAATATTATCGGACTGATAACGGTACTTGCGACGGTATTGATTGGTTATTTGAGTGGTGTTATTGTTGAAATTGCATTTATATGGATCCTCGTAACGGAAGTTGTTTTCTTTTTAATCACGGGATTTGTGGGTACAATGAAATCAACATTTTTAAAAAGCAGTGTCGCGACCATCATGGCGCTCTATGCGTTATTATCAATAAGTTATACACTGATTGTATCGTTTCTCATTCATCAACCCGATCAAACGTTATTGATTGGTCAAATTGTAATTCATGCATTACTTATGGTGTTCCTTTTAATCGTTAAGAACAAAGCGGATCGCTTGGAAATGAAATAACTTATGCAGTTAAAAAAAATATCAACTAATCCAAAATCACGTCTTTACCAACGTAAGACAGGTCGGTTAGTGTGGGGTGTTGTTTTGTTCTTCTTTGGTCTTTTTGGACTAGTGACTGAAGTTCAAGATTCGTATCGATATGATTACAGCGGTATGATTATCGGTATTGCGTTCATGTTTGGTGGTCTGGCGATGGTTTACTCGGCAACCAAATCAAACTTAAATCTAGAACGGTACCATGCCTATAACCAACTTATTTTTAAGAGAGGAATTTTTTCAATTGATTCCTTAGCACGGTCAATGGATAAAACATATCCAGAAACGATCCAAGATTTAGATCAACTTGTACGAAAAGGTTATCTTCAAGATATGAGTGTTAATCGAGATTCGAAAATGATTGAAGGTTTATTTATATCGAAATACAAAGCTCAAGTACAGTCGAAGATGATTCGATGTCCAGGATGTGGTGCTTCAAATGAAGTCATTCAACATGAAACCATTCCATGTGAGTATTGTGGACGTAAACTTAAATACACAGATTCGTAAAAAAAACGTTCGGGCTATGCCTGAACGTTTTATTTTTGTTTGGTTGTAATGAAGGGACCATCTTTCGTAATAGCGAAAGTATGTTCATATTGACAGCTTAGACATCCGTTATTTGTACGAGCAGTCCAGCCATTGTCATCTAACTTCGCATACGGTGAACTTTCGTTGACGATCGGTTCAACCGTAATAACCATACCTTCTTTTAGCTTCGCGCCAGTTCCATACACACCGACAAATGGAACCATCGGTTCTTCATGAATTGTGGGGCCTAGACCATGTCCAGAGAAATCAAGAGACATTTTATAACCGAATTGCTTGATGTACTCATCCATAGCGGCACCAATATCACCAACACGATTGCCAACTTGGGCTTGTTCAATCCCGATATAAAGAGCTTTTTCAGTAACTTCCATTAATTGTTTTACTTCAGGACTTGGATTATTTCCAACACAGTATGCCCAACAAGAGTCAGAAAGAAATCCATTGAGGTCAACACAAAAGTCTACCTTAACAAGATCACCGTCTTTAAGTTTTGTGTGGGTTGGAAAACCATGACACATCTCGTCATTCACACTACAGCACGTAGCATACTTATAGCCTTCATAACCAATTTGGGCTGCAACACCACCATTGTCTTCAATCATTTTTTGTACAAATTGGTCAATATCGTGTGTTGATATTCCGGATTTTATAAAGTCTCGTAGAGACTCATGGATGGAAGCGAGTAATTGCCCGGATTGATACATACCGTCAATTTCGCGTTTTGATTTAATCGTAATCATAGATACTCCTTTTTTACTTATAGGTCTATTATACGCTTAATTTGAAATAATTAAACCGAATGTCAATTCTGGGTGGTGTGATATGTTTGTGATAAATTTGATATAAAATGATAATTAATTTAATATAAGGGTAGAAATGCGATATATTCCGGTAATAATTTTCAACAATGTGAAATTTCAAATATATTTTACAAACTCGTTGATTTTGTAAGGGATTTCGGCTATAATCCATATGCGTGCAACTATATTTCGCATATAGGCATTAGCGACTCGAAATTTTTTTCGTGAGCTCTTGTTTCAGCGAGGATAGTTGTTTTTTTTGTTGCATGAGCTCTAGTGTAATCCAGGAAGAAGGAGATGAACGTATGAAGAATCAGTTCAAAGTAGTTCGAGCATTTACCCATAATATTGTCTTTGCCCAACTTGATAAGTATGACTATATCTTGATTGGAAAAGGCATCGGCTTTGACGCTAAGAGCAAAGCGGTCATCGATGAAGAGTCTGTCACGAGTTTTTACCGTATTCAAGATTTAGATAAAATGAGCCAGTATGAAAAGATCGTTATGAACACAGATGATCAAGTACTGCTTGTTACAGAAGCGGCAATTGCTTATGCAGAAAAGACTCTGAATTATAAATTTGATGAATCAATTCATATTTCATTACTCGATCATATTAATTTTGCGATTTATCGTTATCATAATCGCGTTAAGATGAGCAACTTCTTCACCGAGGAATACTATCTTATGTATTCCGAGCTTTATGATATTTCCAAACATATGGTTGAAATGATTAATGACGAATTGGATGTAGAACTCCCTCACTCTGAAGTTGGCTCGGTAATTCTCCATTTACATGCTGCCATGCATCAAGGTAAGGTTTCAAACAGTGCTTTTTATGCTCAGGTGATCACTGCATCCGTCGACTTTATCAACAATCGTATTCCAGAAGAATTCACTCAAAACAGTGTAGGGAAAGCACGTTTAATTACACACCTCAAATTTGCATTTAAACGTTCAGAAGATAATGTAACCCTCACAAATCCATTGATTGATATTCTACGTGAACGGTATTGTGAAGCCTATGAAATCTCTGAAGATCTTGCATTAATGCTTGATCAAGAGTTTAATATTCAACTTCCTGAATCAGAAATTGGTTATATTGCACTACACATTTACAATTTACAACACTCTTAGTGTTGAGGAGGTTAGATTATGTTAGAAGCTGTGAAAGGCGGACTTATCGTTTCCTGTCAAGCACTTGATGGGGAACCGTTACAAAGCTCGATGATTATGGGCCGTATGGCAATTGCTGCAAAGGCAGCAGGTGCTGTAGGGATTCGAGCTCAAGGGGTTAATGATATCAATGAAATTAAAAAGTCGGTAGATTTACCGGTTATTGGTATTATTAAGAAAAACTATGAAGGCAGTGAAGTGTTCATTACTGCAACACATCAAGAAGTTGAAGCACTTCTTGGAACAGAATGTGAAATGATTGCACTTGATGCAACAAACCGTGTTCGTCCGATGGGCGTGAAAACGGAAGACCTCGTCAAACAAATTCATGATGGTGGACGTCTTGCTATGGCTGACTGTTCAACGCTTGAAGAAGTAATCGAGGCAGAACGTATTGGTTTCGATTGTGTTTCATGTACACTTGCAGGTTACACATCGTATTCTAAAAATGTTGATGGACCGGATTTTGAACTGGTAGAGAAGATGGTTCAATCGGTAAAGGTTCCTGTGATTGCGGAAGGTAAAATTCATTATCCCGAGCAATTAAAACGTATTATGGATTTAAAAGTTCATAGTGCTGTTGTAGGTGGTGCCATTACCCGTCCTCAAGAAATTGCGACACGCTTTATAGAAGCGATTAAGGAGAAATAATGTTTAAACAACTACAAAAAATTGGTAAGTCATTTATGTTACCAATTGCAATCCTTCCAGCTGCTGGATTGCTCTTAGGGATTGGTGGAGCACTATCAAACCCAAATACTGTAGCAGCTTATCCATTTTTAAATCAACCAATCTTACAGGCTGTATTCCAAGTTATGTCTGCAGCCGGAAGTACTGTATTTGGAAATCTTGCATTACTCTTAACAATTGGTCTTTGTGCAGGTCTTGCGAAAAAAGATAAAGCAACAGCTGTTTTAGCGGGTGTTGTAGGTTATCTTGTTATGAATGGAACTATGACAGCACTTCTTGGGATTTTTAGTCCTGAAGGAGCTGCTATTGATACTGGAGTTATTGGTGGTATTGTAATCGGTAGTGTTGCGGTATATTTCCATAACCGTTACCACAATATCCAATTACCACAAGTACTTGGATTCTTTGGTGGATCCCGTTTTGTACCGATTATTACTTCATTTGCAGCAATCTTTGTCGGAGCCGCATTCTATATTGTTTGGCCTCCCTTCCAACAACTTCTTGTAAGTTGTGGTGACTTTATTGCTACTTTAGGTCCAATTGGAACATTCCTCTATGGATTCTTGATGCGTTTATGTGGTGCTGCAGGTCTTCACCATATGATCTACCCAATGTTCTGGTTTACAGAGCTTGGTGGTGTTGAAGTTGTGAATGGTGTTTCTGTAGCAGGTGCTCAAAAAATATTCTTTGCGCAACTTGCAGATCCAAACCATGTAGGTCTTTATACACATGGAACACGTTTCTTTGCAGGTCGTTTCGCAACGATGATGTTTGGATTACCTGGAGCATGTCTTGCAATGTATCACTGTGTACCGAAAGATAAAGCTAAACAATATGGTGGTTTATTCTTAGGTGTTGCACTTACATCATTTATTACAGGGATCACAGAACCGATTGAATTTATGTTCTTATTTGTATCTCCTGTACTTTATGTAATTCACGCATTCTTAGACGGTGTATCGTTCTTAATTGCGGATGTACTTCGCATTTCAATTGGGAATACATTCTCAGGTGGATTTATTGATTTCTTACTCTTTGGAATCTTACAAGGACAAGCTAAAACACACTGGCTCTATGTCTTACCAGTAGGTGCACTTTGGTTTGTAATCTATTACTTTGTATTCAAGACATATATCTTGAAGTTTAATGTACCAACACCGGGTCGCGGTGAAGACGAAGTAGCTCCAGAAGTTGCAGTCACAACAAAAGATTCGTTAAAAGATAACTCTATCAAGATTATTGAATATCTTGGAGGTCAAGAAAATATTGAAGATGTTGATGCATGTATTACACGTTTACGTGTAGCGGTAAAATCTCAAGATAGCGTAAACAAAGAAGGTTTAAAAGCACTCGGAGCTACAGATGTTCTTGTAGTTGGGGATGGTATTCAAGCGATTTATGGCGCGAAAGCGATTCTCTACAAAAATAATATTGTTGATATCTTAGGTATTGATGAGTAGTTCCCGTTACAAACACAAGCATTAGTTTGAACACAATCTAATAAAAATATATACGGAGGTTCACCATGTTTGAACGATTTAAGAAAAAAGAAGAAACGATGAAAGCATTTGGAACTGGAATCGCACGGTCATTAACGTCGGTTCCAGATCAAGTCTTTTCTCAAAAAATGATGGGTGATGGTTACGCAATCGAACTTACAAATGGTGAAATTGTTGCGCCGGTGAGTGGGGAAGTTACGATGATCTTTCCTACAGGTCATGCATTCGGTATTCAAACGGATGCAGGGCTTGAAGTTCTCATTCATATTGGTATTGATACGGTAGAATTAAAAGGTGAAGGATTTAAAGCGGTGGTGAAACAAGGTGATAAGGTAAAACAAGGGGATGTATTGACTCATGTTGACCTCGATTTTGTGAAAGCACAAGGCAAATCCCTAGTAAGTCCTTTTATCTTTACATCAGGACAAACCATTACACTTCATAAAGAAGATGAAAATGTTGATCCCTCAACAGAAAATCTTTTGACAATTCAATAGTATATACAGAAAACACGTTTCATGGTTAAACTTTGAAACGTGTTTTTTTTGTATGGAAATATCACGAGTTCTTAACTAAAATTTCGCGTTAACTTTGTATAATCTTTAAAAAGGAGGGTAATGATGAGAACGTTTAAACGACCCCTAACACGTGTTCTGAGAAGTTATCTCTTAAGTGCGCTAATTCTAATTGTTTTCCTAAGCGTTCTTACATTTATCTTAGACCGACAAACACAGCTTGATTGGGCAAATGTTTTAGGTGTCTATGTATCACTTGGTGGTGTTATTTCAATTTTGTGCATCTACTTTATTATTCTTAAGGATGCTATACGATTCGATTTGGATGATACGCACATTATTTCATACCAACTAATGGGTATGAAAAAGAGTTATGACTTTAAGGAATATCGCATTAAGGTACAAAATCATGATATGAAGTTAAATTTCGAAAATATTCGTACGTTCAAAACTGATGTGATTAACTGTAGACCCTTAGGTCATGCTGTGTTTCGCCAACTACTCGATCATCTACCACAGGAGCAATAAAAAAATACGTTTTTTTAAAACGTATTTTTTTATTTAAATGTGAAGGTCATTGTTACCGGGTTATGGTCGGAATGTTCAAAGTTGAGGGTTCCATGTCCTTTTGTTTGTGTTACTTCAATATTATCTGAGACAAGAAATCCATCTATAACTGCGGTAAAGGTTTCTTGAGGTCGGTAGGCCTTATCTACGGCTCGTACCGAAGGATTTGTGGGGTCAACACCCCAATGATAGCCTTGAGGCGCAAAGTCCTCAGGAAGCTTCATAATCCAATCAGGATAGGTATCAGTCCAGGTGAAGTCTTGCGCATCCGTTGTAGGTAACTCATGATTAAAGTCGCCACCTAAAATAACGTAATTGCCCTGTTCATACTCAGCATCAAGAACATTACGCATCTGTGCAAGTTGTTGGACACGAACTTTACCTCCTTCATCAAAAGCAGAGAAGTGCGCGTTGATAAGAACCAGTTCTTTACCGTTATCCGTTGGATAGCGTGTAATACTAAAAGCGCGCTTCAGATCAAACAATTGTTTAATCATCGGTTCTTCACCCTCAAAACGATAACGTTCGGAAAGGTTTGGAACGGATTTAGAGAGGGTTACAATTCCACTTTCAGCACCACCCATGGGATGTGTAAATGGAACAGGAACGTATTTCACCTTGTAATTGGGTGCATAAACCCCATTATATTCATCTTTCCGTAGGAGCTCGTATTGATTGACGTCAAAACTACGATTCCCCGATAAATCCACTTCTTGAAAGAAAGCAAAATCAGGATTTTGAGTTATAAAAAACTGATTGATGGCCTCCATGTTGGTAATCACTTCATCGTATGAGTTAGCACCTGCTTTACTCCCACCATCCATAAAGAAGTCTTGATCTTTTCCTAATGCGCCATAACCAATATTATAAGTTAAAATCGAATAAGCTTTATCAGTAGAAATTGTAGACTTCAAAGTTCCTTGATCAATTTCAAGTTGGATTCGAGCTTCGGGTTTATAATCAGTAATAAAAGCATAAGTAATAAAACCACCCAGTACAATTAAAATAATAAGCAGGAATGATAAGACCACTTTAATCAATAATTTAAATAGATTCTTCATATGCTTCCTCATTTCTATAAATTAATTTTACGTTAGATTGTTGAAAGCAACAAGATAAATGAATGAAAGTTTTGAATGTGGTATTTTGGTGAGAAATGAATAAGTTTAAATGTTTAGTAGTAATTAGCAAAATGATGTGATATACTGTAGAAGTTAAAAGATACTCATTGCAATTGTGTGAACAAAGTAAGCATGACCTTCTTAATTAACTAGAACTGGAGGCATACTTATGGAATCAGGAAAAGTAAAATTCTTTAATGCAGATAAAGGTTTTGGATTCATCATCACTGACAGTGGAAAAGAAATTTTCGTACACTACTCAGGAATCATCAGCGATGGTTTTAAAACTTTAAATGACGGTGATGTTGTTACTTTCGATATTGAAAGTGATACACGTGGTGATAAAGCTATCAACGTTAAAGTTGCTTAATTAAAACATTATCATTTAACTCTCGGTAACGAGAGTTTTTTTGTGCCAATTCACGGGCACTTTTTTGTTTTTGTAGAACATTTCACACCTTGTAATGCTCTAAATTTGATATAAAATCACGCGATTCTTGATGAGTTTTGGAACTTTCTTAAATCTTAACCATAGTAAAAATAATTCATGTATTATAAAAAAAGAAAATAATAAATACTATATATAAGGATAGCGGTGATTTTATGAGAAAAAGATTTAAAACGATGATGCCATTGGTCTTATCACTCCTTTTAGTGATAACAACCGGTACAAATATTCGTGCAAACGATGAGGGAACATTAGCTGAACTCACAGCTATGGATGATTTATCTATCGTTCAGACAATCTTGGATGAAGAAGATACAAATACTCAAGAGGAAGACCCAGAAGTTTCTGTGCATCCAAGTGTACCCGTCGATATTATTGTGGAACTTGAAGCACGTCCAATTTTAGATTACGAAAATGAGATAAGACAAGTAGGGAGTTTGGGTGAGTTTTCGGAAACGAAACAGGCTCAAGACCTTGAAGCGAATTTAATCAAATCTCATGAAGTTGTAGTGGATAAGATTGCGGAAGTGATACAAAAAGATGTAGCGGTAGATAGTAACTTTACACGAGTTATGAATGGTTTTTCGCTTAAGGCTTCATTGGATGATCTTAATTTAATTAAAGATATCGAAGGGGTTAAGAGTGCATTTGTGAGTCAAACTTACGAGATACCAGAACCGCAAATGGTTGATAGTAATCGTACTATTGGTTCCGATACGGTTTGGACACAATCCCATTACAAAGGTGAGAATACTGTAGTGGCGGTATTGGATACGGGTCTCGATACAGGCCATCCAGCATTTGCTGTAGCACCATCACAATTCAGAATTAATAAACAAAAAATTCAGTCAGTACTTAATAATAAAAAACTGAAAGCTACAGCGAATACACCGGGTCTTACGGTAGATCATGTTTATATTAATGACAAAGTACCGTTTGTTTATGATTATGCGGATAAAGATGCAATTGTTGATCCAAGTGCGCATAATTATGGACGTTTAGCGCATGGTACTCACGTTGCGGGAACGGTAGCAGGAAAAGATCAAGCAGACTTTAGAGGTGTTGCACCGGAAGCACAACTGATGATTTTTAAAGTATTTAGTGATAAAGGTGGCGGTGCCAGTGATATCAGCTTAGTATCAGCGTTAGAAGATTGTGTTTATTTAGGCGTTGATGTTATAAACATGAGTTTAGGAAGTGATGCAGGTTATATGCATGATTCCTACAAACCAACAAATGATATGTACAATCGTATTCGTGATAACGGTATTGTGCTTGATGTGGCGGCAGGAAATGCTATGTCATCTTCTGAAAAAAACTTATATGGTAATGACTTAACGCTTGCCTCGGATCCCGATCACGGTATTGTTGGGAGTCCTTCAACTTATGCATCACCCATCTCTGTTGCAAGTGTAAACAATACAAAATATCGTCCTGGTAGTAAAACGATCGATCCAACTCAAGTTACCTTATCAGGTTTCTCCAGTATCGGTACAACACCTAATATCAGTATTAAACCTGAGATTTCAGCGCCAGGAGCATGGATACGCTCCGCGATGCCTCGTTTAAACGGTCAAAACTACGATGAGATGTCAGGAACATCCATGGCAACACCTCATGTTGCAGGTGCATCCGCATTAATGAAACAGTACTTAAACGATAAATTTGGTAATTTAACGAACATTCAAAAAATGGAACTCACTAATAATTTACTGATGAGTACCGCGCATCCAATCGTCCAAAAAGATGGAGCACCACAACCTGTCCGAAAACAAGGCGCAGGAATGATGGATATCAATGCAGCCATTAAGACACCAGTCTATTTAAGCGTTGATCCAAAACAAAATCATGATGGATCCAATCGTCCTAAAATCGAATTGGGGGATGATCAAAACAAGACGGGAAATTATACGTTAAAATTTAAAGTTACCAATATGGGAATGCAAACCGAAACGTATCAGATTCAAGAAAAAGTAAGTGTACCCGCAATCAAACGCAGTATCATGGATGATCATCGAGAACGTGCGTTTATGACAGATGATAATCGCAGTGTGGATGTAACACGTTCAGGTGTAACCTCCATAACTGTAAAAGCAAAAGAAACAAAAGATGTTTCGATTACAGTACAGCTTACACAAGCTGAGAAAACACGTCTTAACCAAGAATTTGAAAATGGTACGTATGTAGAGGGGTTTGTGCAACTCACACACGCAAGTCATCCGCAAATAAGTATTCCATTTCTCGCTTTTTATGGAGATTGGGAAAAAGCACCGATTTTCGATCATGCTGCGGAATATGAAATGGGAGTTCGTGCAAGCAATTATGCACACCGTTACTTATCCGATAAAATGCCGATGGGTGGTAATATTTTTGATCGTCGTATGATTTATACAAACCCAAGTCGTTTTGTCATCTCACCGAATGGTGATGGCTTATACGATAAACTCAGTGGTATTAATTTAGGTCAATTAAGAAACGTCGAATCCATGACGATGGAAATTACCAACAAACAAACAAAAAAGGTCATTATGAAAGAAGAACGACCAAATATTCGCAAAACATTCTACAACAATTCCTATGGAAAACAAGTTCCTAATCTACTCTTTTGGCCATTCTCAACCTTCACAGGTCTTGATCAACAGAAAAACCCACTACCCGAAGGGCGATATGATATGAAAATCAGCGCAGATTTAGGGTATCGTAAGGGAATTGACCAAGAGATTGTTCATACAATCCACGTTGATAACACCAAACCTGTCATTCCTCAAGATAAAATTAAGTTTACGGAAAAAAGTGGCACAGTCATGATGCATGTGGAAAGTAATGACAATACATTCTTAACACAGACAGCACTCTACCCCGTTTATAATGGTAAAGTACAAGTAAATCGTCCTTTAAAGAAACAATATACACCTTATGATCTCGTCTCACGTCACGCTTTTGATGTAGATGTGACAAACTTAAAAGGGCATGAAGTGGTTATTTCCGCAGTTGATGCAGGAATGCTTGAAACGAACTATAAAACAGTCGTCCCCGGGACACCGAAACCACATCTAAAAGTTGATGAATTCAAAATTAAGGTAGGAGTACAAGTAGAGCTTGAACCGGGTAATTTTAAATGGCAAACACCTACATTTGAATCTGAAGACCCTGAGATTGCGGATGTGAATGATAAAGGACTTGTGACGGGCTTAAAACCAGGAGCAACCTTTATTAAAATAAAAGATAAAAACGGTATTGATCTTGTAGCGTTGATTGAAGTGTTTGAAGAAGAATCGTTGAAACTTCAGATGAAGGTTGGAGAAAAACGCCAACTTGTTTCATATAATTTAGAAGGAAAACGTACCTTCGATTCTGATGCACCTCATATTGTATCAGCGCGTGATACCGGAGAAATTGAAGCACATCAAAAAGGTAAAGCAAAAATTACGGTGCAAAATGCCTATGAAAAGTTAGAGTATGAGGTGGAAGTAGTGGATCAACCTCAATATAAGCCAACATTACGTTTTGATAAAAGTGTATATGAAATTAACTCGGGTGAAGTCGTTTCACCAAAATTCATCATTGAAAACAATGATCCAAGTAATCCACAAGTTGTAACGCGATTACTCACAAGTAATGAAGAACACGTAAGTATTGCAGGGCTCAAATTTACAGGAGAGCATGCGGGTGAAGCAGCTGTCATTGCGGAACTCAAAAACGGAACACGTGCTGTTGCGAAGGTAAAAGTAGGGGGATTGGATACTAAAAAACTTGATATCCTAATCAGTCAGGCATCAAATCTTAATGCAGATGATTACACCAAAACATCCTTCACATCCCTTACAACAACACTTCAGGAAGCAAAAACGCTTCGCAAACAAAAAGGTATCGATCAAAGCCACATTGATTCTATGGTAGACAAACTTGAACAAGCAATCAATCAACTTGTTCAAGTGATTAAAAACCTGCCGAATACGATGACGGTAGAGGTCGGAAACACGTTTAAATTAAGTCCAAAACCTGCACAAGGAAAATGGGTTTGGGATGTAGAGTACCTTGAAGGAACGCCTCAAAATAACGAACAGGACATGATGTTTAAAGGTCTTAAAGAAGGTCAAACGGATGTGCGTTATCGCACCAAAGACGGCGAAGAACAATCTGTAGCCGTTACCGTAAAACCTAAACCTAAACCTGTAGAAATCGATCCAGTCGTACCAACTGATCCTGTAGATCCAGTGAAGCCAACTGATCCCGTGCATCCAGTAAAACCAACTGATCCTGTAGACCCGGTAAAACCAACAGATCCCGTGCATCCGGTAAAACCAACTGATCCTGTAGACCCGGTAAAACCAACAGATCCCGTAGATCCGGTAAAACCAACAGATCCCGTGCATCCAGTAAAACCAACTGATCCTGTAGACCCGGTAAAACCAACGGATCCCGTAGATCCAGTGAAGCCAACTGATCCTGTAGACCCGGTAAAACCAACAGATCCCGTAGATCCAGTGAAGCCAACTGATCCTGTAGACCCGGTAAAACCAACTGATCCCGTAGATCCGGTAAAACCGACCGACCCTACCAAACCTGTAAAACCTGTTGATGGCGGTTTAAAACCGATTGACGATCTGAAAAAACCAATTGTTAAGCCAAAAGATCCTGTTGTCCAGCCACCACAGGTGGAAAGTGTTAAACAAGAAAAGCCAATGATTCGTTTTGGTGTCGCAAGTGAATCGTTACCTCAAACCGGAGTAACACCGCAATATCATGGTTATACACTCCTTGGATTGGGACTTATAATTCGTGTTATCAATGATAAAAAGAATCGCATGAAATAATTTATCCATGATCTTTTAACTGAAATTTACATCAAATTCATCACAATGAGTGTTCAATATGTTATTCTAATCATAGTCTGTTAAGGCATAATATAAATAGGAGGACTCTAGTTTGATTGAGTTATTAAAAGTTATAATCCTCGGTATTGTTGAAGGAATTACAGAATGGTTACCGATTAGTAGTACAGGACATATGATTCTTGTTGATGAATTCCTTAAACTGAATGCACGACCTGAATTTAAATCAATGTTCTTTGTTGTAATACAATTGGGTGCGATTCTTGCCGTTGTCGTTATTTATTGGCATAAACTCTTTCCATTTAAGAAAAATAAAGATGGAAAAATTACCGTTGAAAAAAACATTATCGATATGTGGTTAAAGATTGTCGTTGCATGTATTCCAGCTGGAATTGTTGGAATTCTATTTGATGATTGGATTGATGCACATTTGTATAATCCGACAGTCGTTGCAATTATGTTAATCTTATTCGGTATTATTTTTATAGTGGTCGAAAACCGTAATAAAGATACAAAACCTAGAATCACAAAAATTTCTGAAATTACATACCAAACTGCATTAATTATCGGTTTATTTCAATTGATTGCCGCAGTATTTCCAGGAACATCACGTTCTGGCGCAACCATCGTGGGTGCATTAATATTTGGTGTATCACGAATTGTCGCAACTGAATTTACGTTCTTCTTAGCTGTTCCTGTTATGTTTGGAGCAAGTATTTTGAAGTTAGCGAAGTTCTTCATTAAAGGAAATGGATTTATGTTTTCAGAGTTTGGTTTGCTCGTAGTAGGGATGGTTGTTTCATTCATTGTTTCAGTATTCGCAATTCGATTCTTATTGAATTATCTTAAGAAGAATGACTTTAAAGCATTTGGTGTTTACCGAATTGTTTTAGGAATTATCGTACTCTTATTCTTCTATGTAGTAAAACCATTATTATTCTAAAAGAAGCTTCGGCTTCTTTTTTCTAATTAAAATCACAATACAACACACAGTTGTTCAAGCAAGTGTGTGCTAAAATAGAAATAGAAAAGAATGAGGAAGGACTGTCGACATGAAAAAGATCATTTGTATTTGTTTGATGCTAGGAATCGTTACCGGGTGTGCAGATCGTGGTAAAACTGCGACTACGGTGAAACCTCGTCCCATCGATAAAGAGGTTCATAAACTTCCGCCTGTTAAACCGAATACAGAAAATCCTAATCATCTTCCGGATGTCTCATTTGAAGATGCCCTTGAATTCTATTTTTCTTTACATGATGAACAATCAATTATTACAGAGATTGCTTATCGTCCCCTTCATGAAGAAGGTGTCTATGAGGTCAAGGCAGCGATCGAAGACAGTGAAATTGAAATTGTATTTAATAATAATCATGCAATACTGTCAGAGACAAATGAATATTTGGATCATGAAGAATTGGTTGAAGTCGAGCGGGATGGATTTACGCGTGATGAGTTTGATACGATAATACCTGTATCAGAAGCAATGCATCAAGCTATGAAGTTTAAACCCGGACATTTTGTGGAAGTTGAACTTAAAAAAGAAAAAGATTTGTTTATTTATGAAGTTGAAATCGTTGGAGCGCATCAAAATTCGATCGACATCAAGGTTGATGCGATCACGGGTAAAGTTCTGCGTGAAGATTAGTTTATGAAACTTAGAAAGTATTATGATGAGAAAAATTAAATTATTTATTGCCATGAGTTTGGATGGCTATATTGCGGATGAAAAGGGTGCAATTGATTGGTTGGAGCCTTATAACTCTATAGATGATGACACTTATGATTTGTTTTACAAAACCGTTGATACTGTCGTCATGGGACGGAAAACATACGAACAGGTGACTGAAGAACTTTCGCCAGATGTATATCCGTATGAGGATTCGTATACCTATGTTGTTTCATCACAAGACCTAAAGCCTCGAGATAACATGACTGTCATCTCGGAAGATGTCGTCGCAGTTCTCAATTCGATAAAACACCAAGAGGGTAAAGATCTCTGGATTGTAGGTGGGGCAAGGTTGGTTTCAGCACTTGTGGATGCATCCATTATTGATGAGTATTGGATTGCGGTTGCGCCGGTCTTACTCGGCAAGGGGATAGCGCTATTTGAAGAATCGATAAACATGGAACATCTTAATTTGGTGGAAAGTTTTACAAAAGGTCAATTGGTTTATTTGAAGTATGAGAAGCGCAGTTAAATGCGCTTTTTTTGTTGTTTTAATACGCAATCAATTTTATTATGAAATAAGTGTGAAAAATGACCGCGAATGTCCTTGACTTGTCCATGTGGCAGTTGTATTATTAGTGGAATGACACACTTATGTCGCAAAGAGGTTATGATGAAACAACAAGAAATTATTAGAAGAACTGTGCCCTTTATAATTATGAATCCTACTGCTACGGTGAATGATATCGCAAAAAATGCAGGTATCAGTCGTGCTACGTTTCACCGTACATTTACAGGACGTGACGAGCTTTATGATGTAATGGCTCGAGCATGTATTGAAGAAATTGATACCGCACTTAAGGGTCTCGAACGCAAGCTGGATTTATTTGAATCGTTAAAAGATATTGTGGATGTGCTCATTGAACTGGGTGATCGTGTGTATTTTTTATATTATTATCCGGATGGTTTAAACTCGGATGAACTACGACAAGAATGTCATGCAATCTTAAAACCTCTTTATACTGTTGTGATTAAAATGTATAAAAAGAAGATGTTGAATCAGAAGGTTAATGAAGGTTGGATTATCAATACGATTAATAATTATGTTTCAATTGCTTGGGTTCAAGTATATGTGGGTAATGTAACGCAAGAAGAAGCGGTTGAGAATACAATGCAAATGTTGCTTCATGGCATCGTATCATATTAAAAAAAGTCTCAACGACATATCCCGTTGAGACTTTTTAATTTTTAAGATAATTCTTCTTTATGGTTGATGTATTTATTAATAATCACGGATATAAAGATACCAAAGAGTGTTTCAAGAATGCGTCGAATCATATATTGTATTGCGTCGCCTTGGGTACCATTATGATTGAGTAAGACAGCAAGAACAAGAATGGCTGACATGGATGTAGCGTACTCGCGTAGATTTAAAATTTTACAGAGTGTTAGATCGACTAAAAGTACAACTACAATTAGTACTGTATAGGTTAAGGATTCACTGGGAATATTAAAATAGATTGTAATGAGAAGAAATAAGATTCCAATGATTCCTCCAAATAGAGTCCCTAAGATACGATCAAGTGAAGCACGCACTGCATGTTCTGGGGATGACTTCATCATTAAAACGGCGGTAATCGCTGCATAGAAAGGAGCAGGATAGTTTAACGTCCAAGCAGTGACGAGACAGATTGCAACCGCAAGGGTTGTTTTTAGAATTCGTAAACCGGGTAAATATTTCGTGTCCATGTGGCACCTCATGTTTCTTTTTTGTGTAAAAATACAAAATATCCTTAATTTCATACAAATTATACATAAAATATCAAAATATGTCATTCTTCCGTTATTATAGGTTTGCATAACAATACAAAAAAAAATCATAACCTTCTTTGTATGTATGCAGCACACACCATAATAATGATTCATCAGTGTCTGATGAATCGTGTGCAACCGTCTTTGGTGAGACGACTGCTTTTCGATGAAGTTAAGTAACAGTTAGGAATGTTTAAACGAAGACGAACACACTTCGGAGCTCTTATTTAGGTATGGTGGGATATTCTAAATAGTACATTGACTTCCTATAAATCATTATATCGCACATAATCGATTTGTACGCTTGGTTATACTTGACCATATACTCAAGCATTGTTACTTCAGTTATTACGCATAACGATCTGTTTGCATTCTATCATACATGCAGACAAAGCACATCGTACCAAATTTTGTTTTGATCAAGGGGATGTGAAGCAATACAGATATTTGGGGCGGAAGGAGGAGGCCAATGAAAAAAATAGTTAATCACGTAGTACATGGTTTGTTGAAAATTTCGGATCAAGCTACGACATTATCACTATGGTCTTTCTATAAGCCAGAATTGCCAAAGAAAAAATAATAAAGAACCTTGGTTAGTAACGGACCAAGGTTTTTTTTATGGCTTCAATTTTTGATTGGGGTTATGCTATAATTTAGGCAAAGGAATGGTATGGTTATGATTAAAATAGCAATTGTTGATGATGAAACGATAATGCATGATCGTCTTCGGGAAGTTGTGAATCAAACACTGCTTAGTAGAGATATTGATTATCGCATCTTAATCTTTGATAATCCCGATGATGTATTGTCATGTGTTAAACAGACCAAGATTGATATTGTTTTATTGGATATCGAGTTGGGTTCTCGAAATGGTGTGGAGTTAGCGAAACGCCTTTCTTTGGATAGTCCAAGTACCGTCGTTGTGTTTATCACTTCTTATGAGGGCTATATTAAGGACGCATTTGGTCTTAATGTCTATGACTATATCTTGAAGCAAGAATTGGATTTGCAGTTGCCAGAGGCGTTAATTCAGCTTACAACGCGTCTTACACAACGTGACAGTGTTGTTTTTAAGTTTGATTCAGGGATTTTAAATTTAGAACTTATGGAAATTGTTTTTGCTTTGTATGAAAATCGGAATATAACGATTTTTACTCAAGATGAATCCTATGTCATGAAGTCAACCAGTCTCACAAAAGTGTATGAGAGTTTACCTGAATCGATGTTTATTCAACCCAATAGTCGTTATATTGTGAATATGATGTATATTCAAGAGATGCGAAAAGGGGTTATCAAACTGAAGGGGTATGATGATTTGATTGAAGTATCACGCGGTCAGTTTAAAAATTTATATCAAAATTACTTAGATTTCTTAGTAGAAAGTGAGCGATTGTAGATGACAAATGAAGGCATGATGCTTATTGGGGAAGCATTGTTTTGTCTTTTAGATGTATTGTTGCTTTTTAGAGCGGCGCAAGTCTTTCTTACAACTAAAGATAATCATAAATTCAAATTCTGGGGTGTTACCTTCCTAACATCCTTTTTAATTTTTAGCGCAACCGTATCGACAGCGTTTTCCTCCTTTGTTTCGATTATTATGGGGGTGTTGCTGGTTGTTTATGTATTTGTTCTTTTTGATGGAAGTGTTTTTGCGAAGGTCATGTCCGCAATTGTTTATTATCTGCTGTTAGGAATTATCACAATTCTTGTAATATCCGCAGTTGTAAAGATTACCAATATTCAAGTTGATGTCTTGATGGGTGCAACCGAATTACGAATGATTGTGATGTTTGGCATTAAGACCATAACAATCATTCTCATTGAGTTATTACGACGGTTTTTAGGGCCAAAGCAGTTTACCCAAGATATTTTCGTATCCAACTATACACTCGGTTATCTTGTCGTGAATCTTCTCGTAATCATTGTACTTTTTGATATTGTTTTGACTCAAGATTATATTATTTCTAAAAATCTTATCTTTTACTTTATTATCATCCAGACTATCTTAATTTCAATTATGTTTATGATTATCAGTAACTACTTTGAAATGAAGGTCAAAAACGAGACCTATCAAACGATGATTGATGCGTTTAATCTATACCAAAAACGTGAAGTGGAACGTGTAGAATCGGATGTGGAAGTATTAAAACTTAAACATGATCTCAAAAATCATATGGCATCTTTATCGTATATGATCGAGTCTGGGAAAGATGATGAAGCCCGTAATTATATCCATGAACTGATTCATCATGAGGCCTTGAAAACGTATGTGAATACACCAAATCCCGTTATTAATGCCATCGTAAACTCTAAGATCACTCAAAATCCACACATCCATTTTGTAACCCGTGTCGGTATTTCTGAATTTGAAATTGAACCGTATGATCTAACGGTATTATTGGGAAACGCTTTAGACAATGCGATTGAAGCTGCAGGAAAATGCGAACGTAATCGTGTGGTGAAGTTATATCTTGAAGAGAACAGCCAGTTTTGTAAGATTCAAGTTTTAAATACATTTCATGAAATGCCACGAATGAAAGATGGTGTTTACCTTTCTTCAAAACGACTTGGAGATAAACGCGGATTTGGAATGGTTGCTATGAAAGAGACAACTGAAAAATACTTGGGAAGAATGGACAGCAAAATTGAAGATGATTATTTCAAACTCACGTTGATTCTTTCAAAATCATCATAATATGCATAAAAAGATACAATATAAACCATTTCGATTTATCATGTATCTTTTTTTCATATAATACAAATAAGAGGTGTTACATGAAAAAAATATCATTGAAATTAAGTCATAATTTTTATAAGTACGGATATATTGATGAAGATGATTGTGATCGCATGCGCTTTGCTTTAGAAGTCGTGATGTCCAATCTTTTTACTTTTGGTTTTATCATTCTCATGGGTATCGTATTTCATTGCTTTCGACCAACACTTGCATTTGTCGTGATGTTAGGGGCGCTTCGAAGTTTAGATGATACGTTTCATTCAAATACATTTCTTGGTTGCTTTACCATGACAGTTTTTGCATATATCTTTTCGGTATTTGGACCAAGTGTTATCGATACAAGTTTTAAAGTCCCTTATATGTTATTGTCATCTGCCTTTTGTGGGTCGATTATGCTTGTGTTTTTGTTTAATCGAAACAATATTCAATTAAATAAGAACTCTGGATTTATGAGCTATATTATTCTCATGTGCATCATTTTATTTATCCTTACCTTAGCACTTCCAAGTATCTTTGATATTATTTTAGTCGTGATGAATGTCATTATGGTAGTAACGGTAACGTTTGCTTTAGGACAAATTATTTATCTTCGTGAATCATAATTGAGCACTATGATATTTATCCTCTAAGTCTGTGTCAACTAAGTGTAGAAACCATAATATAACTAAAAGAGGGAGATTGTTATGAATTATGAAGCGTTAATTGTTTTCCTAATTGAAGCCAAAAAAAATACTTATGCATCAGGTTTTGGAAAAGTAGATAGTAGTCGACCGCATTCATATGATTTAGAGTTTAATTCAGGAGAGTACAAATACATTGATAGTTATTTAGGTACTCATTTGTTCACTGGTGAAGAAGCAATCTGGAATCAATTAAATCCTGTTTGGGCAATGAATTACAGTGGAAGGGTCATTAATGAAGAAAAATTTTCAAGCAAGTTCTTGAAAAAGGCCTTGATGGAGCCAACAATTGATTATCCATTTAGGGGTAAACCGTTTTATTCTGAAGGTGATTATACCTATGTAATGGAGGCAAATGGTGATTTTTCTTGGTTTGTCGGCAGAGAACTTATCTTCAATAAAGACGAATTAGTGTACGAACTCAATTTTCATGGGGGATTAGTTTTAGATACTCATTTTGATTAATATTCACATAATGAAATGAGTACATCGAGATAAACATTAACACCAAACTTAGTTTGGTTTTTTTCTTTTCAAAGAGGGATCAGTAAATATTAGGTATTTTTAAAAGAACTATCTTGTAGTTTCAAAAGTGATTCGCTAATGATTTCCATCAGTTGTACATAGTCGAAGGTTTCTGTTTTGAAATATGATGATATTTCCTAATAAATGGTATTTCACATTTATTTTATACAAGGGTCTTTTAAATTGAACTTGTATTTATCTGAGAACCTATGCTATAATCTCGATAGTATGAGTCCTTTAAGTTGTGACAGAGAGCACAGCAAGGTACGCAGTCAACTTTTGTATTATGATGCATAAAGCTGCTTTTTACCTTATTTAAACTTAAAGGACACCTTCGGGTGTCCTTTTGTATAAAAGACCATACGGGAGAAAGAAGAGGTTTTACACATGAGTCATAATCTTACAGTAGGGGTTCAAGAGAAACCCAGTTCAACAAGCAAGTGGGTTATCCTAAGCTTGCAGCATGTCTTTGCGATGTTTGGGGCAACCATTCTCGTACCTTTTTTAACAGGTCTTGATGTTGGTGTCGCACTTGTCGCAAGTGGTATTGGTACCTTAATTTATATTCTATGCACAGGCGCTAAGGTCCCAATTTACTTAGGAAGTTCGTTTGCATATATTGGAAGTGTTGCTGCCGCAATCACTTCAACGGGAGGCGCAGCAAGTGCT
Source organism: Erysipelothrix enhydrae (assembly GCF_035066605.1). Classification (NCBI taxonomy): domain Bacteria; kingdom Bacillati; phylum Bacillota; class Erysipelotrichia; order Erysipelotrichales; family Erysipelotrichaceae; genus Erysipelothrix; species Erysipelothrix enhydrae. The sequence continues at coordinate 955,479 of NZ_CP125807.1, forward strand.
TATACCGGTCTAATGGTTGTAGGTCTGATTTATTTAATCGTTTCCATCGTGATTACTTTTACCGGTAGTGGTTGGATCAAAAAGTTATTACCACCAGTAGTCGTAGGACCGATGATTGTGATCATCGGCTTATCCCTCGCTCCGACAGCCGTTAAAGAAGCAGGTTTAATGGGTATTGATGTTCTTTTAGAGCAAGGTAAGTATGTTGGTGTTCAAGGCGCTGCGTGGAAAGTTCCTTTAGTAGCATTTGTAACATTTATGAGTGTTGTACTCGTTTCAATTAAAGGAAAAGGTTTTATTAAAGTAGTACCGTTCCTTGTGGCAATTTTTGTAGGATACTTTAGTTCTGTTGCATTAGGACTTGTAGATCTTGGAACTGTATTCCAAGGATATAGTTTCTTCCAAATTCCAAAATTCCAGTTTATCGGAACTTACAGTCTTGATTTCACAGCCGTTGCTGCATTCGCACCGTTAGCGCTTGTAACCATTGCGGAACACATTGGTGACCACGTTGTTCTTGGTGAAATTACGGGTGAAGATTATCTTGAAAGTCCAGGACTAAACCGTACAATTTTAGGTGATGGATTGGCTACTTTTGTTTCAGCTGCCATTGGTGGCCCTGCAAACACAACATATGGTGAAAATACAGGTGTTATCGCGATGACGGGTGTAGGATCAGTATATGTGACCGGATTAGCCGCAATCTTCGCAATCTTACTTGGATTCTTAGGATGGGTTCAAGCCTTTATCACAAGTATTCCTTGGGCAGTTATTGGTGGTATGACCATCGTGCTCTATGGACTAATCGCTTCAAATGGTATTAAAGTGTTAATTAAAGACCGTACCGACTTATCGGATATGAAAAATTTAGTTGTGGTTGCATCGATGTTGGTGATTGGACTTGGTGGTGCAAGTGTTCAAATTACATCTCAAACTTCATTAACAGGTATGAGTTTAGCGGCTATTGTCGGAATTGTCCTAAACCTTTTCTTGAATTTTATTGATAAACCCAAAGAAATTAAAGAGACTTATTAACCAATCGGCTTCGGCCGTTTTTTTTATACCATATGTTTCATTTGCATTTTTCAAACCAAAATCGAAAAGTACAACTGAATTGTTTATTAAACTAAATCACTGCTACGATGAACATGATAATCTATATTCGAGAGGTGACATAGATGAAAAAAAATCCATTATTTTTATTAAACAATAAACGTCCAGTGGGTGTTTATTCTGCATGTACGGCAAGCGGACCCGTACTTGAAGCAACATTAGAGTTCGCAAAAGAACACAATTCTTCAGTAGTGATTGAAGCGACTGCAAACCAAGTAAACCAATTTGGTGGTTATACAGGCATGCAACCTGCTGATTTTAAAGCGTTTGTTTACGAATTATCCGATAAAGTTGGATATGACAAATCACGCATTATTCTTGGTGGTGACCATTTAGGTCCTTTAACATGGACTGATTTAAATGAAGATGAAGCAATGAAAAATGCATGTGACTTAGTCTATGCTTATGTTCGTGCTGGCTTTACAAAAATTCACTTAGATACATCAATGCGTGTTGCAGATGATAGTACTGAAGAAGTGTTATCAAATGAAACCATTGCACGTCGTTCAGCAATGATGGCAAAAGTTTGTTTAGAAGCTTATGATGATTTACTTAAAGACGATCCTGAAGCAGTATTCCCTGCATTTATTATTGGTAGTGAAGTGCCAATTCCAGGTGGTGCTCAAGAGGAAGAAGATACTCTCGCAGTAACATCTCCAGAAGCATTTAAAGAAACATACCGTGTATTCCAAGAAACATTTAAAGCAGCAGACGTGGAAAAAGTATTCGATTCTGTAATTGGTATTGTTGTTCAACCAGGGGTTGAGTTTGGTGATGCTGATTTATTCCAATACAATCGTGAAAATGCGAAAGAACTTACAGATACTTTAAAACGTGAATTTGATTCATTCGTATTTGAAGGTCATTCAACAGACTATCAAACACCAACACATTTACGTGAAATGGTTGAAGATGGTATCACAATCTTGAAGGTTGGACCAGCATTAACCTTCGCATACCGTGAAGCACTCTTTGCGCTTGCACATATCGAAAGTCAAATCTGTACGGATCCATCAAACTTTGTAGATGTTTTAGAAACTGCAATGCTTGACCAACCTGGAAACTGGCAAAAACATTACCATGGAACTGAAGCAGAACTCTTTATCAAACGTAAATACAGCTACAGTGACCGTGCACGTTACTATTTACCAGTACCTACTGTACAAGCAGCCATTACAAAACTTGTTTCAAATTTAAATTCCGTAGAAATTCCGATGACATTGATCTCACAATACATGCCATACCAATACCGTCGTATTAAAGAGGGAATTGTTGAGAATAATGCGGAAGCACTTATTAAAGATTACATTAAACTTTATCTTGATGATTATCAATATGCAACGCATGTTGATGAGCTTGAAGCTTAGTTCAATAAAAACCCATTCCAATTGGAATGGGTTTTCTTTTTAGTCTTTACGACGACGTGTGGCCATGAAGATACCAACTACGATAATACCAAGACCTATAAAAGGTTTTGTACTCATACTGATTCCTGTATTGGGTAATGTGCTTGGATCTGTTGCTTCATTACTCTCAATTAAACCGGAATTTTGATTAATTACAAATACAGTATTCTTAGATGTTGTGATATTACCATTTTCAACACGTTCTTCTTGAGTGTTTTCAGAGATAGTATGTGTTGGTCCCGCTGGCAATGTTGGTTTTACTTCAGGTTTTACTTCGGGCTGAGGGCTCGGAGTAATAGGAGTTTCTGTTTCAGGTAGAGAAGGACTTGGTTTTTCCACATCCCCATCAACAATTCTTACCTTTACAATTTGATCTTGAGCAGCATAGGTTAGTGTATCCGCAACATGTACGGTAACTTCATATTCACCTAATTGACTTAGATCAACTTGAGATTCAAAATTTGAAACAAGTTGGATTTGTCCAAGCATGCGGTTTGCTCCGCTACGACGAATGTGGGCATTGATATCACGAAGGAAGTCTGTGTCCTTACAGATTGAACCAATCTTATAATCAATACTTGGATCGACAACAAGTTCAAGTTGGTGTGTAAGTTTCCATGATGCGTAAAGAACGGTATCTTGTTTGATAACATCTGTTTCATTAACCGGTAGTAATCCTTCTTGATCATAAGTCCAACCTATAAACTCATGGGAATCATGAGATAAAGTAGGTAATGTGCCAATGGTTTCTTGAGCATATCTAAATTCTGAAAGAGGACTTTCAATATCAGCTAATTGTGTGTTATACGATAAGATGTTTTTATTTACATTCAATTGTACAGCATTTGTGATAACCTCTGTACTTGTACGATCAACACCAATTACAAGACGATAGTATGCGCCATCTTGTTCTTTTGTTGCTTCAAAAGAAAGACTTGATTCAGTTTCATTTTCGAGATCTGTAAAGGTCTCGTTGTCTGCGCTCATTTGCCATTGATAGTTTAAACCGAAAGATACGGGTGCATTGATAGAAGCACGAGTACTTAGAGTTACTGTATCGTTAAGTGCATAACGGTCATTAATCGTAAGTGGTTCGTAAGAGATTGATGCGTCATTTTCTACTTCGTAATAAACATAGTTACCAAAACTAAAGGCATGCCACGCACCATGTGCATGTGGCCATAAAGATTCATCTTTCTCTTGGCTAATTTCAAAGATTTTACCGTTGTTGATGGCTTTGGTTTCGCCATCATATAAATCGAATGCAAGGACATTGTTCTCGTTACTGTTGTGAGAAATTGCATTAAGATTCCAACCACCATTTAAAAGAGATTGGTAAGGTCCAGAAAGACCAGTTTCAGGTAGGGGTGTCTCTGATTTAGGACGTAAAGACAAAGCACCTTTTCCTGTATCAAACATACGTAAACGAATTCCATTAGGGTTACCCGGTGTTACGGTTGAAAGGGGATTTCCATCAATATCAACCCAAGGGTTGGGAACTTTCCATTGACCTTCATCATTATCCCAAACCATTGCTGTTGCGGCCTTTCGATCACCACCATACCAATCTTTTTTATAGTAAACATGATCAATTGCATTGGTAACGTATTTTAATCGACGCCCTTCAGGTGCATTTTTCAAACTGAAGTTTGCACTAAAATCATAGCCATCATAACGTTCAGTATTTTTTCCATTATTCGTAAGGACAACTTCATAATAGAAGAAGTCGGAATCGACACGACCCGATGCATTTGCGAAGCGTTGGTTAATCACAACATCCTCAACAACAGTTGTTGTATCAGCTGAGATTGCGGTAAATGTTGTCGATACTAAAACTGCGGTTATAAGTCCTAGACTTAGTTTTTGTAAGGTTTTTTTCATAACTGGTTCTCCATTCTTTGGTAGGACCATTGTATAATTTCGGTCAGTTTAGAATGGGTAATGTGTCATAAAAAACACCATTGATGTTACAAAACCTACATAAATTACATAAACCACATAAAGCAGACAAATAAAAAAGGGATGCTTGCATCCCTAATTGTTTGATTATTCAGTTTCTTTTGGTGTTGGTAATTTATACCATTCCACAATAGGTGTATAACCACCTTGGATTGGATTACCATTTGCATCAAGTGCACCCGAGTCTTCAGCCCAGATACCAAATGCAGTACCCACAAGACCCATTACAAGTAATAACCCGATACATTTTGTAGGTGTCCAGTTGTGTTTCTTAACAAGTACAAAGAGCATCAGTGTAATAATTAACGGAATCAATTGAGGTAAGATACCATCCAAGACTTCTTGGAAGTTAATGAAGGCTCCACCACCTTGATCAATTGAAATACGAAGGGAAGTAGCACCGTAGTTTGACACAAGTGCTCCAACAATAAATACACCGAGAATACTTGCTGCACGGGTAAACTCTTTCGCATTTTCTGTAAAGAGTGATACAGCATTTGTACCAAGCTCATAAGACTTATGCATTAAGAAGTAACGTACTGCAAATTGCGCAATATTGAAGATTAAGAGGAATAAGATTGGTCCCATTAAACTTCCGTTAATTGCCATATTCGCTGTAAGCCCAGCAGTAATTGGAACGAGTGTTAACCAGAAGAGTGCATCCCCAATACCACCAAGTGGTCCCATTGCCGCAACACGTACGGCACGAATGGTAGGAATATCTGCTTTTTGTTGTTCAAGTGAGAGTACAATCCCCATTACAAAGGTAACAAGGAATGGGTGCGTATTAAAGAACTCTAAGTTATGTTCCATGGATGCAGAGAGATCATCCTTGTTTGTATGGATTTTCTCAAGTCCTGGCAAGATACCATAGAGCCATCCACCTGCTTGCATACGTTCGTAGTTAAACGATGATTGTAAGAAGAGTGAACGCCAAACCATTTTATTTAACGTTTTCTTATCCAATTGTTGTGCTGGATTTAGATCTTTATATGTATTAGATTCCATCTTCGTCACCTCCACCTGATGTTAAGTCACGTAGTTTTGTATTTGTTTGGAAATCGTAGATAGCGATTGCAGTACCAATCATTGCGATAATAAGCAATGCGGAACCACCAAGTCCTGGAACTTTACTGATAATGGTTGCGAATGCAAATCCAAGGAAGAAGAATCCCCAGAGTTCTCCGGAAAGCATAATCTTCATAAGAATTGCAAATCCGACATAACGCATCATCTTACCACCAGCTGCAAGACCGGCCATAAACCAACTATTATTGGATGACCAATCAACGATTGCGCCACTAAACGATACACCAAGTTTCATACCAACCATAATAATGACAGCGAAGAGTAGTCCGATTAAACCCATCCCGATATAGTTGATTTGTTCAATCCCTTTTGGATTTGCAGCTTTCGCAGCTTCATCCGCTTTCTTCATTAGTGGTGACATTAAGGTAAAGGCTGTTGTTACAGCATATTGACCTAAAAGTGCAAATGGAACCGCCATCCCCACAGCGGCACTTGGATCAACACTTGGCATGGAAACTGCAAAGATTGTTGCCATGATACCACCAATAACTGCGTTTGGTGGTTGTGCTCCCCCAACAGGCATACTACCAATTTGAATTAATTGATATGTTCCCCCAACAACAAGCCCGGTTTTCATATCTCCTAAAATCGCTCCGATTACAGGACCAACAACGATAGGTTGGTAGAGTGATTCAAGGAAACTGAATTGGTCAATCGCAACAATAAATGTAACGATAAATACGAGCAAGTATTGAATAATTGAAAAACTACTCATAATTCTTTCCTCCTATATATTATTGAAATAACTTTTCGATGTTATCAGCACTTTCGGTAGGAACTTTTCGAATCTCAAGCTCTACACCCAGTTCTTTTAAACGTCTAAATGCTTCCACATCATGATCATCAACAGCCACAACTTGGGCTACTTGACGTTTTCCTTCTGACATATGCATGTTTCCAATATTTACTTTCGTAATGGGAACACCACCCTCCACAAGTGTTAATACGTCAGCAGGGCTCTCACAAACAATAAAAATCTTTTGTTTGTCTGAAGCCTTATGAATTGTTTCGATTGTCTTTTGTAAGGTCCAATAGCGTGTGGTTGCATAACTTGGTGCAGCCATATCCATTAATCCTTGACGCATTTTATTTGATGCTACTTCGTCATTCGCAACAAGAATTAAATTAGCTCCAATAGCGGAACACCATTGAGTTGCGACTTGACCATGAATTAATCGATTGTCAATTCGTGTTAATACAATATTAGGCATCTAAACTCTCCTCCTTCTGCCATAAGAGATGTAAGCGCTCTTATAGTATAAGTGTACCTTAACATTCACAAATAATATTTGCACAATTTTATACTTGTTTTGCACTTTTGTGTTTACTCGTTTGCTTATCACACAATAAGAACAAGAATATCTTATGATTAAGTTAGAATATTTGTAATGAATAAAGGAGAAACTATGTATTTAAAAACGACAAGCCCACAATTCTTGAAGTATGGAAAAGTACAAGATCACCCATCAAACTTTAAAGTTCATCGTTTCTTTGTGGAAGGAAAAGTCCCTCAGTACTTAAAGTCAGTATCAGTGCCCGTTACACTTGAAGTATTAGAAGGGATTGCATTGGTTGTGATTTTAGATCCATCAGGTGATCCAGAACAGTTTGTAATCCATCGGATTGCCCGATTAAATCCTGATATCCCTTATACCGTAATCCCCCTTACACAAAGTGCTGTGATTGAAGAATCCATTCAATCGGATGGTGTTTACTCCGTTCATCACTATGAGAATGAACAAGAGGTAGGTTACCTTCCGATACGTCCGAAGTTTTATGTTACCGATATTTTTTCATATTATTATAGTGTTAAAGGGAAAAATTATCATTTTTCTGGGGAATCGCATTTCTATTGGGAAATTACGTATGTGGATACAGGGGAGTTGGTTACGGAAATTGATGGGAAAGAATTCAAACTTGAAAGTCAAAGCATGATGCTTTATTTCCCAAATCAATTTCACAAACAACGCATTGAAGGGGATAAGTCCTGTTCTTACTTAACAATCATGTTTGACATGAATATTAATGTGCATGATATCGATCATATTAAAAATAGAGTCTTTACCTGTACACAAGAAATGTATAATTTGTTTAATAGTTTTATTAAACATTCAACCATTTTGGAGACGTATAACGTACCGTATTCACGTGATCTCATGATTTCGTACTTACAAGAGCTAATCATCTTAGTCATTCAATATGACAGCCCAAATCACACACAACATTTGAACTCGAATCCTATTCAAGCTAATTTTGAAAATGAATTGGTAAATGAGATTAATAAGTATATCTTAAATAATATCTGTGAACCCATATCGGTAGAGGATTTATGTGATCATTTTGCGATCAGTCGTTCAAGTTTACAAGTTCTTTTTAAGAAAAACATGGACATGCCTCCAAAGCAGTATATTAATGATATTAAGATGATGCGAGCGCAAGTCATGATTTTAGAAGAAAACTTACCCATTACTGAGGTAGCGATGCGTTTAGGTTTTAGTTCCATTCACTATTTCTCCCGTAAGTTTAAAAAACAATTTGGCTTGTCTCCTACCGAGTATGCGCAGTCTTTATATAATAAAAATACCAGCGATGATTAGCTGGTATTTTTATTTGATTTGATAAGCTTTGAGCGATTACCAAATTCGATTTAATTGTTAGATGCCATCGCCATCTTCAATCTCATCATCGCGTTGTAAGTCTGCGATGTCGAAGAGATCGACTTGCGATGCTCCTGTTTCGCTGAGTGATAAAGCAAAATCATGGAGTAATGGTTCACCAAGTCTCATGAGACTGGCTTCAAGTAACATGGATAAATTGGTTCCTGTGAGAACTTCCACGTTTTCTTGTTGTGTCGCAATCATGACTGCTTCTTTAAACGGTGTTCCACCTTTTAAGTCTGTAAAGACAAGAACACCATCTCCAGTGTTAACGTTGTTGATTGCAACTTTTAAGTCTTCAGACAACGCCTCAGGTCCTTTTTCCTCTAAAAAGAGAACGGATTCATATGAGGGTTGTTTCCCAGCGATTAATTCTACAGCAGACGTTAAGCCTTCCGCAAAACGTCCGTGTCCTGTTACGACAATACCAATCATCTATTTTTCCTCCTCGTAGGAATATGGATAAATAATAACACCTTGTACGACACGGTTTACAAGTCCTGATGGCCATGGATTATCCGGTGACTTATCTAAATCAAGAGATTTGTAAAGAGATAATACTTGTGCATACATAACCATATTAAGTCCCACTAAATCTTTATTTGTATCTTCATTATAGTTAATTGAAACATAAACATCAACGAGTTCACGAATCACATCATCATTCATAGTATCCACAACCATGATTTGGTTTCCATTACGTTGAGGACTCATTTCCTTAATAATATCAACTTGATATTGACGTGTATAAGGATCTTCTTTCATATATACAACTGTCAGTGTTGTACCATTTACAATTGATTTAGGACCGTGACGGAAACCAAGTGGTGAGTTATGCATTGTCACAACTTCACCTGCAGTAAGTTCAAGCATTTTTAATGCAGATTCTTGAGCAAATCCGTTTTGGTCTGCATCACCAAGGTAAACAATACGATCAAATTTAAAGTTTTCTACAAGTTCCATCGCAACTTTATAGCCTTCTTCATTAAATGCATAACCCACACGGATAATGTCTTTAATTGAAGGGTAAAGTGCTTCAAGGTTTTCCGTATTGAAAGCCAAGAATGCAGCAAGGAACATGTTTGAGAAACTACTTGTCATTGCAAATGAGAGGTCATTTGTTTCTTTAGGTAGTTTGATTGAGTAGATGTTTTCATCATCACGAAGTGCAAGCTTTCCTTCGTGATTACATGTAATCACTAAGTGTTTCGCATTTTTATTGATTTCATTCACAACATCTACGGCTGCAATGGATTCAGGTGAGTTACCTGAACGACCAAAGGATACAAGTAATGTAGGTTTTACAGGATCAATAAATAAAGCAGGTGTAGCCACAATATCTATAGTAGCAATTGATTTAAAATTTGAATTGAATTCTTTTACAAGTACAGGTGCAAGGGCATTTCCTACAAATTCACTAGTACCTGCTCCGGTAAAGATTACATCATATTCTTTTTCATTAATCACTTGATTAATAAAGTTTTGGATTTCTTGACGACGTTCTAAAACAATATGGTATGTTTTATCCCATGTTTGCGGTTGTTGGTGGATTTCATTTGCGGTATCAAACGCTTTGAGATCTTTCCAAGTTTGTTCGTTGTTGTTAAACATAGTGTATATGTCTCCTATCTTTCATTGTTCACTGTCATTATAGGTAAGCATTGATACGACCTCAACCAAATTGGTTAAAGATACAAAAACCTCGTTAAAAAAGACAAGTGAAATAGAAATGTGATACAGTACAATAAAGAAAAGGAGTCAATTATGAGCGGAAACCAAAAAAATACATTTACTGATTTTCTAACACGCAAAGTATATAAAGTGAATCAAGGCCAAGAAAAACAGCTTGTTTTTTACCGTAATCGTATTGTGATTGCAATTATGCTGGGAATCTTTCTGATCAGTTTTAACGTTCCAACTGGTTTGAGTCTGTTATTAGCAGGGGGATTTGGTGTTGTTGCGGAACTTCGTTATCGTTTTGATTTTCTAAAAAAATGTCATCCTGTTTCTTTGGCACAGGTGAAACATAAAACGGTCTCGTCATCAAACATGCTTCTCAATAGTGGCTTGTATGGTGTCTTGGGTATCTTATTACTTTATTTCGCATTGAAAGAGCCTAGCGTTGAATCCTATCGATGGTTCTTAGTAGGGATTGGGGCAGTCGGTATTGTGGTTGCGATCGTATACTTAATTCAATATTTCTCAAATCGACACGAACACATTTAAAGGTGCACTCCAAATGCACCTTTTTCTTATGAATTATCCATGAAAACAGAAGACATGAATATAGGCTTTGAGTGCTTTGTGCTAAGATAGAGGTGTAGAGAGCGAAAAGGAGGTATTGTATGCGAAATATGATTGAAGAATATCGACTTAAAACAAATGGAAATCTAGGAAATATAATTTATAAATGGGGTCCAGTAATCCTTTTAGTAGGAGCTGTTATTTTACTGGTCTTAACGCAAATGACTTTTGGAAATATTTTTAATGCCATGACTCATGTTGAACGGTTTGCGGGGAATGTGATCAAGACTAAGGTGATGGTTTCGATTCTAATGGTTGTCTCAATTTTTGTAGGTTTATTGATGATTTGGGACATGATTGCGTTTAAAGAAAAGCGTGGTGATGTTAATCGCTTGTATAGCTTGATTGGGACCGTATTTTTTTTCTTAACCTTAGTGAATGTAAATAAAATTACGAAGCTTACGAATCTTATTGAAATTGTTGAACCGACACAATCAGTCTATCGTATTATTGCATGGGGTGTGATCGCGGTTCTGGGTCTTGTTTTAGGACTGATTCATGCTCATAAACAAAATACGCGTATTGTGATGGAACGAGAGGTAACCTATCATGCTTAGTTCAAAACAATTAGAACGTTTAAAATTAGAACATGTGGAATCTTTGGATGAAGCATTGGATTGTTTACGACGTGACATCAAGCCGAAGGTGTCTGCACAAAAATATGCGAAAGTTGTTGCATCCGTCGCAACACATTATGCAGAGGTGTATGAAGAACAACCCGAAATACTTGAATCTGATAATGTACCAATCTCGGATGAACCTATCGAACCGGTGGTAGTACCAACTGAACCGGTGGTAGCACCAACTGTTGGCTTTAGTACGCAATTCTTTGCGACATTGCTTACAGGATTGTCTGTAGCGAGTTTGGGTGTTGTGATGATGAGTAATCGTAGTTTTGAGAAATTAGTTAGTATGTTTGATCAAGGAACACCACTGCTTTGGATTATATTGAGCATTTTGCTCTTTGTATCAATGTTGGTGATTCGTATGATCGAGCGTAGTGAAAATGCACATGCGAAATATTATCTAAGTCGTAAACTCGTCTTATGGATGAGTGGACTTGGATTGATGAATGCACTGATGGGTATTTTTGTAATGATGAGTGCAAACTCATTAAATTTAGTTTTAAAACTTATGTTTTCATTAGTCTTAGGAAAAATCACAGCCGTAGTTTGCCTTTTAACGGTAATTGCGTTTGTTGTGGTATTAGTTAAACAAGATGAATTAGTTCTTGTGAAAGTACAAGAGTAGGAGGCATAGAAATGGAAGAAAAAGATGAATTGGATGACATTCTTGATGAAGTTGATGCGCAAGATGATGTGGAAGCAAAACGATTAGAGGACTTGGAAGAAACAGATCAAGAACTTGATGACTTGGAAAACAAGGAAGAAGATCTTGATGACATTCTCGATGAGATTGAGTCTAAACCTGAAGCTGTGATCGAAAAGGTTTATGTCGTAGAAGAATCACCAAAATCTGTAGAAGAAACCGTCGTTAAAAAGTCAAAACCAAAACGTTCTGATAAGCATAGTAAGTCTAAACACAAGAAATCGAAGAACAAACGCAATGCATTGATTGCCTTGTTTGTTTTAATTGTAGTGTGTGGTGGTGTCTTTACGGTATGGAAACTAAAGTTTAGTGGACAAGCCTTGGATGCGTTTAAATATGTACAGGTTGACTTTGAAGGGGTCGATACAAAAGGAACGGCTACATTAGATGTGGACCTGGACGCAATTAAAAATCCTGAACAAAAAGAAATCTATGAAAGCTTAACGTATAGCTTGAGTCTACAAGAAGGTCTCGCAAATGGTAATCGTATTAAACTGATTGCTGAGAAGTCTGAGTCTATAGATAAGCTCTTAAAAACACATAAATACCGTCTTGAAAGTTTAGAAAAAGAAATCGTAGTTAAGGATCTCTATGATTCCGAACAGTTTAATCTCTTTGAACAATTCTCATTCAATTTTGAAGGGATGGATGGAAATGGTACGGTTTCCTATGATATGAATTTGGATGTGGATGAGTCATATCTTCAAACAATTGTGGAAGGAACAACCTTAACATTCTCGAAAGATAAAAATCTAGTGAATGGTGAGGAAATTACCGTAAAGGCGAGCTTTAATAAAGAAGCAATGGCAGCTATGAACCAACATAAAGTTAAAATATCTGAAGAACAGACTACCGTTAAGGTTGAAGGTCTTAGTGATGTTTATGTAAGTATGGATGATGTTAAGGAATACAAAGAATTACAAAATCTTGCATTCAATAAAATCAAAGCAGATTATGCGAAACATCCCGATACTTATACGAATTTCAAACTAGAGTATGCATGTTATGCAGCGGATACACAAAATAATGTGAATGCTGTTGATTACTTTGATAAGCATGCTTACTCAAAAGGAAGTTTGATGTTTATTTATAGTTTTGATCGTATTCGTGGAAATGATGTTGCTCGTTTTGCGGATAATTATGGTTATACCAATATGGTACTGAGTGATGGGAAACTAGATCGTGATGCTATGTTACTGATGTCACCATATCAAGATGGTGCATCTATAGAGAAAGTATTGAATGAATTACAAGCGAATAATTTTAAGTGTGAAGCCCAATAATATGGAACGCATAAAGACTATCAACAAGTTTGGCGGTCTTTTAATATTGGCCTTTGACCCGCCTTTAATGTAAGCGCTTGCTATATTTGTGTAATTTGTGTATAATTTGTGTAGAGAGCTAAACATGCATATGGTTAGGGGGATTTTATGAAAAACTATTATGCTGTGTTTATTGCATTTACGCTCGTTGTTCTTACACGAACTGTGATTCATCCGGATTTACTTTTAACTGTAACGGGTACTGTAACATTCTTGGTGATTCTAGTATTTGCGACAACACAAATATTTAATTTAAAGCATGAGGTGAGTGATGAGAGATTGCTCTATCTTAATGCTGTGTTAAATGCGTTTACAGCTTTCTTATATTACAACAATGTCTATAAAGCGATAACATTAACACCCTATGATTCGCTGTTATTCGGGTTAACAAGCGTTCTTGCATTCATATCTCCAGTGTTACTGTTTCTTGCTCGTGATGCAAACCACATCTGAGTGCTTTATACATAATCGTAATTGCTTGTGAAAATATAACCAGTGCCAGGTTATATTTTTTTTGTCTTTCGATTGCATATTAATGTGGGTTTAGTATAATGGGGTTAGTTTCTGATGGAGACTAAGAAAATTGAATTCGTACAAGGGGTGCTCGTATTTCGGGCTGAGAATAAACGGTTACGTTTTAAACTCTAAGCTTTAAGCTTTGTACCTGATCCAGCTAATACTGGCGGAGGGATGTATTAATCGCATACTTTTTTGAGTAAACGTGTATACCTCTTTTCGTACGAGAAGAGGTTTTTTATATTATAAGGAGGTTCATATGAACGCAAGTGTAGCAATTCAAATTTTACCGAATACAACTTCGAATGAAGAAACAATTCGTATCGTGGATGAGGTGATTGCGTATATCGCGCAAACTGGTCTAAACTATGTAGTTGGACCCTTTGAAACATCGATAGAAGGGGATTATGATGAATTGATGGAAATTGTTAAGAACTGTCAACTCATTGCTGTTAAGGCAGGTGCGGATAAAGTATCAGCATATGTAAAGATTGCTTATGCGCCTACAGCACACATTCTCACCATTGATGAAAAAATCACAAAACATCAAAAATAGATTGTTGTCAGTATCCGCAATTCTTGGATTGTTGGTATTATGGCAAGGTCTTTCATCACTTGGAGTGATTCCGCGGTTTATGCTGCCCGCTCCCAGTGATGTCGTTAAAGCATTTAATAATGATTTTAGTTTACTTATGTATCATGCGAGAACAACGCTCTTAGAAGCCTTTTTAGGATTAACATTTGGGGTTTTGTTAGGATTTATATTTGCGGTGGTTATGGATCATGTTTCATGGTTTCATAAAATGTTTTACCCACTTATTATCTTGACACAGACTATTCCTACTGTTGCATTAGCGCCCCTTTTGGTGCTTTGGATGGGTTATGGATTACTTCCGAAAATTACGTTAATCATCTTAACGTCGTTTTTTCCCATTACGATGGGATGTATGAATGGATTTCAGTCCTGTGATAAGGACGCTTTAAATTTAATGAAATCAATGGGTGCAAATACCTTTCAAACGTTTCGTCATATAAAATTTCCACATGCTTTACCTTACTTTTTTTCCGGTTTAAAAATTTCAGTATCGTATTCTTTAATCGGTGCTGTAGTTGCGGAATGGTTGGGTGGTTATAGTGGATTGGGTGTTTATATGACGCGTGTACGTAAATCGTATTCGTTTGATAAGATGTTTGCCGTAATTTTCTTTATATCTTTCTTAAGCTTGGTATTAATGGGGTTTGTTTCGTGGTTACAAAAACGGACTCAACCATGGCTTGATGCGGAAACCTTACAAAGAGATGGAGCAGATAATTCATGAAAAAGAAATTAATGGGGATGATGGTTTTGGGTTTGCTTTTAACGGGATGTGGGGCAAAGTCAAACAAGCCTGTACGTATCGTTTTGGATTGGACTCCCAATACAAATCATACCGGGCTTTATGTAGCCCAAGAAAAGGGATTCTTTAAAGCACAAGGTCTTGAAGTGGAGATTGTGCAACCGCCTGAAGGATCCACAACATCGTTAATTGGTGCAGGTGGTGCAGAATTTGGAATTAGTTTCCAAGATACCATGGCACCGGCACTAGCAAGTGAACACCCACTACCAATCACTGCGGTAGCGTCCTTAATTCAACACAATACCTCAGGTATTGTTTCATTAAAAGAAAAAGGCATTGATGCACCCCGTAAGATGGCTGGACATACTTATGCAACATGGGATTCACCGATTGAACAAGCTATTATTCGTAAAATTGTAACGGATGATGGTGGAAATTATGATGATATTAAGATGATTCCGAATACAGTTACGGATGTGGTATCAGCACTCCAAACAGATATTGATGCAGTCTGGATTTTTAAAGCATGGGATGGTATGGCCATCCAACAAGCAGGTCTGGATACACATTTCTTAAACTTTGCGGATTATGGTCAAGAACTTGATTTCTACAGTCCTGTTTTAATTGCGAATAACAGTTATTTGGAAGAAAATGGCGAAGAAGCCAAGAAAGTTTTAAAAGCCTTGGAAGAAGGATATGAGTTTGCGATTGAAAATCCCGATGAAGCAGCGGAGATTCTTGTAAAGCATGTACCAGAACTCGATCTTGATTTGATTAAGGCAAGCCAACATTTTCTTGCGAAAGAATATAAAGCTGAAGTCACGAAGTGGGGTACCTTTGATGGTGCGCGTTGGAATCGCTTCTATGCATGGCTTTATGATAATCAATTAATTGAGATGCCCATTGCTGAGAATGTAGGTTTTACCAATGACTATCTCAACTAAACCTGTTTTAGAGCTCGAACACGTTTCAATAGCTTATGGATCTAAGCACGTTTTAGACGATGTTTCGGTGACTTTAAATCAAGGGGAAGTTGTATGCATCTTGGGTGAAAGTGGTGTTGGTAAGACAACGTTATTTAATGTGATTGCAGGACTACTTCACCCTGATAAGGGTTCCGTATCTTTACATAAACAGGATATTACAGGGACGACCGGTCATGTTTCGTATATGCTTCAGAAAGATTTATTGTTGCCTTATAAGACGGTCATTGATAATGCATCGTTACCATTACGAATTCAAGGTAAGAGCAAAGTAGAGAGTCGTGAAGCGGCTTTAAAATATTTCGCGACCTTTGGTTTAGAGGGAACACAAAATCTGTATCCTGCCCAATTATCGGGCGGAATGCGTCAACGTGTCGCTTTTCTAAGAACATTTCTATTCTCAGATGATGTTGCCTTGTTGGATGAACCGTTTAGTGCATTGGATACAATTACCAAACATCAAATGCAAACATGGTATCTGGATATTATGAGTCAATTAAATTTATCCACATTCTTTATAACGCATGACATCGATGAAGCGATTTTACTTTCGGATCGCATTTATGTCTTAAGTGGAAAGCCGGGGAAAATTACGTATGAATTAATCATTGATACGCCCAAGCCTCGAAATGAAGACTTTCTGTTGACGGATGCATTTATAAATTATAAACGCATCATCAAAGCGCACTTAAACGATACCAAAACAGAATAGACAAAAAAGATACACACGGATAAGTGTGTATCTTTTTCATAAAACTTGTTATATTGATAGGAGAAGGTTGAGGAAATGCATGTTAGATACAAAAACAATTAAAGAACGCGTCGTTTTAGTCGGCGTGGATTTTGGGAAAAAAGATTTTGACTTAGAATCATCCATGATTGAATTAGGCGATTTGGTTGAAGCGGCCGAGGGAACGGTTGTCTATCAGATTACGCAAAACCGAGATCGTCCTGAAAGTGCAACTTATATTGGGATTGGGAAAATTGAAGAAGTGATGTCTGCAGTGGCAACCTATGATGCGGATACAGTCGTATTCAACGATGAACTCAGTGGATCACAGATTCGAAATCTGGAAAGTTTAATTGGTTGTAAGATTGTTGATCGAACCAATTTAATCCTAGATATTTTTGCTTTGCGTGCAACTACTGCCGAAGGGAAACTTCAAGTAAAACTTGCGCAATTAAAGTATCGTTTACCGCGCTTAATTGGGTATAGTGACTATTTATCGCGTACCGGTGGTGGTATTGGGACACGTGGTCCGGGTGAACAAAAACTTGAACTTGACCGTCGTCATATTCAACGCGAAATTCTTCGCGTCCAAAATGCCTTAACAAAATCAGAGGAAAACCGTGAAATCACGCGCAGTAAACGCTTAAATTCAAATCTTCCAATTATTTCATTTGTAGGGTATACCAATGCGGGTAAATCGACCTTAATGAACGCAATATTAACCAATGGTGATCCTCAAGCAAACGATAAACATGTGTTTGTGAAGGATATGCTCTTTGCGACTTTAGAACCCTCCATGCGTAAAGCGCGTCTTAATAATGGACTGAATGTCATTCTTACAGATACCGTAGGATTTGTATCAAAATTACCGCATACGCTTGTAGAAGCATTTAAGGGGACTCTTGAGGAAATTAAGTATTCAGATCTTATCATTCATGTCGTGGATGCATCCAATCCTGACTTAAACATTCAAATGGATACAACGTATAAAATGCTTCGTGATTTGGATGTCTTGGATCGAAAAATTATCACAGTTTTTAATAAAATGGACCAAGCTATGGATCAAGACATCGCTTTTTACCAAAGTGAATTTGGAAATCGCATGTATATTAGTGCTCATGATATGGATGATGTTGATCGTCTAGTGGATGCCATTGAAGTTGAATTGGAATCAAGTTTCAAAAAAGTAAATTTTGAAATCCCTTTTTCCGATCTTGGCATTTTAGATGCGATTGCATCCAATTATGAAATTATTGGTTTGGAGTATACAGAAAAAGGAGCACAATTTCGTGCTGTGATCCGTGAATCGGATCAAAATCGTTATAAAAAATACATAATCTAAAAGATGTGTGTGTTTTTGGATTGCTCATTAACCACTTTGTACTGAGATAGTGTATAATGAAAAAGCACTTTCACACATGTCCAATCGGTATGGTGAATTCGGTTTAGAATAACCATGCATAGAAAAGAGATGATATCGTGAAACATACATTTAAAAATTATGGAATTGATGCGTCAATTCTAAAGTCAATTCAATATTTGGGCTATGAAGCCCCAACAGATGTTCAACAAGAAGTGATTCCTGCTGTATTGAGCGGAAAAAATATTGTTGTGCAATCGCAAACGGGTAGTGGAAAAACTGCTTCGTTTGGAATTCCTATTTGTCATCAGGTTGAATGGGAAAAACGTAAACCTCAAGTTCTGGTGTTAGCACCGACGCGTGAACTCGCAATCCAGATTCAAGAAGATTTATTTAATCTTGGTCGTTTCAAACGCTTAAAGGTTGAAGCATTGTTTGGTCGCAGTTCATTTGAGAAACAAGCACAGCGTTTAAAAGAAATGACTCACATCATAGTCGCAACGCCAGGTCGCCTCTTGGATCATATGGCGAGAGGAACCGTTGATCTTTCGCATATTGAAACACTTGTCATTGATGAAGCCGATGAAATGTTTAATATGGGGTTTATTGATCAAATTACAAGTATCATTAACCGTATCCCGAAGAAGAGCCAAAAACTGCTCTTTTCCGCAACCATGCCAGAACGTGTTAAAGACCTTTGTACACTTTACATTAAAAATCCGCAATGGATTGATATTGAAACAGAAAGTCGCGTTGAAGATCGTATTGATGAACGTTATTATATTGTGGATTATCCCGATAAAATGACATTGCTTGAGTCAGTACTCATTACAGAAAATCCAGATAGTTCAATCATCTTTTGTAATACAAAAGAACAAGTCGAAGCCGTAACAAATTTTATGGAAGACTTAGGTTGTAAAGTGGATACCCTACATGGTGGGATGGAACAACGTTTCCGTACCAAAGTCCTTGCGGATTTCAAACATGGTCTTTTCCGTTATCTAGTTGCTACAGATGTTGCGGCACGTGGATTGGATATTGATGATGTTTCACTTGTGGTGAACTTTGATGTTCCTGAAAACACGGAAAGCTATACGCATCGTGTTGGACGTACCGCACGTGTGGATAAATACGGTAAAGCCGTAACCTTCGCAAGTCCTTATGAAATGAAATTTATGAATCTAATTATCAATGATACCGATCATGAACTTCAAAAAGTTGTGAAACCAGGACAAAGTCTTGTGGATGCACGTCGTGATGCATTTGAAGCCAAACGCGATCGTAAACCTAAAGTCAAAAAAGATAAAGCACATGACTTTAAACAAGAGATTACCAAAATTCATATTAATGCTGGTAAGAAAACTAAAATGAGACCCGTTGATGTTGTTGGGGCGTTATGTTCAATTGAAGGCATGACAGCAGAAGATATTGGGGTTATTAGTATTGTGGATGTTTCAACTTTTGTGGAAATTCTCAATGGTAAAGGTAATCTCGTTCTTGATGCTCTTAAAACGATGCCAATCAAAGGTCGTCCTCGTAAAGTAAACCGTGCCAATAAAACGGAATACGAACGACTTTTATAAAAAAATAAACAAAAACTGTAGCACGCCAACATCGGTCTTTGCTACAGTTTTTGTGTGTAAAAAAAGATACGTTATAACTAACGTATCTTGAATTTTATTGTTTTCGTTTTAAGATAACAAGACCACAGAGTGATACGAGCATTCCGAGTCCTATAAATCCAGAAACTGCTTGTCCTGTTTTAGGGAGTATTGTTTGTGGATTTTCTGCCGGTGTTGTTTGAGTACCGTCTTCTGTATTTGTATTAGGATTTTGTGAATCGGTATCCGGTTTTGAATCTACAATTGGTGGCGTGATGCCTTCATCTGGATTTGAAGGGTCGATGATTTCGACATCACGCTTACTGAGACCTTTAACCGCTGAGTCTAATGATTCAATTGCTTGTTTAATCTGAGCTTCGTTTGGTGTAGAAGCTTGGAAGAAACTTCTAAAACTGAAGCGAGGTGTTTGAAGCAATGCTTTCGCAGACTCTAACGCGTCATAAACGGCCTGCACACTTGTCTCAGTATAAAGAGACAGGTCAAGTGTATTCATGTAATCCTCAACTTCTTGAATTTTTAGACGTAATGAATCTAAAGTATAATGAGTTATCTCGAGATTATGAATTGATTCATCAAGGTTTTGAACCATTGCATCAATCATATCTTGTGTTGTTTCAGAGTTATCGAGAAGCTCATAGGCTTTTTCTTTTAATCCAAGTAAAGGTTTAAAACTTGCTTCGGTGTAAAGGTTTTGATTCAAGCTTTCAAGTGTTTCGAGAACTTGATTTAGGGTTGAAAAATCAAGGGGTGCACGATACGGTTTCCCGTGCAGAGTAATTTCCGCAGCATTCCCATAGTTTTCAAGCCCTTTCACCACTTTAAAGATCAGCGTATCCACATGAGCATCTTCAAATGTGATCGTTTTCTTTGTAAGGTTAGTATCAAGGGTACCTTCTGTGAGAACGTGAAGGGGTTCATCGCCCAATTTTCCTAAGATTTGATATTCGGTGACGACACCATTAAGCGTACCATCTTGACGTGGTAGGTAGGTCAAGGCATTCACAACCATCTCATGATGGAATGAAACCGTTACATCAAATGGTGGGTTCTTATCACCCCATTTGGAGTGCCAGAAGGTGCTTGGGTCGCCATCAAAGGCTAAACCGATGGGACCTTCGACGTGTGTATTCCCTTTTTCATCTTCTTGACTTGATGCCGTTACATCAAACATTGAGTTTGGAATGTAGGTTGGATCAATGGCGTCAATCATAGCATGGATTTGTTGGATGAAATCACCGAAGGTAAAGGGATTATCATTTAAAAGCTCTGCCTTGGTAATCAATTGATCCGCTGCATCTTTCACACTTGGTGCTAAGTTTTCAAAATCAAGTGCTTTAAGTGTTTCGAGTGCGGCATCAAGACCTTGTTTATTCGCAATATTCAGCGCTTTTCCATCAAGTGTTTCAAGATAGCCTTCAGTAAATCCATTTAGAATTGTAATGGGTTCTACTAAGTCAAAACGTATTGTGTTCGCATCAACACGTTTCGGTGTTGTTTTTTGATTTGTATTATACGTTAAGGTTAAGTTTAAACTTGGAATTAAGGCTTTATCAGATGTAATTTCAAGATAGCTATCCTGAATATCAAGATTTAAACTGGAGGTATCTTTGACACCTAAATCTTCAAAAGAGAAGCGTTTAAACATCATCGACATATTATCCCCGTTTTCAGGTTTTTTATGTTCGTACATTAAACCGAAGTGACCATCGGGAAGTGGTTGAACCACATT
Source organism: Erysipelothrix enhydrae (assembly GCF_035066605.1). Taxonomy (NCBI): domain Bacteria; kingdom Bacillati; phylum Bacillota; class Erysipelotrichia; order Erysipelotrichales; family Erysipelotrichaceae; genus Erysipelothrix; species Erysipelothrix enhydrae. The sequence goes on from NZ_CP125807.1 coordinate 976,935, forward strand.
GTACTCATAATTTCCACTTTGCATATGTGTATTGGAAAGAAGTACGAGACGTTCACCTTCTAAAACTTGAAGAAGTTTCACAGCCCCATTGGTTCGTTTAGGACCATTTGGATTTGCAAGTAAGATATACTCTTTACCCTCATGGTTATAATGGAGGGCGGACATTTGTGAGTAAACATCGGTGATTGGAAGTGTTTCAAGATCGTTCTCCCAGGTTTCTCCATTATCGTAGGAAGTACCTACCAGAACTTTTCCGGATACATTTCGCGCAAATTGTTTCAGTGTACCGTTATTAAGTTGCACTACCTGAGATTCAGTTACCAATGCACCACCGTTATTTAATGTTTCAGAATTTAAAACTTGACCATTAAAGTTGCGGTTATCATTAAGAGATTCCGTTTTATGCCATGTAACACCATCGGAACTTTTAATCATGGATGTAGATTGAGAATTACCACCATGACGGTTTGTATGGTAAATCGGGAAGGCAAGGTCACCGTTTTCAAGTTGAATCCCAACACCGGGACCGGTTCCGATGAATTGCATCCAATCTGCTTTAACTTGTGGTGTAATATCATGGGGTGATGACCATGTTTGACCGTCATCATCCGAATGGGTTAACCATAAATAAGCGGTTTGACGAATGCGTAATGGACTTTTCTTAAGATAGATATTTCCTATATACGTATCGCCTTCATAAAGATCACCAAGATCATTGAAAGGCATGCCTTTCTCAGATTCTAAGACAACACGGTAATTCGTGATGATATCAGTATTTAGATCAAATACGGTTCCATCAGCTTTTGCGTAATACTTTTTGCCATCAGTACCTTTCAAAACAATATGAGTACTGTCTTCTTTGGTTACATAAGGTTGACCAAAGTCTTGATCTTCATTTTGAACACTAAAGAATCCACGTGATTCTGGGAACATATCTACTAAAAGATAAATACGTCCATTCCGTTTATCTTGTGCCATTGCCGCATCAATCAGGAATGCGGAACTTTGATAGTTAGTATTCACATTCTCTTGAGAAACATTCGGATCTGATTTTAAATCAATAATAACTTGAGTGTCAGACCATGTCTTACCACTGTCTCGACTTCTTCGCAAGGCGATATCGATATTTCCCCAGTCCGATTGATGGGTAATACGCTTATCGATTGCAGCGATTACTGTGCCATCTTGGGTTGTGAGAAGACTTGGAATACGATAATTTTTACTGCCATCTTGTCCTGGCGCATAAAGTTCGATCGCTTCTGAAGTCGTTGTATCAACCGTAGACGCTGTATCTGCATGAAGTGCTTTTATGGTATCTACATCGAGGATGTCATGACTTAAGTTTAAGGATGCGATTTTGCCACTAAATGGCCATAGGTTTTCACCTTTTAAACGAGCAACCCCTCCCAATTTCATACGGTTCCAAGGTAAAGATTGGATTTTCGTGAAATCGATATTATCTTGGGATGCAAGTAAGATTCCATCTGCATATATTTCAACACGATTACCATGATTTAAAACGGTAACGGTGTGCCAGTTTGCATTCGCAAGCTGTGTACTTGTGCCTGAAGTGTTGATAATATGTTTACCGGTTTCATCTCTGAATTCAATGCCGAGCTTACCAGTACTGTTTTGATAGTAAAGCGCGAAATAGTTGTTTTCCAAATTTGCGTTTGATATTGAAAACAGGGAAGTAAGATCACTGGAAAGTGACTCAGAGCGAAAACGTAAGGTTAGGGAACCTTGATTAAATTCTTTGATGTGTGATAAATGGTCTGAAATATCAGCACCTTCTCCCTTTAAGTGTACATCGTGAAGATTTAGATCATTCATAGCAAAGATAGAACTTGGGTAAAGACTGATACCCAATACAAGTGTAAGAAGCACGACGAAAATGTTACTTATTTTCTTCAATTTAAATACCCCTCTCATATAAGTAATGTATGGATGATTCAAATGTAAGCGCTTCATTCATCGACATTATAGCATCTTTTTCAGGCATGTCCAAAACAATTTACAAAATTTCATATTCGCGAAAATGAGTTTCTTAAAGGGTCGAAAATTAGCGTTAAGATTGTGTATTTAACGAAAATGATTACCAAAAAAAGGAGCTTAGCGCTCCTTTTGATATTTACCTTGCCAGGTATTCCTTTTTGCCATAAGTTTATCGATTTCATTCGTGACTACAATTTTACGTATCGTCCAAACTGGGGCAAGCAAATCATCCGCCATACCATCTCCAGTCAGTCGTGCGATCACGATATCTTCGGGGAGACGTTCAATTTGCTTCACAACAACATCCACATACTCATCACGTGTTAAAAGTGGAAACGGATTTTTTTGATATTCTGCGCCCAGTTTTGTGCCTTTAATAATATGAAGCATGTGTATTTTAACCATCTCAGGATGCATTTTCGCTAGATAATCGGCTGTTTCAAGCATCATCTCAGGGGTTTCCTGTGGAAACCCATTAATAATATGAACACAGGTACGAATACCTGCTGCTTTGAGTTTTTGAATACAGGTTGTGACTGATTCGAGATCATGACCCCGATTCATCCATTCTGATGTTTCTGGATGGATGGTTTGTAAGCCGATTTCGATGGTTAAATCTTTCTTACGACTCATTGATTCAAAATATGCAATCTTCTCATCATCCAAACAATCACTTCGTGTCGCAATATCAATCCCTACAAAGCGATCATCATCAAAGAAGGGATCGTAAAGCTTCTTGAGGTTTTCGAGGGAATCATGCGTATTGGAATAAGCTTGAAAGTATGCGATTTTGGCGGCGTCAGGCCATTTTTGAAGCATGATGTTTTGGCTGTGTTCAATTTGCTTCTCTAAATCAGGATTTTTTAAAATCATGTCTCCTGATCCACGGGAACTGCAAAAGTTACAACCGCCACTTCCGCACGTGCCATCGCGATTTGGACAGGTAAATCCTGCATCGATGCTTACTTTAAAAGCTTTTTGTCCATAAGTTTTTTTGGTAAAATAGTTATACGTTTGATAACGCTTGTTATCTAGGGAATAAGGATAAGGGTTGGTCATCGTAATACCTCCATAATACAATAGTCGATGTTATTGCGTGTAAACGTTTGATCTGTTTGGGTGAAGCCAAAGCGTTTATAGTATGAAATTTTGTTTGTACGCGCATTAAGAATGATGCGTTCGTTATATAATGATAGCACATGCCTTAATAACATGCTTCCATAACCTTGATTTTGAAAGCTTGGAAGGGTTGCGAATTTTCGCAGTTGAAGCGTATCATTATGATTAATGGCAGAAATCACTGCTATGCATTGGTGGTCCATAAAAAGACCATAATGCGTTGCGAGGGAGTCGTCCTCAGTTTGTGCCAAGTTTAAAGGTCCGTCAGGATACATTGCTTTGTGACGAATGGGTAAAACGTGGTCTATTGAAGTTGTTTGTATGGTAATCATGGTTATTCTCCTTGTGACATATTATACGGTAAATGGTAGAATAGATGTAAATAATTAGAAAATAGATTGAGGACTTTATGAAACAAGCACGACAACAAGCATCAAATATCAATGAAAATATCAACCCCATACAGCACGAAGCACGGGAATCCTTACGTTTAAATAAGTATATTAGTGATTCGGGGTATTGTTCACGTCGGCAAGCGGATCGTTTTATTGCGGAAGGTGTAGTAGCTATTGATGGTGTTACAGCTATAGTGGGTCAAAAAGTTGCTGCTGGGCAACGTGTGACGGTTGAAGGGAATCTTGTGACAATTGATGAAGAGAAGGTCTATATCGCTTTAAATAAGCCGCGTGGCATTACCTGCACAACCGATACCGCAATCGAAGGGAATATTTCAGATTTTATGAACTATCCAAAGATGATTTTCCCAATCGGACGTTTAGATAAAGATTCCAGCGGATTAATTTTACTCACCAATGATGGTGACATCGTTAATAAAATACTACGTGAAGAATACGGTCACGATAAAGAATACATCGTATCGGTCAATAAAGCGATTGATAAAGACTTTATTACCAAAATGTCTAAAGGGGTCGAAATCTATAACCAACAAACCCATCGTATGCAAGTTACCAATCCATCCGAAGTGGAGAGGGTTGCACCGAAAACATTCCGTATTATTTTAAATCAAGGCTTAAACCGTCAAATCCGACGTATGACAAAGGCATTGGGTTTTAAAGTTACAAGCTTAAACCGGGTTCGAATTATGAATGTTAAATTGGGTGATTTAAAAGTTGGGGAATGGCGCTATCTAAGTGTACAAGAACTGGAAGAAATGAATCAACGTATCCAAAACCGCTAATGAGCGGTTTTTTATTTACTCATAACCAAATATTATTGCGCGATAGGCATGAGTTATAAGCAATACTTATGACAAATACCTGAAATCCATGAAATTTTGTGATACAAGTTATTAATTTCACAATCACAAATGAAATAAATCACTTTTAAATCAAAAAAAGTGATATAAGAGCAGATTATGACTAAAGTGACGAAAACTCTTGAGTTAATTAGTTGAAATGTCATCGATACGTGATACGATTTATGAGCAAGGCAACGATTAGCCTTAAACATTTGATGATTATCCATGCGGTAATGCGCAACGATACGGGGATCTGATAATCAAATAAATGTAAGGTGTCGTTTGCATATTTGTCATTCATAGGAGGAGAACATGAAGAAGACAGAAAATATTATTGGATTTGTATTGCTTATCGCAGTATTCATCCTTGGAAAGAATTTTTTAGCGTCTGATATGCATTTATTCAGACTTGTAATGGGGATTGCATTAGGATATACATTAACACGTGCTGCAACGGGGTTTGCAGGAAGTGTGAACCGTGCCGCAAATACAGGTTCCACAAAATTAATGAAAACCTTAATGTTTATGTTCTTTATTACCACAGCATTATCCGCATCGTTTATGATTTTCCAAGATCCATCACAAATGGACTTATGGGTTAATCCAATTAATGGTGGCTTACTTGTTGGGGGTGTGCTTTTCGGATTTGGGATGGCATTCTCATCCTGCTGTGCATCCGGTGTTTTAACGGATTTAATTACAAGTTTACCACGTGCTTTAATTACACTTGTATTCTTTAGCTTTGGGGTCTTTATTGGATTCCCACTTCAAAAGCAAGGTTGGGTTGCGACATCATGGTTTGTATCTGAAGTTGGATCACAAACTGCAGGGGGTGTCTTCTTACCAGACCTCTTTAAATGGGATGGTCTTGGTGGATACCTTGGTGCTTTAATCTTAACGGCCCTTCTTTGTGGTCTTGTGGTTGTGCTCGCAAATAAATACGAAGCAAAACGTAAAAAAGAGGGTACATACACAGGTCATTTTGTGGAAAAAGGCCAAGACAGTATGGAAGCATTTGAAGTTGAGAAAGATTATGCTTTCCCAACAGAAAGTACTTATGAACGTCTTTTTGTAAAGACATGGACTTTAAAACAAGGTGCAGTGATCATCGCGATTCTCTTCACATTATTAATGGGTGTTACAAAAGCAGGTTGGGGTGCATCAACACCTTACGGATATTGGTTCGGTAAATTCCTAACACTCTTTGGTGTATCCGCAGAATCCCTAGGATCATTTGCGCAATTAGATCCAGCTGTATTCTCAAAACCATTCTTAGCAAACCCTGTAACGGTTCAAAACATGGGTATCCTTGTCGGAACTTCAGTATACTTACTGACAGCAGGTAAATTTAAAAATACATTTATGTCAGAATTACACATTACTGTAAAAGATGGACTCCTTTACGCAATGGGTGGTATCACTATGGGTGTTGGGACACGTCTTGCGAATGGCTGTAACGTTGGTGCTTTATATACACCGATTGCGAACTTCTCATTATCCGGCTGGGTGTTCCTTGTTGTGATGGTAATCGGTGGTTACGTAGGAAACAAACTTGCGAAACATTTACAAAAATAAAGTCTTAAAACGATAACTTAGAAAAGAAAGAGGATTCTACCATGAGTAAAAGAATATTAATTGTTGGAGGGGTAGCTGGAGGCGCTTCAGTTGCAGCCCGTGTTCGTCGTCAAGATGAACATGCGGAAGTCATTATGTTTGAACGCGGACCGAATGTGTCCTTCTCAAACTGTGCTTTACCTTATCACTTAAGTGGCATTGTCGCATCAAGTGATGACTTAGTCTTAATGACGCCCGAACAATTTAAAAAACAATATAACATCATTGCACGCACAAGCACTGAAGTTCTAAAAATTAATCGTGATGCGAAAACTGTAACGGTTAAAAATCTTGAAACGGGTGAAGAAATGGATGAAGCATATGACAAGCTTGTCCTATCACCAGGAGCAAGTGCAATTTTACCACGCAGTATCGAAGGCATTGACGGGGATAATGTCTTTACCGTACGTAATGTTGTCGACATTAAAAAATTAAACGGACATATCGTCAACAACAATATTGAAAACATTACCGTTGTTGGTGGTGGGTTTATCGGTGTTGAAGTTGCAGAAAACTTGCGTCATGCAGGTAAAAACGTAACACTTGTGGAAGCAATTGATCAAATCATGAGTCCGTTCGACTATGATATGGCACAAGTACTACATAAAGAAATGATGGATCACGGCATTAATCTGATTCTGGGTGATGGCGTTAAGAAGATTACAGAAACAAGTGTTGAACTGGGTTCAGGAACAATCTTAGAATCTGGTGCAGTTGTAATGGCAATCGGAGTTGCACCTGAAACAAGCCTTGCGAAAGCTGCAGATCTTGAAATCGGTGTTACAGGTGGAATTAAAGTTGATCACAATTACCTTACAAATGATAAAAATATTTATGCAGTGGGTGATGCGATTGAAGTCTTCCATCAAATCACTCGTAAACCAACACGTCTTGCACTTGCAGGTCCTGCTCAACGTCAAGCACGTGCAGCCGCAGATCATATGTATGGAATTCCTCATAACAATAAAGGTGTTGTTGGATCATCATGTGTACAAGTATTTGATTTGAACGCTGCATCAACTGGTCTTAATGAAAAAATGGCAAAGGCTAACGGTTTTGATTATGACTTTGTTTATATTATCCCGGGTGATAAAGTAGGGTTAATGCCCGATGCAAATCCAATGCACTTTAAACTCTTATTTGAATACCCAACAGGTAAATTACTGGGTGCACAAGCAATCGGTAAGGGAAATGTTGATAAACGAATTGATGTCATTGCGACAATGATTCAAATGGGTGGTACCCTTGAAGATCTTAAAGAAGTCGAATTATGCTATGCGCCACCATTTGGTACAGCCAAAGATGTTGTGAATCATGCAGCGCTTGTTGGTTTAAACCTTCTTTACGGTCGTTTCAACCAAGTTCCAGTAACGCAAGTTCGTGAATTGGTAGAGTCCAATGCATGCATTATCGATGTTCGTGAAGAACATGAATACGCATTAAGTCACCTTATCAATGCAGTTAATATTCCATTAAGCCAAATTCGTGATCGCTTGGATGAAATTCCTACAGATAAACCTGTATATTTACACTGTCGTTCAAGCCAACGTTCATACAATGCTGTAATGGCACTTCAAAACCTTGGTTTTGATAATGTGATTAATATTTCAGGATCATATCTTGGAATCTGTGTTTATGAATACTTTAACGATCAAGTCACAGGCCGTGATAAAATCGTTACAGAATACAACTTTAACTAAGGAAAATCTATGCGCAAAAGACTCAGTAAACTGGATATCTTGGCGCTTGCATTAGGTTCAATTATCGGTTGGGGATCGTTTACGCTCCCAGGGACCAAGTTCTTGCCCGAAAGTGGTGTGATTAACACTGCAATCGGGCTTATTCTTGGTGGAATCGCAATCATCTTTATTGTTCAAGGATATCATGTCATGATGTCTACCCATCATGAAGATGGTGGTGAATTCTCATATACGTACAATAACTTAGGAAAAAAACACGGTTTCATTGTAGGCTGGTTCTTAATTCTCTGTTATATCAGTATGGTTCCCCTGAATGCGACAGCATTTGTGCTTGTCGTGAAGAAACTTTTTGGATCTGTTGTAACGTTTGGATACCTCTATGATATCGGAGGAACCTCCGTATATCTCTCAGAAATACTTATCGCGAGTTCCATCATCATCGTGTTTGCTAAAATTAATATCCAAGGACTTAAAATGAGTTCAAAAGTTCAAAATGTGATGATTTTACTTACAGTCGCAAATATTATGGTAATCTTCACCATGATGCTTACCACACAAGGAACTTCCGTTTTAAAAGAATACTACATTACACCTTATACCTTTGATCTTGCTCAAATTGCGAAGGTTTTTGCGATTGCGCCTTTTCTCTTTGTAGGGTTTGATGTAATTCCTCAAGTTTCAACGGATTTAGACTTTAGTCCTTCAAAAGCTGTTCGAGTTACCATTCTTGCTGTATTTGCAGGTGTCGTATTCTATAATCTCAATAACATCACGACGGCCTTGGTCTTTGCCCCAAAAGCCGGTTTATTTGAAGAGTGGGCATTAGGGTCTGCAGTTTTAAGTCGCTTGGGATTTACAGCGTTTATCTTACTGTTGATTTCACTTGCCGGTGCTGTATCGGGTGGGATTAATGGCTTTATGCTTGGGGGTAGTAAACTTATTGGGGCATTAGCTCAATATAAACTCATTCCTGAAAAGTATAACTATGAAAACCAAAATGGTATGTACACGAAAGCAATACGCTTTATTACCATAGTAAGTCTTGTTGCTCCATGGTTCGGACGTGAGATGATTATTTATATCGTCGATATGTCATCGCTTCTAGCGGCCATTGTTTATTTCTATGTGTGTATGATTAGCTATCGAAAATCATCGGGACATGCTCGAAGATTAAGTGCTGTGGGTGTGCTAGTAAGTCTTGTCTTTGTAGGACTTCTTGTTCTACCGGGATCACCAGGACAACTCCAGTTACCTTCATTTATCTTTATGATTATTTGGTCAGCACTCGGTGTTTTCTATTATTTTAAATATCAATAATACTTTAGGTTAAAGCGATGCAGCTTTAACCTTTTTTATCGTAGATTAAAAACCCAAAAAAGTGTTTAATTATGTGACACGACATTTTCGTTAAGTTTCATGAATTAAAAGGGTATAATAGAAAAGAAAAGAGGAATTCCATGAAACGTAATGCAGCTTATTTAACCATCGCAATTCTAATCTCAAAAATATTAGGTCTTGTAAGAGGGCTTGTTTTATCGTATTTTTACGGAACATCTATGGTATCCGATGTTTACTTTACTTCATGGAGTATTCCCAATGTAATCTTTGGATTTGTGGCAATTGGACTGGTAAGTACGTTTATTCCGGTTTATATTCGGGCGACTGAGGAACAGGATGAAGCAGTCGCAGATCGTTACATGAGTGATGCACTCAATCTGATTACAATTTTAGCCTTAGTTCTAGTCTTGTTGGGTCTTGCCTTTACGAAAGAACTGGTACTTATTTTCGCGCATGGGTATACAGGTGCTAAACTGGAACTTGCGGTTCGCTTTACCAAAGTTACACTTCTATCAATCTTCTTTATCGGAGCACGTTCGATATATGAGAGTTATCATGAGATTCATAATCGCTTTCTTATTGCACCGATAGGAAGTTTTATTATGAATATTGTGGTTATTCTATCCATTTTTATGAGCGTGAAAACGGATATCATGGTCTTGCCTATTGGGATTTTTATTTCAAGTGTTATTCAATATCTCTTTGCTTTCATTACATCAAAAGGTAGAGGGTTTAAACGTCGTTTAAGCTTTGATGTTCGCAATCCCTATGTAAAGATGATGACGGTGATGGCAATTCCAATCATTTTGGGTGCTTCGATTGATCAAATTAATCTTGTTATTGATCGCACAATTGCCTCCACGTTTGTTGATGGATCGATTTCCGCCATCAGTTATGCATCGCAAATCAATGATGCGGTATTGGGTGTTTTCGTTTCAACGATGGCGACAGTACTCTATCCAACCCTGGTGGGGAATGCGGTTCGTAATGAAACGGAACAACTCAAGGGAACCGTTACAAAAATATTAAATGTTGTTAATTTATTAATGATTCCTGCATCGATTGGTATTATGGTGCTTTCAAAACCGATTGTGATGATGCTTTTAGGGCATGGTCAGTTTGATGATCAAGCGATTGTAGTTACAGGTACAATTCTATTTTTCTATGCTTTGGGTCTTGTGGCTTTTGGAATGCGTCAAGTTTTAACGAAAACCTTCTATGCATTGGAAGATACCAAAACTCCGGTACGGATTGGTGTTGTGTCCGTCGTCACAAATATTCTATTAAATCTTGTACTTTCGAAGATAATGGGGGTAACCGGTCTTGCTCTTGCGACAACATTGGCTGCATTTATCGGTTCGCTGTTACTCTATAATGCTTTGCGCATACGCTTAGATGGTTTGAGAACCGGTCAGTTTATTCGTTCATTCTCTAAAACGGCGTTCGCCTCACTTATAATGGGTTTTGCGGTTTATGCCATCTATTATCCAACCATCCTCAGTGATATCGGAAAAAAAGGGGTCGTGATTGCGATTGGCTTTGGTATTGCGGTCTATATGCTGGTGATGCATTTTATGGGTGTACCTGAATATGATGAAATTATAAAAAAACGAATCAAGGCTAATGCATAAAAAACTTCTTTGAAGAACACGTTTTGTTCTTTTAAGAAGTTTTTTTATCGAGATAATTGGATAAGGTATCAAGTTGCCATCTACGTTCAATTGAACGTTTGCTGCGTTTTCCAACTTGTACTGCTTTTAATGCATAATCTGCACATTGGATGCCATGTGCTTTAACTTGTGTTGTTCCTGCGGCATGACCACTGGCTCTAAGTAAATAGACGTGTTCTGTTTTTGTGAGCTCCCGTGCACGCTCATGTGCCTTTAAGGCGCGTTTTCGTGCTTCATCTGTCGCCATGGTTCCTTCTACCCAATCTCGAGTAGCTTTAAGGGATGCGCTAGCATGTACATCTTTGTAGCGACAAAGGGTTAAGGCATGTTCAAGGCAATCTCCAGCCCACATCACAACGATGTGTTTTGGTGCTTCTTTTAAAAGCGATTCTAATAATTCTGTATCAGTCATGTTTGATGTCTTGGATATACTGTCCATAGCCTTCCTCTTCCATTTGATCAAGTGGAATAAAACGAAGTGCTGCGGAATTGATGCAGTAACGAAGTCCTCCAAGTTCATGAGGGCCATCGTTAAAGACATGACCAAGATGTGAATCTGCATTTAAGGAACGCACTTCGATACGTCGTGTTTCATCTTCAACCTCAAGCAATGCATCAATCGGTTTTGCGAAAGCAGGCCATCCGCAACCCGCATTAAATTTATCGTTTGATAAGAAAAGGGGTTCGCCGCTTACAATGTCGACATAAATTCCGGGCTCATAAAAATCATCATAGGCTCCGGTAAACGGTGCTTCAGTAGCACTGTTTTGGGTTACTTCATATTGAAGTGGTGTGAGTTTATTTTTTAAATTCATCTTTATGTCCTCCTGAATTAATTATAGACCAATGTTGTATCTTAAACAATTCTTAAACATTTGACCCGTTGGTTTTTAAACAGTTACTCCCTATAATAGAACTAAGAGGTGACAAGATGGCAAAAATTTTGATTTGTGATGATGAACGAGATATTGTGAACGCATTAAAAATTTATTTATCACAAGAAGATTATATTATTTATGAAGCATTTAATGGCGTCGAAGCATTGGAGATTCTTGCACAAGAGCATATTGATCTTGTGTTATTGGATATTATGATGCCTGTTATGGATGGGTTGGAAGCGATGATGCACATTCGTAAAACAACGACAATACCAATTATTCTTCTGACCGCAAAGGGGGAAGACACAGATAAAATTTTAGGATTAAATGTAGGGGCTGATGATTACATCACAAAACCGTTCAATCCAATGGAAGTAATCGCACGGGTAAAATCACAACTTCGTCGTTATACACAATTTAATCAGGGTTATGTTGAGACATCACACATATTAAAAGTAGGTGGTTTGGAACTTAATGATGAAACCAAATCGGTAAGTATGGATGGAAAACAGGTTCGTTGTACGCCTACAGAGTTTGATATCTTAAAGTTTTTGATGGAGCATCCAAACCGTGTCTTCTCACCCAAGCATATTTATGAACATGTATGGCGAGACCACTCTTATGGTGCGGAAGGAACGGTTGCAGTTCATATTCGTCATTTAAGAGAAAAGCTCGAAATTAATCCGTCAGAACCCCGTTATTTTAAAGTAGTGTGGGGGCAAGGGTATAAAATAGAAGGAGAACTAAAACATGAATCCGAATAAACGCAAACATTTTGTAATCCGCTTCGTATCGGCAGCAGTCTTTATCGCATCATTAAGTGGATTTGCCGGGAGTATCTATGCATTGGTTAAGATGCAATCCTTGCATGTAAACAGTATGGCTCCGGAAGCAGTACGGGAATATGTTTTTAATGAAACTGCGCAAGAACAAATTCATTCTTTACTTCGAATGTCATCATTTGATAATGTGTCCGACAAGCGCTTTTCCGGAGGAATTAAAGATACGGAAACATCCGTAGTGTCACCCAATCATTTTTTTAAAATCTATCATTCGGACAATACGCTTTTATACAGTAAAGAAACCCCTTCGAAGTCTGGATTTATCACAGTCTATACTCTTTCGGATTATCAAAGCGTGGATGAATATGATGATTACGGTAATTACATAAAATCTCAGATGATTCAAAAAGAATATAAAGTTGAAAGTCAGATTGTAAAGGGGGCACATGATGTTTTCTGGTTCTATGAAATCTTAATCACCAAGCTCTTAGAAATAGGCTATCGACTGTATGGAATACTGATTGTCTCTGCCTTCTTAATGCTTGCTTCATGGGTCACTTTCACAAAACACGCAGGGATACGTAATGATGAAGGCACAATCGAACAGAATCCTTTTGATCGCATTCCTTTAGAACCCTTTGCACTTTTATATTTATTCGTTTTTGGATTTTCAATCAGTCTTATTGGCGAGAGTGTAAATCTGTTCTATCGTGATGTTCCCAATGCATTTCTCATGGGTAGCAGTATAACATTCCTCTTATTAGGCTTGTCATTTATTTTTTATAATTCGTTTATTAAACGTATTAAAGCTAAACAGTTATTGGTGAACTCATGGATTTATCGATGGGGATATTTACCGATAAAACGTCTCTATAAATCATCGTTCCAAAATCGTGAACTGATTCTTAAAGTTTCTATGATTGTGGGAGCATCTTTATTGTTCGATTTCATAACGATGACCTCAATCTCCAATCATAATAACGGCACCATGATCTTTTTCTGGTTACTTAAAACAGGAGTGGTTGTTTATTTTATCCTAAAATTTACTTTGGATGGTAAAGTGATTCGAGATGCGACACACGCGATGGTTTCTGGAAATTTAGATGAGCCTCTTGATACAACAAAATTCCATGGTGTCTTGAAAGATCATGCACACGATTTAAATCAACTTTCAGATGGGATGCATCTTGCGGTTGAGAAACAAATGAAATCAGAACGCATGAAAACAGATTTGATTACAAATGTTTCTCATGACATCAAAACCCCACTGACCTCAATCATTAATTACATTGGACTTCTTGAACAAAAATCGTTTGAAGATCTTGAAGTGCAAGAATACTTAGATGTTCTTTCCAGACAATCTTCACGACTTAAGAAATTAATTGAGGATTTGGTTGAAGCATCGAAAGCAAGTTCAGGATCCATTCATCTTAATCAAGAAGATACCGATCTTAATGTCCTTTTAGATCAGGTCATTGGTGAATACCGTGATCGCTTTGATCAGAAACAATTAGAACTCGTCTTGACTCAGGATGTTGTTCATGCGAATTTAGATGGGAATGTCCTCTTTCGTATTCTGGATAATTTGTTTGGAAATATCTGTAAGTATTCCTTAATGCAATCTCGGGTTTATGTCTCACTAAAACACATTGATCAGAATGCAGTTCTTGAAATTAAAAACATTTCAGATGTATCCCTAAACATCAGTGCGGATGAATTAATGGAACGATTTGTACGTGGGGATGCATCCCGAAATACAGAAGGTAGTGGTCTGGGACTTTCAATCGCAAAAGCCTTAACTGAAGTAATGGGAGGAGACTTGAAGTTGCAAATTGATGGCGATCTCTTTAAAGTCAAATTAAGCTTTCCACTACAGTGACATGCTTCGTTTTCTCACGTATAATAAAGTGAAGGAGACGGTGCATATGAATCAAAAATTATTTAAACTTAAAAATATCATCGTCTTAATTGCAGTCATTAATTTTATGATGTTGACGATGGTACGGGTTATACTCTATTCGGAGTTACATCTTGTTTACCGGTCACATTTTAAAATGTTTCTCTATGGGTGTTTCTTTACCTGTATGATTTTATTAATATTTTACTTGGTTTATTATCTGGTGAGACCGAATGCTTTTGACCGACGTTATGGAATTGAAAATATTTCGCGTCGTGTCTTTCTAACTGTCTTTCTTCTCGCTTGTGTTTTATATTTAGGATCGATGATGACACGCTATGTTATCAACCTTGATCGAACTGAAATTCAACGGGATGGTATGATCGAAGTAACGACACACGGAAATGTTGAACGTTATCGTGATTGTGGACCCTTGTTTATGGAATACATCACGACGGATTAAGATAAAAAGCGATCAAATATGATCGTTTTTTTGTGATTTTGAATAACAATTATTGACAAGAAAAGTGAGAATCTCTATATTTAAACTTGATTTACTTGAGGAGGATGTTTTATGAATCGTATACTTGTGGTCGATGATGATTTTGAAATTCGGGAACTACTTGAACTACTACTTACAAACGATGGCTTTCAAGTGCAGACGTATTCGAACGGGTATGATGCATTGGAGGCGCTTGATGATGGATTTGATTTAGCGATTTTAGATGTGATGATGCCTGAGATTGATGGTATTAAACTGTGCCGGAAAATACGTGATGCACATCAAATTCCAATTCTTTTTCTGACAGCTAAAGAGAAAGAAGAAGATGTTGTGAGAGGGTTTTCTGCGGGTGCCGATGATTATGTAATGAAGCCCTTTTCATATCTAGAGCTTAGTGTTCGGGTTAAAGCACTTTTACGACGTTACTGTAATTATGGAAGTAAGCAACAAGGAAATGACTATGAGATGCTTGAAGAAGGAAATCTACGCTTAAATCGAAGAACCAATGAAGTCTATAAAAATGGAGTTTTACTTGACTTAACGGAGCGTGAATATCGTATTTTACGTCTTCTTTTAGGGAATCCAGGCCGTATTTACACCATGGAACAACTTTTTGAAATTGTATGGGAAGATACGTATTTCTATTCCTGTTCCAATACAGTCATGGTTCATATTCGTAATCTCCGTAAAAAAGTAGAAGATGAACCCAATAAACCTAAGATTGTGAAAAATGTTTGGGGTAAAGGGTATACATACGATGGTCTTTAGGCAGACGAAAAAGCCAACACGGCTTTCGTTTCAAATTCTTATCTACATCCTTATTGCGACGGTTTTGAGTTCTTGTTTATACTTCACGATGAGACATTTTTCTGAAATCTATATCACAAGTGTCCATCCCAATCGTAATACGATTCATCAACGTGTGGATTCCTTACAAACTTATATCGCGAAAAAAAAGATTACCGAGCAGTCCCTTGATCAACTCAATGATTGGGTTAAACAATATCCGTATTCGCTTTTCTACATCTACAACGACTCGAAATTATTGTATACGAACGATCTTGAAGTGGAAGTAAGGTCCTTTGACACGGTTAATGACGCATCGTATCCACTACAAACCTTTGGTTTAAATGTGAATGGAACACCGCTTCGGGTTGATATTATGAGTCAAGATAATATTGAATTTTTAGATCGCGTTGATCAAGTGAACCGTGTTGTATCGTTTATCGCGTTTGTAACGGTGATGTGTATTTTATTACGAAGTATGACTTCTTACATAGAAACGATTACCAATGAACTTAATGCGATTGGTGGAGGTATGCTCGAAACGAAAGTATCAGAACAAGGTAATGATGAATTAACGGATTTAGCGCGTGGTATTAATATGATGCGCGAAGCACTAATCGCGAATACTGAGATGGTTGTACGATCACAAGAAGCACTAAAAGATGCAACCACAACGTTGTCGCATGATATTCGCACGCCAATGACAATATTACTGGGTTATCTTGAATACTTACAAAATGATGAAAGCTTAAATTCCTCGCATCATGATAAAATTCATCGATGTTATCAGAAAGCACATCAGGTTAAAGATTTAACTCAAGAATTACTACAATGTTTTACGGATATCGCAAATCAAGAGGAACATTCCTTTCCGATTATTAAAACATCCTTTAATGATTTGAAACATGATTTTTTGAAGCAGTTACGGTCCTCCCTTGGGGTGTATGGTATTGAGGTCGTGGTTGAAGATTTCAGTAATGAACAAGGTTGGTGTTATGTTTCGCATATCTTGATGCATCGTATTTTTGATAATATAACGTCAAACATTATTAAATACGCACAATATGATCAAGGAGTTAGTGTTCATATAAAAATGCATGGTCCGAAAGTGCGGATTCTTGTGGAGAATGAAATTGCTTTGGTGCCAAGAAATCATGAGAGTTATGGTATCGGGTTAAGAAGCTGCGAACGCTTGATGAATCTTCAAGATGGATTTTTAACGTGGAATCGCAATGGAACCCAGTTTCAATTATGTTTGGAGTTAACAGTTAAGAATTATTAAGAAAAAGAAAATTCTATTCGAGGCAATAATTTTGTATACTGACAATGTCTTAAAACTGAATGACCGTAATACATAATTAATCTCGTTGATTTGATAGCGTCATGTTATCAATCCATATTCTTTCCACTATCAGTCCTTCAGTTTCATCAAGACACACAAAAAAACAGGAAATTCATCCTGTTTTTTTGTGTGTCTAAACAATGCCCATCATAAATTCAACACCCAATGCAACGACCACCACGAGTAAAGAAATAATAAAACCGTGGAGGAACGGATTAAGTCCAGTCTTTATCATGGATTTAAATTTTGTATTCAATCCAATTGAAGCAAGTGCACAAACCATTAAAAACTTACTAATTTGTTTGAGAAGATGACTAACGCCAACGGGTATAATACCAGTACTGTTGAGGATAGCCATTCCAATAAATAATAAAATAAACCAAGGTATGATTTGTGTTAATTTAAGGGACTCATTTGCGGGAGTTAAGCCATCACGTTTTTTAACGTGTGCATGAATTAATGAGAAGACAATTACGGTTGGAATAATAGCCAACGTCCGTGTTAATTTCACCATCGTCGCGAAATCTCCTGCAGCTTCCGAGAATGCATAACCCGCTGCCACAACACTTGATGTATCATTCACAGCAGTACCTGCCCACAAACCATAAGCCATATCCGTGAGACCTAATGCTTTTCCCATAATCGGGAAGAGTACAATCATCAGTACATCAAATAAAAATGTTGCGGACATCGCATAAGCGATATCTTCATCTTCTGCTTCAATGACAGGTGCAATCGCAGCAATTGCGGAACCACCACAAATTCCAGTACCAGCAGAGATTAAATTGGATAACTTCCAATTTAAACCAAGTTTTTTCCCAATAAAGTATCCTCCACCAAAACATGTAAGCAGTGTAAATACCATAACCGCTAAGGATAGTTTTCCAACTGTTAAGATCATCGTAATATTTAGTGATGCTCCTAAAAGAATAATTGCGAATTTTAAAACATGCTTGGATGTGAATTTTAAACCTGTTTTGATAACTGGACTGGGTTCTTTCCACGTATTCACAAGCATTCCAATAAGCAGTGCAATGACGGATGCTCCGACAAATTTTACGGGTAATAGACTTTCAAGTAGCACAGCGATAAGAGCTACAAGGCATGAAAGGATAAAACCGGGTGTATATTTTTTAATTGAGTTCATAAGACCCCTCTTTCCAAAGAAAGTATACCATGTGTTATCATAACGCTTTATTATTCTATGTTATAATGGATAAAGAATATTTATGGAGGGTATATGGATCCAAAGTTAAAAACATTAATGACTGTGATGGAGTTGGAAAGTTATACTGAAGCAGCTTCTGTGCTTCATTTGACTCAACCTGCAGTTTCTCAACACATTAAGCGCTTGGAATCAATCTACCAATGTAAGTTGGTGTTTTTTGAAGGTCGAGTCTTGCATTTTACACAATCAGCCTATTTACTTTATGATTTCGCTAAAATACAAAATGCATACCAGGAGGTGTTGTTTCAAAAACTTGAAGGTGTTGAAAACCCGGTATCCATTGGTATGACTCTGTCGATTGCGGATTACTATTTTCCGACATCTTTACGATCGTATCTTATTGAAGAGTGTGTCAATTTTAAGATTAAAGTTGCGAATACGGATACGCTTTTAGAGGATTTGAAATCAGGTGCTATTGATTGTGCTTTGGTTGAAGGTATGTTTGATCAAGATATCTTTACCTCGCATATCTTTACAGAGGCTCGTTTTATGCCCGTGGTGGCACGAACTCATCCGTTGGTAGGTCAAAGTGTGAGTTTAGAGAAACTCCTGTCATATCCGGTTATAGTACGTGAGTTGGGTTCAGGTACGCGCTCAATTTTTGAAAACTGGTTAACAGCTCATAATCATCGTTTAACTTCATTTCAATCCGTACAAGAGATTGGTAGTTTTCAAACAATCAAAACATTTTTAAAACAATCCCATGCTGTTTCATTTATGTATACCAAAGTTGCGCATGAAGAAATCGAAAACAAAGCATTAACATACCTTGATCTCGAAGATTTTGAATTAAAACGGCCTTTACACTTTGTGTATCTAAAACATCACTTGAAACAAAAAGAAATTGAGGCAATTTATCATCTAACCCAAAAATAAAAGAGGAACTTATTGAAGTTCCTCTTTCTTTTGGAGCATTAAACTAAATAATGCAAGGATAAATGTGGGAACAACCCATCCAAGATTAAGTGCGTAGAAGGGCAGTGCTCGACAGAATTGAGTTATGAGGGGAATTGAAATTTTGAAATGATCAAGGACTGCAATAACACTAAAAAGCGTACTGGATATAATTGCAATCCGGTATGTAAGGGTAGAGGGTCTTGAGGATAAACCTAAGAGTATTAAAACAATTGCGGCTGGATAGACACACGCGAGGATGGGGCCACTGATTTTCAGAATTGTTGTGAGCCCAATATTGGAGATTGCGAAACTTATAAAGCAAAGGATTGATACACTACGATGGTAGCTTAAGCGTGGATATCGTTCCGCAAAGAATTCCGCAGAACAACTGATAAGACCCACACAGGTTGTAAGACAAGCAAGAAAGAAAAGCATACCAAGAACAAAAGGGCCATAATTTCCAAATAAACGTGTTCCAAGATGTGCAATAACCTCCGCACCATTTTGAGCCTGAACAAGCTCACTCGACATTAAATTACCTAAAAAACCAAGCATACAGTAAACAATAAACAAGAGTACTCCCGCAATAACACCTGATTGAACGGTTGTCTTTCGAACTTGTTGTTCATCTTTTAAACCATAACTTTTAATTGACATTGTAACTAAAATACCAAGGTTTAAAGCACCCAATCCATCCAAGGTTAGGTAACCATCCACAAGACCGCTTGCGAAAGCAGACCCGGATGTAAGGTAAGGTTCATGGGAAAGTGTGTTTCGGGACAAGGTTGTGAAAAACGCTGCACCAAACAAAATAAGAATAAACAGTAAGAGTAATGGCGTTAAGATTTTTCCAACACGATCACTGAGTGCTTGTGGTTTAATACAAAAACCAAAACACAGAAGAAAAAACAGAAATGAATAAATCAGTAATCCCATTTGAATATGATTCGGATTATCAAAGAGAAGGCGTATTGACGTTTCAAAAGGCATAATACCGGCACGCGGTACTGAGAGAAGTGGTCCACTTAAAAGATACAAAATAGTTGAGAAAATCAATGCGAAGCAAGGGTGGACTTTGTTCGCAAGATTTAAAAAACCATCTTGTTTCGAAACGGCAACCAGTGCGAGAATCGGTAAAAGTACAGCCGTAACACTGAATGCGAAAATACCAATCCATTTATGAGATCCTGCAAGATAACCAATCATCGTCGGAAAAATAAGATTTCCAGCACCGAAAAACATCGAAAACAACATTAAACTTACAGATAATAACTGTGATTTTGATAATTTATTCATATATAATACCCCTTAAAATTTTAATTTCATTTTCTAATTATTCTTTAACGAACAAATATTGTCAATAATAATCATAAAAAAAAGAGCCACTTAAGACTCTTTAAGAATAAATTAGAGAAAACTTGCAAGGAAAATAACAGCATAGGCAAGCCCATTAAGAATGAGATGAAAGCGTCGATGCATAACCATCAATGCAATAAATTCACGAATCAGTGCATTGGGTACAAAATAACCAGCTGTCTTTGCGCCGATGCCTTGCGCATCTAAACCGACACGTCGTGCATATTGACTGGCTCTAAAAATATGGAAGGTATTGGAACTAAAAAGACAAGTATAGGGATGGTCAAATTCGTAAGTATCCATAATTTCTTTTGAAAAAAGCATATTCTCATAGGTCGTTGTGGATCGCGTTTCCATGAGGGCGTGGGATTCAGGAATGCCGCGATTAAGTGCATAATCACGCATCGCTTGCCCTTCGGGAACGCATTCATCTTCCCCTTGTCCACCACTAAAAATAAGACGAGGTGGTATGTTTTGATGGTGATAATATTCAAGAGCTACATCAATTCGAGCAGCAAGCAGTGGGGGAACTTCGGTACCATTTCGAAGTCCACTCCCCAATACAATAATAAAATCACGATCTTTATGGGGTTTAAAAAACTGATAAAGAAAAGAGGACGATAGGAAATTAATGAAAACAAAAATAAAGTAAAAGCACGAAAACGTAATACAGGTCAAAAGTGTATGCATCCATCGTAACTCTTGTGGTATTAATTTAGACAGTAACGGAATAATAAAGACAAAGAAAATTAAACCGACCCCGGCAAAAAGCGTTAATAAATTTGAAAAACGAACCCCTTCTTTCTGGATTAAACGTTTCGCATTTTTAAAAAGACCGATTATGAGAATATAGTAACCTAAAAGAAAGACTAAAATTCCCAGAATCATTAATAACAAAGAAATTGCTTGGAGAAAGGGATTGTAATGGGTGAAAGAAAACGCAATGATATCAACTGCGATAAGCATCAATAACGCATTGAATAAAAATCCATTTAAAATCCGCCCACGATTGCGCCTAAAGGATATAAAAAGAATACCCCCTAAACCAATACACATTATAGAAAGAATTATCACTACTGAATAATCAGACATATTCGACCACCTTTTTCGCATATTATACCTCAAAAACCTCCAAGACAGAACTTCTATGATATTTAGGGTATAATATCATTAAGGAGTGTGACCTATGATAGAGATACGTAAACTACAAAAAAAAGACATGAAATTACTTTGGGAATATGCATTTCAAAGAGAAAGACCGTGGATGTCCTTTGATGCACCTTTTCTTGATGAACATCTTCCATTATCCTACGAAGAATTTGAGGCTTCACGACTTGAATTATACTTGGATGTTGATTTTAGACAGGGAATTTTTAAAGACGGTCGTTTAATTGGACTTGTATCCTATTATTGGGAGTCATATAAAACACGTTGGCTTGAATTTGGAATTGTAATTTATGATGAGAATGAATGGGGGCATGGACTTGGAAGTTCATGTGCTATGTTTTGGATGGATCAACTCTTTACAGCATTCCCCAACATCCAACGACTTGGATTTTCTACCTGGTCGGGTAATAAAGCGATGATGGGTGTTGGTGAGAATATTGGAATGACTTTGGAAGGAAGAATTCGAAGTGTTCGTTATTACCAAGGAAAGTATTATGATGCATTAAAATACGGTATGCTACGTGAAGAGTGGGACGTTAAAAGGAGAATGTTTTAATGGACATTCAAAGCTATATAAATCAGGGTGAGGGTGCATTTAAAGAACAATACACCTTACTGTTTAACGCAATACAATCCTCGATACCTGATGGATTTGAACTGGTTATGCAATACAACATGCCATCATTTGTCGTACCATTATCGCTATACCCCAAAGGATATCGTGGTGATCCCACGGTACCCCTGCCATTTATAAGTTTAGGATATCAAAAACATCATA
The DNA here is from genome assembly GCF_035066605.1 of Erysipelothrix enhydrae. Lineage (NCBI taxonomy): Bacteria > Bacillati > Bacillota > Erysipelotrichia > Erysipelotrichales > Erysipelotrichaceae > Erysipelothrix > Erysipelothrix enhydrae. The sequence goes on from NZ_CP125807.1 coordinate 999,242, forward strand.
TTGGTTTTTACCATATGGGCATCTATGCACAACCGGAAATATTAAGTTGGTTTGAATCATCCTATCAACAATCTGTTCCAACCAAATTAAACATGGGCAAGTCGTGCATCCGTTTTACGAAAAATACCGAAATACCAATTCAACTTATTCAAGATCTTGTTGGCAAGATAACACCGGATGACTGGATTGAAATTTATGAAAACAGCTGAAAGGCTGTTTTTTTTTAGATTGACAAAATTTCTTAACTGTATATACTGTATATACACAGAGAGGATTCCTATGAACATATACATCAAAACAGAATATGATTTACCCATATATGAACAAATAGTTGTTCAGATTAAACAAGAAATTGGAAATGGTACCCTTAAGCCACATGAAGCCATGCCCTCGATACGGTTTCTAGCTAAAGAATTACAGGTAAGTGTCATTACTACCAAAAGGGCGTATGAGGAACTAGAAAAAGCAGGATATCTTTATACGATTCCAAGTAAGGGATCGTATGTATCAGAACTTGGTAAAGATAAACTTTATAGAGATTCTGTAAGTTCCATTGAGTCACATCTTGATTCAATCATCACCATTGCGAAAAATGCTGATATTACCAAGCGGGATTTAATTGAGCTCTTAGATGAAGCATACGAAAAACATTAGAAACGGGAAAGAAAATTATGAAAAACGCAATCAAACGGCAGTACACACTTTTTAGATCTTTTTACACATATAAAACATTTTTAGTAATAATGTTGATGATATGTATTTATGCTTTTGTACTTCAGGAATATCGCATCAACCCAGGCATCTTTACAATTATTTTCTTTACTCAAAAAAATTGGAAAAACTATGTTTCGCTACGATATCGTTCCAAGAAAACTTTTTTTATCGATATGCTTGGTGTAAGTCTCATTACATTTATATTTAACGCAATGATTATCGCGTTCTTCTATTTTGGACTCCGTAGTATTTTTGGAACTGAAATCCTAATATCCAGTGAAGAAATGATGCATTACCAACAAGCGGGATTTAATATATCACAGATTTCCAATGACCTTTTTTGGAAAGAAATTTACAAGAGTATGATCATTTTGTATATCGTAGGAATCTTACAAGTATTCAGTTTAACGCGTATTTATAAAATTCATATCGAACGTCCAAAGGAAATAGGGATGGCTGCCGTGAAAATTATCATCGCAATTATATTGATCGGCTGCATTGTAAGTCTTCCACTACCACTCCTTTATAAAGTGACTATCGGTAGTCTTGCATCAATTGTACTCATCTATCAAAACTATCAATATGCATTAAGTCATTTAGACTTAATTTAAAGGAGAAGCTATGTCTAACAATTTAACCGTCGATCATCTTGGTCGTAAATTTGAAGGTTCATTTGAAATCGAGCCGATGTCGTTTGAAATCATGTCAGGAACAATGTGTGGTGTTTTTGGAGAAAATGGTGCTGGAAAAACAACACTAATGAAAATGATGATGCAACAGTATCAGCACACATCAGGATTAATAACAATGGGTTCCAATCCTCTAATCAATTCTTTGTGTTCATATATACCCGATACAATTCCCTATCCATTAAATATGACTCCTCAACAAATTGTAACCTTAGAATCGCTACTCATACCAACATGGAATCAATCCTTATTTGAACAATATCGTCTCAAATTTAAATTGAACTTAAAAACACCCCTAAACAAACTTAGTTTGGGTGAGAAACAACACCTTATGTTTTGTATCGCACTTGCGACTGAAGCAAAACTGTATATTTTAGATGAACCTACTGAAGGCATTGATCCATTTAAGCGTGATGAATTCATCAGGTTATTACATGAAAACATCTATAATCAGGATGCAATTGCAATGATATCAACCCATAATGTGAAAGGAATTGAAAACTTACTGGATTATGTTTTATATATGGAAAAGGGAAGCTGTGTACTTTTTACAGACATCGAACAGTTTCCACACGATGCGCGAAAATGCTTAGCGAAACGTCATCTAGATTTGAGTGTATTTGATAGAAATCCGAGTTTGGATCAATTTATTCAAATGATGCAAGGGTGTAACGTATGATCCACATAAACAATCTAAAAATCCAACGTAATACATTAACACTTGATATTCCAAAACTTAGCCTCGATTCTGGAACGTTGATTTTGGTGATTGGGGCAAATGGCAATGGGAAAACAACACTGCTTAAATTATTAAGTGGTGGATTAAAACCAGACCTTGGAAATGTGACCATTGATAACAAATCTGCTCATGACTATTCGATAACCGAAGGGGTTTGTTATATTCCTTCTCAGTTTCCATTTAAAACTTCGATTCGATTATCGGATTTAGGTGGATATGGAGAAGCACTGATTCCAAATTGGGATTTTAAGTTATTTATGCAACAAGTAAGAGCAATGGGATTTTCAAATTTAGATCGTATCGATGAAATGTCACAAGGACAGCAACAACAAATTCTTTATCATTTCATGATGCAGAAACAAAGCAATCTACATCTTTTGGATGAACCCAGCTTTGGTCTTGATGCACGTCATTTAAACAAACTACGGGATGACATACAAACAAAACTACTTCGTGATGATCACACTGCGATCATCGCAACCAACACTCTTGAACATTTTGAAACCATTGCGGATAAAATTGTCCTCATGTCCAAAGGACAGTGTATTGTTTCGGATACCGTTGAAAATCTTAAAGACCGTTATCAAGGAATTACTCAAGAAGTATGGATTAAAACAAAAAATGATGATGCTGCTGTGGGAATCTTAAATTCAGGGATTCAAGTAATTGATACCGAGGTACATCACTATGAAAGGATGCAACGCTTAAACCTCACCCCAATATTAAAAGCGTTGATTGAACAGCATGAAAATATATCTTAAAGAATGTTTTTTTAGAGATCGGCTTCTTGGTGGACTTGTCATTTTGATTGGTGACTTACTCCTATTTGTATCATTTCGCAATACGATGTCTTTCGAGATGTTAATTAGTATCTGGTTTGTTGCAAGCTGTGTGATAATGGGGGTATTTTTAAAAAATGCTACTCAAACATTCCAAGATGAAAATCACCTGATACAACTAAAATCTCTGGGATTTAGCTCAAATGAAATAAAACAAGAATTTGAACATTTTATAATGATAAGTTTTATCTTGCTTATCATCATGCGCATGATCTTGATGCTTCTTACAAATACGTTTTCTACGAAACGCTTGCTTATTCTGGTTCTTGCTTTACTAAGTTATAAAGCGATTTTGAAGTGGTCCACAAATAATATAATCTAAAAAAAAGCCCCACGCATAATAAGTGGGGCTTTCGTTTTAGATTGATGTTTCTTGTGTTGGCGTAATTTTGGATAATTTTTTAAATTTTGGTGGTAATGGTGATACAAAAGTCATCATTTTCTTTGTTTTAGGGTTCATAACTCTTAAACGGTAAGCATGTAAACCAAGACGTTTGAGTGGGTTTGTCTTAGCATCATATTTCTTATCACCAATAATAGGATGTCCAATATCATTCATATGGACACGAATTTGGTTTTTACGTCCTGTATCAATTTGAATTTTTAAAATTGTATTGTTTTCGGTACGCTTAATCACTTCATAGTTCGTGATTGCTTCTTGACCCGATGATGTAGAGTACATGTGTGTTGTTTTATTTTGTCTTAAGAAGGATCGAATGACATCCTTGTCTTTAGGCACAACACCTTCAACAATCGCAACGTACAAGCGCTCATCCACAAGTTCTGACCACTTATCTTGATACAAGCGTTTAACATACTCGCTTTTCGCAAACATCAAGACACCAGATGTATCTTGGTCTAAACGGTGTACTACGAAAATACGATTTTTAGAATCTTGTTTCTTTACGTAATCACTAGCGAGACGAAATGCTGTCAACTCTTCTTCTTTTCGATTAGAGACCGTCAAGAGCTTGTAAGGCTTATCCACAACTAAAATATCTTTATCTTCATAGAGAATTTGTAAAGGTGTATCGCGTTGTTGGTTATGACTTACAATTGTAATGGTTTGTCCCGCAGTGATGAGATCATCAAATTGTGTTGTAACTTCATTATCAATTGAAATACACTCGTGTTTTAAGAGTGATTTAATCTTTGAACGACTATAAGGTAAGTCTTGGCTCAAGAGATAATTCAAAAGTTCATCATTATGTTCTACTTTTAAAATATGTTTCATATATATATTCCTCATTTCGTACTCTATTATGACAGAAATTCATGATGAAAGATACAAGTTATATTTCTAAGAATATAGAGGCGAACTGAAATGAGAGCGAGAAAAGAATTGATTTAGATTAATCATTATCCGGTATAACATAAAGATATGAAGGAAAATACGGGAAAACATGCTGATGCTAAGATGAAACTTTTGTGATAATCGAAAGGTGGATAATGATGAAAAATCCAGATAAACATACGTAATATGCTTTCATTTTATCCATTACCAAACGGTAATAGTTTTCATTATTTATCATTGATGGCGTGCGTACTAACATTAAAGACAAAACGAGTTAAATTAAACAGATTATGATATCAACTCTATATAATAAATATAAATGGATTTAATAGAAATCTTATGACGGGATAGTAATTCGGTATTAAATTTAAAATGACCTGAAGGAATTATTTTACAAATTAACATTAGGTCCAATTAGAAGTGGGTATTTGAATCATGCCACAGTTTGAGGTAAAGCATGTGGCAGACTTTGGAGAATCCTAAGGTTTTGATGATAAAAGACAATTATTATTATGCAAATCGAATTAAGCATTGTGTTCGGAATATAACAAAAACCCTACATTTTGAACGCGTCTCAAAATGATCATTTTCGATAGATTAAAACAAAGCCTATCAATGAATCGAAAGAGTCAATCCTAAAGCGTTATTTATTGTGTTTTGCCATCTAAATGTAAACGCTTAATATTTATGGGTTTGTGGCACGATAATTCATTGACAAGGTGTTTTAGAAGTGATAATATCAAGTTGTAATAAGAATGTTTATGATTAGTATATATATTAAATCGTAATAAACTCAATGTGTTTTGAAGAACTGGTATATTAGTTTGCGAATTACGCTTGAGTACATCTTATTCTGATAGGAGGTACTAGCATGAGTACAGGTAAAGTGAAATTCTTTAACGCTGAAAAGGGTTACGGATTCATTACTATCGAGGGTGGACAAGATATCTTTGTTCATTACTCAGCAATCGTTGCTGATGGATACAAAACTTTAGAAGAAGGACAAGAAGTTAGCTTCGAAGTTGTTGAAGGTCCACGTGGCGAACAAGCAGCAAACGTTAGAGGTATCTAATTAGTTAGCTAAAATGAAAACAGTGGATTTATCCACTGTTTTTTTTCTATATTACAACACTAAGCACGCTGATCGCATTAAAGTAAATGCATGATTAAGGGTGCTTAAATTATTTACTTGTAATGGCTTGTTCAAGCATATCCCCAAAAAATCCAATCAGGGGCAATTTACAGTACTGAAATTTACCGGCTTTAGCGATTCCAAAGATATGATACAAGCTGTATATAAGACTTAAAACGATGTTTATAATTGTGAAAATCAGAACAGCAGTGGGTCCTACTAGTACAATCCAACCAAGAACAGATATAAAGACGGTTTGAATAATTCCGATGATTAGATTAATCACAAAGATTGCGATGTTTAACACGGCTATCTGACCTGCGTGATTTCTAAGGTATTGACTACGTTTTTCTAAAAATAAAACGAGAAACGCGAAGATTAATGGAAAAACACTTAAATCACGATTACCAACAGCAGCTGCAAAGCTAAAAGCCCACAAGATAATTGCGATTACGGTTACGTTTACATCCATAAAACTAGCATTTTCATTACGATGATTCATATGGTATTCCTCCTTTGTTTATAATATAATGAATAAAGGTAAATGTAAACGTGGAGGTAGTTTTTATGGATGGAGCAATGCATGTAAGTGGTATGCAAATCGCAATGATGGTTGTGAGTTTTGTGTTTATTATTGCGATGATGGTTGTATTATTAGGACGTTACCGTCGTGATGAAGATTTAAGTCGTACCTTAATCTGGGGACTTGTAATCTTTATGGGTACAAATGCCATTGTGAATGGGTTTGGCGTTGTGTTAAATAAAACAAGTTGGTTTCTATCTTTACCGCAATTAGCACAGTTGCTGTTATTTACTGTAGTTGTTGCGTTATCGTTTGTGATCATTTCATTTTTTGTAATGAAAGCTTTCGTAAAAAAACATTTGAATGAAAATACACCAATCATGATGGTTCTTGGCTTTATGCTTATGAATGTATTTCAAACTGCGATGTCATTGATGAATTATATTATGTTATCTCTTGCGATTAATAAAGGAGACACAGCGAAATTTATTGGTGATAATACCAATCCCGAAATGGTTCAAAATGCGATTGACTCAGTTCTTGGAATTCAACCGATCGGTTATTTAGATGTTTCGGTCTCTGTTCTAGCAGATTTTATTGCCTATGCAACTGTACTCATTATTCTATATCGTCTCTTTACATCTAGAAAAGACAGAGGTATTTCATACGCGATTATTGCAGTGGGGATTTTAGTGAGTTACCGATTGGTAATTGAATTTGCGAAATATCAGATTGCAAGTCCACTTTTACTCATTGCTATCAAATTAGTTGTATCAAGTCTTGTTGGGTATACTGGTTACATATTTTATAAAAAAGATTTCTAGTTCGAGGTGAATCATAATGGAACTTAAATTGATCGATATTTCAGATGAATTTGATGATAATGGTGTCGAAACACTCTTATTTGATATTTATGTAGGTGAAATTGATCGTTATGTTGGACGGTGTGAGTATCGTAATGAGCACGGTCGGGATCTATGGTATTACGGAAATATTGGTTATATCATCTATCCACCTTATCGAGGGCACAATTTTGCTTATCATGCTTGTGTTGCGCTTTTTGATATTGTGAAATCGGTAAAGCCAGGTTTACCTGAATTAATCATTACCTGTAACCCTGATAATATTGCATCAAAAAAGACGATTCTCAAGTTAGGTGGCAACTATCATTCGACCATTGATATCATGGCGGATCATGAGTTGTTTAAACTTGGAGAAACGTCTAAAGAAATATATACGATTAAACTTTAAATTTTACGGATAATTCCTAATGGTGTTGATTGTGCTTTTTGACCAAGGGGGTTATCCTTTAATATTTTAACCATTAATTGGTGATCAATTGAAGAAGCACTTGATCCTAGTATATTTCCACCAAGATCATTAATATCGGTTACGATAACTTCAATATCTTTATCAAATGCAGCTTTAATTGCTTTGGCTACCTCGTTTGGACGTTCAGGTCCAAGTACTACATATTCGTTATAAGGTGGAATTGTATGGGAAGTTGGTCCATCGATAGCACGTGCTTTCGAACCCGCTACACGGTAGAAATCACCTTTACGTCCAAATGGTTTTGTGATTGCAGCAACACCTGCGGCAAGGATAATGCGTGGTGTTCCACATTCACGCAGTGCCATTTCCATGGTTTCAGGCATTCCTAAACCAATTCCATGAGGTGTTTTGGTTACATATTTTGATAACGTAAATGCAAGTTTACGTGGTTTCACATCTTTAATAGGATAAGCACGTCCTTGTGTGATTGCTACAACTTTCTCAGTAACAAATAAAATATCTCCATTTTGTAATGAAGCATCCGCAAATTCTTTGATTACTTTAATTAAATTATCATCTCGCATGATTAATTTTGTTTTTAAAGGTAAACGTTGGTAACGTTTGCCATCGACAATTACTTCAAGTTCTTTATTGTCATTTGGTTTGATTGTCATGATTATCAACCTCTCTATCCTTAATATCATAACTTTTGCATTAGTCTTAATCAAGTAGAAACTTGATTATTGAATTTAGTTTAAAGTATAATTTACATATAGAAAGAGGACTTATGAAAACATTACTACGTTTATTAACGAATAAGATTTTTATGGTAGGACTTATTGTGATTGCGGAGTTTGCGATTGTAGTTGCCTTAATTTGGAATTTATCGCTTAATTACGCGTTTATGCACGCTTTTTTTGTGTTTTTATCAGTCCTCCTTATTATCTACATTACCAATCGTAATGATGATCCATATTATCGATTGGCTTGGACTATTATCATTCTCGTAATTCCTCCGATTGGTGCTGTGTGTTATCTTATTTTTGGTGGTAAAAAGGTTCCGAAGAAATTACGTGAACGCATTAGTGACACTTATTCTAAAGATGCTTTTTTACAGGATGAATCATTTGGTATCTTGGAAGAATCCATTGAGGCAACGCCGCGCTGGGCACGTCTTGTGAAGTATTTAATGGCGAGTTCACACTACCCAATTTATAAAAATACAGAAGCAACGTATCTTGGGAGTGGCGAAGAAAAATTCCTACATATGAAAGAAGAAATTCGTAAAGCTGAGAAGTTTGTTTTTCTAGAGTATTTTATCATAAAAGAAGGTTTGATGTGGCAAGAACTGCTGGTGATTCTGCGAAAGAAAGTCGAAGAGGGTGTGGATGTTCGGTTGATGTATGATGACTGGGGTTGTGCACTTTTCCGTGATTTAAAGAAGCAATGTGAAGAAGCTGGAATTGTGTGTGTAGAGTTTAATCCATTAGTAGCCCGTCTAGCCATTCAAATGAACAATCGTGATCACCGTAAAATTTGTGTTGTGGATGGTCGTGTTGGGTTTGTTGGTGGTATTAATCTCGCGGATGAATACATCAATATTGGCAGTAAGTTTGGTCACTGGAAAGATACTGCGGTCATGATTGAAGGGGATGCGGTGCATTCACTTACCTTGATGTTTCTACAGTTTTTCCGTTATTATACGGGAGAGATTGAAAATCCGAATGATTATAAATACGACTTTGGTGATTTAGAAAATGCACAAGGCTATGTCATGCCTTTTGCGGATGCACCAACAGATAGTTATGATTTAGGATTAGACGCTCATTTATCCATGATCAACAATGCACGTGATTATATCTACATTCAAACGCCATACTTAATTGTGGGCCATGAAGTCATTCAAGCTCTCGAGCTTGCAGCGCGAAGTGGGGTCGATGTTCGTATTATCGTTCCGCATATCCCTGATAAGAAGATTGTGAATCATGTGACAAAATCTAACTATCAAATCTTGATTGAAAGTGGTGTGCGTATTTACGAATACGAACCGGGTTTTGTGCATTCAAAAACGTTTGTAGCGGATGATCAGATTGCACTTGTAGGAACAACAAACATGGATTTTAGAAGTTATTATTTGCACTTTGAGTGCAGTATTCTCTTTATCGACAACAACATCGTTGGAGATTGTTATGATGATGTGATGCATACCATTACAGAGAATGCGATTGAGATTACCTTAGAGGATTGTCTAGCAGTCCCTTATTTGGTAAGACTCTTTCGATCAATTGCCCGTATATTTAGTGGCTTAATGTGAGGTTAAAATGGAAAAAATTGGTTTGGTTTTAGAAGGTGGTGGGATGCGTGGAGCATACACTGCAGGTGTTTTACATTGGTTATTACAAGAAAAAATAGAGTTTGATTATATTGTAGGGATATCATCTGGAGCACTATATGGTGGTATGTTTGCTTTAGGAAAAAAAGACACACTAGAAAAAGCAGCGATTGAGGTTGCAGCTGATAAACGTAATGTAGGGATTCGTCCGATTTTAGCGGAAAAAACACTTGTTGGATATGACTTTCTTTACAATACCGTTACAAAGGAATTAGACTATCCAATTACTGAGATGAATAAAATACCGGGTAAGATTGATATCGGTGTTTATGATATCGCAGGTGAAAAAACTATTTGGATTGATAAAGAACAATTAGCTCAAGATCCATTGTTTATTAAAGCTGCATGTACGTTGCCGGTTGCAGGCCGTGCGGTATGGATTAATGGACGTAAATATATGGATGGTGGTATTACAACCATGATTCCAGTTCAAAAAAGTATTGATGAAGGTTGTACACGTCATATTGTCGTGACAACGAAATCGGCAGATTATGTTCGTAAGGATCAAGGGTTTGCGCAGAAAATGCTTTTACGAACTGTGTATCGTAAGTATCCGAAACTTGTTCAAGATTTTGAGAGTCGTCGTGATGTTTATTACGAAGAACGTAACCTGATTAATAAACTTGTGGACGAGAAAAAAGCAACCTACATTTATCCAACTCAAGAAGTTGGTGTCGGTCGCTTTAAAGGATCTGAAGAACAGTTTGAAGATTTGTTTAAGATGGCGCATGATGATTGTGAATTGCGCCGTGATGAAATTATGGCAATGGTTTCTAAAGATTAAATGGGAATTTAGAGGGCGTGTGACTTGTGAAGGTCATGCGCTCTTTTGTTATGGGATGATCAAAACTGAGTTTGGTTGCCCATAAAGCAATTTGTTGTCCTGGTTGGGAATGCTTATTATAGCGAGCATCACCCCATAAGGCGTGAGCACGTGATGCGAATTGAACCCGGATTTGGTGCGATCTTCCAGTTACAAGTTTAATTTTAACTGTGGATAAATTTTCTGAAGGATGGTAGTAAGCTTCGATGACATGAAGTTCTGCATATTTACCATCAGGATGATTTTTATCAACCACATAAGACGTGTTTGTCTTACGATTTTTTACCATCGTATCACGGAATGTAGTGGCTTCAACATATCCCGTACAAACAGCGGTATAGGTTTTGTCTAGGGTACGGGTTCGAATTTGATCACTGAGTCGTCCTGCTGCTTTTGATGTTTTTGCGAAGACCATGATGCCACCTACTGGACGATCAAGTCGATGTACAAGACCAACATAAACATTTCCAGGTTTATCATATTTTACTTTAATGTATTCCTTAACTTCTGTAAGTAAGTCAAGGTCATTGCTTTCATCACCTTGAGAGGGTTGGTTTGGTTTTTTTTCCACGACGATGACGTGGTTATCCTCATAAAAGATTTTCATCGTAACACCATCTTGTTGTGACACCACAAGGTAACATTGTGTCCATTGAAGTAATGGGAAGGCCAATTGCTTCGCTGTGTGTGTTGAGTGGGAATTTTTGGTCGCGTAGTGCATCGTTGAGGGCATGTCGTACCTTTTTAGGTGTAAGGTTTGTCGTGTAGGTGTTTAAGACTACAAAGAGTGCATTGGGGTCGAGGAGCTCCATAGCAGCATTTAAAAGAGGTTGAAGTTGGTCTTCGATTTTCCAACGTTCTCCTTTAGGTCCTCGACCAAAACTTGGCGGATCCATGACGATTCCGTGATAGGTACGTCCACGTCGCTTTTCGCGTTCGATGAATTTCATGGCATCTTCGACAATGGTTCGGATTTTTTTATCAGTTAAATCATTGAGTTCAATGTTTTCACGAGTCCAAGCAATCATCCCCTTGAGGGCATCAATATGAACCACTTCTTCAACATTTTCTTTCGCACAAGCGATGGTTGCGCCACCGGTATATCCAAATAAATTAAGGATACGAACGGGTTCTGTATGAGTTTGAATTATGGAACGCATCCAATCCCAATTAACGGCTTGTTCGGGGAAAATACCGGTATGTTTAAATGATGTTGGACGAACCTTAAAGTTTAAATCTTTATATTGGATGATCCAACTTTCAGGGAGTGTTCGATTAAAATTCCAGCCTTCTTCAAAAAAAGCATCGATGGGCATGCCAGGTGATGCGGGTTTCCATGTCGCAACAGGATCTGGACGTCGCACAATAATGTCATGGTAACGTTCTGTTTTTAAACCATTTCCAGCGTCTAGGACTTCAAAATCAGTCCATTCAGTAGGGACTCTCATACTCTTACCTCAGTTTCTAAATATATTCCTACATATTATAGGTTAGAAAGGTGTTTGAGCGCAAACATTTCCTTAGTAAATGTCACTCAGTCAAACGGGTGAATATGCTATAATGTTAGCGGTGATAAAATGGATTATATTCAAGGATTAAATAAAGAACAAAAAGAAGCAGTATTAACAAAAGCAAAACATGTGCGTGTGATTGCGGGAGCTGGGAGTGGAAAGACTCGGGTTCTCACAACTCGGATTGTGCATCTCATGCGCGATCTTGGATATTATCCATCTAAAATCTGTGCAATAACATTTACGAATAAAGCGGCGAATGAAATGAAGGAACGAATGGAAGCGATGTTGCCTGATGCAATACGGGTTCATACTTCAACCATTCACTCTTTATGTGTTCGTATTATTCGTGAGGAGTATGAAGCATTAAATTTAGTTCGTAATTTTACGATCTTGGATACGTCAGATCAACAAGCGGTTATGCGTGAAGCATACAAACAATTTGATTATGACCGTAAAGATATTTCATTTCGTGAAGCATTGACTTATATTTCAAATAATAAGTTTGCAGGGGTTGATGTTTCGCAAGCAGAACGTATGGCAGGATCGAATTATCATGAACAGAAAAAAGTAAATTTATATCGTTTTTATGTGAATCGTTTACATGAACTTTTTGCTTTGGATTTTGATGACTTGCTTTTAGAAGTGAATCGATTGTTTAAAGAAAATCTCGAAGTTCGTGATAAATGGCGACGTCGCTTTGATGTCGTTTTAGTAGACGAGTTCCAAGATGTGGATCACGTTCAATATGGTATTGTGAATGCGTTAGTGGGTGATGAAAATCAACTGTATGTCGTGGGAGATCCCGATCAGACAATTTATACATGGCGTGGTGCTAATGTGGATTTCATCATTGATTTCGATAAGAAGTATCCGGAGTCAGAGACTATTACGTTGAACCAAAACTACCGTTCAACACAACATATTCTCGATAGTGCAAATACATTGATTAAAAATAATAAAGATCGTCCCGATAAAGCGTTGCATGCAAACAAGGAAAGTGATTTTCCGGTTCAATATGCAACACTTGATGATGGTGATGCAGAGGCGTATTGGGTTGCCAATAGAATGTTAGAGTTGCATGATGAAGGACATTCTTATTTAGATATGGCAGTTCTGTATCGTTCAAATTACTTGTCACGTGCACTTGAGAAAGTCCTGATGGCGCGGCGCATACCGTATGTGATTTATGGTGGTTTACGCTTTTACGATCAAGCTGAAATAAAAGATATGATGAGTTATTTACGGATGATTACACATGGTGACGATCTCGCTTTACGAAGAAGTATTGCGATGCCACGTCGGGGTATTGGTGAAAAAACATTAGATACAATCATGTTGCAAGCCCGTGAGCGTGAAATGACGATGTATGAAAGCATGCTTTATGATGTTCATCATCAACAAGCAACACCGAAAATTCGTAATTACGTGATGATGATTGAAGATTTTAGAGAAATGGCGCAAGAAGCATCGATCGAAACGATTATGCAATATGTTTTAAAACGAAGTGGACTTCGAGAGCATTTCGAAAAAATTCAAGAACTAGAACGCGTTGAAAGTCTAAAAGAATTAATTGGTGACGCCTTAACGTTCCAAGAAAATTACGAAAATCCAAGTTTGGATGAATACATTCAAATGGTGAGTCTTTATGGGGATAAAAGTGAAGTTGTGGAAGGGGAGTATGTTCGTCTTATGACGGTTCATGCTGCGAAAGGGCTGGAATTTGAAAACGTCTTTATTATGGGATTGGCAGATAATATCTTCCCAAATAAAAACAGCATTCAAGAAGGTTCTGGAGGAATTCAAGAAGAGCGACGTTTGATGTATGTTGCGATTACCCGTGCGAAAGAACGGCTCTTCCTATCCAATAATATTGGATATAACTTTGTTGCTGGAGGGTATGCCCGTGCATCGCGTTTTATAAAAGAAATGCATTTAGACGAAAAAACTTCGGAGATGGAAGCAACGCCAACGATAAGTCGTAGTGAAGTTCAAGATGCTATAAGTTCATTTGAAAAAGCATCCGGTCTGACTAAGTTAAAGAAAAAAATTAAATTCAAAAGTGGAGACCAAGTCGTTCATGATGACTTTGGTGAAGGGATTGTGATTCGTGTCGATGATGACACAATAAAGATTGCCTTTAATTTCCCACATGGAACAAAAGTAATTTCAAGAAAATATGCAGGCATTCGGTTGAAGGGAGACATGTCATGAGTAAAGAACGAATTTTAGAGTTGCGTAAAAAATTACATCAGTATAATTACGAATACCATGTTATGGATCAACCAACAATCGCGGATGTTGAATACGATCAATTATTACGTGAATTGAATGAGCTTGAAGTAAAACATCCTGAGTTCTTTGACATTAACTCGCCAACACAAAAAGTGGGTGGTGTCGTATCTGAACGATTTTCAAAAGTTACACACCGTTTTCCAATGTTTTCGTTGGGGAATGCATTTTCTCGTTCAGATTTAGAAGTGTTTGATGAGCGTTTACGTGCACAATTCCCAAATGTTTCTTATGTTGTGGAGTTGAAAATTGATGGACTTGCAATGTCGATTGATTATGAAGATGGTTTGTTTACACAAGCTGTAACACGTGGAGATGGTACAGTGGGGGAAGATGTAACGCAAAACATTCGAGTTATCGACTCGATACCCCTTCAACTAAATGTCGATGAAGATGTTACAGTTCGTGGTGAAGTGTTTATGCCGGTTAAATCGTTTACTCGAGTTAATGAATCACGTAAGGAAAATAATGAAGCCTTGTTTGCGAATTGTCGTAATGCGGCAGCAGGAACAATTCGTCAACTTGATTCAAAAGTTGTTGCGACTCGAGGCTTAGATGGTTTTTGGTACACGTTGGTTAACGCTAAAGAATTAGGGATTACAAGTCAATATGATTCCCTTACCTATCTAAAACAAATTGGCTTTAAGGTGAACCCAGAAATAAAGTTATGCAATACAATCGATGCGGTATGGCAACGTATAGAAGAAATTGAGCACATGCGTGCGTCCTTACCTTATGATATCGATGGTGTTGTAATTAAAGTAAACGATTTTGCGATGCAAGAAGAACTCGGATTTACCGTTAAAACCCCGCGTTGGGCGATTGCTTATAAATTTAAAGCAGAAGAAGTGAAAAGTCGTGTTGAGGATATCTTTGTGACCGTGGGTCGTACCGGAAAGATAACACCCAATGCGAAACTCACTCCGGTTCAGATTTCAGGTTCACTGGTAAGTTATGCAACCCTTCATAATGAGGATTACATTACTAACAAAGATATTCGAGTTGGTGATGAGGTTGTTGTTCGTAAAGCCGGTGAGATTATTCCGGAGATTGTGTCCGTTGATGTAAGCAATCGAACGGATGTGATTAAGCCATATCACTTTCCTGAAGTATGTCCTATCTGTATGGGGCATCTTGTTCGATTTGAAGGTGAGGCAGATCATTATTGTGTTAATGTGGATTGTTCTGCGAAAATATCGGAAGCCTTGGTTCATTTTGCGTCAAGGGATGCAATGAACATCGATACTTTAGGAGAACGTCGTGTTTATCAATTGCATGATGCGAAGTTACTTAACACAATTACGGATATCTATACATTGCAGGAACATAAAGATGCACTTGAGAAGCTTGAGAAAATGGGTCCAAAGAGTGCAGAAAAATTACTGGAAGCAATTGAAAACAGTAAAAATAATTCGGTAGAGAAGCTGATTTTTGGACTTGGTATCCGACATGTCGGTGCGAAAACATCCAATGTTCTCGCCGCTCATTACAAAACAATTGCTTCACTGATGGATGCAACGTATGATGAACTCATTGAAATCGATGAGATTGGTGGTGTCATTGCTCAGTCTGTTGTTTCATTCTTTGAAATCGATCATAATCGCGAATTAATTGAAGATTTACTTGAACGTGGCGTGAATGGGAATTACAATCATGTTGTGACCTCCAGTAAATTTGAAGGGATGAAGTTTGTGCTTACGGGAACATTACAAACAATGGGTCGAACGGATGCAAAGAAAATCATAGAATCGTTTGGCGGCAGTGTATCAGGTAGTGTTAGCAGTAAGACAGATGTTGTTGTGTATGGTGAGAGTGCTGGATCAAAACTTACAAAAGCTCAATCATTGGGCGTTAAAACATGGACAGAAGAAGAATTCTTGAATGAGGTGAACTCATGAAATTTAAAAAAATGATGATGATTAGTTTGGCGGGACTCTTGTTAGTATCGGGATGTGCGCGTCAAGAAACAAAACCAGAAACAGGTAAAGAGAATGTTTCGGTAATTCAAGGTGGTAAGGGTGAATACTCAATTTTAACACCGTTTAAAACGTCGCCATTGCGACAAAACTATGGGACAAACTTTAGAGAAGTGGACATGATTGAAATTGGACGACGACTCCAAGACAAATCAAAAGATCACTTTAATCCAGCGAACTTTAATATTTCAGAAGGGTCAATCATTAATGATGACCACTATGATCAACTCCTCCGTCACGAGTCTAAAAATTATCCTTACGGCTTAAATCCTGTTGATGGGACGGAGTTTGTTGAAAAAGGACGTAAAATTCAGACACCTACCTTCGTGCGGGATGTGGTAGAGGTGAATTTTCATTCAGGAAATGATATCAATAAAATTGATGGTGTTGGTATTGCACTTGTAATGAAGCGCGTACAAACAGAAGCTGGAACAGGCTTACCCGTTCGTTTGTCAGACGAAACACTATATGAGATTGCGCGTACCTCAATTGGAAATCGACTCATCTCTTATTTACGTACAATTGAAGGTCTGAGTGATGTACCCATCTATCTTGTGTTATATGCTCAAGAAAGTGATACGGACACATTGCCAGGGAAATATTTACCAGGACGTGTTATTGGTGAAGGATTCTTCGAATCACGTGGTGGACAGTTTGAACAAACAAGTGAAAAGTGGACACTTTTAGGTACTCAAGAAGCTTCTGAAGAATATCCAGAAACATCTGCTGATTTCTCTGTGTTTAAACGTGAAGTTGTGGATTTTATGAATGATGAAAGTATTGGTGTTACCGGTAAGATGTTTGTAATCGATAAAAAGGTTCAACAACTTGATATTGATTTAACAACAGGTGCAAAGACCTATCTCGAGATTTATGGGCTTGCGCAATATGTATCTGAACGTATCAATGCATTTTCAGATATACAAGCACCGATAACCGTAAATATCAAAGTCTATCAAAATTCACGGATGATTGTTCGTAAAGAACCAGGGAATAACAAACCCATTATTATTACAGTAACTTAGGAGGATTTATGAAAAAATTAGATAAAGAGCTTATTGAAAAATTTGCTTCCGATTTAATGTTTCGTCTAACAGACGAAGAACTTGAAATGGTTGAAGCGAATGCTCATGTGTTTGAACGTTATGTTGATAAGATTCAAGCAATTGATACAGAAGGCGTTGAGGTTATGTCATATCCTTTTGAGATGGAAACAACATGGCTTCGTGATGACGAACCCAATCATGTCATTGATCAATCCCTTGCATTTGAAAATGCACCGCGTGTTGATGGTGATTATTTTGAAATTGTAAAGGTGGTTAATAAATGAGTAAATCAATCGATGAAATTATCGGGAATTTAAAAAAAGAAAATGAGCGTCTTAACGCAATTGTAAGTTTTGTAGATCCAAATGAAATTACTGATGGTTTAATTTCTGGGTGGGATATTGCTTTAAAAGATAATATCAATATGAAAGATACTCTAACAACAGCAAGTTGTAAGTTGCTTTCAAACCACAAATCGATTTATAACGCACATGTTGTGCATCGACTTTTAGATGAAGGGGCAGTTATTGTCGCGAAAACATCGATGGATGAGTTGGGTATGGGTGGTACTAATTTATCCGCGATTACTGGACCAGTTTACAATCCATATGATATAAGTCGTATTTCAGGTGGATCTTCAGGCGGTTCTGCAGCGCTTGTGGGTGCAAAAGCGGTTCGGGCAGCTTTAGGTAGTGATACAGGCGACAGCGTTCGTAAACCCGCTGCATATTGTGGTGCTGTCGGTGTTAAGCCAACTTATGGTCGTATTTCACGATACGGTGTAATTCCTTACGCATCATCCCTTGATCATGTCGGTTATTTCACACAAAACGTAGCCGATGCAGCATGTCTTCTTGAAGTGCTTGCTGGACGTGATGATCGCGATATGACAAGTTCTATGGAACCGGTTGTGTCTTATTCAAAACTCCTTGACATGGATCCAGAGGGTAAACGTATTGGAATCTTTAAAACAGTTGAAGATGCTATCGAAAACGAAGCGGTTAAAGCATCATTTGTACAATTTAAAGAAAAACTTGAAGCTCAAGGCGCAATTTTAGTTGAGAAAACAATTGAGAAAACGTTAATGCGTACAATGCTTCCAGTATACAGTGTGATTTCAAATTCAGAAGCAGTGGCAAACCATGCAAATCTTGATGGTGTTCGATTTGGTTTATCACAAGAAGGCGATTCGCTTGAAGAAATCATGAAGAATACACGAACAAACGGATTCAGTTCCTTAATTAAACGTCGTTTCATCTTTGGTGCTTTTGCATTAGATGATGCCAATCAAAAAGAAGTATTTGATCAAGCGAAGAAAGTTCGTCGTTTATTAGTAAATGCTTATGCATCATGCTTTGAAGATGTTGATATTATGGTTACCTTAGCATCTGGAACGGTTGCACCGAAAGTTGAAAATCAATTGATGGATGAATTGTCGGATGCATACTTAATTGGCGAAAACCACATGGTCATCAACAACTTTAGTGGTTATCCAAGCATGACATTGCCACTTGATTTAGTAGATGGACTTCCTGTTGGTATCAATATTTCAACACAACCCTTTACTGAAGCTAAAATGTTTGCATATGGACAAGCATTTGAGTCACTAATTAACTGGAAGGGAGCATTTTAATGGGATACGAAGCAGTTATTGGAATTGAAATTCACTGTGAATTAAAAACAAAAACAAAAATGTTTTCAGGAGCACCACTCGGATATGGTCAAAAGCCAAATACCGCAATCAATGAAATTGATTTAAGTTACCCCGGAACATTACCACAATTGAATAAACAAGCGGTCAATTATGGTGTTCGCTTATGTAAAGCTCTAAATTGTGAGATTGATGATTTAATTCGATTTGATCGAAAAAACTATTTTTACTCTGATTTACCAAAGGGATACCAAATCACACAACAATTCTTTCCATTAGGTCAACATGGACATTTTGATGTTCTGGTTGGTGAAACAGTTAAGCATGTACGCATCAACCGTATTCATATGGAAGAAGATACAGCAAAACAATTTCATGAAGGTGATAAAACATTGATTGATTTTAATCGTGCAGGAACACCTTTACTTGAGATTGTTACTGAAGCAGATTTTAGAACTGGTGAAGAAGCGGCGGCATATGTTGACGCATTGCGTCTGTTAGTGGTCTATTTAGGCATCTCTGATGGTCGTATGGATGAAGGGTCTCTTCGTTGTGATGTGAATATTTCGCTAAGACCTGAAGGTCAAGAAGCCTTTGGAACAAAAGTTGAGATCAAAAACTTAAACTCGACAAATAATGTTCAAAAATCAATTGAATTCGAAAGTATTCGTCAAGCCGAAATCTTAAATTCAGGACAAAAAGTTGTGACTGAAACACGTCGTTTTGATGAAAAAACTCAAGAAACTGTTGCGATGCGTACAAAAGAAACAGCAGTAGATTATCGTTATTTTGTAGAACCTAATATTGTACCAGTACGTATTGGTCAAGATATTTTGGATCAAACATTAGTTGAATTACCAATGGCACGCATTCAACGATACCAAGATCAAATGGGACTGAGTTTGTATGATGCGAATGTCTTGGTTAAAAACCCTGACTTGGCGGCTTATTTTGATGTATTGGCTCAAAAAACGGATGCTTATAAGCTTTTAGTGAATTGGTTGACACAAGATGTGTTGGCGGTACTTGATCAAAAAGGTGAACGCAGTTTTGAAGCATGGCTTAATGTTGATCATTTTGTAGATTTCATTGAAGCGATTCAAACAGGATCTATCAACTCAAAACAAGCAAAACAGGTTTTTGCGAAGTTTGTTGAAGGGGAATCTCCTAAAGATGTAATTAAGAAGTCTGGAATGGTTCAAATCAGTGATGAAGCAACCATTACAGCGTGGATTGAAGACGTATTAACACAAAGTCCGCAAGTTATTGAGGATTATAAAAACGGTCTTGATAAGTCCATTAAATTTGTTGTAGGACAAGTTATGAAAATATCAAAAGGACAAGCAAATCCACGAGTAACCAATGAACTGGTTGTGCGTGTGCTTGATAATAAATAGAAAATAATATAATATTTAAATGCATAAGGAGGATCGCAATGACAAAAAAAATGGATCCAAAGCAAAATAAAGAAGTTCAAGTTAAAAAGCAAAAACAAACTAAAAAACATGACTGGTCTTATTATGCAATCATTATCTGTCTTGTTTTAATCCTAATTCCCTCTCTTTGGTTGGGCTTTACAATTGTTAAAGCATCGATTGAATCGGGAAAACCATTAACAGGACAACGATTTGCAAATGATCACGATCCTGAAATTACTTCCGATTTACAAAAAAAGGTTGTGGAAACGCTCGAGGATAGTTCAGAATTTGAGTCTGTAACTGTATCGCTCAAAACAGCGACGCTTCGTATACAACTTAAAATGAAGCCTGATACTTCAAAAGAAGATGCTTCTGCCTTGATTGAATCAGCGTACGATCGAGTTGTTGAAGTTTTACCTGTAGCAGAGTACTTCAAGACAGAAGGCTCTAAAAAACAATATGATTTAGAAATCAATCTTTTCAATTTTACCGATGTTACTGATGATAATCGTGGTGATTTTATATACTACCAATTAGTTAAAAACGGAAATATGGAAGACAAGCATATTCAGCTTGTTTCTGAATCAAAAGATTCAGAACTTGTCGAACGTTTAAAAACGGAGCAAGCTGAAGCAAAAGAAAAAAAAGCAAATGAAAACGGAGAACCGTCGAAAGAAGAGAAAAAAGAAGAGTAAATTATAGTGATTTCGCTTTATTGGATGGCTTCTTAGATTAAAGTGACACTATTGTAATAGTCGTCACTTTTTAATGTGGTAAAATATATATGATGAAAATAATAAAAGACTTCAGTACAAAAGTAAGAACGCTATTATCTGAGAATGTAATATTTTTGATGATTATGGTGCTATTCTTACCAGACTATTTGTTATATCCAGCGGTTATTGTGGCGGGAATTTTTGTATTGTATGAATGGATTCGATATAAAGGCTATAGATGGAGCACGTTCTGGATTTTATGGGCGTATTTGCTCATTGTAGCCGTCCTAAACAAGAATATGCAGGGGATTATGGGGACTATGTACCTAATTATCTTAGTAGCCTATGCATTTGTTTTAAATCGAAGAATGAGTCCTAAGGAATACATGAAAATGCAATACTATATTGTGTGGTGTTCCTTATTTAACTTCTTCTTCAACTTTATTCGTTGGAGACCATTTTGGTATAAATCATTTATGAGTTTATTTGATGGTGTAATTCAAATGGGACATCTGCCTTTTTATGGTGATGGATATTTTAGAGCGTATTCAACGTTTGATAATCCAAACTTATATGCTTTTGTTCTTCTGATTGTTTTATTGGTTTGTTTTAACCAACTTCAATTTCAAATTACGTTCAAAAATTATCGATTGGGCGCATTCTATGCAGGTGCCTTTATCATTAACCTCTATGCAATGTTTTTGACGGGTACACGATCCATTATCGTAGCCTTGATGTTTGGTCTTCTAACCGTAATATTGGTTCAAAGGAAGTGGACGCAATTTAAAGTGATGATCCTACTGGGAGCACTTTTAACCTTGTTTATTCTTTCAAGACCGGATTTGTTTCCACGTTTTATGCAAATTGCAGAACATAGTGGCATTCGCCTCGAAATTTGGGACAAAGCTATTCATCAAATATTAAAAGAGCCTTGGTTTGGTAAAGGGATGTTTACCTATGCACTGCTTTTTGATAATATCGATGCCCACAATATTTTTATTGAGAGTTTCTTAAGTTTTGGTATTTGTGGAACTGTTATCCTTGTATCGTTTCTCATTGGTAAATTGCGTGATGTGTACTTAAATGCATATTATCTTGATTATCCCTTGGCGTTGGGTGTATTAGTTGCGACAATCATGTACGGAATTTTTGATATACCATTATTTGCGGTACAAACAAGTCTCTTATTTGTAGCGGTTTTCTGTCTTCCAAGGCGACAACCGTCTCAAATTTTGGTCCCAAAACCAACACATATCGAAATTATTGAAAAAACTTAAACTATTTTTAAAATATGCTTGTCAAGGCAATATTAGTATGGTATATTTTATAAGCACTTGGCGATGCTTGTTTAGCTCAGTCGGTAGAGCAACTGGCTGTTAACCAGTGGGTCGCAGGTTCGAGTCCTGCAACAAGCGCCATTTATATGGCCCGTTGGAGAAACGGTTAACTCACATGCCTTTCACGCATGCATTCACGGGTTCGAATCCCGTACGGGTCACCATAGTGTAAATAACAAACCTCATCATCATGATGAGGTTTTTCTTTGGTTTCACACCCAAGTTGTTCAGAAAACAATTGTCGTCATAATCGATGTTTCAATTAAAATTGAGGTGTAAATCTCGCTAATATGACGACCTTAAATCACACCTTATAAAAAAGGTAAAATAATCGATTATTTTTACTGAAAAAGGTTGCTAAGTAGGAATGGGTATGGTATATTTTATGAGCACTTAAGCGATGCTTGTTTAGCTCAGTCGGTAGAGCAACTGGCTGTTAACCAGTGGGTCGCAGGTTCGAGTCCTGCAACAAGCGCCATTATATATGGCCCGTTGGAGAAACGGTTAACTCACATGCCTTTCACGCATGCATTCACGGGTTCGAATCCCGTACGGGTCACCATAGTGTAAATTACAAGTTGCATCATTACGATGCAACTTTTTTTTGCGGAACTCCGCTAATCGTGACTGAAATTCACAGAATGTAAAGATTATAAAAAAGTATGATTTATTTGTGAAATAAGGCTTGCCAAGTGGTATCTGGTGTGGTATATTTTATGAGCACTTAAGTGATGCTTGTTTAGCTCAGTCGGTAGAGCAACTGGCTGTTAACCAGTGGGTCGCAGGTTCGAGTCCTGCAACAAGCGCCATTTATATGGCCCGTTGGAGAAACGGTTAACTCACATGCCTTTCACGCATGCATTCACGGGTTCGAATCCCGTACGGGTCACCATAGTGTCAATAACCTCACTTCTTAGGAAGTGAGTTTTTTTTGTATGTACGAGTTTTGTGTGTTTTTTCGCACAGATAATCGTCTTGTGGTAAAATAGATGTAACGGGTAAAACCGCTATAGATAAGAGGTGTATTTATGTCGGATAAATATGAATTACCACTTCGTAGTGAAGTGGATATAAAAGATACATGGGATTTAACACCGATGTTTAAAGATGATGACGCATGGAATACAGAATTTGATGCGATTCAAAATGACTTAAGTGAAGTGGCTGCATATCGTGGTACTTTAACGAAAAGTGCTGAGAGTTTGTTAGCGGGTCTTAAGTTTCGTGATGAATTAAGTTATCGTATTGAGTTTTTATATGTTTATGCACATTTAAGTTTTGATGTCGATACCACAAACCCTAAGTATCAAGCTATGAATGCGCGCGTGCAATCGCTTCTTGCGCAATTTGGATCGAGTTTTTCGTTCTACGAAGCAGAAATTTTATCTGCGGATGAAGCTGTGATACGGGAATATCTTGAATCGAATGATGCACTCAGTTTATATAATCATGAGTTTGATCGTCTTTTCAAATCAAGACCACATATTCTTAGTGAAAAAGAAGAACGTATTCTTGCCTCATCAGGAGAAATCTTTGGTGTTTCTTCGCAGACATTTGGTATGTTGAATAATGCAGATATTCAATTTCCTACAATTAAAGATGAATCAGGAAATGATGTTCAATTATCACATGGACGTTATTCACTATTAATGGAAAGTGCAGATCGACGTGTTCGTGAAGATGCTTTCAAAGCGATGCAAACAACCTATGGTAATTTAAAGAATACGCTCGCAAGTACGCTGTCGGGAAATGTTAAGGTTCATAATTTCAATGCAACAATCCGTAATTATGCATCGGCACGCCAGGCTGCTCTTGCTGCGAATAATATTGACGAAGAAGTTTATGATTCTTTATTAGAAGGAATCCATAATAATATTAATTTATTGCATGATTATGTTGCACTTCGTGAAGAAGCCTTGGGTATTGATGATATTCAAATGTATGATATCTATGTTCCTATGGTCGATGAAGTGGATTTGAAGTTTACGTATGAAGAAGCGCAAGAAGTGATCTTAGATGCATTGAGTGTTCTTGGAGAAGAATATTGTGCTGTGTTGAAACGTGCATTTGATGAACGTTGGATTGATGTTGTTGAGAATAAAGGAAAACGTTCGGGTGCTTATTCTTCAGGTACTTATGGAAGTGCACCGTACATTCTTTTAAACTGGCAAGAAAATATTGATAATGTGTTTACACTTGCTCATGAACTTGGCCACAGTGTTCACTCATACTTTACACGTAAGTATCAACCTTATATTTATGGGGATTATTCAATTTTTGTTGCTGAGGTAGCTTCAACGACGAATGAAAATTTATTGTTGAATTACTTGTTGGATCAATATGAGGATCCTAAGGTTCGTGCTTACTTGTTGAATCATTATTTAGACACCGTTAAGGGCACGGTGTTCCGTCAAACACAGTTTGCTGAGTTTGAACACCTTATTCATAAATCAGACCAAGAGGGCGTTGCTTTAACGGCTGATTATTTAATTGAATCTTACTACAAACTTAATCAATTCTATTATGGTGAATCAATCAGCACCGAAGAAATTGGTTATGAGTGGGCACGCATCCCTCATTTCTACTATAATTACTATGTATACCAATATGCTACAGGGTTTAGCGCAGCAACTTTATTCAGTGAAACAATTTATAATGGTGGTGATGCGACACCTTATCTTGATTTCTTGAAGTCAGGAAGTTCTGACTATCCAATTAATGTCCTTCGTAAGGCAGGCGTGGATATGACTGAATCAACAGCAGTTGATACAACACTCGAGAAATTTGGCGAACGTATGGCTGAATTACGAACACTACTTGTAAAATAGATAATAAAAAAACGGAACATCATCCAGTATTGGGTGGTGTTCCGTTTTTAGTGTGTTTATTTCTCGTTTTGAGCGTATTCCGCAAGCACACAGGCTTCGATTACATTAAGTTCGAGTTCTTGTGCTTTAGCACGTAAAGCATCGTTTACGGTACCTGGTTGAAGCCAGAGAACGTTGACGCCTTTTTCTTTAATGGATTCAAGCATGTTAATTCCAATCTTAGGATTTACAACCATTACCGCAACGTCAACGGCATCGGTGATTTCTAAAAATGAAGGATAAATGGTCTTACCATCAATTTCCGTATAGTTTGGATTAACACCAATAACTGTTTTATTTTTTTGTTCGAGTAACTTATAAATGCGGTGCGCATAGGTTTCCGGTTTGTTATTGATTCCTACAACCACAAAGTTTTGTGACGCATTTAGGATTTCATAAGGTTTATTCATAATGTCAGCTCCATATCAAACCATTGTTTGATTTCTTCTATTTCGTAAGCGCGCATACGGTGATCAAGCTCATAAATACGGTGAGTAACACGTGCATTATTATTTATGAGGCGTTTTTCTAAAGTTACGGCACTTTCATAAGGAATTATATCATCAAATCGACCACTATGAATTAAAATATCCATGTCTTTTAAATCAAGTTCTTGTGTATCGCTTGTAAAGTTCATAGGTCTTAACAGCACACATTTTTTAAATGGGGTAGGCTGTTCAAGGATTAAGGCGGCGATCGTGTTGGCGCCATTGGAAAAGCCTAATGCCCAAAGTTCACCGAGATTGTATGTTTCTTTTAATGTTTGTACTGTATCGAGAATGGTCTGAACACGACCTAGTAAGTCTTCTTCGTCAAGTATTTGTGTTTCACTTTGTACAGCAGAGAAACGACGTTTTCCAAATGTCACAACATCACCGCGAATGGAAAGATGGTTCATCGTTGGTGCAACCATTTTCGCGACAGGCAGCAATACCGTTTCATCACCACCGGTTCCATGAAATAAAACAAGGGTCTTGTCACTTCCGTTATCAATAAATTTATGTATCATTTTGAGTACTCCTTACGTCTTAAATATGAAAACATCATACATGATGTGAGGTTTGGGGACAAGTCATGCGCTAACTGGATAGTAAGGCTTGTTTGAAATCGTCGAAGGACTGACCTTCGATAAGTTGTTGGACTTTAAAGCGATCCATGGACCATTTTGAAAAGCGATCACAAAGGTAGAAGAGGTCATGATCTCCATCGCGTTTTGTTTTAATTAGGAAAAGAACGTGTACTTCACTTTTATCCCAAATAATTGGTTTTTCCAGTATTGCTACAAAGCACAACGCGCGATCAACATGTTTTTTTAAATCTTGAAGGTGGACAAGGTTGTGTCCAATTTCATGGGTTGCGAAGGGATTTGAATCAAAGTGAGGTTTTAGTAGATTCATGGTATTCATCTTATCTGTAAGGTTGTGTAGGACTTGTTCTTTATTATTTCCAGGCAAGTTATAGATGACATATTGAGGTTTGAGGTAATGGTCTAAATCTGCTTCGGCTAGGTCAAATTGTTTAATTTTTTGTTCGATGTGGGTGAGGTAGTTGCCATCTTCGATTGCGACGACTTCTCGAGCCTGTGGAATGGTCATTTTTGCCATTGAGACTCCAATATCAAGATCTTGTGTAATTTCTTGTAGTGAGCCGTAAACACTGACCGTAATGTGTTCTTGATTAAAATGTTCACGCAAGGTTTGGCCATAGACAATAGTTTCAGAGCGTCCATTCCCACCGATAAATCCAATGTTTAGAGTTTGTTGGTGGCGGCGGGTCATTAGTGCCCCTTGGAAATAGAGGAGTAAATAACCAAACTCATCAAGATTGATGGTGATGTCTGGATAATTTGCCTCGATAACTGATACGGCGGAGATGGTAACTTTTGCGGCAAAGAGAAATTCCCGTAAATTTCGATGAATTAAGGGATTTCTTATGGTCAGTCCGTTTTGTATGCGCTTGATCATTTGGGGTATATGTAATAAAAGATAGCGAAAGAGTTCGTGATTATCGAGAAAGTTGATTGCGAAGTTATTATCGATTTCGGTAAAGATATCATAGATAAGTGCTTCATCTTGAACATCTGTTTTTCCTGAGTGTGCGATAATTTGTTTGCTGTCAAGATGAATGGCTAGATAGAGCAGTTCGGGTTTTTTAAGGACATCTTCGTTTAAAAGCGTACTTACAGCATTCGCAATGGTTTGAGCCAGTGGTAGTAGTGGAGAATCGGTTGTTTTGTGAATCTCGATGTGATGTCCTTCACGGCGTCGCTTGAAGAGAATGAGTATGTGTACTGCGATATTTTGGAGAGAGAAGTCGGAAAGAAGAATATCTGCTTTGAAACAAGATTCTTTGACAATTTCTTCGGTTTTAAAAAGGATGTCTTTGTTTAAGATAAAGAGATCTTTTTCTTTAGACTCGACAAGACTTAAGGTGTTGTGGAAGAAGTATTCCGCAAAGGCAAGCCGAAGGTTGAATTCGGAACCGGTTAATTTAAGCCCGTATGCAGGACGTGATTTAAGCTCGAGTTGAAACCGTCGGAGTTGTAATCGGACATCTTTAAGGTCGTTGTGAATGGTTGTACGGCTTACAAACATACGTTCAGCAAGCTCTTCAAGTTTAAGATAATCAGAAGCTTGTAAGAGTGTTCGAATAAGATATGAAACACGCTCTGAATTATTTCTCGAAAAGCTATTCATCCGGCGAATAAGACTGATCGAGCCGATATTTTCAAATATTTTTTCTTCTTGGTCTTCGTTTAAGGGATTGAGACGGTATCCATGTCCTGGAATCGAACAGACTTCAATCTGATAGGACTTTAGGAGCTCACGAAGAATCTGGATTTCTTTCTTAATGGTACGGATGGATACATTGCTTGATAGGGCAAGTTCTTGGGCTGTAACGGTGTTGCCTTGGGCAAGGTGGTGCATGATGATAAGTTGTCTATTTGTGAATTCCATAAGACCTCCTTTTAAAAAAGATGTTGCGTATCTTTACGATAACGCAACATCTTAACTTGTGCAATTAGAGTAATCCAATATAAGATCCAATGATACCAAATGCAATGGTAACAAGGAGTAAGAACATGGAACTCTTTTTCTTGTTCTTTAATAAGTGGAACATGATTAATGTATAGAGTAGTGGTAGAAGTAACGGAAATATTTGGTCAATGTATTGTTGGAGGAGAAACTCGGTCTCGTTGAATGAGAAGGCTACGATTGTTTTAAGTTTAACCATCTGAGCACTCATACCTCCAATAACCATTAGTCCAACAATCGTTGCTGCTTTTGTTATCTTAACGAAAATGCCTGATTCAGAAGCACTATCCATAAGATTAGTACCAAATCTATATCCAAATACACCACCGAGGTATCGAACAATTAAGTGTGGAACATTAAATGCGATTAAGAATAGAATTGGACCAAGAATGTTTCCTTGTTGGGATAAAGGTAATGCGATTGCGGTAGCGATAATACGAATGGTACCCCAGAAGAAGGAATCACCAATACCGGCAAAAGGACCCATTAATGAAATCTTAATGCTGTTGATGGTATTCTTATCAAAATCAGGGTTTTGACTTGCTTCTTTTTCAAGTGCGGTCGCAACACCGGTGATTGCAGATACGACATGAGGGGTCGTATTAAAGATTTGCATATGACGAACAAGGGCGTCTGCACGATCTTCTTTTGTGTGATAGAAGCGTTTAATTGCCGGCCACATACCAACGGCAAATCCAAGACCTTGTTGGCGTTCGTAGTTATATGAGTTTTCGAGTAAGAATGAATACCAGAATATTTCTCTAAATAATTTCTTGTCTTCTTTTGTTGTTTCAATTTTATTCATCGAATAAGTCCTCCAATTCATCATGCTGTACAGCTGCAGGTGTCTGTCCGACTTCAAATACAATTATGAAGGCTAAGATAACACCAAATAAGGTTACGGCTAAGATTGGTAACTCGAGATAAGCGATTAGAATAAATCCAAGAATAAAGTAAAGAATGTTTTTACCATTCATCATTGGCTGTAGCAATAGTGCGAATCCTACTGCAGGAAGTAATTTTCCAGCAACTTCAAGACCGTTCATAAGATTAGTAGGAATTGCCTGAACAAATCCCTCAACAGCACTTGCACCAAAGAGCACTGCGATGAATGCTACGGTAAAGTACATTAGACAGTGTAGTAAAAGCCCGCCAATATTAAGTGCAAACATGCCTTTAATATTCGCATCTTCCGCAAGTTTCATGGCAAAGTCCATAAACCATGATCGAACGATAAAGATAATAACTTTTAATGATTGAGCGAGAATTGCAATCGGTAATGCGAGTGCGAGCGCAATTTCTGATCCTTGACCGGATAAGATTGCGAAAGCTGTACCGAGTGCAGAACCAATAAGCACATCAGGTGGTACTGCTGCACCAACTTGAATCGCACCCATAAAGACGAGTTCAAGACTGGCACCAATAATAATTCCTGATTGGAGATCGCCTAGAACGAGTCCAACAAGGGGTGAGATAATAAGTGGTCTGTTGGCCATTGGGGTTCCGAGCATCTTTTCGACAAACCATACCAAGGCAACGACGAGACCAACAAGTAACGCTTCTTGCATAGATATTTCCTCCTTATATTTTTATTTAATTACAGTGTTAAATATTTTTGACGTAAATCCGAGAAGTCTTTGCCTTTATCATCAGGAACTTGTTTCACTTCAACAGAGATTCCTAATGTAATGAGGTTGTCCATTGCACCAAGTTCTTCAGCTGTAAAGTAAACGGCAGGGGCAAAGGCTTTACGACCCTCTTTCATTTGGACTCCACCCAACGTACAGACCGGTGTTTCATCAATACCTTGGTAGAGTTTGAGTGCGTCATGCGGGGAAGCAGTAACAACAAATACCTTAAGTCCTTTAAGTTTTTCGTTGTTTAAAAGGGTAATTGCGTCATCAATGGAGCGGATCGCAAGTTTTACGCCGTCAGGTTTCGCAAGCTTGAGTGCTTGTTTGCGAATTTGGTCGGATGCTGCATCATCACTGGCGATAACAATCGCTTCATAATTCAGAGCGGATTTCCAACTGTAAGCAACTTGACCGTGTAACAAGCGGTCATCAATTCTAATTTTTTGTATCATAATAAACTCCTTCTTTATATAATATCGGTTAATGTTGTGGGATTGCTCTCAAAGTCATCAGTTGTATCGTTTTCGATTTAAACAAACTTCAGTAATGAGACCCGATACTGTGTACGATTTTGAGTGTAAAGCAGTGTGTCTGCTTTAGGGAGTCTTTGTTTCAAGTGTTTTATTAATGTATTCCGTTAATTGTGGATACATCGTTTTTGTTAGATCGCGGCCACGTTGTGTAGCAATTTGGTATGCGAGCACTTGGAAGAAAGTCATGTAAGCAAGTGGATAAAAATACGTGGAATTCGTGTTGATGTTGAAATCGTCTTCGTTTGTATTTGAGACAATTATACAGCGGGCATGAACTTCCTGTGTTATAAATTTTTGAATCTTCCTGCTTTTTTGTAGATCTTTTTCATGATGAGCAAGTAAGAAGAATCCTTGGTCACTTGTAAACATGTTTTGGGGACCATGAATCAATTCTTCAAGCTCGAAACTATTGGTAAGACTGGGTAGCATTTCCATGAATTTAATATCTGCTTCTTGAGCGATGGGCCATAAGGCACCAGGACCCGAAAAGATATAGGCATCAGTTTTGGAAAAATAGTGCTTGTTGGCATGATAATAAATGTTTGATGCTTCACGAATGTGGGGGAGTTCTTGAATCATCACTTTTAAATCATCTAAAATCACATCAGATTGTGTGGGGTCAATCTGTTTGTTTAAAACGCCAAGTGACAAATAGATTAGATAAAGAACCGTACAGGTGGTTGAGAACCCAAGAGTTCTAAACATAAATTTTTCTTTGCCGCTTCCCATTTCAAGTGCCGTTTGAGCTGCTTTCGCTATCGGTGTATCAAGCGACTCAGTAATTGATACGGTTTTAAGTCCTAATTGATTTGCACGTTGTATCGCTTCATACACAAGTTTTGTTTGGCCTCCTTGTGAGATGAAGATATAGAGTGCGTTTTGATCACATAACTCTACGTTGTAGTGTTCAACAAATATACTGGGGTACATTAATTCAACTTCAAGTTGGCATGTCGATTCCGCAAATGGTTTTGTGGTGAATGCCGTATTGTATGATGAACCCGATCCTACAACCACAACTTTGCGTACAGTATCTCCATTTGCAGCATGTTTTATTGCGGTTGTAATCACATCTCGTTGATCACGTAATTGTTCTAGTTTTTCTGGGATTTCAATAATACAATCCATTAATGTATTCATTGAGTCACCTCTCTTTCCTTTGCTCGCCTTTATCATACCTATCTGTGCTTTTCAGTTCCATAGGGACTTTTGCACGAACGGTCGTGCAACAAATTAAAGCGGTTTCAAAACAGTAGTTTTAGGTCCGTTTCAGGTGTCAAGAGTTAAAATATAAAAACTTTTAAAAAAGCATGAGAAATGAAAAACAAAGTTACTAACAACGTTAAACGTTAATTAATTTATCTTTCAAGTTTACATTTTGGAATTTCGTCGTAATTTCATGCAATACTCAAGAATTTCGAGGAGGGTTATGTTTAAATGAAATTAGTTCGAAAGGATGTGACGATGTGATTGTAGTTTTTGACAGTTTAACAGGACAATGTCAACGATTTGCGGAAAAACTTGGTGTTCCTTGTATTGATATCTTAGACTATGAACCGACAGATGAAGACGTCTTTCTAGTAACCCGATCTTGGGATTTCGGAAAGGTAACGGAAGAGACCAAAGTATTTTTAGAACACGAAGCCGCAAAGGTTATTGGCCTTGCGGTAGGTGGCAATCGCAATTGGGGCACAAACTTCGGTGCAGCAGGCGATAAAATTCATAATGAATATAACATTGAACTTGTATTAAAGTTTGAAGGATCAGGATTCACAAAAGATGTGGAGCTTGTTCAACAGTGGATAGAATCTTATAAGGGGAGGACAAACAAATGACAGTACAAAATAAATCAAATCAAATTCCAGAATGGGTAATTCTGAATAATCAAATTGTTGATGGCGACGGTAATATTAAAGATTTAAATAAAGATAAAGAGGCAGTACGTTCGTACTTCTTAAACGAAATCAATAAGAAAACTCAGTTTTTTCACTCTTTGGAAGAAAAGCTCGAATATCTTACAACCAATGATTACTATGAAACAGAATTTTTAGAAAAGTATACGTTTGAACAAATCCAGGCGGTATATGATATCGCATATGATGCGAAATTTCGTTTCCCAACATACATGGGTGCATTTAAGTTCTATAATGATTATGCTCTAAAGTCGATTGATGCGGAACGTGTATTTTTAGAACGATATGAAGACCGCCTTTCAGTCATTGCGCTTTACCACGCAAATGGTGATTTTGAATTAGCGAAAAAATTGATTACATCGTTAATTGCTCAAGACTTTACACCCGCTACGCCCACACTTTTAAACACAGGTAAGAAAAAACGGGGTGAGTTTGTTTCATGTTTCCTACTCGAAGTGGATGACTCGCTCAATGATATTGCACGGGTTCAAGAGTTTGCAATGCAACTTTCGAAATTAGGAGGCGGTGTTTCAATCAACCTTACAAATTTACGTGCCAAGGGTGAATCCATTAAAGATATTCCTAATGTTGCGAAAGGTGTTGTCGGGGTAGCGAAGCTTTTAGATAATGCGTTCCGATATGCTGATCAAATGGGTCAACGTCAAGGTGCTGGTGCTGTTTATCTCAACGTATTCCATGCCGATATTGAAGATTTCTTACAAACAAAAAAATTAAATGCTGATGATGACGTACGCGTTAAAACATTATCAATGGGTGTTGTAATGCCTGATAAAATGATTGAATTAGCACGCGAAGATAAAGACATGTATGTCTTTTATCCTCATACTGTATATAAAGAATATGGTATTCCATTCTCAGATGTTGCGATTAAAATGGATGAATGGTACGACAAATTGGTTGAGAATCCTAATGTACGTAAGCGTAAAATCAATCCACGTAAATTATTTGATATGATTGCGCAATTACAAGGTGAATCGGGTTATCCTTACATAATGTATGCAGATAACGTAAATAAAGAGAATCCACTTGCGCATCCCATCAAATTTTCAAATCTTTGTACTGAAATCTTGCAACCATCTATCGTATCCCATTACGGTGATTACCACCGTCGTGACGAAGATGAAATTGGCTTAGACATTTCATGTAACCTTGCCAGCGGTCATATGGGGAATATGATTAAAAACAACTCAATTAAAGAAACTGTATTTGCAGCGATGGAAATTATGAATTCTGTTTCTGAGAAAACAAATATTGCGCATGTTCCTGCAGTAGCACGTGCAAACCGCATTATGCGTAGTGTTGGTTTTGGAGTCATGGGTCACCATGGTTATATTGCGGAAAACTTTATTGCTTACGGAAGTGAGGAAGATATCGATTTAATTGATGTATTCTTTAGTTTGATTAATTATTACAGTCTTGTTCATTCAATGGAAAAAGCAAAAGAAACGGGAGAGAAATTCTACGGTTTCGAGCGCAGTTCTTATGCAGATGGCAGTTATTTCAACGATCGAGGTCAAGTATTACCCAAAACTGAAGTCGTGAAGGGACTTCTGGTAGATGTGGAAATCCCAACGGATGAAGACTGGACACAATTAAAAGAAGATGTGATGACTTATGGTTTATATAACTCTAATCGTCTTGCGGTTGCTCCAAATGGATCGATTGCATATGTGATGAGTGCAACCCCTTCATTAACACCGATTAAGCAAGTTGTGGAAGAACGTACTTATGGAAACTCAAAAACATACTTCCCAATGCCAGCTGCAGATGTTGCAGGGTTTATGTATGAATCGGCATATCAAATGGATAAGTATAAGATCATTGACGTTATTGCAACGGCTCAGAAACATGTTGATCAAGGAATTTCGTTTGAACTGTGCATCACTTCAGATGAAACGACACGAAGTCTTCAACGTTATTATCTTTATGCACATTACCAAGGGATTAAGACGTTGTATTATACACGAACACAAAAACTAAGAATTGATGAATGTGAAAGTTGTGCAGTTTAAGGAGGAGGAAAACGATGATGTTGAAGCAAATTAATGAGATTAAAGCAAATCGTGAATATGATGGTGCGAATTGGAATGAACATGAAGATAATTTTACACAAACGTTTTACGAACAAAATTTAAGTCAGTTTTGGAGACCTGAAGATATCAGTCTTCAGCCGGATCTAAATCTATGGGCAAGCTTGCCTGAAGATGTGAAACTGGCATACGGCCGAAACTTATTAGTACTTACCTTCTTAGATACCTATCAAGGGGATATCGGAATGCCGGTAGTATCGCGTTCGATTGACCACAAGTATCATCAACGTAAGTCTGTATTGAACTTTATGGCTGCCATGGAAAATGCAGTTCATGCGAAAAGTTATTCAAATATTTTTATGACCTATATGAAAAATGAAGAAATTGATGATCTTTACCGTTGGGGTGAACAAAATAAGAATATGCAAAATATTCTCGCATTAATCATTGGTTATTATGAAAATCTGGACCGCCTTACTTATCGTAAACAGTATGCGGATTTAGGTGAACCGGTAGATGATTTTGAGTTTGATGTAGCGCAATGGAAAGCGATGGTTGCAAGTGTATTCTTGGAGTCATGTCTTTTCTATAGTGGTTTCTATTATCCGCTTTATTTCTATGGTCAAGGGAAGTTGATGCAAGCAGGTGAAATTATTAATCTTATTTTACGTGATGAGAGTATCCATGGACTTTATATCGGGAACTTAGCTATGGAATTATATCGCAAGTTTGATGCGGAAACACAAGCATCACTTTATGAATGGCTTACAACCTATCTTGATGCAATCTATGAGGAAGAAGTAGAGCTGATTGAAGCGATTTACGATCCGGTAGAGTTATCACACGACGTTAAGATCTTTGTTCGTTATAATGCGAATAAAGCAATGATGAATCTTGGTTTTGATGCATACTATGAATATGAAGAAGTAAACCCAGTTGTGCTTAATGGGTTAAACACAGAAACAAAAACAATGGATAACTTCTCCATGAAGGGAAATGGTTATCAGAAAATGAAATCAGAGTCATTACATGATGATGACTTCTTCTTTGATAAAGAAAGGATTGCACGATAATGACAAAAATAATGATGTTAACTCAGGACAATTGTCCTAAATGTATGGCGCTAAAAAATTACTTAGAGTTGGGACTTCGAAATAAATATACAGAACACATCGAAGTGGTAAAGCGTGAAGACGATCCTGAACGTTTTAAATCAATCGCTCTAGAACACGGTATTATGGCGACACCTGTATTAATTGGTGGTGGCGAGGTACTGGTTGATACCAATCCATCAAAAGTAAACGCATTTTTCGAAAAAATCATTTAGACTGGAATTATTCCAGTCTTTTTGTTACATTGGTATAAGGAGAAGTGGTGCATGAAAAAATTCATTAAAAAAATCCAAACCGTTATGGAAATGATGTCTTCAAACGAGGGGACACTCTTTACATATGCTTTGGCGTATTCAATTATTGTGGGTATTGCACCGTTTATCATTATATCGGTGGTGTTTGTAGGAACCTATGTTTATGACGTATCACAGATTATTCAACTCTTACAACGATATGTACCAGCGGATTTAATTCTGCCTTTTGTGGACTATATTCAAACTTCAGATTTATCGAATTTATGGTTGATTGTTTCATTACTGGGTGTATCAATCTGGGTTGCATCAAAAAGTATCTATTCATTTCTGCTTTTAAGCAGTGAACAAGATGGCGTCAACATCAATCATTTCTTTTTAAGAATTTTAGCTTGTGTCTACTTTATTATGATTGTTTTAGGGATTATGGCGTTTGGTATCTTAATCGGCTATGTTCCATTTATCAATAAATTTACAACACCGATCGTCATTACATTTTTCTTTGTTTTCTTCTATCGACTGTTATCGTTTAAATATACTCGATTTCGTGATGTAATTTGGGGTTCAGCCATTACTTCAATTGTCTTAATTTTATTAGGGCGATTGTTCTTTGTGTATATTAATCAATACTCGAATTATCAAACTATCTACGGTCCACTCGCATCGATGATGATTCTCTTGATTTCAGGTTGGATTATTGCATGGGTTGTCTTTTTTGGATATTGTATTAATTATGTTGTTCGTGATGATACACTACCTGTTCAAGGAAAACATCGTCTTATTTCGATTCTTGAAAAGACGAATGAGAAAATTGATGAGCGAGAAGAGAAGTTTATTCATGACCATATTGAGCGAAGTCGTGATCAAAAATCATTACCAAAAGACGAAGAAAAAACAGAAGAGCTTCAAGATTAAGAAACACTGTGGTGTTTCTTTTTGAATTGTATTAGAAACGAAACCTTGGTAAACTATTTAAAGGGAGTTGAAGTTTATGGAAAATATCATATTATTTTTTGAAAAACCGATTGTTTTACGTTTGATAAGCATTGCATTAACGCTGCTTATTGTGTTTGTGATTGTTCGAGTCATACGTAGAAGTTTAATTAAAATTGAAAATAAAGTACCACTTGGGAAACAGCAACGAACTGTATACCCAATCATTTCAAGAACACTGGTGTATGTTGTTTATTTCATTGCGTTTATCATAATTTTAGAAACAATTGGATTGGATACAAAACCGATTCTTGCGGTCACAAGTATTGGAAGTGTTGCGGTAGGGTTTGGTGCGCAACAACTTGTAAAGGATGTCATTAATGGATTCTTTATTCTATCTGAGAATCAATTTAATGTTGGTGATGTGGTTTCGTTGTCAGATGTGACAGGAACGGTTGAAGACATCACATTACGTACGACGCGTTTACGCAATGGCACTGATGGTAAGGTTTATATCATACCCAATGGTGAGATTAAGATGGTTACAAATATGTCGAAAGAGTATATGTTTGCGGTTGTCAATGTACCCGTTCCTTACGATAAAGATCTGGATACTATTTTAGAAGTTTTAAATGATACCGTGAAACACTACCAAAATCCGGGTTCAATCATGCAGACACCGATTGTACAGGGTGTTACAGAATATGAGGAAAGCTCATTAAATATACGGATTACATGTAAAACGTATGTGGGTAAGAATTGGGCGGTGGAACGCGATCTGCGACGTGTTATTATCTATGCACTTGAGGCACATGATATTTCACTACCATTTCCAACACGTACTGTTTATGTTGAACAAGATTTATCCAACTAGCTTTCTACACATGCATCAAAAAAGTAAACACGCATTTAAGGTGTTTGCTTTTTTTTGAATGCATCAATTTTAGTGAATGGTAATGTTATTAATTCTCAACAGCGGTAATGGCACCTGTTTTCGCACCGATGAGTTCAATCAAAGTTTCGGGTTTCATTTCAATTTGTGTGCCGATGCGGCCTCCAGAAAAAATGATGGTATCAAAGAGCAGACAGGTTTCATCGATAATCGTTGGAAATTGTTTTTTCATACCAATCGGTGAACAACCACCGCGTACATAGCCCGTCAAATCAAAGAGCTCTTTTACATGGAGCAGTTCGAGTTTCTTAACACCCAATCCTTTGGCACATGCTTTAAGATCGATATGATCTGCCACAGGGATCAAAGCTACATAGTAGCTGTTTCCATTGTGTAAGACAATGGTTTTAAAGACCCGTTCGACAGATTCTTGGATTTGTTCAGCAACAGAGATGCCATCAATATTGATGCCATCACTTTGATATTCGCGCATTTGATACACTATTTTCTTTTGATCAAGAATGCGCATTGCGTTCGTTTTTTTCATAGTCAATACACCTCATTTGAGTATATAGTAACATAAGTTGATTTCTTAGGGCAGTCTTGGTATTCTTTATTTATCAAGCAAAGTAAATGACACGCGTTAAGTGCATACAGATGGGAAGTTGCTGTATGACGAAGCGAAAGCGCGGTGTGTTATTGCGTCCGTTGCGAGACCTTTTCTTTTTGCTTGACAAAGAAAAGAGGGATTTATTATGAATACACGAAAACTGACTCATCTTGCGATGTTTGTGGTGCTACAAGTCGTTGTTTCACGATTTTTATCAATACCCACACCCATTGTTAAGATAAGTTTTA
The DNA here is from genome assembly GCF_035066605.1 of Erysipelothrix enhydrae. Taxonomy (NCBI): domain Bacteria; kingdom Bacillati; phylum Bacillota; class Erysipelotrichia; order Erysipelotrichales; family Erysipelotrichaceae; genus Erysipelothrix; species Erysipelothrix enhydrae. The sequence continues at coordinate 1,037,685 of NZ_CP125807.1, forward strand.
CGTATGTACCCATGGCGATTGCGGGGTATTTATATGGTTGGTTATTTGGTGGGGTGGCCGCTGCTCTGGCTGATGTCTTAGGAGCGATGCTGTTCCCACAAAGCGGTGCCTATTTTCCAGGGTTTACGATTTCTGCATTTATTATTGGAGCGATGTATGGATTATTGAAAGATTCAGATTGCAGCTGGTCCGTTATTATTGGGATTGCACTTTTTAATACAATTGTGATTAATTTGTTATTGAATACGTATTGGTTAAGTTTGATTCTTGGTAAGAGTTATCTAGCGATGATACCAATTCGCGTAACGAAATCTTTCGTCATGCTTCCCATTAAAATTTTTGTACTGAAAAAGGGTTTGGATTATATGAAACCTTACAAATCACGATTAACTAAAGCATAGGATTCCTATGCTTTCTTATATTTAAGGAGGAATGTTATGAAAACAGATGTAGAGATATCAGAAATGACGAAAAGGATACCGGTCCAATCCGTGGCGGATAAACTGGGTGTATCTGCGTCTTTGGTTGAACCTTACGGACAAAGTAAAGCGAAACTGTCACTGGATATTATGGAACGTCCTGAGAAGGGGAAGTTAATTCTTGTGACTGCCATTAACCCAACACCAGCTGGCGAAGGGAAGACCACGGTAAATATTGGTCTTTCGATGGCTTTAAACCGTTTGGGGGTATCTGCAATCAGCGCCCTACGCGAACCCTCTTTGGGTCCTTGTTTTGGTATGAAAGGCGGTGCAACGGGTGGTGGTTATGCTCAGGTTGTACCGATGGATGATATTAATCTTCACTTTACAGGAGATTTCCATGCGATTACGTCCGCACACAACCTTCTTGCTGCTTTAATTGATAACCATATCTATCATGGAAATGAGATGGGTGTTGATCCGCATCGTATTGTTTGGCATCGTGTTATGGATATGAACGATCGTTCCTTACGTGAATTGGAAATCATTGGAAAGCGTGTCTCACATCGAACTTCTTTTGACATTACGGTAGCGTCAGAGATTATGGCGATTTTATGTCTGGCAGAAAATATGGATGACTTGAAACAACGTTTAAGTCGTATTGTTGTGGGTTATACGTTTGATGGAGCTGTTTTAACGGCTCGTGATTTTGATGCGGTGGGTGCAATGTCGTTGCTTCTAAAAGATGCAATGAAACCTAATTTAGTGCAAACAACGGAGAATACACCCGCTTTGATTCATGGTGGACCGTTTGCGAATATTGCGCATGGTTGTAATTCAGTGATTGCGACACGCATGGCTCTCAAATTAAGCGACTATGTTGTCACAGAAGCGGGATTCGGGGCTGATCTAGGGGCTGAGAAGTTTTATGATATAAAATGTCGAAGCGCAAATCTAGTCCCAGATGCCACAGTTTTAGTCGCGACAATTCGTGCTCTTAAATATAATGGTGGTGTCGCACTTTCTGAATTAAGTAGCGAAAATGTCGCAGCGCTCAAGGAAGGGTCAAAAAATTTAATTCAACACTTTGAAAATTTGAAAAAGTTTTCTGATAATGTCGTCATCGCAATTAATCAATTTGAATCGGATACAGACGCAGAAATCGAATACTTAATTCAGCTGGGAGATAAGCTTGGATGCGAAGTAATCTTAACGAGCGTATTTTCTGAAGGTGGAAAAGGTGGTGAAGCCTTGGGACGTGCTGTGATTGAAATGTGTAACAAACCATCTCAATTTAAACCTCTATACCCTTTAAGCAGGGATCTTAAACAAGAAATCGAAACGGTAGCGCAAGAAATCTATCGTGCGGATTCCGTATCTTATTCGAATCTTGCTCTTGAGAAACTTAAGGATATTGAAGCACGATACCCTAGTGGTCTTCCTATTTGTATTGCGAAAACTCAAACCTCATTCAGTGATGACCCTAAAAAACTCAATGCACCTGCAAACTTTTCTGTTCATGTGCGTGATGTCCGATTAGCAGCGGGTGCAGGCTTTGTAGTTGTGTTACTCGGCAACATTTTAACGATGCCTGGTTTACCAAAGCATCCAAATGCGGTGGATATGGATTATGTTGATGGCAAGGTGACTGGATTGCGTTAAAAGTTGTGCTATAATATTTTCATTAATATTTGAGGTGAATTGTGGAACGTAAAGAAGTTTATATTGTGTTAAGTGATACAGGGAGTCTTTTAACTCGAATTATCAAGATGGTTACAGGTGCTCCTTATAATCATGTTTCAATATCATTTGATGCTTCGTTGCATACGCTGTATAGTTTTGGTCGGAAACAACCTCACAATCCTTTTTGGGGAGGGTTTGTGAAGGAGAGTTTTTACGAGGGAACGTTTAAGCGATTTAAGAATACGCGTTGTTTGGTTCTTAAACTTGATGTTGAATCGGAGACGTATGCACTTTTAAAGGCAAATGTCGGGGTGTTTGTGGAAAATATGGATGCATACCACTATAATTTTGTGGGGCTTGTTGGTGCGGCGTTTAACCGTCGCATCGCGCGTGAAAATGGGTATTATTGCTCAGAGTTTGTCGCGGAGGTTATGGAACAGGCTAATCTTGTGTTTTGGGAAACCCCTAATTATCTTGTGCAACCTTATGATTTCACGAAAGTTGAAGCGTTTGAGGTTGTATATGAAGGCTTACTAGCAGAATTTTCAAAAGCGTGATACACGCTTTTTTATTTTGATTAAGGTGTGTTAAAATAGGGGTAGAAGTGAGGAAATTAAATGGAAAAAAATATAGTTGATTTACTCAAGAAAGAGCTTAAAGAGTACGGTCCGCATCAAATTGATGCGGTTTTAAAATTATTAGCTGATGGTAATACAGTACCTTTTATCGCGCGTTACCGTAAAGAAGTTACGGGAACACTGGATGAAGTACAAATTCGTGAAATTGAAGAGCGTCATCGATATCTTGAATCATTAGAATCGCGTAAAGAGGAAGTGTTGCGTCTTATTGATGAGCAAGGTAAGTTAACCGATGATTTGGCGTTAGAAATCGGTAAAGCGACAGTACTTCAAAAAGTTGAAGATTTATACCGTCCTTATAAGCAAAAACGTCGTACAAAGGCGACAATTGCTAAGGAAAAAGGCTTGGAGCTACTAGCCGATTACGTTTTATCCTGTCCTTATGATTTCAACCTTGAAACAAACGGAACACCGTATCTAAGCGATGAATTTGAGTTAAATACGCTGGAAGAAGTATACCAAGGCGTGCATGAAATTATTGCGGAACGTGTTGGGGATGAACCTGCATTTCGCGAATGGATTCGTGATTTTTCAATCAAAACCGGTGTTTTAACGACAGCACTTAAAGATGAATCGAAAGATGAACGTCATGTGTATGAGATGTATTATGAATTTACACAACCCGTCAAAAATGCTGCTTCTCACCGTGTTTTAGCGGTGAATCGCGCCGAAAAAGAGGGTGTCATTAAAGTTGATATTGTTGTAGATGAAACCAAAATCATGCGTTATCTGGATCATCAAATCATCGCGAATAAAACCGATTCGCCAACCGTTCAAATGGTTCGAGATGCATACGAAGATAGTTATAAGCGATTTATAAAACCTGCGATAGAACGTGAAGTGCGCAATATGTTAACCGAAGAAGCAGATAAACAAGCAATTTCAATTTTTGGTGAAAACCTACGGAATTTGTTATTGCAAGCACCTTTAAAAGGGCGTACAGTTATGGGATTTGATCCTGCTTATCGTACAGGATGTAAGCTTGCTATCGTTGATGAAACTGGTAAAGTTCTAGCAATTGATGTTATTTATCCACATAATCCTGCACCAGCGCATAAACAACGTGAAGCTGCACAAATTTTTGTTAATCTCATAGAAAAATATCAGGTTGATATGGTTGCGATTGGTAATGGTACCGCAAGTCGTGAGTCTGAAGTTTTTGTCGCGGAAAACCTTAAGAATGTTAAAACCAAAACGTTCTATCTGATCGTTAATGAAGCTGGTGCATCCGTCTATTCTGCAAGTGACATTGCGCGTAAAGAATTTCCGGATCTTCAAGTTGAACAACGATCTGCGGTAAGTATTGCACGAAGAATTCAAGATCCATTAGCAGAACTCGTTAAAATTGATCCGAAGTCTGTTGGTGTAGGACAATATCAACATGATGTTAGTCAGAAAAACTTATCAAACCAGTTAGATTTTGTGGTTGAAACAGCAGTTAACCAAGTTGGTGTGGATGTGAATACGGCAAGTCCGCAATTACTCGAACATGTTGCGGGATTAACGAAAACTACAGCGCAAAATATTGTATCGTACCGTGAGGAAAATGGCTCATTTGATTCGCGTACAAAAATTAAAAAAGTACCACGTTTAGGACCCAAATCATTTGAGCAAGCAATCGGATTTCTTCGCATACCTAAAGGGAAAAACATTTTAGATAATACTGGAATTCACCCTGAAACCTATGTCATCACGAAACAACTTTTAAGTGATGAGGGAATTGCACTCAAAGACTTAGGGACGGAAGCGACACGAAAACACTTAGAGTCGTTATCAATCAATGAATTATCTGAGAAATACGATTTAGGTAAAGAGACACTCAGCGATATTCTTAAAGCGTTGATTGCTCCAGGACGCGATATGCGTGATGAGATGAGTGGTCCGCTTTTACGTTCTGATGTTTTAACAATGGAAGATTTGAAACCGGGAATGGAACTCAACGGTACCGTTCGTAATGTCGTCGACTTTGGAGCATTTGTAGATATTGGTGTTAAACAAGACGGACTCGTTCATATTTCTAAATTAAGTGATCAGTTTGTTAAGCATCCAACGGATGTCGTTGCGGTTGGTGATGTTGTGAAGGTTTGGGTTGTTGATGTAGATGCAGCAAAACAACGTGTGCAACTTTCAATGATTCCGCTTTCGCAAGCGAATAAATAATGTGAAACTGCGGTCATCTGTTAGAGATGATTGCAGTTTTTTTTATTGATTATCAAGCATACTGTCAATAAACAATAAAAATACAACTTTAAATTGTTAAGTTTGTGTTAAAATTAGTCGTCGAAAAGTCGGTTTTTCTATCCTATTTATATATGGGCAAATTTAAGCCTTTTATTTCCTTGTTGTTGTACATTCCACGGTGCATTATTCATTGAAAAATAACCTTCAATGTGTTACGATTTACCCGTATTCACAGTGTTGAATGAAGGAGTCGATAACCCGTTATGAATGTCTAACTTTTTTTACAGAAAGTGGATGCGAACAAAACGGGGTTTTTTTGAGATTATGGAGGTGCTTATGGCAAAGAAAATTAAAGTTGGTGTGATTGCGATTGTGGCAATGATTCTGATGTTCTTTGATTGGCGAATGACTCTTGGTTGGCTCATTGGCTGGGCATGTCTATTAACGCTAGGATTTTTCAGAGAAAAATTTTATGCGATTATTCTCGATGAAGATCAGTTTATTGTAGGTAAATATGTACGGTACATCATATTTGTATTTGTAATCTTATGGTTACCACTATTGCTTGCATTTATGTTTCCTAATGCAATTAACCCGTATGCATTAGCGGCATCGTATTTGATTGATCGACTCATATTATTTATGTCGGGATTATTTACAAAGGAGAATAAGCATGGTACAGAGTGAACTCTATTCAGTCTTGATCTTAACAGTTGCTGTCTCCGCCTTGTTTTATGTTATTGGTACTAAGCTTAAAGATTTAACGCTTGAGGAACGTCCGAAAGGATTAGCCCTTAAAGCAGTTCTTTATGTTCAAACCATAACTACGTTTACTGTGCAGAACATGGGAGAAAAACATGGGAAGCGCATGGCGGCGTACATTGGGAGTGTGTTTATTTACATTCTCTTAGCAAATATGATGGGTTTAACGGGATTAGAAGCACCGACAAGTAACTATAGTGTTACACTCGTTCTCGCAATTATAACGTTTGTTCTCATCCAAATTGCAAAGATTGACGCGAATGGTGCCAAGGGATATATCAAAGGTTTCTTTGAACCATTCTTCCCGTTTGTAATTCCAAACTTTTTCGGTACTGTTGCACCGCTCATAAGTTTGTCATTACGTTTATTTGGGAACGTATTATCGGGAACGGTCATTATGACATTACTCTATACGTTTACAGCGTGGTTAAGTAGTTTTGTTCCAGTAATTGGTGGATTCAACTTTATGGGTGTTATAGTAGCCCCAGTATTGCATTTATATTTTGATTTATTTTCTGCATTTTTGCAGGCATTTATATTTATTTCATTGACATCAATTTTAATTGCTGTCGAGTATTCAGAATAAGGAGGATTTAAAATGGATACAGTTAGTGTTGGTAGAGGGTTAGTAGCGATTGCTGCTGCTTTAGCGGTTATGACAGGGATTTTCTCAACAATTGGACAAGGTTATGCAGCGGCTAAAGCTGTAGAAGCAGTTGGAAAAAATCCAGAAGCAGAAAGTAAAATCCGTGCTATGTTAATTCTTGGTGCTGGTATTGCTGAAACAGCTGCTATTTATGGTATGTTAATTTCATTCTTGTTAATCTTTGTATTTTAGTAAGATATTAGGAGGGTTCTATGACTATCGATATTGCACAAAAGTTAATGCCAAATCTCTTGACGATGGCAGCTCAGCTTGGTGCTACATTCGTAATATATTTGATGTATAAAAAATATTTACACGAACCTGTTCAAGAATACTTAGAAAAACGTTCGGAATTAATTGAGAGCGAAGTAAAAGAAGCAGAAGCACTTAAGCTAGAATCAAAAAAACTTAAAGAAGAACAACGTCATGAGTATGTTGTCGCAATGGAGCGCCTGAAAAAAATTGAAGGTGACATGATGGCCGATGCTGAAGCAAAACGTAAAGATATTATTGCGTCTGCTCAGGTAGAAATCGATCGCCGTCAGGCTGCATTGCAAAAAGAATATGAATTAGAAAAGAAAAAACTTTATACAGAAGTTCAACAGTACATGCTTGAAGTTGCAGTAGATGTAAATCGTAAGGTTTTACAAGATACAGCACTTAATAATACGAAGATGATGGATGATCTTGCGAAGGAAATGAATGCTTATGATTATAAGTACTAAAGTCTACGCAGAAGCACTTTATCAAGTAGGGGTTGAAACACGTAAACCTCTCGAATTCTATGAAGCGTTACAAACATTTCAAGAATTTTTGAACGATGAAGAATTTAATCGTATTATGGTAGCGACGTTTTTAGATCAGAATGCGTTGACACCAGTATGGAATGAATTGGGAAAATCATTTCCTCAAGAGGTTGTGAAATTTCTTGGCATGATTCAAGATGCGAAACTTATGAGCGATTTTAGTCGTGTTGTACGCGAATATCGTGATTTCCTTGAAGAAGGTAAGCATCTCAATGTTGTTGAAGTTACAAGTCCAAATGTTTTAACTGAGGACGAAAAAGACCAATTGATGCATAATTTGAAAGCACGATACAAAGGTGTTTTTGAAATTGCATATCATGTTGATGATTCGTTGATTAATGGTCTTGTGGTTCGTGTCAACCATGATATTTATGACACAAGTATTAAAAGTAAGTTGGATCGAATCTTAAACCAGGGAGGATTAGAGAATGAGTAACCAAACTGAAAACATCTTACAGATGTTAAAGGAAAAAATTAGTACTATCGAATTTGATGAAGCCAATGTTGATGTTGGTAAAGTCTTCAAAGTCGGTGATGGTATTGCCTTCGTACGTGGTTTAGATCAAGTTCTATCTGGTGAGATGCTCCGTTTCAATGATGAAGTATTTGGTTTAGCTCTAAACTTAGAAGAAAACCAAGTAGGGGTTGTACTTTTAGGGAATGATAAACTCGTTAAAGAAGGGGATGTTGTTTACCGTACAAACCATATTATCGAAGTCGGTGTTGGTGATGCCCTTTTAGGACGTGTTGTTAATGCATTAGGTCAACCAATTGATGGTCAAGGACCTGTTGAAACTGTAGATGTACGTCCAATTGAACGTGTAGCTCCAGGTGTTATGACGCGTAAATCAGTGCACGAACCGCTTCATACTGGAATTAAAGTTGTTGACTCAATGATTCCTATTGGAAAAGGTCAACGTGAATTAATTATTGGAGACCGCCAAACGGGTAAAACAAGTATTGCTTTAAACGCTATTTTGAATCAAAAAGGTCAAAATGTGAAGTGTATCTATGTTGCAATTGGACAAAAAGCTTCGACTGTTGCGATGGTTGTTGAGAAACTTAAAGAACATGATGCATTGGACTATACAGTTGTTGTTTCAAGTACTGCAAGTGAATTAGCACCACTGCAATACCTTGCACCTTATACAGGATGTGCAATTGGAGAGCATTGGATGGATAATGGCGAAGATGTCCTTATTGTCTATGATGATCTTTCTAAACATGCGGTTGCTTATCGAACCATTTCATTGCTATTAAGAAGACCAGCAGGTCGTGAAGCGTATCCTGGGGATGTTTTCTATCTTCACTCACGCTTACTCGAACGTTCTGCTAAACTTAATGAAAATTACGGCGGCGGTTCAATGACTGCGTTACCAATTATTGAAACGCAAGCAGGTGATATTTCAGCTTATATCCCTACAAATGTAATTTCAATTACAGATGGTCAATTATTCTTAAACCTTGATTCATTCAACAGTGGTGTTCGTCCTGCCGTAGATAGTGGAATGTCTGTATCTCGTGTAGGATCAGCAGCACAAACTAAAGCAATGAAACATGTAGCATCGTCACTAAAACTTGAACTTGCAACGTATCATGAATTATTGAGTTTTGCTCAATTTAGTTCAGATATTGATGAAGCAACGCAAAAAACGATTGACCATGGTCGTCGTTTAACCGAGCTTCTTAAACAAGGTGCGCTTACAAAGACACCACATGAGTTGATGATTATAAGTATGTTCTTAAACAAATATGGCTATCTTGACCAATTAGAGGTTAAAGAAGTTTTAGCGTTTGAGAAACACTTACATGGTCGTTTTGTTCAAACACATGCAGATGTACTCGAACGTATTAAAAAAGACTATGTCTTGGATGATGCGTTAATTGAAGATTTGAAAACAATTATTGATGAAGAAATAAGTGATTTTAAGGCGGCGCATCATGCCTAATACTTCAGGTATAAAAAAACGTATAAAATCCATAACTTCAACTCAAAAAATTACTAAGGCGATGAAACTTGTTTCCTTAAGTAAACTACAACGCTATCGTGACCAGATGAGTGAGTTCAAAGATTACTATGAAGCTGTTACTAAAGTTTCAGAACAATTTATTCATTTTGATGAAGCGATTATTGATGATACACCACGACTTTATCTTGTCGTAATGCCAGATCTTGGATTATGTTCAGCATATACTCAAGGTTTAGCACGGAAACTATTAGAAGTTTATCGTGAAGAGGACATGGTTATTAGTCTTGGTGCACAAGCCTACGATTTTTTACAAACACGAGGTGTAAACATCATTAATCCTGAGGTGTCAAGTGAACGTATTGAACTGCACGATATTATTAAAACGATTAATCCGTTTGTATCAACACATCAAATTGTCGCTATCATACCCGAGTATGAAAATGCGATGACCCTCGAGTTTAAACTTCATATTTTGAATACAAAATCAAGTGGTCGTCGTGATGATGTCATCTATGAACCAAGCTTTGAAGAAGCATCGGAAATGATGATTAAACAATCACTGATGAGTCTCGTTAAATTTACATATCTAACTTCAAAAGTTAGTGAACATACAACACGTCGGATTGCCATGGAAAAAGCAACTGATAGTGCTCAAGATATGATTGACGATCTTGGCCGCAAGTATAATCGAGTGCGTCAAGAGGCAATCACACAAGAAATATCAGAAATTGTTTCTGGAATGGAGGTTTCTTAGATGAAAGGTCGTATCGTACAAATTGTAGGTCCTGTTGTGGATGTTCGCTTTGAAAAAGTGAACATGCCAAAACTATACAATGCTTTAAAAGTAAAACATGAATCGATGGATGTCACTCTTGAAGTGTCACAACATATTGGTAATGATTTAGCGCGTTGTATCTCAATGGGTCCTATAGATGGCTTGTCTCGTGGACTCGAAGTTGAGGATACAGGATTTGCGATCAAAGTTCCGGTCGGAAAAGAAATTTTAGGCCGCATGTTTAATGTATTGGGAGAACCAATCGATGAACAAACATTCAGCACAGAAGGTGTTGAGATGCATGAAATTCATCGTGAGGCACCACCCTTTAAAGATCAACAAACTACAAATACTGTGTTAGAAACAGGTATCAAAGTTATTGATTTACTCTGTCCGTATCCACAAGGTGGAAAAATTGGCCTTTTTGGTGGAGCGGGTGTAGGTAAAACTGTTCTAATGCAAGAATTAATTCACAATATCGCAATTGAACACAGTGGTCTTTCGGTTGTTGCGGGTGTTGGTGAACGTACTCGTGAAGGAAATGATCTATATCACGAAATGAAGGACGCTAAAGTTCTTGAAAATACTGTACTTGTTTATGGTCAAATGAATGAATCACCTGGAGCACGTATGCGCGTTGCATTATCCGCTCTAACGATGGCTGAAAACTTCCGTGATCAAAACAAACAGGATGTTTTATTATTCATTGATAATATTTTCCGATTTACGCAAGCAGGTTCAGAGGTTTCGGCTTTACTTGGTCGTATGCCATCTGCTGTTGGTTATCAACCAACACTTGCTACAGAAATGGGTCAATTACAAGAACGCATCACTTCAACAAAATCAGGATCAATTACATCAATTCAAGCGATTTATGTTCCAGCTGATGACCTTACGGACCCTGCTGCTGCCATTACATTTACGCACTTAGATGCGAAAACAGTATTGGATCGTAATATTGCAGCTCTAGGGATTTACCCAGCGGTTGATCCACTTGAATCCAGCAGTAATCTTCTATCAGAAGATGTTGTTGGTGCAGAGCATGTTTATGTTGCGACAGAGGTTCAAAAAATCTTGCAACGTTATAAAGATTTACAAGATATTATTGCAATCTTAGGTATGGACGAATTAAGTGAAGATGATAAGTTAACGGTTAACCGTGCGCGTAGGATCCGTAACTTCTTGTCCCAACCGTTCTTTGTTGCGGAAACGTTCTCCGGGATTCCGGGTTCTTATGTGCCAATTGCTGACACAATCCGTAGCTTTAAAGCGATTTTAGAGGGTGAAGTGGATCACTTACCAGAACAAGCATTCTTGTTTGCATCTACAATCGATGACGTTTACCGCAAGGCAGGCGTAACAAAAGAAAATGTTTAATCTAAAAATAGTTACACCAGAGGGAGCATACCGGAGTGTTGATGTGGAATCCATCACACTCCCAACTTCTGACGGACAACGCACGGTGCTCCAAGAACATATGGCAATTGTATTGCCAATTGAAATTGGAACAATGTATACAAAATCGAAAGATGGAAAAGAGAATTTTGCGGTTTCAGAAGGCTTGTTTACGTTTGAAAACAATCAAGGAACCCTTTTGGTTGCTACAATCGAGAGCGAAGCAGAAATTGATTTCCATCGAGCTGAACAGGCACGAATTCGTGCTGAAAAGCGTCTGAATGAAAAGAAAGAGTATGAAGATGGTCTTGATTTAAAACGTGCTCAACTTGCTCTTATGCGTTCATTATCGAGGTTGAGGTTGAAAAAATGAAACGTAAATTTAAAAAACTTACAATTCCTCAATATATTGCACTTGGTTTCGCACTAACAATTCTTGTTGGTGCGACCTTGTTGTCTTTGCCAATATCAAGTCAAAGTGGCCATGCAACAAACTTTTTGGATGCATTATTTACAGCGACATCTGCAGTATGTGTGACCGGTCAGGTTACGCTTAATACCGCAGAACATTGGAACTATTTTGGAAAAACGGTGATCATTACTTTAATTGAAATTGGTGGACTTGGGTTCATGTCAATTATCGTGATGTTTTTTGTCTTTATAGGAAAACGTTTAAACTTACGTCAACGTTTGATTGTTCGTGAAGCCATTAATACGGATAGCCTATCGGATGCGCAGTTCTTAATTCGATATATTATTCGATTTTCACTTACGATTCAAGCAATTGGTGCGGCACTTTTAGCGATTGATTTTATTCCGAGATTTGGTTTATTAAAAGGTATTTATTTCTCTGTATTCCATAGTATATCCGCATTTTGTAATGCTGGATTTGATTTATTTGGGGATAGTTTAGAAGGGTTTACTCAAAATCCACTTGTGATTCTCACAATTGGTGGACTTATAGTCGTGGGTGGCTTAGGGTTTATCGTCTGGCGTGATGTGTTATCATATCGACGGAATCGTAAATTACTTATGCATACCAAAATTACACTGATTACAACACTGTCAATCTTAGGCGTAAGTTTTTTACTCTTTTGGTTAAGTGAAAGTCGCAATGGAACCTTTGCGGATTTACCATTCCATATGCAACTTATAAATTATCTGTTTATGGCGATTACCCCGCGTACGGCAGGTTATGCGAATGTTAACTATGCGACGGTTTCGTCAATGGGTATTTTTGTTACAATTCTCTTAATGTTTATTGGTGCTTCAGCGGGTTCAACCGGTGGTGGTGTTAAAGTTACGACCGTTGCTACCATTGTACTCTTTGTTCGTGCCAAGTTAAGAGATGAACAAACACACTTTAAGAATCGATCCATCTCTCATGAAAAAGTAGAGAAGGCGCTCTTAATTGTATTTGCAGGGATTATTATGGTCTTACTTGCTTCACTCATACTTCTGATAACAGAAACGATACCTGAACGTTACGGTATTGAGTATGTGTTGGTAGAAGTATTCTCGTGTTTTGGTACTGTAGGTCTTACAATGGGCCTTACACCAAATCTTACTGTGATTGGTAAAATTGTATTAATCGTATTAATGTTTGCTGGACGTATTGGATTATTAACATTCTTCCTCTCGTTTGGTGGCCGTGCAGAAAAGAAAGAACCGTTAATTCGTTACCCTGAAGGGAATGTCTTAATCGGATAAAGGAGCGAAATAATGACAAATAAAACTGTTGCTATCTTAGGGCTTGGATTATTTGGAGCATCGATTGCGAAAACATTAGCGCGACATAAAGTTGATGTTATTGCGATGGATTCGAAAATGGAACGTGTTGAAGAAGTAGCGAATTTAGTAGAGCATGCTGTTCAAGCCGACTTCACCAAACTTGAACAACTCGAAGCTGCGGATGTCGCAAATGCCGATATCGCAATTATTGCGTCGGGAGAACGTTTGGAATCCACAATCCTCGGTGTTCTAAATCTTAAAAAGTTGGGTTGTAAACATGTTATTGTGAAAACAAAAAATATGGATTACTATGAAGTTCTGAAAAAAGTAGGTGCTGATCGTGTCGTGTTACCAGAAGTAGAAATGGGAAAACGACTGGCAAATGAGATTGCGAAACATAGTGTAATAGATGCCTTGAGAATTGATGATCGATACAATATTGTCGAGATTCATGCACTTTCATCATGGTATGGTAAAAGCATTAACGACTTAAACCTTCGTCAAGAGTATGGTTTTAATATTCTTGGTATGAAGTGTGATAATAATCAAGAGTTTCAAATTCTTGTGAGTCCAGAATATAAAGTGCGTGAAGGGGACCTCTTCTTTGTACTTGTCGAAGAAAAAGACTTACAACGCTTTAATGATCTAGAGGATCACAATGAATAAGGATCGGGACAATCTTTAAAAAGATTGTCTTTTTTTATGCAAATCACTTTACTATTATACCGTAGGGGGTATAATAGAGTCATAAGGTAAATAACCAAAAGGAGTGTAACAATTATGGCATTACATATAACAGATAAAGACTTTAAAGAACAAACTTCAGAGGGACTCGTATTTGTAGATTTCTTCGCTGAGTGGTGTGGACCATGTAAAATGCTTGCACCTGTAATTGATGAACTTGCAGAAAAATATGAAGGTAAAATCAAAGTTGCGAAACTAGATATTGATGAAAACCGCCAAACTGCAACGGAATTTAATGTTATGAGTATACCAACAATGATCTTGTTTAAAGATGGCGAACCTGTTGAAAAAATCAGTGGATTCCAACCAAAACAAGCACTTGAAAAATACTTAGACAGTAAAATATAATTGTAAAGATATGATATAATGTGGCTTATGCCACATTATATTTTTTAGGAAGGGTATCAGTATGTATAAAACTATTATGACCCCAGAATTAGAGTCACAGTTAAATCGTAACGAAAGTTTGAATATCATTGATGTTCGGGATGTGTGGGAGTTTGAAAGTGGTCATATTAAAGGCGCGCTAAATATTCCACTTGGTGAATTGGCAGATCAGTATAAGAAACTTTCGAAGGACAAGATGTATCATATAATTTGTCTAACCGGTCAGCGTTCTCAAGAAGCATCTCGTTTTCTTTCGGATCAAGGATTTCAAGTTGTGAATGTAATGGGTGGTATGTCGATTTATAAGGGAGCGATGTCACAATGACATGTGAAAAACAATTATTAAACCGTTTAAAACGAGCTGAAGGACAAATACGAGGTGTTACGCGTATGCTTGAAGAAGGTGAGAGCTGTCAAGATGTCTTGGTTCAATTAACGGCTGTACGATCAAGCGTTGATCGTATTATTAAACTGATTGCAGTAGACAATCTACTGGATTGTGTCGATGAATCGGGTCGTGATCATGAACGCGTTCAAGATGCAATCAATCTCATCGTTAAGTCTCGATAACGAGATACAATAAAATAAAAAGCACCTATGCAGTAGGTGCTTTTATTTTACATGTTGTATTATTGATTTCATAACGTGTCCAGACAAGTCCGAGAAGGATTAGTACTAATGAAAGTAATTTGTACGGAAGTCCGGCTAACGGAAGGGCCATGACTGAGAAGGCAATTCCGATGTTTGCGAAAAATGCAATAACACAAGGGGTACATCCGTAGGTAAGAATTCCGAATAGAATCGATACAAAGCTGAGATTTGCACCTTTACTTTCGATACCTTTTAGATCCACCATAATTGTATTTAAAACCATTAAGAGACCACTGAGAACTGCCATTAATAGATTTATAAACACATTGATAATAACGAGATACATACCATATTCAAGTATCATCTCACGGTAACTGAGGTTGAAGGAATCAATCAGCGTATAGATTGCGAGAAAGAAAATCGAAAATAACGCAAGTTTCATCAACGACCTCGGTGACCTAAGTTTCTGTAATGCTTCATTAAACATCATTGTCCACCTCTTATTATTACAAAACTATTATACCACAGGGGGTATATATATAAAGGATTATGCTTTTATTCGCTCATGAAGCATTTAATATTTGACATCACCAGTCTAGGGTGGTATCTTTTTAGAAAGCGCATTCAGATGCATGTTTTTATAAGGAGGCGAAATCATGAAATGCGATCAAATAGAACTAAAGAGTCAGGAAGATGAACTTCCGTGTAGCTCTAAAAATAAAGCAATAAGTATTCCGAAAGTTAAGGGTCATATACTAAGCGGATGTTTTGGTGATGACTTTCGAGCAGATAGGCAAGAATGTAGGGCTCAAAGACTAAGGAATACAGATTGTGATCGATCGCAAAGGCAAGATTTCGATATACATCTGGAATGTCCAATACAACATCAATTGGATGAACTTCACGAATGGTGTCAGGGTAAGTTATCGGGTCATTTCTCACCTCGATACCAAGTCTTAACCTTTAGCCAGTTTAATCCCAAAACAAAAACCATAAGTGTTCGTAATAATTTTAAACACTTAAATACGGAACATGCGGTGTTTCGGTCGTGTGTGCTTAAAGATGGGCACAGAATTTTAGGATCAGAATCATCCGTAACGATCGCTATTGGGGTGGGGGAAATTCAAGAAGTACCTGTAAATACACCAAGTTTTTATGAATTTGATGCAATGTATCACTTAAATCTTTATGTTAAAGATCCTTACACAGATGAGGATGTGTTGTCTCATCAATTGCGTCTTCATCATTTGGTGAAGCAAGAGGTTTCAATGGCGGATGATTATGCCGCTATTAAAGTTGTGGAGTCACAAGAGCGATGTGATGTATACGGCGAATATTTTTCACTGTCTTTTAATAAAAAAACGGGTTTTATGGATTCGTATTGTTTTCATGATGAAATGTTGTTTTGTCGGCCGATGAGTCTACTGTGTAATCGTGGACCGATGAATTATGAAGATAACGAACATTGGAATTCGTTTACACGTGAGTGGTCGCAGGAAGCCGTTGAATCGACGACACAGCATTTTTCAATTGTAGTTGTAAATGATTCGCGCGTTCGCATTACGGTTCGTAGTGTGCTTGCAAATGGTTCTGTAGTGCATACAATTTATAAAGTCTACGCAGATGGACGTGTATGGGTGCGGCAATCGTTTAAGCCCTCAATCCATTCGGGTCTGTCGATGATTGGATTTAAGATTCCTCTTGAACCGTCATATAACGCGTTTCACTATTTTGGAAAAGGTCCGCATGCGAATTATCAAAATTTAAATGACGATCTCGGTTTGGCTGTATATGAGGAAGTTATCGAAGAAGAAGTAAGTCCAAAGACGTATAAAAATCATACGCAAATCTTTTGGGCTTCCTTGACGAATTCATTGCAAAAAGGCCTTATGATCAAGTCTGATCGATTACCACTTAATGTTGGGGCGTGTAGAACCAATGATGACTGTGTAGCATGTATTGTGGCAGTTGATGTTGTCGGATGGTTATCAAAGCACGATCCTCAGTTTTTGGATGTTCATCGTGAATATCATTATGAATTTGAGATGATTCCGGTCACAAAAGGACAAGAGGATGTTTATTACAAGGTTAAGATGATATAAAAAAACATGCCAATTTGGCATGTTTTATTTTTTCGAGGTTTTAAATGCTCTCCAACTTCCTTCTGGAAGAAGAATTGCTTCATCAAACCGAACATCTTGATCTTTAAGATTATAGAAGTAAACACCCAGTTCTACTGTATCACCATTTTCTTTGGTAATGGTAGAGGGAATGCGTTTATACTCATCATCATCACGTCCATTAAAACCTTCCATCGCATCAATATCATCGATAATGAGACTGAGGTCTTTAACTGTAATGATTTCACCCCAAACCTTGGTGTTGCCTTCTTGTAAAAGTGCTGGATAGCCTTTATAAGGCATATCATACAATGTTCCAAGAACATAAGCTTTTTCAATTGAAACAACATGTCCATCGACATATTTATCAAAATTAAAGAACCCTTCCATTAAAGATCCATAAACAAACATTTGATTATTCATTAGCTGATTGCGCCACCTTGAATTTTGTGATCTTCTTTAACCGTTACGGCTGTAGCGATACATACTTCTAAGCCCTTAGCGATTTGTTCTAAAGTTAAGCTTGGTGCAGTCGGTTTATCCATAACTTGTTCTGTTGCGAAAGGCACATGAATAAAGCCACCGCGAACATTAGGATATTTTTTATCAACTAAATAGAGTAATCCATACATAAGATGATTACATACAAAGGTACCTGCTGTGTTTGAAACACTTGCGGGAATTGAAGCTTGCTTCATATTCTCAACCATTGCTTTGATTGGTAATGTAGCGAAATATGCTGCTTTACCATCTTCGAAGATTGTTTCATCAATCGGTTGATTGCCTTCGTTGTCTTTAATACGAGCATCATCTTGGTTGATCGCTACACGTTCAGGTGTAACCCCAAAACGATTTCCAGCTTGACCAACACAGATGACAATGTCAGGTTGATGATTAGCCATCGCTTCATCTAATACCTCAACCGATTTGTTGAAGACGGTTGGAACTTCGAGTTTAAGTACTTCGGCCCCTTCGATTGTATCAGGGAGTAATTTAACTGCTTCATAAGCAGGATTCATTTTTTCCCCACCAAATGGATCAAAACCTGTAATTAAAACTTTCATAGATACGTCCTCCTTCAATAATTTTTTAGAAAGCTAAGAAATACATCAAGAAGATATGGATTACGAGCATAATAAGAGCCATAGGTGCTTGATATTTAATAATAGAATATTGTGATTTTGTTTCAAGAAGTGCAGCTGGAACAATATTAAAGTTCGCAGCCATTGGTGTTAGTAAAGTACCACAGAAACCAGCTGTCATTGCAAGCGCACCTGCAATCAGTGGGTTAGCACCTTGTGCAAACACAAATGGAATTCCAATTCCAATTGTAATAACGGTAAATGCCGCAAAAGCATTACCCATAATAATTGTAAAGATGGCCATACCAACACAGTAAGCAACAACACCTGCAAAGATGTTTCCATTAGGAATAAAGCTACCAAGTAGTGTCGCAATTAAACTACCAACTCCAGCTGTTGTAAAGACAACACCTAGGGCTGAAAGCAATTGCGGTAAGATACTGAATGAACCCATTGTACGCATAAGACGTGTTGCGTCATTCATGACACCTTTAGGTTTTGTTTTTGTAATAATAAAGGTTGCGATTAATCCACATGCTGCAGACAATCCAATTGCAATATACCCAAGAACACCAGCACTAACACCTGGCGCAACTTTTGGTAATACAAAGGAGAATAAGAATGCTCCGATTGCAATAAATACAGAAGGAATAAAGATTTTAAATCCGATTCGATCTGATTGTTCATCACGGAAATCTTGAGAAATTTGCTCAATATCTCCAATATTAACGGTCTTCATAAATGAAAGGACTCCAAGTGCTAACACAAGTAACCCGTTAATTTTATTAGGAATGTATTTTCCTAACATAAATAATACGGCTAAAATAATCCAAAATGATGCGGCACCGTATTTGCGGTTATCATCAATATTGCGATATGCTGAAATTGCAGTTGCGATAAAAATACAACCAACAACCATATACCACATTTCTAAGAATAATTCCCAAAAATTAGCTGTCATAATTATTTAGCCCCTCTCTTAATGCGACGATCTAACAGAACTGTTTGAACGCCTCCAAGTACTAGAGCAATTACAAAGACTGGAACGCTCCAAAGTGCGATTCCTTGGTGTGTTACGTCATAACCTTGTTCAACAAGTGTTTCAACAATTAAGATAACACCACTTGCATAAGGGAATAAGTTTTGACCAAAGAAGTTACCATAGTTTTCAGCAGCAGCGGCACCTGCTTTAATTTCTTCTTCCTCTGCAACGGATAATGCGGAACCTTTTTCTTGAATTCCAGCACCCTCAGCCATTGGATGAATCAATGGACGGACAAATTGAGGATGTCCTCCTAAACGTAATGCACCAGCAGCGGCACATTGGCGAATTAATTGGTAAACCCAAATAACACGGCCTGCTGTAAGAACTTTCATTTTTTGAATAAGTTTTACAGCTTGTTCTTTTAATCCATAACGCTCACATACCCCAACTACCGGTAGCGTTAAGACAAAGATCGTTAAACCACGGGACTTAACAAAGTTAGAACCCAGTGTTTCTAAAATCTCACCAATGTTCATACCACCAATTAAAGCAGTAACAACAGCAGCGACTAAAACAACAGCGATTGAATCAATTTTCATTGCAAATCCAACAACAATAATAAGAACTCCAACTAGGAGCCAAAGATTAACAGTATCGACCATACACTTCTCCTCTCGTATAGATTTAACTATACGTAAGATTATAAAATGAAACAGGATTCATTACAACTAAAAGACGACGGTATTTTCAGGATTCAACCCATCAACTTCCAAAAACAAGATAAAATATAGACAAATTGAAGACAAATAACACACCTTAATTCGAGAAAAAAGGCTTTAAACAGGGTATATTAGACGGTTTCAAAGATTTTTAGATTGGAATGATTGATAAACTGAAAAAATAAATCAAAATAAATGTAAGAAAACGAAAAATGCATGTTTGCACACATGAATTTCACGTTTAAATCACATATAAATGATATGATTTATTAGATAATAAAGAAGTATTTTGGATTCATGCAAAATTTATGCATGACATAATATTTCAATTGATAAGAAAGAGGTGTTCGACATTAACGAGAAAAAAATTAATGAGACAGAAGAAGTAGTAGAAAAGGAAGTAAGAGAGCCTGAATTTTCGCGACATGATTTTGGATGGGAAAGTCTTGCTTCTGTGGAAACGTCTCGACAAAACCAATTAATTTCAGAAGTATACAGTGTTATGAGTACAGGGGATGATGAACGCATTGAGTTCGTTAAGAAAGAATGGGAATCTTTATCTGAAGAAGGCATAGATCAAGATTTAGAAGATAAATTTAAAACAGCACTTGATCAATATGAACATCGTCAAGAACGACTCGAAAGTGCACGTTCCATTAAAAAAGATTTAATTGAACAAGCCGACCAACTAAAAAAATCTACAGACTGGAATAAAACAGCCGTTAAATTACAAGAACTTCAAAAACAATGGAAAGAAGCTGGATTTGCGGGTCAAGACGTAGATCAAGAACTTTGGGAAAAATTCCGTGCGATAAATGATGAGTTCTTTGATGCTCGCAGTACACATTTTGAAGAAATGACGGTACTTCGTAAAGATGCGAAAGAATTGAAAGAAGCCTTAATTGTCGAAGTAGAAGCAATTAAAGATTCGACCGAATGGAAAGAAACATCGGATGTAATGCGCGATTTAATGACACGTTGGAAAGAAGCCGGATTTGCTGGTCGTGAACATGAAGATCGTTTATGGGAAGAATTTAACGGTCATCGTCAAAATTTCTATCAAAAACAACGAGAGTTCTTTGACGGATTACGTGCTGAACAAGATAACGCGCGTGAGAAAAAAGAAGCGATTATCGAAAAGGCGAAGGATCTTGTACAAGCATTCAACGATGCAACCACACGTGAAAATATGGAAGCACTGTTTAATGAATGGAAAGATGCAGGACATAGTGGTCGCGATCATGAACCAAAACTTTGGGATACATTTAGAAGTATTCAAGATGATTTCTATGCACGCATAAAAAATCGAGATTTTAATCGACAAGAATCACGTCGTAATGAAATCGAAGAAGAACTTGAACTGCTCGATGTTCGTTGTGATGCTTTAGAAGAACTCAATGAAAAAATTAAAGTTAAGATTGCAAGTCTTGAAGGTCAAGCAAAAACAAATGATTCTGAAACGTTACAAGAAGAAATTGCAGGTCTTAAAAACAACTATGAAGAAAACGAAGCAAAACTTGATGAATATGTTCGTGAACAAGCAAAACTTCAAAATGAATTAAATCGAATCTTCTAGTTTTAACCACTCTTGCATGAGTGGTTTTTTTATGGTCTAATAGACATGAAAAGAGGATTATATGAAAAATAAATTATTGAAAATAACCTTAGTTTTTCTTTGCGCATTCTTAGGATTTGCGGGAGGGCACATGGCCCAAAAGCTATCCTTTACATATAGTATTGGTCCCCTGAATATTTTTCTTGCGTCGATGGGCTTTATAATATTAAGTTTTATAATCCATATTGTGATGCACGAAACAGGTCATCTTATCTTTGGTCTCATTACGGGTTATCAATTTATTCTGATTCGTTTTTTCTCATTGACACTGATCAAAACAAATAACGGATATAAATTGAAATCGCTCAAAATTCCAGGTACTGCCGGACAGTGTTTGATGATGCCGCCTAAAACAATGAACGAAGACTTTCCGACTCAACTTTATAATTTTGGAGGACTTATTACAAATGGTGTCATTACACTTGTGGCTCTTGTGCTCCTTGTAATGTTTCCTGTTGGACCCTACATGCAAATATTTCTAACCTTACTGATTCTCCTCGGAATATTCGCGATTTTGGTGAATGGACTTATTATGGAAGATACACCCAATGATGGTTACAATGCATCCTTGTTAAGACATCGCTCAGAGTTACGTCCTTATTTCTGGTTACAACTTTACGTTATTGGTATGAAAGCACAGGGGAAAGGTTATGAAGAAATCAATCCAAGTTTTATTAAATCGATTCCACTTCAAGATTGTGATAATCCCATTGGTCTAACGGCTCAACTTATTTATATTGAATCGTTGAAGTCAAATCATGACCGTATTGAAGCATATGAAGCGCTTAAGGATCTCGAAATGATCCCAATTCAAAAAGTATTTGTGGACCTTGATCATGCTTCCTGTTTAATGTTAGAAGGGGAGGTTGTAGAACCCACTCCAATGATGAATACTATTGTGAAGAAAATCAAAGGGAATCCAGATTGTTTGAAATTTGAATTTTTGAAAGCGTTAGTGATTGAGAAGGATGAAGTACGTGCTTCGCAAATTCTTCAAAACTTCAATAAAGAAACCAAAAACTACCCATACCGTCACGATGTCGCATTAATATATAAAGAACTCGTTGATTTTGAAAATGAGTATCGTCATGCAGGCGTTTGAGAAGATGATTCGTGGAGAAATGTATCGTAGCGATGATCCAACATTAATGAAACTCAACTTAAAAGCAATAGAGTGTACAATCCGTGCAAATCAAGAAGCAAATGGCACTGTACGCTCGGATATTTATCGAGAAATACTTGGTAGTGCACCTGAAACCTTTTGTATTTGTCCTGGCTTCGCATGTGACTACGGTGTAAACATTCATCTAGGAAATCATTTTTTCGCAAATCATAACTGTGTCATGCTTGATGTCTGTGAAATTCGATTTGGTGATCACTGTATGTGCGGACCCAATGTCCAAATTTATACGGCTACCCACCCGCTTGACCCTTCTACACGAAGTTCGTGACGGGAGTATGGAAAACCAGTCAGTGTTGGAAACAATGTGTGGCTAGGTGGAGGTTGTATTCTATTACCCGGCGTTTCCTTAGGGGATAATGTAGTGGTCGGAGCGGGAGCTGTTGTCACACAGAGTTTTGGAGATAATGTTGTTCTTGCTGGAAACCCTGCGAAAATTATTAAAACAATCAAATAAAAAAAAGTCCGAGATGGACTTTTTTTAGTAGGCAGGTTCTTCAAAGTATTGTTTTCCAATTTCATTAAAATAGAATTGCTGACATTCTTTATCATTTAAAAGGGAATCAATATAGTGATGTAAGTCATTCACTTCATCCTTTTCATGAATACTCATGCAAGATTCATAGTTTGAATAAAAACCGTTTTTTGTAAAATTGAGGGAACCAATAAAAGCAACATCATCCACGACATACAGTTTTGTATGAAGTTTTTGATAGCGGTTGGTTTTCCAAATAGAAATAGGCATATTCGGCTCGTAAGCGTAGCTATAGATGGGTGTCTTATGAATATGATCGAAATATTTGAAATTTGCGGTAAATAACACCATAACAACTATTATTTCAAACCAAAAACCAACAGTTCCTTTAAGTGTTAGTGCATGCGCTAAAATAATAAAATTAACTAAACACCATCCTAATGCAATCAAACGTCCCATACGTTTCTTTCGTAATGCTTCATCACTTTTAATGCGTGTTTGGGTGAACAGGGTGTGTGCCAAATCTTGATTTGCTTTTTGACCTTGTTTATAATCCCAGGTGAACACTAAACCCGTAGCAATCCCTGCTTGATGTTGTTTGATTAACTTCTGTACATAATCCTTATTTACATATGGGGATACAATCTTAATAGTTTGTTTACTTTGATTAAAACGTGTCATAATTTCTTTTCCGGCACCTTTACCAATATAAAGATCCCCATCGACACGACTTAAATTTATATGATTAGACACAATAAAATCTCCTTTAATAACGATACACATCATAAATAAGGAATTGATGACTTACAAGTTTATCCTCTCAATCACACAAAAAACGAGTATTAAGTAGTCAAAAATATAGATACACAAAATAAAAAAACCATCATACGATGGCTTTATGCTTAACTCGATTTAAAAGTTTTTGTGAATCAATGGTTTCGATTTCATTAGCATCTATATAAAGCAGATTCGTTAACGTTTCTGTTTCAGTAAAGTCTAACTTAGGACGAACCCGTTTGAGTGCTTTCTCAATTTTATGAATTTGGTCAAAAGGATCCAATGCATCATTGGTGATGATTTCTTTACAAACAATATAATGATAAAGAAGTTCCTTCTGGTCTCGTTTTGGAAATAACTCAAGGAGTACGTTTTGAATCATTTGCTTTTGTTGCTCACCGCGTGGAAAGACCTTTTTTAGATATTTTTCGCGATCACGATCGAGATCTGCTTTAGGACGAAAATTAAACCAATTATCAATACCCATGGTATCACTTCCTTTTAATCTATTATATCACGCTTCAAAGCTTTATACTGTTTTCTTAATTTTTTTAGTGCCCAATCGTAATGCGATGAGGTGGCGCTGATAAAATAAGCACCTAGGGTTGTTGTTTTGGTAAATGGGTAAACCTTGCGATCAAATAACGATTCTTGAGTATGGTTATGAATTCGACTTACAACTTCCGCATGGGTGCTTTGAATTTCCGTAAGTGCATCTTCCAAGGATGTATTTTGGTATGCTTCCCAGATTTTGTAATTTAGTTCCGGTGTTGTTTTCCAAGTAAAGCCTTTTGCGGGAATATCGGGCATTCCATTTTCTATAACACCGATTTGATACCATCGGATCATCATTTTATGCCATTCGATTAAATGACATAAAACATCTCGTAAGTTACGATCTCGATCTTCGAGTATGAATGTTGTATTGCGTTCTTCTTCGCTTAAAGAATTGATAAATTCATTTAATTTATTAAAGTTTTCAGATGCTGCTTCGAGCAATGTTTCTTTTGTTTGTGGACGTGCCATGATTTTCTTCTCCTTTTTAAATTATCTTTTATTCAAGATTGAGACTTACGTTTTCGTAGTCCATGATAGTGCTTTTTACAGACCCACCAAGATATTGTTCAACATATGTTGCAAGGTGTTGGGTAGCCTTTTCTAAATCGTCACGACGTGTTGGATCGACACACTCAATAATTAAGAATGCATTCGTTGTGTCATTTGTTAACATGGTGCGTTGACCATCACGCCAATTCCAACAACGACAGACTGCACCAACATCATCAACGTATGCGATTTCTCCCGGAAGTGTATTATCGGGTTCTGTATCTCCCAGAGCCATAAATGAATCATTTCCTTGCGTTTTAATTAATCGCAAAGACCCTACAAACGTATCGATGTCTTCACCACCACAAGGAAGCCCATACGTCAGCGAGATTGCGTTGTATATATCAACAAGGGGATTGATCGAACCAACCGTATTTCCCTTAGAAACCCGCTTCAACAAGGCCTCAATCGATACACGTGCACCTTTTTTGGTTTTAAACTTTTGATATGCGTCACGCCATACAGAAACAACAGTATTTTGACTTAGAACATCTTCTGTAAGATGCTTTTGAGCGTCGTGATGACTCTCATCAAGAAATTTAGAAATTGCAGTCATTGCTTCAGAATTAAGATTTTTGTTTTGGACATCGTGTGCAAGCACAATTCCAAAGCAAGCATCAGGAAATAAAGACCAAAAATCATCAGATATTTTAAATTGTGTCATGGAAGTTCCTTCTTTCTATATGATTATTATAATACATTGGTGTGAAGGGGAGCTTGTAAATGTGATGAAAAAAGGAAATCATGTTCCGAAGACGTTTTAAAAAAAAAAAAAAACTTGATATAAAAACAAGTTTTTAGCTAGAGATAAGCGTGTATTTGCGCATAAGCGATTGGAATCGTTTTAAGTATTGTATCTGTTAGTGCATCAAGATCTTCAAATTTTGGATGGGTTACCAAATTCATAGAAACGATAAACCACTGAGGCATCTCGTCAAAATGATTAAGGGGCGTATCTTTCAACAAGTTCCAATACTTTTCTTGAATCGGTTTTGTCCGTCCCATAAGCCAAAGTTCAAAGGCCATCGCTTGATGATTTAAGATTAAGCCCAGCTTTAAACCCTGTGACCGAAGAAAATCATCATCAAAATAAAAATAAGTATAATCGAGATAGCCATTAAGAACGGATTTCGTTGAAAATGAATCAAGTACGAAATTACGCTGAATTTGATTCATCGTGTCGATTAAAAATTTATACGTAGAAGGCATGTCGTTATTATTGATGCTTTCTTGGTATTGAAGGATGCGCTTATTTATAGAAGTTTTCATAGTAATCTCCTTTATTCAAACTATAGCAAATCCTTTTTTATAAAACAATTAACAAATAAAAGATCAAGAAAAAGTCATTACCGAAGTAATGACTGTTATTTAATAATTGGTGCGGGCGAGAGGACTCGAACCTCCATGCCGAAGCGCTAGATCCTAAGTCTAGTGTGTCTGCCAATTTCACCACGCCCGCGTATTCACTTGGTATTGCTAATAGATTATAACAAGCCATTTCTAAGAAAGCAATACCCAAATTCAATAAAAATAAAAAAAGATTGAAAATATAAAAAAAGCGGTTAAAAACCGCTTAAATAGTGATTATACGTACACAATTTTGATTTCGCCAAGGGTTACATCACCCGTTAAGGTTAATGTAGGACCATCAACGACTGTGTTTCGATGGGGATCACTGACACTTGCAAGTGTATTATCAATATTATTAATAACGTTGATATTATAAGGAATAAACAATTTTACTTGTCCAAATGCGCAACTCACTTCAAGCTGTGCCCCTGCAGGGTTAAATTGAGCCTGATCAAAATAGATTGATAATGACGCAAAGGTATTATCGATATAGCCACCCGTAAAGTTTTTTGAGCGGATATATCGCGTACGATCCGTAAACAATGCTTCGATATTTATATAGTCTGCATGGTCGTCATCGCGATAACCACTGCGACTTTGCTGTGTTCCTGTGTGATACTCATATTGATTACCATCTTCATCTGTTGCATAGCTTGAACTTTCACGATACGATTCATACTTTTGAAAGTTTACGTGCCGTTTGCGTCGTTTGAAGATCACGGAAAGACCAACAGCTAGAAATGTACTTGCCCAAAATAAAGTGCCGCCATTTCCGTGAATATTAAAATAAACACGGTTAATCCAAAGCGCCAAAGTAAGTGGGTAAACAATCCCAAAGAAATTTAACTTAGGCATATTTGAGATTGCGAACGCTACTAAGGCTACCGTAAATGCAATCTTAAATGCATTGGGACCAAAACTATAAAGATTAAATGCGCTACCAAATAATCCAAATGCCAGTAAAACTAGTACAAAGCCCCAGAAATAATCATTTTTTTTCATTAGATACTCTCCTCCTTTAATCGTTGTTTAATTTGTTGGAAATACATGCGTGATACATACGTTATCTTATGACTGTTATAAAATTGAACACTTCGAGATGAAGTAATATTCCGTTCAAGTGAATCAATCTGATTAAGATTCACAATACTTGATTTGGATGCTCGTATAAATGAACTTGGCAAGGATGCCTCTAACTCATACAAGCGATAGTGTGTGCGAAATGAATCTTTTGCTGTATGGACATAAACCGCATCGTCTTCAGTCTCGAAGAAACAAACTTCATCAAGATCAAGTGTAATATCTTTACCGCGGTGAACCGCGTTAATCGATTGGGTATCCAAAGTATGAATCATTTTCTCAATTTGAGGTGTCATTTCGCGACACTCTAAAACGATATCTTCTTCAAGATTCGGATTAATAATAACCTTTATATTCACGGATGTTCCTCCTGACTCTATTATAAATAATTATAATCGAATCGATACAAAAAAAGGGTAAGATGTCATAAATAAACCTTAAGTTGTTATTTACGAATTGATCTTAAGAGCTCAATCTCTGCTTTATAACCATCGTTATCATCTTGTGGAGTTTCTAGATAAAACGGAAGATGACGTAATTTGGGATGGTTTATAATTTTTTCGAATGTTTCCAACCCTATTGATCCTTGACCGATTTTTTCGTGGCGATCTTTGTGAGACTTAAAGGGATTTTTACTGTCATTGATATGAATCGCATGTAGTTTATCTAAACCAACAACTTCATCAAAGTGTTCGATAACACCATCTAAATCATTCACGATATCATAACCGGCATCATAAATGTGGCATGTATCCCAACATACACCAATTTTTTCTTTAACCTTCACTTTTTCAATAATTGCAGCAATTTCTTCAAAAGTGCGACCGACTTCAGTTCCTTTACCTGCCATCGTTTCAAGTAAGACAATTGTTTCTTGGTTTGGGTCTAAGACGCGATTCAACATATCAGAAATCATAACAATCGCCGGTTCAACACCTTGTCCTACATGACTTCCTGGATGGAAGTTATAAAGACTGCCTTTGATATGGCTCATACGAGACAAATCATCAAGCATGAGTTCTTCTGCATAATCACGCGTATAATCCTTATTACTGCAAGGATTCATCGTGTATGGTGCATGCGCAAGAATGTGTTTGAAATTGTTTACTTCAATTAAAGTATTAAGTTTTCCTAAATCCTCGAGATTAAGGGGTTTTGCTTTTCCCCCACGAGGACTTCGCGTGAAAAACTGAAACGTATTAGCATCAATACGAAGTGATTCATGTCCCATTGCTTCATAACCTTTCGCAAATGAGAGATGACAACCTAGATAAAACATAAAAATTCCTCCTTATATATATATGTATCGTATCAAGATGCATCGCAGACTACAATCTTAAAGCAAATAACTATACTTTAGAAAGGGATATTGATAGAGTTTAATAAAGAGGTGATGACATGGAATTAAGTGGTAAAAGAGTTTTAACCATCGTAAGTGATGATTTTGATGATCCAGAATTGTGGTACCCAATCCTTCGACTTCGTGAAGCGGGTGCGCACGTTGATATTGCAGCTGAACTTAGTGGAACGACTTACCGTGGAAAATACGGTCTGTCGGTTGTGAGTGATTTAAAGTTTTCGGATGTGGATATTACGCGCTATGATGGTCTTGTGATTCCGGGTGGATGGGCACCAGATTATCTTCGTCGATTGGATCCAGTACTGGATTTTGTGAAGTATATGGACAGCAATAAAAAGGTAATTGGTCAAATTTGTCATGCTGGATGGGTTTTATCATCTGCTGGAATTTTAAACGGAAAAACGGTAACCAGTACACCAGGTATTAAGCATGATTTAATGTATGCAGGAGCACATTGGGTTGATGAACCGGCAGTTCGAGATGGTCACGTTGTATCAGGAAGACGACCACCGGATTTACCGATTTATTTACCACTCCTTATTGAAGCACTTAAAGACTGATCGAAATCAGTCTTTTTTTTGAATGAAACGACACTATCTTGCTTTTAATTTCGAAATTAAAGTAATGTAGCGTCGTTTTTTTAATGACTACCGTTAAATTTGAACTTTTACGGATTGTTCCACACTCATAAACTTCGTTATTTTGAGCAAGATAGTGTTAACGGTGCTTATGGAGTTTGTGAAACCATGACATAAATGAAAAAGGGTTTTATTTGAACTAAGTTCACTTAAAAGTGAGTATTTTTAGATTTGAAGTGACCTAAATAATTTTGTGAAAAAAGTCTGTGAATTCTCAAACTAGTATGTTTTGAAGCAATTAAGCACAAGTGTGTACAAGAACAAGCCCAAAAAGGATGTGAAAAATAAAACGTATTGTACTAAGTTTGATATAATATGCGTGTAATACAAATAAGATATTGGGAATCAAACCCGAGAATAAGGAGGTATCTTAATGTATAATCAATGGAAAGGCTTCAAAGGAAGCTATTGGAAAGAAAACATTGATACTCGTGATTTTATCAAAAATAACTACACAGAGTATACTGGTAATGATGAGTTCTTAGAAGGACCAACTCAAAATACGTTGGATCTTATGGAACAACTCGAAGAAATGAATGCTGTACAACGTGAGAAAGCTGGCGTTTACAACATGGATACTAAAATTGTATCTACTGTAAGTTCACATGGTCCTGGTTACATGAACAAGGATAAAGAACAAATTGTTGGGTTCCAAACAGATGAACCATTAAAACAAGCGTTTATTCCTTTCGGTGGAATTGGAATGGCTGTGAAGGCTCTTGAAAGTAATGGTTATGAACCTGATGAAGAGTTAGTACATATCTTTACAAAATGGCGCAAGACACATAATCAAGGGGTATTTGATGTTTATACACCTGAAATGCGTGCAGCACGTAAGAACAAGATCATTACAGGTCTTCCAGATGCTTATGGACGTGGACGTATTATCGGTGATTACCGACGTATCGCACTTTATGGTATCGACCGTCTTGTAGCTGGTAAGAAAAATGATTTAGCACACACAGGTTACAAAACAATGACAGATGATGTAATTCGTTTACGTGAAGAAATCAGTGATCAGATTCATGCATTAGCAGAAATTAAAGAAATGGCTGCTTCTTATGGATTCGATATTTCACAACCTGCAGCAAATGCTAAAGAAGCAGTTCAATGGTTATACTTTGGTTACTTAGCAGCTATCAAAGAAAATAACGGGGCAGCGATGTCAATTGGACGTATCTCAGCATTCCTTGATATCTATATCCAACGTGATTTAGATGCTGGTGTGATTACTGAAAAAGAAGCACAAGAACTTATTGACCACCTCGTAATGAAATTACGTATGGTTAAATTTGCACGTACACCTGAATACAATGCATTGTTCAGTGGTTACCCAATCTGGGCAACATTATCAATCGCAGGTATGGGCTTTGACGGACGTTCACTCGTTACAAAAACTGACTTCCGTTTACTCCACACACTCATTAACATGGGACCTTCACCAGAACCAAACTTAACAGTTCTATACTGTAAAGAATTACCAGAAGGATTCCGTACATTTGCATCTCATGTAGCAATCGAAACATCTTCAATTCAATTTGAAAATGATACATTACTTCGTGAAAAATGGGGTTCAGATGACGTTGCAATCGCATGTTGTGTATCCGCTACTGTAATCGGTAAAGATATGCAATTCTTTGGAGCTCGTGCAAACTTAATTAAATGCCTACTTTATGCTATCAATGGTGGTATTGATGAAGTGACTAAAGCACAAGTTGGACCACGTTTACGTCCAATTACATCAGAATACCTAAACTTTGATGAAGTTAAAGTTGCTTACCAAGACATGATGGACTGGTTAGCAGAATTATATGTAAATACATTAAACTCAATTCACTACATGCACGATAAATACGCTTATGAAAAAGCACAACTTGCATTAATGGATTCCGATCTTAAACGTACTTTTGCAACTGGTATTGCAGGTATTTCACACGTTGCTGACTCCTTATCAGCAATCAAATACGCTAAGGTTAAGACGATCCGTGACGAAAAAGGTTTAGTTGTAGATTATGAAGTCGAAGGAGACTTCCCTAAATATGGTAATGATGATGACCGTGCAGATGATCTTGCAAACTGGGCATTACAATACTTCATGGGACAAATTAAACGTCACCATACATACCGCAATTCAACACCGACATTAAGCTTACTCACAATCACATCAAATGTTGTTTATGGTAAAGCTACAGGTAATACACCTGATGGACGTGGACAAGGTGTTCCTTTAGCACCTGGTGCGAACCCATCATACGGTGCAGAAAAGAATGGTTTATTAGCTTCATTAAACTCAACAGCTAAATTAGACTATAACTGTGCACTTGATGGTATCTCAAATACACAAACAATTGCGCCAATCGCAATGGGTAAAACTTCAGACGAACGTATCGTAAACCTACGTGGTATTATGGACGGTTACTTCGCACAAGGAGCTTACCACTTAAACGTTAACGTATTTGACAATGCACTTCTTGAAGATGCTATGGCCAATCCATTGAAATACCCTAACTTAACAATTCGTGTTTCAGGTTATGCTGTTCGATTTGTAGAACTTACAAAAGAACAACAACTTGATGTTCTTATGAGAACTGCTCACGAAAGAACTGTTTAATTTATAATTTATTAAACTCAAAAAAATCACGCTTAAACCGCGTGATTTTTTTTGGAATTAAAAAAGACATCTGAATGCAACGATGTCTTTTTTATTTTTATGAAATGAAGAGAACTGAAACACATTCCGGTGCGTAAATATCCGATTGGAGTAATGTTAGCTTCCCAGTCGTCTCATTTCTTGCGTACAAGCTGAGATTATTTGTATCACGGTTTGCGCAAACAAGATATTTTTGATCTGGACTGAGGGCAAAATCACGCGGATGTTCACCAAAGCTTGAAATGTTTTGAATTAATTCAAGCTGGAGCCCGTCTTTACTGATTTTAAAGACTGTGATGGAGTCATGACCACGGTTGGATACATAAAGATAGTTTCCATCTTTAGAGATTCGAATTGCAGCTGCAGATCGAATTGCATCAATTTCTGGCAATGCATCGAACACACCGTGCTCGATAAAATCAAATCCATCATCCTCTAAAACCGTAACATGACATGTATGCTCCGAAAATAGATAAAGTAGGGGTAAATGTGGATGAAAGGCAAGGTGTCGTGGACCCGACCCTGCAGGTGCTTTATACGTTGCGATTTCATTCATAAGTTCATATTTACGAACCGTATCTAAGCCTAAATCACAAACATAGACAAATTCGGAGTTTGGTTTCTTATTTACGAAGTGAGCATGCGATCCATCTTTGTATTCAATTTTTTTAAAGACTTGATGATTTTTATAAACATTGACGCGTCCTTTATGATAATTCGCATCATAAATTTGATCTTCATTTTTGTCATAGGCGACATAACACGGCGCAGGTCCGGGCTCAATAAAACGTTCAATAAGTTCTGTGTCAGTTCCTTGATACTTCCATGTCGCAATCCCCGCTTGATCATCGTTTTGATAGACACTGAATAAGGTTTGCGTTGTTGAATCATAATCAAGGTAGGTTGGGTTTTCTACCTCCGCAATGTGCGTTAAACGCACTAAACGATCATGTTCCAAGTCAATTTCATAAATCCCTTTGCTTTCAGATTTTGTATAAGTTCCAAGTAATATTTTAGTCATAAAAGCCTCCTGAATAAATTATACCATAAGAATATGGTATTTAATTTCACACTTAACACTTGAGAAAACACTTAAATGAAATTAAAAATCAAGTTCGGTGTCGTTTATTGTGAGAAAACTTAATAAGGGATACAATTTGAATACCTAGGAGGCGACTATGACTAAAAAAATAAAGATTGTTACGATTGGTGGGGGAAGTAGTTATACACCCGAACTTATGGAAGGATTCATTAAACGATCAGATCAAATTGATATTTCAGAGCTTTGGTTGGTGGACGTTGAAGAAGGCAAGGAAAAGTTAGAGATTGTAGGTGCAATGGCACAACGTATGGTTGAGGCAGCCGGACTTGACTGGAAGGTGAAATTAACGCTTGATCGTCGTGAAGCACTCAAAGATGCGGATTTTGTGACGACACAATTTCGTGTTGGGCAACTTGAAGCTCGTAAACGTGATGAACGAATTCCCGGGAAATATGGGTCGTTGGGACAAGAAACGAATGGTGCAGGTGGAATTTTTAAGGCTTTTCGTACCATTCCTGTAATTCTTGATATTATTAAAGATATGGAAACATTATGTCCCAATGCATGGCTGATTAATTTCACAAACCCTGCAGGGATTATAACTGAAGCTGCAATTAAGTGGGGTGGTTGGAAACGTACGATTGGACTTTGTAATATTCCAGTTGGATGTACAAAAATTAACCATGAAGCAATGGGCTATGATGAGAATGCGAATGTTTTATTTGAAAAGTTTGCGGGGCTAAACCATTTTCATTGGCACCGTGTTTGGGATCAAGATGGAACCGAAGTGACGCAGATGTTAATTGAGCGATTGTTTGATCCAAGCAGTTCATTTTCAAAAGTCCAAGAAGTGAAAAACATCACACCCATACCTTATAACCTTGATCAGTTGAAGGATTTAGGAATGATTCCGTGTTCTTATCACCGTTACTACTATATTGCGCGAAATATGACCGAAGAGTTTATGGAAAATTGGACGAATCATAAGACACGTGCTGAAACGGTTCAACAAACCGAAGCAGCTTTATTTGAGTTGTATAAAGATCCGAATTTAAATTATAAGCCGGAAGAGTTAACACAACGTGGTGGTGCCCATTATTCTGATGCAGCTTGTCAGTTAATTGCATCGATTCATAATGATTTACGAACCGTAATGACTGTAAGCACTCAAAATAATGGTACGATTACCGATTTGCCGTATGATTGTGTTGTGGAGGTTACAAGTGTTATTACCTCTCATGGCGCCGAACCATTTAACTGGGGTTCTTTTGAACCGGCAGCACGCGGTCAACTCCAAATGATGAAAGCCATGGAAGAAACGGTCATTGAAGCCGCCGTTACTGGAAATTATCGTAAAGCGGTTCAAGCCTTTTCAATTAATCCCATGATTCAAGGGGGATATTACACGATTGATATGCTCCATGAAATGCTTGTAGCCCATAAAGACTATTTACCCCAATTTTCCGATAAAATTGCGGAACTTGAAAGCCAAGGCGTTAAATACATCGCAGATTAGAGATTAAATTGCTATAATGGACAGGAGGCTTTGCCTTCTGTTTTTTTATGAAAGTTGAGGAAGTATATGATTAAATTAATTGCGACAGATATGGACGGGACACTTTTGGACGCAGATCATGCTTTAACGCCTTCGATGCGGGAAACGATTTTAAAACTGCGTCAGAAGGGTATTAAGTTTGGGGTTGCGACGGGCAGACCCATGGATTCCGCAGTCTTTGGTATACCCGATATCGCAGAATTATTTGATTTCGCAATCTGTGATAACGGTGGTTTTGTTTATGATTTTGCGGATGGTGAAATTCATGAACAGTTCCCATTGAGTGGTGATTTAATTCGTGAAATTTTAGATACCTTTATGCCCATGGGTGGAAACCCTGTATTAACAGGTCCTGGAAAACTGTATACACAATTTGAGGATTTTTATAATATCGAGGTTCGTACTCACATTGATTTGGAGTATGTCGATGTCCGATCTAAAGTTTTGGACTCGCATGCTAAAATCATCTTTAGTGGAGAACCTGAAACTCTAGCGCGTATTGAAGCATATGTACATGAAAATCCCAATCCGTGCTATGTTGCGTTTTACTCTCAAAAAGAGTTAATTGAATTTATGGATCCGCGGATTAATAAGATGGTCGGACTTCAGTACTATATGGATAAGTATGGTATTACAGTTGATGAAATTATGACCTTTGGTGATAATAATAATGATTTGCATATGATTGAAGATGCAGGGCATGGTGTTGCGATGGAGAATGCAACACAAGCTGTAAAGGATGTTGCGGATGCAGTCTGTGGTTTTAATCATGAAGACGGTGTTAAACGATAT
Source organism: Erysipelothrix enhydrae (assembly GCF_035066605.1). Classification (NCBI taxonomy): domain Bacteria; kingdom Bacillati; phylum Bacillota; class Erysipelotrichia; order Erysipelotrichales; family Erysipelotrichaceae; genus Erysipelothrix; species Erysipelothrix enhydrae. The sequence goes on from NZ_CP125807.1 coordinate 1,072,940, forward strand.
CTCGATCAATATAAATTTTAAAAAAGACTCCAATCATTGATTGGAGTCTTTTTTTATATACCAAGGGTGTTTTTCGATGATTTCTTGGTTTTTTTCATAATCGATTGCGAAGATTAAAGCGTAAATGAAATCAAGAACAAGTTGCATTGATGTCCGCGAAGAGAAGGAGGCCATCTTGGTTACAAGTTCTTCTTGGGGTGAAACATGTACAACTTCTAAGGCATGTGTGCATAAGGGATTGTTTAAGGGTCCTGTAATTAAGATATAGGGGATATTTCGTTCAACGAGGGAGTCCACAATGGTTTTGTTATGTTCATTTTGACCATAATAGGAAATAATGAGGGCAATACTGTCCAGCGGTTGTGTATTGGCTTTGAGTGATTGAAAACCAAGTGATGTTTCGAGGTTACAATCGAGTTCAATGCGAAACAATTTATATTGGAAATCTTGAGCAAGAATTAACGATTGTCCCGATCCGTATAAATAGATATGAGGCGCATAATAGATTTTATGGGCTATTCGATCGAGTTGTTCAAGGTCGATGTTGTTGTAAGTATCGTTCATGGATTGATAGTTAAGCGATAAGATTGATTGAACAATTTCAGCGCTTGTGTGATTGCTTTGGAAAGGAACATCATCACGTATGCGATTTTCAGTTATTGAGAACGAACTTAATTCACCAGCAAGTTTAACTTTAAAATCACTAAATCCTTCCGTTTTCATTTTTCGGCAAAAACGGGTAATGGTTGACGCACTTGCATATGTAATTTCAGATAATTCATGAATTGTAAGTTGAGTCACAAGTTGCGGATTTTCAAGGATATACTGCGCAATTTTTGATTCGGTATCCGAAAGGTGGGTACTGTTTTTGATTCGATTGATAAGTAGCACAAAGAAAGCCTCCTTTTTGTATATTATACATTGTTTTCTGTTTAATTATTATGTATAATAAGTAAGCACTGGAGAATTGGCCGAGTGGCTTAAGGCACCATCTTGGAAAGGTGGCGAAGTGAAAGCTTCCGTGAGTTCGAATCTCATGTTCTCCGCCAAATTTAAAAGAACCTACTCGATGAGTAGAAAAAAAGAAAAAAGACCCATAATTTTATGGGTCTTTTTGTTGCTTGTTTTCATTAGAACTGTTGGTAAATAAATGCTTTAAAGGAACTTGTAACAACAAAGATAATGCCGAGTATAAATAATCCTACGATTAAGAACATACTGGCGATTTGTTGCCATTTTTTTTCGCTTTTATTCCAACGCATGATAAATGCATTAACGATGGGTGTGCAAAACAAGATTGCGAGAATCCAATCAATCGGTCGTGAGAGTACATAGGTTAGGATTTGTTTTATACCAATTAAATTCATATCCCATATAAACATTTTTGATAGAAAATCAAAAGCTTGCCCTAGGGAACCTGCACGAAAGAAAACCCACCCGATGTTTATGAGGGTCAGGGTAATAAGGTGTTGAAGGATGCGTGGTGCTTTTTTGAGTGCTTCGCCCCACACATTACGTTCTAAAATTATAACTAAGAAGTTGAAACATCCCCAAATAATAAAGTTGAGGGAAGAACCATGCCAAAATCCGGTAATGAGCCATACGACTAACATATTCAAATAAGTTCGTCTGGAACCTTTACGATTACCGCCTAAGGGTATGTAGATATAATCCTTGAACCAACGGGTAAGGGTAATATGCCATCGTTTCCAAAAGTCGCTAAACGATCGAGCAAGGTAGGGATCTTTAAAGTTTTCAGGTAAATGAATTCCAAACATTCCACCGATTCCAATGGCCATATCTGTATAACCAGAGAAATCCAAGTAAAGCTGAAGCATAAACGCAATGGACCCTAGCCATGCTGTTCCGGTAAAGAAAGCTGTGGTATAAAGGCCTTCATAGACTTTTGCGGCGATGAGTCCAAAATTCGCAGCAAGATATGCTTTTTTGAATAAACCGATAGTAAAGCGAATAAAACCACTGTATAACATTTCATTCGGTACATCTTTGTTTTCAAGTTTGGTTTCATCATATCTTAAGATAGGTCCTGACGTGATGGTCATAAATAACATAAAGAATGCACTGAATTTAAGCAGGTTCGTTTCGGGTTTTCGGTCCCGATATGCGACATCTGCTAGATAAGCAATTCCTTGGAAGGTATAAAAAGATATGCCGAGAGGAGCCATTAATCCTTCTAAAAAAGTCAAGTTTGTTGTTTCAATAAAAAGCGGTTTATACTTAAAGAAAACTAGGACTAAGATATTTAGACTAACTGTAGCTATAAACACCTGCTTATGTGGTTTCTTATACAAGAAGGATGCAGCATAGAAATAGCTCAACATCGATAAGATAATGATAAGCAAAGGACCAAGTCCAAGATAACTGATAAAAAATAAATTAAGAACTGCTAAGAGGGATGTCTTATGTTTTCCATGTGTCGCAAGGTTTATGAGAACTGCAAGGGGAAGGAAAACAAATAAAAATGTGTAACTTGTAAGGGGCATAGAATCTCCTATTCATTTTCAATTAAATTAAGTTGTGTGTTTCGAACAAAGACGATTACGTCGAATTTGTTTTTTTCAATGTATTCATATACATCACCTTTATAGGAACGTAAATCCAGTGAATGAACTTCATTGAAATCATAAATCGAAAGGTACTCTAAAGCATTGGTGAATGAATCTCCGATAAAGAGTATCTTAGGTAGATTGTCGCGTTTTGTTTTTATAACGGTATTTGCTTTATCACCATTCATATAATTACCATAAAGTGAAATCGCTTCATCCGCAATCATTACGGGTTCATCCGATGGTGAACTGTCTTCATATCGCTTATATTTTGGGAGCGATTGGTTTTGGGGTTTGAGGTAGTAAAAGATTTCCCCTTTAGAATAGCTTGTATCGGCCATCGTTCGAGAATTATTCCCGATAAAGGGGCTTTCATAAACGATTCGTTCGTAATTGCTGATGGGACGTGTCTGAATGCGGGGATCGTTGATTGTTTCAAGGAGTTCCTGATAAATTAATAACGATGCATCAGCGGTATAGTGGTTATCGGTTTTATAGTAAGGTTCAAGCAAACCATTTTTTAAGAAAACATCAGAACCTGATATAGTCTGAACGGATGCTTTATCTGCCTGTGTACGCAGTGTGTCGTTATATTCTAACTTATGCGTTGTATTTGTTGCGAAATAATTTGGGAACAGTTCGTTGTGGAAATCATATTTTTGCGGAATATCAATAAAAATAAATTGACCACCACTTTTCTCTGAAACATTTTTTAGATTTTGAAGGTTTGATATAGGTTTATCAAGAGACTCTTGTAACGAACTGAGTGTTTGTTCCTGATAATCTTCAAATTCTAAAATATAACCGGAATTGCTGATAAAATGATTCTTACGAATGGATTTAAGCAGTAATTTATCAATTTTAGAACTAGACTTCAAAATAGAATCTCGAAATACAAGTTGATCCAGTTGATATGTTTCTAATTCTTGAAAATAAGTTCCATTGAGCACTTCTTGTATATCTGCACTTGGAAATTGAGCTAGACTTCGATATTCTAAGTCTGAATTTTTACGATCTGGGCTCAGTAGTGAAAGTGTGGTAATAAAAAGCATTAAGCTGAAAATTATGATAACAATCTTTTTTTTCAAAACTGTGATACCTCCTTGTCTCATAATGGGATTAACCGTATTCAATTATATAACAATTCCATAAATATTAGTATTAAAGCAGTTTTAGAATCATTAATTTGAATTTAAGAATTTTAATAGATTCGAAAATAAGGTATAATATAAATGTTTAATATATAAAGTTTGATTGTTTTCATCGATGTTGATTAAATAATATATGATGATACAATTAAGGAGGAAAATATGCTTAATTTTACAGTTGGGCCGGTCATGATGCGTCAAGACATAATGGATGTTGGTGCTGAGCCTGTTCCATACTTTAGAACACCTGAGTTTTCAGATGTTATGTTGGAAAATGAATTAATCGTTAAAGAAATTTGCGGTGCTCGAGATGAGGACAAAGTTGTTGTCTTAACGGGATCGGGTACAGCTGCAATGGATGCAGCTATTGTGAATTGTGCAAAAGAAAACGATAAGTTTTTAATTGTTAATGGCGGCTCTTTTGGAGCTCGTTTTTGTGAAATATGTTCTGTATATGATGTAAATTTTGAATCCATTAATTTAGATTTTGGTCAAAGTTTGACATCGGCTGATTTAGAACCTTATGAAAATGCGGGATTTACAGGGTTTCTTGTGAATTTAGATGAGACATCTTCGGGTGTTTTATATGATATCGATTTAATTTCATCGTTTTGTAAACGTAATAATTTATTCTTGATTGTGGATGCAATCAGTGCGTTTCTTGCGGATGAAATTATGATGGAGCAATCCAACATTGATATTCTCATTACAGGATCTCAAAAGGCTTTAGCATTGCCTCCAGGACTTTCGATTCTTGTGTTGTCTGAAGATGCTCAACGTCGTGTTGATGAAAACAAACGTCCTTGTTACTACTTAGATTTAAAGAGTGCATTATCGAATGCAAAGCGTGGGCAAACACCGTTTACACCTGCTGTCGGTATTGTATTACAACTCAATCTAAGACTTAAACAAGTTAAGCAAGATGGCATCGATCAAACAATTGGGAATACAAGAGCACTCGCAATGTCGTTTCGATCAAAAATCGAAGATTACGGGTTCAAGTGTGTTACCGATTCGAGTTCGAATGCAGTGACAGCGCTTTATGTACCAGAAGGTAAATCTGCGAAAGAAATCTTTACGGTTCTAAAAGATGAATATGAAATCTGGGTAACGCCAAGTGGTGGTGCTTATGCAGATTCAGTTATAAGGGTTTCACACATCGGTGAAATCACTCAAGAAAATATGGAGACATTATATAATGCGCTCGATTCACTTAAAGAAAGAGGTATAATCTAATGAAATTAGTATTATTAGCAGCAGGAAGAGGAACTCGTATTAGCCGTTATTTAGAAGGAAGACCTAAATGTACTGTTGATATTGGGGGACAACCACTGATCGAATATACAATTGAATTATTCAATAAGAATGGTATTAACGATATTGCAATCGTATTGGGATACGAAGGTCAATATATTCGTGAAGCACTTAAAGGTAAAGGTGTTAAGTTTTACTACAACCCATTCTATGATGTAACAAACAGTGTTGCTTCAATTTGGTTTGCGAAAGATTTCTTTGAACCTGCAGAAGATGTGTTAATCATGAATGCAGACGTATTTTTAGAACAAAAAACACTTGATATTATCTTAGCTGAGAAAAAATCACCTGTGTTGTTCTCAGATGATACACGTAAAGAAGAAAGTGATTACAAATTCTACTACGAAAATGATATCTTAATCAAACACGGTAAAGAATTAACGGGTGATGATATTACTGGAGAATATGTTGGAATTGCGAAATTATCATCAGACTTCTTACCAGAATTCTTACAACGTTTAGAAGTTCTAATTGATACACAGCAACATGGCCTATGGTGGGAAAATATTCTATATTCCATGATTGAAGAGCAACCCATTCATGTTAAAAATGTTGCTCCGAATTTCTGGGGTGAGGTTGATTATATCGAAGACTATGAGCGTATCATGGCTTTTATCAAAAAATAATAAGATAACAGTTAAAGAGGGAGAATCGAAAGATTCTTTTTCTTTGTTTCTGATTCCGAACCCGCACATAACCTTGTTAGGATAGGGCGAATATGCTATAATTGACCTGTTTGTAAAATATATAAAAAGCAGTGTTTATTAAGCAATAAACATTCTGTTAAGATAATGAGGATGGAAAATATGATAAACAACAACTCCGATGCTAATGAGAATAAAGAATTAATGGAAAAGTATCAAGAGTTTAAGAAAAAACACCCATACGTTTATTTAAAACGATTTTTCGATCTTATCTTAACACTATTGTTTTCACCAATTATTATTATAATTGTTGTGATTTTCGCAATTATTGTTAAGGTGGATTCTAAGGGTCCTGCTTTCTATACGCAACAACGTGTAGGACAAGCAGGTAAAGAATTCAAGATCCATAAATTACGATCGATGCGTGTCGATGCCGAGGTCAATACTGGTGCTGTTTGGGCCGAGAAAAATGATCCGCGTATTACGAAAGTGGGACGCTTTATTCGTAAAGTACGTATTGATGAGCTTCCACAATTCTTAAATGTATTAATTGGGGAAATGAGTATTATTGGTCCTCGTCCAGAACGTAAAGATTTAACGGATCAGTTTGAATCGGAAATACCAGGCTTTAAAGAAAGACTTCTTGTTAAGCCAGGGATTACCGGATGGGCTCAAGTTAATGGTGGGTATGACATTACTCCTGCTGAGAAACTTGTGTTTGATCGAGAGTATCTCAATGCGTTTTCATTTAAACAAGATATCGTGATTATCTTCAAAACAATTCGTGTGGTTCTAACAGGAAGTGGCGCACGATAAAGCACTCGAGAGAGTGCTTTTTTTCATATTCTTGAGAATTCATGGTAAAATTAAGATTAATTAATATATGATTCTTTGTTAGAGTACTTTATATCAGAAGAATAGTTTATAATACTATTATTGTCGAGGAGGTTTTGTTTATGGAAAGAAAGAGATTTCTAGCGTTGTTTTTAACGTTAGTAATGCTTGTTACTTCAGTTACTTATAATACATTAGCATTTGATGAACCGGATGCATCATTAAGTACTGATGTGAATCAGGAAGTTGATTTAAATCATAAAATTGAATTTGAAAAAGAAGAAGAGTCAGAAATTATAGAGGAACCATCTAAATTGGAACCTGAAGAACCTGAGGTGGATCCTGAAATTCAACCTGAAGTTCCTTCAAAAGCACCTTTGAATACCTTAAAGGCGGTTTCAAGTCTTTGTGTCCAAGACGGTTGGGTACAAAAAGGGGCTGCTTGGTTTTACTGTGAAAATGGAAACCCAATCAAAAATTGGAAAGAAATTGGGGGATATTGGTATTTCTTCAGACCGGATGGTGAAATGAAGTCACAAGCATGGCATCAAAGCGGTGATGATTGGTATTATTTTAGTAAAAGTGGGAGTGCGGTCAAAAATGATTGGGCTCAAATAGGTGGTGTCTGGTATTTATTTAATTCTAAATCAGTAATGCTTAAAGACCAATGGACTCAATCCGGAGGTTATTCTTATTACTTAGGCTCAGATGGTAAGGCAGCGAAATCACAATGGAAAAAAGTTGGAGATGTTTCGTATTATTTTGATTCATCAAGTCATCTCATTCGTGAAACCAGTGCTACCCATACCTATTCTGTTAAGAAAATTATGGATGATGGTAGTATTGCAACGGGAAAAGCAGATTTTGTAAGTAATAATCTTAATGATGCCATAAATAAAATGAACCAACTCGGAAGTGGTTATGTTGTGACGTCGATGGCTGGTTTGAGTCATTTGGGGATTGTGGCCATGAGTTCAGGATATGCGCATTCACTTCCAAGTCGCAAAGGGGAAATTAAAGATCTTGCAAGTACTGAAACATTAAACATCTATAGTAATCGTAATCTTTCGGGATCTGCGCTTACTTATATCTCAAGTAATTATAAAATGCAGTATAAAGGGACTGAATTAACGGACTCTGGAAAGCCAGTAATTCGGGTTAATATTCAAGGTGCGGAAGGGTATGTTGATCTTAATAAAGTTGATTTAATTCCGATGCACTATATCGATAAAAAAATTCCAGTTTATTTGGGTGGAAATCTTGATGACGATGGTTATCGAAAAGTCGTCGCTCCAGATTACTATTGGGTGAAAAATGGAGAAATATCATTATACTTCTCTCAAACCTACGCCCAAAGTGGAGAACAAGGAATTACATATGCGCAAGCACCTTCTTGGCTTCCTGAATCCGGTAATCCATACTATTCCGAAGATGGTGTCCATTTCTTTAGCGATAAGGAACTGAAAAAACCTATAATGGACGGGAACCAACCGGGAGAATTTTATGCGTATTATCAATGGCTTCCGGTTCGTAGTTTCTCAAATATTAGTGCGGATGATTTAAACGCGCGCCTACGTTATCTTGATAAAACAGACTCAATTATGTTTGGAAATGAACAAGCATTTATTGAAAGTGGTCATCTTTATGGTATGAACCCACTCCTGTTATTTGCACAAGCTGCACATGAATCTGCTTATGGAACTTCGTGGTTGGCTAAAAACAGATTCAATTTGTTTGGTTGGAATGCGGTTGATTCTGATCCAAGCCAAGCACTTACTTATACAGGTGTCTATAACAGTATTAATTATCATATGTCTAAACAATTAAGTTCTTATTTTGATGTTGGAGAGTGGCGTAATGCTGGACTGAGTTTTGGAAATAAGGGTTCTGGAATCACCGTTCGTTATGCTTCGGACCCGTTTTATGGTATTAAAGTAGCGGGTATCGCTTATACAACGGATCGTGCAGCAGGTTTTAAGGACCATAATGGCTATGCTTTAGCACGTATCAACAATCAAACAAGTACGCCTGTATATAAAGGTGCGAATACGCATTCAGGTGTTTATTATGCAACAAATTCCGGTTTGAACCATCAAGTTGTTCTTGATCTCGGTGATTCAGCTGGTTTTATGAAAACATATTTATCAATGCCAGTAGTAAATGGCTCAGTATCCGTTAAAGCAATGCCTGTAGATTTACCGGCAAACTTTGGTTATATTGCAAATAGTGTACGGGTTAAAATTAAATCAAATGGTGTAAAGAAATCAAATGCTCCAAGCACGCGCATTACGGTAGCGGAATCGTCAAAGAAATACACTGTAACACAAGATCTCAATATGCGTAGTGGTTGGGGAACCTCGAATCGTGTCTTAGCTACAATTCCTGCAAAGACCGTTGTTCAAGCATATCCAACTACAAATGGATGGGCAAAAGTTGTCTATAAAAATCAAATTGGATATGTATCACAAGATTATCTCGCAACTGAAACGACCCCAACAGCGCCTAAAAAGGGCTGGGTTAAAGATGGAGCGAAATGGCTCTATTATGAAAACAATACACCTGTAAAAGGGTGGCGAGAAATTGGTGGAAGTTATTATCTCTTTAATAACAGTACAGGTGTTATGTATTCGAGTACATGGACTAAAGATGCTCAAGGGCGTTGGAGTTACCTTGGTACGTATGGTAAAGCATTGAAGAATGAATGGTTTAAATCCGCAGGAAAATGGTATTATGCTGGAAATGATGGCAAAATGCTTCGTTCGGGTCTTCATCTAGTAAAAGGTTCATGGTATGAATTTGGTTCTGATGCAGATATGAAAGCAAATAAATGGATTAAAAATTCTAAAGGGAAGTGGCATTATCTCAATTCAGGTGGTGCGGCTGTAAAAAATGCATGGGTTAAAGTCAGTGGGAAATGGTATTATGCTGATGCAAATAGTGAAATGATTACGGGTTGGAAGAAGATTAACGGTAATTGGTATGTATTTGATTCAAGTACCAAAATGCTTTCAAACCAGTGGTATAAAAATGCAAGTGGTACTTGGTCCTATGTATCGGATTCAGGTGCGGCATTGACCAATCAATGGAAGAAGTCGGGTGGTAAATGGTACTACTTCTTAAGTCATGGTGGAACCGCACGTGGTGTTCATCGAATCGGTGGTTCAAGTTATGCTTTTGGAACGGATTCTGTAATGCATGCCAATCAGTGGGTAAAGCTGAATCAAAAATGGTATTATGCTACGGGTTCTGGAGCACTTCAAAAAGGCTGGATTAAGCTGGGTGGTGCTTGGTATTATTTAAATCCTTCTGACTGTGTGATGGTTTCAGATAAAACAATGACGATTAATGGTACTCGATATCGTTTTGATCGTTCAGGTCGTATGCTTTAAAAATATAAAAAAAACCATAGTCACTATTGTGATTATGGTTTTTTAATGTCTGATTGTTTGTTGTTATTGAGTTAGTTCGATAAACATTTCGATGCGATCTGCCGCAACTTGGAGACTTGATTTCCAGAAATCTACATCTGTAACATCGATGTCTGCTTGTGCAGCGACATCTTCACAGGATGCAGTTGTTGTAGCTTTTAGAAGGTTTCGGTATGCCGGAACAAATGCTTCGCCTTCTTTTTCAAACTTAGCGTAAAGACCTAATGCGAATAAACCACCAAATGCGTAAGGGAAGTTGTAATAACTTAACCCGCCACTATAATAGTGTCCTTTACATGCCCACATATAAGGGTGATACGTGCTTGCGTCGAGGCCATCTCCATAGGTTTGACGTTGTGCTTCGATCATAATTTCTTTCAAATCTTTAGGGAATAAAAATTCAGTTTTACGGCGTTCGAAGACTTCGGATTCGAACTTAAATCGTGATAAAATGTCAACGATAATTTGTGTTAAATCTTGTAGTGAGTTTTCAATTAACACGAGTTTTTCTTCGTCGCTCGATGCTTTGAGTGCGGCATTGAAGACAATGTTTTCGCAGAATGTTGATGCGGTTTCTGCTACAGGCATTGAGTAGCTTGTGTTTAGTATTGGCAGATCTTCAATCATCATGCCATGGTATGCGTGCCCTAATTCATGGGCAATCGTAACAATATCCGAGATTGAACCGTCAAAGTTCGTAAGAACGTAACTTTGTTTTATCTGTGATTGGTTACTACAGAAAGCACCGCTACGTTTTCCTTCGCGAGGTAAAAAGTCAATCCATGCATCTTCGTAAGCAGTTTTCGCCATATCTGCAAGATCATCTGAGAACACTGCAAAGCTATTAAGAATCATTTCTTTGGAGTCTTCAACTGTATACGTTTTTGGGTTTTTGGTTTCAAAAGGTGCAAAAAGATCATACCAAGGTAGTCCGTTTTCATGATTCATGAGATGGGCTTTATGTTTTAGATATTTCCTAAATACAGGAAGATACGCTTCAATAGCCTCCAACAAAGCATCGAGTGTTTTCTTGCTCATTCTTGAATCGAAAAGCGTTTTTTCAAGTGCTGATTCGTAGCCACGTAAGTCGGAAATCGTATTTACAGTACCTTTGATGCTGTTCAGTGCGAATGCGATGGAATCATCCATCTTTTCATACAATTCTAATTCTTTATAATAAGCATCTTTACGAATCTTGGGATCGTGAGCGTATGCAAGGTTACGAATTGAAGCCATCGTGTGTTTTTCACCATTAAATTCAATTGTTGTCATTGAAGTGAGATGACCAAATAATTGATTCCAAGCGCTTGCGCCATTAATATTCAATTTAGAAATGACCTCCTCAACATCAGGGCTTAAATTATGCTTGCTGAGGTCGATCATTTCTTGCAAGATAAATTCATGTTCTTTAACTAATGGACTTTCCGAAACCCATTGCGGAAATACCTCTTTTGAATCAGACATGAATTGACTGAAAAGAGCGTATGCGCGTGATGTTTCGCTGAGTATGTTTTGGAGTTGTCCCATATGGCGATTGCTTTCATTGTCACTTGCGTTTGCTGAAATCTGTAAACTTGCGAAACTTACGAGTGAATTTGCAAGTGTATTGAGTTCTGAATCGAGAGTGATAAAGGCCTCTAAGTCCTTACAATTTGTAAGGTTGGGTGCTAAGTCATTCATTGATTTAATAATTGTTTTGAGCTTTTCTACATCTGAAGTGTAGTCTGCGTCATACCCTTTATAAAGGGCGTCTAAATTCCATGTATACATTGTGATATAATTCTCCTTTAAATATATTAGAATTATACCACAATTATGAAAGTTTGTTACATAATAATGTAAATGACACTCAAATTATCAGAAAAACATTGAAACAACAAACCAAACATGTTAAAATTTCTTTACAGAAAGGTTGGTGTCCTATGACCAACATACATCACAAACAAAACAGCTCTTTCTTTTACTTTAGATAAAGGTTAATATCGCTACACGGTATTAACCCTTTTTCCCAGGTTAATCGAATGTAGCTCACTAATCAAAAAGCTGCATTTGCAGCTTTTTTTGTTTGAAGGAGGAAACGATGAAAAAAACAATGATACTCTGTATGCTTCTACTAATATTGGTAGGCTGTAATAGTACAAAACAAAAAGATTTATATACGATTGGTGTGTTACAATTCGCAGATCATCCATCGTTGGATGCGGCTTATGAAGGGATGAAGGTTAAGTTAGATAAGATTATAGGAAGTGAAAACTATCGAATTATTTATCAAAATGCACAAGGAGAAAACGGAAATAATGAATTGATGGCTCGTGGTTTTGTATCTCAAAACGTGGACTTAATCTATGCAATTGGAACAAATTCCGCACAAAGCGCTAAAAATGCGACGGAAGGAACAAGCATTCCAGTAGTTTTTAACGCGGTTACGGATCCAGTTTCCGCAGGACTTGTTGATTCTATGGAACAACCTGGGCAGTTTGTTACGGGAGTTAGTGATCAAACGCCCGTTGAAAAACAGTTAGCGCTTATTAAAGCACTCTTACCTGAAGCGAAGCGAATGGGGATTGTTTATAATATTGGTGAAATTAATTCTGTGACTCAAGTTGAAGTCATCACTTCCTTCGAAAAAGATTTAGAAGTCCTTTCGATTGGGGTCACAAGTATGCAAGAATTACCAATTGCAACTCAACAGTTAGCAGAAAAGGTAGATGTTATTTTCAACATAACAGATAACATGGTTGTTGCGTCAACTGCGAATATTGTGGATATTGCTTCAAAATACAAGGTACCGGTGTTTGCCTCGGAAGATGGTCAGCTTGATGAGGGGATTTTAGCGACGGAATCGTTAAGTTACTTTGATCCAGGGGAATCGGCGGGTGATCTAATCTGTAAAATCCTTGTGCATCAGGTAAATCCAAATAATCTTTCTATTTTAATTTCAGATAAGACAAAATTGTTTATAAATAAAGCGGTTGCAAGAGAGTTTGGTATTGAGATTCCTGCTTTACTTGAGGAACGTAATGAGTTGAAATGAAAAGATATTCATTAATAATGTAAGAAATGAATAAAACTGAAAAAGTACTTGCATCTAAAAAACAACAGTGTTATGGTTGTAACGAAAGGTTGGGTATTCCAATGAAAAATATAAACAATTTAAATCAAGCCCAACAATGGAGCTACTATTATTATTTTAGTTAATTAGTTAATATGCCGCGTGGATATTAGCTATTTTGTGTTACTAAAATCTACAGGCTCCCATCAATCTCGTATCATCTTAACAAAGCCGTGTAGATTTCTGTACATGGCTTTTTTGTTGGATTGAAAGAGGAGAAAAAAATGAAAAAAATAATATTGATGCTTATAGGGGGACTTGTACTTACAGGGTGCATGGATAGTAAACAGAAGGAAATGAGAATTGGTGTTATTCAATGGGCTGAACACCCAGCACTAGCAGATTCATTAGAAGGATTTAAAAAAGGTCTTGATGATCATGGCTTGACCGATAAGATTTCACTTGAAGTTAAAAATGCGAATGAGGATGTCGGTACTGCACATCTCATTGCAAATCAGTTTGTACGTGATTCTGTTGATCTAATATTTGTAATTGCAACACCAGCTGCTCAAGCAGCGATGAATGCAGTTGAAAAAACAGAAATCCCAGTCATCTTTAGTGCTGTATCGGATGCGAAACAAGCGGGCTTAGTCGATGATTTAATGCAACCAGGAGGCAACTTAACAGGGGTTAGTGATTTACCGCCGCTGTCGAAACAAGTTGCGCTGATTAAAGAAATACTTCCAGACGCTAAAAATATAGGAATATTATTCAATACAAGCGAAATTAATAGTAGAAATCAGATTGATGAAGTGCGTGGTATTGCACAAGATTTAGAAATTAATGTGATTGAAAAAGGTGTAAGTCAGGCTAACGAGATTGCGATTGCAACACAACAATTAGTTCAAGAGACCGATGCAATTTATATCGTAAACGATAATATGATTGCTGCCGCTACGGGACTTGTGGTAGATACTGCAAATGGTGTCAATAAACCTGTATTTATGGCAGAGGTTGGACAGTTTGATCAAGGTATTCTCGCTTCAGATTCGGTAAGTTATAGACACCTTGGCGAAAAAGCTGGGGAAATGGCTTACGAAATTTTAGTAAATAGAACAGCGATTTCATCAATTCCGGTTTATGTTTCCGAACAAACGGAATTATTCGTAAGTGAAAACGTTGCATCGAAACTTGGTATCAGTATTCCAGAAACGGTATGTGAAAGGGCGGTAATTCAATAATGGGACTTATTAATGCTTCATTTATTTCAGACATCTTAATTCAAGGATTTCTATATGGAATTTTATCGATGGGAGTTCTTATCTCCTATAAAATTTTAGATATTCCGGATTTGTCCGTAGATGGTACATATCCGCTGGGGGCAGCGGTGAGTGCTGTTTTAATTCTAAATGGATTTAACCCGTGGTTAGCATTACTTATTTCAACAATTGCCGGTGCGTCCGCGGGTGTTGTAACAGGGGTGTTTCATGTGAAATTTGGTATATCGTCATTATTGAGTGGTATTTTAGTGATGACAGGACTTTACTCTATTAATTTAGTTGTAGCTAGAGGAAAACCTAACATTCCGCTTTTTAAATTTGAAACAATCTTTTCTACGCAATGGTTAGAACAAATCGGAGCACCCAATTTTATAATTAATAACTTTCAACTCATTATCATGGCGATTCTCGTACTTATAATAAAGGTAATCATCGATCAACTGTTGACAACTAAAACGGGCTATTTACTCAAAGTTACGGGTGACAATGAGCAACTGGTTACCTCACTTGGCCACAATGTTGGTGTAGTGAAAATCATGGGCTTGGCTTTAGCGAATGCGATTGTTGCATTTAGTGGAGGCTTGGCTGTTTCAGTGAATAAGTATTTTGATATCTCGCTTGGAACAGGAATGGTTGTCTTGGGATTATCCTCTGTAATTTTGGGGACAACAATTTTAGGAAGAACTAAATTAAAATCAACAACAATGGTTATTTTTGGAGCGATTGTTTACCGTCTAATTGTAGCATTTGCAATTCGAATGGGAATTGATGCACAGTTCATGAAACTGATGACCGTTGCAATCTTCATCGGAGCAATTATGCTGAATAAAATTAAACTTCCAAAACGTATGGATACGAAGGAGAAACGACATGTTACAGCTTAATAACATTTCAAAAGCGTTCAATCGAAATACCCCAATGGAGACGAAGCTTTACCAAAATGTGAATCTTCAAGTTGATGAGGGTGAGTTTGTCACAATTATTGGCTCGAATGGTAGTGGAAAATCAACGTTACTCAATTTAATATGTGGCCAAATCGATCCTGATAAAGGTGACTTGATATTTATGGGTCAGAATCTTTTAAAAATGAAGAATCACGAACGTTTTAAAACAATTTCACGCGTATACCAAGATCCGATGGCCGGAACATCACCTTCGCTGACTGTGTTAGAAAATCTGTCTCTTGCTTCAAATAAAGGGAAACTCATGAGTTTAAAAAAGGCGATTAACCATAAAAATGAATCAGAATTTATCGCGTTATTGAAATCGCTAGATTTAGGACTTGAAGATAAATTGCATGTCCAAGTTGGTCAACTTTCAGGAGGGCAGCGCCAAGCGTTGTCATTACTAATGGCTTTAATGAATAATCCAAACTTATTACTTCTTGATGAGCATACAGCAGCACTGGATCCAAAAAGTTCGGAATCCATCATTAAACTTACTCAGGAGATGGTAAGTAAACGAAAAATTACGACCATTATGGTAACGCATAATCTACAGCATGCACTTGATTATGGTACGCGATTATTGATGTTTCATAATGGTACGATCATCCGTGATATTTCAAATGATGAAAAATCCAAACTTTCGAAAACTGAATTATTAAATATGTTTGCATCATATGATGATAATTATGTAGAAACAATCTAAGGCAGGAATGCCTTTTTTCTTTATTTTCCTTTGTTTGTTGTAGCGCATATATATAAGGAAGAAAAAATTATTGATTCGTGATGTAAAAGAACCAAATAAAATAAAACAAAATAAAGTGAAAATAGTGTTGACGGTGGCTAAAGAGGGTGGTATTATATACAAGCGCTAAGGGAAACCGAGTGCGGAAAATGGTCTTTGAAAACTAAACAGGAAATGTCAATTTCAAAAAGAAATACGGATAAATAAATAAACAAAACTCGTCAGAGTTAAAAAGAGAAAGAATCAAATGGAGAGTTTGATCCTGGCTCAGGATGAACGCTGGCGGCGTGCCTAATACATGCAAGTCGAACGAAGTGAAGAGGAGCTTGCTCCTTGGAACTTAGTGGCGAACGGGTGAGTAATACATAAGCAACCTGCCTCGATGCCTGGGATAACAGAGGGAAACTTCTGCTAATACCGGATACGTTAATCTAAGACATCTTAGATTAATTAAAGATGGGATACATCACAACGAGATGGGCTTATGGCGCATTAGTTAGTTGGTAAGGTAACGGCTTACCAAGACGATGATGCGTAGCCGACCTGAGAGGGTGACCGGCCACACTGGGACTGAGACACGGCCCAGACTCCTACGGGAGGCAGCAGTAGGGAATTTTCGGCAATGGGGGAAACCCTGACCGAGCAACGCCGCGTGAGTGAAGACGGCCTTCGGGTTGTAAAGCTCTGTTGTAAGGGAAGAACGATAGGAAGAGGGAATGCTTCTTATATGACGGTACCTTACCAGAAAGCCACGGCTAACTACGTGCCAGCAGCCGCGGTAATACGTAGGTGGCAAGCGTTATCCGGAATTATTGGGCGTAAAGGGAGCGCAGGCGGTTTATCAAGTTTATGGTTAAAGTTCGGGGCTTAACCCCGTGATGCCATAGAAACTGGTAGACTAGAGTGCAGGAGAGGTTAGTGGAATTCCATGTGTAGCGGTAAAATGCGTAGATATATGGAGGAACACCAGTGGCGAAGGCGGCTAACTGGCCTGTAACTGACGCTGAGGCTCGAAAGCGTGGGGAGCAAATAGGATTAGATACCCTAGTAGTCCACGCCGTAAACGATGGATACTAAGTGTTGGAGAAATTCAGTGCTGTAGTTAACGCAATAAGTATCCCGCCTGGGGAGTATGCGCGCAAGCGTAAAACTCAAAGGAATTGACGGGGGCCCGCACAAGCGGTGGAGTATGTGGTTTAATTCGAAGCAACGCGAAGAACCTTACCAGGTCTTGACATACCGCGCAAAAGCACAGAGATGTGTAATAGTTATGGCGGATACAGGTGGTGCATGGTTGTCGTCAGCTCGTGTCGTGAGATGTTGGGTTAAGTCCCGCAACGAGCGCAACCCTTGTCTTTAGTTACCAGCATTAAGTTGGGGACTCTAAAGAGACTGCCGGTGATAAACCGGAGGAAGGTGGGGATGACGTCAAATCATCATGCCCCTTATGATCTGGGCTACACACGTACTACAATGGCGTATACAGAGGGCAGCGAAGCAGCGATGCGGAGCGAATCTCAGAAAGTACGTCTCAGTTCGGATTGAGTCTGCAACTCGACTCCATGAAGTCGGAATCGCTAGTAATCGCGATCAGAATGCCGCGGTGAATACGTTCTCGGGCCTTGTACACACCGCCCGTCAAACCATGAGAGTTGGTAATACCCGAAGCCGGTGGCCTAACCTAGTTTACTAGGAGGGAGCCGTCGAAGGTAGGATCGATGATTGGGGTTAAGTCGTAACAAGGTATCCCTACCGGAAGGTGGGGATGGATCACCTCCTTTCTAAGGAGTAATTAGAAAGACGTGAAGTTGACACCTAAAGTTTCCTGTTTAGTTTTGAGAGTCCGTTGGAATCTCAAGAAAAATGATCTTTGAAAACTGAATAACAGAAAAGAAAAAGAGATAGACAAAGAAATAAATGTTATCAACATGATCTTTTCGAATAGTTGTATAAAACTAGATTTACATCAAGTTAAACAAAAACAGTAACTTAAGCAATTAAGTAAGCAATCAAAGCAAACACACAGCTTATCAAGCGATAAGCGTTAAAAAAAAACCTGATTTTAAGAATTAGGGCGCGAAATTACATGTGATTAAATATGTAAGGGCGTACGGTGGATGCCTAGGCACTAAGAGCTGATGAAGGACGCGACTAACAGCGAAATGCCTCGGGGAGTGGTACGTACACAACGATCCGGGGGTATCCGAATGGGGAAACCCAATACTGGTTATGCAGTATTACACATAAATGAATACATAGTTTATGATGAGGCAACCTTGCGAACTGAAACATCTTAGTAGCAAGAGGAAAAGAAAACAAAAGTGATTCCCTGAGTAGTGGCGAGCGAAACGGGAAGAGCCCAAACCATCTTCGTGATGGGGTAGTAGGACCACAACGTGGGATATCGAAGCTAGTCGAATGGCATTGAAAGGCCAGTCAAAGAAGGTGCAAACCCTGTAGACGAAAGCGTAAGATACTCTAGTGGTATCCTGAGTACGGCGAGGCACGAGAAACCTTGTCGGAATCAACCGGGACCACCCGGTAAGGCTAAATACTCCTTAGTGACCGATAGTGAACCAGTACCGTGAGGGAAAGGTGAAAAGAACCGCGGAAGCGGAGTGAAATAGATCCTGAAACCGTATGCTTACAAGAAGTCAGAGCCCGTTAATGGGTGATGGCGTGCCTTTTGTAGAATGAACCGGCGAGTTACTCATAATGTGCGAGGTTAAGTTGAAGAGACGGAGCCGAAGCGAAAGCGAGTCTTAATAGGGCGATATAGTACATTGTGGTAGACCCGAAACTGAGCGATCTAGCCATGACCAGGTTGAAGTTTGGGTGAAACCAAATGGAGGACCGAACCGACCATCGTTGAAAAGCTGGCGGATGAGTTGTGGCTAGCGGAGAAATTCCAATCGAACTCAGATATAGCTGGTTCTCCCCGAAATAGCTTTAGGGCTAGCGTCAATGTAAGGCCACTGGAGGTAGAGCACTGAATGTATGATGGCCCCATCTCGGGGTACTGAATATAATCAAACTCCGAATGCCAGTGGATAGTAGTTGGCAGTCAGACTATGGGTGATAAGGTCCGTAGTCGAAAGGGAAACAGCCCAGACCATCAGTTAAGGTCCCAAAATTCATGCTAAGTGGAAAAGGATGTGGGGATGCACAGACAACTAGGAGGTTGGCTCAGAAGCAGCCATCCTTTAAAGAGTGCGTAACAGCTCACTAGTCGAGTGACCCTGCGCCGAAAATGTACCGGGGCTAAGTATGATACCGAAACTATGGATTTATTGTTTCAATAAATGGTAGGGGAGCGTTCTATACTGCGTTGAAGCTGTACCGTAAGGAGCAGTGGAGTGTATAGAAGTGAGAATGCCGGTGTGAGTAGCGAGATGTCAGTGAGAATCTGACACACCGATTGCCTAAGGTTTCCAGGGGAAGGCTCGTCCTCCCTGGGTAAGTCGGGACCTAAGATGAGGCTGAAAAGCGTAGTCGATGGACAACAGGTTGATATTCCTGTACCCGATACATAAGTGAAGGAATGACAGAGAAGGCTAGGTTATGCCAGCGACTGGAAGTGCTGGTTTAAGCGAAGGAGCTGTATGGTAGGCAAATCCGCCATGCAAAGCAAAGGCGTTACGAGGAGTGAACCCGTGAGGAAGTAGCGAAGTAACTGATGCCAGCTCTCAAGAAAAGTTTCTAGCGTTAATTATGTATTGGCCCGTACCAAAACCGACACAGGTAGGCAAGGAGAGAATCCTAAGGTGAGCGAGAGAACTGTTGCCAAGGAACTCGGCAAAATGACCCCGTAACTTCGGGAGAAGGGGTGCTCGTAAGAGCCGCAGTGAAGAGGCCCAAGCGACTGTTTAACTAAAACACAGCTCTCTGCAAAGTCGCAAGACGAAGTATAGGGGGTGACACCTGCCCGGTGCTGGAAGGTTAAGGGAATATGTTAGAATTCGTTCGAAGCATTGAACTGAAGCCCCAGTGAACGGCGGCCGTAACTATAACGGTCCTAAGGTAGCGAAATTCCTTGTCGGGTAAGTTCCGACCCGCACGAAAGGTGTAACGATTTGGGCGCTGTCTCGGCAGCAGACTCGGTGAAATCTTAGTACCGGTAAAGATGCCGGTTACCCGCAACTAGACGGAAAGACCCCATGGAGCTTTACTGTAGCTTGATATTGAACTTTGAACCTACATGTACAGGATAGGTGGGAGACTATGAAGCATGTACGCTAGTATATGTGGAGTCGCCATTGGGATACCACTCTTGTATGTTTGAAGTTCTAACCGCGTACCGTGATCCGGTACCGGGAGAGTGTCAGGTGGGCAGTTTGACTGGGGCGGTCGCCTCCTAAAGAGTAACGGAGGCGCCCAAAGGTACCCTCAGATTGGTTGGAAATCAATCGACGAGCGTAAAGGCAGAAGGGTGCTTGACTGCGAGACCTACAAGTCGAGCAGGGACGAAAGTCGGGCTTAGTGATCCGGCGGTTCCGAGTGGAAGGGCCGTCGCTTAACGGATAAAAGCTACCCTGGGGATAACAGGCTAATCTCGCCCAAGAGTTCACATCGACGGCGAGGTTTGGCACCTCGATGTCGGCTCATCGCATCCTGGAGCTGAATTAGGTTCCAAGGGTTGGGCTGTCCGCCCATTAAAGCGGTACGCGAGCTGGGTTCAGAACGTCGTGAGACAGTTCGGTCCCTATCTGTTGTGGGCGTAGGAAATTTGAGGAGCGCTGTCCCTAGTACGAGAGGACCGGGATGGACATACCGCTGGTGTACCAGTTGTTCTGCCAAGGGCATCGCTGGGTAGCTAAGTATGGACTGGATAAGCGCTGAAAGCATCTAAGCACGAAGCCAACTCCAAGATGAGATTTCCCATACGTAAGTAGTAAGACCCCTGAGAGACGATCAGGTTGATAGGTCAGAGGTGGAAGCATAGTGATATGTGGAGCTGACTGATACTAATAGGTCGAGGTTTTAATCACAAAGATACAACGATTCGAAAAAGATCAAATTTCTGTTATTCAGTTTTGAGAGTTCATCTCTCTAATGCACTATGATCTGGTGATTTTAGCGAAGTGGTCACACCTGTTCCCATCTCGAACACAGAAGTTAAGCACTTTAGCGGCGACAATATCTAGCCACGCGCTAGTGAAGATAGTTCATCGCCAGGTAATTTGACACTCTATTTAGAGTGTCTTTTTTTATACGCTTCAAGTTGCGATTATGTGACGGTTTATATTTTTTTCACATGTTTATTTAATATTGTTAATGGTTTTTAACACAAATACGTGTATTGACTGTTATAATAATGATGTAACAATTGTACGTAAAATTCGTGGTCGTTCACGAAATAAATAATATCGAATTTATTAAAATTACGTAATATTATGTTTATAGGAGGAAGATGAATGATTGAAGTCAAGGACTTACGGAAAGTGTTTGATAATGGTTTTGAGGCATTAAAGCAAGTTACATTCTCAATTGAGAAAGGTGATTTAGTTTGCTTACTTGGCCCAAGTGGTTGTGGAAAAACAACAATTTTAAATTTAATTGCTGGTTTACTTGACCCCACGGATGGCACAATTCACAATGAAAGGGTCTCAATGGTTGATAAACATCCAAAAGATCGTGATATTGGTTTTGTATTTCAAAACTACGCACTTTACCCACATATGACAGTATTAGAGAATGTCATGTTCCCACTACGCGTAGGTGATAAAAAAATGCCAAAAGAAGAAGCAGAAAAAATTGCTCGTAAATATATGGCATTAACAGATATTGAAGAATTAGCGAATAAAAAACCAGGAACAATGTCTGGTGGACAGCAACAACGTGTAGCGATTACACGTGCTTTAGTTCAAAATCCTTCAATTTTATTACTTGATGAACCATTAAGTAACCTTGATGCACGTTTGCGCTTGAAAATTCGTGAAGAAATTCGTCGTCTTGTTAAGGAAATTAACATTACTACAATTTTCGTTACGCATGACCAAGAAGAAGCGTTATCAATTAGTGATAAAATCGTTCTTATGAACGAAGGTGTTATTCAACAATATGATGACCCTCAAAATCTTTATTTAGAACCTAATAATTTATTTGTGGCTCAATTTATTGGTAATCCTGTCATCAATATTCTTCCTGTAGAAGTTAAAAATGGCACAATCATGGGCGAAACTTTCGAATTTAATAAGAGCTCACTTGTACAAGATCGTATTAAAACAGATTTAACAGATGGAACATACCTTTTAGGAGTTCGTCCCGAAGATATCATTTTCAGTGAACAAGGAATTTTTAATACTGAAATCGAAACCGTAGAACTTATTGGTCGTGAAGGAATCCTTAATTTTAAAATTGGTTCAAAAAATGCGAAGGGAATCGTAAGTATTGAATCATTAATCGATCCAGCAACAATCGTTAATTGCGATTTCAATTATCCACGTATCTTTATGTTTAAAGAATCTGGCGAGAGGGTCTACTAATGAAGAAGTTTAAGTATAGCGCTGAAAATCAAAGACAAGCTTGGTTGTTTCTTTTGCCTGCTTTGGTGATTATTGCTTTATTTAATATATATCCATTAATCCGCGCGTTAATCATGTCATTTCAATCAGGTACACTAACAAACTTGAAGCCAGCCGGCATTAGTAATTATCAATATGTATTACAAGATCCAAAGTTCCATATTGCAATGCGAAATACTGCAGTTTATGCCTTTCTTGTAGTTCCAATTTGTTTAATTATTTCAATGTTTATTGCACTTCTTATTTTTGAAAAAATAAAGAATAAGAGTTTCTTTGAAACAATTTTCTTTATTCCTTACTTAACAAGTGTTATTGCGATTGGGGTTGTGTTCCGTTATCTCTTTAATGGTTCTTATGGATTTATTAACTTTCTATTAAGCTTTATAAATGTAGGTCCAATTAATTTCTTGGACGATATTATGATGAGTTTGCCGACGCTGGTCATTTTTGGTATTTGGAATGGTCTTGCGTTTAATATAATCATTCTACTCTCAGGGCTTCGTAATATTGATCGTGAATACTATAAGGTGGCTGATATGTTTGGTGCAACGGAACTTCAAAAATTATTCCGAATAACTTTGCCTCAACTTATCCCAACATTAACGTTCCTGTTAACAGTTAACTTAATTAATGCCTTTAAAGTATATACTCAAGTCTTTGCGATCTTTAATGGTAAGGCGGGAATTGCAAACAGTGCGACAACTGCCGTATTCTATATATTCACTACCTTCCATGTTGATAATCGATATGGTCCGGCTATGGCCGCAACAATTCTTCTGTTTGTGTTTATTCTTGTATTAACACTGATTCAGAATAAAGTGTTGAAGAAGATAGAGGAGAGATAGCCGTGAACGAAAAATCTGAATTTTCACCAAATTTAAAAATTATACTAACTAAGTTATTTAAAATAATTGCGACAATCTTTATTGTGGTTATGGCGATCATTACCTTATTTCCATTTGTATATATGATTCTCGCAAGTTTGATGACCTATCAAGAAGCAACAAGTATTCCACCTACATTAATTCCTTCATCACCACAGTTCCACAACTTTGTGGAAGTATTTCAAACAGCACCGTTTGTTCGATATTTCTTTAATACTGTAGTGGTTGCAGGGATTAGTACACTTGGAATTCTAGTTACATCAACATTGGCTGCATTTGCACTTGTTAAGCTCGAGTTTAAACACAAAGGTCTAATTATTCTAATCATGGTATCTCTGCTTATGGTACCGTATGAGTCAACAGTCTTTACGAATTATCAGACGATTGCCCGTCTTGGTTTATTGAATACCTATACTGCGTTGATTGTTCCATCACTTGCCAGCGTATTCTATATATTCTATCTAAAAGGATATCTAACAAGTATTCCAATTTCATACTATAAAGCAGCGAAAATTGATGGGTGTACTGATTTGGAATTTATTCGTAAAATTATGATTCCTTTATCAAAACCTGCTCTGGTTACCATTGGTATTCTGAGCTTTATCTCACACTGGAATTCATTCTTGTGGCCACTATTGGTTACAAATGATTCAAGTATGCGTTTATTGAATAATGGGTTGAGCGCATTTGCTACTGAGAGTGGAACGGATGTTCACCTTCAAATGGCAGCTGCGACATTAACGATTATTCCTGTGCTGATTATTTACTTTATATTTAGAAATCAAATTATTAAAGGAGTGTCGAAGAGTGGACTTAAAGGATAGAAAAACAAAAATTACATTTCATAGCGGTGTCCTTACCATTGGTGGTACTGTTATTGAAATAGCGTATGAAGATTCACATATCTTTTTTGATTTCGGTACAGAATTTAAACCGGAATTAAATCTTAAAAATGAATCGCTTCAAGAACTTATTGAACATCGTTTAGTGCCCCATTTAGAGAATATCTATGATCCCCAATTAGGATATACGTATCCATTTGAAAAAGGGCCTGAATATGCCCATACAGCTGTGTTTTTAAGTCATTGTCATCTTGATCATACGCGTATGGTTAATTACTTGGATCCAAAAATTCCGATGTATGCACTTAAAGAAACAAAAGTTTTATTAAATAGTTTGAATGCACAAAATAACTTTATTTTGCCAAGAGCAAAGACTTCAGATTCCTTTACACGTGATATTATCGGTTGTGATAATCATGATGTGATTGAAGTTGGAGATATCAAGGTAGAATTAAGTCGTGTTGACCATGATGCTTATGGTGCCTGTGGTCTTTTAATCACAACACCAGATATGCATATTGCTTACACTGGTGATTTACGCCTTCATGGCTTTGATGTTGAAGATTCCCTTTACTATTGTGAACAAGCAAAGAACACAGATATGCTTATTATTGAAGGTGTGTCGATAAGCTTCCCTCAAGAGGACCGTGCAACGGGACGAATTGAAACAGAAGCAGATTTACTTAAGAAAATCATGAATATTGTAAACAGTAATCCAACCAAACAAGTGACTTTCAATTGCTATCCTGCAAACGTTAAACGTTTAGCTGAGATTGTAAAACAAAGTCCACGTGAGGTGGTACTCGAAGCATCCTTTGCAAATATCTTGAAAGAGTGTTTAAATATGGAGTGTAAGTATTACAATACCAATGACAACAACTTTAACCTGGACAAGAATCTTGAAGTGGATTACAATACACTGATTCAAGATGAGGGAGATTATCTATGGCAGGTTGTCGATCATCACGAAAACCTTAAAGGAGGTGGTGTCTATATCCATAGCGACGCTTCGCCGCTAGGAGAATTTGATCCAGCATATTTACCATTTATTCAGTTGTTGAAGGATTGCGATATTGAATTTAATCGTATAGCGTGTTCTGGACATGCTTACCCTGAAGATTTAGATCGTATTGTAGGCCTAATTCAACCGAAGTTATTAGTTCCAATTCATTCTCTAAGACCAGATTTACTTGAGAATAAATATGGAATGCGTCATTTACCAACCCGTGGGGAAACTATCTAAAGGAGACACATAAAACAAATATGGGAAATATTAAAAAGATTTTAGTAGCATTACTTGCTTTACTTGTTCTTGTAGGATGTTCAAATAAAGGTGATGATACAGCATCAGCTGATATTGTTACTGAGTTAACAGAAGAAACAGAAATCCGTTTCTGGCATGCAATGAATGGTAAACAAGAAGAAGCATTAACAAAACTTACTGAAGATTTTATGGCTGCAAATCCAAAGGTTAAAGTTGTATTACAAAACCAATCAAGTTATCCGGATTTACGTCAAAAATTATCTGCAACACTTGTAAGTCCTAAAGACTTGCCTACAATGACACAAGCATATCCAGCATGGATGTTTAATGCGTCAGTAGATAAACTTGTTACAGACTTAACACCATATATCGAAAACGATACAATCGGAATGAAAGACTACAATGATATTGTTGAAGGATTCCGTGAAGGTGGTAAAATTGAAGGCGTAACATATGGTATGCCATTTAATAAATCAACAGAAGTTCTTTACTATAACAAAACGCTTCTTGATGAATTAGGACTTAAAGCTCCAACGAATCTTGAAGAACTAAAAGAAGTAAGTAAAACTGTTTATGAAAAGAAAAATATTGTGGGAGCAGGTTTTGACTCACTCAATAACTACTATGCTACAGGATTAATCAATAAAGGCGTCGAATTCAACAAGGATATGGATCCTACAAGTAAAGAAAGTATTGAAGTTGCATCATTCTACCAAGAAGGTGTAAAAGATGGTTACCTACGTATCGCTGGAACTGACAAATACTTATCCGGACCATTTGGTAATGGTCAACTTGCAATGAATGTTGGTAGTACAGCAGGTGAATCACACGTACTTAAAGGTGTAGACGGTCGTTTCGAAATTGGCGTTGTTAAACGTCCTGAAAAAATCAGTTTACAACAAGGTACTGACTTATACATGTTCTCATCCGCAACACCAGAACAAAAAACTGCAGCGTTTGAATACATGAAATTCTTAGTATCTGCTGATTCACAATTACACTGGGCTAAATCAACAGGTTATATTCCAGTACGTACAAGTGTTATCGAAAGTAAAGAATACTTAGAAAGTGGTTCAATGATTGCGCCATTAATTCAAGAAATTACGAAAGATGTATTTACAATTCCAGTATCCGCAAACTCAGATGCAGCTTATACAGAAGCAACTGTGAAGATGGAAGAATTACTGTCTGATACATCAAAAACACCAGAATCCGTAATGGAGTCATACAAAACTTCCTTACAAACAATCTGGCAATAATTAAATCAAAAGTGGATTCTAAATCCACTTTTTTTTTGGATTTCTTGAGTATACGACCATTGATGTCGTATACTGTTGGTATACTTAAGTCAAGAGGTGATACAAGATGAAAAAAGGATTTAATTTAAAAGATTTGATGATTGCAATGAAAGGAAATGATGTGAGCTCATTTATTAATGATCAAGCACTTCGTTTTACAGAACGATTTGGATTATCATTTGAAGATTGTGTTTCCGTTACATTGAAGTTTGACTCTCATGAAGATGCACAGGATTTCTATAATGAGTTAAAATTTAATGCATATTATTCTAAAGACTATTCGGTTGCTTCATCAGATCGTGGTGGTAATTATTTGACCGTATCAGGTGCTCAAACCCTTTATGATTATTTTGGGTCGAATGAGCCAAATCTGTTAACTGTAAGTCGTGATCTAGACTTAAACTTTGAAATTTCTTTTATTCAAACGTATACCGGTACCGAGTTTACTGGCGCAGTTCATCGTGGTGAGCTTTTAAGTCGTCAATGTATTGTTGAGGTGAGTGATATGTTACCAGAATTTACGCTTGGAGGACTTTGTCAAATTGCACGTAGCGAATCAGAATTTAATGATCTGCTAACACGTTGCTATATTGTTGAAGGTCAAACGATTTATGAGTAAGTTAAGTAACGCACTTGTGATGTTAGATGTATTATCCGCACGCTCTGTTGTTCCCCTTTCAGAGCTTGCGGGTCTTTTGGAGATTAGTGAGCGTGGCGTTCAACGTCTGAAAGCCGAACTTGAATCTGTTGGATATGAAATTACAACGGTAATGGGACCAGGTGGTGGTTATGTATTGGAATCAAAAACACAGCTTCAGCCACTCGCTTTTGAGCGCAATGAACGTAAAATGTTGAAGCAAGCTTTTGCGGTTTTGTTATCACAAGATAATCCAACCTTAGGTAATGATTTTGTTGCGGTGATTTCAAAGTTATCGCATCAATTAGATTATAGTGGTAATGTTTCTGTATCAGCTTTCCAATCGGTTAAGCTTAATGTCGATCCAAATCTCTATCAAAAACACATAGAGATGCTTGAGAACGCTATTGAAAACCATTTACGTATAAACATTGTCTATAATAAAAATCATCGTGAGAAGCGCTCATATATCTTTGAGCCTTATGAACTTGTGATTGTGAATAAGTTTTGGTATTTGTTGGGCTATGATGAAAAAAATCGTTACTTAAGTCTAAAAGTGAATCGAATTCATGAATTATCGTTACGTGATGAGATATTTCGTTTTGATGATGAGACATCAAGTAAACATGTTTTTTCGAAGTTTGGTTATAAAATTAAACCCGTATTTGCGGAATTAGAGGTTTTTGAACAAGATTATATCAGTGAGTATATTTGGGGTGAACACCAGGAAATTACATGGATTGACGATCATCGTTTTGTCTTAAAAGTAGAATTTTCCAACGAACTTGCCGTAAAAGATTTTATATTACAAGGTGGTTCGCATATTACCGTTTTAAAACCAGAGTGGCTTCGCGAATGGATTGTTGATGAATGTCATAAAATTACGAAACTCTATCGTTAAGAGGCTTGCTTTTTTGTCATGACAAAGCTAAACTTATGGATAGAGTGTCTCTTAGGGACATGAGATGGTGGTGAGTTATGGGATTTAATTATAGCGATATATTAAATTATGTATCACGGAAAGAGGTTTATGACATGATAGTTATTGAAGGTGTTGTTGGAGTTGGAAAAAGTTCATTAATGCGCATTCTTGGTCAAGAAGGCTACGAAGAGTTTGAAGAACCGGTAGTTGATAATCCAGTCTTGGATAAGTTTTATCATGACCGTTGTCGTTATTCATTTCCTCTACATGTTTTTTTCCTAAATAAACGTTTTGAACACATCAAACAAGCGAAAGATGTAAGTAAAGCGGTAATGGATCGAAGCATATATGGGGACGCAATATTCGCTCGTATGTTAAACTTAAGTGGAGAAATGAGTGACGAAGAATTTCAAATTTATTCTGAGTTATTACAAAATATGCTTGAACATGTTCATGTTCCAAAATTAATGGTATATCTTGAGATTAGTGTTGATGAGGCAATGAATCGTATTAAGAAACGTGGAAGAGATTATGAATTGATTGTTGAACGTGAGTATTGGGAAAAACTCAATGACGAATACAGTAATTATTTTGATAATTACGATCTTTCACCAATGCTTAAAATTAATGTCGATCATCTTGATTTTGAAAATAATGAAGCAGATCGCATTTATGTTCTAAAGCTTATCAATGAAGCATTACTCGAACTAAAATAAGGAGCATTTTATGAGATTTTTAGAGACAGCACGTGCATATAAAAAACAAGATCCTGCTGTACGATCAGTTCTGGAGGTTATTTTACTTTATCCAGGATACCATGCGATGGGGTTTTATCGAATCGCACATTGTTTCTATCGTATTAAGTTTTTCTTTGTAGCTCGATTCATTTCGCAACTTGGACGATTCTTTACCCAAATTGAAATTCATCCGGGTGCAGAAATTGGTCGTCGATTTATTATCGATCATGGTAGCGGTGTTGTGATTGGACAGACAGCGATCATCGGTGATGATTGTTTGATACATCACGGAGTCACATTAGGCGGTAAATCGAGAGAGCCAGGGAAACGACACCCTACTTTAGGTAATAAAGTACACGTTGGTGCTGGAGCACAAGTACTGGGTAATATTATGATTCATGATGAAGCTGTCATTGGTGCAGGTAGTGTTGTGACCAAAGATGTTGCGCGTTGTGATATTGTTGCTGGGATTCCAGCTCGAACAATACGCAATAAGTGTAGTGATGAAGGAAGATTATAAAAAAAACGAACAGATTCTGTTCGTTTTTTTCTTTATCGTAAAGGAGTGCGCTTCATAATCTGGTTTCGATTTGGACCGTTTGAAACAAGTGCAATATTTGTATCAATGAGCGCTTCGAGTTTATTAATATAGTTTTTACAATTTTCAGGAAGATCATCGTAGC
This sequence comes from Erysipelothrix enhydrae, assembly GCF_035066605.1. Classification (NCBI taxonomy): domain Bacteria; kingdom Bacillati; phylum Bacillota; class Erysipelotrichia; order Erysipelotrichales; family Erysipelotrichaceae; genus Erysipelothrix; species Erysipelothrix enhydrae. Next base: position 1,102,687 of record NZ_CP125807.1, read on the forward strand.
AGGTGATATGAGTAATATCTTCTTTCCATCCTGGGAATATTTCAATAACAGGTTGTGTTTGTTCTAGTTCTGTAATATTTCCAAAACGCATAGATTGTTGCCCTTGATACTCATACGCAGTAACGACTTTGATTTCATCAAGGTAAGAAAGTACATCAATGTTTGTCAGAGCTACATGAGTTGCTCCTTGAGTTTTACAACCGAATCGCGTTGCAACAGCATCAAAGTAACCAACTCGGCGTGGACGTTTTGTGTTGACACCATATTCTCCGGCATCGCCACCACGTTTACGCAATGCTTCCGCTTCATCTCCAAATATTTCTGAGACAAAAGCACCAGCACCGACACAACTTGAATAAGCTTTTGTGACTGCCCATACTTCATCGATAGGATGAGGTAAGCCTGCCCCTATAGTTGCAAAGTAAGCTAAAGTAGATGATGAGGTTGAATAGGGATAAATTCCAAAGTCTGGATCACGTAATGCACCAAGTTGTCCTTCGAAGAGAATGTTTTTACCCATATCATGCGCCTCATTTAAGAAGGTAAAGACATCACGAACATAAGGATCAATTAAGTCTCGGTATGTCATCAATTCTTGAAAAATTGCATCCGCAGATAAAGGTTCTTGATGATATAAATTTACTAATAATGTATTTTTAATATCTAAGATGCGATTTATCTTATTGCGTAACCAGTCTTCGTTGTATAACTCACACACTTGAAAACCAATCTTTGCATACTTATCCGAATAAAAAGGAGCAATCCCAGATTTTGTGCATCCAAATTGATCCTTACCCATACGCGCTTCCTCATAAACATCAAAATTTTTATGGTAACTCATCACAATTTGAGCGCGATCACTTACAATAACTTGAGGATGGACCCCACGTGATTTTAATTCTTCTAATTCTTGAATGAATGCGGGGATGTTTAAGGCAACACCATTACCAATAACATTTATCGTATGTTTATAAAAAACACCGGATGGCAACATTTTAAGTGCAAACTTGCCTCGATCATTGATAATTGTATGACCTGCGTTATTTCCACCTTGGAATCGAACGACGATATCTGACTCACTTGCGAATACATCGGTAAGCTTTCCTTTACCTTCATCGCCCCAGTTAGCACCTACTATAGCTTTAATCATAATTACCTCCTAAAAATACAAAATGAGACACCTTGGTGTCTCACTGTACACGAACTAGAATACTTTTATTTTTTTCGAGTGTCAAGATTTTTTTTGATAGAATAAAAAAAATACAAAATTTCTAAGAACTTGAAACTTTGTATTTTAGGATTTTATGTTGAGGCAATAACTTTAATATTATCACGATGATTTACATGAACTGGAGAATTTTCTAGAAAATAATCCATAATGATATCGACCATTTCTTCTTGAATATCATCCAATGTTTCGCTTTTCGCAACCATTGTATAGTTTCCACCACCCATCGCACGATAATTATTCACAACGACTGTGAATCGATCATCGTCTTGTACGGGTTTGTCTTGATAAACTAGAGATGTAACGCGAGAACCTCTTGGTTTTGAGATATCAAGTGTATAGTCCACACCATCAAGCATATCGTAATTATAGTGTTGAGGTTTTGGCTCTACATACTCTGGAGAAGGTACAATTTGATGCACTTCATTTAAGGTAAAGTAATGTGCACTGAATTCAATCATTTCACGAAGTGCTTTCCCACTCATTTGTTTTACAACCAATGTATTGGGATAGAGGTAAGTACTCACTAATTCACGCATTGTGAGGGATTTATTGAATCCTTGCGCGCCATTAAAGAGTGCTACTGATGAAATTTGCGCACCCGAACGTTTGAGTTGGATCTGATTTAAAAGGGACACGAGTGGATGCTTATGAAGTCGTGCATCCAATTCGTCATCAATCATCACATCCATGTTTTCTAAGGTTCCAACCGGTTGATCCAGCCATATTTGTGTTTTATTTTGTAAAGATTCTAGGGGTTCAAGGAGGTCTTGGTCGATATCATAATCGGCGGCACTTAGGCGTTGTGCAGAGGTACTTCCTGTTTCTAAATCAAGATCTATAGTAATGAATTCTTTTGCTTTAAAGGTATTTTGAGTTACTAAAACACCATTAACGGTTTCAATAAAGGAGCGATGTTGATGGCCGGTAATTAAAATATCAAGCCCTTCAATATCAGTCATAGCATAGCCTTCATTTTCACCAGTAAGACGTTCTGTAGGTTCACCTGTTTGAGGATCGCGCTCTAAACCACCATGGTACATTGCGATGACATAATCGACATCATTTCGCACACGTAAAACTTCTTTTTGAAGGTGTTCAAAAGCACTTTTAAAACGCATATTTTTAATATGAGCAGGACGTTCCCAATGTGGAATATATTGGGTTAAAACTCCAATTAACGCTATTTTTTTACCTTCATAGGTAAGAATCTGCGTACTTCCGGGTACATTACCCTCAATTTCTATATTTGAAGTAAGCAAAGGCGCATTATTTTCGTTAATATATTTGTTTAAAATTTCAGGACCATAATTAAAATCATGGTTCCCAAGATTGATGAAATCATAGTTCATTGCATTAAAACATTGTGCCATCGGGTTGGTTACCGTTTGCGCATGTTGATGTGCATAGGTTAAAAGAGGTGTCCCTTGAAAGGCATCTCCATTATCAAGAAGTAAAACATTTCCTTCATTTCGGAACTGTTTAACTGCAGTACTGATGCGTGCAAGCCCATAATCTTCAAGGTTTTCACGACTTGTATAATTTGTTGGAAAGATATTTCCATGGACGTCTGTTGTGACGACGATTTTAAGTTTCATTTTTATCACCAAATCTATTATACCAAATCTATCTTGCGATGTTTGGTATTGATTACTTTTTTTGAAATATATGATAAAATATAAACAAATGAAAGGAGGAACTTATGAATCGCTCAGATAAATGTTTAATGTGTGTTATTTTATTTCTAACGATTATGGCGAATGGTATGCTTGGCTCGCATAATCAACAAGGGGCTTTTGTGTCTCCAAGAAATAGTAAGCACCTTTTAACCCAAATGAATAAAAATGATAATGTTGCATTATCGAGCGTCGCATTTTGTTTTATACAAAATACTTATGATTGTCTGTGTGATTCTATAAGTGCCTCTTAAAACACTTATTTTCAGCATAGATATTCATATAAAACACATGGAAATGTGTTTTTTAAGCCTTAAAGGAGAAGATAATATAATATCGAGGTGAATATGAAAAATATTAAATTTATTTTTAAATATACTGAGGGTCATCGAAATAAAATCATAATGATGGCATTCTCAGTAATCATTTATTGTGCAGTACTTTTAGTGAATCCGCTTTTACTGCAGTATACAATTGATCATGTTTTAAACGACTTACCGATAAACACCTCATGGATGATGATGTTTACAGATTTTTTTGGAGGAATGAATTCCGTTCGTGATCACTTATGGTATGTAGGTGTTGTGATTGTGATTTTGAATGTTTTAAGTGGGTTTGCTCATTTTTGGGCTTCATACTCAATTGGTTCTTTTTCGGAGTATTTCTCAGAAAATTTGCGTAATGATGTTTTTGATCATTTACAAAAATTACCCTATGCCTATCATGTACGCGCTAAAACGGGTGATTTAATCCAACGTTGTACCAGTGATGTGGATCAAATAGGACGGTTTTTAAAATCGAAAATTCAAGAGTTGGTGTATGCAGTAACGATGGTTGTAATTGCACTGACGGTTTTATTTCGAATTAATGCCAAGATGACATGGATTACAATGATTTCATTTCCATTCATCTTTGGATTCGCGTTTTTATTCTTTAAAAAAATGCAAGCTGTGTTTAAGAAAAGTGACGAAGCTGAAGCGGCTTTGTCGAATACCTTTCAAGAGAGTATGGATGCAGTACGAGTTGTGAAAGCTTTTAATCAAGAACCGTTTGAAGTTGAAAAATTCGAGGTTAAAAATAAAGAATATGCTTCGATTACCAAAGAAATGATTCGACTTCTCGGTGTTTATTGGGGAACTTCGGACTTGCTCTGTTTTATGCAAACCTTGATTGTTCTTATCGCAAGTATTTTTGAAGTGCGTGCGGGAAACTTAACCGTTGGGAATGCAATTGTTTTTATTTCTTATGTAAATATGGTGCTCTGGCCAATTCGTAATGTGGGTCGAACCCTCTCGGATATGGGGAAGGTCAGTGTGAGTATTGATCGTTTAAATGAAATTTTAGAGTTACCCATTGAACATCTTGAATCCGGTCTAACGCCTGATATCCAAGGTGAAATCTTATTTGATAATGTTTCGTTTAAATATGATGATGCAAGCACACCCGTACTCAAAAATTTAAATTTCAAAATTAATCCCGGTGAAACGGTTGCGATTATGGGACCGACTGGAAGTGGTAAATCGAGTTTAGTCCATTTACTTACCCGAATTTATGATGTCACTTCAGGAACCATTCGAATTGATGGCATTGATATTAATGATATTTCAAAAAGCTATCTTCGAAAAAACGTAGGACTTGTTCTTCAAGAGCCTTATTTATATTCGAAAACACTTTTTGAAAATATTCGAATTGCAATACCTCATGCCTCAGAGCAAGATGTTTACGATGCATCCCGTGTCGCTTCAATTCACGATGTGATTACATCTTTTGATCTCGGGTATGAAACACCAGTGGGTGAAAAAGGTGTTACCTTATCGGGTGGACAAAAACAACGTGTTGCGATTGCGAGAACACTTATTGCCAATACACCAATTTTAATCTTTGATGATTCCTTGTCTGCTTTGGATTCTCAAACAGATGCTTCAATTCGAGAATCATTGAATCATACTAAAAATGCAACGTCTATCATCATTACCCATCGTATAAACAGTGCACAAAATGCAGACAAGATTATTGTTGTTTTAGATGGTGAGATCAAACAAATTGGTACTCATGATAGCTTATTGGAAGTTGATGGTTTGTACCGAAATATTTATGATATCCAAACGAATCAGAAAGGAGGTGCATTGTATGAGTTATAGAGAAGAAGAACAATTCACTTCAGAAAAATTAGATGTGGGACTTTGGAAGAAAATCCTAAAGATGTTACTTGAAAATAAGAAAAATCTATTTTTAGCTTTATTTTTTGTCTTGTTGGAAGCGGTTATTGGAGTCATCCTACCGGTTCTAAATCGTTACGCCATTGATGTTTTCTATCAAGGGCAAGGATCAACCGAAACGATTTTGAAGTTTACGCTACTTTATGGAGGCTTGGTTGCAGTTCAAGCATTTTTAATTTACGAGTTCATCTATCGCAGTGGACTTATTGAGATGGATATTAGTTATCAAATCCGTCAAAATGTTATGGAGAAACTTCAGACGCTTCCCTTTTCGTATTATGATAAAACGCCAACAGGATGGATTATGGCTCGGATGACCAGTGATGTATCACGACTATCCGAAATACTTTCATGGAGTTTTAATGACCTTGTATGGGGGTTTTTGGTGATGATCATGTTACTGATTGTGATGTTTACCGTAAATTGGAAACTCGCTCTAATTATCCTTGTAATCGTACCGATGGTTTACTTTGTGAGTGCTTGGTTTCAAAAGCGCATTCTTCAAAACTATCGCAGTGTTCGTGCTGAAAATTCAAAAATAACACACGGATTCAGTGAAGGGATTACCGGCGCAAAGACCACAAAGACAATGGGCTTGGAAGCGATACATTATAGTGAATTTAAAAATAACACGATGGCAATGCGCTCCAAATCGATTCATGCTGTTATTCTGAGTGCACTTTATATGCCTTTGATTACCCTTATTTCTTCATTGGGAAATGCTGGCATTATTTACGTTGGGGGTAACATGGCATTACAAGGTGTTATCCAAATTGGGACTTTAATATTATTTACCCAGTATGCAGAACGGTTCTTTGAACCGTTACGAAACATCAGTAACGTGTTTGCGCAATTACAAATGGCGCAGGCTTCTGCGGAACGTGTACTCTCATTGTTGGAACAAGATTCAACGCTTGTTGATCGACCCGATATTATTGAAAAGTACGGAACCATCTTGAATCCAAACGAATCCGTTTATGAACCGATTGTAGGAGACATTGAATTTAAAGATGTTGATTTTTACTATCAAGCATCAGAGCCAATTCTCAATAAATTTAATTTGACGGTGAAACCGAAGCAACGCATTGCTTTAGTTGGTGAGACGGGAAGTGGTAAATCGACGATTGTTAACTTAATATGTCGTTTTTATGAACCGATTTCAGGTTCGGTACTAATTGATGGTGTAGACTATCGAGAACGCTCGATTGGCTGGCTTCACTCTCACCTTGGATATGTCTTGCAAGCACCGCATCTTTTCTCTGGATCAGTTCGTGATAATATTGCTTATGGAAAACCAGACGCATCGGATGAAGACGTGATAAAGGCTTCGAAACTTGTTGATGCGCATCGCTTCATTATGGAACTCGAAGATGGCTATCAGACGGATGTTGGTGAAGGCGGAAACCGATTGTCTACGGGTCAAAAACAGTTAATTTCGTTTGCACGAGCAATACTTGTTGATCCATCAATCTTTATTCTCGATGAAGCAACAGCTTCGATCGATACAGAAACTGAGGCCATCATTCAGAATGCAGTCGAAACGGTACTTAAAGAGAAAACAAGTTTCATAATCGCTCACCGTCTTTCAACGATTGTGAATGCAGATCGAATTCTTGTCATTGATAAAGGTCAGATACTGGAAGATGGAAATCATCACAGTCTTATGAGCCAAAAAGGACGATATTACGAACTCTATATGAACCAGTTTAACGAGAAAAATCAAACAAATATGATGAATACACTAACACCTATTTCCGAATAGGTGTTTTTATCGCAATTCTTGTCATCTTGAATATTCGCTATCATAATTCGTGTCCTATAGAAATCTTTGTGATATGATAGTTTAGAAAAAAGAGGCTCTTTCATTCCCACCAATTGACGTTACATGTGGTTAATGATTCGTTTTTCTGAGGATTTAGTCACGTCATTGTAAGATGTTGTAGTACATAATAATTACCATCTTAATACTGTAAGATTATTGGATTAAAGTTAGGGTCTAGAAATAGGAGAATGATATGAAGAAAAATATTACGCTTGAAGAAGCATATGGTGATGTAAACTTAGAAATGCTTGCTGATTTTACGCTTACAAATGGTATCTCAGGTCATGAAAAAGATGTTGCAAATGTTTTTAAATCATGGGTTGAAGAAAGTGCAGATGACATCTGCTTTGACAATCTTGGATCGATTATTGCTCATAAAAAAGGTGCTGAAAATGGACCTAAAATTATGTTAGCGGGTCATATTGATGAAGTTGGTTTCCTTGTTCGAAGCATTGATGATAATGGTTTCTTACGAATTCATCCTGTTGGTGGATGGTGGCCACATGTGTTATTATCACAACCTGTCACAATTCAAACACGTGATGGAAAGATGTATGTTGGTGTTACGGGATCAAAAGCACCTCATGGTATGACTCCTGCAGTTCGTAACAAAGTTATGGATATTACAGAAGTGTTTGTTGATCTGGGTGTCGCATCAAAAGATGAAGTTGAATTATTAGGAATCCAAGTTGGGGATACTGTAACGCCAAAGTCAGATTTTCATGTTCTCGCAAATCCTAACTTCTTAATGTCAAAAGCATGGGATGACCGTATCGGTGCTGCAATTGTTGTGGATGTTATGAGACAGCTTAAAGATGTTCAAACAGCATCACACATTTATTCAGTTGGTACAGTACAAGAAGAAGTGGGATTACGTGGAGCTCGTACTGCTGCACAAACAATTAACCCTGATATTGCTTTTGCTGTCGATGTCACCATCGCAACAGATACACCAGGTGAAGACAACCGTATTAAAATGGGTGTTGGTGCCACTTTAGAAGTAATGGATGGCTCTGTAATTGGTCATAAAGGACTTCTTTACTACCTTCAAGATCTAGCAGAAGAAATGAACATTGATACACAATTTGAAATCTTAGCAGCTGGAGGAACGGATTCCGGTGAAATCCATAAAGTTCATGATGGTGTTATTACGCTAACACTTTCGATTCCTGCGCGTTATATTCACTCGCACTTGGGTATTATTCATCGTAAAGATTATGCAGATACTGTTGCACTGATAACTGAATTCTGTAAACGATGCGATGCGGATGTACTCGAATCATTACAAAACTACAAAAGATAAGTCTATGACTTATCTTTTTTTCCGTTATAATAGAATAAAGTGAGGTAGTGTATGCTTAAAGAAACAGTTTTTATTGAGGCTCCTTTAGAAGAAGCCTGGGATCGATTCGAACTTGAATTCGCAAAACTCTTCAAGTGCAGTCCTAAAAAAATGCTTCATCGCGAAATGAAGGCAAAGGTTAAAACTATGAATGGACGGGAAATTGAATTGAAGCAACGTGTTATCATTCATGATCGCTATAAACATTTTGCTTTTGTATCGGAAAACCCTAAAGAAAACGTAACAACGCATTATGAATTTTTTGAGGACAAAGATGGAACCTTTATCTCATCGTATGATGAAAAGAGTAAAGGTGAGATGGTGTATCGCCTTCCTTTTGTAAAACAAAAAGTTCGAAAACAGCTTAAAGGTCGTCTTCAACAGATTAAATTCATGATAGAAACAGAAAAGGGAGCATAGCTCCCTTTTAAATTGGACTGGATAATTTTAAGAATCGTGCATATTTATAATGATGGTAGTCAATTGAATAATCGAAAATTTCTCCATTTTTAAGCATGGCTTTACTGGTCGTCTTTAAAGCAGGGTCGCCTTGATGAAGTCCAAGTAACTCAGCATTAATATCATCTAAAGAACACGCTTCAATCAAGCGGTCAATATAGCCAACTTCTTGTCTAAGACCTTCTTGAATATAGGAATATATAGAACTTTCGATGATTTCTCGATTGAGATAGGGAATTAAATTACGATTGAAATATGAATATTCGACAACCCACCGGTTTCCATCCACAATTCGTAACCGATTCACAAAATACAATTGGGTACCCACTTCGCAATTCAACTCGATGGCAATCTCACGATCGGCGCTAATCTCTTGAAAATCCAAGATTTTCGTTTCAATACGATTCTTTTTATGATTTGAAGATAAACCGTGAAAGTTTTCTAAGTTTATCGCATTAATGTGGTCCACATCACGCACAAACATACCACTCCCTTGAACGGAAATAATATAACCTTGTCGTGACAGGAGGGCAATGGCTTTTCGAATGGTATTTCGACTCACATTAAATTCCTGCATCAACGCTTCTTCTGTAGGGATTTTTGTATTAGATGGATAGATACCATCCATAATACGATCTTCTATTATAGTACTAATCATACGATACTTATGTGACATAATGTGCTCCTTTATCTCAATTATACCATGGTCTAAGAAAAGTAACGCAAACGCTCTGTAAGGATTGATGATATTAATCCTTACACATAAAATTTTAGGTTTTGGACTCTTGATGTTGGTATAGACTAGTTCGTCATATGCTTTCAAGAATTCCTCCTAGTAAAAGTATAGCACTTTTGCTATGATTGTCACGGAGGTATTTTTATGACACAAACAATTAAAATTACAATGAATAATGGTAAAACCATGACAGCAGAGCTTTATGAAGATATCGCGCCTAAAACAGTCGCAAACTTTGTGAAGTTGATTGAAGAAAAGTTTTATGATGGTTTGATTTTTCACCGTGTAATTCCTGGATTTATGATTCAAGGTGGATGCCCTAATGGAACTGGAATGGGTGGTCCGGGTTATGAAATCGAAGGCGAATTTACTTCAAACGGTTTTAAAAATGATTTAGTACACAGTAAAGGTGTTTTATCAATGGCACGTGCGATGGATCCAAACAGTGCTGGAAGTCAATTCTTTATCATGGCCGAAGATGCACCGCATTTAGATGGTCAATATGCAAGTTTTGGTAAACTTGTGGATGGACTTGATGTTGTTGATGAGATCGTGCATGTTAAACGTGATCGTAACGATAAGCCAACAGAACCTCAAATCATTAAAACAATTGAATTAATCTAATAAAGGAAGGTGTGTGATGCACCTTTTCTTTATTCCAAAGGTAATAGGAATTGTCTGAATTTTATAGTATAATACCCCATGTATATAAAGCCTTTCAAGGAGGTTATGAATGAAGAAAAAACTTGATTATATATTAAAGCACAATAAAATATTGTTGATTGTATTTACAAAGACGCTTTCGATGATTTTCCGATTCGTCGGTTTATTTATTCGCACTGAAGAAAATTTAATCTTAATTTCCGCTAATTCACGCGGATATAATGATAGTCCTCGTGCAATCTATGAATATATGAAAAAAGACCCCAAATATGCTCAGTATCGCTTTGTGTGGGCTGTTGATGATGTTACGCAATCCATTGAAGGGGCAGATCTTGTTAAAGCGGATACGTGGCAATATTTCAAGACTGCTTTGAAAGCACAATATTGGATTACCAGTGTTAATATTGAACGCGGTTTGCATTTTAAAAAGAAAAAGACCGTCTTTCTTAATACATGGCACGGCGTCGCAATTAATGAAATGGGAAATGCGGTAGCAGGACGTACTGATTTTGATTGGTCTGACACAGATTATATTTGTTATAGTGCAGAAAATGAAAGACCGATTTATTATCGTGACTTTAATGCGCGTCCAGAGTCAATGATTCCTACAGGTCTTCCACGTAATGATGAGTTGTATCATGTGGATCCTAATAAAGTCATTGAAATTAAGAAAAACTTGAACATTCCAGAAGATAAGAAAGTGATTCTATACGCACCAACATGGCGTGATAGTGAAGATTTTGGTAAGAGTTATCAAATCAAGCCGCCGATTGATTGTGATGTTTGGAAAAAAGCTTTGGGCGATGAATATGTTGTGATTTTAAGAACCCACCCGTATACCAACGAATTGATGGGTGTTACCTTTGATGATTTCTTTTTTGATGGAACGATGTATCCTCGTGTTAATGACTTGATGATGATTTCAGATATGCTTATCTCAGATTACTCAAGTATTATCTTTGATTATTGTGTTCTTGAAAGACCTGTAATCTGTTTTGGTTATGATTATGAAGCGTATGCTGAAAAACGCGGATTCTATATTGACTTAGAGACAGTGATTCCAAGCGGTATCATTCGAGATGAAACACATCTCATTGAGCACATTAAATCGATGGACTATGAAGAACAAGTTGCAAAGACAAAAGTGATGAAAGAAAATCATGTCACCTATGGCGGTAATGCCACAGAACAGATTGTTAATGTTGTATTTGGATAAATTAAAAAGCCGGTCCTTTAACGACCAGCTTTTTTTATCTAAAAAAAGGCAGCCATTGGCTGCCAAATGCTTTGAGGGGATGTAAAGCATTACAATCTTATGACTGCATATACATCATACCCTCTAAAGATACAGATGTAAATTAATACGAGTTCATTTCACAAGTGTTTCACTTTTTAATATCGGTAAACTCTTTTTTACATTGATTCATTACAAAGACACCATCCTTTGTAACGTGTACAAGGTCTTCAATTCGGATGCCACCTTTACCAGGAATATAGATTCCTGGCTCGATTGAAAAGCACATTCCGGGTTCAATGATTCGATCGTTTTTGGAAGAAACATCGAGGTTTTCATGACACTCAATACCAATTCCATGTCCTGTGCGATGTACAAAGTAAGGACCATAACCTGCTGCTTCAATAACAGCGCGGGTTGCTTTATCAACATCCGACAAACGTGACCCTGGCTTTACTGCATCAATACCCGCTTTATTTGCGGCTAGTACAATTTTATAGAGATGTTCCATCTCAGGGTTTTCGCCCATAAAGAAGCATCGTGTCATATCGGAACAATAGTCTTGATATATGCCACCCATGTCAATCAGTACGACATCGTCTTCGCGTAAGGTGCGACTTGATGGAACACCGTGGGGATCTGCAATGTTTTCAGTAAACAATACGATGGGTTCAAAACTTACCCCCGTTAACGGTGTTGTGCTTTGCTTTTCGCGAACAATTTCAGCGAGTTCAATTTCAGTCATACCAACTTTAAGCAAAGATTCCATTTCGAGCATAATGCGATCATTATGATGGGATGCTTCAATGAGTGTAGCGAGCTCTAGTTCATCTTTAAGCGTACGGATTTGTTCGAGGTATGTTGAACCATTAACAACCTTGTATCCTTTATTAATGAACGGGATTAAAAAGCGAGAAGCCCAATTTCCATCAACTGCGATATGTTTATCTGTGAGATAGCTTTCAATGAGTGATGTCGTATCATCACCATCTTCATAAACAATAGTTTTTATATCTTTGGGTGCTTCAAAAAGTTTGTTTAAAAACAAGATGGGTTCATGATCTTTTCCGACCAAAAGTGCAATCATGCGTTCACCAACGTCAAAACGATGGCCAGTATAGTAAAAAATCATCATTTTATCTGAGATAATCAGCTGTGATTCCTGCATTAGATTTGTTAGTTTATCGATTCTTTTCATAGTGTTACTCCTTTTCATCATTATACTCTTGGTATTAAGGCAAATGCAATGTACATATAAGTATGTTAGAATATGAAAGAAAGGATGATACTCTATGAAACAAGGACATGAATCACAAGTTATTATCGTAAATCGTAATCCTTACGATTCCAGTATTCAAATTGTCATACCACCGTTTCGTCCGATAAATCTTTTTGAAATTGAAGATAATTTTGAAGAAGTCAAACTAGAAATCGAAACAAAAATTATGAACCAAGAGGTTGCTGAACGCATAGTTCTATTCGTTTCCGCTTTTAAAGAATCGATGGAAGAAGGGGATGTCTTACCAATTGTCGAGTATTTTATTTCCAGTGATATTGAAAATATGGATCCTGATGAATTAAAGATGATCTTTGATGCAGTTAAAGAATTTATCACTCTGGTTAATGATGAGAATCGTTTAATGCATTAAAAAATCTCCTGCGGGAGATTTTTTTTATTGGTAATGCGATGTATCATTACGGTAAATTAAATGAGTTCCGTCTTCATCAATGATGATTTTAGTGAGACTTGTTGAATCAAAATCTTCTTGATTAATAATGGACGTTAAGTCATGGTTTATAAAAAAATTCGTCAATACTTTAAGTGTGATTCTGTGGGATACAAGTGCGATCGTCTTGCCAACATACTGAGTCGTCAGGTTTTTGACCACGGGAGCGATGCGGTGGTGAACATCTTCAAATCGTTCACCGGGACCAACAGGTGTGTAATGAAGGGGATCATTAAAAAATGCATACCATTGATCAGGATAATGTTTTTTAACATCTTGATGCAGCTGCCCTTCCCATACGCCCATTTCAATTTCTCGAATGCCTGGTTCTAATCGAATTGGTGTTTGTGGAAATACAAGTGCAGCAGTTTCTTGTGCTCGTTCACTGGTACTCACGATGACTTCATCAAAGTCTTCCGATTCTAAACGTTTTTGAAGAAGCATTGCTTGTTCTTTTCCTTCAGCGGTTAAAGGTGAATTTTTAGAACCTTGCATTCGATGTTCTTGATTCCATAAAGTTTTTCCATGGCGAATAAGATAAATTGTTGTTTTCATAATAACTCCTTGATTACAATTCATAAAAAAAGCACATAAGTGCTAATTGTTTTCATTTTTATTTTTAATATCTTGTAGCTGAATGGTAAGTGCTTCAATCGATATTGAAAGTTCTTTGAGTAGATAAACTAAAGAAATTACAAGAAGCACTAAACTGAGCGCAAATATGATGTGAGAAAATGTAACCATTGCTTCGTTATATTGTGCAAAAAGGGTTAGGAGCATACTGAGCACAGCTCCAATAAAACTCATTGCTCCGAGAACTTGCATGGACTTTATATATTTCATGCGTTTTTGAAGGTTTATAATTTGTGCGAGAATCTGTTTATTCGGGGAATCTTGATGTTTTTCGTAGAGGTCACGAATGAGTCCAGCAAGCACGACAAAGCGATTTGTATAAGCAAGCATAAGCAGCGAAATTGCCGGAAAAATCATTGCGGGTGTTTGTAATGTGAATTCCATAATTTAATCTCCTTTTTAGTTGTCAAAACGATAACGAAGTGAATGTGAAATATAAATTCACTTTAGTTGAATTATATCGCAATGGTCTTTAAAATGAAAGTGGATGTGGGAGATAGAGAGTGAGGTAACAAGTATGAGATACTTAAAAAATCCATCAACAAATCCTTATTTTAATTTAGCACTTGATGAATATGCAATGAAGCACATCAATTGTGAGGAGGATTTTTTCTTTCTATGGCAAAATGAGCCAGCGGTAATTATTGGTAAAAATCAAAATACCGTGGAAGAAATTAATCAGAAATTTATTGATGATAACAAAATCAAGGTTGCCCGTCGTGTTTCAGGCGGTGGCGCAGTATATCATGATTTTGGAAATCTTAATTTTACATTTGTGATTAATGTGGATGACCCAGGAAAAGTCAATTATAAGAAGTATGTTCAACCAATTATTGATGCACTTGCAAGTATGGGTATCAATGCTGAGGCATCGGGACGTAACGACATTTTAATTGATGGCCTTAAGATTTCAGGAAATGCGCAACGAATGGCCAATGGGAAGTTAATGCACCATGGTACGTTGTTGTTTGATGTTAATATTGAGGATATGGTTCAAGCGTTAAACGTTGATCCTGATAAAATTACATCAAAAGGTGTAAAATCAGTGCGATCACGTGTAACCAATATTAAGGAACATTTACCTGAAGGGACAGATCTTAAAACCTTCTGGGATGAGTTACAATACTTTTTATCAAATAAGGGGCAAGATGCGGAAATTATTCTCGCACCTGAAGAAATTGCGAAAATCGAATATGAAGCAATCAATCGATTTGGCACATGGGATTGGATTTACGGTGCTTCACCTGAGTTCAACCTAAAGAACAGTAAGCGATTTGCAGGCGGACGCGTTGAGGTCTTGATGGATGTAAGCGAAGGCCACATCGATAACGTTCGTTTTATTGGAGATTACCTAGGTTTAGAAGATGTTGCGGATGTTGAAGGACGCCTCCAAGGAACGCGTTTTAAACAAAGTGATGTCGATGCCGTACTTTCAGAAATGGATTTACGAAAATACTTTGGTATTATCACAAAAGAGGAATTATTAGAGTTGATGTTTGATTAGTTTCAAACAACAATATGAATTTTGCTCGAAAGTAGCAATATCGTTGAATGAAATGCGCTTACGTGTTACATTTAAACTGTAATTAGGCATTACCACTTAATGACCTAAGCAAGATATAGAAGGGAAATGGAAATTTCAATGGCACAAGTTAAGAAAGATAAAGCGTTGGATTTCGCTGCTCAACTTAAAAATGTTGAAAAGCTTTACCCAACATTCCAGATTCTTGATGAAACTGGAAAAGTTGTTAACAAAGAAATGTTACCAGACTTAAAAGATGAGGAGTTAGTAGAACTCTTTGAAACTATGTTATGGTCACGAGCATTAAACGACCGTTCAACTACATTAGCACGTCAAGGACGTCTTGGATTCTTTGCTCCTACTGCAGGACAAGAAGCAAGTCAAATGGCGAGCCACTTTGCATTTAATAAGGGGGATATTTTGTTCCCAGGATATCGTGATATTCCTCAATTAGTAAAGCACGGATTACCACTACATAAGGCATTCTTATGGAGCCGTGGTCATGTTGAAGGAAATAACTACCCTGAAGATTTCAATGCAATGCCTCCACAAATTATTATCGGTGCGCAAATTATTCAAGCTGCAGGAGCTGGAATTGCACTTAAAAAACGTGGAAAAGCTCAAGTAGCATTCACATATACAGGAGACGGTGGATCATCACAAGGTGATACGTATGAAGGTCTTAACTACGCAGGAGCATTTAAAGCACCTGTAGTGTTCTTTATTCAAAATAATGGATATGCGATTTCAACACCACGTCACGTCCAAACAGCAGCACCTACACTTGCTCAAAAAGCAGCAGCTGCAGGTATCCCTGGTGTTCAAGTAGATGGTATGGATCCCCTAGCAGTCTATGTTGCAACAAAAGCAGCACGTGATTGGGCAATCGAAGGAAATGGTCCAGTGTTAATCGAAACATTAACATCACGTTTCGGTCCTCACTCACTTTCAGGTGATGATCCAAAACGATACAGAACTCAAGCAAGTTTTGATGAATGGGATAAAAAAGATCCATTGATCAGAATGCGTAATTTCTTAACAGAAAAAGGTCTTTGGGACGAAGAAAAAGAAGTTGAATTAATCGCTCAAATTGATGATGAAATCAAAGAAGCAGTTAAACTTGCTGATTCACAACCAAAACAAAAAGTTTCTGACTTCTTAAAAAATATGTTCGAAGAACCAACAAACACAATTGCAGAACAAATTGAATATTTTGAAAACAAGGAGGGTAACAAATAATGGCACAACTAACAATGATTCAAGCCATTACTGAAGCGCTTGATATTGCCCTTGAACGTGACGAAAACACATTGATTTTCGGTGAAGACGTTGGGAAAAACGGTGGAGTATTCCGTGCAACTGACGGACTTCAAGAAAAACACGGTGAAGACCGCGTATTTGATACACCATTAGCTGAATCAGGTATTGGTGGATTAGCAATCGGATTGGCATTAGAAAAATACCGTCCAATTCCTGAAATCCAATTCTTCGGATTTGTATTCGAAGTTATGGACTCAGTTGTAGCACAAATGGCACGTACACGTTACCGTTTAGGAAATACACGTAACATGCCAATTACAATTCGTTCACCATTCGGTGGTGGTGTTCATACTCCTGAACTCCATTCAGATAACTTAGAAGGTTTAATGGCACAATCACCTGGAATTAAAGTGGTTATCCCATCAAATCCATATGATGCAAAAGGTTTACTTTTAGCTTCTATTGAAGATAACGATCCAGTTGTTTTCTTAGAACACATGAAATTATACCGTTCATTCCGTGATGAAGTTCCAGAAGGATACTATACAGTACCATTAGGAAAAGCTAATGTTGTAAAAGAAGGTAATGATGTAACAATTATTACTTATGGAGCAATGGTTCGTGAATCCATGAAAGCTGTTGAAACACTAGCAGCAGAAGGAATTTCTGCAGAAGTAATCGACTTACGTACAGTTTCACCAATTGATTTAGATACAATTATTGAATCTGTAACGAAAACAGGACGTTTAGTTGTTGTACAAGAAGCACAACGTCAAGCCGGAGTAGGCGCTCATGTTATGTCAGAAATCGCAGAACGCGCAATTCTTACATTAAAAGCACCTGTAGGTCGTGTTGCAGCACCAGATACAATTTTCCCATTTGGTTTAGCTGAAAACGATTGGTTACCAAACGAAGAAGACATCACAAATAAAGTACGTGAAATTGTTAACTTTGATTAATTTAGGAGGCGAAGTGCATAATGTCATTTATATTTAAAATGCCTGACGTAGGTGAAGGAATTGCTGAAGGAGAAATCGTTAGTTGGTTCGTTAAAGAAGGCGACACAATTAAAGAAGATGAACCTCTATTAGAAGTTCAAAACGATAAACTTGTTCAAGAAATTCCATCCCCAGTAGCAGGAACAATTACAAAAATTATGGTCGCACCAGGAACTGTAGCAACAGTTGGTGACGATCTCGTAGAAATCGTAGCAGAAGGCGCAGTTGCATCTGCACCTGCTAAAGAAGAAACAGCAGCACCTGCACCCGCAGCAGCTGCAGGATCATTTGTATTCAATATGCCAGATGTTGGTGAAGGTATCGCTGAAGGTGAAATTGTACAATGGTTCGTAAAAGTTGGTGATGACATTCAAGAAGATGCACCACTATTAGAAGTTCAAAACGATAAGCTTGTTCAAGAAATCCCATCCCCAGTATCAGGTAAAGTCATGAATATCATGATTGAAGCCGGTACAGTGGCAACAGTTGGACAACCACTTGTTGAATTTGCAGCAGAAGGACATGCTCCAGAAGCAACTCCTGCGCAAGCAGCACCCGTTGCAGCAGCAAGCCAACAAGCTTCAGGAAATGGCGAAACTTTCGCACAGAACAAAATTGCTGGACGTGTTCTCGCAATGCCATCAATTCGTCAATTTGCACGTGAAAATAACATTGATTTAACACTTGTTACAGCAACAGGTAAACATGGTCATATCCGTAAATCAGATGTTGAAGCATTTATCGCAGGCGGCGCAACTGCACCAGTAGTTGAAGCACCAGTAGTTGAAGCAACAACATCCGTTGAAGCAGCACCAGTAGCAAAACCAGCAGCAAAACCAGCACCAGTTGTTGTTACAGGATCTACGACACGTGAAAAAATGACTCCAACACGTAAAGCAATTTCAAAAGCTATGGTTACAAGTAAAGCAACAGCACCACACGTTACATTATTTGACGAAGTTGATGTTACAGAACTTGTAAATCACCGTAAGAAATTTAAAGAAATTGCAGCAGCACAAGATGTTAAATTAACATTCTTACCTTATATTGTTAAGGCATTAACTGCAGTAGTACGTAAATATCCAATCTTAAATTCAAGTGTTGATGATTCAACACAAGAAATTGTTTACAAAAACTTCATTAATATCGGTTTTGCAGCAGATACACCTCACGGTTTATATGTTCCAAATATCAAAAATGCTGATTCAAAAGGTATCTTTACAGTAGCTAAAGAAATCTCAACATTGGCAGCCGCAGCAAATGATAATACATTAGCTGGAGCAGATATGCGAGATGGTTCAATTACAATTAGTAATATTGGATCAGCACGTGGACTCTGGTTTACACCAATCATCAACTACCCAGAAGTAGCGATCTTAGGTGTAGGACGTATTGATAAGAAACCAGTTGTTCTAGCAGATGGAACAATCGGCGTTGGAAATATGTTAGCATTATCATTAAGCTTCGACCACCGTATTATCGATGGTGCCCTAGCACAAAATGCCATGAACGAACTCAAGAGATTGTTAAACAATCCTGAGCTTCTATTAATGGAATCTTAATTGGAAGGTGGAATAGTACATGGTAGTAGGAGATTTAGCTCTTGAATTAGATACAATTGTTATTGGTTCAGGTCCTGGTGGATATGTTGCAGCAATTCGTGCAGCTCAATTAGGTCAAAAAGTAGCAATTATTGAAAAAGACAATATTGGTGGCGTTTGCCTTAACGTTGGATGTATTCCATCAAAAGCGTTAATTAATGCAGGTCATCGATACCAAGAATCAATGAATTCAGAAACATTCGGTGTTACAGCTGAAAATGTTAAAATTGACTTCACAAAAACACAAGCATGGAAAGATGAGCAAGTTGTTAATAAACTTACATCTGGAATTGCAATGTTATTAAAGAAAAATAAAGTTGAAATCATTCGTGGTACAGCATTCTTTAATGACACACATCAATTACGTGTTGTAAATGATGAGTCAGCTCAATCATATACATTCAAACACTGTGTAATTGCAACAGGTAGCCGTCCAATCGAAATCAAAGGTTTCAAATTTGGAAAACGCATCATTGACTCAACAGGTGGATTAAACTTAAAAGAAATTCCTAAGAAACTTGTTGTTATCGGTGGAGGATATATTGGTTCAGAATTAGCAGGTGTTTATGCTAACTTAGGATCAGAAATTACAATCCTTGAAGGCGCTCCTTCAATCTTACCTCAATTCGATAAAGACATGATCAAACTTGTTGAAAACGAATTTAAGAAAAAAGACGTTACAATCGTAAACAACGCTATGGCTAAAGATGCTAAAGAAACAAAAGATGGTGTTGTCGTTACTTATGAAGTAGATGGCAAACCAGCAACAATCGAAGCAGATTACGTTATGGTTACAGTTGGACGTCGTCCTAACACGGATGATCTTGGTTTACAAGTAGCTGGTGTTGAGACAAATGAACGTGGTCTTATCACTGTAGATAAACAAGGACGCACAAGCCAAAAACATATTTTTGCAATTGGTGATGTTACTCCAGGTTTAGCATTAGCACACAAAGCTTCATACGAAGCAAAAGTTGCTGCTGAAGCAATCTCAGGCCAACCTTCAGAAATCGACTATGTTGCGATTCCAGCGGTATGTTTCACAGACCCTGAACTAGCAACTGTTGGATTAACTGAAAAAGAAGCTAAAGACCAAGGACTAACAGTTAAAGTATCAAAATTCCCATTTGGTGCAAACGGTCGTGCACTTTCACTCAATGCAGGTGAAGGATTCGTAAGACTTGTATCAGAAAAAGACACAGGATTACTACTTGGTGGACAAGTAGCCGGTGTTGGAGCAAGTGATATTATTGCTGAAATCGGATTAGCTGTTGAAGCACGCATGAATGTTGAAGATCTTTCATTAACAATCCATGCTCACCCAACACTATCAGAAACAGTTATGGATGCATCTGAAATTTCACTCGGATTGCCAATTCATATTTAATCTATATAATAAGGATGCGAAAGCATCCTTTTTTATTTGTTTCTTTAAATCGATGATAATTTTGTACTATCTTGCATTAATTTCTGAAAATTGTTTCAAGAATTCTTGCCAAATCAACGCGTTCTATGGATTTTTTGTGATAAATACTGATTTATTTTCATGTGATATTTTCATCTTCCACAGAATCTACATTCATAAACCCACTGATTAGTGGTTTATTTGCCTAAATACGCTAAATGAAAATTGTTTCATAGATTTTATGATTTATTTTCATAAAATTGATAATATACTGAAAAACCAATTGACAAATTTTCTGTATCCTATATAATACATTCATACAGTATCACTTATCTGTATCAATGTTTGACAACAAAAGGAGGAGAATTACCATGAAAAAATTAATGATTGCATTCGTTGCAGCGTTATTGGTTCTTACTGGTTGTGCATCACAAGGTTCATCCAGTACATTAACGGTTGCTGCCCCTGCTTCACAAAATGGTGACTTTGTGGAAGGGTTCGGATCAAATGCCTATGACCGATGGGCAACTAACTTAATGCACGTTGGTGCAAGCGTTTTCTATATCGATCGCGATACTTCAGAGATCAAGCCAAATCCTAACTTCGTAGAAAGTCACGAAGTAAAAGCAGACAGCGAAGGAAATAAAACGTATACCTTCAAAATCAAAGGTGGCAACAAATACTCTGATGGAACAGAAATCACAGCTAAAGACTACGTTATGGCTATGTTGTTCCGTACACATCCAGCTTGGATGAAAGTTGCATCAATGGAAAGTACCGGAGACGAACTTTTAGGTTACAACGCATACAGTACAGGGGAATCAAAAGTTTTCGAAGGCGTTAAATTAATCGATGACAACACATTCTCATTAACAATTGATAAAGCAAACTTGCCTTACTACTTTGAAGCAAGTAAAGCTGATATCTCACCTGAACCAATGCATGTTTGGTTTAAGGATGCTAAATTAAATGCTGAAGGAAATGCATTCGACAACACACCTGAAGAAATTCAAGCAGCTGTTGAATATGTTTCAACAACTGAACGATACAAACCAACTATAGTAGTCGGGGCGTATAAGTTAGAAAGCTATGAAAATGGTACAACAATTCTTGTTAAAAATGATCAATATGCAGGAAACTACGAAGGTCAAAAACCTGAAGTTGAAAAAGTTGTAATCCGTCAAGTTGACTCAAACGTTACAGTACAAGCGATCGAAAAAGGTGAAGTTGATTTATCACCAGGTAACATCGAGGGTGAATACATCAATAAAGCAAAAGAACTTGAATTACAAACAGTTAACTATCCACGTAATGGATTTGGTAACATCACATTAAAAGCAAACAAAGGACCTACTCAATATAAAGAAGTACGTCAATCAATTGGTTACATGTTAAACCGTAACGAATTTGTTCAAAAAATTGCTGGTGGATACGGTTCTATAGTTAACGGACCATTTGGACTATCACAATGGTTCTATAAAGATAACAAGGACAAGATTGAAAGTTCACTGATTGACTATACTTACAACATTACTAAAGCAAACGAATTACTAGATCAATCAATCTACAAATTCGAAAAAGATGGTGTAACACCATTTGATGCAAGTAAAGCAAGTAAAGATTATGCTCGTTACGATGCAGATGGAAATAAACTTGTTGTTAAACACTTTGGTTCTGAAAAGAACTCAGTAACAGATTTAATTGTTTCTCAATTAGTTCCTGCAGCTGAAAAAGCTGGTATGGAATACTACATTGAGCAAGGAGAATTTGCTACATTAGGTGCATACATGCAAGGACGTGAAGAGAATGACTTTAATGCATTTAACCTTGCAACATCATTCACATCACTATACGATCCATGGCAAAACCATTCAAAATATGTTGGTACAGGTTTAAACTGGAGTGATATTTCGGATCCAGAACTTGATGCAGCTATTGAAAAGGTACGTCGTATTGAACCAGGAAACCGTGAAGCTTATTCAGAAGCAGTTGTAGAATACTTCCAACTTTGGAATGATCTCTTGTTCCAAATCCCTCTCTACTCAAATCTATACCATGATATCGCGTCAAACCGTGTTAAAGGTTTAGAAAAAGTAACACCAGAGATGGACTGGTCAAAAACTATAGAATATATCTCAATCGAAGGATAATTTGAGTTATAATTGAATGTAAGTACTATAAGAAGTGTCAATCGGCACTTCTTATAGTCGTGTTAAAAGGAGAAAAACGATGTTTAAGTATATGATAAAACGGATTATGTCGTTGATTCCTGTTGCGATCATCATTTCAATCATGCTATTTTCATTAGTGAAAATGATGCCTGGCGATCCCGTAATAGGAATGATAAACCCAGCGATTAAAGATCCAGTACAATACCAAAGGGCTTATGATGAAGCTGCAGAGCGCATCGGTCATAACAAGCCACTCCCAGAACAATATGTTCGCTGGGTAAAAAACACACTTTCGGGTGATTTAGGGATTTCAACATCTAAAAACAAACCCGTAAAAGAGGTTATTGCAACACCACTAAAAAATACAGTATTTCTTAATATAATTTCTACAACAATTGCGTTTGTTATCTCAATTATTGTAGGTATTAAATCAGCCGTGAATCGTGGCGGAAAATTTGATAAGTTTTGGCAAGTCTTTTCACTTGTCGGAATGTCAATGCCAACATTGTTAATCTCGATCTTGTTAATTTACTTCTTTGCAATTAAATTAAGTATCTTCCCTACAGGTGGTATGCCACTTGCTGGAACTACAGGGATTGCATATGTGGGTCAATGGTTCCGTTATGCAGCCTTACCAATTATCACATTAACTATTGGTTCATTTGCATCGACAATTCGATATGTCCGAAATGCAATGATTGAAGTGTTAAACAGTGATTATATTCGTACTGCACGTGCTAAAGGGTTATCAGGAAAAGTCATTGTCTATTCGCATGCGTTTAGAAATGCTTTAATTCCTGTTGTAACGGTTCTTGCAGGTTCGATTGCTGGTATTTTTGGGGGTGCCGCAATTACTGAACAGATCTTCTCGTGGAACGGGATTGGAAACGTCTTGATTCAAGGAGTTGGTAGTCGCGATCTCATGCTTGTATTAGCGATGAACATGTTCTATGCAATCTTATCACTCGTTTCAAACATTGTTATGGATATTGGATACGCGATGGTTGACCCTCGTGTTAAATTAGATTAGGGGTTTTGATATGGACAACAATAAGAAAAATTCACTTTGGTCAAGTATCAAATCGATGTTTGCTAATCTGTTTAAGAGCGGTGGGCAAAGACGCGAAGAACTTGAAGATTTAATCGCTGATGATGTGGTAATTAGCCCATCAAAACAAATTGCGAGAAACTTTTTTGAAAATAAATTAGGTGTTACAGGACTTGTAGCATTCATATTAATATTTGTAGTTGTATTTGGTACCACAACATTTAGACCGTATAATTCATATGATCATGAAACAGTATTAAATAACTTAGCGCCTGGGACAAAATATTTAAATATTCCCAAGGAAATACAAGGCAAAAACATTGATACAATAAGCAGTGGTACTTCATACTCTGTTGCATTAGATGATGCAGGAAAAGTACATTTCTGGGGACAACGCCCTGATAAGAAATTTAAAGTGGATCAAATCGTTGAAAAAACTAAGAATAGTAAAATTAAGTCACTTGCGTCGGGAGATAAATTTGTTGTTGCAGTCACCGAAAACAATCAATTTATTGGTGTAGGTGAAAATACATTCTCTCAAACAGAACTACCATTTGATGTCATGGAAGAACTTGGTAGTGACAACATTGTTAAAGTAGCAGCAGGAAAACGTTTTACTGCGATTGTTACAGATACAGGAAAAATCTATACATGGGGTAGTGTTCTTGAAAACAACCTCGATAATATTCCGAAAAGCATCCAAGGTCGTGTTAAAGACATCGCAATTGGACAATTTAACATTATCGCTTTACTTGATGACGGTTCATTGACAGCATTTGGTCAAGGTGGTACTGAAGTAGGTGCCATTCCGACAGAATTAACAGATGGTTCTGTAAAAGTTACTCAAGTAGAACTTACTAAGACTTCAGCAATGGCTTTAGATGCTGATGGTAATGTTCATACATGGGGAGCACACGGTAAATATCAAAGTATTCCAGAACTTGATGGTAAAGTAGTGCAAATTGCATCAACCTTGTCATCATTTAACGCACTTACAGAATCTGGAAGTGTTTATGCTTGGGGTGAAGGTAAATTTAATTTAACGGATGTTCCATCATCAGTAACAAACGTTAAAAACAAACAAATTTTCTCGGATCATTTCCAATCATTTGCTGTGAGCGAAGATAATCAAATTAATGGTTGGGGTAACAAAGGTTTTATCTTGGGAACGGATGACATGGGACGCTCAATTGGAGAACGCTTGCTTTATGGTGGTCGTATCTCATTAACAGTTGGTGCGATTTCAATGATTATTTCTACCCTCATCGGTGTGCTTGTTGGTTTAATTGCTGGATTCTACGGTGGTTGGGTTGATAACTTACTCATGCGTATTGCTGAAGTTATTAGTGCTTTCCCATTCTTACCGCTTGCAATTACCTTATCGGCTTTATTACCTTCCTCAACAACACAATCGCAACGTCTTGCGATGATTATGGTTATTTTAGGGGTTATCTCTTGGCCGGGTGTTGCACGTCTTGTACGTGGACAAATCTTAGCTGAACGTGAGAAAGATTTCGTTCTTGCTGCACGTGCATTAGGCCTGAAAGAAAAAACAATTATTATTCGCCATATCTTACCAAGTGTATTTAACTTTATTATTGTTAATATGACACTTGGATATGCATCAAGCTTACTTACAGAAGCTGGATTGTCATATTTAGGATTTGGTGTTAAGCCACCTTCACCATCATGGGGTAATATGCTCAATGGTGTTGCAAATACAACAGTTATTGAAAATTACTGGTGGCAATGGCTTCTACCAGCACTCTGCGTTATGCTTACAGCCTTGTCTGTTAACTTAATGGGAGATGCACTTCGCGATGCAATGGATCCGAAGTCGAACCAGAAGTAGGGGATGGTAGATAAAATGAAAAATACAGAAAATTACAAAGTAAGGATGGGATTATATAATGGAAAATAAAGATAATCGCGTTCTCATAAAGGTTGAACACTTACAAAAATATTTCCCAATTAAAAAATCCAGTGTTTTCCAACGTAAACAAGAATATGTAAAAGCCAACAAAGATATCTCAATTGAAATTTTTGAAGGTGAAACATTAGGACTTGTTGGAGAATCCGGTTGTGGTAAATCCACGTTTGGTCGTACATTAATTCAATTGTACGATCAAACAGGTGGTGTATCACTTTATTATGGTGAAACAATTGAAGAAATGATGCCTGAGTACGTACGCGGAGTATATAAATCAATACCAAAAGTTTTTGGTAAACATGATGCAGAATACAAAGCGATTAAAGACCTTGAATCAAAAATTGAAGGAACATCAGGTGAAGAATTTATTGAACTCAATGAATCTTTGCGTCTTTTAAAGATTGCATATGAGACAACATACGGAAATATTTTCCGTCTTGCAGGTGGACTTCTTGTTCATGATAATCTGAACGAAGTAAGTAAATTGCTTCTTTCAAAATATCAAAAAGGGAGTGCAGTTGCGAAGTTACATAAAGAACTTGAAATGGAAACATTACGCAATACCATGCATGATAAAAAAGCAAACGGTAATGTATCAAGTTTAAAAGAAAAATTAGCAGCAGCTCAAAAAGAGCTTGATGACGTTAATGTGGTTATTAACGAAATGAAGGCAAAATTATCATCACATGATAATTTTGAAGAATATGAATCTTTACTTGATGATGGTATCGATTTATCATCATTAAACAAACAAGAGATGCGTTTCTTACGTAAGGATTTACAAATTATTTTCCAAGATCCATATTCATCACTTGATCCTCGTTTTACCGTAGGAAACATCATTGGAGAAGGGCTGATTGCTCATAAACTCTTCAAGGATGCAAACAGTGACGAATACAATGAATACATTATTGATATAATGGAAAAATGTGGACTTCAGAAAGAATTTATACACCGTTATCCTCACCAATTTTCAGGTGGACAACGTCAACGTATTGGGATTGCTCGTGCATTAGCGCTTCGTCCTAAGTTTATCGTTTGTGATGAAGCTGTTAGTGCATTGGATGTATCCATCCAGTCTCAAGTTATTAACTTACTTCAAGATCTTAAAGATGAGCACAACTTAACATACCTATTCATTACCCATGACTTGGGTGTGGTACGTTATATTAGTGACCGTATTGGTGTTATGTATTTTGGTAACTTGGTTGAACTTGCACCTGCTGAAGAAATCTTCAGTAATCCGCAACATCCATATACCAAACAATTGCTTGCAGCGATTCCTCGAATGGAAAAAGATGAAGCAGAGATTGCGGAACTTCTTAAAGTTGTTCCAAATGGCATCTTCGATTTCACATTTGAAGAAACCGGTGAAGCTGATAAAGATTGGTATGAAGTGGCACCAGATCACTTTGTAGCATGTCGTCTGCTTAATGCCGAAGCAAAGAACAAGAAAGGAGGTATGTAAGCATGGCTTTATTAGAAATTAAAAACCTACATACCTACTTTGATACAAAACGCGGCTTGGTAAAAGCGGTTAATGGTGTTTCTTTCTCTGTAGATGAAGGACGCACATTGGGTATTGTTGGTGAATCAGGAAGTGGGAAAAGTCAGACAGCAATGTCTATTTTACAATTGTTTGAATCAAACCAACGTATCTATGAAGGTGAGATTATCTTCAACGGTGAAGTTCTATCGGATTATACTGAAGAACAATTACGTAAAGTTCGTGGAAATGATATTTCTATGATTTTCCAAGAACCAATGACAAGTTTAAACCCAGTGTTTACAGTTGAACGTCAAATTAGTGAAGTATTAATGCTTCACCAAGGTATGACAAAACAAGAAGCAAGTCAACGTGCACTTGAAATGCTTGCATCCGTTAAAATTCCTCGTCCAGAGAAAGTTCTACAAAACTATCCTCACCAATTATCAGGTGGGATGAGTCAACGTGTTATGATCGCGATGGCGCTTGCATGTAATCCTAAGCTTTTAATTGCTGATGAGCCTACAACGGCACTTGATGTTATTATTCAAGCAGAGATTCTAAAATTAATGAACGATCTCAAAACAGATTACAACACATCAATTCTTTTTATCACTCATGACCTTGGTGTTATCAGCCAAATGGCAGATGATGTAATTGTTATGTACGGTGGTAAGATTGTTGAAGCGGCACCAATCAAAGCAATCTTTACAGATGCGAAGCATCCCTATACGAAACGCTTATTAAACGCATTCTTAAAAACGGATATCAGCGGACGTAAAGATCGTAAAGAAGTTGAAGCGCATCTCTATTCTTCAGAAAATGATGTTTATGACTTCTATAACTTTAAGACAAACGCAATTGCGGATGTTGATTGGCATTGTGTTGGTGAAAACCACTACGTTGCATGTAATTTAAAGAAATAATTATGTTGAATAAACGAAAAAAAAGAAAACTACTAACTGAAGAAGAAATTCAAGAAAAGTTTAAAGATGTTGAGTTTGAGAAAAATGATACGACGGCGATGATTATTGCCGCAATCGTGACACTCTTACCAGCACTACTCCTAGTATTAGGATTAATCTATGGACTTTTATGGCCGATCTTCATTGGCTAAAGACACTAAGGAAGCCGTCTCAGGACGGCTTTCATTTATTTATCACAGTGTCTTTTTCTTTTTTGATATAATTAGTTAGTCGTTTAACTAAAGGAGAAGTCTATGGAATCCGTCTTATCACAACTTTATCGCGCCTTAGAACGAAAACATCGAAGTGTTGTCCAAACCTATTTAGATACTTTAGGGCTCTATATAGGACAACCACGTTTTCTGTTTGAGCTGTATCGAAATCCTGGTTTAACACAAAGAGAGTTAGCAGAAACACTTGTGGTTACAAAGGAAACAGTATCTGTGGCTCTTAAACGTCTTGAACAAGGTGATTTTATTCGCCGGGAAATACCGGAAGATGATAAACGTTGTCGTCAGCTATACCTGACTGAAAAAGGGGAAGCAACGATTGTTGAGTTGAAGAAAAATTTTGATTCCATAAACAATTCAATGTTCCTGAACTTAAGTCCGGAACAACAACTTCAGTTAGAAGAATTACTTACAGAAATGATTAAAGGATTGGAGGCAAGAGAGACAAATGAAAACGTTCTTTAAATATTTTAAACCTGAGATCCCAATCGCATTATTGGGAATAATTTTTGTCGGTAGTGTCGCCTTCATCGAATTGTATCAAATTCAATTGATGGCCCAAATTATCGATGTAGGGATTGCGAATCAAGATTTTACGGTAATCCTTAATGTTGGTCTGAAAATGGTTGGGCTTGCCTTGCTCGGGGCAGTCATTGCGATGCTCGGTTTGGTTTTCCCATCCCAAGCATCCAACAATTTCGCCTTAAATTTACGTCGAGACATCTTTAAGCGTGTGCAAACATTTTCATTAAAGAATATGTCTCAATTTCAAACGGCTTCTTTAGTAACCCGTTTGACAAATGATATTAACTTTCTACAACGAACCATAATGATGTGCTTACGTTTATTAGTGCGTGCACCAGTATTTCTAATCAGTACAGTTGTCATGACCTATATGATTAGTCCCGATCTGTCCATCGTAATGTTGGGAGCGGTTGTGGTGTTATCACTGGTCTTGCTTTATGTTATTAAAGAAGGATTTCCACGATTTGTTAAGTTGCAAGATAAAGTGGATAAGATGAACCGAAAGGTTCAAGAATCCCTCATGAACATTCGAGTTATTAAATCTTTTGTCCGTGAGGATGAAGAATCCCACAAATTTCAAGACGAAAACGGTGAGTTGTTTGATGCTTCCGTCAGTGCCATGAATTTAATGGTGGTCATGAATCCAGCATTAATGGGTGCAATTCATTTTGCGACACTGTTTATCGTATGGATTTCAAGTTTCCTTATTGTCGATCAACATTTAATCAATATTGGAGATTTACTCGTCTTTATAAACTATCTTCGTTTCACGATGTTCTCGATGATGATGATCACAAACGTTTTAATGATGATTTCGCGATCGAAAGCATCCGTCATTCGTTTGAAAGAAGTGTTGGAAACTGAACCAGATATTACCAATGCAACAATACTGGATACGCTTCCTGAAAATCCACGAGGTGATATTCATTTTGATAATGTCTCATTCCGTTATTATGAGGATGCAAATGATATTCTCACAAACATTAATTTTGCTATTAAACCCGGTGAACATGTTGGGATTATCGGTTCTACAGGTTCCGGTAAATCGACTTTGATTAATCTGATGGTACGTTTAATTGATGTTACTGAAGGAACAATTTACCTTGATGGAAAAGACATCCGTACGCTTGATTTGAAATCGTTACGCAGTCAGTTTGGATTTGTTCCCCAAAAAAATGTGCTTTTTACTGGAACCATTGAGTCGAACCTGAAACTTGGAAATCCAAATGCAAGTCAAGAAGATCTTATTCGTGCTACGAAAGCTGCTTCGATCTATGACTTTATCATGGAACAAGAAGAGGGATTTAAAGCACCGATCCAACAAGGTGGTACCAATTTATCGGGTGGTCAACGTCAACGGATGTGTATTGCCCGAGCACTGGTTGTGGAACCTAAAATTCTTGTTTTAGATGATAGTACTAGTGCATTGGATGCTGCTACAGAACAACGCGTCAAAGAGTCCGTTCAAAGTCTTTATGAAGATGTTACGGTAATCAGCATTGCGCAAAAAATTAGTTCTGTTTCAGACAGTGATATGATTTTAGTTATGGATGAAGGTAAAATTGTTGGGCAAGGAACCCACACTACGCTGCTTGATTCCTGTAATGTTTACCAAGAAATCTATGAAAGCCAACAACGAAAGGGGGATGAATAAGATGAGTGAACGTAAAGTCGTCATTGGTCATAAACCACGAAACCAACAAAAAACACTGAAACGTCTCTTAGGCTATTTAGGACAAAATAAGATCTTGCTGATTATGGTAATCATCGCATCGATTGTCTCAACCCTGGGTGGACTTTATGGATCGTATTCGATCTCTCCATTAATTAAAATTATTGAAAACGGATTAAATGGATCGATTTCACGAGAATTGATGTTCCAACAGCTCTTTAGTAAACTTATTTTTCTTGCCGTAATCTTTGCGCTTGAAGTTTTAGCGATGCTTTTCTCAAACCGCATGATGGTCAAAATCTCTCAACGTACAGTCGAAACAATTCGAAAAGATATGTTTGATCATGTGTTGAAGATGGATGTTAAGTATCACGATCAAAATGCTCATGGGGATTTAATGAGTCGTTTTACAAACGATATCGATCTTGTGGGGGAAGGCTTAAACTCTGCTGCTGCTTCAATTGTTATTAATATCTTCACGTTATTAGGAACAATCGTGGTAATGTTTATCCTGAGTCCTACGCTTTCCCTTGTGACCTTGCCGATCTTGCCACTGCTTTCAATTATGGCAAATGCAATCGTAAAACGAAGTCGCATTTATTCTAAACGCCAACAACGTTCCCTTGGAACCCTCAATGGTTACATTGAAGAATCCATGGAAGGCCAAATGGTAATGCAACTTTTTAATCATGAAGCAGAAGCTGAGAAAGATTTCCAAGTCTTAAATCAAGACTATCGAAAGCATTCTCAAAGTGCTCAGATTACATCGATTATGATGTATCCGTTGATGCAGAATGTGAATACCATTAGTTATGCGGTTATTGGGATTGTGGGGGGATACCTTGCAATTAATCATGGATTAAGTATTGGAGACTTGGGTGCTTATGTAAATATGACTCGGACCCAAGGAAAACCAATCAATGAAATTTCAAGTCAATTCACAACACTTCAGTCTGCAATCGCTTCAGCTGAACGAATCTTTGAACTCTTAGACTGGAGTTTGGAATCTGAAAATGAAACGGACTTAATTCTTGAAGATGTTGAAGGGTCAGTGCGTTTTGAAAATGTAACATTCGGATATAATCCGAGTGTTCCAGTCCTAAAAGATGTTTCGTTTTGGGCGAAGCCGGGACAGAAAATTGCTTTCGTAGGATCTACTGGAGCAGGGAAAACGACCATCACAAACCTAATTTCTCGATTCTACGATATTGATGCAGGAACTATCTTAATTGATGACAAACCTCTCGATACGATTAATCGTTACAGTTTGCGAAAACATATAGCGATGGTCCTTCAAGATACGCACTTGTTTAGTGGTACCGTTATGGAAAACATTCGTTATGGAAATCTTGAAGTAAGCGATGAAGCGTGTATAGAAGCCGCAAAACTTGCGAATGCGGATCATTTTATACGTCAACTCAAACATGGCTATCAAACGGTTCTTGGAGGAGATGGGGATGATTTATCGCAAGGACAAATGCAATTACTGAATATTGCACGTGCTGCGGTAGCCAATCCTGAAATTCTTATCCTTGATGAGGCTACATCCTCCATCGATACCCGTACTGAACGCATGGTTGAAAAAGGGATGGATTCAATTATGGAAGGACGTACAACCTTTGTGATTGCACACCGTCTGTCAACAGTTCGAAATGCGGACGCGATTATTGTTTTAGAACATGGTGAAATTATTGAACGCGGAAGTCATGATGATTTAATTAAATTAGGCGGCCGTTATGCATCATTATATTCAGGACAATCTCAGTTAGCTTAGAGTAGCATTATGCTACTCTTTTTCGTGTTATAATAAAAACAAGGGGGGCATTATGATGGTTAATGTAGAATATATTAATAATGCGGGTTATGTTGTGGAAACGGAAAAAGCAGTTTATATTTTTGATTATGTTGAGGGACTGTTGCCATCACGGTATTTATACAGTGAGAAAGAAACATTCTTCTTCGTAACAAGTCGTCATCGTAATCACTATAATGAATCAATTTACAGTTATCGAAAGACGGTTATTCTGTCATCGGATATTTTAGTCTCACCGTACCGTAATGTATTTATGATGGAACCAGGTGATGAAATTCATCTGGGTTTTGCGAAAGTACGTACGTACGAAAGTACGGGTGGTGGTGTCTGTTATCTCATTCAAGAAGGCGATTTAAAAATCTTACATGCCGGGTCGCTTAACAACTGGCATTGGAAGGATACGTTTACGCCTGCAGAATCACGTTTTGAAACGCATCGCTTCCATGAAATTCTTCAGGAGATTGCGGTGTATGCACCGATTGACATCTTAATGTTTACACTCGAACCTTCAATGGGTGAAGATTTTGATCGTGGTGCGCGTGAAGCACTTGATTTACTTCAACCGCTTAGTTTCTTTCCAATTAAAACAAAGCATGATGATTCACGCTTTTTCAATTGGGCGATGTCACGTCCAATCACAACATGTTATGAACCAAAACATGATAATCAAGTTTTTAGAAATATTATTTAGAAAGTTGGATACAGATGGCTTTTATATTTGATTTGGATGGAACGTTATTAGATTCCATTGATGATTTAGGAAATAATTTAAATACAGTGCTTTTGCGTCACGATCTTCCCACTTATGATCGCGCACAGTATAAAAAGTTTGTAGGGAATGGGATGAAGAAACTCGTTGAGCGGGCATTACCGAGTGATTACGAAGCATTTGATGTAATCCTAGAAGAATACCTTGAAGAATACAGTCGTCACTACACAGAGGCTTCTGTGCCCTATAACAAGGTCTGTGATACCTTAAAAGAATTGAATCAACGCAACATCCCGATTGCAATCTGTACAAATAAGAAACAAGAATATACAGATGGTATTGTGAAGCATTATTATGATGATATTCAATTTGTTGCGACAATTGGGGATACCTTTGATGGTAAACATAAGCCAGACCCATACTATCCGCTCGCAATTGCATCAACAATGAGCATAGATCCTTCACCGATCTATTTCGTGGGTGATAGTGATGTGGATATGAAAACAGCTAAGAATGCTGGGATGGTACCTGTAGGGGTGTCATGGGGTTTTCGAAGTGTTGAAGAACTTCGAGAACATGGTGCGAAGTATATTATCAATTCAATTGAAGAAGCACTTGATTTACCACCACTTACAAAATAACTTTGTGTAGAAAAGCACGGAAATCACAAACGGTTTCCTGTGCTTTTTATTTTATGACATGAGTACCATTTTTTAGAACAAATCGTTCTCATAAATGATACTTTGTGAATATTATCATCAATTTAACTTATGGAATGCTTGATTCATCGATAAGGTTTGAATAGAATATACATAGAGAACTTACGATTTTAAAAAGGATGGTATCACAATGAAATATGTAGAAGTTAAACATTTTGAAATGAAAAAAGGAACAGGTCGTGACTTTGCCGATAATTTTTATAATCGTACGGTAGTTAAAGATTTTCCAGGATTTGTTAGTATTCGTGTAGGGCTGAATGAGTCATGTCACAGTTATGATTGTGTGGATGTGTCATTTGTTTGGGAAAATGAAGATGCCTATACGAATTTTAAACGCAGTGACTTGCACAAAGAAATTCACCGAACACGTAAACCAAATCCAAATATGATTAAACATTCATCATATCGCTACGATATGATTCATGAAGACTAAACACTGAGAAATCCGTGTTTTTTTATTTAGATAAAAAAAGCAAGATGATTTCAGAATTGCTGGTTTTGGAAGAGAAACGGAATAATTAACGCAACATAGAATTAGATTTAGTCAGTTATACCTATAAATAGTGTTTAATCGTGGTTCTTTTTCACAGGGTCATCTTTATATATTAAGTAGATATGATAAACTTATATTAATCATTGAAAGGGAATTAATATGAAAAA
Source organism: Erysipelothrix enhydrae (assembly GCF_035066605.1). Classification (NCBI taxonomy): domain Bacteria; kingdom Bacillati; phylum Bacillota; class Erysipelotrichia; order Erysipelotrichales; family Erysipelotrichaceae; genus Erysipelothrix; species Erysipelothrix enhydrae. The sequence continues at coordinate 1,137,140 of NZ_CP125807.1, forward strand.
CGAAAAAGATTTAATCTATATTTGTGGACATCGTCATCCAGATACGGATTCAATTGTATCGTCAATTGCATATGCTCATCTTAAAAACATTCTGGGTGCTCCAGCAGTACCCTGTCGTTTGGGTGAACTGAGTGATGAAACCAGCTATCTTCTTGATCGCTTTGGTTTTGAAACACCAACACTTCTCAAAGATGCACGTGCAACACTTGATGAGATTGAAATGGATGATGCGGTAAAGATTCATCTGGATACCTCCATTAAGGAAGCAATGGAAATTATCTCAGATAAGCGACAGACACTTGCGGTAGTTGATGATCGGGATCAACTGATTGGGATTGTGACTAGTTCAAATCTAGCTCATATCGCGATGGGTGATACAAAACACTCAATCGCACTCTTAAAGAAAACACCAATCTGTAATATTGCGCAAGCAATTGATGGTGAATTGATTTATGAACCAAAGTACTTTCATTTTAATGGGAAAACTAGTATCATTGCGATATCTAAGACAAAGTTGGATAATTACGAATTAACAGACCGCCTCGTGATTATTGGGAATGATACGGAGTCACAGTTAACTGCAATTCGTAAAGGTGCATCCTGTATTGTGACGGTATGGACGGATGAAATCGAAGAATCGGTCTTATCGCTTGCGAAACTGCATGATTGTGGAATTATTCGATCAACACATGGAACCATGAATACTTCGCGTTATTTGCTGTTTGCGCCAAGTGTTCGTGAAGTAATGTCCACGGATTTAATTACATTTAATTGGAATGAGTTTGTGGATGATGTTGGAAAGCGTATGCTTAAAACACGTTATCGAGCATACCCTGTATTGGATGATCAGAATAAAATTTATGGTTTTGTATCACGATACCATATTTTAAACTCATCAAGTAAAAAGATGATTCTTGTGCATCACAATGAAGCCTCACAGAGCGTGGATGGGATTCAACAAGCAGAAATACTTGAAATCATCGATCATCACCGTATTGGCGACCTACGCACCGTTAAACCGATATATTTCAGAAATGAAATCATCGGATCAACAGCATCAATCATTACAAAAATGTATTTGGAACAGGGTGTCGAAATTCCCAAAGATATTGCTTCGTTATTACTCGCAGCACTGGTATCTGATACGTTAAATTTAAAATCACCAACGACGACGCCAAAAGATTTTGAAATTGCGAACATTCTTCAAGATCGATCGGGTCTAGATCGCAATGAATTTGCACGTGATATGTACGAAGTAACATCCGGATTAAAAAATAAACCGTATGAAGATATCATCAACCAAGATATTAAGAAATTCTATATTTCTCAAAAAGAGGTAATGGTATCTCAACTCGTTATTTACCACTTTGATGAGTTGGATGATATTTTAGATTCATTTGAAGAAGTGATGGAACAATTTGTAGCACAGCATCACCTCGATCTATTGGTTGTCGTTTTTACCAGTGTTGAGGATAATGGATCCATTATTGTTGCTTCAGGAAGTTTAAAAGAAGCAGTCTTGGATGCATTCCCCAATAAAGACGGTGAAGAACGTACCTTCTTACAAGACGTTGTTTCAAGAAAGAATCAAATCATACCACGCTTATCGGCAGCCATATCTCAGTACTTAGGAACAGGAATGTAAACAAAAAAACTTCTTAGTCATTTAAGAAGTTTTTTTTAGGTTTAGTATTTAAAAGTTTCACCCATAACCTGTTCTTCAATCCATTCATTGCCATCACGTGCTAATAAATCATGGGCACGTTTCGGACCGGATGAATAAGCATCGTAGCCTTCAGGTTTGTGGTTCCCTTTATGCTCTAGAATTGTTTCAACCAAACTCCAACTTAGATGGACTTGTTTAAAACTAGCGAAAAGGGATCGATCGGAATCCATGGCAGCCTTAAGAAGCCGTTCATATGCTTCCGGTGTATTTTCTCTGTTCTCATAATTACAGCTCTGACAGAAATCCATAAACACCGTTTGACTATCGTGGGTTTGTCCCGGTTTTTTAATATTGAAACGAAGATAGACTCCTTCATCCGGTTGAACTTTAATGATTAGGACATTGGCTTGTTCATGGTCTTTTTGATTAAATTCAATCATAATCTCCGTCGAACGTTTATGCATTCGTTTTCCCGTACGAATATAGATAGGGGTATCATGCCACTTAGGGAGTGTAGAGGCAAGTTTTAAGGCAACATACGTTTCTGTAGTGGAATCACGTTCAACTTTATCTTCATCCGTATAGGACTTCGAATCTTTGTTTTCAAGGTATTGACCATAAACAATATCATTTTCGTAATCTTCTACATACAGACTTTCCAATATGGCTTCTTGTTCATGATGAATGTCCGCTGCATTAAATGCATGCGGTTCATCCATGAGCACGATGGATAATAATTGAAGCAAGTGATTTTGAAACATATCTTTTAATGCACCTGTATGATCGTAATAATTACCACGATTTTCAACCCCAACCGTTTCAGCGGCACTAATTTGTATATTATTGATGGACGCACCATTCCAACTATCCGCAAAGATCATATTAGAAAAACGGATGGTAAAGATATTTTGAACCATCTCTTTTGCCACATAGTGATCAATACGGAAAATACGATCTTCATCAAAGATATGCGTTAAAGTGTTATTTATGTCAATTGCGGATTTTAAATCATTCCCAAAGGGTTTTTCAATAATGACTTTACAATTGGAAACCAATTGATGGCGATCGAGTTGTGTCGCAATGGTCTCAAAGAAAGAAGGCGCAACTGCGAAGTAGTAAAGAATTTGTGCTTGTGGATCAAGTGTCTCAAAGTATGTCTTAAGACGTGGATACCCTTCATCTTCGGTAAATGTCATCTTAAAATACGATACGTAATTTAGAAAGACATCCAAGATTTCCTCTTTCACATCAAAACGCGCTTGTTCTCGAAGCCAAGGTTTTACCAAATCATGGTATGCCGCTGTCGTTAAATCTTGTCGTCCAATCACAACAAGATGAAACGAATCAGGTAGGCTCTTTGTTTCAAGAAGGTTATAGAATGCAGGTAACAATTTTCGGTAGGTTAGGTCACCTGTACCTCCGAAAATTGCGACGATATGATTATTTGGCTTCATTACTGGGATTCCATTCGTGGTGGAAACTGCCTTGTTTATCAACACGTTCAAAAGTATGGGCACCAAACAAGTCACGTTGTGCTTGAATTAGGTTTGCATTTGAACGGCCATTACGGTAAGCATCGAAATAACTGATTGCATTTGTAAAGGCTGGAACACTAATGCCGGATTGAATGGCGAGACCACACACATCACGTAAACTGCCTTGGTAGTCGAGAAGACTTTCTTTGAAAGATGCATCCAACATTAAGTTTTGTAACTCAGGATTTAATGTATATGCATCTGTAATACGGTTTAAGAATTTCGCACGGATAATGCATCCTTCGCGGAATACCTTCGCAATCGCGCCAAAGTCTAAGTCCCATCCGTATTCTACTGAAGCATTTTTCATCAAGTCAAAACCTTGTGCATAGGCAATAATCTTACTTGCATACAAGGCTTGACGAACTTGTTCAATAAACGCTTCACGGTCATTTATTTGCACATGAGGTGCTTCAAATCCAAGAATATCTTGTGCTTGAACACGTTCTTCTTTTTTCGCTGAAATAAAGCGGGCAAAGACTGCGGATGCAAGTAAGGAAGCATCGGTACCGGTATTTAATGCTTCTTCGGCAGTCCATTTACCTGTTCCCTTTTGAGCAGCTGTATCTAAAATGACATCCACCATATGTTTACCAGTATCCGGATCCAATTCACCAAAGATCTGTGCTGTAATTTCAATTAAGAAACTATCAAGTTCACCGTGATTCCAATCAGTAAAGATTGCTTCAAGTTCTTCATTCGAAAAACCACCAACATGTTTTAATATTGAATAACTTTCCGCAATTAATTGCATATCTGCATATTCAATTCCATTATGGACCATTTTAACATAATGACCTGCACCGTTTTCACCAATATAAGTACAGCATGGTTCGCCTTGAGCTTTAGCAGAAACATCTTCTAATATATTTGAAACAAATTCATAAGCGTCTTTACTTCCACCTGGCATAATAGCAGGACCAAAACGTGCACCTTCTTCACCACCAGAAATACCAACACCTAAATAACGGAATCCAAGTGCTTCAATTTCTTGAGTACGACGAATGGTATCTTTAAAATTAGAATTACCACCATCCATAATGATGTCACCCTTGTTAATGAGTGGAATTAAATTTTCAATTACTTTATCGACAGCAGGTCCCGCTTTAACCATAAGGATGATTTTACGAGGTGCTTCGAGTGAAGTCACAAAATCTTCTAAGCTTTCGAAAAGACTTAAATTTTCGTGTGGGTTTTCTTGAATTACTTTTTGACCAACAGCATATGTACGATTATAGATCGATACATTATAACCGTGATCAGCCATATTAAGGGCTAGGTTTGACCCCATGACTGCAAGTCCAATAACACCTATATCATTTTTTTTCATAATTACCTCCAAAGTCTATAACTATTGTACAAAAATCTAAGCTAATAAACTAGCCTTATAACTTAGACCAACAAGAAAAAAAACGAGTGAGACTCGTTTTTTAAATTTATTTAGCTTTTCCTTGGTTTGCGACTGCTTCCATTTTAGCTTTAAGTGCTTCTTGGTCACCGAGGTAGTATTTGTTTACAACATTAAAGTCGTTATCAAATTCATAAACCAAAGGAACACCTGTAGGGATGTTTACCTTCATAATTTCATCATCAGTCATATTGTCAAAATATTTAACAAGTGAACGTAATGAGTTACCATGAGCAACAATAAGAACACGTTTTCCATCTAACATTTGAGGTTTAATTGTTTCTTCAAAATAAGGAACAGCACGTTCAATTGTTTCTTTTAATGATTCGTGTAATGGTAAGATATCTTTATCTTCTATATTACGGTATGCTTCCATGTTACGTGGAGCACGTTCGTCAGTAGGATCCAATTCTGGAGGTTTAACGTCAAATGAACGTCTCCAAATAAGAACTTGGTCTTCACCATATTTCGCAGCTGTTTCAGCTTTATCTAAACCTTGTAACGCACCATAGTGACGTTCGTTAAGTCTCCAATCTTTAACGATTGGTAACCATGTACGTTCCATTTCATTCAAAATATTGTCCATAGTATGGATTGCACGTTTTAAGTATGAAGTATAAACGATATCAAAATCGTAACCTTCTTCTTTAAGCATACGTCCACCAAGTTTAGCTTCTTCTACACCTTTTTCTGAAAGTTCTACATCAGCCCATCCAGTAAAGAGGTTCTTTTCGTTCCATTCACTTTCACCGTGACGAACTACAACTAATTTCATCATAATCAATTCCTCCTAGTTCTTTAATCATTTTACACCATTCCTTTTCTAAAATCTACATTAACCAGACTAGTTCACAAACTTGAAAATTACACAAACATCTTTAGAGCATATGGTTTGAATTAACATAGTCAACAACTATATAATATAATTCGTAAAACATAGTGACTCAGGAGGTAAAATGTCATGACTAAGATTTTTGAAGATTTAGAACTTAGACGTTCTCGATATGGATTATCAAAGGAAGCGGTTTTAACCGAAGAAGAAGTAATCGAATTGGTGGAAGCATCAGTTCAACATACACCTTCAGCATTTAACGCACAAACACAACGCGCAGTCGTTTTATTTGGAAAACACAGTGATGCATTCTGGGACTTAACCCGCGAAGCATTACGCGAAGTAGCACCTGAAGAAGGATTTGAAAATACAGTAGCGAAATTAGAAAGTTTCAAACAAGGTCAAGGTACAATTCTTTATTATATTGATACCGATGTTGTGAAAGGCTTACAAGATCAATTTGCACTTTATGCAGATAATTTCCCAATTTGGGCAGAACAAGAAAACGGAATGATGCAATTGGTAACATGGACTGCTCTTGCAGGAGCTGGAATCGGTGCATCCGTACAACATTACAACCCACTTGTGGATGCAAGTGCTGCAGAGGCATTTGAAATTCCATCAAGTTGGAAATTAGTTGCGCAAATGCCATTTGGTAAAGCAATTGATGAAGTTCAACCCAAAACACTACAAGATGTGAAGGGTAAAGTTAAAGTCTTTAAATAAGTAAAAAAAACAATCAGATTGAAGCTGATTGTTTTTTTTTATTCTACTTTATATATTTGAATTGTATCGTCGTCATCAAAGAAATGATAGGCTAAATCGGAAAACGACTCAGGATGGGCAAGCACAGCAGGATACTTCCCATTTTTAAACAAATAAATCGAGGTATGTCGAACTTTTTTAAGCAGACAATTATAAATATGAATGTAATGACATTTACGAATGCGCTGATCATCACGACAACCCGTTAAAAGAAGGGGAGCACGTAAGTTACTCAAATCATCGAAGTAGGGCGTATTCCCAAACTCTAAGATGGAATTGGTTTCGTTCACCACTGTTGTATGCCATTTTTTTCCATGAATTCTTCGAAGGTTAAATTTCCCCGGTATACTGGAAAGTAACTTTCGACGCTCAAGTGCGAGCGATTCAAGAAATTGAGGACTTGATGATTCACCTTGAAAGTTATCAGCTATGATTTTATGGATACGTCCTGGCTCTTTGAGGGCAATGTTAACTGCAACAATAGCACCACCACTCATTCCCACTAACTTCACATCACGATAATCTTTAATATGAATAAGTTCTAACACTTGAGCGGCTTCATAAGCCCAAATATCAAGCGGGAATGCATCAATTTGTTCGGATTTTCCATAACCTAAAAAATCAATAAGCACGACTTTAAAGTCATCTTTATATAAATCAATAATCGGTTTAAAAACATCAGATGATGATGCATTACCATGTAGGAAAATTAAGGGGTCTCCCATACCGAATTCTTCATAAAAGATCTCATGCCCCATAAAGTTAAAATAAGACATTGTGTAACCTCCAAAATTACAATATGCACATTATAGCAAACTCTTATGAATAAAACACAAAGAATGATTAAGTTCTAATTATTACCCTAAATAGATGTTTAAGAAAAAAAATAATAAGGATAAAAAAGACTGTGGTAAAATAGAAAAAGAAAGGAGGATTTATAGGAATACAAGCGCCTGGCTCATAGAGAGCGACGAGGAAAGAGGAGAATCGAGACTTCGGCGGATGCCTCTTCGGTTATATGGAATCGTAAGATAAGGACAAATAGAACAAATCCCTTATCAACCATAATCTTAAAATAATAGGAGATATATAATATGTGTGGAATTGTAGGATATGTTGGCACGCGTAATGCTGTCGACGTTTTAAGCGTGGGATTATCCCACTTAGAGTACCGAGGGTATGACTCAGTTGGTTTAGCGATTCAAGAAAGAAAAAAAATAAAAACGTACAAAGAAAAAGGAAAAATTAAGAATTTAGAAAAGCAACTTGAAACAGCTCGTAAAGGTGAACCTTCTTGTGGTATTGGACATACGCGTTGGGCAACGCATGGTTGTGCGTCAAAAAATAACGCGCACCCACATGGCACAGAAAATGTAGTGTTGGTACATAATGGCATTATTGAAAATTATTTAGAGTTGAAAGAAGAATTATTAGCACTTGGTTACAGTTTTGTATCAGAGACAGATTCTGAGGTTGCGGCCAAGTATTTGGATTATCTAATAAAGCAATCAATCTCAAATCAAAAAGCCATTGAATTACTGTGTGACCGGATTCGTGGTAGTTATGCTTTTGCGATTATGTTTTTAAACGAACAGGATGTTCTTTATGGTGTTCGGCACGGCAGTCCATTGTGTTTAGGTATTGGAAAAGATGAAATGTTTCTCGGTTCGGATATGTCACCCATTTTGAGTTATACCAATGAGTACATGCTGCTTGATGATCGCGAGATTGTTCGTCTTGAATCGGATTCGTTTGTGGTGTACCGATCCGATGGTATCGAAGTTAAAGATAAAGTAATTCATTTTGCGAATTGGAATCAAGAATCATCCGATCGCCAATTGTTTGAGCATTTTATGTTGAAGGAAATTCATGAACAACCAGATGTTCTTGATCGAACTTTAAGAACTTATACACAAGCTGATGATGAGGGTTTGTTAAATGTTTCCTTGCCCATCCCGTGTGATTTCTTTACAAACATTAAAACCATCCACATGATTGCATGTGGAACGGCTCTTTATGCAGGGTTATGCGCAAAGTATTGGATTGAAGCTGAAACAGATTATCGAGTCATGATTCATACAGCAAGTGAGTTCCGCTATAATCCTTTAAAGCTCAATGACGATGATTGTGCATGGTTTATTTCTCAAAGTGGGGAAACAGCAGATAGTCTTGCGTGTTTACGCATGGTGTCGAAACAAGGAATTCGAACACTTGGAATTGTGAACTCTCAGGGGTCTTCAATTGCGCGTGAGGTCGATGTGTGTATTTATAGCTGTGCGGGATTTGAAAAGTCAGTTGCAAGTACAAAAGCATATACAGCGCAGTTAGCTTTGCTTTATCTCATCACCTTAGTACTTCAAGACGCGAAACATCCCCACCAAGCACTTGTCAAGCTTCAACAATGTATCACCGCTCAACAATCTTTACTTGAACAAAAAGATGAGATTCAGACACTTGCACGCAAGTTTATAGATGTCTCGGCTGTGTTTTTCTTAGGTCGAGGTCTAGACTATGCGACGTCCGTTGAGGCATCACTTAAACTGAAAGAAGTTTCCTATGTTATGAGTGATGCTTATCCAGCAGGAGAGTTAAAACATGGTACGCTTGCCTTGATTGATTCGGATGTTCTTTCTATCTTTACTTTAACGCAAATGAACACCAAAGAAAAAACACTCAGCAATGTGCAAGAAGTACAAGCTAGAGCGGGTAAGGTTCTCATCATCAGCAGTGACGTTGATCTATCGAGTACTTATGACGAAGTTCTAACGATACCGAAGGCTGATGATGCCTTGATGCCTTTTATTAGTGTGATTGCACATCAATTATTCGCGTATTATAGTGCAAATATCAGAGACTGTGATATTGATTGTCCGCGTAATCTTGCGAAATCAGTTACAGTAGAATAAAAAAACGTATCTTCGGATACGTTTTTTCGTTTATCGTTGTTATTCAAGATACACTCAGTGCTATTTCACAAACGCAAGAGCTCCCATTGGATCCCATGGTTCAAGTTCAATAACTTCATCGCTTTCGAGAGCTTCAAGATAATCATTTGGTACATATTTCTTATCCACCATAACTTGGTAGTTGTATTCATCAAACCATTCATCCGTCATGGTGTAATAGCCTTTACGTGCATTACGATCAGTTCCCCAACTGTTTTCAACGTTCCAACGTGTTGGTTTTCCATTTTCATCCAAATTAACGCCGACAAAGACCATTGCATGTGTCATTAAACTATCGCCATAATCAAGACGACCGGCTTTATCGAGATTTAATTCAGTATTCAAAACCCCTTTGAAATCAAAGGCATCTTTAGCCATAATACCATTATCACGATCATGCATTTGTCCGACATCACATCCAAACCAGACAGGTTTTCCATCTTGAAGTTGCGCAATTGCAGCCTCTTTTAAGATATGACTGGGTGCATTCACATACTTAATTGGATCAGCTTCTTTTACCGTACCGAGATATTTAACGGTAAATGCTTTTCCGTAAGGCTTATCTTGAGTGGGGGCATTAATAATACTTACTTTATCCTTAAGATTCCAACCTACATACTTATTCATAAAATCAACCGGTGTAATGGTATCGATTTTTTTATAGTTGCCATCTTTATCATGGTATTCATAACTAAATGATTCAGGTGGTGTTCCAAGACATAAACATAGAATATGATAAATCTCATATAACATTTCATCTTTACTACGTGGGTTTTCGGATTCGCGCAGTTCATAAGCAAATTCGCGCAGTTTTGAAGTGATGATTTTATTCATAAATGCGGAATTTGAGCTGTGGTAGGTTTCAGGCATTGCTTCTTTAGGAACAACACCGTATTTTTCTAATATTCCTTTAAACATATCCCATTGACCACCATCTTGAATAGGACCTGATAGAAGGTGTTGAATTAAACGACCATCAGTTGGTTCGTCTTTAGTTTCTAGAATACTTTCGAGAAAGTAATTTGCTTTTTCGAGTTTATCCCAAAAGAATGGATACGTTTCCGAGAATTCGAATGAATCAACGTTTAGACATCCAAGAACATCGGCCCGCATTGTGTTAAGGGATGCGAACATCCAGCAACGTCCACTTGCCTTTTGATTTGTAATTTGACCTGTTTTTGCCTGCACAGAGAAGGCATCAGGGTAGCGTGATGATAATGAATGATCTACAGCGATGTCGTGAATTCCGCTGTGTGTCAATGCGTTTTCGAGCGTACGAGCCGCTTTATTATTTTGATATTCCGATTTAAAATCGGATAACAATGATTTTGAAATAGTCATTATAGGACCTCCTGTATTAAATTAGGGACACCTAATTTAATTGGTATTATACGCCTGTATAATAAGTGTGTCAAGAAAGGCTAACCTAATTTATATCTGTTAGCACTCTAGTGTTGACAGTGCTAAAGGATGTGGTATACTAAGGGTGTAATAGCACTCTATCGAGGCGAGTGCTAAAATAGGAGGTAATTGTATGAAACAAACAGTAAGACCGACAACACTTTTAGAAAGCTTGTTTGGTGATGATTTTATGAATAACGCAGGTTATGGAACAGGTATTGATATCTATCGTGAAGATGGAAGTTACTACGTAGAAATTGAAATGCCAGGATTTGAAAAGGAAGATATTGATATCGAATTTAGTGGTGATATCTTATCCATTCAAGCAATACGTCGTGAATCGGAAGAGAGCGAAGAGAAAAATTACTTTTATCGATCACGAAATCAAAGAAATATTAAACGACAAATTCGTTTTGCGGAAGTTGATGCGAATGCAATTGATGCAAGTTACGAACAAGGTGTACTCCAAATTACACTTCCAACAAAAGTTGAAGAACAGAACTCTAGTAAGATTCGTGTTCAGTAGAAAAGAGGAGAAATCCTCTTTTTTTATTTGTTAATTTTTGGTGAACAATGCTCACCTTCGAACGAAGGGTGTTATAATTTAAATGGAGTTGATGCAAATGATCGAATTATCTAAAAATATTGAAACCGTGATGATGGAGCTTACTGACCGTGGATTTGAAGTTTTTGTGGTTGGTGGCTTTGTTCGTGATGCTTTAATGGGACATCGATCATTTGATATAGACTTATGTACTAATGCTTTACCAGAACAACTTTTAAAAATTTATGAAAAATATTCACTTGAATCAAACGGTCATGATTATGGTGTTAAGTTTATGTTAGGTGAAGAACATTTTGAAATCTCTACAATGCGGCTTGAAGGGGATTATGAGGATGGTAGACGGCCATCACGTGTAGAGTTTATTAATCACCTTTTTGATGATTCAAAGCGTCGTGATTTTACGGTGAATGCTCTTTATTATCATCCGCGTCATGGTTTAATTGATTACTATAATGGGGTCGAGCATTTAAAAAATCATAAACTTCGTGTTATTGGCGATCCTAAAGTTCGTTTTAAAGAGGACGTATTACGAATTGCGCGTCTTTATCGCTTTAAATCGGAACTCGGTTTTGATATTGATGCAGAAACATTATTTGAGGTGCAATTACAAATAGAGTCACTTCAACGTCTAAAACTTGTACAAATTTATCCTGAACTATCACGTTATTTGAAGGGACCCTATTTTTTAGAAACAAGCTTTCACTGTCCGGAATTCTTAATGACACTCTTTCCGCCGCTCAAGGCAACGCTAGGATTCGATCAGCATAACCCTTTCCATGAATACTCACTATACGAGCATACCATTCGTACAATGCAAGGAATTCCAAATCGCGTTGATTTGAAATTGGTTGCTTTGTTTCATGATTTAGGAAAAATTAGTGTGCAAACTGTAGATGATTTGGGTATTGCACACTATCCGGGTCATGCGCAAGCAAGTTGTATCATTGCGCGCCCTTATTTTGAAGCATTACAATTCTCAATTAAGAAGCGGACGTATTTAGAGAAATTGATTCTTGAACACGATTTAAAAGTACAACCAGTATCTGCGCAACTCCAACAACTCATTCGAGTTCATGGTATTAATTGGGTTGAGGATTTAATGGTGGTTAAACGCGCTGATAACCTAGCAAAAGGTTCGCGGGCACAGTATCAACTACAACGTTGTACACATATAAGTCAAATTATCGAAGAAATTAAAGATCAAAAACGTCCAACATCCATTCGTGATCTTGAAATTACGGCGTTGGACTTAAAAAAAATAGGTATTGAAGGAAAAGCAATTAATGAGTATTTAAACATGTGTTTGGATTGTGTTATTGAAGGAACGCTTCCAAATACACATGAAGCACTGTTGAAGTGTATTAAGGAGGTTATTGAACTATGAGTTATATTGAAGTTAAAGATATTACAAAAGTATACAAAGTTGGAAACGTTGAAATCTCAGCATGTGCAGGGGTGGATTTTTCTATTAATAAAGGTGAGTTTATCGTCATTGTTGGACCATCCGGTGCTGGGAAAACAACTGTAATGAATATTATTGGTGGTATGGATACGCCCACTTCTGGGAGTGTTACCATCGATGGAAAAGCAATTACTGGCATGAGTGATCGAGAAATGACGGCTTATCGACGTGATGATGTGGGGTTTGTTTTTCAATCATATAACTTAATCCCTAATCTTACCGCTTTGGAGAATGTGGAACTTGCGACTCAGATATGTAAAGACGCTAAGAACCCTCAAATAATTTTAGAACAAGTGGGTCTTGAGAAACGTATGGGAAATTTTCCAGCGCAAATGTCAGGTGGCGAGCAACAACGTGTCGCGATTGCACGGGCAATAGCCAAGAATCCAAAGTTATTACTTTGTGATGAACCTACAGGAGCACTGGATACTGAAACCGGTCAACAAGTACTTCGTGTGCTTCGTGATTGCTCCGATATCTATAATATGACGGTTGTGATTATTACCCATAATCAAACCATTACACAAATTGCAGACCGTGTTATTGAAATTAAAAACGGTAAAGTTGAACGAAATTGGGCTAATGACCATGTGAAGTCGGTGGATGACATCTCATGGTAAAAGATATCCTACGCGAAATTAAGGCCAAATGGTTTCAGTTTGTTGCGATCCTTATAATCACCGCGTTGGGGGTTGGTTTTTTTGTTGGGATTCGTGTAACGGGATATGACATGCGTGCTACGGGCGATCGATACATGAAAGAAAGCGAAGTGATGGATTTAGAATACCGTCACAGCCTTGGTATCGATCAAGCAATGTTGGAACAACTCAGTGGTATTGTGGACGGGGATGCAGTCGGTGTCTATGATGGCGATGCATTTATTGGCCTTCGCGATGTTGATGGTGTGATGAAAGTCATCGAAATAAATCAACAAACAGAAAAAGATATTACCCTTGTAGATGGACGTATGCCCACTCAAAAAAATGAAGTAGTGGTTGATAAAGTACTTCATGAACACCGTGGTTTTGAACTCGGAGATACTGTAAAATTAAAGAAAAATGATGTATTTAAGGCAGCAAATCTTAAAATAGTCGGCTTTGCGGAATCCAGTTTGTATATGAACCTCGAACGAGGTCAAAGTAAAATAGGATCTGGAAATGTACTTGGGTTTATGTATGGTCTTGATTTGGATAAAGAAATTGATGTATTCACCAGTGCACGCTTTGTGTTTGGAGAAGATGTTAATATTGAAGCGCAAAAAGAACGTATAAAAGAGCAGGAAGCGACGATCTCATCGCAACGTTTTGACCGTGCTTCAAAGCCAGAGCTAGAAAAACTTCGAGAAGCTCAAAAAGAATTAGATCAAAAACGTCTCGAAGCGCATCAAGAATTTGTGAAAGGGTCCCAAACGCTAACGCAAACAAGACTACAGCTCCAAGATGCTCATGAAGAACTTGAAAACGGAATTCTTGAACTCTCATCTCAGCCTGGACCAGGAGACTTACAAACAAAACTTGATAGTGCAGTGCGTCGTTTTGCTCAGACTGTGGGAGAACGTGAAAACATTCTAAAAGGTTATGAAACAGAACTGGCCAAAGGACAAGAACAATATAATTTAGGACTGACTGCTCTAGAGGCTAAACGCTCAGAAATTGATGCGTTAAAGGAAAATGTTGATACACTTCCCGAACCTAAAAAAACAGAGGCATTGGCAGCGATTGCGGCTTTTGAAAAAACAGAAGCAACCCTTACTGCTTCAAAAGCGGAACTTGATAAAAATGAGGCGGAAATTAAGGCTGGTTTTGAAAGTTTAGAGCAAGGGAAGGCGAAATTTAAAGAAGGACAAGTGCGGATTCAAAAAGGAATCCAAGAATATAATTCAGGACTTAAAAGTTTAACCGAAGCAGAACGTGCTTTTGATCTCAAGAAAACGGAAGTATATGGTCAAATTGAATCAGGTCAAAAAACAATCGATGACGGTTTAAAAGAACTTGAAGAAACAGACCACGGAAAACTCTACCTACTTGATCGAGAAGATGTCCTTATCGGATATCGTGAATTTTACCAAGACAGCGATCGCATTGAAGCGATTGGCCAAGTTTTTCCACTCATCTTCTTCGGTGTTGCGATTCTTGTAACACTAAGTACCGTGACGCGTATGGTCGATGAATCACGCATGCAAATGGGTGTCTATAAGGCACTTGGGTATTCTTGGCTCGCATCAGCGATGAAGTTTGTTGGGTTTACCGGACTTGCATGGATTTTAGGCTCAATCCTTGGCTTAATCATGGGATTCTATATGATTCCAACCCTTATTTATAATGCTTATCGTATTATGTATTTAACACCAGAACTTGAAAGTGGCTTTGTATGGAGTTATGCAGCGGTTCCACTACTCATTAGTTTTGTTTCCAGTGTTGGTGTTGCAATGATTAAATCGATGTCAGTGAGCCGTGAAAAGGCTGCAAACTTGTTACGTCCACCACTTCCAAAAAGTGGTCAGCGAATTCTTCTTGAACGGATACCTATGTTTTGGGATCGACTCAGTTTTCTATATAAAGTTAGTCTACGAAATCTTTTTAGAAACAAAACACGATTTGCCATGACTGTTGTTGGAATTGGCGGATGTTGTGGCCTTCTTATTACAGGATTTGGTATTAAGCATTCAATCTACTCAATTGTCGATAAGCAATTTGATGAAGTTGTTCAATATGACGGAATGGTTCTCTATGATCAAGATATTTCTACGGAGAATATAACCGTTACTGAGTCAATTCATATTGCAACAGAAGCAGCAAAAGTTGATGATTTAGATGTAACACTTTATGTTGCGGAAGATTTTAAAGCGTTACCGAATTTTATCCAATTAAAAGATCGTCATACAAAAGAAGCAATTTCTGTAGAAAAAGATCCGATCGTGATTACTGAAAAACTATCAATCTTAAAAAATGTGGATGTGGGCGATGTTCTCACATTCAAAGTGAATGAACACGAATATGAATTTGAAATTGGTGGGATATCAGAGAACTATGTTGCCCATTATATCTTTATGAGTGAAGCGCAACATCAAGCCATAACAGGAAAAAAATTACCTGAAAACATGTATCTCTTTAATACACCGGATGATCACGATCAGGTGGCAGAGCAATTGCTTCGTCAAGATTCTGTGTTTAACGTCAGTTTCTTAGGTGATATGCGTGAATCGTATCAAGACATGATGGGGAATTTCGATATTGTTATTTATGTGATTGTCGGTGCTGCATTCGCACTGGAAGTGATTGTACTTCTAAACCTTATTACTATGAATATTAGTGAACGTTATAAAGAACTTGCGACGTTAAAAGTTCTTGGCTTTTATCCTAAAGAGCTTGCAACGTATATCCTACGTGAAAATATAATTCTGACCTTAATCAGTCTTATATTTGGTGTTGGATTTGGATATTTCCTCCACCAATTTGTGGTGGTACAAGCAGAATTGGATGCAATCATGTTTAATCGAGAGTTGTTACCAATGAGTATTGTAATGGCTATCGTATTAACATTCGTGCTTTCAATTATCATAAACGTCCTCATGGCTCGCCGTGCAAACCATGTGAATATGAGTGAAGCATTGAAGACATTTGATGATTAAAATTTAAAAAGAGGCACATGCCTCTTTTCCATAGTTTGTCGTTTCACTTTGAAATTATGATATAATATTAAATAATATCGTTTGATCGATAATGCCTCAGTATTGACAATTGAGGAGGTAGTTTGTAGAATTACTGTTATAGAAAATTTGGAGGATTGTTTGTGGAAAACAGTGACCAGGATAGTTATCCTAAAAGGAATCAAAAATACAGTGTAATTATAGGGGGGGTTCAATAATGTTTGTACAAATCATAACCCTATTGTTTTTAGTACTCTTAAATGCTTTTTTTGCAGGAAGTGAATTAGCGTTTGTTTCAATTAATAATAACAAACTTAAAAGTATGGCAGAAGAAGGACATAAGAAAGCACAACGCGTCTTAGAACTTAAAGCAGTTCCGAATCGTTTCTTGTCAACCATTCAAATTGGTGTCTCCTTGGCAAGTATTTTATCGGGGGCATTTGCTTCAGAAGCGTTTGCGCAAGTTCTTACAGATTGGGTCGTACAAAATGGTTGGATGGCTGCTTCGGTTATGAAGCCAATTTCAATGATTTTGATTACACTGTTGACGTCATATTTAATGCTTGTTTTTGGGGAACTTGTTCCAAAGCGCATTGCGATGACCAGTCCAGAAAAATTTGCTTTTTTTGTAGTATATCCCATTTCAGCCTTAGCAGTCTTTACGAAACCCTTGGTAAAAGTGTTGTCGGTATCGACGAATCTTGTACTGAGAATAATTGGAATTGATCCTGATAAAGTTGAAGATGAAGTGACGGAAGAGGAAATCCGAATTATGGTTGATGCGGGTGAAATTGATGTCACGGAAAAAGAAATGATTAATAATATATTTGAATTTGATAATCTCGATGTAGCGGATATTATGACTCACCGTACAGAAGTTGTCGGTATTGATGTATCCAGTTCTTTTGCGGACATTATGGAACTTGTTGATGAAGAACGTTATACACGTTATCCAGTTTATGAGGATAGTATCGATAACATTATCGGTTTAATTCATTTACGTGATTTATTGCGTTATGTTAAAGATCATCGTGATGATGAAGTGTTTCAGATTAAAAAAATTATTCGCGAACCTTACTATGTTCCTGATTCAAAACGTACGGATGAACTATTTAGAGAGTTACAAAACAGTAAGATGCACTTTGCTGTAGTGATTGATGAGTACGGTGGTACTGCTGGTATTGTGACGATGGAAGATCTTATTGAAGAAATTATGGGTAACATTATGGATGAATATGATGAAGAAGAGGAACAAGAGATTGTTGCTGTGAATTTGGATGAGTATTTAGTTGATGGTGCCTGTGATATTGAAGATTTAGAAGATGTATTAAATATTAATCTTCCTGTTGAAGATTACGATACTGTTAGTGGTTTTGTCGTTGGTCAAATTGGACGTCTTCCAACTGAAGAGGATGTACGCGAAGATTTATCGGATGTCATTTATCATGGATATCGTTTCTCCATTATGGAACTTGATGAAAAAGTTATTGCACGGGTTCGTGTAACAAAAGAAAAGGAAGTCGATCTCGACTCCCTTGAAGATTAGATATAATACATATTACCGTCGCCGGATTCATTCTTAATGAGTTCGGCGATTTCTTTTAGTTTAATGCCTTTTAAAGTCTCACGAAGTGCTGCATCAATTGGTGTGTATAAATGCGTACATAATGCTGCGTTTATAATATTATCATCTGTTGATGCTGGTGTTTTTTCGAAAAGCGATGGCTCTAAAGCA
This sequence comes from Erysipelothrix enhydrae, assembly GCF_035066605.1. Lineage (NCBI taxonomy): Bacteria > Bacillati > Bacillota > Erysipelotrichia > Erysipelotrichales > Erysipelotrichaceae > Erysipelothrix > Erysipelothrix enhydrae. The sequence continues at coordinate 1,155,103 of NZ_CP125807.1, forward strand.
TTAAGTATGTTAAACATATTACATTCTTTGGATTTTAAATAATAGCCTCCCGCAGGACCTTTAACTGCGTCAACGAGATTGGCTTGTTTTAAGCTGGAAAAAACTTGTTCAAGATAAATTTTAGAAATGTTTAGATGCTCAGCGATGTTCACAAGTGTTGTAAGTTCCTGATCGTTGATGTGCATATAAGTCATCGCGGCGATGCCGTAACGTGTTCGTGCGGATAATTTCATGTCATCACTCCTTATTACTTACAATGTTATGTCTTTTAGTATGTAATGTCAATGAAACTGAAAGAGTGTTTGGATTGACACGAGTACAATTCGTTGTATAATACATATATAACATATAGGTAAAGGTGATAATATGAAAACATATAAAAATATAACAGAACTTATTGGTCGTACTCCACTTGTGGAATTGAATAATATCTCAAAAGAAGCAGGACTTAAAAATCCAATTCTTGTGAAAGTAGAGTTTTTTAATCCAGGTGGTAGTGTTAAGGATCGTATTGCGTTCGCAATGTTGACGGAAGCACGTAAGCAAGGTCTCGTTAATGATGATACCGTCATTATTGAACCTACAAGTGGTAATACCGGGATTGGTCTTGCATCAATTGGTGCATCAATGGGTCTTAAAGTAATCTTAACAATGCCAGAAACAATGAGTGTTGAACGTCGTAATTTATTAAAAGCTTATGGTGCAGAGTTGATTCTTACGGATGGTGCTTCTGGAATGAAGGGGGCCATTGCTAAGGCTGAGGAACTTGCGAAAGAATATGAAAATTCATTTATTCCATCACAATTTGATAACAGCGCTAATGTTCAGGCACATTACACAACTACAGGTCCAGAAATCTATGCAGATACAGATGGCCAAGTTGATATCTTTATTGCGGGTATTGGTACTGGTGGAACCATTACAGGTACCGGAATGTATTTAAAAGAAAAAAATCCAAATGTTCAAGTTATTACGGTTGAACCTGAAAACTCAGCAGTTCTTTCTGGAGAAAAACCAGGACCGCATAAACTACAAGGTCTAGGTGCGGGTTTTGTTCCTTCAATTCTTCAAACAGATATCTATGAGGAAATTATTCGAATTACGGACTCAGAAGCATTTGTTGTTGGTCGTCAGTTAGCTCAAGAAGAAGGTTTACTTGTTGGTGTATCTTCAGGTGCTGCTGTTGCTGCTGCTGTGAAGGTCGCACAACGTCCTGAAAATGAAGGGAAGACGATTGTTGTTGTTCTTCCAGATACCGGTGAACGTTACTTATCAACACCAATGTTTAACGAGTAATTAGAGTCTAAACCTAAAATTATAAATTCAATGTATGAGATTATTTAGTTAAATTTAAATCAAAAGGTATTTTCTTATATGAAAGGAAATGCCTTTTTTAGTAATAGCACATTTTTAAGTTAGTGTTTTTTATTTAAACATAGAGAATCTATGGTAATATTTAAGATATAGAGTGAATGCGAGGTTAGAGATAATGACACAGAAGAAACAAGCACGATATCAACAAATAGCACTTGATATTGCGGCGCGAATTGCACGTAATGATTTAATAGAAGGTGAACGTATTTCGGGTCGTTCTATTTTATCCAGTGAATATGGTGTATCTCCAGAAACAATTCGTAGAGCAATGAGTCTTCTTGCAGAGGTTGAAGTTGTGCATGTTGCGAATAATTATGGAGTTATCATCGGTTCAAAAGAAGCGGCCATTGCTTACTTAGATTCATTTTCCTCGGTTACAGATGTTACTCAGCTTAAACACCGTCTAAATGCATTAATGGATAAACGTCATGAAATTGATGAAGAAATTCGGACTATTATTAGCCAAATCGTGGATTTATCAGGTAGATTTTCTTTTTCTGATCCTTTAAAACGTTTTGAATTTACATTGCACTCGGGTTCGAAATTAATTGGTCAAACAATTGGAAGTTCTGCGTTTTACCAAACAACGAAGATGACAATTATTGCATTGAATCGGCAAGGTACGATGATTTTATCGCCAGGACCGGATGCAATTTTCGAAGAAAATGATGTTCTCGTAGTAGTGGGGCATGTAGCGGATGTTGTTAAGGTAGAAATGTTAGTTCAAGGCTAGTCAAATAAAGTGTGATGTGGTAAGATTATCTTGAAAAATCGTACTAAAGATATATTGGTTTTGATGGAACTTTTAGAGACAAGTTGGTTGGTGAAAAACTTGAGTGACATAAAATCGATGCTCCTTTAGAAGATGAGGAAACTCCGTATTGTTTGCGTTAAAAACAGGAAAGATGTATACACTTGTATAAATCAGGATGGTACCGCGTGAAAACGTTCCTGGATGGAATGTTTTTTTTATGTTTAGGAGGAAGTTATGAAGCAACTTACAAGTAGTGAAATAAGAACAATGTTTTTGGATTATTTTAAAACACAAGATCATATGATTGAACCGGGTGCACCCCTTGTTCCAATTGATGATGATACCCTTTTATGGATTAATTCGGGTGTTGCAGCGTTAAAGAAATATTTTGATGGTCGTGTTAAGCCGAAGAAACCACGTATTGCGAATGTTCAAAAATCATTGCGTACTAATGATATTGATAATGTTGGTAAGACTGCACGTCACCATACATTTTTTGAAATGCTCGGAAATTTCTCAATTGGAGATTATTTTAAAGAAGAAGCGATTGGATTCGCGTACGAGTTTTTATTTTCAAGTGAATGGCTTGATTTGGATGTAAATAAAGCATATTTTAGTGTGCATACTGATGACCAAGAAGCCTTTGATATTTGGGTTAATAAATATAATGTCAGCCCATCACGTATTTTACGTACTGATGATAACTTCTGGCAAATTGGTGATGGCCCTTGTGGTCCAAACTCAGAAATATTTTATGATCGCGGTGAGAAGTATGATCCAGAGCATATTGGAGAACGTCTTTTCTTTGAAGATCTTGAGAATGACCGTTATGTTGAAGTATGGAATATCGTCTTTTCTCAATTTGATGGTGTTGAAGGTGGCGACATTCATACGTTTAAAGAGCTTCCACAAAAAAATATTGATACGGGAATGGGTTTTGAACGTCTTGTAAGTATTGTTCAAGATGGAGAGACAAACTTTGATACAGACTTATTTATTCCTATTATTCAAGCAATTGAAGCTTTAACACCTCTCAAATATAAAGATAATGTTATGGCATACCGTGTTATTTCAGACCATATTCGTTCGCTTGTATTTACACTAGCGGATGGAGCTGTGTTCTCAAATGAAGGTCGTGGTTATGTTTTACGTCGTATTCTTCGTCGTGCGGTACGTTTTGGTAAAGTTCTAGAGATTGAAGGAACATTCCTCCATGCATTGGTAGATGATGTGATTGCTGTTATGGGTGATTCGTATCCAAACCTTGCTGAACATCGCGATATGATCGTTAAATTGATTTTGAGCGAAGAAGAACGTTTTGCGAAGACTTTAGCTGGTGGTGAAAAATTACTTCTTGATACCATTGAAGCAAATCAAGAGGCTGTGATTACAGGGGATGTAGCCTTTAAACTTTACGATACATATGGTTTCCCTATTGAATTAACTCAAGAGATTGCTGAAGAGCATCATGTTTCAGTTGATCTAGAAGGTTTTAATGCTTCACTTGAAGAACAAAAAGAACGAGCACGCAGCAGCCGCCAAAAAGTAGAATCGATGGGTTCACAGCAAGAAGACCTCTTAAATTTCAAAGAAAATAGTGAATTTATTTACGATGTTTTTGAAACTCAAGGTCGTGTTGTAGGATTGTTTGTTGATGGAAAACGTGTTGACGCATTTACAGGCAAAGGTCATGTTGTGTTTGATAAGACATGTTTCTATGCTGAAAGTGGTGGACAAGTAGCCGATACGGGTACAATTGAGTCGGATAGTGCTAAAGGTAAGGTCTTGGATGTCAAAAAAGCGAACGGTGGACAACCACTTCATTTTGTTGATGTTGACGGAACGATTACGATGGGACAACTCTTTGATTTGAAAATTGATGCGAAACGCCGTATTTTAATTCGAAAAAATCACTCATGTGTTCACTTATTACATTCTGCTTTAAAAGCGGTAGTAGGGGATCATGTTTCTCAAGCAGGTTCTTATGTAGATGAAAACTACTTCCGTTTTGACTTCTCACATTTTGAAAAAGTTACGGATGAACAACTTGAAAAAGTTGAACTCATGATCAATCAATGGATTGCTGAATCACTTCCAATAACCGTTGTTGAGAAACCGCTTGAAGAAGCAAAAGCAATGGGAGCCATGGCATTATTTTCAGAAAACTACGGATCTGTCGTTCGTGTTGTAACGATGGGGGATGCATCTATGGAATTATGTGGTGGTACTCACGCCCATGGTACTGGAGAAATTGGTGTCTTTAAATTAGTTTCCGAAGAGAGTGTTGGTTCAGGCGTGCGTCGTATTCTTGGGAAAACAAGCTTCGGTGCATACACATCTTATAAAGAAACAGAATCCGAAGTGGACCAAATTCGTACGCAACTTAAGTTATCACCGCAAAAATCAATCAAAACTAAGATTGAGGAAATGGAAGCAGAAATGAAGCTGTTAGAAGGTAAATATAAACTTATGATGGCGGATGTTCTTAAGGCTAAAACTCAAGAATACGTTCAGATGGCTGAAACAGTTGGACATGACTTAAGTTTTGTTTGGATTGATATGGATGACCAAGAAATGAATGTTGTGAAAGAACTTGTTGAGCGAATCCGTGATCATGTGGATATCGTTTTTGTTGCAAATCATAAAGCGTCATCCGTTAATTTTGTTGTTGGATGTAGCGATAAGGCAATTAAAACAGGTGTTAAGGCAGGGGATTTAGCAAAAGAAGCTGCGATAACAACAGGTGGTAATGGTGGTGGAAAACCTAATTTTGCTCAAGCTGGTGGTAAAGATATCACCAAGATTGAAGATGCCAAATTAGTGATTTCTAACAAAATCGCTTAATAACTTTATCTTTTAAGGTTTATACGATAAAATAAGAATAAAGGATGTGATATAAATGTCGAAACACAATGTGACAGAAACAATGGCTTTCAATTCAGATGAAGTTCGTCGTGATCGAATTAAAGAAATCCTTGCTGAAGTAGAATCAGCACTCGAGGATCGCGGCTATCAATCAGTAAGTCAGATTTCTGGGTATTTGATTTCAAATGACCCAGCATATATTTCTTCACACAATAACGCGCGTGTGAAGATTCAGGAAGTCGAACGTTACGAAATTATTGAAGAGTTAGTGCGTTTTTATCTTAGTGAGAAGTAAATGATTGGTAAGATAATTGGTCTCGATTTAGGGTCGAAAACATGCGGTGTAGCACTATCCGATGGGCTTGGAATGTATGCTCATCCAGTTGAAACATTGTATTATAAAGTCTCAATAGACGAATTGAAGGAACCGTTGGATTCTTTAATTAAAAAAGAGCGCGTAAAAGTTATTGCACTGGGATTTCCTAAGATGATGAATAATGATGTTGGGGAACGTGCACAAATTTCTGAAGAGTTTAAAAAGACATTGGAGTCTTGGTTTAACTGTGAGGTTGTTCTGATTGATGAACGACTTACAAGTGTGGTTGCAAATCGCCAACTCATTGATCAAGATGTATCACGAAAAAAAAGAAAGAAAGTTGTCGATCAACTTGCGGCCGTTCACATACTACAAACGTATTTGGATAAACGCCGTTTTATGGAGGGAAATTAAAATGGAAGAAAAATCACTTATTGTCATCAATGATGACGGAACTGAACAAGAAATGGATATCCTATTTACATTTGATGACGATACATTTAATAAAAAATACGTCCTATATGTAAGCCCTGAAGACACAACAGGTGAAGTATTTGTTTCAAGTTATGTTGAAGATGGAACATTGAATGCAGTTACCGATCCTAAAGAATGGGCAATGATTGAAGAAGTATTTAATGCTTTTGTAATCCAACACGATGAATCAAATGAAGAAGGCGCATGTGCTTGTGGTAAAGATCACGAAACGTCTGAAGATCATGAGTGCAGTTGTGGATGTGGACATGACCACTCACACTAAGAAAATTCTTGGTGGCCTCGTGCTTGTGTGTGTGATTGCGGTTGTAGGTTTTATGCTTCTATTCAATATCAACACACAAAGCATTTCAAAGGACAGTCAAACTGTTCTTTTTAATGTGAATGAAGGTGACACGATGTCAACAGTTATCGACCGCTTAGCGGATGATGGTATTGTTCGTTCTGCTTTTTTTACTAAAATCAAAGCGAAGTTAGGGCATCACGATCAACTCTATGAAGGTCAATTTAATCTTGATAAGAGTTGGGATGTCGATCGTATTCTTGAGTATCTCGAAAAACCATCTTATGAACATGATAAGACTGGTTCAGTCACCATTACACTTATTGAGGGAAGCTGGGCTAAGGATATTGCTAAGAAAATTGCTTCTGAAACAAATACAACAGTAGAACGTTTTTTAGAGCTTTGGAATGATCCAAAATATATTGAATCATTAATGTCTCAATATGAGGTTCTATCGAAGGATTTACTCAAAAATAAAGATGCAAAAGTATTGTTAGAAGGATATCTCTATCCTGATACGTATGAGTTTAATGCTAATAATTCTGAGGAAGAAATTACAGAACGACTAATTGCTAACGGTAACGACAAGTATCAAAACTATAAAGATCAAATCGATTCTTTAGGAATGACGCCGTACCAACTTTTTAGTTTAGCGTCGATTGTTGAGTATGAAGCACCGGGATATGAAAACATGCAAGATGTTGCGGGTGTATTTATGAATCGTTTAAAACAAGGGATGAAACTGGAATCCAGTGTGACGATTTGTTACGCGCTTTATGAATTTGAAGATTGGGATGATTGTGAGTCAATGACAAATAATCAAATTGATTCTCCATATAATACCTATCGTTATGAAGGAATTACCCCAGGCCCAATTCTTAATCCTTCGCAATCTGCTATTGAAGCGGTGATTAACTATTCACATCATGACTATCTATTCTTTGTTGCGAATGTTAAAGCAGACAAGAATGATCCAGATTATGGAAAAATATATTATTCAAAAACATTTGAAGAACATGACCAACGTGTCAAAGAGATACTCAATTAAGTATTAGGAGGCTATAATGAGTCCAATTGTTATTGGGATTGCTGGTGGAAGCGCATCCGGTAAATCAAGTATTGCGAAAAAATTAAAAAAACACTTTGATGAAACACAGAAAGTCGTCATTATTAAAATGGACGACTATTACAAAGATCAAAGTCACTTACCAATGGAAGAACGATTGGCTACCAATTATGATCATCCATTTGCATTTGATATGGATTTATTAGTTTCCGATATGGAGTCTTTAAAATCAGGTGTATCAATTCAAAAACCTGTGTATGATTTTATGAATCATACACGAAGTCAATATTCAGAAGAAATTCAGTGTAATGATGTTATTGTTTTGGAAGGTTTGATGACGTTAGACGACGCTCGTTTACGTGATCTTCTCGATATTAAAGTTTTTGTGGATGCACCGGCAGATATTCGTTTTATTCGCCGTCTTGTACGTGATGTAAATAAACGTGGACGTACGTTGGAGCACGTTATTGAGCAATATATGTCGACAGTTCGTATTATGCATGAACAGTTCGTAGAACCCTCAAAACGTTATGCTGATATTATTATCCCCGAAGGGGCTCATAACACTGTTGCTATTGATTTACTTACAACTAAAATAAGTAGTATCATTGGTACGAGTGTGTTATAATTTTTATTCAAGGAGTGATGAACATGACAGAAAGAATTCCTGTAACACAGGCTGGTTTAGATGAATTAAATCGTGAACTTCGTCAATTAATCGAAGTAGAACGTCCAGAAGTTATTGAAGATTTAAAAGCAGCACGCGCACAAGGTGACTTGTCTGAAAATGCTGATTACGATGCAGCTCGTGATCGTCAAGCACGTGTTGAAGCTCGAATCCGTGAAATTGAAGCGACTTTAACTAAAGTTGAAATTATTGATGGAGATAAAGCAAAAAAACATAAGACAGTTGGTCTTGGTGCAACGGTTACAATCTACGATATGGAAATGGAAATTGAAGAAACATTTTCAATCGTTGGTTCTGTTGAGGCAGATCCAGAAAATGGTAAACTTTCAAACGTTTCACCACTTGCTCAAGCTATGAACGAAGCTAAAGAAGGCGACGTTGTTGAAGTTCAAGTCGATGAACCTTATGAAGTTAAAGTTCTAAAAATTAACTAAGAAGCGAAAGCTTCTTTTTTTTATGCTTCTAAGCTTTAATTGCATAATTAACTAAGGGGTTGTTGATGAAGTTAATTGTTTTGTGTTTCTTCCTGATAGGATTTGTCTCTTTAGGATTGATTGGGAGGTTGGAGTATAGAAAAAAGCCGGAAATTACGGTTGAAGTGGATTCGAAATCATATCACGTGCCTGTTGAACACAACGATACATTTCAAAAAATTCTTAATCGTATTGGAATTCAGGTTTCAAATTTAAAAGAAATACCCGAAATAGATTCTTTTAAAGAAGGACAAGTGATTCGGCTTGAATCAAAAAAACAGTGTATCTCACTGAACAAATCATCTGCCCAGGAGTTAATTCAAATAAAAGGTATTGGTCCTCGCAAGGCGGATGAAATTCTAAAATATCGCATGGAACATGCAAAGTTTATAAGTGTTGATGAACTCTTAAATATTAAAGGAATTGGTCCAAAGCTTTTAGAACGTATTAAGGATTCGATATGTGTTTAGTCTATGGAATGCTTCTTGGAACCTTGGTAGACGATTTAAACTTAAAAATTGTGGTGTGTTTTGTCTGGACGGGATTCCTATTTTATCGGAAGCACGGTTTTCGTTATTTGTTCCCATTCATATTTCTCGTTATGGTTATGCTTCATCAATGTATTGTACCGCTTGGTGTTGTTGTTTCGATGGGCGAGGATGAATTGTGGCTCAATGTTTTTAACCGAAAAATACGCATTCCTGTAAGCTATGAAGGCAATATTGGTGATGTGTTGTGGTTATCTAATGACCCTATGCAGTCGGGTCATTTTAATAAACTTGGAACACTCCCATTGATGGGGACAATCTATAACGCGATGAGTGTGTATCCAAACATTCAATCCTATTTCTTTAGTCGAAAGGAATCATATTTATCTTTAATTTCATTTCAGATTCGATCGCTTTCTGAATTTATTATCATCATTACGAAACGATTTCGTATTCCAATAAAAACGAAGACCTTGCGAATTTACGTGACACTTTGGTATCAATTTCTTTTTGGTATTAATGCTTCAAATACGAGTTTTTTGTTGAGACAAGTATGTTCTCAAAGAATCACGATGATACTTCTAATTTTATTATTTCCACAACCACTAAAAAATCCATCATTTCTTATTGTATATGGACCGTTGTTATTGAGAAACCTGTCGCGCTTATTTCAAAACATACCGGACTGGTTTCTTCGCTCTGTTCTGTTTTTTTATTCCTGTAAACGTTTGGATGTCATGAGTATGATTTTGGCCAAAATCTTAAAACCGCTTTTAGGATTCATATTATTTACAATGTATGTATTTATTCTAATAGGCTTGCCGTTAGATTTACACGATTGTTTTTATTCATTATGGATTACTGTGAATGTTTTAATAGAAGAACGGTTTACGGTTTATGGCTTGCCACCATTGGTATGTTTATTATTTTTGTTTAGGTCAAACTCACAATTCAAATTTGCAGTTAGATTGGTTTTGATCGCGTTTGTGACAGTCTATAATCCCAGCTATACTGTAACGTTCATTGATGTTGGACAAGGGGATAGTATTTTGATACGAACTCCGTTTTCGTTTCATACAACATTGATTGATACGGGAAGACCTTCTACGTATTCTGAGGTTCGCCGTGTCTTATCAGATTACGGAATACGAACCATTGATCAGTTTATCATTACCCATGCAGATCAAGATCATGATGGATCAAGAAATAGAATTCTAGAGGATTATAAGGTCGGTTCAGTCATTGACAAGAAGGGGTCTTCACTTAAGGTGCTTCATGAGTTTTTGGAAGACAGATGCTATGCCACAAAAAATGATAACAGTCTTATATTGGGTTTGAAGATTAAGCATTATGTTTTTTTGTTTATGGGTGATGCGTCAAAAGCCCAAGAAAGAGATTTAACGCGATTATACCAATTTGAAGAACCGATATTTCTCATTAAATTGGGTCATCATGGTTCAAGAACTTCGACAGACCCGAGGTTTATTCAAGACTTAAAACCTCGGTTTGGTCTTGTAAGTTCAGACCCATCCAAATATGGTCATCCTCATAGCGAGGTAATTAATACTCTCGATACATATGGGGTTGAAATATTAGAGACTTCAAAACTTGGAACCATTGATTTTGTGTTCACACCATTCTTTGATTACTTTGTGTCAAATCGCGGTCACTTTGGTATAATAGGTATGGTGATAAGATGATAGATGTAATCGTAGGAAAAGAACCCTCTCTTGTTAAGAGCAAGGTTCAAAGTATCATAAAGGAATATGAAAATCAGTACGGTGTTTTTGATGTGTCACATTTTGACACGCGTGATAAAGGATTTGTTTTCGATCACGTTCTTGAGAGCGCTCTGACTGTATCGCTTTTTGGTGATAAAAAGGCGGTAGTTTTAAACACACATGATGAACTCATAAAAGAAGTGGAAACAGCACTGAGTACGTTGATGTCACAATCGATGTTTGATGTAAGTCTTATTGTAATCTTTGAAAAAAAACCATTGGTAAAGTCCGTTATCGGTAAAGCGATTGCGAAGCATGCACGTGTTCATCAAATTAAAAACATGGATGTTGGTCAACTTAGTTTGCTGATGAAGCAAGAAATTGAGCGCCTTGATTTTAAAATGTCCAATGCCGCTATGGTTGAATTGTTAGATCGTGTTGGTAATGATGTAGCACGTTTATATCAAGAGTTGAATAAATTGAGCTTGGTGGGTGAACCGATCGAACAAGAACAGGTTCGTCAACTCGTAGCTAAAAACATCGATGAAGATATTTTTGCGATTTCAAATGCAGTTTTAGAAAAAAATATTGGTAAAGCTTTTTCAGTTTATCAAAATTTACTTGCGCAAAAGGTAGACCCCCTCGCGCTTTTAGGTTTGATTGGTAGCAGTATTCGTAAAATCTACCAAATTAGTGCCTTGTATGAACAAGGTGTTTCAAACAAAGGAATTGCAGATCGTTTGTCACTTTCAGAAAAGCAGGTCTATTATTTGGTTAAAAATCAGATGCGCCCTTCCTTCGGATTGTTGAGTTTATTAAATCAGCTAGCGCAGATCGATCAAGATGTTAAACAAGGAAAAATTGATCGCTTTGTGGCCTTTGAGTTATTTATGTTGGAAGCGATGATATAAAAAAATAACCTTCGTATGAAGGTTATTTTAATGTGTTAAGTTTTAATGATAAATCTGATTTTTTTCGTGCTACGTAGTTTTTGTGATGAATATTACTTGTAATCGATTTATCCAACAATGAATTGGATTGATTGAATAGGATTACTGCCTTTTCCTTGTCGCCCGATTCAATTGCGGAATTAAAACTGCGTAGAGCTGTTTTTAAACTTGAACGTTGGCTCTTGTTTGCAGCTTCCGATTTGCGATTCGTTTTAGTACGTTTTGCATTACTTGCGATAATTGCCATAAATTCCCACCTCCCAGTATAGTCTAATTGTACCACGTTTAAAGTTTCCACTATGTGTAAGTTCAGTGATATAAATTTCACATTAGAACGAATAATGTTTTTTCTAAATTTAGAATGAACGATGCACTTGTTTCAAGCACGTGTTATAATATGTGCTAGGATGTGATAATATGCGTGTTATGTTTATGGGAACAACACATTTTTCATGTGTTGTGTTACAACAATTATTAGATGATGGTTATGATGTCGTTGCGGTGGTAACGCAACCGGATCGACCTTTTGGTCGCAAGAAGGTACTAAAAGCGCCACCAGTTAAAGAATTAGCAATCGAGCATCAAATTCCAGTAATTCAACCAGTAAAAATTAAAGAATCAATTGATGATGTTCTAGCGTTTAAACCTGATTTAGTGGTTACTTGTGCCTATGGTCAAATTGTACCGAAAGCAATACTCGACTATCCAAAATTTCTTTGCTTGAATGTTCATGCTTCATTGCTTCCAAAATTTAGAGGCGGAGCACCGATACATTGGTCAATTATTCGTGGTGAAAAAGAGACGGGTGTAACGTTGATGCGAATGGATGTTGGTATGGACAGCGGTGATATGCTTTCATCTCGCAGTGTATCAATTGAAGATCAAGATATGATGGGTGATGTAGAGGCTAAATTAATGGAAGCTTCTAAAGTGCTTATTCGTGAGGATTTAAAATCTTATTTAGAAGGTAAGTTATCGTTTGTACCACAAGATAAAGATCTTGTGACACTTGCTTATACGATTCAACGTGATGATGAGTTCGTTTCATTTATGAGACCTGTTTCAGATGTCTACAACCACATTCGTGGTCTTATTCCATGGCCTGTTGGATATGGTGTCGTGGAAGGAATGAATGTTAAGTTTCATGGTGTGACCATGTGTAGTTCAACGCATGCTTATGAACCAGGGGAAGTTGTATCAGTCGATGAAGATGGACTTACAATTGCTTGTATCGGAGGTACCGTTACTATTACTCTGATACAACCTGCAGGAAAACCGGTAACGTCTGCACATGATTTCGCAAACGGACTTGGTCGAAATTGGAAGGGGAAACGATTTGAATGAGAGAAAACTATGAAATAAAACGTACCCAAACTTTAGTCACGATCGGAATTGTTACAGGGCTTATTGCGACCGTAACATTAATCATTAAGATTCCTTCCGCAACTGGAGGGTATCTCAACTTGAGTGATTTTGTCATCATGGTCTCTCCAATTATGCTTCCACTTGGTGGTGCTATTTTCGCGGCAGGTGTGGGTTGTGCGCTTGCTGATATTGCAGGAGGCTATGCAGTCTACGCGATTTTCTCGCTTTTTATTAAAGCTGGAGAAGTTATAATTATTAAGCTTTTAGAACGCTATCTAGACACACGTCAACGATGGATTCCATTTTCACTTGCTGCACTGTGGATGATGACGATGTATGGGTTTGTTGCGGTTTTCTTAACAAAGAGCTGGCCATCATTTTTTGTGGCATTAAAAGGCGATTTGTTCCAAGGTGTTTTCGCAGTCATATTGGCGACAATTTTTTATCCAAGATTACAAAAACTAATGAAATATTTAAGAGGTAACTAAATGAATCAAAAAAATATTCGAAATTTTTCAATTATCGCTCATATTGACCATGGAAAATCAACATTAGCGGATCGTATTTTAGAACAAACGCATACTGTTGCTCATCGAGACATGCAAGCACAACTTCTTGATCAATTGGATCTTGAACGTGAGCGTGGCATTACAATTAAGTTAAATGCGGTACAACTTGCTTATCAAGCAAATGATGGCCAAGAGTATATTTTCCATTTAATTGATACTCCAGGTCACGTTGACTTCACCTACGAAGTGTCTCGATCACTTGCAGCGTGTGAAGGTGCAATTTTGATAGTGGATGCAACACAAGGTATTCAAGCACAGACTCTTGCGAATGCATATCTTGCAATTGAGAATGATCTTGAAATTATGGTTGTTATCAATAAAGTTGATTTGCCATCAGCAGATCCAGAACGTGTGAAGCGTGAAATTGAAGATGTTCTCGGAATTGATGCAAGCAACGCACCATTAATCAGTGCGAAAACAGGTCTAAATATTGACCAAGTGCTTGAAGGTATTGTTGCGCAAATTCCTGCACCACAAGGCGATGTTGAAGCGCCACTTCAAGCCCTAGTCTTTGACTCAATTTACGATTCTTATCGTGGTGTAATTGCATTTGTAAACATTAAACAAGGTCAAGTTAAAGTTGGCGATGAGATTAAGTTTATGGCTTCAGGCGCAGTGTTTGAGGTTACTGAGTTAGGTGTGCGTACACCTACTGAAATTAAAAAAGATAAACTTGTAACGGGTGAAGTTGGTTGGATTAGCGCAAGCATTAAATCAATTAAAGAAATTGGTGTAGGGGATACAATTACCTTGGCTGATAATCCAGCATCTGTAGCTTTACCGGGTTATCGTAAATTAAACCCGATGGTTTATTGCGGACTTTATCCAATTGATAGTAAACGTTATACGGATTTAAGAGAAGCCTTGGAAAAAATGCAACTCAATGATTCTTCACTTGTTTTTGAACCTGAAACATCACAAGCACTTGGTTTTGGATTCCGTTGTGGATTCCTTGGGTTGCTTCATATGGATGTTATCCAAGAACGATTGGAACGTGAATATCAATTTGATTTAATCGCAACAGCACCTTCGGTTGAATTCCATGTTTTTCTTACAAATGGGGAAATGTTAAAGCTGGATAATCCATCAAAAATGCCGATTTCAAATGTTATTGATCATGTTGAAGAGCCCTTTGTAGAAGCGCAAATTATGGTACCATCTGAGTATGTGGGTGCTGTTATGGAACTTTGTCAAAATAAACGTGGTATTTATGTTGATATGCAAACGATTGATGGTACACGCATGAACATTGTTTACCATCTACCACTTGTGGAAATTGTGTTCGATTTCTTTGATCGACTCAAATCAACAACACGTGGCTATGCATCGTTTGATTACGATTTTATCGGCTACCAACAATCTAATCTTGTGAAAATGGACATTCTTCTCAATGGAGAAATTGTCGATGCTCTTTCCACAATCGTGCATCGTGACTTCGCATTTAATCGCGGAAAAGCGATTACTGAAAAGCTTAGAACATTGATTCCAAGACAACAATTTGAAGTTCCGATTCAAGCTGCGATTAACCAAAAAGTTATTGCTCGTTCTACCATTAAAGCACTTCGTAAAAACGTTATTGCGAAATGTTATGGTGGTGATATTTCTCGTAAGAAAAAACTTTTAGAGAAACAAAAAGAAGGTAAGAAACGCATGAAACAAGTAGGTTCCGTGGAAATACCTCAAGAGGCATTCATGTCTGTTCTATCAATGGATGATGAATAGTCACGTTTATGATCGCATCCAAGCGATGCGTAAACATTTTGGATGGGATAAAACAGACACCATCGAATTTATGACTGCGTGTGTCGTTGAAGAAGCACTCGAACTCAAAGAGAGTTTGGACGATGAAGAAAATTTCAAGAAAGAAATTGCGGATGTTTTAATGTATACGATTTCGATTTGCTTGGATCGAGATTATGATATTGAAGCGTTAATCAACGACAAAATTGATGAGGTGATGAAACGTGAGTACTAAAGCACTTTATGTCCATATCCCATTTTGTGATCATATTTGTGGGTATTGTGATTTTACGCGGTTTCACTACGCGCGACAAATTTCTGATCAATTTATGATTCGCTTGATCCAACAAATTAATGCTTTACCAGGAGATTTGAAGACAATCTATGTTGGTGGCGGTACACCAACTTCTCTTGAAAATGATCAGTTAGAGGCATTACTTAAGGCCTTGAAACCGAAATTAGCGGATGAATACGAATGGACCTTTGAAGGCAACCCAGAAAATCTTACTGAGGAAAATGTACAGATGCTTCATGACTACGGTGTAAACAGAATGAGTTTGGGTGTTCAAACAACTCATGATGACTTACTTGAGAAAATCGGGAGACATCATAAATTCTATGATGTTGAAGTGGGTGTTAAGCTTTTACGAAAGATTGGTATTGAAAACATATCTTTAGACTTAATGTATGGACTGCCAGGACAATCCTTGGCAAGTTTTGAATCATCCATGCGTGATGTTATCGCCCTAAAACCCGATCATGTATCCATCTATGCTTTAACCGTTGAACCCAATTCGTTATTTGGAAGACGTGGTATTCAGCCGGTACCGATTGAACTTGAAACAGAAATGTTTCTTTCTTGCATTCAATTAATGGAAAGTGCGGGCTATGAACAGTACGAAATTTCAAACTTCGCTCTACCAGGATCAAGAAGTCAACATAACCAAGTCTATTGGCGTTATGAAGATTTTTATGCTCTCGGACCGGGATCCAGTTTAAAGCATAATCATCAACGTAAAACATGGACAACAAAGCTTGGAATGTACTTAAAAGAAGATACCTATCATGAAGTCATTGACTTAACACTTGAAGATGAAATGTTTGAGTTTATGATGATGGGACTTCGTCTTAAAGATGGCGTAGCCTATTCAAGATTTCAAGAACGTTTCGGTGTGGAACTGGATGCTGTCTTCGCAGATGCCATTTCAGAAGGTGTTTCGCGAAAACTTCTCTATAAATCAGATGATGTTTTAAAAACCACTTTTGAAGGGTTTGTAATGTTGGATGATACATTACTGCCTTTTATGTCAATTTTAAATGATTAAAAAAACCTGTATGATTCCATCAATTTGGAATTTATACAGGTTTTTTTATAAAGAAACTAATACTAATACAATCGCAACAGCGATTAGTATAAGACACACACTGAGTCCAATCCATATAAGTTTCAAAAATTTTAATTCAAGTGCGTTTACACGCTTTGAAAGATGTTTATAAAGTCCAAACAGTAATGCATTTAGGCTACAAACTAATAGAATAACAAGTAAACTTATATTCATTGGAGTGAACTGTTCTTGTTTTAGATAAATATACATAAAGGCAATGAATGATAAAATTGCGGCTGTGATCGATACTAGAGTATTTCGATTACCTTTAAGCTTCATTATAATTGTTTAATATAATAATCGATAATGGCTTGTGTACCCATCTCGTCATACCCATTCTTACTTAGGGTTTCGTATATCTTACATACACTTTCCACAACAGGAAGGTATAAATTCTCTTTTTCATCCATCACAAGTTTTAAATCTTTGAGGAAATGTTTTAGATAAAATCCGGGTTCAAAGTTTTTTGAAATCATTTTAGGACCATTATTTGCAGCTTGCCATGAGGAAGCAGATCCACCAGTAATAACATTAAGCATGGTAGTCATATCGATCTGATGATGGTGTGCATAGTGTAATGCTTCTGCAGTACCCGCTAGAGCTCCTGCAATCGCTGTTTGATTTGCAAGTTTCGCATGTTGTCCATTACCATGTTTACCCATATAATTAATTGTTTTACCCATTACATTTAGAAGGGGTAATACGTCATCAAAATCCGACTGATCTCCACCCACCATGATTGAGAGTGTTGCGTTTATTGCGCCTAAGTCTCCACCGGTGACGGGTGCATCAAGCATTCTAAATCCGTGTTCTTTTGCATCTCTTGCCAATGATTTCGCAAGTGAAGGTGATGATGTTGTCATATCCACCAAGAGACAACCTGGTTTCGCATGGTTCATGACTTCTTCAAAAACATCCTTTACATCACTTGGATACCCAACAATCGCAAAAACAACATCTGCATCATGCACTACCTCTTCAATCGTTTTACATGCAGTTACCATGGGTTCCATTAGTTTAGCTTTTGAGAATGTTCGATTGTAAACTGAAACTGAATAACCCGCTTTAGCCAAATGCTCCGCCATGGGTTTTCCCATGACTCCTGTACCAATCCACGCTATTTTTTTCATATATACCCTCCTTAAGTAACATTAATTATACCATGCTTGTGCTATAATAATAAAAAAAGGGGGAACTATGAAATATAAAACGATGTTTTTGGGGCTTGTGGTTGTGGTTGCATTCGGAATCATGATTCAAGTGATGAATCCAAGCGCCGATCTTGTGCTTACCAAACACAATACCCTCGCTCTTTCAAAACGCCTTCAGACTCAAGATTTTCAATTAAATCGTGTTTTGATTCGTGATGGTACGATTGTTGAGAATAAAGTATTATTAAATCAAAATCGTCTTCAAGAAGAAAATGACGGCGAAATACGACTCAATACGATTCAGTTTGAGTTATTGCATGATAAGATTGTTTTGGCGCTTGAGATGGCAAATAAGCGGGTTGTAACCGTCGAAGAACAAATTGATATCTCATTGGGTCCCAATTTTTTTCAATTGAATGACAACCTTGAAAGACTTGAATTTGGAGAGACGTATCTTCTTGCGTACGCTTCACAATCAATCTATCCTGATAGTATGACCCTAAGTGATCTATATACGCAGATCACAAATAATTTAAACATGGATGAATTTCTTGTTCTAACACTTCAATTTATTTAGAAATAAGGTGTACGATACATAAGCGAGTGGATAAAGACGTTGTTATATAATCTTGGACAAGGCGGTAAGGAATTTAACTTGCCTAACAGACATCAGTATGTTATTATTTATAGGCTTTATGACTGGGATATCCGTTTCCTCGACGATACTCTCGGTGATGAAGGTCTGAAAAACAGGAGGATACATACATGTTATCAAAATCAGAAAAACAAGCAATCATGACTCAATATGCACGTCATGAAGGCGATACAGGTTCAGCAGAAGTTCAAGTAGCTGTTCTTACAGCAGAAATCAACTTGCTTACAGAACATATGAAAGAACACAAAAAAGATTTCCACTCAAACCGTGGACTTCTAAAAAAAGTTGGACGTCGTCGTAATTTATTAACTTACCTACGTAGCGAAGACATTAACCGTTACCGTGAATTAATCACAAGCCTAGGATTAAGAAAATAATAAAAAACATCAAAAGGAGCAGTTGCTCCTTTTTTGTTATATCAAATATGTATAGAATGTGTTAAAATTGAATAAGATATTGAGGTGAATCTATGAACAAGAGAGTATTTGAATTAGATTTTTGTGGAAAAAATCTAAAAGTTGAAACGGGAGAATTAGCGAAACAGGCTGGTGGGTCTGTTTTAGTGCGTTATGAAGATACTGTAGTATTATCAGCTGCAACTGCAAGTAAGAAAGCGAAAGATATCGATTTCTTCCCACTTACAGTTACATATGAAGAAAAATTATATTCAGTTGGTAAGATTCCAGGTGGATTTTTACGTCGTGAAGGACGTCCAAGTGAACATGCAACATTAACATCACGTTTAATCGATCGTACAATTCGTCCATTGTTTGCGGAAGGATTCCGTAATGAAGTACAAGTTGTAAATACAGTATTATCTGTCGATCAAGACAGCGCACCTGATATGGCTGCAATGTTTGGGGCATCTTTATCATTAATGGTATCGGATATTCCTTTTGAAGGTCCTATTGCTGGAGTTACAGTAGGGTATATTGATGAAACATTTGTAATTAATCCAACACTTGAAGAACAAGCAAAATCAAAAATGCATTTGATTGTTGCAGGTACTAAAGATGCGATTAATATGGTTGAAGCGGGTGCAGAAGAAGTTTCGGAAGAACTCATGCTTGAAGCGATGTTATTTGGTCATGAATGGATCAAACATTTGTGTGCATTCCAAATTGAAATTGCTCAAGAAGTAGCGAAAGAAAAAATGGAAGTTACGCTTTATGAAGTACCTTCTGAAATCGTTGAAGAAGTAGAAGCACTTGTAGGTAAAGACTTACGTGAAGCAGTCGCAATCCATGAAAAACTAAAACGTTATGGCATGATTGATGAACTTGAAGAAAAAGCTGTATTACATTTTGAAGCGAAATCATATGAAACAGAATCTGAAAAAAATAAAACAGTGAAGTACGTAAAAGAAGTAACACACGGCATGGTTGCGGATGAAGTCCGTCGACTCATTTCGATTGAAAAAATTCGTCCAGATGGTCGTGGTGTTGATGAAGTACGTCCATTAAATGTTCAAATTGATTTATTAAGTCGTGTACACGGTAGTGGACTCTTTACACGCGGTGAAACTCAAGTACTCTCTGTTTGTACATTAGGTGCAATGGCAGATACTCAAATAATTGATGACTTATCCGATGTGGATTCAAAACGTTTCTTACATCATTATAATTTCCCGCCATACAGTGTTGGTGAAACAGGCCGTATGGGTGCACCAGGACGTCGTGAAATTGGACATGGCGCTTTAGGTGAACGTGCTTTATCCTATGTAATTCCATCTGAAGAGGAATTCCCATATACAATTCGTTTAGTAGCGGAAGTTTTAGAATCAAACGGTTCTTCTTCACAAGCAAGTATTTGTGCAGGTTCATTAGCACTTATGGCAGCAGGTGTTCCAGTAAAAGCTGCAGTGAGTGGTATTGCTATGGGTCTTGTTCAATACGGAGATGATTATACAATCCTTACAGATATTCAAGGAATGGAAGATCATTTCGGTGATATGGACTTTAAAGTAGCTGGAACTAAAAAAGGGATTACAGCCCTACAAATGGATATTAAGATTAAAGGCTTATCCGAAGACATTTTACGCGAAGCATTAGCACAAGCGAAAACAGGTCGTGCGGAAATGATGGCTGCGATGGATGAAGTAATTTCAGAACCTCGTACCTTTGTTGGTGAATATGCACCTAAGATTGCGCAAATGAACATCAAACCGGACAAAATCCGTGATGTTATTGGTGCAGGTGGAAAAATCATTAACCAAATCATTGAAGAATGCAACGATGTTAAGATTGATATTGAAGATGACGGTCGTGTTGTAATTTACCATACAGATCAAGCGTCAATCGACAAAGCGAAAGCAATGATTGAAAATATCGTTCGTGTAGCTGCTGTTGGAGAAATTTACGATGCGAAAGTTGTACGTATTGAAAAATTCGGAGCATTCGTAAATCTATTCCAAGGTACTGATGCACTCTTACACGTTTCTAAGATGGATCATAACCGTGTCGAAAAACCAGAAGATGTCGTTAAATTAGGAGACATCGTTAAAGTTAAGGTTATGGAAATTGATGAAAAGGGACGCGTAAACGTATCCCGTAAAGCATTATTACCAAAACCAGAAGTTAAAAAAGAAGATGTAAAGTCTGCTGAATAATGAATTAAAGTTAAAAAAACATCAACCACAAGGATTGATGTTTTTTTTGTTATTTATCTTTAAAGTATTCACGAACCGCAGGAGCTACTTGAGTTCCAAACAATTCAATTGCGTGCATAACGTCTTCATGTTCCATGGAACCAATTGGTAAATGGAGCATGAATCGGTTAAGACCGAGATCTTCAATCATTTTGATGAGTTTGGTTGTTACTTCTTCAGGACTACCTACAAACATCGCGCCACCAGGTTCGGTTGCGATATCAAAATCTTGACGTCGATAATTTTGAACCCAATTTGAGCGGTCTTTCGCAATCTGTTCGATCAGCAATTTAGTTGGATAGAAGTATTTATCTTTTGCTTCTTGTGATGTATCCGCTATAAATCCCCAAGAGTGTGCGGCAATTTGCATTTGGTCTTTAGGGTATCCCATTTGTTTTCCAATTGCGTGATAGGCTTCGATGAGTGATTTAAAACGCAAGGGATTTCCACCTATTATTGCATAGGTAATCGGTAATCCTTGGCGGGCAATGTTAACGGTTGATTCCACATTTCCCCCTGTTGCGACCCAGATTGGGAGCTTTTCTTGTACAGAACGGGGGTAGATACCTGTATTATCAAGAGATTGGGTATGATGACCTTCCCAAGTAACTGTTTCATTTTCAACGATAGTACGAAGCATCTATAGTTTTTCTGTAAATAAAGCTTCATAATTCTTTAAATCATAGCCAAATAGAGGAAAGGACTCTGTAAAGGAACCACGTCCTACCATCATCTCCGCACGACCGTTTGATAAAGCATCGATCGTTGCGTATTGTTGGTACGCACGTACTGGGTCAATGGATGAAAGGACCGTAACTGCAGAACTTAAACGAATGTGTTTCGTATTTACGGCACCCGCTGCAAGAATAATTTCAGGTGCAGAAACTGCAAAATCAGATCGGTGGTGTTCACCAATTCCGTAAATATCGAGACCAACACGATCCGCAAGTTCGATCTCTTTTACGAGTTGGCGAATGCGCTCCGGATGAGAAGGGGCAATGCCTGTATTCTCAAGAGGTGTTGTTTCGCCAAAAGTACTGATGCCCAATTCTATTTTCATGATAGTTACTCCTTTTCTAAACATTGAAATACGAATTTAAAATTACCTTATATGATCTAATTTGATTATATACTATGTAAATTATTCTTTTCAATGAGGATGACTTAGCGGTGCCTCATTAAAATAAAAAGTATTGATGTGTTGTGCATCAATACTTTGTTTATTTTTAAAGTGTAACATTTTTTTCTTGAAAGATTTTAAAGACCTCATCAAGATCATGATTTTTTTGAAGGGGTACAAATTTTAATTCATCGACATCGTAGCGTGGAATTACATGCACATGATAATGCGGGACAGTTTGTCCACTTACTTCGTTAGCATTCGTTAAGATGTTAACTCCGGTAGCACCAAAAGTTTCCATAAGTTTAAGTGAAAGCATCTGTGCGGTGCAGTTTACTTTGGAGACGACCTCAGGTGTCGCTGTCAGGACGGATTCTGTTGCTTGCTTTGGTACAACTAAGGTGTGTCCTTGAGTGGCTTGTGATATGTCTAAGAATGCGATGACATCCTCATCTTCCCATATTATTTTCGCGGGGATTTCTCGGTTAATAATTTTTTCAAACAGTGTCATAATAGACCTCCTTTACGATATTATAGCATAAAGAAAAGACGCTTATTTAGCGTCTTTTTCCTTTTGAATATTTAAGTATTGTGGGAATTTCTCGGCAACGGCGTCATAAACGTCTTTGTCGTAAATTTTAAAACCATTGTCAACAAAAAGTTGTGCAAGGTATTTATTTACGATGTCCTTTGATCCTACAAATGCTTCAATGGTTTCATCTTGATATCGACTTGCATCGATTTCAATAATTTGAACAATATATTTACTATCATCACTTGCGTCACTAAGGACACCGGATAATGTTGGTTCAGTTGCATTTTTGAGTGCATCCGCAACTTCTTGAGGATATTGAACCGATTTCAATAAGTGTACTTTAGCACTTCCATCATATGGAGAGCCAGTAACTTTGTAATCTTTTGCGATATCATCGAAGTTTTCACCAGCTTTAATTTTTTCAAGTGCTTCGTCTGCTTTTTCTTGATTCTCTAATTGAAGAATGCGTGCTTTACGCGGTGCATTTTCTGTAGTTAATGCTTCAAAATCAGCAACCATTTTTTCTTTAAGAAGATGTGTCATTTTAAGTTCTGGATAAACAGTTTGTGACATGAATGCATCAACACTCTCATAGCCACTTTGTTTTAAACGTTCCTCAAGTCGATCACCAAAGACTTCTTTAATTTCTTCAAGACGTTTGTCAGCTTCCGCTTTAACATCTTCATCCGCAACATTTTCAGTAATTTTGTTTTGTGCTGACTTAACAACAGTCATTCCGCCATCACTTTGCTTCATAACATCAAAGAGACGCTTAGAAGTAACTTTCTCATTCCCAACAGAGAATATTTCTTCATCTGTGGAAATCATTGCACGTGCATCACTACATCCCGCAAGTATAAGCAATGCGAGGAGTGAAACTAGAAGTTTTTTCATTATTGATTACCTCCTAGACCCATAAATGCCATTAAATCTGCTTTAACGGATTCGTCTGCAAATTTAATATCTAAGCCTTCTGCTTTTTCCCAGATTGCTTGATATTGGATTTTAGGATTATTTGTTGATATTGCTTTTAAGAAATCTTTATCATATTTGATTTCTTCGAAAGAGTCTTGCTGAACTGTAATGCGATGACGACCGTATTGTGAAGTAACCCACCCAGTTGTTTCACCCTTTTTGATACTTGTAGCTCCCTCAATAAATTCAGGAACTAAACTTGATGTTTTATCCATATATCCGAGTAAACCGCCATTTTGGGCAGTTCCATCATCGGAAAATTCCATAGCAACATCACTAAAAGCTTTACCCTCTTTTAAAGCTGCATCAATTTTCTCCATCTTAGCTGTTTCTTCAGCTGTAGGATTTTTTGAATCGTCCATCTTGACAAGGATGTGACTTACAACACGAGGTTGTTTTTCTTCGACAAATGCTTTCGCATATTGATCGTAATTTGCTTCAAGGTAATCACCTAAAATGACATCAAGTTTATTTGAATTTTCGTAAAACTTGTTCATTTCATCAACACCTTTATAACCCAATGAAACAAGTGCCTTATTCAATTGTTCTAACCCAGCTGCACCATTTTGTGCAGAAACATTAGTTTTAACTGTCTCAGCTTCTTCTTTAGATTTCTTAACGATATCTTCAGTTGTTTCCATTGAATCAAGAACAGCACGTTCGAATAACTTGTAAATCTCGGCAGTTCCTTTTGATTCTAAGAGTTCATCATAGTATGCATCTGCAGTATAATCACTCCCAGCAACCTCATATATTACATCTTTACCGTCTACTTTTTTACCGCTCAAAACAGCGTTCATCTGTTCTTTAGTAAAATACCCGATACCGACAATCAGTACCAAACCTATAACGACGACAAACCAATATTTTTTTAAATTGTCAATCATTACAATCCTCCTTTTGTCTCATTAATTATAGGTTATTTAAGGGGTCAATGCAACACGTTACGAATACGTTTCGTGAGCGATGGTCGCCTTATTCGGATTAATCTTGTGCTATAATATATTAATTAAGATATAAGTAGAGGAAAGTGATACTATGGCACAATTAAGAATTGAAAATTTACATGTAGCAATTGAAGGAAAAGAAATACTCAAGGGTGTCAATCTTGTTGTTAATGAGAATGAAATCCATGCAATCATGGGACCCAATGGGAATGGGAAATCAACACTTCTTTCTGCTATCATGGGTCATCCCCGATATGAAATTACAGAGGGAACTGTTTTTGTAGATGACATCAATGTACTTGAACTCGAAGTTGATGAACGCAGTAAGCTTGGATTTTTTTTAGGGATGCAATATCCACAAGAAGTCTCTGGAGTAACAAACTCTGATTTTTTAAAGTCCGCATTGAATGCACGTCGTGATACACCAATTGGTTTATTTGAGTTTGTAAAATCAATGGAAGGTAGTATTGACCGTCTTAAAATGAAAGAGGATCTCGCGCACCGTTTCCTCAATGAAGGATTTAGTGGTGGTGAAAAGAAACGTAATGAAATCTTACAGATGATTATGTTAGAACCGCGATTCGCAATGTTGGATGAAATTGATTCTGGACTTGATATTGATGCGCTTGCATTGGTCGCAAAAGTATTAAAAGAAGAACAAGATAAACAAAAAATGGGTCTGATTATTGTAAGTCACTATGAACGTTTCTTTGAATTGATTCAACCAACCCATACTCATATTATGATTGATGGGCGAATTGTTTTAAGTTCTGATGAGACATTAGTACGTAAAATTGATCGTGAAGGATATGATTGGATCGAAGCAGACATTCAAAAAGAGAAAGATCCCAAGCGCCCAACTGTTCTTGGAACGTGTGCGGTGCGTGAAGCAATAGGTGATAAATAATGACGGCATTTACCTTGATGGAATCGATGAATTCAATCGTACTTGATATTAAAGGTGAAGAAAACGTGTCAATTACCATTCCGAAACAATCAAAGGGAACGCTCTATATTATTGCTAAAGGTAAGGGAACGCTACATCTAACAATCGATGTTTTAGAATATGCAAACTTTAAATATTTATGGATTAATCAAAGTGATGAAGCATTGGTTGTGAATGAGCATATTAAGTTGCATGAACACACACAATTTGTTGCGAATTATGGTGAAATGAGTAAAGGAAACCATCAAAAAAACACACATATTGAGTACCTCGGCATTGGAAGTCATTGCGAATTTAAAGGTGCAGTGATTGCTTTTAATAAGCTAAAATGGACTGTAAAAGCAGATCATCAAGCTCGGAAAAGTTATGCAATGGTTGAATGTAATGCTATCGTCCTTAATAAAGGAAGTTTAAATTTAGAAGTCATTGGTAGTATCTCGAAAGGGAATTCCGGTTCCGAAACGCATCAAATGAGTCGCATAATGAATCTTGGCGAAGAAGTTCATGGTGTTGTCTACCCGATGTTACTAATTGATGAAAACGATGTTGCTGCATCCCATGCTGCATCCGTGGGCCAACCCAATGAAGAACACATCTATTACCTGCAATCACGTGGACTGACACGTGAAGATGCATTACGTCTTATTATAATGGGATACCTCATGCCAATCGTGGATGCAATTGATGATGAGACGATTAAAGCACAACTAAAAGAAGAAATTACGGAGAAGGTGAATACGCAATGGATTCAATAAAAAAAGATTTCCCTTTTTTTAAACATCATCCAGATGTAAGTTATCTTGATAATGCTGCAACTGCATTAAAACCTCAAACTGTGATCGATGCGGTCGTTGATTATTATGAACGCCTAAGTTCCAACATTCATCGAGGCGATTATAATACATCACTTGAAACCAGTGATTTCTATGAAGCAGTTCGAAAGAAAACAGCTCAGTTTATTAAAACAACACCCGATTCGATTATTTTCACATCCGGTGCGAGTGAATCCTTAAACCTTGTTGCAAGTGGATACGCAAAGTATTACCTAAAAAAGGGGGATGTGGTCCTCTTAAATCAAGCAGAACATGCTTCAAATATTTTACCTTGGTATGCTTTGGCTGAGGAAGTTGGTTTTAGTGTTGAATTTATACCTTTAGATGATGCGGGACATATTACACTTGACATGCTTGAAGGTGCATTCCATGAGAACGTTAAAATTGTGTCAATGGCTCATGTTTCAAATGTTTTGGGATATGTTAATGATATTAAAACTTTCGCAAAGTATGCCCATGATCATGGCGCATTATTTTGCCTTGATGCCGCCCAATCAATTGGACATATGCCCATTGATGTTGTGAATTTAGATATAGACTTTATGGCTTTTTCAGCACATAAAATGCTTGGGCCTACCGGTGTAGGGGTTCTCTATGCAAAACCTGAAATTCAAAATAAAATGTATCCCATTTCTCATGGTGGTGGCAGTAATATTCGTTTTGATGCATGTGGCATGGTCGAACTTAAGTCAGGTCCCGCGAAGTTTGAGGCAGGAACCCCAAATATTGAAGGTGTCTTAGGCTTTGGTGCTGCAATTGATTACTTAAATCAATTTGGTATGGATCGTATCCATGAGATTATTCTACCGCTCCATAAGCGTGCTTTGGATGCGTTAAATGCAATGGATCACATTACGGTTTACAATCAACACGCCGATATGGGACTGATCACATTTAGTGTTAAAGGGATTTTTGCTCAGGATGTTGCAGCTTATCTAAACCGCGAAGGCGTAAGTGTCCGTTCAGGTGAACATTGCGCTAAACTAATCAATGGAGCATTGAATATGGAAAAAAGTGTTCGTATCTCATTTTATTTTTATAATAATGATGCGGATGTTACAAAACTGATTAAAGCTTTAGAAACGATAACTTTAGAAAAGTGTATCGACCTTTATTTATAGATTTGGAGTGATAAAATGAATTATTTTGAAGATCCTCGTTTTCTTCGTCAATTAATTATGGACCATTATGAAAACCCACGGAATAAACGTACAGAAGAAGCATATCCAAAAAAACGTGTGAGTACGGATTCATGCATTGATGACTTAACCATTCAAGCATCTATTAAAAATGGTGTTATTGAAGATATTTGTTTTGATGGTCAAGCTTGTACGATTGCGACTTCCGCAGCTTCTATTATGACGGAACTGGTGAAAGGGAAGACTGTAGTAGAGGCTGATAAGATTATTGCAGAATACAATCGTATGATTCACTTGGAAAGATTTGATGAACAACTGCTTCAAGAAGCTGTTGCTTTTAAAAATGTTGGTCGACAAGCGAATCGGATTACGTGTGCAACCTTAGGATGGCGTGGTTTGACGGATATTATTGAAGAAAGTAGGGAGAATGATGAGTGAAGAAAAAATGGCTGATCGCGATCGATTACCTAATGAAGAGTACCAATTCGGATTTCATGATGATGTTGAAGGTGTTGTAGCGTTTGATAAGGGATTGAGTGAATCGGTTGTACGTGAGATTTCACGACTAAAAAATGAACCTGAGTGGATGCTTGAAATCCGTTTGAAAGCATACCAATCGTTTATGGATCAAAAGATGCCTTCGTGGGGTGCCGATCTTTCCAAGGTGGATTTTGATGAGTATATCTATTTCTTAAGAGCTAGTGACCAAGTGGAACGCAGTTGGGATGATGTTCCTCAAGAAATTCGTAATACATTTGATCGATTAGGAATTCCTGAAGCAGAAGCGAAATATTTATCCGGAGTTGCAACACAATATGATTCTGAAGTTGTCTATGCAAGTATGCTTCAAGAAGTAGAATCCAAAGGGGTATTGTTTTTTGATATGGATACAGGATTGCGAGACTATCCAGAGATTGTAAAGCAATATTTTGGGAAACTTGTACCTTATAATGATAATAAGTTTGCAGCACTCAATACTGCCGTATGGTCCGGTGGGTCGTTTATATACATCCCTAAAGGTGTAACACTCGATAAACCACTTCAGTCCTACTTTAGAATTAATGCAGAGCAAATGGGACAGTTTGAACGTACCATGATTATTGTGGATGAAGGTGCAGATGTGCATTATGTTGAAGGATGTACGGCACCCATTTACAAAAAAGATGCGATGCATGCTGCAGTGGTGGAAATTTTTGTACATAAAAATGCTAAGTGTCGTTATACTACAATTCAAAACTGGTCATCGAATGTTTATAATTTAGTTACTAAACGTGCTCAGGTGGAAGCGCATGGAATGATGGAATGGATTGATGGTAATATCGGTGCCTATATTACTATGAAATATCCGTCATGTGTTTTAATTGGAGAATATGCGAAGGGCATGACAATTTCAATCGCAGTGGCAGGTGCTAATCAGTGGCAAGATGCTGGCGCTAAAATGATCCATAAAGCACCAAATACTCAGAGTACAATTATCTCAAAATCTGTATCACGCAATGGTGGTACGGTGAATTACCGTGGGATTGTGCATCATGATAAAAATGCAATTAATGCGAAAACAAAAATAGAATGTGACACCTTAATTCTTGATCAGCTTTCGATGAGCGACACGATGCCTGTGAATGTGGTGGATACGAATGCATCAATTATTGAACACGAAGCGCGTGTCTCGAAAATTTCAGAAGAGGAACTCTTCTATCTTATGAGCCGTGGTTTAAGTGAAGAGCAAGCATCTGAAACCATTATTATGGGATTTTTAGAACCATTTACTCGAGAACTTCCTATGGAATATGCGGTAGAATTAAATCAATTGATGAAAATGGAGATGGAAGGTTCTGTTGGATAAGAAAAAGATTGCTCAAGGTGTCTTAGAAAAGCGCAAGCAATACGATGTGCTCATGCGTGCTCCTTGGGATAAGGCAATTCATAATGCTGTTATTGATCGTTTAGAGGGTCACCAAACCATTGCACTTTATGCCGCATTTAATCATGAAGTAGATACGTATGGTATTATGGAAACGTTATTTTGGGATAAGCACTATACAATTTGTTTACCTAAAATTAAAGGTGATACCATGGAATTTTACGTCATAACATGCTTTGATCAACTACAACCTGGAGTGATGGGGATTTTGGAACCTATAGGTAATCAGAAAATTTCAGCGGATGAAATCGACGTGGTTATCATACCGATGCTAGTATTTAATCAAAACGGTTATAGAATCGGTTATGGTGGCGGATATTACGATCGATTTTTAGCGAAAGTGAGCCCCGTAAAAATCGGAATTGCGTACTCATTTCAGGAAACGGATGTTCTTTTTCAAGAAGATCATGATATCCCTTGTGATGTCATTATTACCGAAAATGCAATTTTTAACCCTAATCAAGATTAGGGTTTTTTTATAACTTAATTGGTGTAAACTTTAGGAAATTAAATGCTATAATGATGTCTAGAGTATATGAGGTATAAAAATGTCTAATAAAACAAAAGTTTTTAATTTTAGTGCTGTCATGTTTTTGATGTATGCTTCACATGGATTGTTGTTTCCACAGGTTGTGCCGTTTTTAACGCATCTTGGTTATTCGGCATCACAGCGGGGACTCATTCTTTCTTTTCTTGCTATTATTGCGATGGTAGGACAAATTCTATCGGGATATTTGTGTGATCGATATGGGACGATTAAACGTTTCTTTATTTATGGAACTTTTATCCTTGCGGCAACAGGAATGCTTTCCTACAGTGTTAATATTCATAATTTTTATTATCACTTCTTTTTAGTAGGGACGATGGCAGGTACTGTCCGAATTCTCTCTAATTTATTTGAAACATGGGTTCTAGAGGTTGATGGGATTTATCATCAGTTTAGTTTTATTCGAAGCTTTGGTTCACTTGGGTGGGCCTTAGCCTCTCTTGTATCAGGTTTTTTTATTCATCGCTATGGTTATCCATCACTGGGTTATCTTTCAGGGATTATGAGCTTTGTTGTCATTTTCTATTCCTTCAAGCTTGAAGATGCCACAAAACAAAAAAATGATAATGTTGCGACTGCCTTAAGATTAAAAGATTTGAAAGTTCTTTTTACCAATAAACGTTACATGTATTTGGTTGTTGTGTTTACATTGACATATTTTGTTATGAATGTAGACTCGATTACGATTACAGACTATATCTTTCATCTTGGTGGGAATGCGCAAGATGTTGGTGTCAAATGGTTTGTGGAAGCATTAAGTGAAATTCCACTCATGTTAGTAGGGGGAACGCTCCTAAAGAAATATGGTGGAAAGAACCTGATGGTTTTCTCCAGTATTGTTATGATTATACGTATGGTAACGTATGGGATGGCAACTTCGGTGTTTCAAATTATCGTACTTTCAACACTTCAAGCGATTACGTTCCCATTAATACTTGTTGCACAGAAAGATTTAATTTTTAGAGAATCACCAAGTCACTTACGATCGACTGCACAAATGTTTTCAATCTCAATGAGTATTGGATTCTCTGCGATTATTACACCGCTTGTATCTGGAATACTTGTCGAACGCATGCCTATACAAATCGTTATCTTTATTTTTGGAGTAATCATGATCATTCCGACTATCATGATTTCAATCTTTAAACCAGCTCACACAAATTAACACAGTTTCTGCGAATTCTTACCACAATGTTTTTGTATTCTATATACGTAAACAAATTGTTTACAATGACTATATTTTCTTCTCCTTAAAAATAAATATGGTTACAGATTTCCCTTGTTAAATAATATTTTTCCGAAAAAAAGGCGTATTGCCTTTTTTTTATGGCTCTTTGAGTTTTACATTACCTTAAACGATGATTTCATGGTAGAATATTATATGTTGAAAGAGGTATTATTATGAATATTGTTCAATTAACATCTGAATCAATTCGTGAGTTACGTGAGAAGCGTAATGGTATCATGAAAAGTATGATTGAAGGGCAGGATGGTTCCCTCCTTGTTTTAGGTGGGTCTTTTGCGGGGGAAGAACGCCAACGTAACATTGTGTCTTATGCAGTATTCACCATCTTTTTTGAGCTTTGGGAACGATTTAATATGGAGTCTTGGTCGTATACGTTTGATGAAGAAGGTCTTATGTTCTACATCAAGCTTGATGAAAGCGCAAAAACGGTCAAAGATATTTTGGTTCACTACGAAGATCACCATCCATTAGGTTTTGCAATTGATAGTGATGTATTCGATTGTGATCAAAAGTGGACCCGTGAGGCGCTGGGTTATAAAAATAGACTTGATGATTATTATAAGTCCTCGCTTGAAGAATTGATGAATGATATTGTAGAAGATTCAAAATACATTGATAATTATACAAAACGTGTTGAAGGTTATATTGTAAAAGGTGATAAACAGACAATTCTGTCAAACATCTTAGTTTATGGTTATGTGAGTTCATTTACAAAAACAATGGGATTTGGTATGTATGGCCCGAATTATCGTGGCAGTAATGAGCAAATGAATTTTGAAAAATTTATTCATCTTGTTCGTACTTACAAAGATGAAATGCAACGTATTTTTTCTGTTAATAGCACAAGTACGGTTGATATTGCCCGATTCCAAAATGAGGTTGAAACAAAAATTCAACGTTCCGTTTTAAATCAGCAATCCTACCACTATACCGTATTCATTACCAGCACAGTAATGTTTGCATTTATAAATTCACGCGGCTATGCGGATATAACAAAACAAATTAAAAAAATCGGTGAGGGGTTCACTCAAAATAATATGTTTACTGAGGAACCGAAGCGATATGAGATTTTAAACAATGGTATGCGTGAAGTGTTTAACCAATACGTACCATTTTTACAAAAAAACAAATCGATTACATCAACACTTCTCTATATTATGAGTCGTCATGATGATCAAGCGGTTTTAATGCATAATGGTGAGCAAGCATTATTAAAAACACAGTTTTTAGCTAAGAACTTGATTTTTAAAGAAGATAAGTGGGCTGAGCTTGATAAGTTTTGTGCTTCAGGATATATCTATCCCCATGATGCAACAACACTTCTAGCAGTCACATGCATGCTGGATATTATGCAACGTTATTATTTAAAAATTAAAATGTTATTTGATACACAAGAAAAATAAAGGTGGAAAAGAAAATGAATTTTTTAGAAGAATTAAACTGGCGTGGTCTTGTTAAGGATGTTACCAATTATGAAGCGTTGGAAAAACGATTAGAACAACCGATTACGCTTTATTGCGGGTTTGATCCAACTGCGGATTCACTCCATGTCGGTCATCTTCAACAATTAATTTTATTAAAACGTTACCAAATGCAAGGTCATAAGCCTATTGCTTTAGTTGGTGGCGCTACAGGTATGATTGGTGATCCACGTCCTACTACAGAACGTTCAATGCTTAATGATGCGGATTTACAAAAAAACGTAGATGGAATTGGAGCGCAAATTGAACGTATTCTATCAAGTGATAATAACCCAGTAACAATCGTAAATAATCGCGAATGGTTGGGAGGTCTAACAGTTTTAGACTTCTTACGTGATTATGGTAAATTCTTCAGCGTAAGTAACATGTTAGCCAAAGATACCATTGCGAAGCGTTTAAGTACAGGAATTTCTTTTACGGAATTCTCTTATACAATTCTACAATCCATTGACTTCTTACATTTATACAAAAACTATGGTATTGAGCTTCAAATTGGTGGTTCGGATCAATGGGGTAACCTTGTAAGTGGTGCGGACTTAATTCGTAAGGTTGAAGGACCGGAAGCAGAAGTGTTTGGTATTACATCGCACTTAATTATGAAGTCTGATGGTACAAAATTCGGTAAGAGTGAAGGACAAAATATCTGGTTGGATGAAAACCGTACGGATGCTTATAGCTTCTACCAATTCTTTATTAATACAAGTGATAACGATGTTATTGATTTCCTAAAACGTCTTTCATTCAAGAGTGTTGAAGAAATCCAAGCAATTGAAGCTTCATTTATTAAAGAACCTCATTTAAGACTTGCGCAAAAAGAACTTGCGAAAGAATTAACGGAAGTGGTTTTTGGTAAAGAAGGTCTTGCGATGGCAGAACGTGTAACCAATGCACTCTTTTCTGGAAATGTTCAAGAGTTAACTGTTGATCAAATCCGTCAAGTATTTGCAGACAGTGCGTCCATCGAAGTATCCGCAGATGAAAATATTGTTGAATTACTCGTAAATACAAAAGTATGTCCAAGTAAGCGTGAAGCACGTCAACTGATCGAAGGCGGTGCAATTCGCGTTAATGGTGAAGTTGTAAATGATACAGATTTTGTCATTTCGAAAGATAATGCAATTGGTAAAGAAGTAACAGTGATACGCAGAGGTAAGAAAACGTATCATATCTTTAATCACACAAACTAAATCGTAAGAGGTATAATATGAAAAAACTATTTTTGGTACTCTTGAGCATGTTTTTATTAACAGGATGTTCAGTGAATGAAAAAAAACTCTATACTGAAAAACTTAAAAGGTATGAGTCTTATTGGAATGCAATTAATGATAATGACCGCTTCGTAGAGTCATCTCGATTCTTTGATATTTCCGCTACAATCGAAAAACATGAAGATCTCTATGTATATGGTGTTGTTGTTGATAAACCGAAGATTGCGATGTATGGCGTTGAAATTGTTGTATTAGAAAACAATGAAGATTACCATGCCGATAAAATGATGCCAACCGCGGGTATTTTTGATTCTGAATATAATTTAGTACCAGGTCAAGTACGAAAAGATCGCAACTATATGGGTGGTATCAGTCTCGCAGGGGAAGTTGATGTCCCTGAGGTAACGCTGAATGTTCTTGTTTCATGGCGTAATAATACAAAACTTGAAACACAACGTGAATTTGTTCAGTTTAAGTTGAAATATGAGGAACCGAAAAAAGAGGAATCAAAGTCCAATAAAACTGATTCAAAAAAAGAGGAACCTAAAAAAGAAGAAGTAGTAGATAAAACCGATAAAGACGATGAATAGCGTTACGATTTAATGTATTGAAAAACCATTCTTAAAGTGAGAATGGTTTTTTTTGATTTAGAGGGTAAAAAAAACTCCCTCATAGAGGAAGTTTTAGGATTATGAAGATTAACGGTTGTAGAATTCAACTACTAATGCTTCATTAATTTCTTGGTTTAATTCACTACGTTCTGGTAAACGTTTGTATTCACCTTTGAATTTATCTTTGTCAAATGTAACATAATCAACCATTGATACGTTAGCTTCTAATGCATCTTTGATTGCTGCCATTGAACGTGAAGATTCTTTAACTTCAATTGTTTGACCAGGTTTTACAATGTATGAAGGAATATCAACTTTTTTTCCATCTACTAAGATATGACCATGATTAACTAATTGACGAGCTCCACGACGTGTACGTGATAAGTTCATGCGGTATACAACGTTGTCTAAACGTGATTCTAACATGAATAAGAAGTTGTGACCTGCAACACCTTCAAGTTTTGATGCTTTTTTGAATGTGTTATAGAATTGTTTTTCAGTAACTCCGTATGTAAAACGAATACGTTGTTTTTCACGTAATTGTAAACCGTAGTTTGATAATTTTGGACGACGTGCTTTACCGTGTTGTCCTGGTGCGTAATCGCGACGTTGTAGCTCTTCACCTGTTTCAAGGATTGAGAAACTTAAACGACGTGCTTTTTTCCAAACTGGACCTTTAATTCTTGCCATAGTAATGACCTCCTAATATGTCATTAGCGAGTTCCGCAAATTATTATTAGTTGAGTTTATCTATAATCGTTTCCCTGTACAGCGTAGGTACTTTGATTCCTGCCGCGGGATAAACACGTGGCTAATAACTTTGCGTGCTGCACTAAAAATATGACGCTTATATAATATACCTAAATTGAGGTGAAAAGTCAACGAAACGCATTTAAGAACCACGCTATCTATGGTACAATAAATTCAACGAGGTGAACGTATGAATTTTCAGATGATATTAAAGTTAATGAATGACTACAAATATATAATTGCTGTTGTCCTAGTGCTGTTAATCATTGGTGTTTTTGTCTACATACGTATGTCTAAAAAACGTCGATTAAATAAAGCCTTTGAGACCTTAGAAGTTCGATACAACGAGCTCATGAGTATTCCGGTGCTGTTTAAAATTAATAAAGCAAACGGATTGGCTAAGTTAAATCCAGATGTTGAGAAAAAAGTTTCGGAGTGTAAGGCAGAATTCAGTGAAATTAATGCGCGACAAGAAGAAATTTCTGATGCGCTTGCGGATTCAGAAGATGCACTTGCCTTTGGGAAACTGAAAGAAGCATCAAAGCACCTGTCTCTTTTAGATGGCTTAATTACCCAGTCCATGGAGCAAACTGTTTCACTTAATGACAATCTCGAAACGTTACTCGAGCAAGAAACACGACAACGCATGGAAATCACTTCTTTAAAAGATCGTTTTAGAGAATTGAAGAAAAATGCAATTGAAAATACTTCCGGTTTAGGTGATGCTTTCCCTACAATTGAAGATCAAATTAAAGAAATTGAACAAAACTTTTCCATTTTTGAAGAATGGATGTATGCTTCTGATTTTATGAAAGCACAAGAAATTAGTGAAGAAACACGTGGATCGATTGATGATTTGGAAACAAAGATTACTGAAATTCCAAAACTATATGAACATGCGAAAGGCTTGATTCCTCAATTACTTGATGAGGTATCAAAGCTTTATCAAGGTGTTCGTCAAAACGGGGTTTTTGTGGAACATCTTGAGGTTCCAAAAAACATTGGTGTTCTCAGTGAAATTTTAAAAGATGATCTCATTAACATTGGTCAAGGTGAAATTGAAAAGTCACGAACCAGTCTTAAAGAGAGTCAAAAACGCTTAGAGCAGCTTGCACTCTCGATTCAAAAAGAAGATAAGGCTCAACGCGAGGTAGATTCACTGAGCGAAGAGGTGTTCGAGAATTTAGAATTCCTTGTGGATAGCATTGCCAAAATGTGTAAGGATGCACACAAAGTTGAAACACGATTTAATTTTGATGGATATACAGAAAATGTGGGCGTATTCTCGCAACGCATTCAAGAATTTAGTGATTCGGGCGTTAAGGTTTCAAGAATGATTGAGGAAGAAAAGATTCCTGCCTCAACAATCCTGATATCACTTCAAGAACTCGGTCAAGATGTTGCAATGCTTAAAGATGAGTATCTCGTTATGAATGAAAAAGTGGAACGTGCAAATGCAGATGAAGTTCGAGCAACGAAACAACTTCTTAAACTCCACCTTATCATTAACGATGTTCAAGTAAGGATTCAAAAACGTTCCTTACCTTCAATATCCGACAAGTATGCTTCGGATTTGGAACGAGCATACAAATATACTGATCAAGTAAAAGAAATGCTTGGACAAGATGTAATTGATGTTAAACTCTTAAACGCAACTGTGGATGAGGCGATTGATTATATCTATAAACTACACAACAACGTCAATAATTTAGTGGGTGTGGTCGACATGTGTGAAAATGCAATTGTTTATGCAAATAAATTTAGAGCTTTTGTCCCAGATATCGATGCCGAGTTAACCCGTGCAGAGTTATCCTTCAATAGTGGTGATTATACACAGAGTTTGACTACAATTATTAATTCTATTGATCGATACAGACCAAATACGGCTTATGAGGAGATGATTCGTGACAATGCAAAAAGCGCACGATAAACCAATATATTTAGATTATTCAAGTACAACCCCAACGCGTCCTGAAATACTTAAGGATGCGTTGGTTATTATGGAAAAGTATTATGAAAACGCAGACTCACTCCACTATGGTGGACAACGCGTATCAGAACTTGTAGTGCAATCTCGTGATGCATTAGCAAAAATGCTTGGAGTGCTTCCTCATGAGATTTTTTTCACGTCTGGAGCCAGTGAGTCAAACAGTACAGCGATCAAGGGAATTGCCCTTGCAAACCGACATCGTGGTAAGCATATTATCACAACATGTGTTGAACATAGCTCGGTAATGGGTGCGGTACAACAGTTAAAAGAAGAATTTGGCTTTGAAGTGGATTATTTGAGTGTTGATACGAAAGGGTGTATCTCACTTGATGAATTAAAACAAAAACTTCGTAAGGATACGGTATTGGTTACTGTTATGGCAGTAAACAATGAAGTAGGGAGCATGACAGATGTTCAGGAAGTAGCCCGAATAACAAAAAAATATTCGAGTGCTTACGTTCATATTGATGGAGTTCAGGCGCTCGCGAGACATGATTTCCCCATGAAACAGATTGACAGCGTTTCTTATTCTGCTCATAAAATCTACGGATTAAAGGGAAGCGGACTTCTCGTGAAAAAAGCTAATGTTAATTGCTTGCCGCTTGTAAATGGCGGTCAGCAAGAAGGCGGCTT
Source organism: Erysipelothrix enhydrae (assembly GCF_035066605.1). Lineage (NCBI taxonomy): Bacteria > Bacillati > Bacillota > Erysipelotrichia > Erysipelotrichales > Erysipelotrichaceae > Erysipelothrix > Erysipelothrix enhydrae. The sequence continues at coordinate 1,192,970 of NZ_CP125807.1, forward strand.
GCGTGGTGGAACATTGGATAATGTCTCTGCGATTTTGTGGGCTAAAACACTCCGTTTAGCAGTTGAAGACCACAAACGTTCAATTAATGATATAATACGCATGAATAAATTTTTATACGATACTTTTGATGGAATGGAGAACATCCACATTAACTCAGATATTCACGGTTCACCGTATATCTTTAATATGTCTGTTTTAAATGTTGGATCGGAAATAATGATGAATGGATTAAATGCTAAAGGCATCTACGTATCTGCACAAAGTACGTGTAATTCGAAATCGTTGGAACCTTCACATGTATTAAAAGCCATGGGTTGTGATGAAACGTGCGCACTGACAAGTGTACGTATTAGTTTGTCGCACCTAACAACAATGGAAGAACTCGAAAAAGTTTGTGAAACAATATTGGAGATTAAAAATTATGTACAACACTAATTATGAATTTATTGTTTGCCGCTATGGTGAACTATCAACAAAAGGGAAAAATCGTCGTAATTTTACAGCACAACTTGTGCGTAATGTACGCTCGCAACTCGTTGCATTCCCAAACCTAACATATCGTGAGACGTATGACCGTCTGTATATCACTTTAAACGGTGAAGATGGTCTTGCCGTCAGTGATGAACTACGTCACGTATTTGGTTTGAGTTCTTTTTCACTTGCAGTTAAAGTGGAACGAGACCTCGATCTCATTGCTAATGTAGCTGCAGAAATGATACAAAGAGAAGAAGGTAAAGCAACATTTAAAGTTATTGCACGTCGTCATGACAAATCATACGAACATATTTCTGATGTGATCAACCGTCATGTTGCTACAAAAATACTACAAACAACAGACTTTAAAGTTGATGTTCGTAAACCGGATGTTGGCATTATCATCGAAGTACGCAGTGACTCAGCTTACATTATGATGGGGCGTGTTGAAGGTGCAGGTGGATACCCAGTTGGTATCCAAGGTAAAGTTATGGTTATGCTTTCAGGTGGTATCGATTCTCCTGTAGCAGCATATCTTATGATGAAGCGTGGTGTTCGTATTGAAGCAATTCATTTTGCATCACCACCGTACACTTCAGATGAGGCACAAAAGAAAGTTATGGATCTTGCACAACAACTTACAAATTACCAAGACCACATTCGTATTAATGTTGTACCATTTACGGATGTACAACTTGAAATTTATAAAAAAGTACCTGAGAGTTATGCAATTACAATGATGCGTCGCTTTATGTTGCGTATCGCTGAGCGTCTTGCATTCCGACGCAATTGCTTAGCAATTGCGAACGGTGAAAGCTTGGGCCAAGTTGCATCACAAACACTTCATAGTATGAAAGAAATTACGAATATTGGAACCTTACCAATCTTACGTCCACTAATTACATATGATAAAGTTGAAATCATTGATTTAGCTCGTAAAATTGAAACGTATGAAACATCAATTTTACCGTTTGAAGATTGTTGTACAATCTTTACACCTAAAAACCCTACAACGAAACCTCATGGGGATAAAATTTTACGTTTTGAAGAGGGATTAGATATTGATGCACTCGTTGATGAAGCAATCAAAAATATCGAAGTAGTAGAAGTTACTAAGAAAAAACAAGAAGATACACCATCGTTCTTATAGGAGGAAGTTATGGCATTCGATAATTTAACAAACCGATTACAAGATACATTTAGAAATATGACCGGTAAGGGAAAACTTTCTGAAAAAAATATAACTGATGCATTGAGTGAAATTCGAATTTCGCTTTTAGAAGCAGATGTAAGTTTAGATGTTATTAATGAACTTTTAGAACATACTCGTAGTGAAGCACTTGGAATGAAAGTTACACGTGATGTAGAACCTTCACAAATGTTTGTAAAGATTGTTAATGATAAGTTGATAGAAATTCTAGGAGAAGAAAAATCCGAATTGAATTTCACTCAAAAACCAGGAATTTTAATGATGGTTGGTTTGCAAGGGTCAGGGAAGACGACCACAATTGCGAAAATTGCAAACAAACTCAATAAAGAAGGAAAAAAAGTATTGTTGGTTGCGGCTGACTTGGCACGTCCTGCAGCGATTGAGCAACTCAAAATCCTCGGAACGCAGATTGGTGTTGAAGTATTTGCGCAAGAAAACAGTACGCCCGTTGAAGTTGTAAAGAATGCACTTGCACATGGAAAAGATTTTGATCTTATCCTCATTGATACAGCGGGGCGTCTACAAATTGATGACGCTTTAATGCAACAACTTGTAGACATTCAAGCACTTACAAAACCTGATGAGATTTTGCTTAGTGTCGATGCAATGAGTGGTCAGGATGTAATTCATGTTGCCAACGGTTTTAAAGAAAAATTAGACATTACGGGTCTTGTCGCTACAAAATTTGATGGTGATTCACGTGGTGGTTCAATTCTTTCGGTACGTTACATGACCCAAGTTCCGGTAAAATTTGTTGGGGTTGGTGAAGGTATCGATGAGTTGGATGAGTTTTATCCAGATCGTACCGCTTCTCGTATCTTAGGTATGGGAGATATCGTCAGTCTTGTAGAAAAAGCACAAGAAAAAATGGATATCGAGGCTTCAGAACGTTCAGCAGAGCGCATGATGAAGGGTCAATTCACATTAGATGACATGTTAATCCAACTACAACAAGTTTCTAAGATGGGTCCGTTATCAGGTCTTATGAAAATGATGCCAGGAGCGAACCAACTAGCAGGTCAAATTGATGATGCAGATGCATCGAGTACGATGAAAAAAACAGAAGCGATGATTTTAAGTATGACTCCAGAAGAACGCAATGATCCTAAAATAATTCGTTCAACGCGCAAACGCCGTATCGCTGAGGGTTCTGGTACTTCCACAACTGATGTTAACCGTTTGCTAAGTCAATACGAAAAAATGCAGAAACAAATGAAGATGTTATCTCGTTTCATGGGTAAATAACCTTGTTCTAAAAAAAATATAATCACAAATTGCATAATGATGTGGTATTTACGCGGTGAAATTAAAATTATCCATTTTGATTTTTATCATGAAAACGAACTCCGTTAAGTGTGTTTGTTTCATATTAAAATATAACTTGATTATTTAAGCCATTTGTGATAAATTATATAGGCTTAAAGCACTCTGGTTCCGCTGTTGGAATCATTATGAACCAGTTTTAAAATAGATAGACAGAAAAAGGAGAATTACTATGTCATTAGCATTAGTACAAGAAATTACAAAGTCACAATTACGTAACGACATTCCTGAATTCCGTCCTGGATGTACAGTACGCGTAGACGTTAAGATCCAAGAAGGTGGAAAGACACGTATTCAAGCATTTGAAGGTGTTGTTATTAAAACTCAAGGAACTGGAATCTCAGAATCATTTACAGTTCGTAAAATGTCATCAGGAATTGGCGTGGAACGTACATTCCCAATCAACTCACCTATTATTGACAGCGTAACTGTATTACGTAAAGGTAAAGTACGTCGTTCAAAACTATACTACTTACGTGACCGTTCAGGTAAATCAGCACGTATTAAAGAAATTCGTTAGTATTAGCCGTATTTATACGGCTTTTTCTTTATTGTAGGGAGGGTATGAAATGAATAAAGGCGATGATAAGTTTTTAATCGCGGTTAAAGACTTTATTAAAAGTATGGTAATTAGTCTTGTTTTAGTTATTTTAGTAACGCAATTTATTGCGCGTCCTGTTCGGGTAGAAGGATTATCCATGTACCCGAGTCTTAACGATAAAGAATTAGGCTTTTCAAATATTTTAAGCATGAAAATGAAAGATCCGGAGCGCTTTGATGTTCTGGTGCTCTATCTTGATTCACAAAAGAAACATATTGTGAAGCGTGTTATTGGTTTACCAGGTGAAGTTGTGGAAATCCGTGATGAGAAGTTGTATATCGATGGAAAAGAAGTCGATCAACCGTTCTTAGATACAGATTATGTCCGCGAGATGACGTCAACTGGAAAAGAGTTTTCACGTGATTTTGGTCCGATTAAAGTGCCCGAGGGTGAGTATTTTATGCTTGGGGATAATCGTATTCGTTCCAGTGATTCACGTGATTATGGAACGTTTAAACGTGATGCAATTAAGAGTAAAGACGTTTTTGTCTTTATTCCATTTAACAAAATAAGAACAGTAGGAAAATAGGAGCGTGATTTGATGTCACAGGTACATTGGTTTCCGGGTCATATGGCAAAAGCGATTCGATTGATTGAAGAACAAATCAAAGTCGTAGATTTTGTCATCGAATGTCGTGATGCACGTGCACCGATGTCGACTCGAAATCCTGTTTTGTCACGGTCAATTGGACAAAAGAAACGTCTTATTGTTTTGACAAAGAAAGATTTAGCGGACCCTAAACAAAGTGAAAAATGGGTAGAGAAGCTCGAATCTGAAGGGAATGTCGTACTTTTGGTGGACGTAATTAACGATCCCGTACGTAAAATGATTATTGAAAAGACGGATATCGTCTTAAGAGAGAAACGTGAACGCGATAAACGTCGTGGGATTCGTCCTCGAACTGCACGTGCATTAATTGTAGGTGTACCTAATGTTGGGAAATCCAGCGTTATTAATAAAATTTCTGCGCGTAAAGCTGCAGGTGTTGAAAATAGACCGGGTGTAACACAATCCCTAAAACTAATTCGAGTTACACAAGATCTTGAATTGGTAGATACACCAGGTGTGTTGTGGCCGAAATTTGAAAGTGAAGAAATGGGTATTATTTGTGCGGTTATTGGTTCGGTTAAAGATACTGGGTATCCAATGGCGCTTGTTACCGACTTCGCACGTGATTATTACATTCAATATAAGCCCGAAGAATTGAAACGTCGTTATGAACTTGAATCGTTTGATGATTTTTATGATCAAGTGGGTCGTTATCGCGGACTTCTCGGAGAAGGCGGAACGGTGAATGATGATAAAACGCGCGTTGCATTTTTAAGTGATATTCAAAATGGACGGATTGGACGCATTACATGGGATCGCTTATAGATGAATTTGAAGTCAATTACTGGGAACAAGGTAAACTTGTTGTCGGGATTGATGAAGCAGGGCGCGGGCCGATGGCTGGACCTTGTGTCGTATCAGGTGTTATTTTCCCGAAAGGCTTTTATGATGTCCGTATTAATGATTCAAAGCAGTTAAGTGAGAAGCAGCGTGATGAATTGGTATCGATTATTGAATCCAATGCATTATGGACGTTTACGGAGATAATTCCGGTAGATATTATTGATCGTGATAATATCTACCGTGCAACTCAAAACGCTATGAAAAAAATAGCCATCGAAAGCAAAGCAGATATCGTACTAACGGATGCGATGCCTCTAGATGAAATCGCGATTCCAGTAGAGGCGATTGTTAAAGGTGATGCGCGTTCGCTTTCTATAGCGGCTGCAAGCATTCTTGCGAAAACCGTTCGAGATGGTCTGATGAAAGTTTGCGATCTTGAGTTTCCAGAGTATGGCTTTGCCAAACATAAAGGATACGGGACGAAACAACATAAAGAAGCAATTCTTAAATTTGGGCGTTGCCCCATTCATCGTAAATCATTTCGATTTAAAGACGAGACACAAATATCATTTGATATTTAGGTCTTGTTTTTTTTATTGCTTAACTATTAATGGTGATAATGTGAGAAATTATTTAAAAAATCTTGCAATACATTTACAAGGGGATTATCCTAGTATATGTCGTTTCATTCATGAGGGGCGAAATGTTCCCTCCTATGACTATCAAGGGAATTATATCTGTTATGGTGATTGCGCTTATCCGAGTAGTTTTTACGAATTGGATTGTCCGCCATTTGTAATTTTTTATGAAGGAAATCTGTCATTTTTAAATGATCAATGTATCGCAGTAATTGGTTCAAGAACACCCAGCGAATATGCGCTTAGAATGACTGAGCGATTCGTTACAAATATAAAGGAACATTATACGGTTGTTTCAGGACTTGCATCCGGTATCGATATCACAGCACATCGTGCCGCACTTGATTTTCAATCGATAGCTGTGGTAGGGTGTGGTTTAGATATATGTTACCCATCAAAGCATCGTGATGTGTTTGGATTTATGAAACAGAATCATTTAGTTATTTCGGAGTATCCAATGGGTGTACGTCCGCAAAAGCATTATTTTCCTTTTCGAAATCGATTGATTGCTGCTTTATCACAAAGTGTGTATGTCATGAGTGCTTTAATTCGAAGCGGAACGATGCATACGGTTAATGAAGCATTAAAATTGAACCGAAGAGTTATCTGTCTTCCTCATAATCTTGATGATATCACAGGTGCTGGATGCAACCTTTTGATTCAAGAGGGAGCCGAGGTGTTGACAAACCTCGAAGATTTATCCAATATATAAACTAAGGAGTGTTGGCTATGAAAAATTTAGTAATTGTGGAGTCACCTTCAAAATCTAAAACAATTGAGAAGTATCTCGGTGAGGATTTTGAAGTTGTTTCTTCAAAAGGTCATATTCGAGATTTGGCTACGACCGGTAAAGGCGGTCTTGGTGTAGACTTCGATAATGACTTTGAAGCAACATATAAAATAAGTAAAGACAAGAAAGATGTTGTTAAAGAATTAAAGGCAAAAGCGAAGAAAGCTGATGCTGTTTATCTTGCGACTGACCCTGACCGTGAAGGAGAGGCGATTTCTTGGCATCTTGCTAATGAACTGGGCGTCGATCTCGATCAGGATAATCGTGTTGTTTTCAATGAGATTACCAAAGATGCTGTTTTAAGTGCATTTGAATCACCGCGTCATATTGATATGAATTTGGTGAAATCACAAGAAACACGTCGGATTTTAGACCGCATTATTGGTTTTAAATTGTCTAAGTTATTACAAGCTAAGATTAAAAGTAAAAGTGCAGGGCGCGTTCAATCTGTAGCGTTAAAACTAATTGTTGATCGCGAAAAAGAAATTGACGCATTTACACCAGAAGAATACTGGTCAGTGCTTGCGTTCTTTGAAAATGAAGGAAACATTATTGAAACGAGTGCAGAGCGTTACAAAGGCAAAAAGTTAAAGCTTACGAATGAAGCAGAAGCACAAGCTGTGTTGGATGCTGCTCAGGGATCCTTTAACATTACAAAACTTGAGAAGAAAAAACGTAAGAAAGAATCAAAACTTCCTTTCATTACATCCACACTTCAACAAGAAGCATCAACACGCCTGGGTTTTCCTGCAAAGAAAACGATGCGCGTTGCTCAAAAGCTCTATGAAGGAATTCAAATGGGTGCGGATACAGAAGGTTTAATTACTTATATGCGTACCGATTCAACGCGACTCAGTAATGTTTTTGTTGAAGATGCAAAAGCATTTATCGTTGAAGAATATGGAAAAGAGTACTTGGGTAAATACCGTCAAGGTAAAAAGACTGAAAATACTCAGGATGCTCACGAGGCTATCCGACCAACTAGTATTGCACGTCGTCCAGAAGAAGTTAAATCTTACCTTACACCGGATGAATACAAATTATATCGCTTTATTTACTATCGAACACTTGCATCCTTAATGGCACCATCCATTTCTGATTCAGTAAGTGTAGTTTTTAGTCAAAATGATTATGACTTCAACGGTAGTGGATCCATCATGACCTTTGACGGTTACTTAAAAGTATATGAGTATGAAAAAACTACCGATAAAGTAATGGGAGAGTTGGATGAGGCGAAGGTATATAATGCGCAAAAAGTTGAAAAGAACCAACACTTTACACAACCACCTGCACGTTATACTGAAGCGCGTTTAATTAAAGAACTTGAAGAATTGGGTATTGGTCGACCAAGTACGTACTCAATGATTTTGGAAACGATTGTTTATCGTGCCTATGCAACATTTGGTGCTGTTTCTGAAACGTCGAAAACAAAGGTCTTTAAACCTACAGATCAAGGAATTTTAACGAACGAGAAGCTCCAAGAACATTTCTCTGACATTATTAATGTTCACTACACTGCGAATATGGAAGATGAATTAGACCGTATTGCGGAAGGTGAAGAAAATAATGTTGAAGCGTTACAACGTTTTGTAGATAAGTTTTATCCATTGCTTGAAGAAGCTGATGAAAAAATGGAAAAAATTGAGGTCGAAAAAGTTGGTGAAGTCTGTCCCGATTGTGGAGGCGAGCTTGTTTATCGATTTGGCCGTTATGGAAAATTTATTGCTTGCGGGAACTTCCCAGAGTGTCGTTATAATCGCGCTTTAGATCAAGATAAACGTCCAGAACCTGAAAAAACTGGCGAAGTCTGCCCAGACTGTGGGGAACCTTTGGTAAAACGTAAGAGTCGTTATGGTACTTTCTTTGTCGGATGTTCTGGATTCCCTAAATGCCGTTATATTCAACCGAATGAGAACGCAAAAAAACCAAAGACGAAAAAACCCGAAGAAGTGTCAGCGGAACATGAACCGTTAGGTGAAGAAATTAAAGATTAATTAAAGTACTGACATCCATTTCTAAATTATGGTGCATTTAACGCGTTTGTATTTGATGCATCGCGTATAATTTAAAATGTATGTCAGTTTTCTTTGGCATAAAATTAAGATAAGGAAGGTAATTATGAAACAACCTCAAGTTAGAGTAATAGGTGCAGGATTGGCAGGGAGTGAAGCTGCTTACCAACTTGCAAAACGTGGATTTTTTGTGGAACTTGTGGAGATGCGTCCTGTTAAAATGACGCCTGCGCACGTTACGGAGCATTTCGCAGAACTTGTTTGTTCAAATTCATTTCGCTCTGATGACTTAAATAACGCCGTAGGACTTCTTAAAGAAGAAATGCGTCGCTTTGACAGTATCATTATGAAATCCGCGGATGAACATCGATTGCCTGCGGGAAGTGCGTTAGCCGTTGACCGTGTTGGCTTTAGTGAAAAAGTGTCAGAAAAGATTTCGAAAATGGATAACATCATCATATCAAATCGTGAAATGACTGAACTGGATGATTTACCAACAATTGTTGCGACCGGTCCATTAACATCCGATAATTTTTCGAAGTACTTGATGAACTATTTAGGACAATCGGAGATGTATTTTTATGATGCGATTGCACCGATTGTATCTGTGGATGGCATTAATTTTGATATTGCATATCGTAAATCACGTTATGACAAAGGGGATGGCCAAGATTATATAAACTGTCCAATGGATCGTGATCAATTTGAAGCCTTCCATCGTGCTATTCTAGAAGCAGAAGAAGCACCCATGCGTGATTTTGAAGATGTTAAAGTTTTTGAAGGCTGTATGCCTGTTGAAGTTATGGCGCGTCGCGGCATTAAAACAATGCTGTTTGGTCCATTAAAACCTGTAGGTTTGGAAAAACCGGATGGTACGCGACCATATGCAGTTGTTCAATTGCGTCAAGATAATGCGGCGGGATCTTTATATAACTTAGTAGGGTTTCAAACACGACTAAAGTGGGGCGATCAAAAGCGTATTATTCAAATGATTCCTGGTTTGGAAAATGCGGAAATCGTTCGTTATGGTGTGATGCATCGCAATACATTTATCAAATCACCATTACTTTTAAATCATCACTATCAATCAAAAACTCAGCCAACGCTTTTCTTTGCTGGCCAAGTAAGTGGTGTGGAAGGGTATGTTGAATCAGCTGCAAGTGGACTTGTTGCGGCACTTAATATGGCACAAGTCTTAAAGAAAGAACCACTTATTGATCTTCCTCAAGAAACAGTAATGGGTTCGATGGCTTATTATGTTTCCCATGCAAATCCGTCACAGTTCCAACCAATGAATGCGAATTTTGGAATTGTAGCGAATCGTTTAAAAGATCGTGAAGCAATGTCTGTTAGAAGTCTTGCACACATTGATAAATATGTTTCTGAATTTGGATAAGACACTTTGGTGTCTTTTTTTATTTAGATTAGCGTATAATAAAAAAAAGAGGTGATTGAATGAAAAGAGAAGAACTTGTCATCGATTTTATGCGTCACATTGCGATTACAAACACTTCATCCGAACACACGAATATCGCCTATGAACGTGATATTCGTCAATTTCTTGATTTTATTGAAGACCAAGCGCTTCATGAAGTAGATCGTTTGATTGCTTATGATTACTTAAATATGCTTTACGATTCAAATCTTTCCAGTTCAAGTGTTGCACGAAAAATCTCGACACTTCGTTCATTTTATAAGTTCTTGCAGATTAATTACGGGCTAACTGATAATCCCTTTCAACAAATTAAAATTAAACGTCAAGGTAGGCATCTTCCGCATTTCTTAATGTATGATGAAATTGAAACTTTATTATTAAGTTGTGATGACACGATTTTGGGTGTTCGAAATCAAGTTATGATTGAGTTAATGTATGCTTGTGGTTTACGTGTGAGTGAGGTTGTGGATTTGCAAATCCGTGATTTAGATCTTACAGAGCGCTCATTACGTGTAATTGGAAAAGGAAATAAAGAGCGTCAGCTATTCTTTTATGAATCCCTTGTACCAAAACTTTGGTCCTATCTTAATCTGTATCGTCCTCAATTTCCGAATGTTTCGGATACTGAAGCTGTTTTTTTAAATCAAAGAGGGAATCCACTCACGCCACGTGGAATACAACACATTCTAGAGCACCAAGGTAAGACCGCAGGTTTACGGATGAAGTTGCACCCGCATATGTTGCGTCATAGCTTTGCGACGCATTTATTGGACAATGGCGCGAGCTTGCGTGTAGTACAGACCTTGCTGGGTCATGAATCACTGAGTACGACTCAAATCTATACGCACGTTAGTATGCAAAAAATTAAAGAAGTATATGATGATGCGATTGAAAAAATACCACTCACATAATCTTACATACTTTTGGTATAATTCTTACATATTGTTTGTGTATGATTCATGTGTAAGAAGAAACTCTTACGCGTATGATTCCTCTTCTCCTTTATTCATATCCCCTTATGAATAACCAAAAATCATACGTAATCTTTCCCCTTATAAATAAATAGTAAAAAAAGAGAAGCAAATAATAGAGCTTTTCTTTTTTTTCGTAGAATTCTCAAGACCCTTAAAATAAATATATCTTGACTTGTTGCGTTATTAAGGATATAAAGAGTATGTTATTTTAGTTTTACAATTATATAAGTTGTACAAAATTTCGGTTGAATTTACAAAAAAACGAATCATCGAAAACATGAACGGTTTTTGTTTGACATTCCAGTTTGTAATCTATATAATTAAGTAGCGTTAAAGAGTAGGGTGAGAGTATGAAATTTTATAGAGCTGATTTAGATCGGTTAAAATCACCACGTTTAGAAATAGACGAGGAAATAATCATCGATCAAGATCTCTTGAAAGGTTTTTCTCTATGTACTGCTTTACGTGAGATCTTCGCAGTAGGTCATGGTTATTATGACGAACACACTTCAAAATTAATTACTGATCTGACAATAGAAGGTATTATGACAGTACCCTGCGCCATTACATTAGAGCCATTTGATATCGATTTCTCGATACCAGTTGGTGATGTGTTTAGTTTCGAGAAACTCGAAGATGACGAAGTAGGTATTGAAATTGAAGGTGAAGAGCTTGATCTCGATCCATATTTATTGGATTCTATCTTAGCTGCAGTTCCCCTAAAGGCAATCCATCCGGATCTTAAGGAATATCCAGAAGGAGAAGGCTGGCAGGTTATGACTGAAGAAGATTATACAAAAGAGAAGAGTCAAGAGATTGATCCTAGACTTGCAAAACTAAAAGACTTTAAGTTTGATTAAATGGAGGTGAGACGATGGCAGTTCCAAAAAGACGCACATCTAAAGCAAGAAAAAACAAACGTCGTACACATTATAAATTACCTAATGTGACATTAGCTAAAGATCCTCAAACTGGGGAGTGGAAATTACCACACCGTGCAAATCGCGACGAGGTTAAATAATATAATTAAGTCTTGGATATCCAAGATTTTTTTATGTGAAAATATGGGAAAATTTGGGAAAGTGAGTGTTTATTATGAATCGTAAATCAGTCGTTTTCGGTCCATTGGCAGTAATTTTTTCATTCGCATGCTTAGCATGTGTTTTAGTATTTACAAAATATATGCCGATACGGAATCGTCTTATAATATTAGTCGTGGCGGTTATCTGTGCGATGGTTGTTATGATTGTAACAAAACGTCCATTTTGGCGTTATTTAATTGCGATTTGTATTCTCGTAACCAGTATTTTTGTATTCAGTTCTCAGAAATTTGTGGATCAAATGGCTGATACGAAAGAGTATGAACTCATTAAATACGATTTACTTCGCATGAAAGATCATGAATTTGAGAAAAATCCACTTATTGGTTTATATGGTGTTAAAGAAAATCATTTGGAAGCAATATCAGAGGATTTAAAAAGCGAATTAGGGACGGATCGATTCAAGAAGTTTTCAGATATAGATGATGTAGTTTCATCGTTCTATGCTCAAGACATCGACGGTCTTTTTGTTAATAAGGCTATGCTTGCGAATTTATCATTTCTATATCCCGATTTTATGAAAGATACGATTTTGGTTAACAGTTATGAATATCGCTTAAGCCGTGATTCGATTGTGAAACATGTAGATGTTTTAAAAGAACCGTTCACAATCTATTTAAGTGGGATTGATGTTTATGGGGATGTGGTAACTCGATCTCGAAGTGATATGAATCTTTTGTTATCGGTCAATCCAAAAACAAATGAGGTGCTCACGGTGTCGGTTCCTCGCGATACGTATGTGCCCTTGGGTTGTGAAAATGGTGAGTTGGATAAATTAACGCATGCTGGTCTTTACGGGGTTACCTGTTCGGTAAAGACCCTTGAAAAATTATTTAATATTGATATTAACTATTATATTCGAGTTAATTTTACGGGCTTGGTTCAAATTGTTGATACACTTGAGGGGGTTGATGTCCTTTCCCATTATGATTTCATTACTGAAAATGGTGATGTGTTCGTTAAGGGCATAAATCATGTCGACGGTGAAAAGGCTTTGGCTTTTGCACGGGAACGCGATCATGTGGAATATGGGGATGTTGCGCGAGGGTTGCACCATCAAGAATTGGTTAAGGCCATTTTTGAAAAAGCAACACAAACTGAAAATATTATCAAGGCTCCCCAATTAACGGGACTTGTGAGTCAGGTTGTTGATACGAACCTCGATGATGGAAGTATTTCTAAGTTAATTTCTAAACAAATTGAAACCAGTAATAAGTGGCATTTTGAAGAAGATTATCTTCGCGGTGAAGGAGATATGCAACCGACATACAGTCAGGATGGACGTTATAAATATTATGTTTATTGGCCTTCTGATGAAAGTGTCGCTTCGATACAAAAACAAATTAGCGATTTAATTGTCGCAAATAAGGAGGGATCGTAGTGGGAGATACCACAGCGAATTCAGTTTTATTTTTAAATGCTTTTGTACAGATTGAAATGTATTTACGTAATCTATTAAACAATCCCAGTGTTGGGTTTGTGCAAATGGTTCACATGGGTGCTCGCAAAGATGAAGTAATTCGTCATTTTCAAACAGATTTAGTTGAATATGCTCAATTGCGTAATGCGATTGTTCATAATCGTGGCGGTAATGAAGAAGCGATTGCTGAACCGCATGACTCAGTTGTAAGGCATATTCAAACCATTGTTTCAAAGATTCAAAATCGTAAGACGGTGATGGATTTAGTCCGTGAGAAACCATTTAGTGTAAGCTCGGATATGTTATTGCTTGATATGGTTAAGCAACAAAAACATCAACACTATTCCGCGATTCCAGTGTATAATAATCATGTTTATGTGGGTGTTGTGCATCCGAGATTGTATCAAAGACTTATGGAGGATGCTTCACGGACGTCGTATGATTTAGCCGTAATACGTGTTGACGAATTATTACAATATTATCAACCGGATGATCGGGTCGTTTTTGTTCCATTGTCAATGTCGATTCCTGAGTTGTTGGAGGTCTATGAGACCAATCATAATCGTGGAAAAAGTGTCATTGCTATTATTGTTACAGAAACAGGAAAGCAAAATGAAAAACCGCTCGGTATTTTTACGGTTGCGGATTTACCAATTCTTATACGTGAACTTGAATAATTGAACAGTAACGTGTATATTTATCATTGGTAACACTATATAAAAGGAGTTCTTATGGCAGATTATTTTGTGATGAAAAATGCGTCGTTAAAACGCTATAATACAATGAGGTTAGATGTAACAGCAGAGACAGTGATTATTCCTCATACTGTTGACGGATTGGTGGAAGCATTACGCGACCATACAGGGAAGCGCATTGTGCTTGTTGGGAATGGATCAAACATGATTTTTTCTCAAGAACATTATGATGAAAATACCGTATTTATTATTACGATTTTATTAAATGATTTAGAAATTGTTGATAATGAGATTATTGCGGAAGCAGGGGTCCGTTTAAACCGCCTCGCTTGGTTTGCTTGTGAACAATCTTTAGGTGATATGGAATTCTGTGAAGATATTCCGGGAACTGTTGGTGGTGCATTGATTATGAATGCGGGTCAATGGCAATATGCGATTGGACAATTTGTGAATTGGATTGAAGTATTCAATTATGAAACTCAAGAAGTTGAACGTCTTGTTCCAGATGAAGCATTTTTCGGTTATCGCTATTCACGTTTAAATGACCTACCAGTTTACGTATTACGTAGTGGTTTGAAAACAATTGAAGGCGATTATAATCAAGCACTTGAAAAGATGCTTTATTATCGTCATGAACGTTATGTAAAACAACCGCGTAATTATGCGAATGCAGGAAGTGTTTTCAAACGTCCTAAAGATAAAGACGGTGAATCACTATTTGTTTGGAAGCTTTTTGATGGTGTTGATCTTCGTGGATTCCGTGTGGGTGATGCGATGGTGTCTGAGAAGCATCCAGGATTCATTGTGAATGTTGGTCATGCTTCCGTTGATGATGTTCATGCAGTAATTCAAGAATGTAAAAAACGTGTTAAAGATGAATACGATGTTGATTTAGAACTAGAATGGCGTGTAATCTAACATGAAAAAAACGACGATTATTGTAATGTTTATTGGTGTGTTGTCTAAAGTATTGGGCTTCATCCGTGATATTACGTTATCTTCAATGTTTGGTATGGGTGCAATTACAGATGCCTTTAATGCTTCGGTAGCAATCCCAACGGTTGTATTGTCTGTTATTGGTTCAGCACTGATTACGGGTGTTATACCAATGCTGACTAAGATTTCTCATGAAGACAAAGAGCGAGGCGATCGTTTCGCAAGTAATGTCCTCAATATTATGATTGTATTTTCTTTAGCACTCTCACTCTTTATGTTTTTAGTTCCAGAAGTGGTTCTGAAAATTGTAGCAGGTGGATTTAAAGGGGAAACGTTGGCGTATGCTGTTGTGTTTGTACGAACACTGGCTTTAGGTGTTTTCTCAGTAGCGGTGATGCAATTAGGAACCGGATATCTTAATGTCAAAGGGAATTTTGTGGTTCCAGCAATGGTCACCATTCCGATGAATCTTATTGTGATTGCCGGAATTGCAATTAGTAGCAAAGCTGGTAATCCTTATATTCTTGGCTATGCACAATTAATTGCATTGATTGTACAGGCAATTATTATTCTGTTCTTTATGTGGCGTAGTGGATTTGTATATCATGCTGTGATTGATTTAAAAGATGATGATTTACGATCAATGGTTGCTTTAGCGTTACCGTTAGTCTTATCCTCGTTCTTAGGTCAATTCAATGATATTGTCATGAAGAATTACGCTACCGTTTTGCAAGGTGAAGGTGGATACAGTTACATGACGTATGCCACAAAACTGATTGGTTTTGTGCAAGGGATTTTTATTATCGCAATTCTTCAAGTAACATATCCTACGATTGCAAAGAGTGTTGTGGAAAAAGATATGCGTAAAGTGAACGACTCAATTAATGATGCTGTCTTAATGATCGCATTATTTGTATTACCAGCGATGGTAGGGTTTGTGACCTTAGCGCGAGGTATCGTAGAGTTTGTATTCCTTCGTGGTGCAGTAACACCTGCGGATATCTCGGTGATTGTACCAATCTTTATTTGTGATACAATTGTTCTCTTTGCCTATGCAATGCGAGAGTTGATGTTCCGAATTCATTATGCTTATCATGATATGAAAGGTCCTGTTCGCAATACGGTTCTTGTATCAGTATTGTTTGTGGTTGGGATGATCGTATTCAGCTTTATCTTTGGAAAATTTGGAATGCCTCTAGCTGGCTTATCGTTTGCATACTCCTTGGCGGCACTTATATCATGTGTACCGCTTTATAAGAGCATGAAAAAACATATCCCACGATCGCGTTTGCGATTTATTGCATTGGATTTTATTAAGATTACCTTAGCAGCATTCATTATGGGTGTTGTGGTTGTATTGGTGAAAAGTCCAATTCAATACCTCATTCCAAGTAAGTTATCCACCATTGTAATCATACTTGTGGCTGGTTTGGCTTATTTAATCGCAATCTTGTCTTTTAAAGTTCAATTTGTGCGGAATTTAATCTTAAGTTTTCTGAAATAATCGTGAAATGATGTTTAAAACGCTCTAGGAGTGGCTTATGCCACTCCTTTTTCTATGAGTTGATTTCTTCCCATATATCAGGTGATATGTTACAATAGTGGTACAAAGTGGTAAGAAGTGGAGGAAAGTGGGGACAATTCAATGTTTATTGGAGAATATCAGCACAATATCGATACCAAAGGAAGAATCATTGTTCCCGCTAAATTCCGTGAGGAGCTCGGCGAAGCAATGATCGTTACGCGTTGGCTCGATGGATGCCTCGCACTTTACACACTTGAACAATGGCAACAAGTTTACGAAAACTTAAAAAAGTTGCCATCAACGAAACGAGAAGTTCGTATGTATACACATATGATCATGTCCAAGGCCGCCGAATGTGATTTAGATTCACAAGGTCGTATTCGTATTCCAGCTCATTTAACTCAGGAAGCAAAGTTAACCAAAAATTGTGTTGTGGTTGGCGTTAGCGATCATGTTGAGATTTGGGATCAAACGCGATGGACTGATTACTGTGAAGCTGCGAGCGAGAATTTTGAAGAAATAGCAGAATCGCTAACGGAGTTTTTCTAATGAAACATATATCAGTCATGCTTAATGAAACAATTGAATTATTAAATATTAATCCAGAAGGAATATATGTTGACGCAACATTAGGTGCCGGTGGTCATAGCTATGAAATTTGTAAGCAATTGACAACAGGTAGGCTCATTGGATTTGATAAAGATTTGGATGCGATTGAACGCACTTCAAAACGACTTGAGGTTTTCGAGGATAAAGTTACCATGGTTCATGGAAGTTATACACAACTTACCGAAAAGTTAAATGAGTTAGGGATCGATCAAGTGGATGGCGTACTCTTTGATTTAGGCGTTTCATCACCTCAGTTTGACGATGCAGAACGTGGATTTAGTTATCGTTTTGATAGCAGATTAGATATGCGTATGGATCAAACCCAAGCACTTAGTGCTTATGAAGTCGTCAATGAATATGAAGAAGAACAATTGGTTCAGATTCTTAAAGATAATTCGGATGAGCGTTATGCACGTCGAATTGTTAAGAATATTATTGAGAATAGACCTGTAGAAACAACATTTGAACTTGTTGAACTGATAAAACGTTCTTATCCTGGAAAAGATCTAAAAAAAGGACATCCAGCTAAGAAAACATTTCAAGCCTTACGTATCGAAGTGAACAATGAGTTTGAAGAAGTCAAAGATGCAGTTGAACAAGCGGTGCATGTCATTAAGCCAGGTGGCCGTGTCGTTGTTATTACATTCCATTCTATCGAGGATAGAATTGTTAAACGAATCTTCAGTAACTACGGTAAACCTAAAAAGGTTGATCCGAGATTACCAATAATTGAAGAACAAGTACTTAATTATAAATTGGTTTCAAAGGCACTCAAGGCCTCTACAGAAGAATTAGAGTTTAATAATCGCGCACATAGTGCAATCTTAAGAGGGATCGAAAGGGTGAAATAATTGTGGCAAAACACGTAATTAAAAGAAAAAAGAAAACAATTCGTTGGAGTGGACTTGTAGGATTTGTATTCACGATGGCATTATTATTTTCATTTGTTACGCAGATTTTTGTTCGTTCAGAAAATGCTCGTCTTGCACGAGAAATTCAAGTTGTCAAACAACAACAAGCAGATATTAATGTTAATAATGAAAAATTAACAGCAGAGATTCAAGATTTAAGTGATTCAAACCGCGTTGTATCAATTGCAACAGAAGCGGGATTAGATAACACACATAATGTTGTGACCGTAAAGCATGGTGATTAGATTTGGAAAAGAAGAAGTTACGAAAAAGTGCAAACTATAAAGTTTTAATTGTTTCAATCACAATGGCGCTCCTCTTTGTTGTAGTGGGTGCCAATGTTTTTGTTGTCTCCGTACTGGGTTATCATTTAAACTCTGGCACGGATTTTCGTGATGATATCAACGGAATTCATACGGTAGAACGTAAAATTCCCGCAAATCGCGGTAAGATTGTTGATCGCAATGATACTGTCATTGCCCAAGATCTCGTAGCTTATACCTTACAGGCAAGTCTTGATGAATCACGTATGCATTCTGACAAGACGCCTGCGCATATTGATGATAAAGAAAAAGCTGCAAAAGTGATCAGTGAGGTTATTGGGACCCCGTACGATAAGGTTTTGGAGATTATCAGCCAAGATGCACTTCAAGTTGAATTTGGTTATGCCGGTAAATACTTAACATTAGATCGAAAAACGGCTTTAGAAGAATCAGGAATTCCTGGACTTATGTTTGAAAAGATTATTACTCGAAATTATCCTTTAAAGGTATTTGCTTCTAAGTTGATTGGTTATTCTCAATATGATGAACTGGAAGAAGGCCAAATTGGTCAAATGGGACTGGAAAGTGCTTATAATGATATTTTAGAGGGATCTAATGGATTTGAACAATACACTCATGATCGTGATAATTTCAGACTTCGTTTTGATGATGGTCAACGTAAAGATCCGATTAACGGTAATGATGTGAAGTTAACCCTTGATCGTGGAATTCAGGATTCTCTTGAACGAGCGTTGCTTGGCATTACCCAAGATCCGGGTGTTAAGGCATCTGAAGCATGGGGAATTGTTATGGAAGTGAAAACCGGTAAAATTCTTGCGTGGGGTGATGCACCAAGTTTTGATCCGAATGCCCCAGACTTTAGTAATGGATTTACAAACCGTGTTTCTCAAAGTACTTTCGAACCGGGTTCAACGATGAAGACGTTTACGGTTGCGGCAGCCATTGAGGAAGGGGTATGGAATAACGAAGAAACCTTTGATTCCAATCCATTCCATGTTGGTGTTGAGAATAATAAAGCATACCGTTTACCAAGCGAAGATGGCAGTGTTCATACGATTACCAACGCAGGGGGACATACTTATGGTCAAATGCGTTATGACTATGGATATGCCTTAAGTTCGAACGTTATGATTGCGGAGTTGTTGACTCGTAAATTGGATCCGGAAGTGTTTCATGATTATCTCTATAAACTTGGATTCTTTAAGAATGTAAATACGGATAAAATACCTGAAGAGCAAGGGTATGATTTATGGCAAGAACCGCTTGAGAAAATCAGTAATGGTTTTGGTCAAGGTTCGAGTGCTTCGATCTTGCAACTCGCTCAAGCATACACCTCAGTTTTAAATAAAGGGGTTATGGTGAAACCTTACTACATTGACGAAATTAAAAACTCCCAAACGGGTGAAGTTATTTATAAAGGTCAAACACAAAATCTTGGAAAAGTGTTTTCTGAAGAAACAGCGAAGAAAGTTCAAGATTTAATGCGTTACGTTGTGGATATTACCGGTTCAGGATATCGTTTTAATATACCTGAGACGAATGTGATTGCGAAGACAGGGACTGCACAAACGGTTGTGGAAGGGGTGCCGGGTTATTCACCGACAATCTATAACTTTTCAAGTGCTGTAGCTTTACCTTATGAAGATCCTGAAGTGCTTGTTTATACTGCATATAAAGCGAATTATGGACATGATGTCGATTATTCAGCAGTTTATATTCGAGATGTTCTTCATAAGATTGCCGCTACTTACGGCATGACCAATGAAGGTGGTAAAGAATCGATTAATGAAATTACAGTTCAAGAACTACAAAATTACATTAATTCACCGGTTCCTAAAGCAAAAGAATCCCTTGAATCATTGGGGTATAAACCAATTGTTATTGGCGATGGTGAGACGGTAATTAATCAAAAACCAGAAGTTAACCGTCAGGTTATCAATAATGAACGCGTCTATCTTTATGCGGGTGATCATAATATGACCATGCCTGATTTTAAAGGCTGGACACGTAAGGAAATCTTCAGTTTTATGAGTATCTCAGGTTTAAATGCGGAAGTGAGTGGTTCGGGCTATGTCACCGAGCAGTCGATCCCTCCTGGAACAATTTTCACAAAAGATGATACGGTTTCACTTAAACTGAATTAAGAATTTGTTATAATAAATAAGATGTAAGGGAGAAAGATTATGATTGTAGGAATTATCGCAATGTTAACAGCATTTGCACTCAGTGTTGTTGCTTACCCAAGATTTATTAAATATCTTCAGAAAAGCAACATGGAACAAAAAGTTAGTGAGTATGCATTAGAAGAGTTTAAAAACAAACAAAAAACACCAACATTTGGGGGATTTGTTTTTGTCGTTATTCCTGTTTTAGTCGCTCTCGTCTTCAATGGTTTTAATTTCAATGGATCGGTTCTCTTACTTGTAGGCGTCTATGCGATGTATGCATTAATTGGATTGGTTGATGATTATAAAATTGTGAAAGAAGGGAAAAATGATGGTCTTTCACCACGTTTTAAAATGTTGGGACAATTATTGCTCGCAGTGCTATTTTACGTTATCTATATAAAAATGGGCGGCGATAATAAGCTGGCAATTCCATTTATGAAAGAGCCTTTGGATCTTGGTTGGTTCTACCTACCACTTATCATGTTTATTTTCGCAGGTTCTTCGAATGCGGTAAATCTTACAGATGGTATGGATGGCTTAGCGGGTGGTACAAGTATCATCGGATTTTCAGCGTTCGCATTTGTTGCGTATACGGTAAATCGTATGGATATTTTTATGGTTCTGTTAGCCGTTATTGGTGCACTTTTCGGATTTTTAGTTTTTAATCGTAAACCTGCGAAAATCTTTATGGGTGACGTTGGATCTCTTGCACTTGGTGCTTTATTTGCAGGGGTTTCCGTTTTACTCAATAAAGAAATTCTTTTAGCAATCGTTGGAGGTGTTTTTGTATTTGAAACACTATGTGTCATTATCCAGCGTACTTCTTGGAAGTTAAGACATAAAAAAGTATTTAAATATACACCGATTCATTACAGTTTTACGCTCAATGGTTGGAAAGAAGAGAATGTCGTCAATTTCTTCTATGCACTTGGTGTAGCCTTCGCAATCATTGGTTTAGCATTAAACGCGATTGCATAATATGAAAGCGTTAATTATCGGAGGAGCACGTTCAGGAATTGGATGTGCTCGTCTTCTTAATAAAGAAGGTTTTGAAGTGGTATTGACGACAAATCAAGACTTTCCAGAACGTTTCGAACTCGAAGGATTAGGGATTCGCGTCTCTTTAGATGATAAAGATATGCGTCTTGTGGATGCATATGACTTCGTTATAAAGAATCCGGGGATACCCAATGATCATCCGCTTGTTTCCCAATTTTCAAACATCTATAATGAGATTGAAATTGCATCTCGTTATGCAAAACACGCGAAATTTTACGCGATATCTGGGACGAATGGTAAAACAACCACAACAACATGTCTTCATGAAATGCTATTAAAAAAAGATTCGAGTGCACTTCTTGCCGGGAATGTAGGTTACGCACTCAGTGAAGCTGTCTATCGCGATGGGGATCTTCCACGCGATGTTGCTTTAGAGATATCCGCATTTCAAATGGAAGGGACACCTACATTTTCACCAGAAGTGTATGCGCTTATGAATTTAAGTCCTGATCGCATGGATCGTTATGACCATGTCGATGACTATTACAAAGCTAAGTTGAATCTATTACCGTATGTTAAAACGTTTATTAGAAATTGTGATGATCAAAATATCATGCGTTTGACACAAGATTATCAAGGGCTTGTTTATGATTTATCCATGACTCACGACGCGGATATTTGTCTTCGTGAGGGTTGGGTCTATTTTCTAGATAATCCACTTTTTGAAGTATCTACATTAAAACTTGTAGGTGCCCATAATCTGATGAACGCTGCCTTTGCAGCAACACTAGCATTTCTAGCAGGTGTGAGCCTTCATGATATTCAAGATGTAATTCATACGTTTAGTGGTGTAGAACATCGTATTGAATTTGTCGATGAAGTGGATGGCGTTCGCTATTACAATGACTCCAAGGCAACCAATCCTGAGTCTACGGAAGTTTGCCTTCAAGCTTTTGAAAAGCCAATTATTTTACTCGCAGGTGGTTTCGATAAGCATATTTCATTTGATTTACTTAAACCTTATGAAGATCGCATTAAAATGCTGTTTGTATTCGGAGAAAGTGCGGATCAGATTCGTGAAGTGTTTCCGTTTGCGATGAAAGTTGATACCATGAAAACTGCCTTTATGGAGGCAAAATCTCATGCATCATCTGGTGACATCATTGTGTTATCACCCGCATGTGCAAGTTATGATCAATTTGAAAATTTTGAAATTCGTGGTAACATATTTAAAGAATACGTTAAAACTCTCTAGTTAGAGTTTTTTCTTTTGCGTTTTTCGTGTATCATATACGTGATGAGACGAGGTGAATGTATGAAAGATGAAAACACACAACAATTTAAATTGTTACTAACATTAAGACTTCGTCAAATACATAATAATGGATTAGAAGGCGTTTCATATGATGATTTGTACCGCATGTTTACAACCTATGTATGGCGTCATAAAGAGCCAACTCGGTTAAGTGAATTGGCCGATGATATTTTTAAAACAACTGATGAAGATGTTGTAAGGTGGCTTGCGACTGAGTCTAAAATCAATGGGTTAAAATCATCTCTTGAAGACTATCAAAATTTATTTGAGGATGAGGAGATTCAATGAAAACTAAAGCTGAATTAAGAGTTTCGTTTATTGTAATCATTGTTACCGTGCTTGTAGGGTTTTTGACACTTACGACGGTTGGAAGATTGAATACGGGTTTAGGATTTGGACATGATGTACGCTTGATTGTGGAAACGAAAGATCGAACAGGCTTAAACAATTTTCTTTCGAATCAGACCCGAAACAACCGGGAATGGCGTAAACGTGTCATTGATTCAAATCACTATGCTTTATCGTTTTCAGGTGTTGAAAACATTACGGATTTAGTTAACAGTATTGATGCTCATGTTTCAGATCTTGTGGTTTGGAATACAGGGACATTTGGATCAGTGACAAAATTAATCAGTACTCAGAGTTTTATTAGTTTATATTTAGTTTTATTTATGGCTTTAACGGTAGGCTATTTTTGTTTTAGGTTTCGGTTTTTTGGGTGGATTGCAGGGATGGAGATTGTAATTGGTGTTATGTTATCCCTGCTTTTAGTTTCTTTATTTGGATATCCATTTACAAAATCTCTGTGGTATTCTGTACTGATTTCATTTATGATGCTTGTTTATCAGAAGCAGATGAATTTAGTGGATTCAGAAGGTTTGACGCTGCATGAAGTTGTGGAATCACGACAGGATATCCGTAAACGACACATTCGTGTGTCATTGTTGCATTCAGCGTTCTATCTAATCTTTGGTTTTGTGGCGGTTGTCTTGAACCGTTATGGTCTTGTACGGACGGGATGGTATATGATTTTCTTAGGTTATATCGTTTTGATCCAATTTCTCTTATTTAATTTTGTTTTTGAACGATTCTTACTCAAAATTCCGAAGTCTTCGAGTTTTGTACAATTTCAAAATATAAATGTTTTAAAAATAACCCAACCAACGCACATTCTGTTTAAAAATACTGTTTCTGTGATGCTTGCGGTTTTGCTTTTGAGTACACTGTTTGCGATTCCTAAAGGGATTGATTTACATAAGGGGTGGGATTTTGCGAATCAGAATGTTCTCATCATGAATGATGCTCGCTCAACTGCTTATCTTGAATTACAAGCTACGCTTTATGAAGTAGGAATCTTTGATAATCAATTAAGTTATGAGGTAACTGAACAAGGCGATACGTGGATTCATTTTGATGAAAATGTTACGTCGAAACAATTGGGTGCTGCGGCACGCGGTGTGAAAACAAAATTTAATGTTAAGGGAACCTATTACGATACCCACGAAAATTTATTTCCATTGGAAGATGTAGATTTCTATCTAACCTTGGGTGTATTTATTTTGGCATCATGGATTATGGTTAGTTGTATTTTTGGGTTTAAGCGCAGTATTCTAATTCCAATATTAAGCGTACTGTCTTCGATGCTCTTTGTGTTCTTAACCATGATTTATCACATTAAGTGGAGCAGGGAGACGGTTTATATTGTGTGGACAATACCGCTTATTATTGGCTGTTATTACAGTTCACAATATTCCCTAAATCGATTCTTTAATTTAGATCTCTTTGAATCGGAGTTTATGGATTCATTGATGCTTAATGTAATTTTGTTTGCGATTATTTCAACGCCTATTCTAATTATTATTCCTGTTCCAATAACGGTTGAAATGATTGCGATTTTAATGATGATGATTTTCTCAATTTACTTAGCGTTAATCATTCTTTACTGTATTGCTTGGTTAATTAGAAGGTGGGTACAAAAACGTGAACGATATGTTTAATTCTTTATCACCGCTTGTCCAAGAAACACTAAAATCAATGCACTTGTCAGATATTCAGTTACAGGAATTGTTTGATCCGACAGATCATATTGTTTCAAATGAAGCCATCGATGCGATGATTCATTTTTATCAAGCAGCCACAAAACTAATTGTATGTGGCGATTATGATTGTGATGGTGTTTCTTCAACAAGTATTGCGGTGTTATTAGCAAAAAAATGTAAGATTGAAGTGGGATACTATATTCCAAATCGACTTAAAGAAGGTTATGGTGTTTCTAAAGATACCATTACAATGGCCCATGCACGAGGGTATAAGGATGTCTTAATTATTGACAACGGTGTTAAGGCATATGAAGAAATCGCTTATGCGAAGTCTTTAGGAATGCAAGTAGCCGTCGTGGACCATCATATTATTGATGAACCGGTAATGGCGGATGCATTTTTACATCCGGATGTATGCAGTCCTTATGAAGCGTCGATGTGTGCAAGTGGTTTAATCTACTGTGTGGCGGAGACGATGGGGCTTGCGGATGCGTACATGCTTGCGATGGCGTGTACTGCAACGGTTGCGGATGTTATGCCTTTATGGGGTAAAAATAGAGAAATTGTTCGAAAAGGAATTGATGCACTAAATCAAAATCAGTTCTTACAATTTGATGCATTAGTGAAGCGTAATCGCTTTACACATTACTCTGCGAAATTGCTTTCTTTTCAAGCAATTCCTAAAATTAATACGGTGGGACGATTGGGTGATTTGGCCAATGTGAATACTTTAGTTCAGTACTTTACAACGACGGATGAATCGGTGATTACCTCCTATGCGAAACAGTTGTTTAAATTAAATGACTATCGCAAAGAACAAGGAAAAGCACTTAAAGAAGTTGCGATGACGCAGGTGAATGATGATCCGATCCAAATTATTGTCGATAGACGGTTTCATGAAGGGTTGTTAGGGATTGTAGCCAATCAGGTAGCTCAAGAAACCATGAAACCGACCTTAGTCTTAACGGAATATGATAATGTCCTAAAGGGCAGTGCACGGAGTATGACATTTTCATTACAAGATATATTTACAGAAGTTCGTTCAGATTACTTTGTAGCAATGGGTGGGCATGATTTTGCTTATGGAATGACGCTTAATAAAGCAACCTTTGAGGATTTTAAATCCGATGTGAACCAGCTTGTTTCGGATTTTGGTACATTTGAAGGACGTCGTGAATCGGTTCTTGCAATTGACCCATCATGGATCACGAAAACGGCTCTTGAACAATTACGTCAGCTTGAACCCTTTGGGGAAGGTTTTAAACTACCGTTAATGAGTATTGATATACCGCGTGATTTCCAATTGTATAACCTCAATGGTTATGGTTTTAAATACGCATTTAATAACTTTTCATTTGATGAAGCAGTATTTTTTACACAACAATATCAAAAATACCAACTTCAAACAGCACGATGTTTAATTGGAACCTTAGATTTAGACAGTCGTTCAAAAAATGTATTGTTCGTGGAAGATTTTGAATAACTTGTGATATGATAGGACTATTGAATAGGAGGCATGTTATGTTTAAAACATTTTTAGCTACAGTATTACTTCTCAGTGGTATTGGGCAAAATCCACAAATTAATAAGCAACCCATTGCGGATAAGATTCCTCCTACATCACGTCGTGTTGCGGTGACGCAAGATGATGCGGAAGTTGTAAAAGATCCTATAAAAATTAAACAGGCTAAATATGATCTGTATGAAAATTCAAGCATGCAGATTGATTTCACCTTAGAAGGTCTAAGTAAACAAGCGACGGTATCTTTCAAAAGCGAAAATCCAGATATTGTAAGTGTATCGGAAAAAGGTTTGATTACTGCACTTGCGAAGGGTTCATCCATTATTACGATTGTGGCGGTGGATGGGGAAGAAATCTACACGAAAGAAATCAGTGTTAAAGTAAATGTTCTTGATGGGACCATTAATTTTAAAAATGAAGATGTGTATATCAACCGCGGTTTTGAATATGAGTTGGAATATACCTTAAGTAATGATGCTATGAAAGATAAAAGCATTATTTGGTCTTCGGACAATACAGCGGTTGCGGATGTTGTGAATGGAAAAGTGACAGCAAAATCAGCTGGTACAACAACCATCACAGCGCGTATTGGGACAATTACATCAAGTGTAAAAGTTACTGTAACAATTCCCTTACGTGATATCGAGTTTAATCCGTCTAATCTGACGATCGTTTTGGAAGATGAAGTAGAAATTCCGGATCTTATTTTTGTGCCCTATGATACAACAACGTCCCGGAATGCTAGTTATGTTTCGGAAGATAATGGAATTGTTGAAGTTGTGGAAAATCGTCTAATTTCGAAAAAAATTGGGAAAACGAAAGTTACCGCAACGATTGGTGAACACCACGCTGAATTAGAAGTAACGGTTAAGTCTAAGCAAACGGAATCGGGCGCTGATATTATCAAATTAAAAGTTGATAAAGAAGAAGGGGATCGCCTTGTACTTGTAACAGATAACTTAATTAAGTCTGAAAATCAAAAGTATGCCTTAACGTTACCTGATGAAATACTAACCAAGTTTATCGAAGCGCGTGATCATTCGGAAGTAATCCTGGTCCTCGATGATGTTTTACTCGAAAAAGATATGTCTAATTTGGAATCATTTATTGTTTCGGAAACCGTAATGAGTGCATTGACGGATAAAACCTTATCCATTCACTTAGTTGATAAACGAAATGTTCCACTCATTATTTATAATTTCCAAGGTTCATACCCGCATGATGTGGATTTACGATTTAAGATCATTCAGATTACGGAGCGTTCACCGTTGTATGAACAATTATCAGGACGTGCTTTTGAATTGATGTTTGCGAATCAAGCTCAGTTTGGCGAAGGCACAACCGTGGAATTATCTGCGAAATTAATTGAGTCAACGTTTTCGCAAATGCACTTTATTTATGAGCGAACCAATAAAAACGAATTAGAGTTTACCAATCAAGAAGTATCGGTATCCAATGAGGACCGACTCAAATTTTCAGTTACCAATAATGACTACGTGATCACGTTTAATAAACTGGCGAAAACAGATGATCATTTTATCATCATCTCTTTATTAATCATCGTATTGACAATTGTTGGAGGAAGTGGTTTTTTCTATTTTAATAAGTACAAGAAAAAGAAAAAACTATGATATAATAATGATTGTACTTTGGAGGATGTTATGGATTTAAAAAACTATATTGCAACAATTGATGATTTCCCTAAAGAAGGCATCAAGTTTCGAGATATTACCCCTTTAATGGCAGATGGCGAAGCGTTTGCGGAAGCAACACGACTTTTTGAAGGATTTGCCCGTAAGGTGGGTGCAGATGTTATTGTGGGACCTGAATCCCGAGGATTTATTTTTGGATGTCCCGTAGCATATGCAATGAATATTGGCTTTGTTCCTGTTCGTAAACCAGGTAAACTACCACGTGAAACGGTAAGTTACAAATACGATCTCGAATATGGGTCCAATGAGCTTCATATCCATAAAGACGGTGTTAAACCGGGTCAGAAGGTTCTCATTATTGATGACCTACTTGCAACAGGTGGAACCGTTGAAGCTTCAGTAGCACTCATTGAAGAATTAGGTGCTGAAGTTGTAGGATGTGGATTCCTAATCGAACTTGAAGATTTAAATGGCCGCGATAAACTTGAGGGCTATGAAGTCTTTACAATTATGCAATACTAAGAACGAAGATCCCTTCGTTCTTTTCTCAAATTTGGAGGTAGCCGATGAGACAATTTCAAGATATAAGTTTTGATATGATACTCGAAGAGACGTCAAAATATATTACAACACCTGAAAACATTGAATTAATTACGCATGCTTATGAGTTTGCGGAAGCGAAGCATTCAGGTCAATATCGTAAAAGTGGTGAACCGTATATTGTTCATATTTTACACGTGGGCTATATTCTCTCAAATTTAGGCATGTCTCCAACCACAATTTCAGCAGGGCTTTTGCATGATGTTATTGAAGACTGTGATGTAAGTAAAGAAGAACTTGCGGAAGAGTTTAATCAAGAAATCGCAACACTTGTGGAAAGTGTTACAAAAATTGGTAATATTGAATTTAAAGATGAAAAAGAGTATCTTGCTGCCAATCATCGTAAAATCTTTATTGCGATGGCAAAAGATGTTCGGGTTATTTTTATTAAACTGGTAGACCGTCTTCATAATATGCGAACACTTCAATACCATAACCCTGAAAAGCAAAAAAAGATTGCGGCAGAGACATTGGATGTCTATGCACCGATTGCCCATCGATTGGGTCTTGGAGAAATTAAAAATGAACTTGAAGATTTGAGTTTTAGTTACCTTCACCGTGATAAATATTATGAAATTGCCCGTCTTGTGGATGATCGTAAGGCTGAGCGCGATGCTCAAGTTACACGTATGATTGAAGATATTGCAGAGTTATTACTTGAAAATAATATTCGTTTTAATATTTTTGGTCGTTCCAAGCATCTTTACTCTATCTATAAAAAAATGACGACAAAGCATAAGCGATTTGATGAAATTTTAGATTTGCTTGCGATTCGTATTATTACGGAGACCGAGTTAAATTGTTATGAAATTTTAGGTCATATTCATGCGAACTATCGTCCCATTCCTGGACGTTTAAAAGACTATATTGCAATGCCGAAGATGAATATGTATCAATCCCTTCACACCACAATCGTTGGTGACGAAGGTGCTATTTTTGAAGTTCAAATTCGAACGAAACAAATGGATGAAATCGCGGAGCGTGGGGTCGCAGCGCATTGGCGATATAAAGAAGGCAATACCAATCAAGAAGCAAATCAAAAAGAAATTGAAGACCGACTCTCATGGTTTAGAGATATCAACATTCTTACCGAGGGCGTCGATGAGAATGCTCAGGATTATATGAATGTGCTTCAAAAAGATATTTTCGAAGCAAATGTTTATGTTATGACTCCGAAAGGGCGCGTTATTGGTCTTCCTAATGGTGCGACACCGATTGATTTTGCGTATCGAGTTCATACCGAAGTCGGTCATCAAACGGTTGGTGCTATCGTTAATGGTACATTAGTACCTTTGAATACGCCGCTTAAAACTGGGGATGTTGTTCAAGTGAAGACATCAAAACAATCGACTCCAAGTGAAGACTGGCTTAAAGTAGTCCAAACAACACATGCTCGAAACAAAATTCGTAATTTCCTTCTGAAACAACAGATGGATAATCGTAAAGAAATTGTGGATAAAGGCGAAACGATGTTTAAGGATGAGTGTAAACGTCGTGGTATTGATGAGAAAGAATTAAAAGCGTCCAAACGCTTTGAACATGTTTACAGTCAATTTTCGGTAAATTCATTTGATGATTTAATGTATGCGATTGCGTCAAAATCCTTGTCATTTCCCGCTCTTTTTGAAAGATTGGATCTTAATAAAAACTTTAATGACGAAAACAGTAAGGTAGAAAAAGTTGTGGCCCGTAGTGCGACCCAACAAAGTAAGTCAACCAGTAAGTCAGGTGTGAGTGTATCGGGAATTGATTCGATGATGATTGGCTTGAGTAATTGTTGTAATCCTGTTTATGGCGATGAAATTGTAGGTTATGTTACTAAAGGTAGTGGTGTTAAGGTCCATCGAAAGGACTGTCCAAACATTGCACATGAAACCGCACGTTTGATTGAAGTTCAATGGGAAGAAAATCACGAGCAAGGGGAGTATGAAGCCGTGCTTCAAATTCTTTCCACAGATCGTAATTTTTTACTTACCGATATCATCACAATTGCTTCACAACTCAAAGTGCGACTGAATGCTGTTAATTCAGAAATCAACGAAGATCGAATTCATGCTACGACGACCATGCGTGCAGTTGTTCGTGATGCAGATCACTTAAAAACATTGATTGCGAATTTAAGAAAAGTTGATAGTGTCATTCGTGTTGATCGCATCACTTTGTAATTGCATCTAAAGTGCGATTGTGTTAAAGTAATATCATATTCAATGATCATGATTAAATTCTGGTTTGATTGTAGAGAAATGCTGGTTGGTGAAAAGCATATCAATAAAGGAATGGGACACATGGGAGATACAATTTTGAATCAGTAGAAATTGTCGTGACTCGCGTTAAGAGATTAAGTAAAAAACAAAGGTGGTACCACGCGATTTGCGTCCTTGGTAGCACCTTTTTATATACTAGAGGAGGTAGAATTATGTCAGAAAATTATCGCGCACCTCGCGGTACACAAGATGTTTTTGGAGCAGAGGCTAAAAAATGGCAACACATTGAGCGCATCGCTCGGGAGATGTGTGATCGATATCATATCACTGAAATGCGTACACCAGTTTTTGAACATACACATGTATTTGCGCGTGGAAATGATGGCAGTGATGTTGTTAATAAAGAGATGTATACGTTTGAAGATCGTGGCAATCGATCGCTTACCCTGAAACCCGAAGGAACTGCAGGTTTGGTTCGTAGTTTTGTAGAACATAAACTTTACGCAACAGGAGGCGCTTTGCAACGTTACTTCTACATTGCACCAAACTTCCGCTATGAAAGACCTCAAGCTGGACGTTTGCGTATATTCCACCAATTTGGTGTTGAATTTCTTGGAGAAGCAAACCCATATATCGATATTGAATCAATGCTTGTCGGTATCAATATTTTAAAAGAAGTTGGAATCACACAATTTAAATTAGTAGTCAATACATTGGGTGATCAAGAATCTCAGGATGCTTATAAAAAAGCCTTACGTGATCATTTTGCAGGTCATCTCGATACGATGTGTGCGGATTGTCAACGTCGTTATGAACAAAACCCTTTACGAATGTTGGATTGTAAAGTAGATCAAGAACATGAAGCGATGAAAACCGCTCCAATTAATCATGACTATTTAAACGATGCTTCACGAGAATACTTTGAAGAATTAAAACGAACGCTTGATGAACAAGGGATTGCTTATGAAATTGACTCGCGTTTGGTACGTGGTTTGGATTACTACCACCATACAGTTTATGAGCTCATTTCTACAGACCCCAAAGCTGCGTCTCAGTCAACAATTTTCGCAGGTGGACGTTACAGTAAGCTTGTAGAATATTTTGGGGGGCCTTCAGTAGATGCAATTGGATTTGCGATGGGTCTTGAACGCCTTCTACTCTATGCAGATTTAGCGGGTGTTGAATTTGATACCGAAGATCGTATTGATGTATTTGGAATGCCTTTAGGACATGAAGCAAATGGCTCGATGTTTAAAATGATCGAAATGTTGCGTGAAGCAGGCTATGATGCGGATATGGATTACTACAACAAATCGATGAAAGCACAATTTAAGCAAGTTGATCGCTTTAATGCGAAAATTGCGATGATTTGTGGAAGTGATGAAGTTGCAGAAAATGTCGTAACTTTAAAAAATATTGAAACACAAGAACAATGTCGTGTGGCCCACGAGGATGTCGTGGAACAGGTTAGAAAGTGGATTGGAGCTAAATAATGGAAAGAACACATCATAATGGAACGTTAAGAATTGAGCATGTTGGACAACATGTGGAGCTGGTTGGATGGGTTGCGAAACGTCGTAACTTTGGTTCAATTAATTTTATTGATTTAAGAGACCGAAGTGGTTTGATTCAATTAGTTGTGAATCATGATGAATATCCAATTGTTCAAGAATTAAAAAATGAATTTGTTATTTCGGTAAGTGGTACCGTTCGTGAACGTCAGGATAAAAACCCTAAAATGGATACTGGCGATATTGAAATAGAAGTAACTGAAGTTAAGATTATCAATAAAGCAGCACAAACACCGATGATTATTGCGGATGAAACGGATGCATTGGAAGAAACACGTCTAAAGTATCGTTATCTTGATTTGCGTCGTCCGGTAATGCAAAATAAATTGATTACACGCGCACGTATCGTTACCGAGATGCGTCGTACCCTTGATGAAATGGGATTTATTGATGTTGAAACACCAATGCTTACAAAATCAACACCTGAAGGGGCTCGCGAATATCTTGTACCATCACGTGTCCATGAAGGTGAGTTTTATGCGCTTGCGCAATCACCACAAATTTTTAAGCAACTACTTATGATTGGTGGTCTTGAACGTTACTATCAAGTTGCTCGTTGTTTCCGTGATGAGGATTTACGAGCTGACCGTCAGCTTGACTTTACTCAAGTCGATATTGAAGCATCCTTCTTGGATCAACAACAATTTATGAGTCTTGTGGAAGAAGTTGTCGATAATGTAATGGTCAATGTTTTAAGTCTTGAAAAACCTCGCATTCCTCAAATTCGTTTTGAAGATGCATTGAATGTTTATGGATCTGATAAACCGGATATGCGTTTTGAAATGTATTTACAAGATTTTAATCGAATTTTTATGCTTAGTGAATTTAAAGTGTTCAGTGACACCCTTAAAGAGGGTGGTGTCTTAAAAGGTCTTGTACTTAAAGGACAAGCAGAATCGATGACACGTAAAGTAATGGACAAATATACCGATCTTGTAAAGAAAAACGGATTAAAAGGTTTGGTAGTCTTGAAAGTTGAAGAAGAAGGTTTCGCCGGTGGCGCAGCGAAATTTATTGATGAACAAGAACGTATTCAAATGATTCAGGAATATGATCTAGAAGTTGGTGATGTTGTATTTATTGGTAGTGGTATGTGGGAGAACACCTGTACTGCTGTTGGTGCATTACGACTTCAACTTGCTAAGGATTACAATCTCATTCCTGAAAATACATTTGCGTATTGCTGGGTTGTGGATTTCCCAATGTTTGAAATGGACGAAGATGTTATTATTGCACGTCACCATCCATTTACAGCACCACGCGAAGACGATGAAAAACTTCTTGATACAGATCCACTCAAAGTCATCGCGCAAGCTTACGACCTTGTATTAAATGGATTTGAAATTGCTGGTGGTTCGATGCGTATTTACCGCCAAGAATTACAAGAACAAATGTTTGAAATTATTGGTTTTACACCGGAACAAATTAAAAAACGTTTTGGTTTCTTTGTGGATGCCTTTAAATACGGTACACCACCTCATGGTGGAATCGCATTTGGCTTGGATCGATTTGCAATGGCGTTAACGCACTCGGATACAATTCGTGATGTTATTGCGTTCCCTAAAAATGCATCAGCGCGTTGCCCATTAACAAACGCTCCTTCACCTGCAGTTGATAAACAACTTGAAGAATTGCATTTGGAAATCGTTCATAAGAAAAAAGATTCTGAATAATGCAAAAGCACCTTAGGGTGCTTTTTTTGTGAGTAAAGATTTTTAAAAATTATATTTTAAAATAGGTATAGGCAGAATGATAAAATAAATGTATAATATGTTCGCTAATAATTCACGCTTTGTGGACTTTGTTTCCGGAGCTGTTATTGAGTATTTCATTGACATGTTGATATGACCGTGATATACTTACCAAGCAATAAGAAAGCAGAAGCACACTTCTCACCTGATGATTCATTCATAGGTAATAAGCTTAGGTCAATATTAATTTATACCTTTGAGTGTGTTTCCTATAATGAGACACATTTTTTATTGTTTACACCACAAGGAGGTGAATTTTATTAGTAGAAGATATGGAAATGAAAAGCCTAAAGGACCAGAGGATTTAGTGAACGAAGCAATTCGTTTTAAAGAAGTTCTTGTTATTGGACCTAAAGGTGAACAACTTGGAATCCTTATGCGTCGCGAAGCATTAGAAAAAGCCAATGAGCACAATCTTGATTTGCTTTGTGTTGCGCCTAATGGAAACCCACCAGTATGTAAAATCGTGGATTACGGTCGCTATCGTTTTGAATTACAAAAGAAAGCGAAAGAAGCGAAGAAACATCAACATGTTACCCAAATTAAACCTCTTCGATTATCACCAGTTATTGATCAACATGACTTTGATACAAAGTTACGTCATGCTCGTAAATGGTTAGAAGAAGGAATCAAAGTTAAAGTTGACATGAGATTTAGAGGACGTCTTATCACTCGTTTAGAGGTTGGACGAAAGACAATGGATAGTTTCATCGAGGAATGTTCAGATTTAGGATCCGTTGAAAAACGTCCGAAACTCGAAGGAAATACAATGTCTGTAGTAATATCTCCAAATAAAAAGAAATAGTTTATAAGAGGAGGGCCAGTTATGCCTAAAATGAAAACAAAACGTACTTTAGCAAAACGTGTTAAACGTACAGGATCAGGACAATTAAAAAGACAACAAGCTTATGTTTCTCACTTTGCTAGACATAAGTCAAATAAACAAAATCGCCAACTACGTAAAGCTACATTAGTTTCTAAGAGCGATTACAAACGCATCAAGCATTTGTTACAAGATTAAGGAAGGATGAATTAGTATGCCAAGATCAACAAATTCAGTAGCGTCACGTGCACGCCGTAAAAGAACATTAAAATTAGCGAAAGGTTACTATGGTTCAAAACATGTACTTTACCGTACAGCTAATGAACAAGTTATGCGTTCACAACGTTACGCTTACCGTGACCGTAAACAATTAAAACGCGAAATGCGTAAACTTTGGATCACACGTATTAACGCTGCTGCTCGTCTAAATGACATGAGCTACAGCCAATTAATGCATGGTCTACGTTTAGCAAACATCGAAATTAACCGTAAAATGTTATCAGAAATTGCTATCCATGATCCTAAAGGATTTACAACTTTAGTAGGAAAAGCTCAAAAAGCTTTAGAAAAATAATAAATCATGAGAGATGATGCTGGTAAAGTAATTAATGAATTATTGGTTGATATTTTTAATCAAATTTTAATATTAGAAGAACGATATCATCGAGTTCATGGTGTTCGATTATCTATGACGGAAATTCATGCACTTGAAAGCATTCAAAAAAGCAAATCGAAAATGATGCGGGATGTTGCGGAGGCGCTTCGAATAACGCAAGGCACTTTAACAACAACGATCAATCGATTAAGTCAAAAAGGCTATGTTCTTCGTGAACAAGATGAGAACGACCGACGTGTTTATCGACTCCGTTTAACGGATAAAGGTGAAGCGGTTATGGAAATTCATAATCAATTTCATGAAGCCATGTCTGAACGATTGCTACTTCATCTACAAGATAAAGAAGAACTCATCGATTCCATTGCGGAAATTAATGAATTCTTCAAAGAATTATATGAAATTAATTAGATCCTTCGGGATCTTTTTTTATAAACAAAAACCCACCAATTATTGTTTGGTGGGTTTTGTTTTAGAATAGGCCTCGCAAAGTCTTTGGTATTTCAAAGCGGCAATTTCTTGGTAGATGGCTTGTTGATGTGATTCTAACATCATAAGTCCCCAAGCACACCATAAGGCGTTGTGTGCCACTTCAAAGACATCAAGCTTATGTTGGATTGTTTCGCCCGGTAATGATCCGAAGTACGCGTAATAGAACTGATTTCGCACTTCGGTGTCTGTGATATCATTTTCAGTGATGAAAGACATGACATCAGAACATGGATCGTTATCCATAGCATATTCAAAATCAATGAGATAATCCTGTGTATCGGTAAACAGAAAATTACCGGGTACCAAATCATTGTGACATAAAATTGGGTTGTCATGCGAGTAAGCATCGGCTTCGTTCATAATTTCCATCACAAAATTCGGATCGTAACAAGGATCTTTGATTCTGCTTCGGTACATTTCAAAATGATCCTTAATACTAAATACTTTTCCTGATTTGAGCTTCAAATTATGAAATGAACGCATGAGCTTTGCAGCCCGGTCAAGGTATTCAATTGAGAAGGTCTCAGCCTTTTCAACATAGTTCGCACATTTTATGCCCGTATTTGGATCAAAATACCAAAGATGGGGTTCAAGATTGGAATCATTCAAGAGATTAAGCACATGACCTTCATGGACATAATCAAACAATCCGTGATTTTCAGGTTTGGGCATTCTTAAAACCACATCGTAATGTTCCGTCTTTACATAGAAGTTATCATTAGTAAGTCCGGTATCGATATGTTTGATCTGAAGGGCATCTTCATTTAGAATGTGTCGAATGGTTTTTTGAATTTTCATAGTGTAATTATATCATAAGTGTTATAATTTCATAAGACTTGGAGGTATTCTATGGAACTATTAATTGCAAGCCATAACGAAGGAAAAATCCGTGAGTTTAGAGAACTTTTGGAACCTTTAGGCTATACTGTACGCAGCGCAAAGGATTATGGCATTTCAATGGATGCTGTCATTGAAGATCAAGCAACATTTCGCGGTAATGCACGCCTTAAATCAAAGTATTTATCTGAAAAAACAGGTTTAACAGTAATTTCAGATGATTCAGGCTTGGTCATCGATGCTTTACCCGATATACTTGGCGTGAAATCAGCGCGTTTCATGGGTGAAGATACACCATATGAATTAAAAAATAATGAAATATTAAGACGATTGGACGGGGTGGAAGATCGTAGTGCACGCTTCCATTGTGCCATTTCAATGTATGGCCCAAAGTGCGACGAAATTTTTGAGGGTGTAGTCGAGGGTGTAATTGGAGCGGTTCAAGAAGGTGGAACAGGTTTTGGGTATGATCCGATTTTCTATCCAGAAGGATCCGAACAATCCTTTGGCACAATGTCAAATGATGCGAAAAATGAAGTTTCTCATCGTGGTCGAGCGGTCCAACTACTCTTGAATTATCTAAGGGGGTAATGATGAAACGGAAATTTTATGGTGTTGCTGTCGTGATTTTTGTAGTATGTATGATGATTACAGCGATTGATATTTTATCGTTTAACAGAAGTACTTATCATAATTTTTATAAACGTGCGAATACTGCTCAAGAAATTGGGGTTACTGAGACGGAATTGGAAGATGTTACGGTAGAACTTTTAGATTATTTAAAAGATCGAGAGCCAGCATTATCGAAAACTGTGGTTATTCAGGGTGAAACGGTACCAATGTTTAATGAGCGTGAACACGAGCATATGAAAGATGTGAAAGCACTCTATCAAAAAACGATGTTGTTTCGTAATTTGGGTATGATTTTTGTAGCAATCATGATTGTGGTGAGTTTGGGTTCGGGAGATTATCTTGACCTGGTATTAAATCGTGATGTTTTAGGGTCAGCGCTGATTGTTTTGGCTGTAATTTTCGGAACAATTGCAATGATTGCGATTTTAGATTTTGATACATTTTGGATTACATTCCACAATATTGTATTCAGTAATGATTTATGGCTTTTAAATCCGAGGGTGGACCGTTTAATTTTGTTGGTTCCAGAACCCTTCTTTATGGCTCTTGTATATCGTATTTTTGCTGCTACTGCAGTGATATTTGCCCTTATGGGTGCTGCCTATTTTGGCTTAGATTGGAAGGTTAAATATGATTCACGTCGTGCTTTACGAACCGGAGATTCCTCAGAATACCGGTAATATTATGAGAACTTGTGTAGCAAGTGGTGCTGCACTGCATTTAATTGAACCGCTAGGGTTTATTTTGGATGAGAAGCGTGTTAAACGGAGTGTAATGGATTATTCGGATGATTTGGTCCTAACACGTCATCTTGATTGGGATAGTTTTCTTGAGACGGTTAACGGGCCTGTGTTTTATCTGACGCGTTATGGGGAACATACCCACAGTGATTTTGATTATACATCGATTGAAGAAACAGATATCTATCTTGTGTTTGGTAAGGAAAGTACGGGTATTCCGAAATCAATACTTAAAGAAAATTATGATCGTTGTTTCCGAATTCCAATGGCTCCCAATGCACGCAGTATGAATCTTTCCAATACGGTTGCAATCTGTGTTTTTGAAGTTCTGCGTCAAATTGGATATCCAGAATTAGCGACACATGAAGTTCTCAAAGGTAAAGACTTCTTAAAAGATTTCTAATGGTTTAAGGACATGAATGCGGTGGTGCGGATTCGTTGAATTCAAAAAACCATTAAACTATAATATAAGAAATGAGGTGACAGAGATGATTGAAGATTTAAATGGGTTCTTAAGTTTAGGAAGCCTTCTTATTATCGTCGTTGGTGCGATTGTGGGTTACTTCAAATTAAACAAACGCTTTAAGAAAGATGAAGAAATCGACGAGTACTATCGCGATTTATTGTAGGAGGCATGTAAGATGGTTCGAAAACAAATCCGTCCCGAAACGGGTCCGAAGTCCGTGGGTCCTTATTCAATGGGATTACTTATCGATAATACGGTTTATGTTTCAGGGCAATTGCCGATTGATGCGACATCGAATCTTGTTGCGGAAGATATCGTGAAGCAGACAATTCAAACAATTGAAAACATGGAACATATTTTAGAAGCAAGCGGTCTGAGTTTGAGTGATGTTGTGAAAACGACTGTCTATCTTACCGATTTTGAAGATTTTGATAAGATGAACCAAATGTATGCAATCTATTTTTCCTATCCCTATCCAGCTCGTAGTTGTATTGAAGTATCGCGTCTGCCGAAGAATGCGAAGATTTCAATTGATTGTGTTGCGATTGCGCGTGAAGATGTGGATTTTGAAGAAGATGAAGAGTGTGAGGGATGTTGTTGTGATTAGACAACAACCTCTTTTTTTTTATCTCAAATTAAATTTGTGCGTTTCTTCACATAGTTTTTATCATAGATTCACAAAAATAAGGTTTGATTGATTGGGTTTTTTGAAATATGTGTTATTATCAATTTAGAGTTAAGAAGGGATGTACTTAAAGTACAGTTATGATAAATATGGAAAATTTAAGGTTAATTAAACCCAAACATATAGTTGGAATTGTTGTTGGTGCGTTATTTTCGGCATTAGCAATTAAAACGTTTGTTCGTCCAGGGAATTTGATTCCTGCTGGAGCTGGTGGATTAACAATCTTATTACTGAAAGAGAGCAGTCGATTATTTGGAATTGAATTGTCTTATGGAATTGTGTTCTTCCTGATTAATGCTATCGTGTTGATATTTGTATGGAAAAAACTCGGTCGTCGTTTCCTTGCATTGTCCTTTTTACACGTTGGTTTGGTTTCGTTGTTTGTGGAAATCCTTCCTGTGGTTACCGTCTTACCTAATGTTGATCCTAATGATCAGTCGATCCTCCTAGCCATTTTTGGAGGAGTGATGAACGGTGTTGGATCTTCATTTGCTTTAAAGGTAGGGGGTTCAGCAGGCGGTACTGATTTTGTCGCAATTTATTACTCTATGGTTAAGAATAAACCGATGTGGGATAAAATTATGTATTTCAATATTACCCTATTAATTTATTCTGGCTTTGTTTATGGTTGGATGCTTGCATTGTATTCAATTATTTACCAATTTGTTTCAACGCAAGTCATTGATCACTATCATGATCGTTATAAGTTATCGAGTTTACATATTATTACGGATCTTCCAACAGAAGTTTCGGATGCTGTGATGGCTGTGACTCGCCATGGTATTACGAAGATTGATGGAATTGGGATGTTTAAACAAAAATATAAGGCCGTCTTGTATATTGTTGTGAATCAATTTGAACTTGCATGTATTATAGATGCGATCACGCAAACAGATCCGAAAGCTTTTATTGAGATTTCATCAGTAGAACGCATAGAAGGTAATTATCGTCAGAAACCGTTGGAATAAGCAGCAATGCTTATTCCTTTTTTCATAATTATCATTAATAGTTCGTCCTCCTCAATTTCTTTATTGAAAATTCCAGTCTATCTGTTGCTTTTTCAGTACAATTAGTTTAAGATGTAGGCACGATTATCAAGAGTTGAGGTAGAGAGTTAGCTCATTAACCTCATACCAACCTGCTAGAGCAAGGTGGTACAGCTAACAACGATAAGAAGCTATAGATGTATTTCTGAGCCTTAGTGTTGTTGCTAGGACTTTTTTTTATGTCGTTAGAAAAGAGGCTAGTATGAATTTAGTATATTTTACATCAGAGAGTGTTACGGATGGTCATCCGGATAAAATGTGCGATCAAATTGCCGATGCAATTTTAGATGAAGCATTAAAACAAGATCCTAATTCTAAAATGGCAGTTGAAGCGACCATTAAAGATAATTTTGTTTTAATTTATGGTGAGGCTAATACGAAAGCTGTGATTGATTATGCACAGGTTGCGAAAGATGTCATTGCGGATATTGGTTATCCAGAAGTATATGAAGTGATGGTTAAAGTTAATAAACAATCATCACAAATCAATAATGCAGTTGTGTCTCAAGAAAATGTAGGGGCAGGCGATCAAGGAATTATGTTTGGGTTTGCATGTAATGAAACAGAGAATTATATGCCCTTACCAATTCACTTAGCGCATGCATTATCAAAACGTTTAAGTGATGCGAAAGCGGAGATTGATTGGCTTTACCCCGATGGGAAAACACAAGTAACCGTTGCGTATGAAGGTAATGAACCAAAGTTTGTGCATACTGTTTTAGTGAGTGCATCTCATCAAGCTGGAATTGATCACGCTACCATTGAGAAAACAGTTATGGAGTCCATTATTAAACCCGTCATTGATTCAAAATGGATTACAGAAGAAACACGTTTTATTGTGAATCCAAGTGGTGAGTTTAGTATTGCAGGTCCTTTTAGTGATAGTGGTACAACGGGTCGTAAGATTGTAGTGGATAGCTACGGTGGATTTGGTCGTATCGGTGGTGGATGCTTTAGTTCGAAAGATCCATCTAAAGTGGATCGCTCAGCAGCTTACTTCTCACGTTATGTCGCAAAAAGTGTTGTGGCTGCAGGGCTTTGCGATAAAATTGAATTGCAATTAAGTTATGCAATTGGTTTATCAGATCCCCTTTCAATTCATATTGATACTTTCGGAACGCATAAACGTCCTGAATCAGAGATTTTAGACATAATAAAAGCCAACTTTGATTTTAAAGTCGGCAATATTATTTCGGAACTTGATTTATTACGTCCAATCTATCGTAATACCGCAAATTTCGGTCATTTCGGTCGTGATGGCTTCCCATGGGAAGTTATTAAACCGCTTAAGTTTTAATAATAAGTTCGGAGACTTCTTGTTTAAGAAGTCTTTTTTTTATCGTCTCATCTTTGGGTAAGGTGTAAACTTCAGTTGCGCGTAATTCCAGTTCTTTAAACTGGTAATGCTTAAATTGCGTTGTGTAGGGAATTTCATCATCGGACAGTTGTCGTAAGTAAGCTTTTCCTTTGGTGTTCATGCCCAAGACTCGAACGTGTTCTAGGGGTTGTTCAAGATCTTTCGTAAAATTTAAAAGTAAGTTCATTAAGGTGCGTTGTACCCGTGATCGTGTATAGCGTTTAGAGGTACACGTTTCAATTAAATCATCAAGAGGAAGATGTCGATGTTTGATGAATAGATTTTGAATCCCTTCTGAAACTAATGAATTTTGACTGAGTGTTTTAGAGGGTTGAACGGAAAGCAAATAGTGTATAAAGGGTTCATACTCCTTGAGTTGATAGCTTGTAAGTGTATTAAGGTCTAAAGGCGTTGTATGGCTAACAGAGATGCCTTCTTGATGTGCTTTACGAATTGCGGAGGCACTAGCGATGCTTGTACTAATGCTTTGATCGTGGTAGTTATTCGTACGGAGAATGGTTAATGGCGTTATCCCGTATGTTTGACATGCTTGAACGTAGTAGACACCTAAAATATCATTTGACTGATGGTTGGACGTATTTGAAGCATGGGCAAAGGAATGCCCTTGTTTCAGTAAGCCTTTATCAAACTGTGGTTTGACGGGAAGAACATTTGATTCTGAACCAAATACAAGGGACTGAATACCCACATGATTTAAGATTTCGACTGCCTTAAATGCGAAGACATCCGCACTTTGTAAAGTATAAATAGTTGGAAGTTCTAAAACTAAATCCACACCTGATTCAAGAGCCGCTTCTGTACGAACCCATTTATCCAGATAAGCCGGTTCACCGCGTTGTACAAAATTTGGTGACATGACCGCAATTAAAACATCACATTGCGTGATTTCACGGGTCTTTTTAATATGGTAACAATGACCATTATGTAAAGGATTATATTCAACAATAATCCCGGTTGCGGTGAGTTTGTTTTTCATATTTGTATTTTATCACATATTCATGAAAATAATGTAAAAAACAAGGTAAGAAGTCTTGAAGCATGGTACAATGTACATATTAAAATGAGGATGATTGCATGAGATTACGTAAAAAAGAGTGGAGCTCAGAAGTCTTTGAAACTTTTGCTGACTACACAGTAACAGAATTTGAAACAATTAAAGGAAATTGGAAAGAAGCACTCGGTAGCGAATTGCTTCATTTAGAGATTGGATCGGGTAAAGGTGATTACTGGCATCAGTTATCAGCGCTGTACCCAGATCGCGGTATTGTAGCGATGGAGCGTGATTTTACAGCGTCTTCAATCGCATTAAAGAAATTGGAAAAAAATCCGGGGGATCATAAGAAATTTATTTATGGCGATGCGGAAAATTTAAACGATATGTTTGCACCGGGTGAAGTTGATGTGGTTCATTTAAACTTTAGTGATCCATGGCCTAAGAAACGTCATACCAAACGTCGTTTAACTTATAAAGACAAATTGGATGAATATTATACTGTCTTATCGGATAAAGGTGAGATTTGGATGAAAACAGACAACGTAGGTCTTTTTAATTATTCACTTGTGAGTGTTGGCCAACATAAGTTTGAACTTGTGGAAGTGGATGTTGATTTTAGAAGTCATGAACATGAAGATCCATTTACCGAATATGAACGTAAGTTCCATGAAATGGGGCAACCGATTTTTAGAGCGATTTGGAGGAAAAAATAATGTTGAATGAAAAGCAATTAAATTGGTTTGAGACCTTAACACAACTTGATGGTGTGAGTGGTCATGAACATCAAGTAGCTCAATATTTATTTAACGAATATTCAAACTATACGGATGAAATTCTCCGTGACAACTTAGGAAGTATTATAGCGGTACGTCGTAGTAAGAAAAAAAATGCTCCTAAAGTTTTAGTTTTAGGACATATGGATGAGGTAGGGTTTTTAGTTCGAGAAGTTAC
Organism: Erysipelothrix enhydrae; assembly: GCF_035066605.1. Lineage (NCBI taxonomy): Bacteria > Bacillati > Bacillota > Erysipelotrichia > Erysipelotrichales > Erysipelotrichaceae > Erysipelothrix > Erysipelothrix enhydrae. Next base: position 1,236,780 of record NZ_CP125807.1, read on the forward strand.
TGAGACCGGCGTGTTAAAAATTCATCCTGTTGGTGGTTGGTTTAGCCAAGTGCTTTTAGGTCATCGTGTGCGTGTTACAACACGTCATGGTGAAGTTTATGATGGTGCTATTGGTGCAACACCACCGCATATGCTTTCAGCTGAAGATCGTTTGAAGCCAATCCAAATTCCACAGATGACTGTGGATGTCGGTGCAACAACACCTGAAGAAGTACGTGCTATGGGTATTCAAATTGGTGATATGGTTGTGGTTGATGGTGAATTCAATGTATTAAACAAAGGGAAACGTCTTTTAGCCAAAGCATTTGATAACCGTTATGGATGTGTAATGGGCTTGGATTTACTTGAAGCACTTAAAGATCAAGAATTGGATTACGATCTCTATGTTGGATGTAGTGTTCAGGAAGAAGTTGGGTTACGAGGTGCACAAACGGTCGCAAATCTTGTGAAGCCTGATCTTGCAATTATTCTTGACTGTTCGCCAGCGAATGATGCGTTAGATTCAAAAGCTATTGGTAAATTAGGCGGTGGTGTTTTGGTTCGTGTTATGGATGGAAATATGATTGCGACTAAAGATTTAATCTATAAGTTTGTGGATATATGTAAAGAACATGATATTAAGCATCAATACTACTTTTCACCTGGTGGAACGGATGCGGGTGCAGTTCACAAATCAAATTCCGGTGTTAAAACATTAACATGCTGTTTATGTGCACGTAATATTCATACATCCAGTTCAATACTTGATACGGATGATTACTTAGCAGCTCGTGAAGCTTTATTACACTTTATTGATAAGAAGACATGGGGTGATGTCATTGCGTAAGTTAATAACTGCATTGGTACTTTTACTTCTTGTAAGTGGATGTACACCTGCAGCGATCAATTATGATGACCTCGTTAAAAGTGCACTCAGTAGACCAATGCCCGAGGCGACCAATCATAATAAAAAATATTATCGTTATTATCTTTTACCTGATGTGGGGGTTAAGCAATCAACGCAAATCTCAACACTCTATGAAATTGATCGCAAACCCATCATGCTTGATCTTGATGTTGCGAATATTGTAGCAAAACGATATACCGAAATTACCGAGAATAATGAAGGAAAAGAAAAAGGGGATCAAAAAGAAGATTCTAAAATTCAATTCTCATCATTAATCAAAGAAGAAGCGGTATCATATCGTACAACCGGTACTTATGTAGACGGTTCGGATAAAGAACAACACTTTATCTTTAGTATTGTTGATTTAGAAAAGCATAAAGCTGTAGTGCTTGAAAATGGACAAGTCGATATGATGGCAATTGTAAATGATGCCAATATGGATATGATTGTGCAATCAATGTTTACAACGATGCGAAGCATCACAGTAAATGAAGATTTAGTAGTCCAAGATTTCTCGAAGAAAGATATTATCACGTATCATGAACGATATGAAGAATTCTTTGAGCATGCGATACCAGAATCTGGAGCAATCTCGGATATAATTGATAAGACAGCTCCAAAAACGGAGTAGGATAGAAAGGTAGAGGTAATATCATGTTTCGTCGTTTAGCATCAGTTTTATTTAAAGAAGAAGAAATCGTTATAGAAGAAGAAATTTCTGATCATGTTGGTGAAGTGGAAATTCCTGAGTTGAAACCAATTCTTCCCAAAGAAAAGAAAATTGTAGAAAAGCCAAAAACCGTAACAGAACATGTTGATATAACAGAGCCTGTTATAAGCGAAAAGCCTATTACTGATATGACTCCTGACGAGGCTGTGAATGCAGCCAGTGAGTTAAACCGTAAATCTCGCATGATTACGGCCGATGATGACCTAGCAAAACGTAAAATGGAGCGTGCTAAAGCAGCCCGCACATCCGAATTGGAAGTAAAAAAATTCGAATACCAACGAAAAGATATTATTAGTCCAATGTATGGTGGGCCTTCACAGCCCTCAGAACCTCTGGATATTCCCAAAAAGAATAAAGCCTCCAAACATGTACCAGTTGCAGAAGTAATTAGTCCAATGTATGGAAAGGTTCAAGAAGAATCAAAAGCAGAAGCACGTAAAATTGATGAGTCCCTTATGGATTTACGTGTGGATGATATTATTTCAAATGAAGGAAAAGGAGAAACCGTTCAAGTTTCTCTGTATGATTATTTAGAAGGAATTGATGAGCATGAAGAATAAACCAATTTATTTTATTGGTATTAAAGGGACAGGTATGGCAGCTTTAGCACGTATCTGTTATAAAATGGGTTATGAAGTTATGGGTTCAGATATCGATCGTCATTTCTTTACAGAAGATGCGCTTAGAGCGCTAAACATTCCAATTGTCCCATTTAACAAAAACAATATTAAGGATAATACAGTTGTTATTATCGGGAATGCATTTTTGGATGATCATGAAGAGGTTCAAGCTGCTAAGGAAAATCCGACGGTTGAAACATATCGTTATCATGAATATCTTGGGAAAATGATGGATTCTTATCGTACCATTGCGGTAAGTGGATCACATGGTAAAACAACAACCACAACACTTTTACGTGATATGTTAAGTTACTCAAAAGAAACCGGATATCTTATTGGTGATGGTCGTGGTGATTTACAACGTGATGATGAATATTTTGCGGTAGAAGCATGTGAATTCCGTCGTCATTTCTTAGCATATAAACCTAAAATCGCGATTATGACAAATTTTGAAATCGATCATGTGGATTACTTTAAGTCTGTTGAGGACTATTTATCCGCATTTAAGGAATTCGCAAAGAATGTGGAATCGTTAATTGTTGTTTGGGGTGATGATCCTCATTACCAAGACTTAACATTCGATGTGGAAACATGGTCTTATGGTTTTGGTGAAGCCAATAAAATTCGTGCAACTGAACTTGAAAAGACAACGACTCACAGCATCTTTGATGTTGAAGTGGATGGAAAACTTGTTCATCGTTTTAATCTTCCAATTGTTGGAGATCATATGATCTTAGATGCACTTGCGGTTATCGCGGTGGGTTTATATGAAGGCATTGAACCGAATGATATCGAAGCGGGTCTTCAAACCTTTACCGGGGCGAAACGTCGTTTTGTAATTGAGACGGGTAAAGATAATGTATATATTGATGACTATGCGCATCATCCTACTGAAGTCCGTGTAACCCTTGAAGCGGCACGAACACGTTATCCAGATCATAAAATCGTAGGGGTTTTTAAACCGCACCGTGTTGGTCGGGTGTATTATTTCGCAGATGAGTTTGCGGAGGCACTAAGCCTTGCAGATGAAGTGTGTTTATGTCCCTTTACAAGTATTGATGATGCGGAAGAGGGGATTGATATTGATATTACATACCTTCAAGAACGCATCAATGGAAGTCATGTTGTGGATTTAAACGATGATGACTTAGACTTGCTTGAGTCCTTTGGACCAGCAGTTTATGTCTTTATGAGTTCGAAAGATATTTATGATTTAAAAGATGCATTGAAAATACGTTTCAACGATTGAAAACTTTTTCATATACAGTTATAATGACATTAGAGAGGTGATAGAATGGATGCATTAATTCAGAATTTACGTGAAGTATCAATCTTAATTGCACCGATTGTAGGTGTAATTTGTTTAATTATATTGGCAATGATTTTGTATCGTATTTATGTTGTTGTGAGGGATTTGCCGAAAACAATCGACCGTGTTAACGGTGTTATTGATTCGACACAAAGTTCAGTGGATCAGCTTCAAGCACCTTTAAATACTTTAAATAATGTTACAAATACAGTGGACTTGGTAAATCAATCAGCCGTAAGTGCTGTGAGCTCCGTCGCAAGTTATGGAGCGAAGCATTCCGATGCCATTGTTAATTGGACCAAAGATTTTTTAGATAAGCGTCGTAATGGACGTACCCCTGAAAACTCAGAGGCTCAAGAAACTGGAGATGAAAAAGAGGAGGATTTTGGAATTTATGAGTAAATATGACGAAATATTAAATGAACTTGTTTATCAAATTGATGATGTTGTTTATAACTTTTATAGTGAAAGTAATGAAATTATCGCTTCAAAAAATGGTCAAGAGCGTCTTTTAACATTTAGAGATAAAACTTTAAATACCATTAACGATATGAATGTTCGCTCATTAGAAATCATTGCGGGTTTTAAAGATAGTGATCTTATCCAAGAACGTGCCGAACATTTACTTGAAAAAAATAAAGATATTGTGAATTCCGCTTTAGAAGTGCTTCGCGCTGCTCCGGAACGCAATGAATTTTTTGATGATTTAGGAAATCTTGCATCAGGTATTTTTGAATCTGCTAAGACAACTTTCCAAAAAGTAGAAGAATCGGAAACCTTTGATCGCTTTAAAGAAGGTGCGCTTCTTGGTCTGAAAAAAATGCAAAAGGGTTTGGATGACCTTGCAAAACATCCGGGTGTTGTTAAAAGCACAGAGATTGTAAAAGAAAAAACAAAAGAGGCTGTTGATGCTGGAACTCAGATTGTTAAAGATACATCTAAAAACGTTACGGATTGGGTATCAGAACAAGAATTAAGAGCTAAGGCAGAAAAAGTCTCAAAAGAAGTCCATGCAGGCGCTGAAACGGTAAAAGTTAAAGTCCATGATGGTGCTGAAGAAGTATCAGAATTTGTTGAAGATACCGTAGAAACGAAAGCACATGAATTTGAAGAAGATGCATTCATTTTTCTTGATACCTTAGAAGAAGAATTGGATCAAGTATCAAGAGATGCAGAATCAAACCTTGAACCTTCAAATATTGTAGAAGCGGCTGAAAAACAAGTTCGTGAACTCGATAAAAAATTAGATGAAGTAAAAGAGGATGAAGAAGTATGAAACGTGTAACGATTTATGATGTAGCGAAAGAAGCTGGGGTATCACTCGCTACTGTATCACGTGTAATTAATGGTCTCGAAATTGTTCGTGAAGAAACACGTGTTAAAGTAGAAACTGCAATTGATAAATTAGGATATAAACCAAATGCTATTGCTCAAGGCCTTGCTTTACAAAAAACTACGACAATTGCGTTACTCGTCCCTGAAGCAAGTTTTGGCTATACCGGTCAAATTATTAATGGTTTAATTGATGTCGCAAAAATTTATAAGTACAATATTATGCTGCACACAATGACAGAAGGTATCGTAGATATTAAAGATGTTATTGATGATATTATTAAATCACGTGTGGATGGTGTTATTATTTATAACGATAAACTTATGGAAAATGAATTGGCAGAATTGAATAAATATCAATTCCCAATCGTGATAATCGGTAATAAAATGTCTGATAAACAAATTTCATCTGTTTATGTTGATATTGAAAAAGCAGTTTATGAATTGACGATGCAGAAGATTCAAATGGATCCTAAAAACCGTGTTGCTGTGATTCAAGACCGCAAAAATGATTTCACAACAAACCAAATGGTGTCAGGGGTTCAACGTGCTTATCAAGAGTTAGGCATTGATGATGAAGGGTATATTGAAATTCCAGTAGATTACCGCCGATCCTATGATTATTTCTTGGATCATATTGAATCGATGAATTACAATTTCTTAATTGCAAACCGCGATTCTCAAGCGATTTCCGCAATGAATGCGGCGCATGAGTGTAATATGAATATACCTGAAGATTTGGAAATTGTATGTTTAATTGATACGAAATATAACTCAATGGTACGTCCGCGCTTGTCAAGCTTCGCCATTCCATCTTATGATCTTGGTGCAGTTGCAATGCGTGTTCTTACAAAAATGCTTAATGAGGATGAGGTTGAAGATAAAGAAATTGAACTCAGTTACCTTTATACACCTCGTCAATCTACAAAAAACTAAAAGACCCATGGGGTCTTTTTTTTATACCCAAATTCATATGATTTGTGACTTGTTCGGCGTGCGATTTCAAAATAACATATAGGTGTAAGCGTTTTCTAAAACGCATGCACATTTGAAAGGGGATATTTATGAAAAGAAATTCTAGATTTAAGTCATATGTAAAGACAACACTTGCGGTTGTCACCAGTTTTTCGTTATTATTACCTTTTTTTGTCATGCCATCTCATGCACTTGTTACTGGAGATGGAACGGATGAGGTGAATGAAGCATATCATGATGGGCTTTCACTTCAACCATTATCACCAGCTTTTAGACTCGAAACATTGATGAAATGGACTCCAAAATCAGATCCAGATGCATCTTTGAATCGTGCTACGATACCTTTAAATACCAACCGATTTAAAGGACATCAAATCAATGATCTTGCCCATCCTGACGCAAAGATTACGAACGCAGCGATTATCAATGCAAATCATGATAGCTCACCATCAACAGGTGGTAGTGATTTCAATATATACGCATTTGATAACTGGCAATACATCGATTCACTCATCTATTGGGCAGGTACGGACGAAGGTATTTTTGCTTTGCCATCTCCTGATATTGTGGATGCTGCGCATAAAAATGGGGTTCCGGTTTATGCTACCTTAGGATTTCCATGGGGAAGTGGTCAACCGGATTCTTTAAAAGAACTCGAAGCAATGGTTCAACAAAATCCTGATGGCTCCTTTCCAGCCGCAGATAAAATGATTGAAATTGCGCAATACTTTGGTTTTGATGGGTATTTCTTTAATCAAGAAACTTATGGATCCAATCAACGTGTAGCGAATCAATTGAACGCGATGCTCCGTTATATGCGTACTAAGTCCCGTGAAATTGGATATCCAATCAATATTTCTTGGTATGATGCCATGGCAAATAATGGGAATGTAAGCCATCAAAATGCGATTAATCAATCCAACGACTTATGGATGAAACCTGTAGATCATGCTAATGATTTTGGTGTTGATGAATTTTTCATCAACTATAACTGGCAAGGTCGAGTTCAAGGAACATCCGATTACTTAAAATCAATTGGACGTGATCCGTTTGCTGCTTACACAGGTTTTGAGATCCAACAACGTTCTCATAAAACAAATATTGATGCGCGTACTCTTATTGGAGCGGATAAGCGTATTTTATCCTCTATAGCGTTGTATGCGTCCAATTCCACCATGGGTCTTGCGAAAGATCCTGAAGATTTCCATAATCAAGAAAATATTTTATATACTGGACCACAGGGAGACCCTACAAAAGCAGACGACTCCCAAAATTGGAAAGGGATGTCTCGTTATGTAGTTGATAAGTCTGTTATCACTGGAACTGAATTTCAGACAAGTTTTAATTCAGGTCATGGACGTAAGTGGTTTACAGATGGTGTATTAACACGTGATGGTGCATGGCATAATCGCGCAATTCAAGATATCATGCCAACATGGCGTTTCTGGGTTAAAAATCTTCAAGAAGGTCAAGCGCGTGCTGCCATCGCATACGATTTTGATGATGCATACAATGGCGGGAATGCTTTAAAAATAGAAGGAGATTTTAAAGCAGGCGATACTAATGAAGTCATGTTGTATAGTACAAAACTGAATGTTACAGATACGACAAAAGTTGATGTCGTTACCAAGACGACTCCGAATACAACCTTACGTTTAGGGGTTTCTTTTAATGAAAACTATAAAGATCATGATGCGACTTTCTTTACACTTAAGTCGGATGAAAACGGTTGGGTACGCCACACTGTTGATTTATCCGAACATAGTGGTTCTGTGATGCATGCACTTAGTCTTCAAGTTGAAGCGAAACAAGCAGGGCCGATTAAAGTAAATCTAGGCCAAATTCATGTGTATACAAATACGGCACCACGCTTGGCCGGTCCATCAAACATTGTGGTAACCGAACAATTGCTTGCGGATGCTCGTATGGCTCAATTTAGAGCGACCTGGGACAAAGTAGACGGTGCTCAGTATTATGAAGTCTACCAAGTAAATAACGATGGAGTACCTGTGTTATTAGGCACAAGTACAAACAATCATTTCTATGCTGATAAGATTACTCGAAATGATGCGAACTCATTTGAAGACAACCATACAACCATTCAAGTAATCACCATAAATAAAGATGGACAACGAGGCCTTGGTACAGAGGGTCGTTTTGATTGGGGTGTTGACTTAAACCGAAGTGAAGTTGTGGAAATGGAAGTCCCTGTTAATGTTGCATTAAATGCAGAGGTAACGGGTGTAAGCCATCAAAATGATGCGGAACCTGCATCAAAAGCATTAGATGGAACAGCACAAGGAAACAGTAAATGGGCTTCATCACCAAAAAGTAATGGATACATGGATATCAAACTGGATGCACCCAAAACAATCAAACGTTGGCGTGTTGAACATGCGGAATACGGTGGGGAAGCTAAAGACATGAATACCATCAATTTTTCCCTTCACTATAAAAACGAACAAGGCGATTGGGCATTAGCAAAACAGATTAAAAATAATCGTGAAGCCGTAACTGATGTCTTATTAGATGAACCGATTACCGCTCAAGAGTGGAAATTGAAGATTGATTTAGCGGGATCATCGCCATGGCAAGCAGTTCGTATTTATGAATGGCAAATGTTTGAAACGGATTCATTCCCAAAACCAAATAACTTATTACTCAGTCAAGTTGAAGCAAAACCACAGGCTAATGGAAGAGGGTCTTTAACCTTTAAACATGTTCCTGCGAAAACAACCGTTCACTTATATCATAAACTTGAGGATAAGAAACCAATTCAATCCATCCGTAATGAGGAACAAGGAACCATGGTTCTTAAGGATTTTGATTTTAGTTTATATGATGGTTTAATCTATTACACGATTCAACCTGATTTCTCCGAAGAAAGTTTTAAAAACAGTATTGCTTTTGAAATCCCAACAGAAACAAAGGCAATGACTTCAATCCATATAACAAGTGATGTGAATGAAACCATAGAAGTACCATTTATGATTAAAGATCACGAAAAGAAAGTAGTCTTTGAAGGGATAAGTATTGAAGATGGAATTCAGAAAGAATTACCATTAGGAAATTATACGCTTACACTTAAAACACTTCCAAAAGGTTATCCTGATAATGTCCTTGAATATCCATTTGAAGTTAAAGATGATATAAGCATGAATCAAGTATCCATTACGCTTGTTCAATCAAAATCATATCAAGCCTTAAACATAGAGATTGAAGCGTATGAAAAGCTTGATCGTAAAATCTATACACAAGCATCCCTAGAACACGTAGATTCAACCATTCATGAAGCTAAGGCAGTCCTTGAACTTGAAACTGCGCAAGAAAAAGATTATGAATCGATGCTAATTAAGTTGAACGATGCTATCGATAAGCTTGAGAAAATTCACGATGCAGAATATGTGAAGCTTCAAGAGCGTATTCAAGAACTTGAAAGTTTGGACCGAAGTGTCTATACCGAAGCATCTATAGCCCAGTTTGATGCAATCTATGCTGAAGCTAAGGCATTACTTGAAGGTAATGAAGCACCCGAAACTCAGTATAAAACAATGCACGAACGTTTGGATAAAGCGTTTAAAGATTTAGTATTGAAATTAGATACAAAAGCATTGGATGCACTCATAGAAGAAGCAAAAATAATCGATCTAAGTCTTTATACAAAAGAAAGTATTGCGACATTCCAAGAAGTGTTGGAAAATGTTCAGGTATTACGTAATAAAGTAACGGATCAAACTGAAATGGATGCATTGGTTGATACGCTACAAGAAGCAATGACTGGTTTAAAACGTATTCGAAATACTGAATATCTTGAAAAACTAATCAAAGAAGCGGATGATGTAGATCTGGACTTGTATACTGAATCCAGCTTAATTCGTCTCCACGATGCCCATAAACATGCACGCACAATTGCGGCACTCGATGTATCAACACAACAAGATATTGATGATGCAGCAGAAAACCTTAAACATGCATTATCGTTACTTGAACGAATTGATAAATCACAAGATTGGGAAGCTGTTGATGAGCTCATTAAAATGATCGATGAACTTGAGGCAGATCGTTATGATGAAGCAACATTCAACGCACTTCATGAATTCGTGGAGAGTGTAAAAGACATGCGTACGAACCCTGATCTTTCACAAAATGAAATTGATGAAATTGCAGAGAAACTTCAAGATTTAACTTTAGATCTTCGTCCAGTCGAATTGGATCAAGAAATTATTGACCGATTAGAAAAACGAATTGATGAAGCACGTAACCTTGATTTAACGCACTATACCGAAGAAAGTGTAACTGTGCTTAATAAAGCACTAGAGAATGCAGAATCAATCTTAGAGCGTATTGGAGGCCGTCAATTTAGAAGTGTCTCAATACCAAAACCGGTTTCGCCAGAAGAACTAAATCAAGCTGTGTTAGAACTTGAGACAGCATTGGATGCGCTCGTTCTCGTTGAAGATACGGGTGAACCGGAAGAAAAACCGGAAGAAAAACCAGAAGAAAAACCGGAAGAAAAACCGGAAGAAAAACCGGAAGAAAAACCAGAAGAGAAACCAGAAGAGAAATCGGAAAAAGATTTAGCAAACGGTGACTCTGAAAATATGATCTCCAAAAATGAGACAACTACGGAACTGCCCAAAGCAGGTGTTTCCAGTACAAGCCACTATGGCGGAATCTTACTTTTAGGATTAGGATTAGTTTTAAAACGTCGCCATAAATAATAAATAAAAAGAGGGGAAACCCTCTTTTATGGCGCTTACAGCACACTTGTTACTTTGTTATCAAAGTAAATCTTAATAAAAATTTAATTTTTGGTTTTATCCTTGACAATAAATGACCAAGAGCGTATTATTGTACATGGTCAGTGATGACCGGTTGAACACCAAATATTCTTTACCCCCCCACCCAAGATATTTGTGTGATTCAACAACTTCATTGAAAGGCGCAGCGTGCGTCTTTTTTTATATTACCAGGAGGTTTTATAATGATAATTAAATACTTCGATGATGATCAATTTAAAGCGGCTAATATCTGTAATGTTCGTAATACCGTTCGTTGTTTTGTGCTGAATGAATTTGGACAGTGTGCAATGATTCTAATTAAAGGACAAGACTTATTTGGTAAGCGAAATCATTATGAATCACCCGGTGGTGGTATTGAAGTTGGTGAGTCAATGATTCAAGCAGTTCATCGCGAAATACAAGAAGAACTTGGATATGAGGTGGATTCAATTTCATATCTCGCAAGTGTTGTGGATGCATACCATCTATTAGAGCTTACTACAGTCCATAATTATTTTGTTTGTAAGCTCGCAAAAAAGACATGTTCTGCTCGAACATGTCTTGAATTACAATTGTTTGATTCGATTGAATGGAAATTACCAAATGTGTGGTTAGACATTTTTGATAAACCACAAGATGGCGTCAATGAGCTGGTTCATGCGCGGGAACGGTTTATGATGCGTTATTTCGTAGATCAACAAGAAACGTTACGGGACTAAGAGGCGTTTCGTATTCCAAGGTCTCATAGGGCATGTTTGTCGATATAATGTAATCACGAACTGCTTCATATTCTTCGTAACCACCTTCATGCTTTAAGTAGCAAGCAATTACTAAAAAGTCTGTAAGTAAGGGGAGGATGTTTTTAAGTGATGAGACTGTTGTATGTGACGTTGTAATGATCGACTTATCACTTCGAGGTAAGTAACCAAGATTGTATATAGCACCTGTAAAGGGTGCTTTTTCTTCGAAATTAACACGACTGTGATCGGAGAGGATATAAGTGATGTTGGAAAAGTTTTGGTTTAATTGTTTTGAACTCAAGATTGCTTCTTCTTGTATATCGATGGCGTAAACATGACCGGCATGATTGGCTAGAAAATGCGTATCATATCCATTACCACAGGTCATATCCACGACAATTGAGTCCTTATTGAGAAATTGTTTCATCCATTGATGGGATTGTTCTTTATGATTCATAATACCTCCAAAAAAAAGCCCTATGCTTCGGGGCTTTTTAAAATAACAATCATGACATCAGGATTGGATAAAAGACGCATTTCAGGTTCTTTTAATCCTATTCCTGATGAGATAATTAAAGTTGTTTCGTCAACTGTTTGACGTTTATTAATATAGTCTGAAGACTCTGTGATCGAGCCAATAAGTGGTAATCGGATGTAACCACCCATTGTCTTCCCAGAAAGCATGAGATCCACTTCCGTATCATCAAATTCCTTCACATTATCCGGATTGTTTGCAATGGTAATGTTGAAGAGGTCCTCTGATGTTGTAGGGTAAGGGAATTCAGTTTCTTTGTTAATATCATTGTTCGCATCAATACCAACAAGTTGAATCGACTCGGTTGTAAAGTTGTGAACATCAATTTTTGTATTTGAAATGAGTTTAAATCCACTTTGCGTTAAAACTTCTTGCGTCACTTCATTTGCTTTACGGATATCATTTTCACCCAATACTGCATACTTACCAAGTTTCGCATTTACTTTACTTAATTTTTCAATCATTGCAGCTTGTTCCTTCTCAGAAGGAGCAGCTTTAAATAAATTACCACCAAATATAATCATATCGGGTTTAAATGAATCGAGTTCTATAAGTGCTTTATCAAGATTTTCTTCATGACTGTATACATCGGATAGAAATCCAATTGAAAGATTGTTGAAGGATGCAGGAATGCGTGTTGATTCCACCGTTTCAATACGCAACTTAACACGATGAGGTGCAAAATGTGTCATTTCAAAATAAATTAGTGATGACACAATTGCAATCAACCCCAGTAAAACCGCTAACTTTTTTTTACTCATGCTTTACGAGCTTGTTGAGGCTTTGTTGCTTTCGGTGTTTTTGGTTTTTTAGCATCCTTTTGTTGTTTCGGTTCATTATTTTGTTTGTTGTTATTTTTCTTCTGTTTTTTTACAGGTTTTGTTTCTTGATCTGAGTTTTCTTTTTTATTTTCAACTTTTACCGGTGTCATCGCTGTTTTTTGGTTTAAGATTACAGGAATAACAAGTGGGTTCCGTTGAGTATGTTTGTAAAGGAAGGGCTCGAGAGAACCACGAATTGTATTCTTAATTTCTCCAAAGGTAACTTTCTTTGTCATACGTTTTTTAAGTGCTTCATAAACAACAAGTTCCGCTTCTTTAAGTAATGTTTGATTTTCTTTAATGAATACAAATCCTCGTGTAACAATAGTTGGTTTACATAGAATTTTATTTTGACGTGAATCAATGGTTACTACAACTGAAACCAGCCCACTGTCCGATAAAATCTTACGATCTTTAAGCACTGCAGTCGATAATCCACTCGAATCATTTCCATCAACATAAATGTCATCGGCTTGAATTCGGGTATCACTCATGAATGCAACACCATCACGTAGTGCAACAACATCACCGTTTGAGCAAATAAAGATGTTATCTGGGTCAACACCGGTCTCAATTGCTGTTTGACGATGTGCTTTAAGCATCTTGTATTCTCCATGCATTGGCATAAAGAATTTCGGTTTGATTAATTGAAGCATCAGTGTTTGTTCTTCTTTTGAAGCATGACCTGTTGTATGAATTGAGTTGAGCGGTGAGTTTGTTAGGACATTTGCACCGGCACGAGTCAATTGGTTTACAACATGGGAAACACTGGTAGCATTTCCAGGAATTGGGCTTGATGAGAATACGACCGTATCACCAGGCATAATGCTGATTTGGCGGTGTGTTCCATTTGCAATACGACTTAACGCAGCCAAGGGTTCCCCTTGGCTTCCTGTACAGATAATACAAGATTGATCAGCAGGAAGTTTATTTAATTGATGAGCATTAACAAAGTGTTTGTCAGCTGCATCAATATGACCGAGTTTACGTGCGATATTAACAACGTTATCCATCGAACGACCAAAGATTGCAATCTTACGACCATCCGCAATAGCAGCCTCAATGATTTGTTGAACACGATAAACGTTTGAAGCAAAGGTTGCGATAATAATACGACCTTCTGTTTTATTGAAAATCCGTTTAATTTCGCGTCCAACTTCTTTTTCACTTATAGAAAATCCACTTACCTCAGCATTGGTAGAATCACTCATTAAGAGGGTTACACCAATTTCGCCCATGTAAGACATAATTTGGTAATCTGGATTGTTCCCAACAGGGGTTAAATCGAATTTGAAATCTCCTGTTGAAACAATACGTCCATTTGGCGTATTAACAAGAACACCAAGTGCATCGGGAATCGAGTGAACAACATTAAAGAATCCAATAACAAAATGTTTTGTTTTAATGGTAGACTTTGAGTCGATTTCTTGGATTTTGTGTTTTGTTCTTATTTTACGTTCTTCAAGCTTACGTTCAATTTGAGCTTTCGCAAATTGAGGTGCGTAAATCTGAGGTACGTTCACTTTTTGGAGTAAGAAAGGAATACCACCAATGTGGTCTTCGTGTCCGTGTGTAATAACGAGGGCTTTAACTTTCTTTTGATTACGAATTAAGTGAGCGTAGTCTTGTATGACATAATCAACACCTAATAAGTTTTCTTCGGGGAACATTACCCCACAGTCAATAATGATAATTTCATCATCATGTTCAATACAGTACATATTTTTACCGACTTCGCCCAAGCCACCTAAAGCATAGACTAGGGTATCGGTTTTTCTTAATTTCATATTTTTTTCGTCCATATAATCTCCTATTCTATGATTTTAAGTCCTTTTTCTGCCATCCATGGGTCTTTTGAATCAATATGATCGTAAAAGAGCACACCATTTAAATGGTCTATTTCATGTTGTAGAACAATTGCTAAGATGTCTTTTGCGACAATCTCTATGCGTTGATCAGTAATCATATCGTATGCTAAAACTTTAATACGTTGACTACGACGAACAAGTCCAGGATAATCCTTGCGAATGGACAAGCAACCTTCTCCATAACTCAGTGCACATTGCTTTACTGAGTTTGAAACAATTTTAGGATTAACTAAAGCATATTCAACCGTTTTTACATTTCCATGTTTATCTTCAAGATCAACAACAAGTGCTGTCATCTGTTTAGCGACACCAATTTGAGGTGCAGCAATTCCGTTTGCAGGTTGCAAATTATACTTTTCAGCGAGTTCAGGATCTCTTGAATCGCGAACATATTGCAACATATTTTCAAGTGTATTACGGTCTTCTTCCGACAAAGGAAAAGACACCGGTTCGCATTTTTCACGCAGAACTGGGTTTGGATCTAGGACAATTGTGTCCATATTTATATCGTGCATTTAAAATTCCTCTATTCCATGATAAAAATAAATAATATATATGCCATATATTATAATATTTAAGTATGAATTATATGTGGGTCTATTCAAACTCTTTAAGCATAGTTTATCGTATTTTTACTCTTTTTGAAAGGCTTTCGCTTATTTTTCATTATATCTATGATAGAATAAAGCCATGAAGAAAAGAAAAATATCACTTAAAATGCCTATGGGCTATAACCGCCCAATCCATGCAGCAGCATTAATCTTAAATATCTTTGGGGTACTTATGGTTATCTCAGGAAGCATGACATCGGGAAGTACACCGAAGTCATTAGTTTTAGTTGGGGTTAAGGAGCTCGTTTTTGTGATTGTATCCTATATTATGATGGTTATGGTCGCTCGAAGATTTTCACTCAATTATTTTAGAAAGAATTATGCGAAAATATTACTTTTAATGGTTGGTATGTTAGGACTTACTCTTGTTTTCCCTGCAATTAATGGAGCGAAAGCATGGATTAATCTTAAAATAATGACCATTCAACCCAGTGAGTTCGCCAAGATTTTTGGAATTCTCACGATTGCAACATTTCTCGCAGATCGTAATAAACGAACAAGTGCCAGTACATTTGATATGGTTAAGAAACCATTCTTTATTATCATTGCGATTTTCGTTTTTGTTGTGAAAGCACAGCATGACCTCGGGTCAGCGGTAGTCATTATTGGTGTTGCGTATATTTGTGTCTTAATACCATCACATGACAAATTAACACGTTTACAAAAAGGAATGTTTATTCTTGCAGGTGTAGGAATCATAGGACTGATCTTTCTGGATTCTTCCTTCGGAATTAGTCTCATTGAAAAATTAAACATTCCGCCTTATATGATTGGACGATTTAAAACATCCTCGAATCCATTCTTGGATCGTTATGGAAGTGGATATCAAATCTTTAATGGAATGGTTGCGATGTTTAAAGGTGGCCTTTTTGGAATGGGCTATGGAAATAGTTTAATCAAATATGGTTATCTTCCAGAAGCTCATACGGATTTTATTCTTGCTGTAACAATTGAAGAATTGGGGATGATTGGGTTCTCGGTGATTCTAATTGGATATGGAACGATGCTATTCCAACTGGTTAAATATTCATTTAAAGTTAAAAAAGAATCCGATAAAGTTATTTTAATGGGGACTGTTGCTTATATTATGATTCACTTTATCTTTAATATAGGAGGGATTACAGCGCTGATTCCGTTAACAGGAGTTCCACTTCTTTTTATATCAAAAGGGGGATCCAGTCGTATGGCAATTATGATTGCGATTGGTTTAACACAGAATGTAATTTCCCGTTATGAAATGGGAATAATTAATGTAAAACGTAAAGATCAACTCCGTATTAAACAAGAAGAAACTAAACGTAAAGAAAATTTAAAGCGATTAACAGAGGTAGTATAATGAGAGTTGTAGCAGGAACATTTGGATCGAGACCAATCAAAACGTTAAAAGGGGATACAACACGTCCTACAACGGATAAAGTTCGTGCCGCGATTTTTAATCGAATTGGCCCCTTCTTTAATGAAGGAGCAATGTTAGATGTATTTGGTGGATCAGGTGCGATGGCAATTGAGTCCATCAGCCGTGGTATTGAACATGGAGTTGTTTTTGAAAAAGATACTCGTGCCTTTAATGTCATTCAGGATAATATCAAAACATTTGGACTGGAATCGTGTATCCAACTTAAAAAAGGTGATTCGATGAAGTTGTTGGAAACGGTGTCGGGTTCCTTTGAGTTTGTTTTCCTTGATCCGCCATATCGGTATGAACATACACTTGAAATCATCAAGCTTATTATCAAGCGTGATTTGGTTGTAGATGGTGGTTTAATAATTTGTGAGACGGATAAGAATTATGACTTACCCAATGAGATTGATGGGTATTCATTGGATTGCGTGAAAGATTATGGAATTAGTAAAGTACGCTACTACAAAAAGGACAATTAGGTCCTTTTTTATTTTTTAGCACTTAAAGGTTGACAGTGCTAAACTCGTGGTGTAGAATAATACTAGACACAAAGAATAGAGTGTTTAGGAGGCGAGATTAATATGTTAACGCCACGCAAAATAGAAATATTTAAGGCGATTGTTAAAGAGTTTATTAACACAGCTGAGCCCGTGGGTTCAAAGACGTTAATCGATAAATATAACTTATCATACTCGTCTGCGACAATACGAAATGAGATGTCAGATTTAGAAAAAATAGGACTACTGGAAAAGACGCATACGTCTAGTGGACGTATCCCTTCAACAAAAGGATATCGATTCTATGTAGAACACCTCATGGATGAAGAAGAGAATTACGGTATTGAAACTGCAATTGCTCAAATCTTCTCCGATCGACGACTTGGTATTGATGAAGCAATTCGTCAAAGCTGTGATATATTATCGCAGATGACGAATCTCACTACGGTTGTATTAGGACCCAGTGCAATGAATGAGACACTTAAAAGTGTTCAGTTGATTCCATTGAGTGAATATAATGCAATGGCCGTGTTCGTTACAGAGTCAGGGCATGCAGAGCATCGAATCTTTAATTTTGATAGTAAAGTTGATGTGAATGACCTTGAGGCGTGTACTTCAATTTTAAATGAACGATTAAAAGGTACAGCACTATCGGAAGTTGTTGATAAAATGGAAAGTCTAAGACCCATCTTATCAAAACGAATCGAAAAGTATGAGGTACTCTTTGAAGCGTTTGTGGGAGCATTTGTTAAATTTGCTCAGGACGAAGTCTATTTAAGTGGTGAACGCAATATGTTATACCAGCCAGAATTCTCAAACATAGAGAAACTTCGTGAAATGATGGATATGCTCGAAAACAGTGAAATGTGGCGTAACTTATCCACAGGACAAAATCACTTAAGTCTTAAAAAAGGCGATCAAAGTGAAATTGTTTGGGTTGATGATATGGCCGTTGTATCCAGTTCGTTTAATTTATTAGATAATCATGAACATAAGTTGATGATTGTCGGACCAAGCCGAATGGAGTACAGTCGCGTTGTCTCGTTAATGGATTATGTTTCGGAGATGATCGAAACGGTGTATGGGAAAGGTGGCAATGATGAGCAAGACGAATAAAACCGCTGAAGAGCTCAATGAAGAAGTTCAATTAGAACCTGAAGTTGAAGCAACAGACAGCGAAGAACTTGAAACTTCAAACTTAGAGAATGAGGCTTCTGAAACAGATGAAGCAATTGATGAGAATGAAGCCTTACGAAAAGAAATTGAAACGTTAAAAAACGACTATTTTAAAATGTTAGCAGATACAGAAAACTTAAAAAAACGTCTGCAACGCGAGTACGATCAACTGCGTAAATACCGAATTCAAGGTTTTGCGGCAGATGTATTGCCTGTGTTAGATAATTTGGAGCGTGCATTAAAACAAGAGACAACGGATGAAGCGTTAAGAGAAGGTGTACAAATGATTTATGATCAATTGATGGCATCCCTTAAAGCGGAAGGTATTGAACCGATTAATGCATTAAATCAGCCTTTTGATCCAAATATTCATCAAGCAATGATGACTGAGGAAAAAGAGGGAGTAGAATCCAATATCGTGATTGAAGAATTTCAAAAAGGATATATGTTAAAAGATCGCATTCTACGTGCGAGTTTAGTAAAAGTGAGTCAATAGGAGGATATATATTATGAGTAAAGTTATTGGTATTGATTTAGGAACAACAAACTCAGCTGTTTCCGTAATGGACGGTGGAGAAGCAAAAGTAATTACAAACCCAGAAGGAAATCGTACAACACCTTCTGTTGTAAGTTTTAAAAATGGTGAACGTATTGTTGGGGATGCTGCAAAGCGTCAAGTTGTTACAAACCCTAACTCAGCAGTATCTGTTAAACGTTTAATTGGTACAGGCGAAAAAGTTACACTTGAAGGCAAGGATTACACACCAGAAGAAATCTCAGCAATGATCTTAGGTTATATGAAGAGCTATGCAGAAGATTACCTCGGTGAAAAAGTTACAAAAGCTGTAATCACTGTTCCTGCATACTTTAATGACGCACAACGTCAAGCTACAAAAGATGCTGGTAAGATTGCTGGATTAGAAGTAGAACGTATTATTAACGAACCAACTGCAGCTGCACTTGCATTTGGAATTGATAAGACAGATAAAGAAGAAGAAAAAGTTCTTGTATTTGACCTTGGTGGTGGTACATTTGACGTTTCCATTCTTGAACTTGCAGATGGAACATTTGAAGTATTATCAACTGCAGGGGACAACAAATTAGGTGGAGATGATTTTGACCACATCGTTGTTGATTATTTAGTAGATATTTTCAAAAAAGAAAATGGAATTGATTTATCATCAGATAAGATGGCAATGCAACGTCTAAAAGAAGCAGCAGAAAAAGCGAAAAAAGATTTATCTTCAACTGTAAATGCTTCAATTTCATTACCATTTATCTCAGCAGGTGAAAATGGTCCATTACACTTGGAAACAACATTATCACGTGCTAAATTTGAAGAAATGACAAAGAGCCTTGTTGAACGTACAATGGTTCCAGTTCGACAAGCATTAAAAGATGCTGGACTTACAAAAAATGATATTCATCAAGTATTACTTGTTGGTGGATCAACACGTATTCCTGCAGTTGTTGAAGCAGTTAAAAATGAATTAGGAAAAGAACCTAATAAATCTGTAAACCCTGATGAAGTTGTTGCAATGGGTGCCGCAATTCAAGGTGGTGTTATTTCTGGAGATGTTAAAGATGTATTGCTTCTTGACGTTACACCATTATCATTAGGTATTGAAACAATGGGTGGTGTGATGACTGTTCTTATTGAACGCAACACAACAATTCCTACATCAAAATCACAAGTATTCTCTACAGCAGCAGATAATCAACCTGCTGTAGACATTAACGTATTACAAGGTGAACGTCCAATGGCTAAGGATAATAAATCACTTGGTTTATTTAAATTAGATGGTATTGCACCTGCAAAACGTGGTATTCCTCAAATTGAAGTTACATTTGATATTGACGTAAATGGTATCGTAAATGTTTCAGCAATGGATAAAGGAACAAACAAAAAACAATCTATTACAATTTCAAACAGTTCAGGATTAAGTGATGAAGAAATTGAACGTATGGTTCGTGAAGCGGAAGAAAATGCTTCAGAAGATTTACGTTTAAAAGAAGAAGCAGAACTTAAAAACCGTGCTGAACAATTCATTCATCAAATTGATGAGTCATTAGCAAGTGAAGATTCACCTGTGGATGATGCTCAAAAAGAAGAAGTAACAAAATTACGTGATGAATTGCAAGCAGCAATGGACAACAATGATTTTGAAACATTAAAAGAAAAACTTGATCAATTAGAACAAGCAGCTCAAGCAATGTCACAAGCAATGTATGAGCAACAAGCTGGTCAACCTGAAGCAGATGCTACATCAAATGATGAAACGGTTGTTGACGCTGAATTTGAAGAAAAAAACTAGTTTAAAAACTTTCGGAGGTAGATATGGCAGATAAAAGAGATTTTTATGAAATACTTGGAGTAAGTAAATCTGCCACAGATGCAGAAATTAAGAAAGCCTATCGCCAATTAGCTAAAAAGTATCATCCTGATATCAACAAAGAGGATGATGCTGAAGCTAAGTTTAAAGAAGTCCAAGAAGCTTACGAAGTCCTAAGTGATTCTCAAAAACGTGCGAGCTATGATCAATACGGCCATGCAGCCTTTGATCAGGGAGCAGGCGGTTTTGGTGGCGGCTTTAGTGGTGGCTTTGATGATTTCGGAGATATCTTTAGTTCATTCTTCGGCGGCGGAGGCGGCGGTCAGCGTCGTAATCCTAATGGACCTATGAAGGGTCAAGATCGCTTTATGAGTATGCGAATTGACTTTATGGAAGCTGTGTTTGGTGCAAACAAATCCGTGACTTTAAATGTAGATGAAGAATGTACATCGTGTCATGGATCGGGTGCACACAGCAAAGATGATATCAAGACATGTTCACGTTGTGGTGGAACGGGTCAAACGGTTACGCAACAACGTACACCTTTTGGAGTTTTCCAATCTCAAGCAACATGTCCGGACTGTGGTGGTTCAGGTAAAACAATTACAAAACGCTGTGGTGAATGTCATGGTAAAGGATTTAATACAAAACGTGTCGAAGTTGATATTAAAATTCCTGCGGGAATCGTTACGGGACAACAATTACGTGTTTCCGGTAAGGGTGAACGTGGGGCAAATGGTGGACCGAACGGTGATCTCTTTATTGAGATTGTAGTCGGAACGCATAAACACTTCAGACGTGAGGGTAATGATATCCATATTAATATTCCTTTATCGGTAATCGATGCCACATTGGGTACAGAAATTGAAGTTCCAACCGTGCATGGTGATGTTAAATTAACGATCCCAGCAGGTACACAACCCAATACTAAATTTAGACTTCGTGAAAAAGGGGTTCAAGACCTTCGTTCCGGACGTATGGGAGACCAATACGTTGAAGTTAAATTAGAAGTACCAACTAAATTATCACGTCAACAACGTGAGCATTTAGAAGCGTTAAAAGAAACAGAAGTAAAAGGTGATAGTGTCTTTGACCGCTTTAAAAAAGCGTTCAAGTGACACACGTCACTTTTCTTTAAAATTTTTATTAGCACTCTAAGTAGTCAATTGCTAAAATGGAGGTGAATTGCATGAACTACGAAAACTTAACTGAAAAAGCTCAAGCAGCTTTAATGGAAGCTGTGAATTATGCGACACAAATGCAACACAGCGCTGTGTCGTCAGCCCACTTGATGAAGGCAACCCTGAATTCAGGTGATCTTGATTTAATATTAGAAGAAACTGGAACCAGTAAGTCTAAACTTCTTCAATCTGCCGATGAAGTTTTAGACAAACTTCCAAAGGTTCAAGGTGCACAATTAACCATGGACCAAGAAATCACGAATGTTTTCGCGAAAGCACAGGCATGGTCAACCAAACAAGGCGATACATATATTTCTCTATTTGCACTTTTTTTAGGAATTTTAGAAGCTGTAAATACTTATCGTAATCAAGCGGATTACCGCGCGATTGAAACTTCAATTCTTAGTCATCGTTCCGGTAGAGTCATGGATTCACCACAAGCAGAAAATCAAATTGATGCCCTATTAAAATATGGTCGAGATTTGGTAAAAGATGTTCGTGATGGTAAAATCGATCCAATTATTGGTCGTGACGATGAGATCCGTAGAGTAATCCAAATATTATCCCGTAAAACAAAAAATAATCCAATCCTTATTGGAGAACCGGGTGTTGGTAAAACGGCGATTGCAGAAGGGCTTGCATGGCGCATTATGCGTGGTGATGTCCCATTCAGTTTAAAAAACAAACAACTCATTGAGTTGGATATGGGTTCTTTAATTGCGGGTGCAAAATACCGTGGAGAGTTTGAAGAACGTTTAAAAGCGGTTCTCGAAGAAGTAGAACAAGCAGATGGAAATATCATTCTCTTTATTGATGAAATTCATAATCTCGTAGGTGCAGGGAAAACAGAAGGTTCGATGGATGCCGCAAACTTATTAAAACCAATGTTAGCGCGTGGTGAACTCCACCTAATTGGTGCGACAACCTATAATGAATACCGACAACACATTGAAAAGGATGCTGCACTCGAGCGTCGTTTCCAACGGGTTACTGTTAATGAGCCCTCTGTGGATGACACCATTTCTATATTAAGAGGTCTTAAAGATCGCTTTGAGTCTCATCATGGGGTTAAAATTTTGGATGAGTCCATTGTGGCCGCTGCGAAATTATCGGATCGATATATTACCGACCGCTTCTTGCCGGATAAAGCTATTGACTTGATTGATGAAGCATGTGCTTCCATTCGCGTTGAGATGGAATCGATGCCAGAAGAATTGGATGAATTAACACGCAAAATACGCCAACTCGAAATTGAGGAAGCGGCCCTAAAAAAAGAAACGGATGCAAAGACACTTGAACGTCGTGACGAGATTGTAGAAGAACTCAGCAACCTGAAAGAAAACTATCAGGATCTTTATGCTCGTTGGGAAAAAGAAAAAGCGCAAGTTGATGGGGTCAAAGATGCGAAAGAGGCTTTAGAACGTGCACGCTTAGACTTTGAGAAAGCACAAAATGAAGCCCGTTATGAAGAAGCTGCGCGTCTACAATACGAAACAATTCCTGCCCTTGAGCGTCAAATTCAAGAAAGTAATGAGAACGATCATGAAGGAAGTATGATACAAGAGGTTGTTGATGAAGCGTTGATCGCTGAAATTGTGTCACGATGGACACAAATTGATGTTACGAAACTTGTGGCTTCTGAACGCGAAAAACTCTTGAACCTTAAGCATGAATTAGGCGTTTATGTTAAGGGACAAGATCAAGCACTTCAAACCGTTACAGACGCAATTCTACGCTCTAAAGCACAAATACAAGATGAAAATCGACCTTTAGGTTCGTTTATGTTCTTAGGGCCTACAGGGGTTGGTAAAACTGAAGTTGCTCGTGTTTTAGCCCAACAACTTTTCGATGATAAAAATCGTATTATTCGCATTGATATGAGTGAATATATGGAAAAACACAGCGTATCAAGACTCATTGGTGCCCCTCCGGGATATGTTGGCTATGAACAAGGTGGTCAATTGACCGAACAAGTTCGCCGTCATCCGTATTCAATCGTGCTTTTAGATGAAATTGAAAAAGCACACCCAGATGTGTTTAATGTGTTACTTCAAATCCTTGATGACGGACATATTACGGATAGCAAAGGGGTAAGGGTTGATTTTAAGAATACCATTATCATTATGACTTCAAATCTTGGTAGTCAGTTTGCATTTGAATCGGATCAAGCAAGTAGAGATATACAATACATGCAGGCGGTTCAAGGACACTTCAAACCCGAGTTTATTAACCGTATTGATGAAATCATTGTCTTCAATGCCTTAAACGATGCGGTGCTTCACGATGTTGCTCGTAAGTTCATTGATGAGCTTGCAGTCCGTATTGGACGTCGTAATCTCAAGTTAAGTGTTACAGATCAGGCAATTGATCTTATTGTTGCGGAAGGTAGTGACGTAACTTATGGTGCACGTCCAATGAAACGTTTCATACAACGTGAAATTGAAACCAAGATTGCATATCTTCTCATTGAAAACGATGTGGAAGATAATAGCGTCCTTGAAATCGATGCCCAAGATCATGAATTTGAAATTCATATTCTTGAACCTCGTAAGACTTTAAATTAAAAAGAGCCAGATTTCTGGCTCTTTTTAATGTTTATGATAGAAACAAAAACTGAGATAAATAATGCATAGAAATCCGACAATCAAACCCAGCGTTAAAGTGGAACTGATGATACAAAGCAGACAGGTAGATGTCATCGCACCTAAGAAGAATAAAAACCATGTTAGGATTAAGGCTGACACTTCATGCCAACTTGTTTCCTTACGTACAAATCGTGCGAGTGCTTCACCAATACCATAAAGCACTCCAGTCATAAATCCTTTTCCAATAGTGGCGTTATTGACTTCAACTTGTGCCTTATTCTGAATCCCCATCGCAAAACTAATTAAGGGAAAACTCCAAGACTGAAATGTTGTGAATTGTAGAATAAGGGCTAACAACAAGCAGAGGATATCTAGTTCTAGAATTCTTTTAATTGATTGAGCGTGGTTTCCTATACAGAAAAGATTGCCGAAAAAAGCACCTAAAACGAAGGTAATAAGCACTAAAACATATCGTAGTACTTCAATCCATTCTTGGTTGATTAAATGAATACCTAAACGTGTGGAGTTGCCACTCATAAAAGAAAGAAACACACCACCAATAGCAAGAATTCCCAAGACATCTAAATATCCTGAAATAAATGAGAAAATATATGCGAAACGACTGTTTTCGTGTTTAAGATCTAATGAATTCATACTGTACCTCTTTTTTATTGGTTTTAGTATAGCACGCGAGCTAATAAAAACGACATCTTTTCTAAAAAAAACACTTGAAATAATTGACAATGAAACGTGAGCGCGTTATGGTGTTACGGTTGTGAGCGCCGTTACATAAACGCTCATTTAATTTTCATGACACATGACCATGAATACGATAAGATAGGTTTATGGAGGATGTCGTAATGATTTGTCTTGGTACCCAAGAACAACTTGAAGAATTGGTCTACTTGAGTATTATGTGTGAAACCGATTGTTCTTACGAACATCGACAAGCCTTAATTCAAGCACAACTGAATTCGGATCAAAATGTTTTTGTTATTAAATATGACTGTGGCTTTCCAGCAGGATTTGCGCACATTCAAAAAGATGCCTTTAATAAGCATCATGCACGGCTTCAGATGATCTATGTTGAGGAAGCATTTCGAGGGAATGGCTATGCAACTGAAATGGTTGCAATGTGTAAAACGTTAATCGGCTGCAATGACGAGGTACGTTTATCCTCGGAATGTGCATTTCAGGTTTCGTAAATGCACCCAAGGTGCATTTTTTATTGCTTACATGGGCTCGGGTTCATGAAGGATGAATTTAGTAGTGCAATTAAGGTATAATTAAAGCAAACAATTTTGAGGAGGATGTATGTCTATGGATTATAGAGAAGATGAGTTAGATTATGAATCATTGAGGAATGAACTTGGAATTAAGGACATTGAATCTCCTTTAAAAGGAAATCGTTTCATTTGGAGTGTGCTTTCCATTTTATTACTTGGTACGTTTTCAGATGTATTTGTAGGTGTGTTTATAGAAATGCAGATGAGTCAGGAAATAAACATGACCGCATTTACCCCGATTGTAATGATGTTGTTGACTATAGTAGTTTTATTATGGATTAATTTACCCTTAATTAAAGAAGCACGTACGTTTCCGAATCGATTAACAGGTTTCCAATTATTACGTAAGGTGGGTTTTTATTTTGTTGTTATGGTGCTTGCGAATTTTATCGTAAGTCCACTAGTAGCAATGCTTATTGAATCACTGGGTGGATCCAGTCAACCCATTAATCAAGAAGCATTGATAGCGATGAAAGGGATTGGATTCCCGATGTATTTCGTCTTCGCGGTTATTGCAGGTCCAATTAAAGAAGAACTGTTGTTCCGAGGATTAATTTTCCGTAAGCTCATTCATAAAAACCGCTTCGCAGCGTATGCTCTAAGTTCAATTCTGTTTGGTTTGATGCATCTCACTACAGAACTTGTGACAGGGCAATGGGTGATGATGCTTAATCTTATTATTTATGCAGGAATGGGAGCATTCTTTGCATATATTTATGAAAAGACAAACAGCATCAAAGCAGCAATGTATTTACATATGATTTGGAATACATTGGGAGTCATTGCGATTTTCGCAGTCTAAATCAATGATGAAAGAGGCAATTTATATCATAAATGACGTCACACCGAATTCGATTATAGTTCAAGAAGAAGATCGTCTGATTTGGGTTGATGAATTACCGAATCAAGGGATTACTGTGATATCTGAAACAGTACAATCTGATTTAAAATCATGGGATGTTGTTCGTCGTGCAAAAAGCATTGATTACGTCAAAGAGACACAATTGAGCACCTGGTCCGATGTTTATCAACTTTGGTACTCAACAAAATTCTTATGTCAAGAAATTGATGATGCGAAAGCGCGTGCTCTCGGTCGTGTTCTTGCGTCTCAAGAGAATAATCATTTCGAAATGGTACGGGAGCAGATCGTGGATATTCTTTATTGTGCTTCTACACCTGCACGTATTAAAGGATGGTTTCATAAAGCAATGGCTCATGAACGTAAGCAAAATCCAGAGATTGAATTATTTCAAACCGTAACAGAAGAGACATCTGAAGAAGGGGTGTATCAGGGGATTCTTCAACTTGAGGCATACGCTCAAGAGCATCACTATTTTTTCCAACTTGAACCGTATACAAAAAGAGAAGCTATTTAGCTTCTCTTTTTCGTGAAATATGATGGATGCTGCGATTGATTTCTGATCGAATCGTCGGATGATCACACGCTATGTATTGTTTATCTAAAATCTCAAGCGCCCGATCAAGTGGAAATACTGAAAGACATTGCATGCATTTCCAAATAATTAAAGTATCATCTGAGTAATTATTGATGAGATATTCAATGACATTTAAATGTGCTTGTGTCGCTAAATGTGGATGTTTAGAAATAAAATAACCATAGGCATCCACAAACTCACTTATTTGATCTTGAGACAAAGAATCTAATTGATCGATCATCGTATAAAGGATGGATGCATTCATATTGCCCAGTGTCCGCGCAATAATATCACGAGGTAATGGATAGCCACGTTTGCGTGAGACTGCTTCTGGAATGCTTTGATGTTGGTTTTGCCCAATCTTTCCAAGATAGGGTATCATCGAAGCAGCAACGTCATTATTGCCACCTTCTAAAACACGACAAATCTCAAGTCGTGTATAAAGCGCTTTTTCATTCATCAGTTGCTTTAAGAGTAAATCAACAAACCAAGATTCATAATTCCATCTTCTTGCACCGACATGGACAGCTGCCGTGCGTTCTTGTGCAGTTTTCGCATTCAGTTGCTTCACCAATGCTTCATCACTCAAATCTGCACAATGTGTCACGATATTTAAGTCGAGATAACCCCGATGTTGGAGATCGTGTCGTATGTTTTCCATATTATCACCTAGAACTATTATATCATTCTTAAGAAATGGTTCATGAAATTCACGCAAGATAACATAATGCTTTAATGAAATAAAAAAACGTAAAAATTCACGATTTTTTGTTTGATTTGTTTTTTATTGATTTCTGAATTTGAATTGCATCATAGATAACGTAAACACCATAAGCAATCATAAACCAAAATACTCCTGTACTGATTATTGGTGGTAGCTTTGGTAAAGATAATCCCAACATAAAAGCGATAAAACTTAAAAGCATCTTTTGATGCTTTATGATCGATTGTTTCATATTCAATTCCCCCTGATTGGATTATAACATACAAAAGACTCGAGTCCGTATGCGAACTGGAGTCTTATTTGTAACGATTGTACAGATGATAATCTATTTTTATGGAGAAAGACATGCATCGCTACATCAAAATTATAGCAAGGTCTTACCTAACATATCTAAGAATTAGGTATTCTTAATAGATTGTTAATGAATATTAAGAAATGAAAGCACCCACTACAACAGGGGGTGCTTTCAATATGCTTCACTTTTCGAGTCATTTATCTGATCTTAACTTTAATCTTATCGCCACCGACTACTGAAGTCTCGGAATAGATTTAAATGTCTCTTCTATTTTTATTACTCAACTGGTAATTCAAATGGAATTTTTAGATCTCCAAAGATACTAGGATTGAAGAAAAACTTTATTTTGCTACTTTTTGAAATTAAGCCAAAACTTTCTTCTCCATGACTCTTTGCCCCAATCGGTGCCTTTTGCGCAGATACTTCACTACCTGCTGGATAAGTTTCAGAAACATTTCCGTCTTCATCGATAACAGTGAAGTGACTTGAGAAAATATACACATCTTCAGAATCGGCAATGTTTTCATAACTATAATTGATGACTACTACCTGCTCTACTTCTTTTTCAGAAAATTGATTTCGTTCATCTGTTGTTGTAACTGAGTTAACTGTAAAAGTATAAAGATCTTTTTCGTTTTCTGAAATTGTTATTGGCTCACCCAAACCGTATATTTTGGGCTCTTCTTTTTCATTCTTTTTTTCTTCGCTTTCTTTCTCGATTGCGACTGGTGCCTTTTGTTCCGGATTTTCATCGGTTTTAGAAGAACAACCTACTAAAACTAATAAAAAAACTAATGCAATTAAAACTTTTTTCATTACAATCTCCTCCTAGCCGATTTTCGGCAGTATCAGCGTTTATGCATTTGATACCTAATTTAAAATATTTCTAGAATGATAATAGAAGTATTAACATTTTAATTATAATTGGATTTTTTGAATAAAACGATATATCACAAAAAACTCATGAATTATATGCATTATCCAATAAGTTTCATTTGCAAATAAAACAGGTGTTCTGTTACATTGTTTTGAATCCTAGCATCTAAATTAGCTAGGATTTTATATAAATTTGTTCTCTTTGCTTTTCTTTTTTGCTTACACGTATCAGTTGAATATTATTCACAGTTATTTTAAATAATTCAAGATCCAATTCACTTCGTTAATCAGTTGTATCATAATTATTAGCACTATTGAAATACTCGCTTATAGTTAAAGGTTGATGAACGGGTGGATTGTTTACAATTATTCGTGCTAATTGCAGTGTATCAACATCGTTATTGGTAATGAATAAATTCTATTTTGAGAATAAGTTGTATAAAAAGTGTCGAAATTAATGTTGTTTCCGATAAGAATTTGATCTTAAATAAATATTAAAGAATCATGCGGTACTTGTTTTTGGCTATTTTTTTTTACTGAGTCGTAGTTTTTTAAATCTAGACATGCTATTTTCTCATTAAATTCCTAAGTGAAGTCCTCTAAACGATACGCGTTGAATTTACGTTTCGTAAACAGGCTTTGAAAGGTGAAACAAATGCCTAAACGACTAGATGAATAAAATTGTTATTTTATGATTATATAGCAGTAACAACAATTCGATGATGTTTTTCATAAAGTGAGATATACGGCTAAGATATCCTCATCATAGCAAACAACTAGGATGAAGATAATGGATACTTGGATATCTTTTCAACAAAAAGTAAGGAATTGGCAGTGTTACAAGTGCTGGGATCGAATTTAGAATCGATGTTGATGAGTTATCAGATTAAGAAAGGATCATCACAGAGGAAAAAGTGGGTGAAAATAAAATCTAAATTAATAAATTAGAGGTAATAGTAATAAACAAAAATGCGATATTGAAACTTAAATAATAAAAAACACCTCTAATAATTAAAAGTGGTGTTTTAGGAATACGATTGTAAATTGGGTAAATCATCTAACAAGGGAAGACAATATAAATCCTAGAGTTGCGCCTAATAACGTAGTTCCGATTGAAAGTTTAATTTGGAATCTACGAGTGGATTTCTCTACTGTAATTGATTTTTCTTCAAGCTCGTTTATTCTTTGATGTTGTCCGGTAATTTCTTTATTTAATGAACGAATACTTTTATTAAGTTCTTGATTTTCATGTATTAGACTGTCGAAATAAGGCTGAACCATATCGTCGAAAGTTGTGATTTCAAAGTGATCTGGATTTGTGTTTTTGAAGTCTCGGGTATTTACTAAATTTTGATTTGCAAGGTCTAATCCAAATCCACCAATTTTATTCAATTTGTTTTGAATTAAATCCAGATTTATTTTACTATTCTTGTCCTCACACAAGATTTTCACCCCCCTTCCTACTCTAATCAAACTATATCAAGCGAAGTAGAAGTATCAGTGAAAAAAACAAAACAAAAAAAACACTCGTTTTTGTCCGAAAAAGTGATTCTTTATGGATTTTTTTTAAAACATTAGCTCATTAACTTTCACACCTCTTAAATTGGACAAAAGAGATCGGAAATTTTTAGAGTCAATAATGCAATTAATTAATAAAAAAGTAGTAAGACTAAATACCCAACAAATTATGAATAATACAAAAATCGAAACTAACATCCATATTTCAAATATTTGAGCGGAGATATCTTCAACAAAAGTAGATTTAACTGAATACGGAACTTAGTATGGGGAATCAACGAACAATGTGGCGTCAAAGTTAACAAAAGAAGATTTTGTGACATTAGATGAAATTTATCAATTTCAAGTTAAAGACATTCTTTATAATGCGAATACAACTCGCTAGTGTGAACGATTGAAGGAAGGATTCAAATGATGCGATTTAAACGACATTTATTTATAAACTAAATGTCGTTTAAAGAACAGGAATTGTATTAGATGAATGTGGTACATGTCATAGGGTTGTAGATGAAGAACTATAGATGATTGATGTTTTTACAAAAGGGAAGATACATGGACGATAAAAACAACGTAACAATTAAGAAAAAAAGTAGTAATTGACATTAAATGTAGTGAAACACACAATTATCTATTAAATGCTTCAATGGGTTCACCGTATAAGTGAAGCACCTAGTGTAATTATAGATGATGATGTGGTTCGGTATACGGCAGATGTGTATTATCCGCTAGACTCACATCACTCATTTTTATTGTTAAGATTTTGATCCCAAACATTTGGGTGATAAACACAAGTATACACATAATGGAAGTTATTAGCATGTTAAACTCACACGTCTAATATGTAAGTGATAAGAGAAACTAATTTTCAAACGAATTGGAGAATTGCAATTGCGATGCCACCACAATGCAGAAAGTCGATACCATGGAAAAATAATTATTTTGTTTTTTAGAGGTTATTGATTATCAAAAAAAGAATGATAAAATATCAATATCAAAGCCATTGTAAGTAGGTTCCCATTCATAAGGGATTATCCGAATCGATGGCTTTATTTATTTGCTAGGGAGGAAAATATAGCGAGTAAGTAATGTAAAACAGTCATTTGAGAGAATTGTATTCCTACTATTTTAGTAGATGATGGTTTTGTTATTTTGTAGGTATAAGAAAATTGATTAGGTGAATAATAATTAGAAAAGAAGTCCCAGTTCGTCAAATTAGTAAACATAAATAAGACTTATTAGTTTTTGCTTTCAAAGCATATTCCTATAAAATAGAGTTAATTTTATGAATCGATTGATTTTCAAGGTCAAAAAAAAAGATTTGTATGGCAGATGTATGGCAGGAACATGTGTATGAAAAATAAAAAAACCACTCGAAAGTGGTTGTATTTATATAATTGGCAGGGGTAGCAGGACTCGAACCCACATTAACGGTTTTGGAGACCGTTGCTCTACCATTGAACTATACCCCTAAAAGGCTTTGCAAGACGTTATTTAACTGACTGCCAACAAATAATACCATAGTCGTATATCAATATCAATAGGTATTTGATATAATATTTCTTGAGGTGTTAAATTATGAAAACTATAATGGATGAAAGTGCAATTAATCGTTCGCTCATTCGAATGACGCACGAAATTATTGAGAAGAATAAGGGGCTCGATAAAGTTGTACTGTTAGGAATTGAAACACGTGGTGCAACGCTTGCATTTCGTATGGCAAAGCTTATGTATCAATTCGAAAATATTAAAGTTCCAGTAGCATCACTTGATATCAGTTACTGGCGTGATGACGTGAAAGCGTCCGATCAAGCATTCCGCTTACCAATCAGTGTTCAAGATCGTGTTGTGGTTATTGTTGATGATGTGCTCTTTAAAGGTCGTACGGTTCGTGCGGCGTTGGATGGTATTATCTATAACGGTAGACCTGAGCGCGTACAGTTAGCAGTTTTGGTTGATCGTGGTCATCGTGAGCTGCCAATTCGTGCAGATATTGTTGGTAAGAACATTCCAACATCACTCAATGAAACCGTAAAAGTAAAACTTCGTGAAGATGATTCAGAAGAATGTGTGGTCCTTTATTAACGAACACCCCATTTTCGGGGTGTCTTTTTTTGATATTTTCTCTAAATTAGATTATTATTAATACAGTGAATTTAAATGCCAAAGGAGGCATTCTCAATGAGAATTGGTTTATTTACAGATACTTATACACCGGATATAAATGGTGTAGTAACATCAATTGTTACCTTGAAAAATGCGTTAGAAGCGCAAGGACATAATGTTTTTGTGATTACAAACCAACCGTCAATTTTAAGCACGACTTATGAAGATGGAGTATTACGACTTCCAGGTTTAGAGTTGAAATTTCTATATGGCTATGTCATGAGTAGTCCATTACATATTCAAGCGATGAGTGTTATTGAAGAGATGGATTTGGATGTACTGCATGTTCATTCAGAATTTGGTGTTGGGATGTTTGCGCGACTTGTCGCGAAAAACCTACACCTACCCCTAGTTTCAACGTATCATACAACTTATGAGGACTATACTCATTATGTGAATTTATTAGGGCTTAAGTCCGTTGATCAACTATCCAAAAAAGCAATTGCGAAGATGAGTCGTATGTTTACGAAACAGGCTCAAGTGATTATTTCACCGTCGGATAAAACGAAGAAAATGTTGTTGGGTTATGATATTCGTAAAGAAATTGCGGTGATACCAACGGGTTTAGATCTTAGTCGTTTTGCGACGCGTGATGAAGTGCGTATTGCTGAAATACGTGAAACCTACGATCTTGGGTCGCTACCAACGTTTGTATATATTGGTCGTCTTGCTAAGGAAAAGAGTATCGATGTTGTTATTGATGCTTTTGCAGAACTTTTAAAAAGGAATGTAGAGGCAAAACTCTTAATTGTTGGTGGTGGACCTTCTGATAAAGATCTCTTACATCAAGCTCAAAAGATCGGGATTCAAGATTCTGTTGTTTTTGTAGGGCCTGTTGATGCGAATGATGTCGTGAATTTCTATCATGTCTCAGACGCATTTATTTCAGCGTCGTTAACAGAAACACAAGGCTTGACGTATATTGAAGCATTAGCCTGTGGCTTATGTGTGTTTGCACGTCCTGATAAACCGCTTGAGGGTATTATTGTAGATGGTGAGACGGGGTATTTATTCGAATCATCAGAAGAGTTTGCGGATAAAGCGCAGCATCTTCTACAATCAGACAAAGACCTTTTAGAACAATTTAGATCCAATGCACTTCAAAAAGCATCGACCTTCGATAGTTCGAAATTTGCAGATAGTGTGTTGACAGTATACCAACGTGCCATTGATACATACTTTGGTCGATATGTTGTCACCGGAATCGAACGCGTTGGCGATGAAGTGTTTATTGATTTTGAATCGAAAGATAGTGATGAGCGCATGGTGATTGATCAGTATGTGTTTGAACGGAGAGGAATTGAGGTGGGTCGCGAATTGTCACGAAATGAGCTTAATGAAATTGAGGATGATCAAGCCATCTATGAAGCATACCAGTTAGCGTTATCGCGCATTGGGGTTAAAGATTATACCTCATTTGAAATGTCGGAATACTTGCATAAAAAACTTGAGTTAACGCAAGAGCAAGTGGATATTGTCATCGAATTACTTAAGCGTCGTCGTTTTATTGATGATGATCGTTACTTTAGAGATAAAGTGGATTATCACCGTGAGCAAATGCGTGGGAATCAACGTATTGTTGAGGACTTGCGTAAACGCGGATTTGAAGCAGATCGTATTTTATCTGCATTAGAAGATGAAGACTATGATGACTATACTGAGCGGGGTGTTCGACGTGCTGAAACGTTTATGAAGACATTACGTGATGGTTCAAGTCGTCAACGCGAGTCGAAATTGCGTCAGCATCTCCAACGACAAGGTTATGGTTTTGAAGTGATTAACGATATTGTGGGTCGCTTGATTAAAGATGAATTTGATGAGACGGATGAATTTGAAAGTCTTAAAAAAGTTATGGAAAAAAGCACTGCACGTTATGCTCGTAAATATGATGCGCGTGAAACACGAAATCGTGTTGTACGACATGCATTATCACGTGGTTACGATTACGATATGATTGCACGTGTTCTGGAGGAGTATGAAAATGAAGATTAAAGAATTTGAAGCCGGTCAAAAAAATACTGTGCCGTTGTTGATTTCACGTTATACAAAAGGGGTAACTCAAAATGGTGCACCTTATATGTCAGTTACGTTACAAGATGATACCGGTGAGATTGAAGGAAAGATATGGGATGTTAAGCCAGAACAAGAATTGTTGATTCAAGTGGGTTTAATTGGTGTTGTACATTGTGATGTTTTACAATACCGTCAAAGTTTACAGTTGAGAATTCATAGTATCGAAATTAAAGAACAATCAGAGTATGTATTAAGTGATTTCGTGAATGCGTCGAAATACGATATTGAATTTTTGAAAGAACAAATTAATGGGTTTAAAGATCAAATTGAAGATCCAATTATTAAAGAACTTGTTGAAGCATCTTTAGAGGATTGTGGCGATCAATTCTACCAATATCCTGCTGCAACACGGAATCATCATGATTTTGTTGGGGGCCTTGCAACGCATGTATTTGGGATGTGTCAACTTGCTAACAGCATTTGTGACTTGTATCCAATCTATAATCGGGATTTATTACTTGGAGGTGTTATTCTTCATGATATGGGTAAAATTGAGGAATACACGGCAGCAATGTTAAGTGAGTACAGTGCAAAAGGG
The DNA here is from genome assembly GCF_035066605.1 of Erysipelothrix enhydrae. Classification (NCBI taxonomy): domain Bacteria; kingdom Bacillati; phylum Bacillota; class Erysipelotrichia; order Erysipelotrichales; family Erysipelotrichaceae; genus Erysipelothrix; species Erysipelothrix enhydrae. Next base: position 1,272,071 of record NZ_CP125807.1, read on the forward strand.
AAATTGTTGGGTCATATTTCAATTGAACATTCCAATTTTGTAGAGGTTGCTACCCGTCTTGGTCATCAAGATACGGAGCAAGTGCTGTTATTACGTCACATGATTTTATCGCATCACGGTAAATTAGAGTATGGATCACCGGTGTTACCGATGATCAAAGAAGCAGAGATGCTAACGTTTATTGATAACATTGATGCACGTACGAATATGTTTGAAAAGTTCTATGATGATCTTGAAGAAGGCGAATTTAGTACACGTATGTTTGCACTTGATAATCGAAATTTCTATAAAGCAAAGGGTGTCAAGTAAAAACACTTGACACCACTTCCTGTTATGATATACTTAACAAGGAAATTAACAATTACGTTAAAATTATTAGGAGGCTATACACATGGCAGTTAAATTACGTTTAAGAAGAATGGGTTCAAAACAAAAACCTTCATACCGAATCGTTGCAGCAGATTCACGCGCACCTCGTGATGGACGTTTCATCGAAATCGTTGGATATTATGATCCAACAACTTCACCAGCTGAAGTTAAAGTTGATGCAGAAAAAGCATTAAAATGGTTATCAGTTGGAGCTCAACCATCAGACACAGTTCGTAGTATCCTTTCAAAAGAAGGAATCATGACTCGTTTCCACGAATCTAAATTAACGAAATAATCATGAAACCGGTTGAAGATATTCTTTATGATTTAGTTCTTCCACTTGTGGAGGAAGAAAAGAGTTTGAGTGTCAAAAGGTTACCGAGCTTAGATGAAAATGAAATTATACTTGCGATTTATGCGGATAGCGCAGACATTGCTCGTTTAATTGGTCGACAAGGGACGATGGCACATGCGATTCGTCAAACAATGGCAATTGGTTCACGTGTCCTCGATCAACGTATTTCAATTAAATTTGAATCATATTAAGGATGTAGCAATACATCCTTTTTTTGGAGGTTATATGGAACATATTATTATTGGTATTATACAAAAACCCTTTGGTATTAAGGGTGAATTAAAAGTTGCGCCTAAAACAGACTTTGTGGAAGACCGTTTTGCACCAGGTCAACGTGTTCATTTTAAATTAGGTGGAAAAACTACGGATTATGTTATTAAATCGTATCGCCGTCATCATGGATCGGTTTTGATTAAATTTGAAGGGTTAAACTCGCTTAATGATGTTGAGTTTTTCCATAAAGGGGAGATATCGATCGATCGCGAATCACAACATGAACTTCCAGAAGATCAATATTATTTTATTGATTTAGAAGGTTGTACCGTGTTCTCAGAGGGTGTTGAATTGGGTGTAGTATCTGAGATTATGGAGACACCAGCTCATCCTGTACTGCGTATTAAAGCTGAAGACCGCGATATTTTGGTGCCTTTTGTCGAACGTTTTATTCAAGATGTTGATACCAAATCAAAGCGTATTGATATTAACTGGATGGAGGGGCTCTAATGCGCGTAAGTATTTTAACCCTTTTCCCATCAATGTTTACAGGTTTTGTAGAGTCATCCATTATTAGTAAAGCAATTGAACGTGATCTTATTCAAGTTGATGTTGTAGATATGCGTGATTTTACTGAAGATAAGCACAACCGTGTTGATGATTATCCTTATGGTGGTGGGGCCGGTTTGGTGTTAATGTGTCAACCGGTTATTGATGCGATTGAAGCGACTCGTACAGAAGGCTCACTTGTTATTATGCTAACCCCACAAGGAAAGACTTTGAAACAATCTTTAGCGTATGATCTAAGTAAAGAGAGTCATATAATTTTGGTTTGTGGTCATTATGAGGGCTTTGATGAACGAATTCGAAGTTATGTCGATATGGAAATGTCTATCGGTGATTATGTTCTTACGGGTGGTGAAACGGCAGCGATGGTTATAGCAGATTCTGTGATACGTCTTGTCGATGGTGTTATTACCAAAGAATCCCATGAAGATGATTCATTTAGTGATGGTTTATTAGAATATCCACATTACACACGTCCACGCTCTTATAAAGGACAAGATGTTCCTGAAGTTCTTATGAGTGGTCACCATGCGAATATTGAAACGTATCGTTTAAAAGAGTCGTTAAGAAAGACTTATCGTGTACGTCCGCATCTTTTGGAAGCGAGAAACCTTAGCCCAAAAGAAGCAAAATTACTTCAAGAAGTTGTTGAAGAGGAAAACTAAAAAAAGAACCTTTCGAAAAAGGTTCTTTTTTAGTCTTTACGGGATCGTCGATCCAATTTTTTAAGGTAGTATTTATGGTCTCGATAATCTTTCCATTGGCGATAGATTAAATAGACAACGCCTAAAATCCCTAAGCCAACAGCAAGTATAAATCCAATGATTTTTGAAGCTTCAAAAGCTACTTTAAGATATGAAAGTTTGATAATTTCATTATTAATAACTTCTTTTTCAAGCAATTGTTTTCCTTTGTAACTGAAGCGAACTTCACCCATTTTGAGATCTTTTGGTAAGGGTGCTTCAAATTCTTTCTGACTGGGAATAAACTCAATCTTGATATCTTTAGGATCATAATCTTTCGGTAGGTAACTCATAATATCGTCTTTAAACCAAATTTCAAAATCAGTTCGTCCGTGTTTGATGGGTATGGTTTGAATTGTAGTGTTTTTATACAGTAAAGGTGCATATTGGTAGTTTTCGATTACGTGTTGGTAGACCGTTCCGTGATCAATAACTTGAGTATACAGACGGTTTTCAAAGGGTGCATTGGTTGAGATGAATATATAGGACTGTGAAGCATCTTCCGCAACACTTGAAAGTGCACGCTCTGCTAGATCGGTCGTTCCGGATTTGGCACCTTTAATCATGGTATAACCTTTTTGATGTGCGACGCTAAGGGATTCGTTTGTAAGTTCGATACCATTTGGATGGGATGGTGTTGAGGACGTGAGGTAAGTCTCTGTTTTATAAATGGATTCAAATGTTGGATTTTCTAATGCGTAACTTAGAAGTAAAGCAAGATCATCAAGTGTTGTAAGGTGTTTAGGGTCATCCAATCCACTTGTATTGACAAAGTGTGAGTTTTTCATACCAATGCGTTGGGCGAGTCGATTCATTTTAACTACAAGTTTTTCGGGATCATGTGTAAGGTAGGTTGATATTGCACGCGTTGCATCAGCACCAGAGGGTAACATGATTCCATGAAGTAAATCGTTCAGTGTTACTTGGTCACCTTCTTGAAATCCTGCTACTGAAGCGATTGGGTCTAAGCCTTCAAATACTTCGGGAGGGATTGTATAAAGTGTGTCAAGTGATGTCTCACCTAAAGCTTCAATCGCGGTAATTACGGTGAGTACCTTTGTGATGGAAGCGGGGTGGATTGATGCGTCATGATTTTTTTCGGCTAGAGTTTGACCTGTTTTAGGGTCAACGAGAATATAGTTCTGACTTTGTAAGTCTAAATCATAGATGGGAATTAGGTCATGATTTCCATCAGCTTTGATGGGTAATAACGTAGCGGTTAAGAGTAAAAATGTTAGGACAATTTTTTGTTTCATAATAATACCTCAATATAAGTTTAATTAATCATACGATAAATTAACAAGGAATGGGTAAAAAACAACTGAAATTATAAATGGCAGATGATTCATACCTTGAATTTAGAAGTTCTATGATAAAATAATACTAGAAGAGAAAAGAGGTCTATCATGAAATTATTAGTTATCAGTGATCGGGATTCTGTAAAGCAAGAACTAACCGATTTAAACCTTGATTTTGAATATTTGGATTTACGAAAAGGGTTTCCAAATGAACAATTAATGGATGTCTATGAAATTGAAAAACCTGAGTTGTGTCGTGTTGTCCGTCAAGAAATTGAAACGATCAACCCTGATAAGATTGTAGTTGTTGGTGGGTTAACCGATTATGTATGGTTGGGTACAATTGTTACACGACTATTTGGTCAGTTTAATTCTTGGAATGGTCAACGTGAGAATGCTTTTGGCAAGACTGTTCTTACGATTAATGGGAACGAAGTTCCACTTTATGCAATTTATCAAACAAGCGACTGGAGGTATGTGGATGAAGCGTAGGATTGAAGCATTAACCCTAAGTGGGATACGTCAGTTTTCGGCACGTTATCAAGGACGTGAAGATATGGTTTTCTTAACGATTGGAGAACCCGATTTGGATACACCGGATACTATTAAGCAAGCAGCGGTAGATTCATTGATGCGAAATGAAACGCATTATCCACCTGCAATTGGAAATTTAGATTTGCGGGATGCGATTGCGCGTCATGAATCACAATTTAACATCCGTCCTTACCAATCCGAAAATGTTATTATCACAAATGGCGCAACAGAAGGTCTTACCTTAGCGATTTGGTCTGTGGTGAACGAAGGGGATGAAGTCGTGATTTTCACACCGAGTTTCCCATTGTATCAAACTCAAGTTACCCTTGCGGGAGCTAAACCTGTGTTAGTTAACACAAGTGAAACTCAATTTCAAGTAACACCTGAGATGCTTGAGAACGTGGTTACGCCACGTACCCGTGCAATTCTTTTTGCGACTCCAAATAATCCAACCGGTGTGGTCTACGATGAAACAAGTATTCGAGCAATTCGTGCTGTGTTAACAAAACGATCAGATATTTATGTTATTGTCGATGAAGTGTATCGTTCGATGCTTTATGAAGGGGATATTCCATCATTGCGTATGGATGAGCATCTTCAAGATCAAATTATTATTACTCAAAGTTTTTCAAAGTCTCATGCAATGACCGGTTGGCGTGTCGGGTATGTGATAGCGGAAGCGGGACTCATTGAGTTGATGCATCGTCTTCATCAAAATCTTGTGACCGGAATCTCAAGTTTCTCACAACCGGCATGTATTGCGGCGTTGGATGTGGACACACAGTATATGGTTGAAGCTTATGCAATTCGAAGAAATTACGTATTAAAACGATTGGATGCAATGGGACTTCCTTATGTAAAACCAGAAGGAGCCTTTTATGTTTTTCCTTCAATTCAACACTTTGGTATGTCATCAGAAGATTTCGCAACAAGTCTTGCGGAAGAGTATGGATTGGTAACAATACCGGGCATCTATTTTGGTACAGAAGGATTTATTCGAATTTCTTACGGAAGCCCTTTAGAAGTGCTGGAAAAAGGACTGGATCGACTGGAACGATTTATCAAAGATTTTACCATGGATAAATCGCGAAAGAACCTTGTTTAAGCAAGGACATTATGATAAAATAAACAATGGCATCAAAAGAATGCCTAATTCACACATCATGGATTCGTAGACCCCGTGCTCACGATGAGTTGTCTACTTTAGAAATGATGGAGGACTAACGGAAAGGTAGGAATTTAGTTATGTCAGTTGTAACAATGAAGAAATTATTAGAAAGCGGAGTTCATTATGGACACCAAACACGTCGTTGGAATCCAAAAATGAAACCATATATTTATGCTGCAAAGAATCGTATTTACATTATCGATTTAAATAAAACTCAAGAAAAACTTGATGAAGCATATGCAGCAATGAAAGATATCGCAGAAAAAGGCGGTAAACTTTTAATTGTAGGAACAAAGAAACAAGCTCAAACAATCGTATTAGAAGAGGCACTACGTAGTGGATCATTCTTTATCAACCAACGTTGGTTAGGTGGTACATTAACAAACTTCCGTACAATCCAAAAATCAATTCGTCGTTTAGTTGAAATTGAAGAAATGGAAAACAGCGGATCAATCAATGTTTATACTAAAAAAGAAGTATCATTATTACTTAAAGAAAAAGACCGTCTAGAAAACTTCTTAGGTGGAATTAAAGAAATGAAGAAACTTCCAGATGCATTATTTGTGGTAGACCCAATTGAAGATGCTAACGCAGTTGCTGAAGCTCGTAAATTAGGAATCCCAGTATTTGGAATCGTTGATACAAACTGCGATCCAGATGCAGTTGATTACGCAATTCCTGGTAATGATGATGCAATCCGTGCAATCCGTACAATCGTAGGATTAATGGCAGATGCAATGATCGAACCAAAAGGTGGCGTATTACAAGTTGCTTACCAAGATCAAGATGTAGAAGACATCACAATGGAAGACGTTATCGTTAATGTAGAACAACAAGCTGCTGAAAATGACCGTCGTCGTCGTCAACGTTTTGAAGAACGTCGTAAACGCGATGATCGTCGTCGTCAACAACGTTATACACGTACTGACCGTCCAACAAACAATCGTGATGAAAAAGTAGAAGCAAAAACAGAAACAAAAACAGAAAAAAGTGAGGCGTAAAGATGATTAGTGCAAAGTTAGTTAAAGAACTTCGTCATCTTACTGGAGCTGGAATGATGGACTGTAAGAAAGCTCTTGAAGCTACTGAAGGCGATATCCAAGCTTCAGTTGACTGGTTACGAGAAAAAGGTATTTCAAATGCTCAGAAGAAATCAGGTCGTATTGCTGCTGAAGGAACAACAAAGGTTACTGTTAAGGGAAACCGCGGTATTGTTATCGAAGTAAACTCAGAAACAGACTTTGTTGCTAAGAATGTTCAATTCGTAGAACTCGTTGATACATTAAGCAACGTACTTCTTGAAGCTAATCCTGCAGATTTAGATGCAGCCTTAGCAGTTGATGTTAATGGACAAACAGTATCTGACTTAGTTGTTGCTGCAACAGCTACAATCGGAGAAAAAATTACATTACGTCGATTTGCAATCGTTGAAAAATCAGATGATGAAGTATTCGGTGAATACATGCATATGGGTGGAAAAATTTCAGCATTAGCAGTTCTTAAGAACGCTGATGAAGAATTAGCAAAAGACATGGCAATGCAAATTGCTTCAATGTCACCACAATATGTGTCACAAGCTGAAATTCCTTCAGAAATCATCGATCACGAAACAAACATTCAAGTTGAAATCGTTAAAAATGACGACTCACTTTCAAACAAACCAGAACAAGTAGTTGAAGGAATCATTAAGGGACGTGTAAGCAAATCAATGCAAGACATCTCTTTAGTTGACCAAATTTTCTTTAAAGATGGTAAAGCTAAGGTTTCACAAGTACTTAAATCAGCAAATGCAAACGTTGAATCATTCATTCGTTTCGCAGTTGGTGAAGGTATTGAAAAACGCGAAGAAGATTTCGCAGCAGAAGTTGCAAAAGCAGCTCAAGTTTAATTTATGATATAAGGACACAGTTACTGTGTCCTTTTTGAAAGGACGTGCAACATGTACAAACGCGTATTGTTAAAATTAAGCGGTGAAGCTCTATCAACAGATGGAGAAATTTTCGATCCGGTCGTTCTCGATGATTTATCAGAACAAATTAAAACAATTGTCAATGATGGTGTCGAAGTCGCTATCGTTGTCGGAGGAGGAAACTTTGTTAGAGGTCGAATGGCTGAAGAATTAGGCATCGATCGCATGCAAGTTGACTACATGGGAATGTTGGGCACAGTAATTAACGCTTTAGCAATCCAAGGTGCTTTAGAACGTAATGGTGTTGAAACACGCGTTCAAACAGCGATTGATATGACTAAGGTCGCAGAACCCTTTATTCCACGTCGTGCAATCCGTCACTTAGAAAAAGGACGTGTTGTTGTATTTGGTGCGGGAACAGGATCTGCATATTTTTCAACGGATACTACTGCAGCACTTCGTGCATCAGAAATTAAAGCCGATGTTATTTTAATGGCTAAAAATGGTGTTGATGGTGTTTATAATTCAGATCCAAGAATTAATCCGGATGCCTTAAAATATGATAGTTTATCTTACATGGATGTTATTCAGGAAGAACTTGCAGTTATGGATACAACCGCAACTTCAATGTGTATGGATAACGATATTGACTTAATTGTATTTAATATGAATGAAAAAAATAATATAATAAAAGCAGTAAAAGGTGAAGCAGTAGCAACACGCGTATCTAAGGGAGGAAAATAAAGATGCAATCAATCATTAACGATGGTCGTCTTTTAATGGACGAAGTAATTGAAAACTTTGAGACACGCTTAGGTGGTTTACGTTCAGGACGTGCCAATGTGTCAATGTTATATGGAGTGTCAATTGACTATTATGGTTCAGCAACACCCATTGAGCAAATTGCTCAAATTTCAGTAGTAGAAGGACGTCAATTGGTAATCAAGCCATTTGATCCATCTGCACTTAAAGAAATTGAACATACAATTAACAACGGTAACCTCGGGTTATTAGCACAAAATGATGGTACGGTAGTACGTATCAATGTGCCTCAATTAACAGAAGAAACACGTAAAGAAGTTTCAAAACAAGTAGGATCTTTAGCGGAAGATGCTAAAGTAGCTGCACGTAATGTTCGTCGTGATTTAAATGATGAAATCAAGAAACTTGAAGATCTTCCAGAAGATCAAGAAAAACGTCTTCTTGATGATGTCCAAAAACTAACAGACGATATTACAAAGAAAATTGATGCGATTTCTAAAGACAAAGTTAAGGAAATCATGACAATTTAATTATGAATAGCCTAGAACATGTGGCCATCATTATGGATGGCAACGGACGTTGGGCAACAAAGCAAAAAAAAGAACGTACATTCGGTCACTACTATGGTAGTGAGAATGTACGTGATATTGCTTTAGAAGCCTTAGAATTGGGTGTTGAGGTCATTACATTGTATGCATTTTCGACTGAAAACTGGAAACGTCCTCAAAAGGAAATTGATTATCTAATGAAATTACCTGCTGTGTTTTTTGAAAAGTTCTTAAATGAATTAATGGAAAAGGGTATTCAAATCCGAACCATTGGTGATTTAACGAAAATTCCTGCACGAACGCGCAAGGTGATGGATAATGCGGTTGAACGCACGAAAGATAACAATAAATTAATTCTTAATTTCGCATTGAATTACGGCTCACGGGATGAAATCGTACGTGCTGCTCAATCAATTGTAGATGACGGAGTTGAGACTGTTACGGAAACTGTTTTTGAATCGTATTTAGATACATTTGGATTACCACCTGTAGATCTCTTAATTCGCACAGGCGGCGATCGCCGACTTTCGAATTACTTATTGTGGCAATTAGCGTATGCGGAACTTCTTTTTGTAGATGTTCAATGGCCAGAGTTTGATCGTCCAATGTTTAAGTCGTGTGTCGAGGATTTCAATCAACGAAATCGTAGATTTGGAGGACTTTAGTATGAAAGAGCGCATAACCACTGCCATAGTATTAGTCGCTGTTTTTAGTGCAGCTTTATTTGCAGGGAACGGGGCTCTTTTTACTTTAATAATGGGTTTAATCCTTTTGGGTGCATATGAAATATATCTTCTCAATAAAGCACAATTAAAACCGATTATAGTCCCAATCATCATTGCATTTACCATTACAGGTGGTTTAATTCTACCTGAGTATATACCTTCATTTACTGCAGTATTGATCATGACACTCTTTGCATTAACCGTATTCTTCGAATGGTATACATTTGAGAATGTTTCGTATATGTTTATCCTGATTATGATGTTAGTACTAGCAGTACATGCTGTGACAGTCGTTTTAGAATATGACAAACTTGTGTTTATTTATGTTCTCCTTGCAACCTACTTGACAGATACCTTTGCGTATTTTGGAGGGATGTTTTTTGGGAAACATAAACTGATAGAACGTATTTCTCCTAAGAAAACAATTGAAGGTGCAGTGATTGGTTATACGATGTCAGCACTTCTATCTTTTATCTTTGGTTCGATGTTCATCCTAAACTATGTACCGCTTAATGTAATTATTGCGGGTTCACTTATTATTCCTTTTATTGGACAAATTGGTGATTTAGCATTCAGTTCAATCAAACGTCATTTTGATGTGAAAGATTTTGGTTATATATTCCCGGGTCATGGTGGGGTGTTAGACCGTGTTGATAGTGTTATTTTTGCACTCTTAACATTTAATATTATACTTACAATCTTTATATAGGAGGTTTGCATGCAAATATTACTCAATATATTTTATTTTGTTTTAGTTATGGGGTTGATTGTATTCATTCATGAATTAGGTCATCTCATGGCTGCAAAGGTTTTTGGTGTTTATTGTAACGAGTTTGCAATCGGCATGGGACCTAAAATTTTCGAATATAAAAAAGAAGCTTGGGAGACAAGTTTCTCAATTCGAGCATTACCTTTAGGGGGATTTGTGTCGATGGCAGGAGAGCCTGGTGAAGGTGATTTTGGTGTCGATCGTGAACGTACCATTGTTGGTATCAAACCTTGGAAGCGTCTTATTGTTATGCTTGCAGGTATTTTTATGAATTTAGTCTTAGCTTTTGTGATTTTCACTGGACTTTCGATGCATCTTGGTACAGTTGATGCACCTAAACCAATTGTAGCTGGGATCGCAGAAGGTTCTCCAGCAGAAAAAGCAGGATTGCGCATTAACGATGAAATTATCAAACTTACTTTCGATGATGGTAAAGTTGTGAAGCCTCATGATTTTAATCAATTGGTTACAAGCATCATGGTCTATGAAGATCATGAAGTGACTGTTACGGTAATGCGTGATGGTAATGAAGTAGATACAAAACTTAAACCAGAGTTTAATAAAGAAGAAGAACGTTATCTCATTGGTGTGCAGGCAATCAGTGGTGAACATCGTGATTTGAATTTCTTTGAATCACTTGGCATGGGATTTACGATGCTGGGCACGATAATCCAACAACTTGGCTTTGTTTTAAGTCGTCTTGTGCATGGTGTTGGTCTTAACTCTGTAGGTGGACCTATTGGGATTTACCAAGTGACATCACAGATTTCAAGTCAAGGTTTTATCTTCTTCCTCAGTTTAATTGCACAATTGTCTGTGAGTTTAGCGGTGATTAATCTTGTTCCGATTCCAGTAATGGATGGTGGACGTGCACTGCTAACACTTATCGAGATGATCATTCGAAGACCGATTCCAGAAAAAATCGAAAACGGAATTATGTCAATTGGAGTTGCAATGATTATGGCACTCTTTGTATTTATCATGTTTAATGATATTCGAAAACTAATTGGCTAATCCCAAGTGTATTTAAGTTAAAAAAAGGCAATAGCCTTTTTTTATGTTATAATGGTCAAAAGGAGTATTTTATGGCGTATAAGATTGAAAAACTTTCATTAGATAAAATGTGGCTGGCTACAATGGAGATTACGGTGCCCGATTATTCACGTGATCTATACTTAAAAGCGATTGATTCATTGCGTAATGAATTGATTCGTCTTAATGTAGAATTAACAGAGCCAGAATATAACTATACAGTGGCATATGATTCAAAAGATCGTATCGAACTTGTTGATGTTAAGCTTTTCATTGCTGTGAAAGAACCGATTGAAGACCTTGGACCGATTAAATTTGTTCAAGAGAAACCCGATGAGTTGATACGTATTGTTGCGGATTCATTTGTGGATGTTCATACGGGAATTGCAGAATGGATGCATGAGCATGATTATGTCGCGGATGGCGATATGAGACGTGTCGTGGATGCACAACAAGAATATGTATTTGATTGCCCATACAAAAGAGCAGACGATTAATCTGCTCTTTTTTTATGTCATAAAGAATACGATTGCGACAAAGTGTGCGATGGATGCGAAATTAATAAACAAATGCCAGATAAAATGGTAATACTGTTTATCTTTCTGCATATAAAACCATGCACCAATACTATACAGAAGACCACCAAGAACGATAAGTCCTAAAAATAGTGGCGATGTATTTTTTAATAGGCGGGGAATAAGTACAATGGCCGTCCAACCCATTACAAGATAAATTCCTACGGTGATTGATGGTTTCGCATTTTGAGCTAAAGCTTTATAAAGAATTCCCAGGACAACCATTAACCATTGGATTAATACAATAGCGATTCCAAAGTTGCCACCGATTGCATAGAGGGCAATGGGTGTGTAACTCCCCGCGATTGCTACAAAAATAAAGCTGTGATCAAGAAATCTAAAGATATACTTATGATTTGAGCCGTATTCCATTGAATGATAAAGGGTCGATCCTAAAAACATAAAAAATAAAGAGATTACAAATACGGCTTCTCCAGTAGCGAGCAAAGCACCACCATCTTTGTATGCATGAATGGAAACATAGGGAAGGCTAATAAGGAGCGCTAGAGCCATGATTCCGTGAGAAACACAGTTTAAAATCTCTTCTTTAAAAGACAGTTTGACCATGTGTTTCATTGAATTTTCGTTTGTCATAATTACCTCCTAGATTTATTCTACACTATCCACATATGAACTAACAGTATATTTATGCATGTCGGTATGTGAAATATTGTTCATGATTCAGTCGTTGAATTGTGATTGTGAGGGAATTATGGTATATTTTACACTAGAGGCGGTGGGTGAATATGAAGCTTTCTCAACTTAAAAAGAGACTTTTAAAACTAATAATTTGTGCTGTTATTTTAGGAATTGTAGGTGTAAATTCAAATGCATCAATCCATGCTGACCAGAAAGGTCTGGAAGGTTTTACACAAGTACTTGATCCTGAAATAGAGCAACTTCGTGACGAAGAGGACTTGGGGGAATTAGATTTGAATGAAAATCCAGAGGTCCCATCACTTGGAGGCGAGGATAATGAAACGGTAACCGTGTTAAATCAAATGCGGAGTTTTTCTGCTGGAGCACGTGCACAACGCACTGAGGGTATAATTGAACCGAATGGATCTGGGAAATCGACCATTCTCCTATACAATAAATCGACAGAAGAAGCAGCGCGTACGTATATTTCCGATGGTGTGCTTTACAGTGGTGTCTTTCCTTTCTATAAAAAAGAAAACAATCGTTATCTAGTTCAAATCGCAGGCGCAGTAGGTTGGGTTAACGCATCAAACTTTAGAGAATATAGTTTTGCGGAAGCTAAATCGATGAATATGTATAAAGTGAACAGTGATCATGAACTGGTCCACTATATCAGTCGGGGTGCAAACCAAACGAAAGCTGCAACCATTTTATTAGGACCCGCACCAAGTTATTTACGCCAAGGTGTTAACTACTATTCCGCAGATGGCCATTACTTTTATACAAATCTCAAAACCATGGTTGCGGATTTAAAACTAAATAAAAATGCAGGGGCATTGAATTCAACAAACCCATGGTATAACTACTACCAATTTTTATCCAACCGCGCAAAATCAGCTGTTACCGCTCAAGATATTAATAAATATCTAGCACGTAAAGGGTATACAGCGGCACCTTCACCAAAAGTTACAGAAGTAGAAAATTTAAAACCGAATGAGTCCTTACTCGTCGGATCGGAAAGTCATTTCATAAATGAAGGAAAGAAATATGGTATTAACCCACTTATTACATTTGGAACTGCCGTTAATGAATCGGGATGGGGTCGTAGTAATATTGCATTAAAAGATAAAAACATATTTGGTCATGAAGCTTATGACTCATCACCAGAATCCGCAACGGTCTATGAAAGCGTTGGAATGTCAATTTCAAATCATATGACTCATTTTTTGAATTGGCATTATATGGATGTTACTGAAGCGAACTACTTTGGTGGATACCTCGGAGATAAACAAAGTGGAATTAATGTTAAGTATTCATCGGATCCTTTTTGGGGTGAAAAAGCAGCAGAGTATTTCTATATTATGGATTGGTATATGGGTATGAAAGATTACAAACAATATACCATTGGTTTGGTTACATCCAGTGGAACCCCATCTGTGTATAAAGAAGCTAACGGTAGTTCTGCTTCGATTTACAAATTAAACGTTACAGGACAACATGTATTAATTCTTGATGAGATTAAGAAGGGTTCAGAGGTGTGGTATAAAATCGCTGCGGATCCATTATTAACATCGAATCGCGACTTAATGCCTTGGGATACAACGACAAGACCCTTTAAGACACCCTATAATGAAAATCATAACTATGGGTATGTAAAGGGTAGTGAAGTGAAGACAGTAGCTGGGAAATTGCATAAAGAAACAAATATGAAACGTGGGGATGTGAATGGCGACGGAAAAATATCGCTGATCGATCTTGCGATGGTAAAAAGTCATTTATTAGGAAATTCAAAACTTAGTGGTGACAGTTTTGCAAGAGCAGATGTTAATGGTGATGGTAAACTTTCGTTATTAGATTTAGCGATGATTAAAAGTCATTTATTAGGAAACAGTAATTTAAACTAGAGGTGAATCATGAAGAGAATTATTAAAATAGTTGTTGTGGGGCTCATGACGGTCCTCTTATTACCGTTCAATATGAATACAGTTCATGCAGCAAGTGGGAGTATTTCGGTTTCGGGTCCTTCATCACTTGCTCCCGGGGAAACGGGGTATTATACATTAACATTCAATGCGTCCGAGACTGCATATTTTTCATATAGTACGTCAGTTTCAAATGGTAGTGCCGGTGGCGCGACAGCGAGTGGTGCCTATGGTAGTGGTGAAAGTAAATCGGAAAGTGCAAGCATTTCAGTAACGGCTGGATCAAGTGGTACTGTGGTAATTTCAGTTTCGGGAACTGCGGCGACTACGTCAGGAAGTAATTCTGAATTTTCTATAGGAGGATCTAAAGAAGTATCGATTGTTGCACCTTCAAGTGGTGGATCTTCTTCAGGAAATGGTGGGTCTTCAGGTGGATCTTCAGGCGGCTCAAACCAAGGTGGTTCCGAAGCACCGTCCAAAACACCGGAGGAACTTCAGGCTGAAGCGGAACAAGCAGAGAAAGAACGTAAAGAAGAACTTGCGAAATCGCTCTTAGTAGAATCAATTGATATCGTATCCAGTGATACGAAACTATATGGTGAAACTCTTAAAACCATTAAAATCGAAGAGGGTAAAACTGAATACGAATATACGTTACCAAAGCGTGTCAATAAATTCCTTTTAGATGTCGCTTCAACATCAGGTGATGTAACACTCACCTATGATAAAGAGTACGAATTTAAAGAAGATGTTAAAGAACATGTTATTACGATTCGTGGTGCTCAAGAGGATGTTGTGAAAGAGTATAAACTTACTTTGAAACAAAATTTAGATGAACCTACTGTTGTTAAGATGGAGGATCACGACGTAACGGTTTATGAAGATGAACTGTTGGATCGATACATGGATAAAATCGGATTTAAAAAAACGGAGATTAAAATTGGTGACCAAAAGATCAACGGTTTTGGTAACGACAATCTCAAAGCAATGTTAACTCTTGTAGATGGGGAAGCATCATGGCGATTATTCAATAAAGATGATGAGTTTTTAGGGGATGCGGTGATGATGCTACGATCTAAAAAAGAACCATTCTTTATCCAATCAACTACAAACGGTAGTGACCATGAAAAGGTTAACAAAGCAACTTATGTGGATCACACACTTGAGTTGGATAAGAAAATCCTTGAAATCGATCCTGGTTTGAAATTTAAAGAAACATATAAAGCATGGGATTTAGAAAATGAATCGCAATTGATTTATGGAGTAAATGCCAAAGGGAAGCAAGGTTTTTATAATCTTGATACTGAAAAAAATATCGAGTGGTCTATTGTAGGTTTTGATCATGTCGATAATGCGTATGTTACTGCGACTTGGGGACTTTCTGGCGCCTTAGCAGTTGTGTCGAGCGGTCTCATCGCAAGTATTTTAGAGCGAAAAGGTTTGCTTAAATTTAAGAAAAAATAACTGAAGCAATTCAGTTTTTTTTATATCATTATTCTAGAAATCGGTCCTAATTGGTAAGAAGATTGATTTCTAGATAATTCCAGTGGAATCTCCGCCGTTTTCTTTGTAATTATGGTAAAATAATGATTGAGGTGTGAACATGAAAAATAGAGTTAAAGCATTTTCCACAAATGTATTTTTGATTTTCCTAATCGTTTTGACAATCTATATCGGCTATGTAGGATTTATTGGTGGACCTCGCCGTGCTTATGAACGTGAAGACCAATTGCATGTGGAAGCAATGATGAAATTAAAAGGATATGAAGAGGCTCGTCTATTGAGTCGTTTTTCGCTTGATCAAGTCTATTACATAACCGAAATTAAAGAAGAATCAGGATCTAAAATTGTATGGTTTAATAAGGCTTTAGACGCTTTTGGTGAACATGATATGGTCACTTATGAGCCCGTTTATGATCTGGCTGAATCTTTGGACATTTCAAATCGTAAGATTCGATTTGGTGTGTATGATGACAAACTTGTATACGTATTAAAAACTAAAAATAAAGAAGTATTTGTAGATGTGGATGATTTATCGGTTGTATTTGAATTGGAGGACTTTTAATTATGTGGTGGAATAAAGCTTACATTAATCGTAGGGACTGGATTTTAGAAAATTTGGGATCGATGAAATTGAGTCCAACACAAACATTAGTGTTGATGATGATTGATTTCTTGAATCAACAAGGCGTTCCCATTACCTTAGAATTGTTGGCAGAACGTACGGTTGTAGAAAGTCATGTAGTTGATGAAACGATTCATGATTTGGTACGTCAAAACATCCTCGCAATTAAGGTATCGAAAGATGCACTTGAATTTAATCTCGATGGATTATTTCAAGATGGTGTACGTTATGAATATGTTAATGAACGGATTTTTGAAGTGTTCGAATCGGAGTTTGGTCGACTTTTATCTCAAAATGAATTGATGACGTTGAATACGTGGTTGTCAAAATATTCGGAAGCGGATATTTTGGATGGTCTTCGTAATGCGGTCATTTATAAAAAAGTATCGATGCAATATATCAATGCGATTCTTGCGAATAAACAAAAAGAACGTTTGGGTTCACAATGACAGTAGCAGAAATTATTGAAATTTTAGATGCTGAGTTCCCAAATGCGAAAAGTGATTTAAATTATCGCAATCCCTTTGAATTGTTGATTGCTGTTACTTTATCGGCACAGACAACAGATGTTGCCGTCAACAAAGTTACACCTGCTCTTTTTGAAAGATATCCGACACCGTATAGTCTTTCGCAAGCAGATGTAAAAGATGTGGAATCATATTTAAAAACGATTGGATTGTATCGCAATAAGGCAAAATATATCGTGGCATGTGCGGCAATGCTTGTTGATGATTTTGAAGGTGAAGTTCCGAGAACACGTACTCAACTGATGAAATTGCCAGGGGTTGGTCGTAAAACAGCGAATGTTGTATTAGCGGAAGGTTTCAAACTGCCAGCGATTGCTGTAGATACACATGTTGAGCGTGTCGCAAAGCGATTAAAACTCGCGAAACCAAATGATACAGTTGAGGATGTTGAACGTAAGTTAAAGCGTAAAATACCACGTGAAGACTGGGCAAGGGCCCATCATCTACTCTTACTATTTGGTCGTTATCACAGTACAGCACGTAATGAGCGTGATGCATTTGAATTATTAGAAGAATTAAAGGAGAAACATCAACGATGAAAGATTTAAAAACAGATATCATAGCAAATTGGGTAAAAGGTTCTGTATTGGGTTCTACACAAGTTCAAGGTGTAAAGGTTGATTCACGAGCTGTTGAAACCGGTGATTTATTTGTGTGTCTTAAAGGGGCGCGTGTGGATGGTCATGATTATATCGAAGATGTGGTTGGTAAAGGTGCAGTCGCAGTTCTAGTTGATCACAAAATTGATAATCTTGATGTATGTCAAATAATCGTTGACGATACCATGGTAGCATTACAAATGTTTGCTAAAGCATACCGTGACATACTAAATGCTACATTTATAGGAATTACAGGGAGTAATGGAAAAACGTCAACCAAAGATATACTCTTTAGTATTCTAAGTAGAGTTGGGAATTCTATTGCGACTTACAAAAATCAAAATACAGAAATTGGAACGTATCTTAACCTCTTTCGTATGAATGACGATACAGAGTTTGGTATTTTTGAAATGGGTCTTGATTATGTGGGAGATGTTGCGGTAATGGCGGAGTGTATTCACCCGGATGCAGGCCTAGTGATGAGTTTGGCACCCGCACATATGATGAATTTTGATAGTATCGAACATATTGCTTCAGAAAAAATGAGAATTTTTGATTTTGTAACACACAAAGATTTATCCTTTTATCAGGGTGACTTTGAACAATACCGTAGTATTAGTCATGGTGAGCATACTTTTGGTTTTAATGCGGATAATGAATGGGTTGTATCGGATGTTTCTTCAAATAATCACGGAATTTCATTCAAGCTTGATGGTGTTGCGTATTCAAGCAATCTTTTAGGAAATCATCAAGCAAGTAATTGTGCCGGTGTGATTGCCTTATTGAGTAAGCTTGGTATTGATGATGCGGTGATTCGTGAGGGTTTAAATCATGTAGCATTAACGTCTCTACGAACAGAACTTGTTGAAAAGGGAAATGCTTTGGTGTTACTGGATGCCTATAAGTCTAATCCAATTAGTGCAAAGTATGCGCTCGATTTACTGGCTCATTATGAATATGATGGCGACCGTGTAGCGATTTTAAGTGACATGGTAGAGTTAGGTCCTGAGAGTCATAAGGCACATCTTGAGGTTTTAGATTGCATTCAAGATTTAAATATCAAAATGGTTCATACATTAGGGCCGGAGTTTAAGAAAGCACTATCCGATAGTAAATTGGATGTGTCACGTTTTACGAATGATGACACATTTGAGGCATTTGTAGAGCGTGTTACACCATGTTTTGATGAACATGCGATGATATTAATTAAAGGATCACGTTCGTATCAACTCGAACGATTAATGGAAGAGGTAAAGTAGATGAATAAGTTACAAGTGGCATTAGTTTTTGGCTCGATTAATAGCGAACATGATATTTCTGTTGCAAGTGCAGCCTCCGTTTTAGAACATTTTCCAAAGGAAAAATTTGAATGTGTACCCTTATACATCGGTAAAGATGGAAAATGGTATACTGGAAATTATACTTTAGATATGATGCAATCCAATAAACTGGAAGGACATCGAGAACTCTATTTACAATTCAATTATGATCGTCCGGGATTTATTTATGCAGATGATCAAAGTTTACTGCCTGTGGACGTCGCATTTTTGATGTTACATGGACGTATGGGAGAAGGTGGACAAGTCCAAGGGCTTCTTAAATGTGCAAATATCCCATTTACTGGATGTGATGTTCTATCTTCAGCATTATGTATGGATAAAGGGTTTACGCATATTATCTGTGAAGCGGCAGGAATCGATATGGCAGC
Source organism: Erysipelothrix enhydrae (assembly GCF_035066605.1). NCBI lineage: Bacteria > Bacillati > Bacillota > Erysipelotrichia > Erysipelotrichales > Erysipelotrichaceae > Erysipelothrix > Erysipelothrix enhydrae. Next base: position 1,291,158 of record NZ_CP125807.1, read on the forward strand.
TTACCAACTCATTACTCATATTAATGATATTGATTTTGAAAAAGTTGAATATCCTTGTATTGTGAAACCAAGTCGAGAGGGATCTTCATTTGGTGTGAGTTATGTACGTAATTATGATGAACTCTTAAATGCATGTTTGTTTGCTTTTGAGTTTGATTCAAGGGTTTTAATTGAAGCATACATCAAAGGAACGGAAGTCGGTCTAGGCATTCTTAAAACCGATCAAGAGCTTATTGTAAGTGAAGTGGATCAAGTGAATGTTTCTGGAGAAGTGTTTGATTTCCAAGAGAAATACCATCCACACGCTACCGAGACATTGCCTGTTTCCACATTCCCAGAATCTGTACGCAAAGAAGTTCAACGACTGGGTGAACTTGCATTTAATGTTCTTGATTGTGCGCAGTTTTCACGTCTTGATTTCTTTGTGACTGAAGATCATCGTATCTTCTTAAACGAAGTCAATACAATTCCAGGGTTTACAAGTTCATCACGTTACCCAGGTATGTTGGATCGTGCGGGTGTAAGTTACCCTGAATTGATTACAAAAATGATTGAGGATTTACTATGATTAATAACTGTACTGTATTTGTAGATGAACAAAGAATTTTAAATAACACTTTAAAATTACGTGAGATTATCAAACCTGAGACGAAGATCATTGCGGTAATTAAAGCGAATGGATATGGTTGTGGTCTTGTAGAGGTTGCACATACCTGTGAAAAAATGAAGATTGATGTCCTTGCGGTACTTAATATCGAACAAGCACGTGATTTAAGAAAGCACGGTATCACAACACCAATATTACTTTTGGGTGCCACTTTAGAATCAAACTTTAAATATTTAATCGAATATGATTTAATGCAAGTTATCATTAATCACGATTATGCTTTAAAATTAAACCAATTCGGACTTGATCACGGTGTTAAGGTTAAGACGCACGTGAAGGTTGATACAGGTCTTCATCGTTTAGGTATGGAAGATTACGATGAAATTAAATCTTGCTATGCACTTGAAGGTCTTGAAGTTTGTGGTATTTACAGTCATTTTGTGGAAGCACAATCATATGAAGGCGATGCGGTTGCATTTTCAATGTTACAACTTGAGCGTTATAAAGACGTCATCGATAAACTTCGTCAAGATGGTATTGATCCGAAAATGACCCATATTCAAAACAGTCCTTCCGTTCTTAATTTTGGAGATTTAGGTTTTGATGCAGTGCGTTGTGGTATGATTATGTTTGGCCTTTATCATCCATCGCAACTAGAGATGTCTTTAAATGATGGATATGAGCCAGTCCTATCCTTTGAATCACGCGTTTGTATGGTGCGTGAGCTTAAAAAAGGGGAGTTTGTAGGTTATGGTCGTACATTCCAAGCAGAGCATGACATGATGCTTGCAACGGTCTCTGCAGGCTATTGTGATGGTGTGATGAAGTCGTTGTCACTTAATGGTGGTCATGTTGTCATTAATGATACGCTATGTCCTATTGTCGGAGATATTGCGATGTCCCAATTTATGGTTGATGTGACGGGGGTTCCGTGCAACCTTGAAGATCGTGTTATTCTCTTTGGTCATGAAAAACAAACTATTTATGATTACATTGGGATCACAGGTCAATCCATCAATGAGTTGATCAGTCATATTCTTTATGACATTCCTCGCATTTACATTCATCAAATCGAATCGAAATAAAAAATGCACCTCAATATTTGGGGTGCATTTTTTTTGTGCGCACAAAAAAGAAGGCCGAAGCCTTCTATTTAAAGTTTACAACTACTTCAGAACCTTCATAATCACTTAATCTAAAGGAACTCATGGCTACGCCATCTACAGTAAAGGAATCGATAACACCCGATGCCTTGCCTTGTGTGTCGACGGTCAGATAACCTGCATCGGCAGCCAGTTTTAGATTTGAACGGAGATAGTCACCAGAAGCGGTAATTTCTAAGTCTGTGACATTAACGCGAATGGTTGTACCAGAGTAATCTCCAGGTTTTACGCTTTTTCCAAGAATGTTTGGATCTGCGGAGACAACGGATTTATACTTGTTGCCTTCAAGAACATAGTTTCCTTGGATAAGATCACGACTAAATCCTGCCGCAACCATCTGTTCTACAAAGTCATTAAACGTGGTACCAGCTGATGGTACAGAAACACTGATTTCTTTCGCATCAACTGATGTACAGACAACATTACTCTTCTTGCCGGTACTCTTATCAAAGGTATAGTATGAACATGCTTCAATCTTTCCTTTTAAGTTCTCGATTGTTACTGAGATTTCTTGGTTTGGACCTTCGGTCATGGATTCCGCAATCGGTTTTCCATCAACACGAATTTCAGATTTATAGCGCACCGCTCCAAAGAGCCATGATGGATCATACAATCGTTTTCCATCCACTGTACCACCGCTAGGGTAGTTCATGGTTATGGTTGAAGGTGCAACGGTTAATTGCGAGGCATCCGGGTAGGTTGCCATCTTAATATCGAAATTAAATTTATTGCCTTTTTGGTTCATCATAACTTTATGATCGCTGAGTGCAGATAAGTCTTTTGGACTCGCTTCCGCAAGTTTGAGGAAGTCACGTTTAATGTAACCTGTAGCAAGTAAACTTTGATCCATGCCCTCTACAGGCGCTTGATACGGGAAGGTACCCAAGATATGTTGGATATCTGCTACGGAACCCGGACGGGCAACATCATCACCAGCCCCGAAGGATTCTTCAATAAGATCGAGTAAATAACTGTTTAGTTTACCTGTAAGGTTTTGTGATGCTTCATCAACACCATACTCATCAATAAAGTAAGGGTTCTTTTTATCTTTTGAATCAAAACCGGTCCATGTCGCAATACTGTATTCTGATGTTGCGGTAATCATGAGACGGTCTTTAATTGCATTACGTGGAACACCAGTGGCATCAGCCGTTTCATTATCGTATTTATTTGTACCGGTTTTACCAAATACAGGATAGTTACGACGAACTGGTGAAATAACTGGGTTATAAGGACTATCTACAGCATACTTCATGATTCGAGTTGTGAGCCATGCTGATGCGTCAGAGATAACAGGTGTTGCAGTGTGTGACGGAACATAAGGTTCGCGATCACTATCTAAAAATTCAATGCGTGTAATCGTATGAGGTTTAATATAATTACCATCATTAAACATAACAGCATTAGCACCGGCTAATTCAACGGGACTAACTGTAAATGTTCCATCACCAATGGCGAATCCAGGTCGGAAATTATCTTCAGATACGGAACTGAATCCGAGTTTATTGAGATATTCGACCATTTTTTCATTTCCAATGGTATCAATTGTTCCTTGTGTTGCTTCTAAAGCAGGAATATTTCGTGAATCGGCAACAGCCATCATTAAGGGAACTTGTCCTAAATAACGACCATCATAGTTACCAATTAAAATATCTGTACCACGATAATTCATTGGAGCATCCAAGAATACATGTGAGGTAGCAAGACCTTGATATTCAAATGCAGGTGCATAAGCAATATGTGGTTTCATAACCGAGGCTGGTGAAGAGTTTTTCGCGATGGCACGGTTATGAAGGAATGCTCCATTATAATCGAAACCACCCACAATTCCTGCAATCTCACCAGTACGGTTATTTAAGATAACCGAACCTACTTGAATTGGACGATATTCATTCTTCTCTTCATCGATAAGTGAAGGGTTTAAGTATGCGATCTTACGGTTTTGGAAATCATCGATTCCTTTTTGAACCGTAGGGTCCATACTTGTGTAGATATTCATCGAAACTTTTCCTGGATCAAGTCCAGTGAGTTCTTGCGCTTCTTGATACGCAACGTCAATAAATGCTTGATATTCAAACATTTCACCTTCTGAAGCCGAGGACTCAACCAGCAAGTCCTCAACCCGTACAGCTTTGGCAAGTTGATACTCTTCATCGGTTATATATCCGTGATAATTCATTAAGTAGAGTACTTCTTTAGTCCGTTCATCGGCTGCTTCAATACTGTAGTAAGGGTTATTGACACTTGGTGCATTAATAACACCTGCAAGGAATGCTGCTTCTGTAAGGTTAATTTCAGATAGACGCTTGCCGAAGTATGCTTGAGCCGATGCATCTGCTCCCATTGTGCGCGGAACACCATAGTTAATCATATTAATATAGAGTTCGAAAATCATTTTCTTACTGAGGACTTGTTCACGCTCTAATTTAGTAGAAAGATAAATTTCTTGCAGTTTTCGGTTTACACCTGTTGCTGCATCCTCATTCTCCATAAAATACTGGTTTTTGATCAGTTGCATCGTTAGCGTTGATCCACCTTGACCAAAACTAATCGATCCATGTCTTAATGAATCAAGAAGATTTGAAAGTGCTGCTTTGGTAAAGCGGGGAACATCCCAACCACCATGGACAAAGAATCGAGAGTCTTCAACAGCTACAAATGCATCAATTAATGATTGAGGCACTTGATCAAATGTTGTAGGATCCGATTTTTTTGCCGCAGTATTATAAATGGGTTCACCATTCTTATCAAAGATGGTTGAGGCTGATTGTGTTAAAAAATCATCCTTTTTCAGTGCTGGAGCATTCTTCATGTTTTTAACGGTGAGTGCTCCTACGCCCGTAACGCCAAGAATTCCAATTGATACACAGACAATTAAGACCCATGCGACGATACGTTGTCGTTTAAGTTTCTTTTGTTCGGGTGTTAAGGGTTTTTTATCTTTTTTTGGTTTTACTTTTTTTTGAGAACCATTTGTATTATTTGAAGATCCACTTTTCATATGTGGAATCTCAGGTTCGTTTTTACTTTTTCTATTTGTCATAGACACTCCTTTATATAGACTCTATTAATAATGTCAAGATAATGACAAGGTATTTGATATGTACTCTCTAGCTGAAAACCGACGGTTCGAATCCACGAAAGGGGTAATGAACGGACGCTTTTTTCGCTAATATAAGGTACAAAGTCTTTTGCAAAGATCAAATACGTCTCATCAATCGTCCAAAAACGAATGATAAGAAATGCTATGGCACCATGCCGTGAAACAGCAGCAAGATGATCGAGCTGATGTTTATGAAGCGCAGCAAGTGGGAACAACGTTTTGTTCTTTGTTTCCTTTGCTTCAAAATCAAGGGCGTATCCCTTATATACACCTTGATAATCCGTTGTGGATGCCTGTCTAAAATAAGCTTCAGTGATTTTTGCTTTGTTACGTGAAGGGTAGTCAACATTGACAATCTGAATAGGGGTAGGTTTTTTATGAACTACCGCCATGTCCTTCATAAGATAGTGGTCATTGGTTTTGTTGATATCTTCTTCAAGACTCATCCCACGTCTACTTGTAACGCCAGTACCACTGGGTTCGTTGTAAGTTTTTTTTCCAGTTGGATATTGAATCATCTAATCACCAACATTATTATACTATAATTCACATCAAATATCATATACTAAAAATCTTCGGGGAAAGCGGAGGTTTCCTATTGAACTTCAAACGGTAATTTGTAATAATAGATGAGAGGTGAATTTATGGCACAAAAATTAACGACGCAAGCAATCCTGGATAAAGAGTTCCATGTGGACTTTAAGGGATATAATGCAGTTGAGGTTGATCAATTCCTTGATCAAGTAATGCACGACTATGAATTCTTTGAAGGCATTATCAAAGAACAAAAAGAGTTGTTAGATCGATATGAAACCACATTAGGTCAACAAAAACGCATGCTTTTAGAATATGAAGGAAGAGATCGTGTGTCTAAGGATATGCCGACTCAATTCAGTCATGTAGACATTCTAAAACGTGTTTCGCGACTTGAGGAAGCGGTCTTTAATAATAAAAAATAAATCTTACTAACACGAAAGATAATCGCTGCAGTAAAATGTAGAGGAAAGTCCATGCTCGCACCACCTGAGATGGTGGTAGTGTTTGTGCTCAGTGAATCAATAAGCTGAGGTATAGAGGCATCTATAACGGCAGACCAAAATCCTAAGGGAAACTATGGATGGAGGCTATAAAAGTGCCACAGTGACGAAGTTTCTAGGGAAACCTAGGAAGTGGAACGAGGTAAACCCCATAAGCGAGAAACCCAAAATTGGTAGGGGAACTCACACTACTGAAATGAAGGTAACGTGAGACGTTTTTAAAACGTAGATAAATGATTATCGCAACAGAACATGGCTTAATGAGTGTTAATGCATTTAGGAGTAGAAATACTCCTTTTTTAATTTGATAAATGCACACGTATTACATTGTAATAAAGTGTAATGATTGTTATAATTATTTTATATGTGTAAGGAAGGTGAGCATAACTTGGAAAAAATTGGCTTAATACTACAAGAACGCCGTAAAGAACAAGGTTACTCATTAGAAGAAATGAGTGTTAAAACGAAATTATCAACCGTACAGTTGAGTGCTATTGAAGAAGGAAATATTCAATTTTTTAAAGATGATTTATCGTATCTGAGCTACTTTGTACGATATTATGCAAATGCTTTAGATATTGATTATAATGAATTGCGAAATGAGTTGGATGATACGATTAATGCGTATACGGATTCCATCACCGTTTCTCAGATCAAAAAGCAAGATGAAATTACAAGTAATGTCCAAAAAAAATCAAAGACAACAAAAGTTAAAAGTAAACCTGCCTCGAAAGGGCGTAAAAAAATGGATTTACAAACAATTGCGATGCTTCTTTTTGCGATTGCAATTCTTGCGCTTTTATTCTTTGGTGGCTATAAACTATTGAGTGGAAGTCTTAATGTAAAGGACCCAATTGAAGACCCAGGAAGTACGATTGTCGTTCCAAAAGAAGATCCGAAAGAGGAATCTAAAGAAGACGAGAAAAAACCTGAAACAGAAAAACCAAAAGAACCGGAAAAAGCGAAACTTGAAGTAAGTCAAAAATCTATCGAAGGTTCAAGTGTTGTTTATGAAGTTAAAAACTGGGTTAAAGATGAGAAAGCAACGTTTGAATTTGAGTTCCACAATGCTTCTTGGACATCCTTTACTGAAGATGGTCAACAACTTGCAAACCCTGCAGCTAAGATCTTTAATGCGGGAGAGAAAGCGAGTGTCATCTTTAATGTTGTTGAAGGGAAGTCTCTGGAAGCAACGTTTGGCTATATGAATGGTAATGAAATTAAGTTGAATGGTGAAAAAGTCGAATTGGATGCATCGATTGCAACCTTGCCAGACTATGCAACAATTACCTTCAAGTTTATTGGAGGAGCTAACTAATGAATATTGCAAACAAATTAACCGTATTTCGAATTATTTTAATACCAATTATCGTATTGGTTGAATTATTTCCTTACAGTCACTTTGGGATTACTGTTCCCTATATTAATATTGAAACGGTAATGTTATCGTATAAAAACATTGCAGTGCTTGCACTCTTCGCAGTTGCATCATTTACGGATTTCCTCGATGGTTATCTTGCACGCAGTCGCAATATGATTACCGTATTTGGTAAGTTCTTAGACCCCATTGCGGATAAACTTTTAGTGAATACATTATTTATAATTTTCGCTTATCAAGGGATTGTTCCTGTGGTGGCGGTATTGATAATGATTTGGCGCGATACCATTGTGGATGCAGTAAGAATGTTGCTTGCGCAAAAAGGAATGGTTATGGCTGCAGGGTATTTAGGTAAGGTAAAGACTGTAGCGCAAATGATTGCAATTATTTTAGTCTTGCTCAATAACCTGCCATTTGAGTTGTATCATATTCCAGTTTCATCCATTGCAGTATGGTTTGCAACGTTAATGTCAGTCTTAAGTGGGGCTTCGTATGTAATTCAAAGCCGTTCATTCTTTACAGAAAGTATGTAGTCTTTGTTTAGTTTCATATATGGAGGATCGTATGGATAACGCAAAAAAAGATAAAGTTCTTGATGATGCAATAAAACAAATCGAAAAACAATTTGGTAAGGGTTCAATTATGCGCTTGGGAGATCGAGCAGCGGTTGATATTGATGCTATTAGTTCAGGATCACTAAGTTTAGATGCTGCACTTGGAATTGGCGGATACCCAAAAGGTCGTATTATTGAAATTTATGGCCCTGAATCAAGCGGTAAAACAACGCTCGCTTTGCATGCGATAGCAGAAGTGCAAAAAGCGGGTGGTAAAGCTGCATTTATCGATGCTGAAAATGCGATTGATCCTATCTATGCTCAAAACTTAGGCGTTAACATTGATGATTTAATTCTTTCACAACCCGATAGCGGTGAACAAGGATTGGAAATTGTGGATGTTTTGGTACGAAGTGGTGCGGTTGACTTAATAGTGGTTGACAGTGTTGCTGCACTTGTTCCACAAGCGGAACTTGATGGGGAAATGGGCGATGCTCAAGTTGGTTTGCAAGCCCGGATGATGTCGAAAGCAATGCGTAAATTATCCGGAGGTATGAACCGAGGCGAGTGTACAGCAATTTTTATTAATCAACTTCGAGAAAAAGTAGGAATTATGTTTGGTAATCCTGAAACAACACCGGGAGGTCGTGCTTTAAAATTCTATTCTTCGGTTCGACTTGATATTCGTCGTAGTGAACAGATTAAACAAGGTACGGATATTGTCGGTAATAAGGCTAATATTAAAGTAGTGAAAAACAAAGTGGCTCCGCCTTTTAGAGCTACACAAGTTGAAATTATTTACGGTAAAGGTATTAGTTATATTGGTGAAGTGATTGATTTAGGTGTTCAATATGACTTTATCAATAAAAGTGGATCATGGTATTCCTATAAAGATGAGAAAATTGGACAAGGTCGTGAAGCAGTTCGAAGTTTTCTAGAAGATAATCCGAAGATTACAGAAGAGATTGCTGCACAAATTCGCGAGATTATTTTACCGAAACGTGAAGTTTTAGAGAAAAAAGAGGAGAAAGAATGATATTATATATCATTCTTTTTTTTGTCCTTGTGGAATTCACATTAATAAAGTATTATATATATATTAGGAAACTAATTTTTAAATATTTTTTAATAAAGAAAGAGGAATAGAATGGACAATCAACTATTATATTCCGTCTTAACTGGTATTATTGTTTTTATTTTGACAATTTTTGCGATGATTGTCGTTAATAAATTAGGTTTAAACCGTTCAAAGGAACGTGCAAATTCATTAATTAAAGATGCTGAAGATAAAGCAGAATCAATAAAAAGAGAAGCACATTTAGAAGCGAAAACTCATGCTTATGAGATCAAACTAAATGCTGAAAAGGAACTTAAGGGGCAGCGTAAGGAACTCCAAGAATATGAAAATAAATTGGATCGCCGTGAAGAAAATCTAAATTTTCGCGATGCAAACTTAGTTACTAAAGATAAAGAAATGTTGAATAAGCAACGTGACTTAGAGGCTAGAACTGCCAAACTAGATAAGATGGAGCAGGAGTTAATCGAGCGCACAGAAGTTCAATTAAGAGAATTAGAACGTGTTGCCCATATGCCTGCATCAGAAGCAAAATCTGAGCTTTTCGAAGTAGTCGAGAAGCAAATGGAACAAGAAGTGCTTACATACATACGTGAACAAGAAGAAATGGCTCATCAACGGGCTGAAGACATCGCAAGAAACATAATTTCTCTTGCTATTTCGCGATATGCACAAGAAGAAACTTCACAACGTACTTCATCGGTAATTACCTTACCAAGTGAGGAAATGAAGGGCCGTATTATTGGTCGTGAAGGACGTAATATCCGAGCATTTGAAAATGCTACGGGCGTTGATCTTTTAATCGACGACACACCTGAAATTATTACATTATCCTGTTTCGATCCAATTCGTCGTGAAGTTGCACGAATGGCATTGGATACTCTTATGACTGATGGTCGAATTCAACCGGGTCGTATTGAGGAAGTTGTTGATAAAGCTCGTCAAGAACTCTATCAAGTTATTAATAAAACAGGTCAAGATACCTTGTTTGATTTAGGTATCAGTAAGATGGATAAAGAAATTGTTACCATCCTTGGACGCCTTAAATATCGTTACAGCTATGGTCAAAATGCATTAGCTCATAGTATTGAAGTAGCGAATTTAGCGGGTATGATGGCAGCAGAACTTGGATTAAATCAAAAACTTGCGAAACGTGCAGGTCTCCTTCATGATATTGGTAAAGGTCTTGATTTTGAAATCGAGGGTAGCCATGTTGATTTAGGGGTACGTTTAGCGAAGAAACATAATGAACATCCAATTGTGATTAATGCGATAGCATCACATCACGGTGATACTGAAGCAACCAGTGCGATAGCCGTACTTGTCGCAGCAGCGGATACATTAAGTGCAGCAAGACCGGGCGCACGCTTTGAGTCGTTTGAAAACTATATTCAACGTCTTGAAGAACTTGAAGCCATTGCATCGACACGAGAAGGTGTCCAACGTGCATTCGCAATTCAAGCAGGTCGTGAATTACGCGTTATGGTTGTGCCCGATGAGATTGATGATCTTCAAACGGTAAAACTGGCACGTGATATTCGTCAACAAATAGAAGAAGAACTCACATATCCTGGTCAAATTAAAGTGACCGTGATTCGTGAATTACGCGCAATGGAGTTAGCTAAGTAATGAAGATATTATTTATAGGTGATATCGTAGGAGCAAGTGGTCGACAAATTGTTGTTGACCACTTACCTATGTTAAAAGAGAAATATGAAATAGACTTTACGATTGCAAATGGTGAAAACAGTGCACATGGTAAAGGTATTACAAAGAAAATATACAATCAATTAACGGAAGCAGGCGTGGAGTGTATTACGATGGGAAACCATACATTCGCAAAACGTGAAATCATCGATGATTATGACGAATGTCCTAATCTTTTGATTCCTGCAAATATTGAACCCATTGATTTTGGAAACTACTACAAAGTTTTTGTTGTTAAGGGAAAACAAATATGTGTAGTTAACCTTTATGGTGAAGCATTTATGAATCGCGTCGGTGATCGTCCTTATCCTTACATGGATTGGCTATTGGAAAATACAGAGTATGATTATTACTTTGTGGATTTCCATGGGGAGTCGACGAGTGAAAAGATGTTATTTGCTCATATTTATTCAGAAGAAATTGATGCAATGGTTGGAACCCATACACATGTTCAAACTGCAGATGAACGTATTATTGGTCAAGTAGCTTATATTACGGATGTGGGAATGTGTGGCGCTTGTGATAGTGTTATTGGACGTGACATTGATGAGTTGTATGATCGCGTAATTTTAAATGAAAATACACACTTCAAAGTGGCTAAAGGTGATGCATTCTTAAATGCTGTAGTGATTGATGTTGATGATAAGACAATGAAGTCGAAATCAATTCAAAGAATTGCAATTTAAAGTAAGTAAAACCAAGCCTTGCTTGGTTTTTTTATTGAAGTTTCTGTGCAAACATTAGTGCTTCGTTTTTAAGTGAAGGAAATCTAGTGTATAATATAGGAAATGGTTTACATCATAATAGAAATTAATTAAAAGGAGATTTTATGGATAAAATTCGTTTTCTCGCATTAGGAGGTCTTGATGAAGATGGCAAGAATATGTCAGTCATCGAGATTAATGACGAGATTTATGTCGTGGATGCAGGTTTAAAATATCCACAAACCGATCAATTGGGTGTCGAAATTGTAATTCCCGATTTATCATATTTAAAGAAAAATAAAAAACGTGTTAAAGCTATCTTTATCACACACGGTCATGATGACGTAATGGGTGCACTCCCTTATCTTGTTAAGGAAGTAAACGCTCCGGTGTATGCAACACCACTTATTGCGCTTATGATTGAAGATTTATTTAAAGAAAATAAAGTTAAGAATGCGCACATTCACAAGATTAAACGCAACAGTCGTTTTAAAATTGGTGAGCGTCGTTTTGTAGCCTTTGGTTTGACACATTCAATTCCTGATACTTTTGGGATTGCGATTGATACGGATCAGGGTTATGTTGTTCATTCAAGTGAGTTTATTATTGATTTTGATGTGCGTAATCAAGGGTTTATGTGTGATGTCGCAAACATCTCCGAACTTGGAAAAAAAGGTGTATTCTTACTAACAGCGGAGTCTGTTGCTTCGAAGCGCCAAGGATTTACTTCTCCGAATCATCGGATTACTAAACGGATTGAACGTGTGTTTGAAGAGACCAACGAACGAATTCTTGTAACTTTGTATGAACAAAATATTTACCGTCTTATTGAAGTCATTGAAACGGCACAAAAATTCAAACGTAAAGTATTCTTCTATGGTGAAAAGCAACGCCGTTTGATGAAGCATCTTGAACGTCTTAACTACTATCACATGCCTAAAGGTTTAGAAATTAAGCCAGAGCAGTTTAATAATGATATTAAAGATGTTGTCGTGATTGTATCCGATATTGGTCCAAGTGTTTTCAATAAAATGGGACGCATTGCGATGGGGGAAGATCAACTTGTTGAAGTGAATGAAAACGATCATGTGATTGTAGCGTCTCCAGTTGTTCCTGGTACTGAAGCGGTCGCAGGTGCAATGATTAACGAATTGTATAAAGATGGCGTTAAAGTTATGTCACTCAACTATAAAGATGTTATGCCAATGCATGCATCGGTAGAAGATTTAAAAATGATGATTGCACTTCTTAAACCGAAGTATTATGTTCCGGTTAAGGGTGAATATCAAAATCTTGTAGCGAATGCAAGTGTTGCGGTAGATATGGGTATCAGTGCTGGTAATATCGTGATTTTAGACAACGGTCAAGTTGCAGAGTTTGATGAAGGACGTTTAAAAGCTACTTCAGAAATTCTGAAATTAGAAGATATGTTGATTGATGGTAAAGATCATTTAGATACATCAGGATTGGTGCTTCGAGATCGTCAAACACTCGCAACAGATGGATCAATTATCGTAGGTATGGTCATTAATAATAAAACTAAAGAAATTTTGGGCGGACCCGATGTGCAATCACGCGGTGTTATCTACCTTAAAGATGCCGATAATATTATGAAAGAAGTCGGTGTTATTCTTGAACAAACTATCTTGAAACTTGTTGAGAAGCATAAATATGATAATGTTACGGCACGTAATGAGGCACGTGATGTTATAGCGAAATACATTTACAAACAAACAGGAAAACGTCCGATGATTTTACCTGTTATTATCGAAATTCATATCTGATAGGGGTGATTGAGTGAGTTCTAAGGGAAAGAAAACTAAAAAAGAACAGCTTAAACAACAAGAGCTTATTAAATTTGTTGTTGAACTCTCTTTGATTGCACTTGCAATTATTGCGATGTTTGAACTGGGTGTTATTGGTCGTTTTTTAAATCAATGCATGCGTGTTTTGGTGGGTCAATATCCAATGCCTTACCATATCTTAATCATCGGTATTACATTTTATAAAATGATTGATACAGATCATAAACATAAAACATGGCGTTTTTGGACCGCAGTCGGTCTTCTATTTACCGCAATGATTCTCGCTGTTAATTTCTTTCTACAACCTCAAGCATCCGGTTTATCGGTGATTTCTGAATATTTCAATCGAATTCCTAAGATTTTTATGAATTCAAATGAAAATGCTTATGGTGGTGTTGTAGGTGCCGTGTTATTTGGATTGTTGTCATATCTTGTAGATCGGGCGGGTGTGTTACTTTTTGTAATCGTCTTAATTCTAAGTGGTCTTGCGCTCTTATTTACACCAAGAGAAATGTTGCGTAGTGCTCAAAAGAGTACGGATGCAACTAAGTCTGTATTTGAAAAACGTCGCGAACAAAAAGAAGCGAAACGACGCGAGAAGGCAGTTCATGAGAAACAAATTGAACTCGATGAAAAATTGAAAGATTATGCCTCTGAAACAGAACCAACAAAAGCTGGATTCATTTCATTTGACCCACCAATAAGTTCTTCGGAACCAAGCTCAAAAACACCATTTATGACGATGGATGAATCCATCGATACGGTAACAGTGGATCCAGTTGATGAAGTTGAGAATCCATTTGGCCTTGAAAATGCAGGTTTGGATCCGGTTTCGTTATCGGATAAGACAAGTACACAAGAGGCACTTGAAAAGGGTGAGGACTTTAGAACCAGTTCATTTGATCATTACAAGGTTCCTTCCATTAACTTATTAGAGGCGGGACGTGGTTCGAATACCTCAAAAGCAAATGTTAGCAGTGCTAAAGATAAAGGTGACCGTTTAATTGCAGTTTTAAAACAGTTTGGTATTGATGCTGCTCTTATGGATATACATATTGGACCAGCAGTTACCAAGTTCGAATTAAAACCGGATAGTAATGTGAAAATCAGTCGCATTGCCTCAATTCAAGATAACTTAATGATGGAATTGGCAGTAAAAACATTACGTATTGAAGCACCAATTCCAGGTAAGAGTGCAGTGGGGATTGAAATTCCCAATGTGGAAATGGTTCCAGTTAAGATGAAAGATGTTGTGATGGGTTCGTCACAATTTATGGCTGAAGATAACATTAATGTTGCTTTGGGTAAAGATCTAACTGGAAAACCGATTACAGTTGCTTTAAATAAAATGCCTCATTTACTTGTGGCGGGGGCAACTGGAAGTGGTAAGTCGGTATGTATGAATACAATTATTACATCCATACTTCTTACGAAGTCACCTGAAGATTTGAAACTTCTCTTGATCGATCCCAAAAAAGTAGAATTTACACCGTATACTGAAATACCACATTTAATTGGTCCTGTTATTGATGATCCCCATAAAGCTTCAGCGGCTTTAAAGGTGGTTGTTGAGGAAATGGAACAACGTTATGATTTATTTTCAAAAGCAGGTGTACGAAATATTGGATCTTACAATGAAAAAGTTAAGGCGTTCCCATCGGAAAGCCTTTCCAAATTACCATGCATCGTTGTTATTATTGATGAGTTAGCAGATCTTATGTCTGTTGCCGGTAAAGAAGTTGAAACAAGTATTCAACGAATTACACAACTTGCACGTGCTGCAGGGATTCATCTTATTGTCGCAACACAAAGACCTTCTGTTGATGTTGTGACGGGTATTATCAAAGCAAACATTCCATCACGTATCGCTTTTGCTGTTTCAAGTGCTATTGATTCTCGAACAATTCTTGATGAAACGGGTGCTGAGAAACTGCTCGGATATGGCGATATGCTTTATGTGCCCATGGGCGAACCGCATGCGATTCGCGTTCAGGGCTGTTATGTCAGCGATGATGAAGTTAAAAAAATTGCTGACAAAGCAAGTTTGCAAGCAAAACCACGATTTGATGATTCTTTCATTAAACTTGATGGTGTTGATGGGAATCAAGGTGTCTTGGGTGTGGAAGATGATCCACTCTATCAAGAAGCCTTGGAATATGTTGTGCGTCAAAAGAAAGCGTCAACCTCTTTATTACAGCGACGGTTTAGAATTGGATATAATCGTGCCGCCAACATCGTTGATTCATTAGAACAAAAAGGTGTTATTGGACCTGCTCAGGGCAGTAAACCCCGTGATGTTTATATAAAATTAGATGATATTGAACAAGAAAGCGCTCTATAGCGCTTTTTTATTTGTGTGATTATTACCCATTATTTGTCATTTGCCGTTAAATTCATGGAGGTATTGTTAAGATTATGTATATTAAGAGAACAAATTGTGCGAATGTAGTGAAATTGTCTTAAAAATAGTGTATATTTATACCGTTAGTCTAAATTTTTATATTTGGATTCATGGGAGGGTATATGAAAAGAAAGCTATTTGCACTATTGATGGCTGTGGTCATGTTTGTATCGACTGGTATTCAGTTGGATGCAGATACAGCACGTGTCGCAAATCAAAACAGTCTCATAACTGATTTTAATTTCTCAAATACTAATTTAAACCATGGGTATGAATCCAGCGTTACAGTTCAGTTTGCGGAATCTGGAAATCGCAAATTGAATTCTGGTGATGTAATGGAACTCCGATTACCAATGGAGCAGAAAGTAGATTCAAACGGATCTCCTTATTCCGTGGGGCTCAAAGGAATCCCACAAACGATTAAACTTACAATGCCTGGTGTGGAAAACCCACTCGGACATGTTTATGTTACTGAAGGCAATGTTCATGTTGTATTTACGGATGAAGTAAATCAACTCAATAATATTGCGGGATCGTTTACGTTTAGAGTAGAAGGATACAACAATAATACTCAAAATATTAAAGAGACAATTTATACTAATTTGGGTACGAATTTGTCTCAAAAATCGGTCCAAATTGAAGGTGAATTTCAGGGAAGTGGTTCTTATGAAATGTTCACAAAATTGGGTGGTATGTCACGTGATGAAGAAGAAGTCGTGCGATGGGTTCTTCTTTTAAACGGTGAACGGGAGTCATCCATGTCAGAAATGACGGTGCGTGATACGATTGGTGTCGGTCATGAGTACATTCCAGGTTCTTTAGTTTTTATGGTTACCGATCATACTGGAAATCGTTTTGAAGTGAGTGAACAAGCATTCCGAAATCAATATGGTGGAGTCTGGGTTAATGGGCAATCGCTTATTGTATCTACACATCCTGGTAAATTGCACTATACCTCAATTGAGGTTATGTATAACACAAAGATAACGGATTTGAAGCAAGCCCAATTGGAAAACAAGGCGGTTGCTAGTTTTTATGATAACGAAGGCTATCCACAGACAATCGAAAAGGAAGTTTCAGTAGAAAATCATTATGCATCCGGATCAATCGTTGGGAATAAGCCAAAACCTGGTATCTTAAGGATTGTGAAAGTCGTTGATGGAACTGAAACACCTGTAGCTGGTGTTACTTTTACTGTGAAAAATGATCGTGGTGTTCTCATTGAACGTGTCACTATAGATGAATCTGGCGTGATTAATCTTTCGCTTAAAGATGGTCGTTACACCATTGAAGAAGTTGAAGCACCTTCTTGGCTTGTGGTTGATTCAAAACCAATCACGGTAGATGTGGATCAAAATGCGGAAGTTGGTACTTTAGCGGTATTTAAAAATGAAATTAAGAAAACAAATGTTAAAGTATCCAAAAAATGGGTTGGTGGTCCTTCGCCACATCCTGTAGTTGCATTTAACTTAATGCAAACAGTTGATGGCGTCACAACCGAATCAGGTCGTATTTTGACGCTTGAAGGCGGAAAATCATCTGTTGTTTTTGAAGACCTTCCTCAAGCAACTGCTACGGGTCAAACGATTACCTATTCTGTAGAAGAAGCAGGTTTCGCAACGGATGAGTATCAGGTTGACATCACACCAATTAATGAAAACAATGAGATTTTTGTTACGAATACCTTTATTAAAGATACCGAGTTGACGGATTTTAAAGTCTTTAAAACATGGAAGGGTGGACCTTCTGCGAAACCATCTGTTTCTGTTCAACTTTATGCAAATGGTGAACTTGTTGAAGGAAGCATCCTTGAAATTCCATCCGGTCAAAGTTCTGTAACGTTTAAAGATTTACCGGCTTATAAGGGTGGCGTTGCAATTGATTATAGTATTCGTGAGGTCGACGTACCTGAAAATTATAAAGAAAACATTATAAAACCGAATCATATTGAAAATGAATACTTATTAAAAGACGTAACAATGACTAAGAAATGGGTCGGAGGGAATCCTGTTCGTCCGAATACTGAGTATGTTTTAGTTGCGGATGGCGTGGATACACAAAACACTGTTACCCTCTCGCAACAAACCAGTCATACATTCAAAGATATGCCTAAGTATAATGAACAAGGCAAAGAAATTGTTTACAGCGTACGTGAAGTTGTCATTCCAGAAGGATATGATGCATCGTATAGCGACGATGGTTTAACGGTCACTAATACATTCCGTATGGAGTATGTCGATGTGACTGCAAATAAAGTTTGGGTGGATTCCTTGAACCAAGGCAATCATCCTACAGTAAGATTTCAATTATTCCAAAGTATTGATGGCGTTTCTTCTGCGGTAAATGGTGTTTATCAAGATCTCAGTGAAGGCTCTGTCACATTCAAGAACCTTCCTAAAACAACTCAAGACGGAAAATCAATCCGTTATTTTGTACGCGAAGCGAATATTCCTAAACACTATGAAGTTCACTATAGTGCCGATGGTTTAACCGTTACCAATACTTTCAAACCGGATATGATCTCTGTAAATGTAGAGAAAATATGGAATCATGGTCCGGAAGTACGTCCTGAAATTGAGATTCAACTCTACGCAAATGGAGTTCCGGTTTCAAACGGAAAACGAACTTTAAGAAATGGTCAAACGAACCTAGTTTATCGAAATCTACCAAAACAAGATCATGATGGAGATATTGTATATTCTGTTAAGGAATTAACGCAATTGGATCATTATGTAACTCGATATGAAGGATCTGGTACAGATTTGAAGATTATTAATGATTACCAAATACCGACCAAAGCCATTATTGCGCGTAAAGTATGGGAAGGCGGACCGAGTCCTAGACCTACCATCTCACTTGTGCTGTCAAAACGGATTGAAGGCTCCAATGAAATTCTACCGGTTCCACTTGCACCAATCGAACTTAAAGATGGTGAAACTGAGGCTCATTTTGGTGAGCTTCCAATTAGAACCTTGGATGGGAAAACGATTACCTATTTCGCCAATGAAGTCGAAGTGCCGCAAGGTTATTTAGGTTTGAATTCATTTTCAGATCCATTAACGGTCATTAATCGTTTTGACGTTAAAACAGGACCAATTTATGGTAAAAAAATATGGCGTGGTGGACCGGAGCTTAAACCGGAAATTGAGATTAAGCTACAAGAACGTTATGAAGGGGAAACGGATTATCGTGATAGTGGCGTTGCGTCAAAAATCTTAACAAGTGGTAGTGATACCGTACGTTTCGATTCTATGCCAACCTTTGCACTTGATGGACGTCGTATTGAATACAAACTTAAAGAAGTAAACGTACCAAATGGTTATACCCAAATTGAAAGTTCTAATGATCTTGAATTAATCAACGCTTATGATCAAGGGAATACTTCAGTTACGGCTCGTAAGATATGGATCGGTGGACACAAGGAAACAGTTACACTACGTCTCTATCAAGCAGTTGATGGCGTTGAGACCCCAGTACCAAATGGGGAACGTGTTTTAAAAGAATCAGAAGAACAGGTTGTAACCTTTACAGATTTACCAGAACGTACACTTGATGGTAAAGACATTACGTATTTTGTGCGTGAAGCTGGAGTACCTGAAAATTATTCCGTTTCATACAGTACAGATCGCCTAACGGTTACCAATACCTTCCAAGAAGGGGTAACGCACTTAAATGTGAAAAAGATATGGCAAGGGGGTCCTGGACCTTCAGTGCCATTAGAACTTGAACTTCTTCGCAACGGTGAGTCAACGGGCGTGATTCAAAAGATGATGCCAGGAGATCATGATATCGTCTTTGCGAACTTACCAAAATTCAATGAGGATAACGTTCCTTATCTTTACAATGTTCGCGAAGTTAATGAAATTGAAAATTATAGTCTTGAGAGTATTGCGCATGATGGTGATACCAGTGTTTCATTAACCAACGTTTATGATTACGGATTACAAAACATCACTGCGAAAAAAGTTTGGACGAATGGTGTAAGTCCCCGTCCTGATATTCAGTTTGAACTACGTCGTGCGACCTCTTCTACGGATAAAGTAGGTGAGTCTACGGGTATGATTCAAACCCTACATGATGGTGATACTACAACTGTTTTTGAGGATTTAGAGGTTCGTGATGATGACGGGAATACTTATATTTATTTTGTTAAGGAATTAACGTCTGTTCCGAACACAGTGACGCAATACAGTCCCGATGGCTTAACAGTTTATAATCACTACGTATCACCTACGACATCCATTCGTATTCTAAAAACATGGGTAGATGGACCTGAAGTTCGTCCTGACACCACATTCCAATTAACGCGACGTTTAAAAGGGACACACGATGAATTTAAAGATGTATTAGGTATGCAAGAACAATTACTTTCGGGTCAATCCCATCTTGATTTTGTGGATGTTCCTCAAAATGATAATCAAGGTAGACCCTACGAATATGCTGTTCGCGAAGTATCGGTACCTGAGAACTATACGGTATCAGTAGCGCCAATAACGGATACGAATACGATAGAGGTTACAAATACATACCACTCACCTTTAAAAACAGTGAGCGCCTTTAAACTATGGTCTGGTGGTGAAAAAGCACGGGACAATGTTGTTTTTGAGTTGTATCGCCGTGTTGAAGATAAAGCCTTTGAAGCTGTACCGAATCAAAAGGAGACACTGACACCTTCGATGGCTTCGGTATCGTTTACAGATGTTCCTGAGTTTGATACGCAAGGACGACGTTTTGAGTATCGTGTAAAAGAAATACAAGGACCTGAGTTCTTTGATGCTTCTTACAGTGATGATGGCTTAACGGTAACCAATACTTACAATCCAGGTGTAACGGACGTTGCATTTAAAAAAGTATGGGTTGATGGTCCAGAAACACATCCTACAATTGTAGTTGATTTATATGCGAATAACGTTAAAACAGAACATGCACTAACGCTCCAACATGGAGAACATGAAGCATCATTTACAAACCTACCAAAACGTGATGAGGCAGGCCTTGATATTGTATATACAGTAAAAGAACGCGATGTTCCTGAAAATTACGATGTATCCTATCAAGGAACAACGATTACAAATACCTTTAATCAAGGCATGCGTGATGTAAGTGCGACAAAACGATGGAATGGTGGCCCAATGTCACGTCCAAATGTTACCTTTGAGCTTTACGCTGATCAAAAAGCTACAGGAATGACCCAAGTTCTTGCTTCTGGCGAGAAGACGGTTACCTTTGCGGATGTGCCTGTTTATACAGCACAAGGAACAAAAATTGTGTATCGTGTTGAAGAAGTGAATGTACCTGAACATTATGACGTAAGTTATAGTTCAGATGGACTTACCGTAACCAATACGTATAACCAAGGAATTCGTGATGTGATTGCAACGAAGAAATGGGTGGGTGGTGCATCAAGCAATCGTCCAACCGTGATTTTTGATTTGTATGCAGATGGCGTTAAGACGCATCAGACGGCAGCCTTGCATGACGGAACGACACAAGCACGTTTCACAAAACTGCCAGTTCGTAATCAAGATGGATCAATCATTCACTATACGGTTCAAGAACGTTCGAAACATGAAGCGTATGACGTAAGCTATAGTGCGGACGGATTAACCGTAACGAATACCTTCAATCCAGGTTCTCAAGCCATCACTGCCCATAAAGTATGGGTTGGTGGACCAGATGATAAACCCGATGTTGTCTTTGAACTTTATGCCAACAACAAACCCCTTGGTGTGAAAAAAATCTTAGGGTCGGGTGTTAAGTCAATCAGTTTTAGAAGACAACCAGTCTTTGATGATTTTGGAAAACGTATTAAATATCATATTGTGGAACATGATGTTCCAGGGTATAAAATTACATACAGTGCGGATGGCTTAACCGCAATCAACACTTATACAAAAATAGACAATGGGGTTGGCTCGCTCAACAATCGACCAACAAAACCATCGGTACCGCCACTCCACGGCATTAATGTATTAGGGATGAGCAAAGATCGATTAAGTGCTCTTCCTAATACAGGAGTTGGTGGACCACAGATGCAGTATACAGTTGCATTGGGTCTTATTGCGATGGGATTAATCCTAAGACGAAAAAAACGAAAATAGCCTAAAAACCTACATTCTTGTAGGTTTTTTTATTGTGCAAAAAGATGTGTGTTTTATTACATAAATAAGTGAACAAACCCTTAAGTTTGTTCATTGGATACATTTTGTAAGGAACCGTAAAAACTTTGTGATGAAAAGGTGCAAAAATGTGTTAGTTCTGTGACAAACCGCATATACTACATATACAAAGAGATTGTGAGCAGGTTATGAAAGTTCACAAGCAAAGGAGAGAATATGAAAAACATGAAGCAAAAGTTGATTCTAAGGTCACTTATAGCCTTAGTTCTAATCGTTTCGGGTATTACCACAAACGTGAATGCATCAAGCAGTCCTAAAGATTATACAAACGAAGCGATCTTTACCCAATTCGACGTTAATCCTAAAGGATTAATAAACAATCCAAGTCAACCGATCGAATTTAGCTTGGCGTTTAATGACATGAACAACGGTCAAAAAGTTAAATTTAAACCTGGAGACTTCTTTGACTTAACATTACCAAGTAATGATGAAGTAAGTTTACGTTCACTTCGTGCTATCGGTTCAAAAATGCCGGTACTTGCTAAGGATAAAAACGGAAAAGAAATTACTCTTGGTGAGTTAACCTTTAATGGAAGTCACATCCATTTTGAATTTATGGAAGACGTACTTCAACTTGAAAACGTTACAGGTACGATTAATCTAAAATCAGTATACGATAATGCATATCGTGGTGAAGATGATAAAATTGCGGAACTTCCTACCAATCTAGGATTGGGTTCATTGGATAAGCAAATGATTACAATCTCACAACCTGGAACCCCTACAGGTGTTGAACCAAGTCCAATCTTTTACTGGAAAACAGGAACATTCTCAACAGAAGTTCATGGCGATATGAACTGGTGGTTAAACATCAACAGTCCTAAAGAAGCAGTACAATCTGATGTTAAGGTAATCGATACAATTGGTGAAGGTCATAAACTGGTTGATGGATCGATTATGGTTGATGTTGAAGCGAATGGAGAACTCAAACATATTAGTGCTGAAGCATTTAATAAGGAATACGGAACAATTACTGTAGAAGGTCAAGTCTTAACAGTCATGATTCCAAAAGAAAAAGCAGCAAAGACAACATTTACAGTTACTTATGATACGCGTGCTTTTGATAAGAAACTTGAAAATTATAAAAACTCGTCAACAATTGAATATAAAGATGAATCCGGAAATCTTGTGACGGATACACCCAAACATTATACCGATACATCCGTTGTGAATATGTTTGATGATGCAACAATCGGTGGAGAAATGAAGGATAAAGGTGTATTCCGCGTGCAAAAATTTATTAAAGATACAGATGAAGTGCTTGAAGGCGTTACCTTTGAGATTACAGATAAAGATGGAAAGAAAATTGAAGGAATCACAAATGAAGATGGTATCTTTGATTTCAATCTTGAACCAGGTAGTTATACCTTAAAAGAAATCAAAACACGTGATGGTTTTGAGTTAGATACAACAGAATATCAAATTGAAATGACTGAAAAATCACAGTCGAAGTCTATCTACAATGATTATCAACGAATTGATGTTGTTGCGACAAAGAAATGGGTGGGTGGTTCATCACCACGTCCAACGGTAACTTTTGATTTATACCGAAGTGCAAACGGCGTTACAGAACGTGTTGACGGTGCAACTATGGAATTGGTTGATGGTCAAACAACTGTTGATTTTGGAAAACAATTAAAATTTGACAAAGAAGGCAATGAATATACATATTCCGTTAAGGAAGCAACAGATTTAGAGAACTATATCAAACTTGAAAATGGACTTGAAGTAACCAATACCTATAACCTACGTGACGTAGCTGTAAACAAAGTATGGGTTGGTGGACCTGCGGTTCACCCAACCATCCAAATTCAACTTTATGCAAATGATATTGCACTTGAAAATCATCTTGAAACATTAACATCAGGTACTGATGTGGTAACATTTAAGAATTTACCAATCCTTGATGAAGCAGGAAAAGAAATTGTTTATTCTGCAAAAGAAGTTAATGTTCCTGAAGGATATGAAATGGAACAAACCGATGCACTCACAATTACAAATCACTTTATCGTTGAGAAAATTGATGTTACTGCACATAAAATCTGGGACGGTGGTCCAAGTGTTAAACCTACGATTACATTTGGTTTAGTACGTGATGGTATTGAAATGGGCATTACGGTAGATTTAGTAAATGGTGAAGAAACAGCAGTGTTTGAAGACTTACCTAAAACGCATCCAAATGGTAAAGACTATGTTTATACCATTAAAGAATTGGACGTACCTAAAGGTTATGTTGCGGTTTATAGTGAAGACGGATTAACCGTGACAAACTACTATGACGAACCTGTTATTGTAGATCCACATGAACCAAAAGAACCAACTAAACCTACAAAACCTGTAGAGCCTACAAAACCCGTAGAACCTACAAAACCTGTAGAACCAACAAAACCTGAAGTCTTAGGTGTTCGTAAAGAACAATTACCACAAACAGGAGTAAGTGCAAACAATGTCTTGCTTTATGGTAGTTTATTATTAATCTCAGGAATCGGGATGTTTGTATTAAAACATCATCGTGAGGAAAAAGAGTAGAAGCTTCGGCTTCTTCTTTTTTTAGAGACATAAAAAAAACTGGATGATTAATTCCAGTTTTTGTGTTTTACATATAAGACTTGAGGACATTTAGGATGTCTTCACGTTTAATTTTTTGTTCATCACCTGTTTTACGTTCTTTAAGTTCGACTTCACCGTGTTCCACATCACGACCTACCGTAATTCTTAATGGAACACCAATGAGATCCATATCGTTAAACTTAATACCAGGACGTTGTTTACGATCATCAAGAATCACTTCAAGTCCAGCTTGGCTTAATTCTTGATAGAGATCATCTGCAAAGGCCATGTGTTCTTCGTTTTTATTATTGATAACAACGATTGCTACTTGGAATGGTGCAAGATTCATTGGCCACACAATACCATTTTCATCATTGTTTTGTTCAACAACAGCGGCTAGAGTACGACCCAATCCAATTCCATAAGATCCCATATATACATCTTGAAGTTTATTGTTTTGATCTAAGTATTCAAGACCCATAGCTTTTGAGTATTTTGTACCCAGTTTAAAGGTATTTCCAACTTCAATCCCTTTGGAGAATGTAAGTACACCTTTACCATCTGGGTTTGGATCGCCTTCTTTAACATTTGATACGTCAATAATGTGTGTTGCCTCAAAATCAGAATGATTCACATTAATGAAGTGGTGGTCATTTTCATTTGCACCAACTGTGAAATTTCGTAATCCTTCAATCATCTTATCAACAACAACATCAATTTCAAGACCTACAGGTCCTGCAAATCCAACAGAAGCACCCGTATGTTTTTGAACGTGTTCAAAGTCTGCGAGTTCAACTTCAGTTGCTTTGTATAATTTCGCAAGTTTTGTTTCGTTTACATCGCGATCACCAAGTACACAAACTGCAACATATCGATCATCCAAGCGATAAATTAATGTTTTAACAAATTTTTGAACCGGTTGTTTTAAAAACTCAGCAACTTCTTCAATCGTACGTGCATTTGGTGTGTAGACTTTTTCTTTACTTAAGAATGGTTCATCAGATTGAATACGATTTACGTTTTCCGCAACTTCAAGGTTACTTGAATATCCAGTTTCTTCGCCAAGAACTAAGATGTCTTCACCGATATCAGTAACAGCTTGAAACTCTTCAGAGAGCAATCCACCCATAATACCTGTATCTGCACGAACAATACGATAATCCAACCCAACACGATCAAAGATGCGTTTGTATGCTTCAAACATTGCGTCATAGGACTTATCTGCAGATTCAAGATCAGCATCAAAGGTATAGGAATCCTTCATCACAAACTCACGAACACGAATTAAACCAAAACGAGGACGTGCTTCATCTCTAAATTTCGTTTGAAATTGATAAAGGCTAAATGGCATATCTTTATACGAACGAATTTTCATTTGTGCTGCTTGCGCAAACAACTCTTCATGCGTAGGACCTAAAACAAATGGTTTTTTAAAACGGTCATCCAATTGGAACATGCTGGTACCAATAATATCACGACGTCCTGAGGCTACATAAACATCTTCAGGAATCAAGGTAGGCATGGTCATTTCCTGTGCATCGATGGCATTCATCTCTTCACGGATAATATTTTCGATTTTATTTTTAACTTTTAAACCGAGTGGCATATACATATATACCCCGGAAGAACTTTTTTTAATATACCCAGCTCGAACGAGTAGGTTACCACTGGTAGAATCTTCATCACGAACATCTTCCCTAATGGTATAAAAGAAACTTTTACTTAATTTCATACATTCACCTCGTAATTTTCTCATATAGTATATCACGAAACCATGAATTGTGTGTTATAATAGTGGTGCCCAAAGGGAAATATATTTCCGACACTTTGATATAAGGGAATCTGGATGTTTATGCGTGGTGTGAAAGCTAATTTATTAGAATCCTAAACACATGACAGGATACCCACCTGTTAACACAGGGAATAATATCAACCCTTTGGGTTTTTATTTTGAATGATTAAATCGGTCCTTGTGTTTATCAAGGAATCGTTATAAAATATAGATAGATATAGGATGGTGAGAGTATGTTAACACTAATAAGTACAACAGGTTTATCAATTGTTTATTTTCTTTTAGGAGGAGCAGTTGGAGCTTTAATTGCTTTCTTTGTTACTAAGAAAATTTTTGAAAAACAATTAAAAGAAAACCCACCAATTAACGAAAAAATGATTCGCGCGATGTACATGCAAATGGGACGTAAACCGTCCGAAGCACAAATTCGTCAAATCATGAAGTCGATGGGACAATAAAAAACACAGGCGACTGTGTTTTTTATTACGATGTGTGAATATGAGAAAATTGATACGAAAGCTTGTATTAATGATTGTGACCGTTGCCTTGGTGGTTGCGGGGGTCATCATATTTTTCGGATACAAAGAGTATCAATTGGTAATTCAGAAAAAACCAATTGATACGGTTTTAGTCGAATTAAAAAAAGATGAAGCATATACAACAATCGATGAAATTCCAGACATTGCTTTGAAAGCCATGGTGGCAACGGAAGATACCCGTTTGTTTAGCCGGAAATCGGTGATGGATGTACGTGCGGTTTTACGTGCGATTGTTCATAATATTCAAAGTCGTAAACTTGTGGAAGGGGGATCAACCATTCCACAACAAGTTTCCAAAAACATATATTTTGATCACGATGCCTCTTTTGTGCGGAAAGTATCAGAATATTTTGTAACGCGTGACTTGCTTTTAACGTATACAAAAGAAGAAATCTTGGAGATGTATCTTAATATAATCTATTACGGTGATGGTTATACTGGGATTTATCATGCTAGCATGGGGTACTTTGACGTTCTTCCCACAGAACTGAATGAAGGCCAGGCGACCCTTTTAATGGGCTTGCCACAATCACCGTCGTATTACGCCTTAAGTTCAAATTTCAAGGCGGCTAAAGCACGGCAACGTCATGTATTAAATCGTTTGGTCGATGCCCAAGAAATTACAGCAGAACGTGCCGAAGAAATCTATTTAATGGATGTTTATGGAGGACAATGAAATGAAAAAAAGAATGATTAGTGGTATTAAACCAACAGGACAATTAACATTAGGAAACTATATTGGCGCGTTAAAGCCATTTGTATCTTCCCAAGATGAATACGATTTGAGTGTGTTTATTGCGAATCTACACTGCGTTACCATGCCTATTGATCCAAAAGAACTCGAGACAAATTTAAGAGATGCCTTAGCGTTTTATCTTGCATGTGGTCTTGATCCACAAAAAACGGATATCTTTCTTCAAAGTGATGTTCCTGAGATTGCGCAACTTGGTTTCTTATTATCGTGTGTTACCCCAATGGGTGAATTAAACCGACAAACTCAGTATAAAGATAAAAAAGACAGTGGTGTTTCCTTAAGTGCCGGATTTTATACGTATCCTACCTTAATGTCAGCCGATATTTTAATTCACGGTGCAGAACTTGTGCCTGTTGGTGAAGATCAAAAACAACACGTTGAATTAGCACGTGATACAGCCGAACGCTTTAATAATCGATTTGGGGAAACGTTTAAAATTCCAGAACCGGTCATTGCGAAGGTTGGAAAACGCATTATGTCCTTACAAGATCCAAGCAAGAAAATGAGTAAATCCGATCGCGAAGGGGACAAAGGTGTCATTTATTTAAAAGAAGACACTAAAAAAGCACGTAAGAAAATTATGGCTGCAGTGACCGATAGTATTGGTGTTGTGCAATATGATCCAGAACACCAACCAGGGGTTGCGAACCTGTTGACCATCTACGCGTCACTCAAAGAAATCAGTATTGATGATGCCGTAAAAGAGTTTGAAGGCCAACAATATGGAAGCTTTAAAAAGGCAGTCGCAGACCTTGTTTGCGCTGAATTAGAGGCGATTCAAGCACGTTATCACGAGTGTATAGAGTCCAATACACTCAATGATGTTTTAGCGGAAGGTGCATCCCGTGTTCGTCCTCAAGCCCAAGCGACACTGCATGATGTGCAATCGAAATTCGGTCTTGATTGGAAACGCGATTAACATTACTTAACATAATTATTAAAAAGATTCATGAATTATGACCTAGAATTATTTTCTAGGTCTTTCAAAATATACATATAAAATGTATAATTGATTAAAAGGGAGGTTTGCACATGATTGTTCTTTATTCATCTCCTGGTTGTGCGTCGTGTCGAAAAGTTCGACAATGGCTTAAAGATCGGAATTTAAAATTTATTGAAAAAAACATATTTACATCGGTTCTTAGCGAAAAAGAAATTAAACATTTACTTATGCGAAGTGAAAACGGTACGGAAGATATTATCTCTAAACGTTCGAAAGTGATGCAAGAATCACAACTTGATTTAGAGGAATTATCGATGAGTGAATTAATTACATTTATTCAACGACATCCATCTGTTTTAAAACGTCCAATCATTATGAATGATAAATCATTCTTAGTGGGGTATGATGAAGAAGAAATCGATGCATTTCTACCGCCGGAATTACGTTCGGCAAACAGACATTCGTGTGATCCAACCTGTCCAAAGTATGGGTCATGCAGCATGGCAATGAAAGATGATGAAAAATGAAAGTATTAGTAGGTTTATCTGGAGGCGTCGATAGCGCAGTCGCGGCTCATATATTAAAATCGCAAGGACATGATGTTACTTGCGCTTTTATGCGTAACTGGGATTCTTTTGCGAATAATGATATTCTGGGAAACCCAACCATTAAAGATGATATGTGTTCACAAGAAGTGGACTATGATGATGCGAAACGTGTTGCTGACCATTTAGGTTTAGAATTACTTCGCGTGGATTACGTTAAAGAATATTGGGATCATGTGTTCTCATTTTTCTTAGCAGAAACTGAACGCGGGAATACTCCGAATCCGGATATTTTATGTAATCGTTTTGTGAAGTTTGATGCATTCTATGATTTTATGGATGCGAATGGTTTTGAAGCACTTGCGACCGGTCATTATGCCATTACACGTGATGGGAAAATGTATCGTGCCGTCGATCAAAATAAAGATCAAACGTATTTCTTAAGTCGTGTTCGTCCTGAAGTGTTACCACGGGTATTATTCCCATTAGGTTCTTTAACCAAAGACGAGGTTCGTCGTATCGCTTTAGAATTAGATTTACCGGTAGCAACCAAAAAAGATTCTACAGGTATTTGTTTTATTGGTGAACGCCAATATCGTGATTTCCTCAAAAACTATCTTAAGGATGTGGAAGGGGATATTATTGATGTGGATACACAAAAAGTGCTCGGAAAACATCAAGGTGTTATGTTCTATACAATAGGTCAACGTCATGGTTTAGATATCAGTACCGCTGTAGGCCCATGGTTTGTGGTGGGGAAAGACCTATCAACAAACCGTATCTATGTTGGAAAAGGGGCAGACCATCCAATGCTCTTTGCAGGTGCTGCCGAGATTGCGGAAATGAACTGGTTTGCGGATGAAAAAGTGGATCTTGAATGTACCGCAAAATTTAGATATCGTCAAAAAGATATAAAAGTGCGTATAGCTTGGGTCGATGAGACGCGACTCCGTGTTGAAATGATTGATGACGTGAAGTCGGTTACACTGGGTCAAGAAGCGGTATTCTACCTTGGTGAAGCTTGTCTTGGTGGTGGTCGCATTGACCGTGTTTTTGATACAAATGGAAATGAAGTAACGTATGATTCGAAATTATGATCTCGATCAGGGGCAATTTGAGTTTACACCCTTACAAGTAGTTCTTGTGATTGTAAATTATTTTTATGGATATCAATACCTTTACCCACGTTTAGGTGCTTGGGTTAGTGGTACACAAGGGGTTGTTACTCCGCGTGTAGCGATGTTTATTTACCTATTTACACTGATATCAATGGTCGCAATCGTTTATAAGCAATTGCGAGCAAGTTTTTATTTTTTTAGACGCAATATGCGCACAAACATTCTTCCCGTATTTAGGATAACAGGCCTTATGCTTTTATTTAATATTGCACTGGGCTTGTTGGTTCAACTAATATTAGGAAGTGGTGCGGTTAGTGCAAACCAAGATGCGGTTAATGAAGGTTTACGTAGTTTTCCGTTTTTAAATATGTTTGCTACGATTGTATTTGCGCCCATTGTGGAAGAGATTGTCTTTCGTGGGGCGTTATACCAATCTCTACGTTCTGAAAAATCATATTATTCGAGTATTGCGATTTCCTGTCTGCTTTTTGGGTTAATCCATATCTTACCCAGCATGATGACAACGGGAGATTTAACGCAACTGATTTACTTGATTCCTTATTCAGGTATGGCAATTTTTATGATTATGGCATTTGAGGTAACCGGTTCAATATGGGGAGCAATTTTTGTCCATATGTTGAATAATGCCTTCGCCACATTAATTGTAATTCTACCAATGTTTTTAGGTTAGATTTGAGGTCAAGATGATGGAACAAACGATTAAAGGATCTGTCGAAACATGTATATTTAAAAATGAACAATCTGGATATGGTATTTTCCGGATTGTTCTTTTCAATAGCAATCAAAAACCGATGACCATTAAGGGTCCTTTGGCGACATTAGAACTGGATTCGTTTTATGAGTTTACAGGGGATTACGTCGAAGATCCACGTTATGGAATGCAGTTTGACGTTATTGCTTTTAAACAAATGCTTCCCCAACACCGTGATTTCATTATTCGTTTTTTAAGTGGTCCCAATTTTCCTGGTATTGGCCAAAAAACGGCAACCGCAGTTGTGGATACCTATGGCGAAGATGTATTAGATCAAATTCGTGAAGATGAGTCCTTTAAACTTGAGGTTAAGGGCATCACGGCAGCGAAAGCGGAAATGATTGTTTCGGTGATTCGCAAACAAGATGCGCAAGAAGATTCGGTATCGTTTTTGCTTGCTCATGGACTTGGAAATAAGCAAATTATTAAAATAACCAAAGAATATGGTGATAATGCGATTTCAGTGATTCGTGAAAATCCTTATCGACTTGTTTATGATGTCGATGGTATTGGATTTAAAACGGCCGATAAAGTCGCAATGTCGCTTGGCTATGCGCTGGATGATCCCTTGCGTGTTGAGGCACTGGTCCTTGACCGTTATAAAACAATTTGTTTTGGGGCTGGTGACAGTTTTATAAACAAAGACATATTGTTTGATGGGGTACGAATGGGCGATGCAGAGCGTGTTGAATCGGCATATCAAGCTTTGGTTCAAAGCGGTGAATTAATTGAAGATGGTGACCGTCTTTACCACCGTACACAATATGATAGTGAAGTTTATGTTACCGAAACCCTTAAGGATTTTAAATACTCAGGTTATGATTTTGATTTGGATGATTTGGAATCTAAAATTGCATCGATTGAATCACAGTTACGCATTGAATTTGATGATACCCAACGTGAAGCCATTGAGTCCTTTTTACGTGAAGATGTCATGATTTTAACCGGTGGGCCGGGAACGGGGAAAAGTACCTTGCTTTCAGGTGTGGTCACATTACTCCAAGCAAATTGTCCCTGGTTACATATTACCTTGTGTGCGCCGACTGGACGTGCCGCAAAACGCTTGGAAGAATTAACCAACGTCCAAGCCGCTACGATTCACTCTGTACTTAAATGGGATTTGGAATCCAATAAGTTTGGTATGCATGAAGAAAACCCATTAGAAACCGATATTTTAATTATCGATGAGTTTTCAATGGTGGATACATGGCTTCTTGCTCATATCTTAAAAGCATCGGAAAAGGTAAAAAAACTGCTGTTTGTGGGTGATAAAGATCAGCTTCCATCGGTTAGCAGTGGTTTTGTGTTAGGCGATTTAATTGCATCAAAAGTATTTAAAACAATTTCCTTAGAACGAAACTACCGTCAAGAGGCTGGATCTGAAGTTATTGACTTAGCCGTTAATATGAATCAAGGTCTTTTGGATGTTTCAAATTATCATCGTGATGTTCGTTTCTTTGATAGCCGTTATGGCAGTGTCAAAGATATTGTTTTAAAGGTTGTGGATGAAGCCATGCAACGTGGTTATGATTTAAGCGATATTCAAGTCTTAGCACCCATGTACTCGGGACCGGCTGGGATTGATAATTTAAATCACTTCCTACAAAAAATGTGTAATCCTGAGAGTCCTCAAAAAGCACAAATCATGTATGGGACACGTATTTTTAGGGAAGGGGATAAAATCCTTCAACTTAAAAATCAACCGGACGATTTTGTATTTAATGGGGATATTGGGATGCTTGTGGAAGTTGAAGCCAAACGTTTGGTCGTTGATTTTGACGGAAACTTCGTCGAATATGAACCCTCTTCCTATATAAACATTACCCATGCTTATGCGATGAGTGTTCATAAAGCACAAGGATCGGAATATCCCATTGTGATTCTTGTAGCGGTGCGGGATTTTTACCGCATGTTATCACGTCGTCTTTACTATACCGGAGCAACGCGATCTTCGAAATCACTAGTCTTAGTGGGTGAATTGGAAGCCTTTAATACTGCGGTTGAAAATCACCATGAAGCCAAACGCAATACATACTTAACCGAACGCTTGCAAGAAGCATTTGAAAAGTAAGAAAAATTTGATATAATAGACGTGTCTGAGACGTGATGAATCTTAGACATGGTGGATTTAGTTTGGGAGACAAAATCTATTATGGTAGCTATAATACTACTATAAGAAAAATAACACCGCTTATAATAGGTGTTATTTTTTTATGCTTTTTCAGCGACTATTTATTTTTCTTAAGTTCTTCTAAGATGTTTTCAAGCAAGACAACTTCATCTGATTTTGGTGCGGGTGCTTCTTCCACAACTTCAGGTGCTTTTTTAAATTTATTCATAGCGCGGATGACCATGAAGATACATAAAGCAATAACAATAAAGTCGATTGTTGCTTGTAGGAAGTTTCCGTAACTCATGACAACGGCAGGTGTTTCACCGACTGCAGGTTTAATAACCCATTTCAAGTCCTCAAAGTTTGCGGCTCCGGTTAATAAACTAATAAGTGGTGTAAAGATATCTGCTACCAGTGACGTTACGATTTTCCCAAACGCACCCCCGATAACAACCCCAACTGCCATGTCAATCACATTCCCTTGCATTGCGAATTCTTTGAATTCTGTGATAAATTTTTTCATACTGCTCCTCCTTATTAATAATATAATTGATTTATGTGATATTTCAAAGGAATGTGATATGATTTATACGACAAATAACAAGAAAGAAGGTCTTTTATGAGTGAATCAGTTGTAATGAAATATTTTAGAGAAATCAGTGCGATTCCTCGTGCTTCGTTTAATGAAGAAGCAATCAGTAATCACTTAGTTGATTTTGCGAAAGGATTAGGTTTAAACTACATCCAAGATGAATTATGGAATGTGATTATCTTTAAGCCGGCAACTCAAGGTTATGAAAATGCACCAACTGTAATGCTTCAATCCCATACAGATATGGTTGCGGAAAAAAACAAAGACAGTGATCATGATTTCGATGTGGATCCAATCGAACTGATTATTAAAGATGGGATGCTTTATGCTAATAATACAACGCTGGGTGCTGATGATGGTGCCGGGGTTGCGTATATGATGGCAGTTTTAGCGGACTCAGAAATGGGACATCCTGCGCTTGAATGTGTCTTTACGGTTCAAGAAGAAACGGGATTAACGGGTGCGACTGAACTGGATACATCAATGCTTAAGTCAGAATTATGCATTGGTTTGGATGGATCGGGTGAAGTTGAAACGTATGTATCCTCATGTGGGGGTGTGCGTGCACGTCTTGCTAAGGCAGTACAATTTGAAGAGATTGATTCGGATACAATTACCGTATCAATTCGTGGTCTTTTAGGTGGTCACTCAGGTGGTGAAATTGATCAAGAGCGTGGGAATGCTTCCAAGATTGCAGGAATCATTATGCGTCGTGCACTCGATCAATTTGATTTCCGTGTGGTAGCAGCTGAGGGTGGTTTAAAAATGAACGCGATTACGCGTGAACATGATTTCACCTTAGCCATGAAAGATATTGAAGGATTTAAAGCATGGTTTAAAGAAATGGAAGCAGGCTTTAAAGAACAATATGAATTCAGTGACGCGGGTTTAAACTTTACCTTAACAGAAGGTCATACAACGCGTGCTTTATGTGAAGCAGACACACGTCGTGTTGTGGATGCACTCTTTATGCTTCCTTACGGTGTAATTCAAATGAGTAAAGCAATTGAAGGCTTGGTCATCACGTCTTCAAATATTGGAACGGTTCGTTTAGACGAAAAAGAACTTGAAATCACCATGTCAATTCGTGCAACGCAAGCGTTTGTCTTGGATACGGTAATGCGTCAAGTTGAGTGGATTGCAGCACAAAATGATCTTGAGACAGAGTTTACGTCACGTTACCCTGGATGGAACTATGATGCGAAGTCAAAATTACGCGAGCGTACAATGAGTGTTTATAAAGAACTTCGTGGTCAAGACATGGAAACCGAAGCAACACATGGTGGAATGGAACTTGGAATTTGGAAGGGTAAAATGCCCCATATCGATATCGTAAGTTTTGGTCCAATTATGTTTGATATTCATACACCGGATGAACGTTTGGATATTGCGTCATTTGACCGTACCTACGAATTCTTAGTGGCATTACTTGAATCACTTCACGATTTCAAGGCTTAGTCGCCATATCCGAAATCGTTTACGAAATTTATGCGTAAATTTCAAACACTTAGCAATTTTATTTTTAAAATAATATGATAAAATTAGAGTAACCGATTGGAGGACGATATTATGTTTGGTTTGTTTAAAAAAAATAAAGAATCATACCGTTCATTTGGTACCGGTACCGTCTTAGCCCTTAAGGATGTTCCAGATCAAGTGTTCTCAACCAAAATGATGGGGGATGGCTATGCCCTTGAACTTACTGAGGGTAAGGTCTATGCACCCATCAGTGGTGATGTAACTTTGGTCTTTCCTACAGGTCATGCCTTTGGCATTACGGATGCAAGTGGTGTGGAGATGTTAATTCATTTAGGAATTGATACGGTGGAACTTAATGGTAAAGGATTTAATGGTGTTGTGAAGCAAGGGGATAAGGTTACCCAAGGTGATCTGTTAACCACTGTGGATCTTGATTATATCCGTGAAAACGGAAAATCTTTAATGAGTCCTTTTATTCTAACTTCAGGTCAATCCATTACGCTTCTTAAAGAAGGGGAATCGGTAACACCCGAGTCTGAAGACATTTTCTCAATTAATGCTTAAAAGACATCTTCATGATGTCTTTTTTTTCCAATTTATGAAAGAGGTGGCCTAATGCTTAAGAAACTATTAAAAACAGCACAGTTTAATGAAGATGCAATTTCAATCCTAATCTCACAATACGATAACTATCACTATGTCTTGGAAACCTGTGAGAAGCCGTATATGGGTGAAAAGAATGCACTCCCTATCTTGAAACTCAATCCCCAAGAACGGCTCATGCGAACGCTTTATATGCTTCCTGAGCTCAAAGAACAATATATTCAGCGCGGTATTGACGATGCAATCTTTAACGCCAGCATTCAAGACCTAAACTACCGTATTGAACGTTATCATAAGTCCAATGATCATTATGGACTTAGTGATAGCGATGTCATCTGGTTACGTTTTATGTTCCGTTTTGAAATGTTTGAACTTGGAAGTTTGCGTTATCAAATCTTTCCTTTCAGTTATGCGGAGATTGAACGGAGTGGTCATGACACCATGCACTTACCCCAACAACAAAAACACCGTTTTCCTGAAAACACCATGATGCTTAACATTCATATCAAACGTGATGCCGATTTATCACCACAAGCCATCGATGCATCACTCAAACAAGCGCATGACTTCTTTACAAAGACCTTCCCCGAACATCATTTTAAAGCGTTTATTACCCGAACATGGTTAATTCATCGCGGGATTATGGCTCTAATTGGTGATCCAAACAGCCATATCGTTCAGTTTGGAAATCGCTTCGAAGTCATTGCTTCTTCCCATAACCGATATCAAGCACTGGAACGCATCTATGGAACAACCGATATGTATGAAATCAGTCGCATGAACAAAACAACCCAATTACAACGTGATGCATACAAACATCCGGAAATGCTTGGGGTTGCATGTGGGATTATCGAATTTGAAAGCTTTGAATAATGATGATAGGGATTTCATTATTACGTGAAATAGTCTATTATAGTACTAGATATTCCAAATAGGAGGAAGCCATGGATTACTTAAAAATATTTATGATCTTTGTCGTTGCATTTATCGCAATCCAACTTTTAATC
Source organism: Erysipelothrix enhydrae (assembly GCF_035066605.1). Lineage (NCBI taxonomy): Bacteria > Bacillati > Bacillota > Erysipelotrichia > Erysipelotrichales > Erysipelotrichaceae > Erysipelothrix > Erysipelothrix enhydrae. The sequence goes on from NZ_CP125807.1 coordinate 1,327,678, forward strand.
CGATTACTAGGTAAAAGAGCGAGTGATAAGGCAATGAAAGCATTTATGGAAAGTGACACCCCAACCTTCACGAAAAACATTGATAGTTGGCTAGCGAAACTGACCATCCCCACATTTAACCGTAACTTTTTTAAACTTAATTATTTTATGAGTGTAAATGACAGTGAGCAGGTTCAAAGCATTGCACAGAGTATGGAGAAACTTCATATGAACCGCAATCAAAAATTAGAGTACTTAATGAAGCTTTATGAATATGCATTAATGCGTGATGAAGTTGAATCAACCAAACAAGCACTTGAAGCACTGCGTACCTTTATTCGTGAATCAGATATGGATAATCGCACCCAACTTCTTGAGAAACTGGATTTGGATGAATCAATTTTTATTAATCACGATATGGACTCACTCGCAGCCATTGATACCTTGATCGAACAATCCCCTGAGGAACTTAAAGGTGTTTGGTATTTCCGTAAAGCGATGATCTTGGAAGAAAATGGTCATGACCAACGCGCACTTACTGAAATCGAGCGTGCTATGCGCCATGAACCCCTCGAGATTAATAAAGAACAATACCAAGTATTAAAAGATCAAATTTTAAAGAAATAGAAGGGTTCACATACGTGAACCCTTTTATTTTCATTAGAAATAAATTAATTCGTTATTTATGTGAAATACTTTGAGTTTTAGGTTGCATTTAAGCCCCTTTTAAGATATTATTATTAAGCAAACAACATGCCCGAGTGGTGAAATCGGTAGACGCACTGGACTCAAAATCCAGCGAGGTAAAACTCATGACGGTTCGAGTCCGTCCTCGGGCACCAATATGAAAATAACCCACTATATAGTGGGCTTTTTTATGCTTAAGTTTGGCATGGGGATACAGTGGGGATACATTTAAGTGGTAGAGGTCATTTTGTTTAATACATCAACAGCTTTATCCTGACTTTCAGCAAATGCATGGGTATATACTTTTAGAGTCATTTCAACTGTTGAATGTCCTAGTCTTTTTGAAACAATATTAATTGGGACGTTATTTTGTATTAGAAGCGTCGCGTGTGAATGTCTTAAATCGTGTAACCTGCATTCAAGCCCCATTCTTTTGAATGCGTATTGTATCGTGTTATTTGGAAGAGGAGTTTTGATTCCAAAAATAAAGTCTGATTGTTTTACATCAAATTTTGATTTAATAAATTCGATATAATTATTCATTTGAGTGACCGTAAAGTTATCTAATTCAACATATCGGACGGAAGCGGCAGTTTTAGTCTTTTCTATTTTTGCACGATCAGAATTTTTTCCTGTGACAGATTTATTAATTGAAATTCCTTTACCATCATAATCTTTAAAAGTGAGTCCTTTTAACTCAGCTCGTCGAGCACCTGTAGAAAATGCGAGTAAAATAAATAATTTGAAATAAATATTTACGAGGGTCCTTTCCGGGAGTTTTTTCCAGGCCTCCATAAAAGTCTCATAATCGATAATATTGTATTTGGTCATATCTTCAAATTGTTTTTTAAATGGGGATAAATTGATAGAGACATCATTATATATATACTCCATCTTTACTGCATATCTGAATATCGATTTATAAAGTGCAATGATTTCATTTTTATATTTAACTGAATACGGTTTACCACCTATGGTTGAACCGTCTTTTTTATGGCGAATAGGTGTTTTAATCTCTGCCAATGAATTTCTCCAAGCTAATGCTTTTCTTAGTGTAATGGATGCAATAGCAGTATCAGGGATAAATTGATTTACTTTGTATAAATTTGCTTTATATGTTTGTTCTTTAACATCATATTTTGATAATTCAACCATTTCTATTCCTATTTCTCTAAGAGACATTCTCGATTTTGGTAAATCGTCCTTTTTCATTTCTTTTAAGAATTTTCGCTCTGCATTTATTGCTTTTTGTTTACTGTTAAATCCGCGTCGTTTTATGCTTTTTACCTTTCCCAAACTGTCTCGGTACCTGATATCAAAATACCAGGTATTTCGTTTTTGATCTTTATAAACAGGCATACTAAAATCATCCTTTCACTAGTTATGAGATCGTTAAAAGGTAGTTTGTTTAATTATCTTTTTGTTAGCTATAGCTATTAGTAATTTATAGAGTTAATGAGTCTTACTAAATCATCGCCATCCCAAAGTACAATGTTATTTGAATCTGCAAGTTCTCTTGCAGATTTTCTAAAACTACTGTTGGTTACAATTACGCCAACGTGTGAATCGAAAAATTTTACTCCGTAAATTATTTCTTTGACGTTACCATAGTTTATTGGTGTATTATGAAATTTACATTGAAATGCAAATTTAACTCTATCTTTTGTTGCAATAAAATCAACACTTTGATTATTGACTTGTGGAACTTTTTTAATAATTTTATAATCAAGTTTTGTTACAAGGTCAATTATAAAATCTTCGAATTCAGAGTGATTTTTAAGTGATTCAAATCTCTTTCGTGTTATTAAATCTTTATGAAATGTACGAGCATTTTCTATTCTTAAAATAATATCTGAAAGATCAAAATGTTTATTAATTCGTTCGTTTTTGTAATCTATAAGTTGAAGCGTTCTTAGTGTATCTAAATATGAAGAGAGTGTTATAAAATCAAGATCAAATTCATTTTGTAATTTCTTTTGACTAAAAGTACTCTCATGAACAACAAATTCAACGATACGAGTTAACAAGTCGTGGTCATTCAAAACGTTTTGGTCTAAAGCTATTGCTTCGCTTAATTCATATTCTGATTGTTCCTTGGAAACTTTAGAATAGACTTTATTCTTTACTATTTTTTTTGTTATGTTTTCAGGAACTCCAATTTTACTATTATTTAGATTTTCATCTATAGAATCGCTTTTCTTCTTTTTATCAATATTTATAAATGAGTTTTTAGGTTCGTATTTGTCAGAAGAAACCAAATTATCATTGTTGATATGATTTACTTGTGGATTTATATTTGAAGTCCTCTATAGTTCTAATTTCTTAATTTCTTTTTTTAGGTGTAAATGTATGTATACAACTATAGCCGTAATTATTGAACATGTAAAAAAAGCGCCGACGTTTTCTTGATCTTTAAAAAGAGAAAAGAATAGGATAATTTCGCTAAATATACAAAATATCGCTACGACATTAACAAATAAGTATAGCGCTTTGAGTAACAGAAATACGATATCTTTCAATAATACATTTAACTTTTTGATTAGATTATTTTTACGATTTAACATAATCCCCCCCATTTAAAATATTTTTGTTATTTAATATTTGCTTCTTCTAATATAGAGTCTATCGAAATATTATAGAGTTTGGAAATAGCTATCAGTTTTGATAATTTGATTTCATTTTTTCCTTGTTCCCAAAATTGAACAGACTTATGAGTAATATTGAGTTTATCAGCAACGTACTCTAGAGTCATATTGTTTTTAATACGGTATTTTTTTAAAATAAGTCCTAATCTTTCTTTTTCATCTTGATTCATAATTAACCTCTCTCTTAATTTGTATTGGTAATACCATTATAATATAAACAAAAAAAATATCAATAAATCTAATAATTGGTATTGACAATACCGAAACCTTATTATAAATTGGTATTGAGGATACCAAACAGGAGGGGTGCAATGAATAATATTAATATTCGTATGTTAAGAAAATCATCAAATCTTACACAATCACAGATGGCATCTAAAATGGGTCTTGCTCAATCTACATACTCGCAAAAAGAGCAAGGATTGATAAATTGGACATTGCCAGATTTTATATTTATAAAGCGAAACTTTAATGTAAAATTAGAAGATATTGAGGAATTTAAGTCAATGGAAAAGAAAGTTTTGAATAAGTTGAACTTGTAATTTTTTTAAATAAAAATGGTATCTTGAATACCAATCAAGATTTTAATTATTATATTCGAAAAACACTGAAGTTGATTCTTAAGATTGAAATTTTGAATTTTCGTTATAATTGTTACTTTTCATGTACTTTTTTCGGAGGATAGGATATAACATGATTTATTCCAAAAATGGCAAGGAAAAACAATATATTTATAAAACAGATATTAAGAACTATTTAGCATGTAGTTATGAACATGCATCTCGCATATTTGATGATGTTAAGAAATACGAGATTGAAACACTAGAGTTTGAAATGTTTGAAAATAGAGTCCCTCAAAAATTATTTCACGAGTGGCGGAATAAAAAGAAGAAGCGATGCAGAAATGATAAAACGTAGTTATCATTTTTGAAAAGAGTAAGAGTACTACCTGCAAAGTAATTAATGGAAAGGAGATCTAAATGAAAGATATTATTGTATTGAAAGAAACTGAAATCTTGGATAAAAGATTCAAAATTTATGGAAGTATTGATAATCCTCTATTCTTAGCTCAAGATGTTGCTCAATGGATTGAACATAGTCGTGCGAGTGAAATGATTAAAACTATAGATGAAGATGAAAAGCTGATGCAAACAATCCTTGCTTCAGGTCAAAAACGTGAAATGTGGTTTCTCACTGAAGACGGTTTGTATGAAGTATTGATGCAATCGCGAAAACCCATTGCAAAGCAGTTCAAGAAAAGAATAAAAATAATTTTAAAAGATATTCGTCGTTTCGAAAAATACGAAGTTCCTTCAACTTTTTCGGATGCATTAGCACTAGCCGCTCAACAACAAAAAGAACTGGAGATTAAAAACCAACTAATCGGTGAATTGAAGCCCAAGGCCGATTATACAGATAAAATCTTGAAATCTAAATCCTTGGTAACAATTACCCAGATTGCTAAAGATTATGGCATGAGTGGTCAGACAATGAATAAATTACTCCATGAATATGGAGTTCAATACAAACAATCGGATCAATGGCTATTGTATAAGCAGCATCAAGGTAAGGGATACACCCATTCGGAAACAATTATTATTGAAGATGCTTTTAATTTAGAAAAGACAGTGATGAATACGAAATGGACGCAAAAGGGGCGACTTTTCTTGTATGAGTTGTTAAAAGAAAAAGATATTTTACCCGTTATTGAGAGTAATTAAGCAATGATTAAGGAGGTCATCGTAAGTGCAAATGTATAGATTAAAACGAATTTTTTGTGGCATAGCAATGCTTGTCACCATAGTTCTATTAATGCTTTCAATTTTTACGCTTATCTTAGTATCAGAGAATCGTAGCTTGATTAATGACATTAAAATAAGAACCAATAATTTATTGGAAGAGCAAACAAACATGGTTAAAGAAATTGAAATAATGAAGAACAATCAAAGTTTATCCTTAGAGAGTTCGACTACGAGTGAACCTAAATGAAGAGATCCTAAATTTGTTGCGTTCGTAAGTGCAACATGGCGACTTGAAACAGGAAATGGTACGAGCCAATTATGGCTCGAATATAACAATCCAGGAGGGATTAAGTGTGGATCAGAGTATTGCTTTTATGATTCGCAAAAGTCGGGCTTGGAAGCCTTAAATTCACTATTAATCGAATATTGGGAAGTATACAGCATGGAAATAAAGGCAATAAGGCAACGTTACTGTCAGTGTGGTGATGATGACTTCCAACAATTCATGGAGATTTACAACGAAGAACTAAAAAAAGAACAACGCTAGACTAAAACACGCTGTTCTAAATAATTTATCCGTTGTGACAATTTCCGCAGCAGTACTTGCATCCATCAAAATCACGATTATCGGTCATTCTTTGTGCTTTTCTAATCGCATCATGACAATTACTAAATACGCCCAGTGAAACCTGATTTATCTTGTCAGGCAAATGATTGCAGGTGATAACATGGACTTCATAGTAAACACCGTCCGTTTTATTTTTGTTGTATAGATAAAATCCCACTTAATCCCTCCTTTCCTACTATACCGTAGCAGTCTAAAGATATAATGTGTCAAAAGTTTATGAAACAGAGAAAACTTAATTTCACAATAATTGAAAGGGGGAGGTAAAATGCCCAAAAAGGCAAAAAACTTAAATCAGAATTCAAAGAGAGCCTTTTTACAAACTCAACTTGAAGCGATTCAAAAAGAACTTGAACAGATTCCTACATTGTATCGATCAGACCTTGAAGAATACTACTTGGAATATCCCAAAAGCTTGCATGAACATGAATTTTCGGAAAGCACAAAGAAAGTTTATTTAAGGGGAGCAAAGCGACTCATTGATCGATATACTTCAGATGATTCATATTTAACGAAAGATGATCTCATCTGTTTTAAGCAAGATTTGTTGGATGAATATGAAAAGGTGTCAACGATTAATTCTTATATAACATCAGTAAACAGATTCCTATATTACTGCGACGTAGGGATTTTTCGAGTATCAAAAGTCACGGGACAAACAGAAAACGTCTTGCAGAATCGAATTTACAAGCACGAATATAAGCGTATGTATAATAAAGCAAAAGCAAATGGAGAAATGGAATTACACTACATTATTAAGCTCATGGGTAGCACGGGAATACGCGTTGATGAGCTTAAATCTTTTAATAGTAAGTCAATACAAAATAAATATGTTTCAGTTGATAATAAAGGCAGAATAAGAAAAGTTCCCTTACCAGGCAAGTTGGCAAGAGAACTGAGAAAATACTGTAAAAGAAATAAATTAGATGGACCATTATTCACATTAACATATGATCAGATATATAACGGACTAAAAAGAGTTGCAGGTCAGTGTAAGATTAATAAATCTAAAATACATCCTCATGCTTTTCGACACTATTTCGGATTTAACTTCGTTGACCGAACAGGTGATATTAAACTTGCTCAATTGTCCGATATCCTCGGACATAGTTCTGTAGAAACAACAAGAATCTATACTCGAGGAACTTTAGAAGATTATCAAAAAACAATGGAACAAATGTAGATTTCTCATGGTTTTACTTTTTTTGAAGGTTGCTTATTTTGTAAACGTTCCTGTAAATGCCAATCTGTTGGAAAACCAAGAAAGGATGTTAAGTAATTTATATCAACAGAAGAGATTTTTTTAGAAATATTTCTGATCTTCTTGGCAATAGCTTTTTCGAAAAATAAGAAATTTGATTTATTTAAAAACATTTGCATAGTAATCATCGAATGATAGTAATTTTGACGACCTTCTCTTTTAGTAATTCCATGATATGGATGTAAGAAATTATTAAAAGTAACATTTTGATTGGTTTTAAAGAAAATTAAAGTATTATCATGAGCAGCTCTGTTTCTTAAATCTCGGATTGCATATAGGAAATTTAAAAACTCTTTTCGATTTAAAGCAATTTGAATTTCATATTCGAGAGATAAATTTGTTGAGAAGCATTTTGCTATTTTATCTTGTAAGGAGAAATCAAGTAGACTGTAAAAAGTACATAAGTCGCCCAGTGTGAATTCGTTAATCATCACCCAAAGCGGAATGGATTGGTATCGAACCATGTAATGCTCGATAGGAGTGCCCGTTTGTTTTCCGGGTTTATATGCTCGACAAAAAAACTTGTCAATTTGCTCTTGTAGATAAATAAAACTCTTAATGAATTTTTCTTCCTCAGGAGCATTAATGTGAGTTTGCCTAAAGCAAAGTGGATTCATATAAGAATGATGGTCTGGATTTTGTTCGCAAAAATAGTGTGAAATAGTTGAACGTACATTAGCCTCAACTTCTAAGGACATTTTTAAAGTTATTTCTCTTAAATCTTTATCGAAGTAATAGCAATGCATAATTTCATTGAATGAGGAACCATTGATAAACTTTCCGGAATTTGAGTCAAGAAATATTTTTCCATAAACATTCATTGTATTGTAATAATTCTTTCTTAAAAGAAATTGGTATGCCTTTGGATTTTCAGTAATTGACATTCCTCGACTGTCTATAAGTTCAATCTGTTTTTCGATAGAAAGAAATGGTTTCATGTTGGCTCCTAAACAAAATTCCCTCCCTAAACTAATAGGAAGGGAATATGCGCTAACCTGGCTCCGTAGATGACCAAGTGCTTTTGTATTGATATCTTATCACAAATTTAATTAATTGTACAACTTTTAAAATTACAAAAAGTATAAAAAAATAATTGACGAATAATATCAACTCATAAGTTACTATAAACTTATTTTTAAAAATCAAAATAATATACAGGTTATCTGCCGCATTTGAGACGATATTCTGTGCTAATTGTTCACTATAAAAACTTAAAGAAGGAGCGATAAGATTGTATTTAATTTATGACATAATTGATCAAAAAATAATCTGTAAAGGAACATTACAAGAGATTTCTGAAAAAACAGGAATTGAAATAAATCGTTTGATATGGAGCACAAATCAAAATGTAAAAATTATGAATGGAAGATTCAAAGTAATGAAATTAATGAAGGAGACATTTTTATGAATATCGAACACCCAAACTTTTACTCAATAATTCCAGCACATGTTCGCTATGATACACGACTTAGTGATAGTGATAAGATCTTATATTCTGAAATTACCGCACTCACTCAAAAGAACGGTCAATGTTGGGCCTCAAACCAGTATTTCGCAAGTCTTTATAATGTTTCAAAAGACACAATCTCGAGACGTATTAATAAACTTGCTAAATTAGGTTATATCAGCATTCAAATTTTGTATAAAGAGAACTCTAAAGAAATCGATAAACGGGTTATACAAGTTGAAATAATGACACACGACCCTATAGGCAAAATTGCAGATACCTATCCGCAAAATTGCGGGGAGGGTACCAGCAAATCTGAGGATACCCCTATCCGCAAAATTGTCGTAGATAATAATACAAGTAATGAATATTACAAGATTAATAATAACCCCTATAGTCCCCATGAAGTTTTTGAGATGTTTTGGAAGCTTTATCCAAAACGGCAGGACAAGAAGAAAGCTAAAACAAAATTAATTCGGATCATTCGAAAAAATCCAAAACTTGCGCAAACGATTATTTCAGATTTGGAGAGAAGAGTAAATTGTCAAGATTGGAAGAAAGCAGAGGGGAAATATATTCCGTTGCCAACAACATATTTGAATGGTGAGCGGTGGGAGGATGAAATAAAAGATTTCAAAAATTGTGATAAACCAATGTCGTCCAAAAGATTTCATGCTTTTGAAATTAAACAGCCGACTTATACAAATGATTGCAAAACTGAAATAAATGTAGATCAGGTAAAACGTAACATTCGGAATCTGATTCATCAGAAAAACACAAATAGTCAAAAAGAGAAGGAGAAAGAGTGTGACATCATATAAATTTTTGAAACAAGCACATCTAGATTATGAATTGCTACTCTCTCTTGTGCAGCGATATCAAAAATCAAAATCAAGCAAGAACAAGAGTATATACTTGAAAGAAATTCAGACGCTCATAAATCGCTATAGCGGCGTGATTTGTGTTCCAAGAGTAAATACCACTTGGAGATTAAAAAAGAGCCAATATCTGAACGGAAAGTGGCTAAATCAAGGAGATTTGATTAGAGTTGTGGGGGTAATGGTAGGGAAGGACATCATTATCAATTATGAAATTAGCAAAATCTATCCCTCGCATATGGGCATCGGTGACTTTTTCAAGAAATTCGAGGAGGAAGTATCATGAATAAAATCAAAGAGCAAGCACTCAACAAATTGCTCGAAGAAGTAAACCGCTCGAATAACGATGCTATTGACAAGATTCATAATTGGATTTCGGATCAAAACGATACTGAATTATTCACAGGGATACTTCAGAAGGGCAAAAACTTAGCAGAAGCATTATCATACTGTGCCTCGAAAGTTAAAAGAAGTGGCAATTACGGAATTGCTACTGATGAAGCTGTATTTAGTTGGGTTAAAGAATACTTTATGCTATCTTCCACAAATGTTTCAAATGAAAACGTCATTGTAAAAACTAATACTAAGCAAAAAGTAGACAATGATGAGAAACGTAAAAGACGCAATGCAATGAAAAGAAGGAATGATACTTCTGACGAAGTACAACTATCTATTTTTGATCTATGAAACCAGAGGATTACGTTACTCGTAAATTAAAACCATCAAAGCATTTTTTTGATTGGTGTGAATCACAAATACCTGTATATGAGTGGAAGAACAAACAGAAGCAAATCATTTCTACAACGAGAAATTCTTCGATAATTGTCTCAAAGCGACTTACTAAAAATTCATGTTTATCCTTTCCTTGCAAGTTTTACTCGTTTGCAATTGTATTGGTCACAACAAAGAGAATAGAAATTCAATCGTATGGCTATTGGATAGTTATAAAGCAAGGTAAAGAATTCTTAGAACGAAAATTAACGAATCTTGAGATATTCGAGGATAATCATCACATTAAAGTTACTCAACAGTTTAATCAATTTGTATATGGGTTATCAAACATCTACGGTATCATGGGGGGACCTTATTATCTGACACATTTTTATGACAATGATTGGGAAAAACGTATTCGAACAATATCGGAACTCAAGTATATTCGTTTTGGTAAAAACCAAATCAATCGATGTCAATTAAGTCATGTGTATAGATTTAGACGTGAAATTGAATTTTTACAAAAAAATAAATGCCAAGAAAATTTCGCATGAAGTCTTGAATAATATAAATGTAGATATGAGAACCATTAACCGAAAGTGGTTAAAGAAAAACAAACATTTACTCAGAGATTCAGACGTGTCCTTTAAAGAGTTTGAGTTAAATCAAAGGATATTAAACAAAGGGGGAACTGTTGTTCCTGGAATCCATAAGTATATGAATTACCACGATATCAAACGTGTTCCCAAAAGAATTGGAATTACTAAGTTTCAAAATTGGGTATTGAAATACAAAATTGATTTAAAGACTTATTTCGATTATCTTGATCTAATGAAAGAACTTAATATTCCACTTGAAGAAACCAATGTGCTGCTACCAAGCAATTTATGCAATGCGCATGATAACGCAGTTGAATTATTGAATCGGCGAAAACGAGATGTAGAATTGAAAGAATTCGAGGAAAGATTTAAAGAACTAAAGCATCTGGAGGAAGTGATTGATGATTACAGTTTTTTGATTCCTAAAAGTGCTAATGATTTAATTTTAGAGGGAAAAATGTTGCACCATTGTGTAGGCGGGGCAATGTATATAAATAATCATGCAAAGGGTAAAACTACAATTGTATTTATTCGAGAAAAAAATCAAAAAGAAAAACCTTTGTACACACTCGAATTTAATCGTAATACAGTTGTTCAGTGTAGAGGTAAACATAATAAAATCGCACCAGATGAAGTAATGAACGCAGTTGAGAAATGGGCAAATCATGCTCGGCAAAAATTAGAGAACAGAGGGAATATAATGCTAGAAGATGCATAAAAGTTAGTGTGTAAAATTACAAAAAGTATCAAAATAAAAAACACTCATCATACGCCTTTAAAATAACGTATTTTGAGTGTTTCAAAAATTAAAATAACATACAGGTTATCTTGGTTAAATTCAACCTAAATATGCGTTCGGTTTCATACCTTGTATAATTTTAATATCCTTCGGAATTTTTTTATTATTTATAACAAATAGAAGGGTAATTGTTTCATTGGTAGGTATTTTAGGAAAGTTATAAAAGTAAACATGTACAGTTCTTGACTCTTTTTTGTTTAACCAAAGATTATTGCAAAACTCTTCTGTAATTTTAATGCAACTTGGGCTAGGTAAATTAAAATCTCGAGAATGATCGTCGACAGGAATTCCAATAAAAATATTATCTATACGGTTTAGAGGTGTTGATTTTTTATATAAATTTGTATCGGATTTAAACTCTATATCAGAAATTGAAATCGGTTCGTTCGTTAAATTAGATATCTTAAGTTTAAATAGAGCATGCGGGAAAGGTCTTTTATCAGGCGTTCTGTATATTAGTGCAATTTCATCTATGACTACCACGTCAATAATTTTCTTATTTTTTATAAATTGACTGAGATATTTATAACCTAACCATAATAAAAAAAATAGAGCTACATATTTTAGAATTGTAGTTGGAGCACCTAAGAATTCTAGAAGATCAATTACATTTGGCATTTAACCATCCTCTTTCATAATATAAAAAATAATGATATAAAAACAGATATTTATAAACCTAATTTTTTCATAATAAATTCACGAGTTAATTCAGATAAAATTAAAAGAGATGCTGAACCAACTTTTTCAAAAACAGTTGTCTTTACCTCTTTGAAAACATTTTCATCCCTAATATTATCTAAGAATTGATGTCCAATCCATGTGATTGATCTTATCGAATAATCCGTTCTATTAAGATCAGATGCAGAAATACAATTTAGAAACCCTGCTTCACTTAGTTTTTCTACAGTATAGAGAATATCATCCATTTCGTATTCCTCTAGTTCAATTTTGCTTGCGAATAACACAGACCTTAAACCCATTTCTTCTTCTAAATATAATAATACACTTCGAACACAATCGTGGTTTAATTTCATCTATCTACTCATCCTTTCTTTAGTAACATTAATTTCATAATACGACATATATACTCTCAATGCAATTAATGCCTAGTGATGTACTAAATTTGTATTACTATATTAAGGTTTGAGATTAGCAAAAATTACAAAGGAGAATTAATAATAAAATGTCATCTAAAAGTAATGAATCAAACTCAAGAATTTTTTTTAAAAATGAATTAGAATCGGCAAATTACTACTGTTTAAGAATAATTAATCTTAATTTAAAGTTAGAACAAGTCTGCACGATGCTCTACGAAATAAGTGGTGTAGATTATTCAAAGTCAGGAGATGTAAAGGTTAAATGGTCTTTGATACCCAAATTAGATCTCATGCATAAAGAAGAGATTTTGAACCGTGAAATTAAAAAATGGAGAACGCGGATTTTAGACGTTGAAGAAGTCTTAGATAAATGTTCTCCTAATGTCAAAGATATGCTTATTCGCATCTATGTACTTAAAGAATCTCAGTCGAAAGTTGCTGAAAGTTATAACTATTCGAGAACAGGAATGATTTATTTAATCGACAAAGAGTTATCAGAAGTCCTAAAAGAGTATGACCTCTAACTCCGACACTGTCAGTACATTTTACATGTTAATATGGTAATGTGAATCTTGATATCTCACATATGTGCACTGTTATCCTTCTTTTGAAAGACACTTAAAATGGTGTCTTTTTTTCTTGAAAGGAGAAAGCATGATTCTAAAATGTATAAGACCAACGATTGTAATGTGTACGAAGTCTGCGTACAAAGTTCAACTGAATTTAGGTGAGGTAGTCAGACCTTTTAAGGTGACACGAAATCATCTTCTGTGTTTTCGAAAGGGTGAAACCTTAATTGTTTCTGTGGAACAGTGTCGAAATAATTTTGTAGAAATTAAGGTGAAGCGAAATGAAAAAACGAAGAGCACGGCGAAGTGAACCTAAAGATTGGGTTAAAGAAATTTCAAAAGGAAATGTTAATGCGTTCTATAAATCTACAGACTGGGATATTGCTCGTGAAAAAGCTTTAATGCGAGATAAACATGTGTGTCAATTTTTTATGGGCAAATGGCATGATGACAAACACAGACCAAAGCAATTAGAAGTTCGTAGGGCGAATACTGTTCATCACATTATTCCGATTAGAAAATGTCCAGAACTGTGTTTGGATTTAGATAACCTTGTCAGTCTCTCATTTGAAGCTCATGAAATTATTGAAGAGCGCAAACAGCATCGTTTTAAACCTAAGAAAAAGATAACGCAAGAAAGGTGGTAGTATGAAGCGAATTGACTTTATTAAAAGTATGAACACGAAAGTAATTCATCAAGATAAAAGTAGTTTCGTATTAAAACATTCAGAGGATATTTTCCAGACTTGCTATTGTCAAAATGATGATGTAACTGCGGTTCAATTGTTTGCAACAGCCTATGTATCAAAAGATCCAATCAAACAAATTAAACACACTGAAAGTATCCTGAAAGTATTCAAATCAGTTCTTACACTATTGTGTGAGTATGATGATGACGATGTGAGATTGGTCATGAATCGCCTAGGCTTGTTTGACCTTTCCTTTAAATTTGGTAAAGAGATGAGTCTGTATGACTATTTATTGAAGGCTGAAGTAGTGGATGGACTTTTTATTGTTACCATTGCGGAAGTGTAATACCCCCCCTTAAATCCTAGCGTAGTATATCGCTTAAGAGGAGCGGGTGTGGAGTGGTGACTGTCCAGATTTTTTTGATTTACGCGCGCGAAAGGGGGTATGGCCATGTCAAAGTCGAAAAGAACCAAGAAGGCCCGGCTTGAAAAGTATGATTTAATTGAAAAAGATTTAAAAGATCAACTTGCAAAATTGAATAAATACGGTCAATTTTATGATGATTTGGTTGATCATACAGTATTTTTATTCAAATTAAAAGATACATTAGAGGATGACATTATCAAAAATGGATTACGTATTCAAGTTACAACGGGAAATGGATTTAAAAAAGACACTTCTAATGAATCCGTAAAAAGTTTAATCACGGTAAGCTCACAAATCCTTCGTGTTCTTAAAGAGTTAAATGTATCACTTCCGGATGATTTCGATGATTATGAAGAAGATGATTACACATGATGCAATTGATGATTATCTGAAATTTGTTGATGAGAATCCTGACGCTATTAGCGAAGAAGTTAAATTGCTCATAAAGAATATTGTTACGCCTACATTAATGCGTGATGATATTTTCTTTGACTCTGAAACGTTGGACAAGTGTATCGCGTTTTGTGAACGCTGGTTTTATCCCTTATTTCCATTTCAAAAATTCCATTATGCTTTTGTATTCATGTATGAAAAAGAAAATCCAGAAAATGTAATTTTTAGAGATATTTTTGATTTGATGGGGCGTGGTAATGGAAAAGACGGATATCTCATGCCACTTGCACTTTTTCTACTGTCGCCAATGTACGGTGTCTTTAATTACAACATCGATATTATCGCTAATGGTGAAGATCAGGCAAAAGACTCATTTGAGATTCTTTACGATATGCTGGAAGCAAACAAGAAAATAATGCGAAAGATGTTCTATTGGAATAAAACTGTGATCATTGGCCGTAAAACACGATCACGGCTCAAGTACAACACATCAAATGCGAAAACAAAGGATGGAAAGAAAAGTGGAATGCTTATTTTTAATGAATTACATGGTTATGAGGACTACAAACAACTTAATGTATTCACATCAGGATTTGGGAAGGTTAAACATGCGCGAACATGGACAATCTCCACGAATGGTATTGTCCGAGATGGTCCTCTTGATGAAAAAATTGAACTTTCAATGTCCGTACTTCATGGAGAAGCAAACTATTTAAGAATGTTTCCTTTTATTTGTCGGATGAAACGCGAAGATATTCATAAACCAATGAAAAAAAACTTAGAAACCAATGATCCCAATGATATTGATACAACATTTTGGGAGCAGGCAAATCCGAGCTTGCGATATCTTCCGATTCTTGGATCCGCTTTAATCTTTGACTATTACAATTTCCTAACAAAACCATCCTATAAAACAGAATTCTATTCAAAACGGATGAATATACCCATGCAAGATCATGAACAAGCATTAACATCATGGAACAACATTCTCAAAGCATCTTACAGTGATGTTGAGGAGAAGATTCCGCGCGATACTTACGTTGAGCCGGGAAGCAATGCGGTTGTCGGTATTGATTTTGCTCAATTTAATGACTTTGCTTCTGTGGGTCTTTTATTTATGAAAAATGAAGAATACATTTGGAAAAGTAAAACGTGGATTTGTGGAAGAAGCAAGCATTTTTCTGAAATTAAGTTTCCATTTGATAAGTATGGGTCACCTGGTTTTATGGATTTTGAGGTGATTGACGAAGACTACATTCACGAAGATTATTTGGTGAGATGGGTTATTGATGCGATGCGCACATATCGCATTCAGAAGATTGTTTTGGATAGTCATCGCTATCAATTAATGAAGCGCTCGTTTGAAGCCTATGGGATTGCAGTAGAGTCACGCGATAATCCATCTGGAATGATACGTATGATACGCATTAATCAATCGGTATATAACATCGTTGCTCCCTTTATCGAAAAATTATTTGTGGATGGCACGATTAATATTGGTGACAGCGCCATTATGCGTTGGGCTATAAATAACACAGCATTACAAATTAAAAAAGATGGCCTACTTACATTTGAAAAAATAGAGCCTAAATTACGTAAGAATGATCCATTTATGGCATTAGTTCATGCATGTCAAGCACGAGAACTTTTGGAAAAGAAAATCATCCAAATTTGGATGTAGAAAGGAGGGGGAAATCTTTGAATTTTTTTAATGTCTTTAAGAAAAATGGTTACCGCGTCGATTTTTTAGATGATATTGTTGAAAAAAAGGCAAAGCATCTTGAACTTCAAGAATTGATGATTGAGAGCGCAATTGAAATGATTGCAAAGACAATCGCCAAGGTAGACTTTCAATATTACGATGGTAATCAAAAAGTAATTAATGAGGTTTACTATACCCTTAATGTTGTTCCAAATTGTAATGATACAGGCACTACATTTTGGATGCGAGTGGTGCGTAAACTATTTCGAGAGAATGAATGTCTCATTGTCATCCTAGGAAAAAAACTATACCTTGCAAAATC
Source organism: Erysipelothrix enhydrae (assembly GCF_035066605.1). Taxonomy (NCBI): domain Bacteria; kingdom Bacillati; phylum Bacillota; class Erysipelotrichia; order Erysipelotrichales; family Erysipelotrichaceae; genus Erysipelothrix; species Erysipelothrix enhydrae. The sequence goes on from NZ_CP125807.1 coordinate 1,344,250, forward strand.
ATTCAAAACTGGAGAAGAAGTTATGTTGGATAAAACATATACTTCCGTTATTCTTGAAGATTCTAATGGGAATGAACTGCTTTTAAATAAAACGATTACATCAGAGGATGTAATTTTTTTAACTTTAGGGAACTGTAAAGTACATGCATTCATGAAAACATTCTATCAGTCGTATGTTGAGATGCTGCACGTTGCATCCAATGCGTATAAAATTTCAAATCGAATTAAGTATGTATTTACGATGCCACAGTCAAATATTGAGTTACATGATCAGAATGGGAATCCAGTTAATATAAAGGATTATGTAAAGAATGTATTAGGTCACTTAGATTCCGACGACTCAGTCGCAGTGCCATTACCTTCGAGCATGAAACTTGAAGAAATTACAAGTAAGTTAAACTCGAATTCGGATGATTACTTGAAGCTCATTCGAAAATACGGAGATATGGTTGCGATGGCTTTTGGAATTCCACTCGACGTTTTCTACGGAAGTAAGACGGATAAGTCAACTGGAACTAATGATTTCATCACCTTTGCAGTGTTGCCGATTTTAAAAATAATCGAAGATGGGCTGAATGCGCATTTAATTTCAGAGGAGGAATATTTGAGTGGCCAAAAAATTGTTGCCAATAAATTCGCATTACAATACTTCAACATTATGGATGTTGCCTCTAGTATTGATAAGTTGCGAAGTGTGGGGTATTCATTCAATGATATACAACACAACATGGGAGAGCCTCAAATTGATGAGCCGTGGGCTAATCGACGGTACGTCACAAAAAACTATATGAATGTAGAACATGAGGAGAAAGGAGACAAAGATGAATGAAGTAATGCAGTTTGTTAAGAAAAGCGATACTACAACAGAACTTTATATATACGGTGAAATACGAAAGCAAGAAGTCTGGGAAATATTGTTTGATGTTGAATCAGAACATGTATCTGCACTTAGCTTTAAAGATGCATTGGGTCAGGTAGATACGCCAAATCTATGTGTTCGCATTAATTCAATGGGTGGAAGTGTCAGTGAAGGGCTTGCTATTTATAATCTATTGAATTCATTTGGTGGTAACGTCACTACTATTGTTGATGGATTTGCTTGCAGTATTGCATCAGTCATATTTATGGCAGGATCGAAACGTATTGTTCCTGAAAGTGCCCTATTAATGATTCATAATGCATGGAGCAAAGCGGAAGGTGATGCCCATACGATGCGCAAAGCAGCAGATGATTTAGAAAAAATTACTCAGCCAAGTATCAATATTTACACATCAAAAACAATCTTAACTGAAGCGGAAATTCGCAATATGATGGATCAAGAAACTTGGCTTGAGGCAAAGGAAGCTTATGAATTTGGATTTGCGACCGTGCTTGAAAAGGCAGAAGCAAATCAATGTTTAAATAACCGCTATCTTGCTCATCTCATTAAAGAAAACAAAGCACTGAGAACAAAAATCACAAACTTGGGTGAACAAGATGATGATTTCTTTTAGAAAGGAAAAGGAGAACCTATGAAACTATCAAAATTAGAAACAAATGAACTTGTACAATTAATCCAAAATGCCCCTAAAGAAGCAAAAGGGCAAGTAATTATCGAGTCAGTCCAAAAACTATTGGATGACAAACTTGAATCGATTGTTAATGAATATCAAAGTATGGCAAAAGAAGTATCTGCGAATAATCATCTCTTTGACAAATATGGCTTGCGTAATCTATCAGCAGAAGAACATGGATTTTATGAGTTAATTTCAGATCCAATGCAAGCAAGTCATGGCTTCACAAAAGGAAAGCAAGAAGATTTAATTCCGACATCAATTACAAATTATGTCTTTGAAGATTTAAAACAATCACGTCCTTTATTCCAATATATTGATTGGTCACCAGCAGGTGTTAAAAAGTGGATTTTAGCAGAGAAAGTCGGCAAAGCTGCTTGGGGTGCACTGGATGAAACAATCACTAAAGAAATTACTGCACAACTCGAAATCATTGATTTTGAAATCCATAAATTAGCGGCATTTTCACTCATTCCTTTAGGGATTATCGAACTTGGACATGAATGGGTTGATAAGTATGTTCGTGAAGTCTTATTAGAGGTTAATGAAGAAGGACTAGAAGAAGGAATTATTGCAGGAAACGGGAAGAACGCGCCGGTAGGAATGATTAAAAATTTGAAAGGAAATGTACAAAGTGGTATATATCCTGATGCCGATGCTATAGAAATCAAATCATTTTCAGCTGAGGCTCTTGCACCCCACTTTGCAACGTTAAGTGATGATGGAAAACGTACACTTTCCAAATTAGTTTTAATAGTTAATCCAAGTGATTATTTTACAAAAGTACTACCAGCGACAACTTATTTATCAGCCATTGGAGAGTATCGACAAGTGCTTCCGTTTAATATTGAAATTATCCAAGCAACTTCAGTGCCACAAAACAAAGCAATCTTATATGTTCCAATGGGATATAGCGCAGGTATTAGCCGCATGGGTCTGTATGAATCGGATGAATTTAAATTCTTAGATCATGTTCGTGCTTTTAAAGTCGTTACCTATGGTAATGGACGTCTCAAAGAGCAAAACATGACCGTCTTATTAAATATCACAAAATTAGCGCCCCTTGCTTTTAATGTTAAAGACTTAGGTGTAGGGGCCTAAGTTTTGTTAGAAAGGAACAATCATGAAATACATAGTAATCAAGCGTTGGCATGATCTACAGGATAATAATTACCAATATGAAGTGGGTGATATCTATCCACGCGAAGGATTGGAGCCATCCAAAAACCGCATCTTAGAATTAAGTTCTTCAAATAATATTCCTGGTATTCCATTAATTAAACTGATGAATATTTCTAATCCCGAGGACGGCGTCTTAAAGAACAAATTTGATGAAGAACTTGAAAATGAGAATTTAGAGAAGTCGCTCGATGAGGAATTTGATGGAAATGATGCCCATGTTGATGACTCTAGTTCGATTCAAAATAACAGTCGTAAAACTAAAAAGAAGGTAACTAACACATGAATTTAGTATCAGAAATTCGCTTAGAACAAGGAATTTCTCCGTTTTTTTCTGACGAACTGCTAGAAACATACATTAAAGAAGGTAAAGCAGATATAAATGCGATTGCAGGATGCAACATAGATTACGATCGCGATTTAAAGGCGCGTGTACTCCTTAAAAATTATGTGCTTTACCGTAGATTTTCAAGACTTGCAGAATTTAAGGAGGTGTATGCGGGTGATTACACCAATATCCAAATTCGCTACTTCAATTCCAACTTATAACAGTGGTGGCGCCCATCTTTTTAAAATTTATCAAACTGAAGGTCACTTTCCGGAAGAATATTTGGAAGATTGTCATAAGAAAGTAGCTTTTCGCCTTTTATCAGTGACTGACAGACTAAGATATGAATTTGAAGCACGTCAGCTTAACATCAGTTTAAAAATTAATATTCCGCAAATTCTCGAACTAACAAGTTTGCATGTATTAAAAATAAACGAGTCATATCATAAAATATACAATGTGTATCATTACACGGATCGCTATGGCTTTCCGCAAACGGATTTGACACTTGTTCACTATGAAAATCCCAAAATTGAGGAGGTTTAAGACTGTGCTAACTAAAGAAAAACTTAAGGAACTTTTAGATTCTTTAAAAATTTGTGTTAATGAAGGTATTCAAAATGATCGGAATGCTAAGTTATTTCCTCGTCTTGTTTATTTTGAAAATGAATGGAGTTCTGTTTTATCAAGTGGTGATGAATATCAAAGCACTGTAACGTATCAGGTATCTTTTTTTTCGAAAACACCACGCCACGCTAAATTGCTTGAGTTAAAAAACAAGTTGGCTGATGAAGGACTTTATATTCCAATTTTTCATGAATATATTGAGTCAGAACAAATGATTCATTCAACATTTGTTGTCACTGTGTTTGAGGATTTATAATGCATCTCATTGATGAACCTGAAAATTTACGAATTGGATTTGATGCACTCCAAAAAGAACTCGAATTACTAATACATAATGTAGAACATATTCAAGATGTGTTAGTAGATGCAGCAGAAGCATATGTCAATGATTTAAAAAGACTTCCGAAACCTTATTCGAAAATTCGATCATCACAACACAAACACATGTTAGATGAAATGGCGTATCGTCGTGCGAAGCATGAAGAAGTTGAAGTTGGATCAGGAGTATACTGGTTGCGATTTGTTGAATTTGGAACACGTGCTTCATCAAAACGTCGATGGGGAACACCACGCCAACCATTCTTGGGTCCAACGTACGCATTAAATCAGAGTAAGTATACAAAAATTATGATAGAAAAACTCAAACTAGAGCTATAGAAAGGAAAGTTATGGAAACAAAAAAACCGTTTTTAAAACTAACAGTTGGTGCACAATATATCGCAATTAATACACCTAATGAACAAGGTGAATATGATCCCGCAAAGTTTTCACCAACGATTAAGCAAGAAACCGTTAAAACTCTCGGTACCACAGAGAATTCAGAAAGTAGTAATGTACGCTCTTCAGGTATTTTATATGAAACAATATCTCAAACTTCGTCAGTTGAACTCGCGCTTGATGTTGTTGCATTTGATGTTGAAACGCTCGCAAAGCTACGTGGTGATGTTATTGATGAAAGTGGGCTTATTTCAAGTGGACGAGCTTCAAAACGCCCCTATTTTGCTTTTGGATATGTAGAACGTAAGTTGGGTGGAGTTCGTTATGTGTGGTATCCGAAGTGTCAACTTGTTGAAAATAGCGATGATATTAAAACAAGTGAAGAAAAATTTAGCGAACAAAATTCATCCATCAAAATTCGGGCATATAGTTTTAATGAGATGAATGATGTTAAAAACTATATTGATAGTGAAATTTCATCGTTTCCAAAGGGCATCACGGAAGATAAGTTTTTTGAAAAACCAATTTTAACAAAAGAGCAATTAAAACAAGTAAGCGTAGGGGGATAAGCCCCCTTTTTTATGGAAAGGAGTAGACCATGATTTTAACATTGAAAAATGGAACTAATATTAAACTTGAGTGGAATTACCTTGTTCTTGAATATTTGGAAGAGCGTGAAGGTTCGATTGAGTTATTACAAGACCGTATTAATGAACTAAATACACGAAGTCAAGTTCGGTTGTCTAATTCATTTGTTTATGCTGTAATTCAAGCAAATCATGATGATGTATTAACCTATAAACAAGCAATTCGCCTTGTGAATCCCAATGATTATGCAAAAGTATTTAATTTTATTAAAAAGCAACTCGAAATTCAAAAAGCATATAAAAAAAAAGAAACATCCAAGAAATCTGGAAACCGCAGTCAGAAAAGGAAGCGACGATAGATTGGGCGCAACTCAAGTTCACTGCGATTAAAGTTGGCTTGTCCGAAAACGAGTTTATGCACATGAATCCAATTGAGTTTAATGAGATTGTTCGATTGTATCTAGAATTGGAGAAACAATAATATGCCAAATGATTTAAAACGGGTAGGTTTAGTTTTTAAAGCAGATGGTGCCGTTGATTTCATTAAAACAAACCAATCTGTAAATGCCGTTTTACGTGAAAATTACCAACAATTTAAGTTGGTTCAAACTCAGTGGACGGAATCTACTAAGACAAGTGAAAAACTTGCAGATAAACTTAATTATTTAAGAAATGCCTATGATATCCAAGCGGATAAGGTGCGTTTACTCAAAACCGAATTAAATGAACTTCAAAAAGATGAATCTGCATCCACTACAGAAATTGACAAAAAGAAAGCATCCTTAAAACAGGCGGAAGCGGAACTATCACGCTATGGAAGTCAAGTTGAAAAAACAGCTTCAAAAATCAATTCGGGAACGGCTGATTTGGAAGACTTTTCAAAAAAACTCGACAAAACATCAGATGATCTTAAAAGTGCAGGAAAAAAAATGTCCGTGTTCACTGGTGCATACACGGCAGCAACTGGCCTTGCGATTAAAAGTTCAGTAGATTTTGAAAGTTCTGTTGCAGGGGTTGCTAAAACTTTTCCAGGAACTCAGGAACAATTACATAAAACTACGAATGAAATTCGAAAGATGGCCAAAGAAATACCGGCTTCTACACAAGAAATTAGTGCTGTTGCAGAAGCTGCGGGTCAGCTTGGGATTGAGTCGGAACATATTGTTCAATTTACACGCACCATGATTGATCTTGGTGAGGCGACCAATCTCAGTGCAGAAGAAGGGGCAACCACGCTTGCAAAATTCGCAAACATCACAAAGATGAGTGGCGAAGATTTTACCCGTCTAGGGTCGGTTATTGTTGCTTTGGGGAATAATTTTGCGACAACCGAAGCCGATATTGCTAACATGGCCATGAATTTAGGTGCCGCAGGAGCGCAAGTAGGAATGAGCCAGAGTAATATTCTAGCGCTTTCGACAGCATTATCGAGTGTTGGTCTTGAAGCGCAAGCAGGAGGGACCGCATTCAGTAAGGTAATGGTTCAAATGCAATTGGCGGTTGAAGAAGGTGGCCAAGAATTAAGCCAGTTCGCCCACATTGCAGGGATGACTTCGGATGAATTTTCAAAAGCTTTTAAAGAAGATGCTTCGCAAGCCTTGTTGAGTTTTATTAAAGGATTATCCAATGCTACTAAACAAGGTGATTCCGCGATTAAAATTCTTGATGATATGGGAATCAAAGAAACAAGACTTCGTGACGCTCTTTTGCGTTCAGCAAATGCCAGTGAGATTTTCAGTGATGCAATTGAATTAGGAAGTGTCGCTTGGGAAGAAAATACTGCATTAACCCACGAGGCTTCCACGCGATATGAAACGACCGAATCGCAGATGAAAATACTCAAAAATGTTACCAACGATTTAGCCATCAGTTTTGGTGATTTACTCCTTCCATCAGTTCAAGGAATCGTGGGTGGGCTTAAAAATACCGTTGAATGGCTAAATGGTTTATCAGAACCTGTGAAAGCAACTATTTTAATAAGTGGTGGTCTTGTAGCTGCGATAGGTCCGCTATTACTTATCTTTGGAACACTCGCTGGAGCAGCTTCCAATCTCATTACTTTGTTTACAACAACACTTGTACCGATGTTTGGAACAGTAGGTGCTGCAGTTAGTGGTTTAATCCTTCCGATAACAGCCATCATAGCCGTCATTGCGGCATTTACTGCCGCGACTTTAGAATTATGGAACACCAATGATACCTTTAGAAGCAATGTGAGCGAAGCATGGCAAGGAATTAGTGAGTTACTAAATCAAGTTTATAAAGAGATCATCGAGCCTATCTTTGAAGTGTTTAAAGATGCACTTAATACATTATGGGACGAAGCAATTCAACCCTTATGGGACCATTGGGTTGAATTTATCGGTGTGATTTCTAATGAGTTATTAAATTTATGGTCGTCAATCCAACCATTTGTTGCGTGGTTTGTTGAAAGTTTTGGATCACTATTAGTGGCAAATGTAACAATATTCGTGAACGCAATTAAGGGCGGTGTCTCAATCATCATCGATATTATTAAAATCATGCTAAGTAGTTTTGAAAGTATTGCCAAAGGGGTAATTCGTGTATTTAAAGGTATTGTTGATTTTGTTGCAGGTGTCTTTACTCAAGATTGGTCTCGTGCTTGGAATGGTATTAAACTGATTGTAGATGGTGTTGCGAATATTCTTTATGGCATTGTGAAGGCACCGATTAATTTGATTATTGCAGGTATTAACACACTCATTGAAGGACTCAATGTTTTTATCTCAGGCATCAATCAAATTAAGATTCCTAGTTGGGTTCCAGGTGTTGGTGGAATGGGCTTTGATATCGGATATATTGGAAAAATGACGTACCTTGCAACCGGTGGTGATTTACTTACTGGATCAGCTATTGTTGGTGAAGCGGGTCCTGAGTTATTAAGACATGAAAATGGCCGTACATCTGTTGTTCCATTAACACGAAGCGGTGCATCCAATCAAACGCCATTGATTGATTATGATAAATTGGCCCGAGTCTTAAAACGTGTACTATCAGAACTTAAATTAGAGCTGAATGATGAAGGGTTTGTGCGCCTCATCGACCGTCGTTTATTAGAGGTGATGTCATGATGAAATTTAATAATTTAACAGAAAAAGAACTCGGTATCTTAATTGAAGAACCTACTAAAATATTGGGTCGGGCTCCCTTACGCTTTGAACAAATCGATATTGAAGGAAAGGATGGTAGTGAGCGGATACCACTTGGTTACAGTTCGTTACCAATTTCTTTAGAGGTTCAAATTATCGATCCAAGCAAAACAGATCGCCTCCTTGCTACCTTAGTAGAAAAGATTAAAGTCGAGTATCAAGGACGTTATACCTTTGCAGATATTTATGACGCGTTGAACATTGAGCGGTTTGTGACGATGCAGCGATTTACGTTGTCACTTGAACGTGAGCCATTTTGGTATGTGGATGATCGTTACACTACAAATAGCACCAATATCGGAACAGCTTTTTCAAGACCGTTAATTCGATTAACAAAGGTACAAAGCAGTGATGTCGAAATCAGTATTAATGGAATTCGACTCGGTTATCGATTTGGTGATCAAGAGCATGAAGTAATCATTGATTGTAATCGTAAAATATGCACGTATAAAGGTTTGAATCGTAATCGGAATCTTAAAATTGGATGGGATTTCCCCATACTTAAGCCTGGAAACAATGAAGTGCGTTTTCATAAAGGGATGTGCATTGTTGAGTTTAAACGAAAGGATCGTTGGCTATGATTAAAATCTTTAACCCTAACGACGATAATTTTGATTCGAATGGGAATATTTGTATTGATGCTTACAAGTGTGTTGAAACAAAAAAACAATCGCTTAGTGGTTGGTATATCGAAGTAGAATGTGCTTCTCGTTATAAACGACATATTTTACAAGACTATCTCTGTGTTGTTAAAACGAAGTCTAAACTTAATCCACAAGCTTTTCGTATTACGAATATAAAATTCACATCGCGGAGAATTATTTTTCAAGCGCATCATGTCATGTTCGATGCGCAAAAATACTTTCTATTGGATGTTCGACCAACAAAGTTAAGTGCAATTGCAGCATTAAACTATTTAAATCAAAATACCCACGTGAAATCACCGTTTAAACTGCTTTCGAACGTTAATGATGTACAAACGGCATACTTTATTCGTAAAACGCTTTTTGAAGCATGGCAAGTTATGGAAGAACGGTGGAACGGTGTATTTGACGCAGATAACTTCACAGTAACTTTTAATCGGAATCAACCGGTAGATAAAGGAGTAACGCTAACTTACGGAAGTGATTTACAAAATGTGGAAGTTTATGAGGATTGGAGTCAAGTTGTTACAACCCTTTACCCAACAGGTACAAACGGTCTCATGTTACCCGAACGGTTTTTGAAGTCTAAAAAACAGTATTCAACACCGTATGTTAAAACGATACAGTTTGAATCGAAACTTGAAGAAGAGAATCCTAAAGAAGAAGCACTGATTGAAGAATTACGGAATCAAGCCATGAGACATCTTACACAACATGCGGTTCCAATGGTAAGCTACACCGTTAAAAGTGAAGTAAATCAAGAATTAGATATAGGTGATTTAGTTGTGGTAAAGCATCCACTTGTTTTTCTTAATACGGAGGTGCAAGAGTACGTATATGATGTATGTTTGAAAAGGGTTAAGTCTCTTGTTTTTGGTAATGTCACACGAGATGTAAAACAACGGTTTGAAGCGATTCAGGATCAAATAAAGCAAGCATATGTAAAAACATCTGAACTTGAAAAATTAACTCAAGAACAAACGAAAACAATCAACCAACTTAATAAGACCGGGAAAATTTATATTGATGACCATGAAATCTTAGTTCTCGACGCATTACCTAAAGAAAAGGCTAAAAATGTTTGGCGCTTTGGTCTTGGGGGGCTAGGTTTTTCAAAAAATGGTTATGAGGGTCCATTCGAATATGCTTTGACACAAGATGGACGTTTTAACTCTAGTTTTATTGGTGCGAACTCAATCACAGCAAATATGCTTCAAAGTGACATAGGTTCATCTTTAGATCTATTTTCAAATGAAGCAATAACGCTTATTACGCAATCACAGTCTGAACTTCAGGAAGTAGTCGATGAAGCACTGAATAAACGAGATCAATTTCAGGAACAGATACGTCAAGAAACACGTACAATTTACCGACAACTTCAAGATCAATATAATTTTGAAATTGTAAAGCTCATTAATGGTATCGAGGAAATGAAGTCTTGGTTTCGTATCGATGAAAATGGCGCTATCATTGGAAAAAGTGGAAACCCTGTTTCCGTTCATATTGGCCATAATGTCATTGAGTTTATTGAAAATGGTGTAGCGGTTGCGGTTATGGATAATCAAAAATTACGGATTACTAGTGTTATTGCCTTAATGGATATTATTGTTGGAAATCATATTATTATGAAATACCCTCAATCAAAAACCATTACGATTATTAAACCGGTAGAAGGAGAGATGCAATAATGGCATGGGTGAGAAAAGAAAATCGCGAAATACCAAATTCAGGTGGTGTTTATCTTGAGGTTTGGTATGAAGTAGGGAATCAAAGTATTGAATCGAACTTCACACCGATGCGTTGGGAAATTGGCTTGCGTTCAACTGGTTCGCGATGGAATGCGGACGCTAACTCAAGTCTTAACCAAACGATTTATGGTGAGTCGTATTCAAGTTCCTTTGCCTATGATTTTAGAAGTACAGATTACATTGTATTAGATTCTTGGAGTTGGCGTAATGTTGGTCACAATGACAATGGAACCAAGACGGTCTATTATGATATTTCGGTTTCATTAGTCAATCCATTAGGGAATGGATCAGTAAGAGCTCAAAGTAGTGTTGTTTTAAAAACAATTCCACGAAAATCGAGTTTATCATCCTATCCAAGTGTATACTCCATTGGAGATGTCCTTTCGCTTCGTATTGAAGCAAAACACAGTTCGTTTAGACATAATGTTTATGTGATGTACGAAAATAGTGATAACAGTACCGATTATTGGCTGAAGCAAAAAAATATCGGCGCAGGACTTGTGACGTTTAATGTTACAGAAAGTCAAAAAAATAGTTTACTCAATCGAATGCCAACCGTCTCAAGTCGAAAGATGTATCTATGGCTTACAACCCTTAACGCAAGTGGCAATCGTATTGGCTATAACGTCTATACGATTACCGTCAATATTAAAGAAGCGGATAATAAAATTACGGTATCAGAATTCCAACTCAGTGAAGCAAACGCATTAGTGAAAAATGGATTCCTGCAACACAATTCGCAAATCCGTTATGCTTATAAATCGAATGCGCCGATAGGAACGAGCGTTAAATCAACTTCGATTCAAATCGAAGGGAAAAACTATTCAAATACCAGTGGTGTTACCGGTGTTCTCTTGAAATCGGGATTAAAGCAGAAAGCAATCATAACGGTTGAAACCAAGCGAAACCGTAAGGCAAGTTTTGAGTATCTGTATGATGTAAAACCCTATACCTATCCAAGTGTTCAGAATTTAACACAAACCCGTACCGATTCGGTTGGGAATCCTGCAACACTGGGAACTTACATTCATATTAAAGGTGCATTGAAGTTTACTCAACTTGGTTACAATAAACTGCGTGTGCGTATCCTTAAAAACAGTGTTTCACAAGCTGAAAACACCTATACCCAAAATGGATCACTTGACCGATTGTTGAGTGGTTTTTTAGTGCACGAACAATACGCCTTAACCGTTGAACTTTTTGATGGCTTAAAAACAGTAACCTATCCGCTATTTATTCCAACATCAAATGTCACGATGAGTTGGAATGAAACAAGTGTAGGGATTGGAATGGTGGTGAATGAATCTGACAAAGACTTGTTGCGTGTTAAGGGAAGTATTTATCAAAAAGAAAAAATTCAAGTTCTCGATACAGAAACAGGTCGAAGACGATATCCAATCGGTGTCGGTGTGATAAATTTCAACGACTACTATAACGATGGAGACTATCTCATCAGTTCGAATGCCAATGCATCTAAGTCATACAACGCACCGTGTTCTTATGCAGGAATTTTTAGAGTTCGCACATTAAGAGCAGGACAGTATCCAAATAAAAATGCACCCTGGATGTATGTGATGCAAAGCTATCTTGATTTAAATGGCGTTGAATATCAACGTTCTATTATGACGGATGGCAATGGTGTTTGGAACTTTGGTAAATGGCGCACGGTATTATCAGCTGAGGAAGAAAAACTTAGTGGAGAAAGTGGTTATGTTAAACATCAAAGCGGTCGTTTAGAAGTATGGGGCCGGGTAAGAATCGATATCCAAGCAAAAAATCGAGGATCAGCAGTTGTACGTTTTCCAATTTCATTTATCGATACAAAGTATACGGTAATCACTTCAGTAAATACGACTGCACCGGATGTTCAACAACACGTTTCATTTGAACCAGATAGTTCGTCACAAATGACCTTATATACATATCGCACGACATCAAACTGGATTTGGGCCCATTACCACGTAATTGGCCGATGGAAATAGGAGGGAGTTATAATGTTGAACCTAATTAATCAAAAAATTAAAGCGCTTGAAGTGGAACGCAGTCAATATGATTATTCACAAGATGAAATTATTGTGGAGCGTAAAGAGCGCGAACACCAACAAGCTTTAAACAAAATGCTGGAAAAGAAAGCACCTTATGATCGTATTACTGAAGAAATTAAACGTCTGGATTTGATTAAAGCGTATCTTGAACAACTTTCAAATGATAAAGGAGTGAAACCACATGAGTGAATTTCTAAATGAATTACTAAATCTTTTGCGTCCAACAATCATGACGGGTGTAACCATCATTCTTGGTTTTCTTGGCATGAAAATTAAAAACTACTATAATGTAAAAATATCATTTGAGCAACAAAAACAAATTGCGAATATTGCGAAAGCAGCAGTCATGTTTGTGGAGCAAGTCGCGGGAGAACATTTGTTGTCGGATGATAAATTAAGCATGGCAAAACATCGTGCAAAAGAGACCCTCAATCAAGTTGGTATTGATATTACCGATGAGGAATTGACGATTTGGATTGAAGCCTTTGTGGGAGGTTTAAATCATAAAGATGCCTTGCAAATTAATGAAGGAGGTCATCATGATATCATTTAAAATACGAACCGCAGGGAGTGATTTACATCGTCTTCCCGAATACAATTCATACGCAAATGGCACCATGAACCCTTACCATGATGAATTTGCACCATTAAGTGTCCAAGGAACCATGAGTGGTTTAAAGAACAAATATGCGCTTGGAAATTGTACCTGGTATGCTTTTGGACGTATGCTTGAAGTTTTTAAAATTCGGCCAGACTATCCATGTTGTCGATGGGATGCAAAGCGATGGGGTGACGGTGATGGTGCAGTCCTCAGTGATAAGCCTGAAGTAGGTGGTATTGTTGTCTTCGGTGTACTCGGTGACCCTGATGACTATGGCCATGTCGCTTTTATTGAAAAAATAGAAAATGGACGTGCATACTTATCGGAGTCCGCTTACAGTGAACGAACTAATGGATTCTTATTCAAATATGGACGTAGTATCCAGGATGTGGAACATCAATGGGGTATGAAAGTCATTCGTTATCTGGCACCGCTTAAACCTGCAACATCTTATGAAGCACCAGTGCCAAGCAAGAACACTAAAGGAAAATATATTAACCTATTACCGCTTAAAGATTGTCCACGATATGGGACTTATGACATGGGTGTGGTGCCGGTTGCACAGAATATTAGTCACTACATTGAAGTGATGGAACTTGAACCCAATACAGGGATTTCCTATGAGATTGTAGACTGGATAAATCCACAGGTAGCATGTATCGAAACACGTGATTTTGGTAAACAACAAATCTTTGTGGATTCAACACGTGCAACGGTTACGGATAAACCTGTTGGACGTGTCTATGGAAAGAAATCAAGCAAAGTCACAGATTACACAGGGCAAACCCTTGTCATTCATGACTATGCAGGATACGTGACGCTTTATAACGAAGACTTTACATATCAATATCCTGATGGGCTGAGTCCTCGTAATCGTGAGTTCAAAATCTTGCGTCAAATCGCGGATGGTCATTACATCGTCAACATTCCTTATGCTGATCCGCAAATTGTAGGGATTAAGTGGCAATCAGGAATTGGATTCGAAAGATAGCATATGGATGATAAAGAACTTGAACTCTTAGATGCTATCCATAAAGTTGACAAGCGTGTAGTTAATCTAGAAAGTAAAATAGACGACTCTGTAAATGGACGTTTTAAAGACAATGAAAGACGTTTGACTAAGCTCGAAGATAATCAACGTTGGCTAGTATTGGCGTTTGTAGGGGCTATTGTAGGTGCTATTATGAAATTAGTATTAGAATAAATTCAAGCCACTCTCTTTATTGAAAGTGGCTTTTTATTTTGTTATAGTATTATCATATTATAACAAAAAGGGGGCACTGCTATGGCAAAAAAGTATTACGCAGTTGGGGTTGGTAGAGAAACAGGGGTTTTTGAAACATGGCATGAATGTCAAGAGATGACTAATAAGTATAAGGGATCTAAGTTCAGAGTTTTTGAATCTGAAAAGGAAGCACAAGGTTACGTTAATTCCTTTGCTAATATTGATGGTGTGTCTACCGAACCTTTAGATTATGATTTGCTGGTGTCTAAATGCTTAGAGAACGGAAGTGTAGTAGCGTTTACGGATGGCTCCTACAGTGGTAAGACAGAAGAGGCTGGGTATGGAATCTATATATTGACAAATGAATATGACCCAATTGAAATATCGGATAAAGTTTATACTGAAAAATTTCAATCGACCAATAATATCGGTCCTGAAATTTTTGCGGTCCTAAATGCGTTGCAATGGGCTGCTTCGAATGAGTACAAAAAAATTACGATTTTTCATGATTTGCAATTAATAGGTCAATGGGCAGATGGATCATATAAGGCAAAAAGTGAAATTGGTATATTATTTTTACGTGAATTAAATGAGAAATACAAAACATTGTTGGATGTCGATTTTGTTTGGGTTCGAGGACATTCAGGAAATAAGTATAATGAAAAGGCAGATCGTTTAGCTGCAGATGCAGTAAAGAATCGTAAACCGGTCGGAAAATATGGGCCAAACTCTTTTTATGGAACTGGTGTTTCAAAAAGGTCAGTTATGGAAATAATCGAAACTTTTAAAGAGAAAAAAGATATTAAATTTGATGAATCTGCCGTTCCGGGAGGACATAAGTACCAGTTTTTAAAAAATGAAGAGAAGTTAACCGTCACTTTTTTTGATAAAAAAGAAGCTATTTGGTTACAAGGGAAAGTTAACAGCCTCTTTTCAGAATTTCTTTCTTATTACACTGAAAATATTTCTATGTTTGAAATGGTGAAAGCATATAGTGATGCATATAAGGTAAGTATAAAAGCTAAAGAAGTGAATGAATTTATAACTTCACTTAATTTGCCGTCTAATTATCCGAAAGCAGCTATTACGCTATTGCAACAAAGTTTTTTAATGAGAAATTTAAATAGAGACGAATATGATTATTCTCACTATACAAGTCCTGCTTATAGAGCATTAGAAGGTCATTTAAAGTATCTGTGTAAAGAAGCAGGATTTGCTGTTAATAGATCTAATATGGGAGGTCAGTTTAATAACAACCCAAATGGTGATGGGACGAAAGTATTATCAAACCGGACTCTTAAGTCTCATCATTTGTCAGGAACTATTGAAAATGTTTATAATTTAGTCTATTCGAAAAGACATCCTGTTTCTCATTTTGGAGACATTTTAGTAGAAGGGTTTGAAGATACACTCCTTATTCCAGACTTAGCCGAAGCGCATGCACGCATTGATGAAGTATTTAAATTAATAGTTTTCTCTTAATATGTTATAATTTAGAAAAGGAGGTGACGTTATGAAGGGGTTTACTATAGAAACAGTAAAAAAAGATAGTGGGGTAAATAATTACTTTATAGCGCCACACCCATTTCATAAGGATTTTTTCACTGTTGTAAATAAATTTAATAAAATAAACAATGAGATAGAATCAGGATATGTTTTTTTTGATTTGATGACATTAATAGGGAATCGAGAAAATCGTTTTATATCAGCTGTTGTCAATGATTATAAATTAGATGTAAGCTCGATAAAAAGTGTTGGTTATTATGGAGAATTAGAGGAATTCACTAAGAATAGTTATGCTAAGTTGGCTAAAAATACAATTAAATTAGTTTATCCAATAGATTTCAGAGAAGAAATACTTAAAATAAAAGAAAGACAGGAGAATTATGAAAAATACCATTT
The DNA here is from genome assembly GCF_035066605.1 of Erysipelothrix enhydrae. Classification (NCBI taxonomy): domain Bacteria; kingdom Bacillati; phylum Bacillota; class Erysipelotrichia; order Erysipelotrichales; family Erysipelotrichaceae; genus Erysipelothrix; species Erysipelothrix enhydrae. The sequence continues at coordinate 1,360,576 of NZ_CP125807.1, forward strand.
GAGTAGATGACCGATTTGAATTTCATATTCTTAAATTTCCTAAACTAATTAAAAAATATATTTGGGAAAACCTCACTTTGATGCTAGAAAACAACGAAGGATACTAGTACCTGTCAAGTTTTGTTATAAAAAAATAGATTTATAATCGTTAGGACTTATGTATCCTAGGTCTTTTTGAATACGTTCGGTGTTATACCACTGAACGTATTTTTTTATTTTCTTTATTGTATTATGTTTTGTAGTTATTCCTCCAATTCGAATACATTCCTCCTTTAATTGCAAAAACCAATTTTCTATTGGGCTATTTTGCCAGCAGTGTCCAGGCTTAGACATGCTACGCTTGTAGCCTTTTTATCCAGTTGTTCGATGTAATATCCTGAATTAATATCCTGAATAGTATAATAAACCCCTATCTGAGTTAAACATTGCTTCATTTGAATTTGATGATGAGAGGGAGGCTATTGTTTCTATCAGTAAATTAATATCGTTTTTATAGATATTGAATATGATACAATTTCATTGTTAAAGAGATCTTTGACTGCAGATAGATATAACATTCCATCTTTACATCGAATGTAACTTTCATCAGTTGAAAGCTTTTTTAGGGGTTTCGTTGATTTAAAGTTTTCATTCATGATATAAGGAGTTATTTATTCCATATTCAATCGGGGAAACATATCCTAGAGATGAATGCAATCGCTTATTATTGAACCACCAAACATATGCCGATAATTTCACTTCCAACTGATTCAATGATTCAAAAGTATTTGGATATACAAATTCTGCTTAATTGATTTGAATGTTGCTTCAGCTACTGCATTATCATACGGTGTTCCTTTTTGACTCAGTGATCGCTGTATTTGAAAAATATCAAGAATTTCATCGATTAGTTTATTTTTGAACTCATTTCCTCTATCTGTATGGATGTAGCGTAGGCTGGATAAATCAGTATTTATTTTTGAAAATGCCTTTTGTACTAAAGCGGCAGTCTTGTTGATACCACAACTATATTCAATAATCTCTCTGTTATGAAGATCTAAGATTGTTCAAATGTAATTCCATTTGCCTGCTATTCTAACATAAGTCAGATCACTAACGATACCATATGCCTTTTGGTTATCGTTGAAGATTCGTACAACGCGATCTGTTTTGGCATCAACACTCTATGTTTTATCTTTGTGTTTATAATAACTCAAAGTGCTAATTTTCAAGATTTTGCACATCGACTTCACAGGATACTTGTATGCATTGGCTCTAATTACAGCTACTTTCGTCACATAATCAATGTCCTACTATGCCCCGAAACACGTAGAGTACAGGACGCAGCACCGCTTACTTTAAAACATCATTTGCCATTTCTGCTTGTCTAAGACTTTTCTTAAGTTCAATTATTTTTTTGTTCAACTATGAGATTATCATTCTCTTTGAAAGATCCTGAGTTGGCATCTTGCGTAATCCATTTATGGAATGTCGAAGCAGTTAAACCATATTCTTGAATTATCTCGGATAACGCTTTTCCATTTTGATAAAGCTGTACCATTTGTCTTTTGAAATCTTGTGCATGTTCTCTACGTTTTCTTCGTGTCATTTGGACGACCTCACTTCTCTTTAGTTTACCACGAACTCCTTATCTTTTGTGCCCACTAAAGTGTAACCCATCTAGTAGCTTAGTTTAAACCACCAAGAAATAATGTCAATCCTGATTTAATAATGAAAACAGTCAATCGAGAAATCATTGATAGATGCGAAAAAGAAGTAATTGTCTACTCTCATAATAAATAATTAAAAGAAGAAGTCGAGCTTGTTAATACTCTTAGCAAAACTTATTGAAGTGTCAGAGGAATTACTAGATTGTATTTGGAGTATGAATGATGTGTTTCATACAAACGAATTAAAAGGTTACCAATAATATACGAGAAATATGAATTAGAGTGATAATAACATATTCATAAATGACAAGATTCAAAAAAATATACTCTATTAAGTGGATTACTATTAATTTATGCATAATTAATTTCTATGTATGATTTCTTTAATTAAAACCGTCCTCGGGCACCAATATGAAAATAACCCACTATATAGTGGGCTTTTTTATGCTTAAGTTTAGCATGGGGATACAGTGGGGATACATTTAAGTGGTAGAGGACATTTTGTTTAATACATCAACAGCTTTATCCTGACTTTCAGCAAATGCATGGGTATATACTTTTAGAGTCATCTCAACTGTTGAATGTCCTAGTCTTTTTGAAACAATATTAATTGGGACGTTATTTTGTATTAGAAGCGTCACGTGTGAATGTCTTAAATCGTGTAACCGGCATTCAAGCCCCATTCTTTTGAATGCGTATTGTATCGTGTTATTTGGAAGAGGGGCTTTGATTCCAAAAATAAAGTCCGATTGTTTTATATCAAATTTTGATTTAACTAATCTTATCTAATGATTCATATGATAACTTCGGGCATATATTTTGGAAACAACAAGAATTTACGCACGAGCTATTTTAGAAGATTACTCAAAAACAATGGAAAAATTGTAGTTCTATTTTAATAGACTTTATTACTATCAGGAGAGAAGAGGTAAAAAAACCACATTTCATAATGTGGTTAAAAAAAATTAAATAAAGATTGAACTCTATCTTTTATCTTTTTTTTAAAATCATCTGGTAGTATCCAAAATATAAATGTCAAAACAGTTGGTGCGCAAAAAGCGACAAACGGGTTGCTCCCTATAACGGAAGAAATTAGGTTCATTATTTGAACTTGATTGTTTAATGCAATAACAATACCGTCGAAAATCACGAAATATGCAAAGATTTTGAAGGCAGTAATCTTGAACAACTCTTTTTCATTTTCGTAATTGTCGTTTTCTGTAGGAGGACCTGTAGGGGGGACACTAACATCAAAAGTTTCAGTTGAAAATGAAGGGAAGTACAAGTTCCAATCCAAATTAGCAATCGATGAATCGATTGCCTTCTTAAAGATAAAATCAAGAATTTCTTTAATAGTATCAAGAAACTCTATGATTCTGTCTGCCGCTACTTCAATAAATCGATGTAGTGGCATGAGCGCATCAGTTATGGTGTCAAATAGACCACCAATAGATTGTAAAAATTCTGCATTAATCAACATAAAGTCATCCTCATGACATTTTAGTTCATTAGTAGTGATTGTATCAAACTTCATAGAACCGTCAGTGTTTGTAAATTCCAAGTTACTCATATTATTTTCACCTCCTTTCTTCAATAAATCATAGCAACAAAATATTAAAAAGTATAGAAAGTTAAAAAGTGTTAACGAACCACTACCAATTGGTTTATAAAAAATCAACCATTAACAAAATAATATACAGTTTATTTGGAGTACTTGATATGATGTTCTAAGCTATCTATTCACTATGAAAATACAATGAAGTAACGATAAGATTGTATTTAAATTCTAATATAATTGATCGAGAAATAATCTGTAAAACATTACAGGAGATTATTTTAAAAACAAGAATTGATCTAAATCGTTTGATTTGGAACACAAATAAAAATGGAAAAATTATTAATAAACCTTATAGTATCCATGTAGTTTTTGAGATGTTTTGGAATCTTTATCAAAACGCTAAGATAAGAAAATGCTATAACATAATTAGTACAAATTATAAAAAAAATTCAGTACTTGCAAAACGATTATTTCACATTTAGAGAGACGGGTGAACTATAAAGATTGGAAGAAAGCAGATGATAAATTTGTAGATCTTAAAGCTCACCAAGGAGTACTTAATTGAAAAGGTTATAATCGACTTCGCAATAATATAAAGGTTAATCATAAATTTTTCTTATAATAATTTAATAATTAAATTTTAGTGAAAGGGAAACAGCAAATTTTGTGCTAGATGTTTTTATGAAAGAAGATAAAAATATATCCAATATAAAATATTTACAAATAGATCGCTAGTAAAAGTTCAAGAATTACATCATTAACGAAATTCTTGAAGCATTAGGGATTTCGCCCTCTTTGAACGCCATGGGGATGATTATGATAACCAAATAGGACAAGCAAAATTATATATTATAAAAAATAGAGTTTGATAGGAAACAATTAATTTATAGACCTGATGAATTGAGACAAGAATTATTAGCATAAGTTTATTGGTTCAAAAACAAATGTTTTCATTCGACCCAAGGATATTTAAATCAAATAGAATACTAACAAAGATTAACTAGTGATTTTATCTAAAAAAGTATTTCTATACCATTATTACTAAGAGATACCGTAGCAAACTGAAATCTAACTATTCTGCAACATCTATTATTGCACTTTAGAATAAATAATTCATAATCACATTTTCATTTAATTTATTATTTGGAAACATTTCTATTTTTGTTTTTCAATATAGTTAAGGAACATTGATTATAACAATACGGAAGTTCATTAACCTTGCAAACTAGAACAGGTTGCGTTTGAATTAATGAATTTGCAAATTAATTGATTTTTTCTTTGTGACGAATTTGTTTTCAAATTATAACTATAGATTGGGATATCAATCGATAAGTAGGAATATAGTTATATTGATATCATTAATACAGGAGATCGAATGACAGGCTTGAAAAAGTTCATCATGTGTATATATCCTAAATTTACAAATAGTTTTTCTCCATGAAATTTAATTTCAGAGAATGATATATGAGTTCAGATTTCCTTAGTGAAAAAAGACTAAGATGCTAATTATCGGAAAGCGCTTGCGCAATTAAGGGGATGTGGTAATGTTATAGATATAAACATAAGTTGGGGGAAATTATGAAAATTGAAATTGAAAATTTTTGTAATATTAGATATTCAAGTTTTGACCTAAGTGAAAATAAATTGAATTTTATTTATGGTATTAGTGGTTCAGGAAAATCCTCTATTGCTCTAGCATTGAATTCAGCAGAAGAAGATTTGAATACTTACAAAACTTTCGGATCTGATAATCAAGTAAATGTTGTCATTAAACCGGAACTTGAGTTTGCAATTTTTAATGATGACAGAGTCGAGGAGTTGATTATTAGTAAAACTGGAGTTGGTATATATGATGTAGTGTATGGAGAAAATAAAATTTCTAAGGAAAAAAGAAAGAAACTTGAGTTTTTTCTTAAAGAAGATGTTGTAGTAGACATTAAATCAATCATTAATGCACAGGAAGAGAGGATTTTAAGACTAGAAAGCGAATTAGGAATTAAGCGAACTAAAACAAATAAGATTAGTAACACTAATTTGTATAAGGAATTAGGAAATCCTAAAAAATATGAGGACAGTAATCCTGAAATAAGTGTGAATGAAAAAGAGTGGATAAGAGAAGGGTTTGAAAGATATTTTCAGGGATCTATCTGTCCGTTTTGTAAACAAAATGTAACAGACGAGATTGTAAAACGAATAATAGTAATTGCGAATGAATTACCCGAAACACATCAAAAAATTATCAATGCTGAGAAACAACTTAACGATATAGGAATATTTGTTGATTTTAGCAAAATTAATAATATAGAGGTGCAAAAAGAATTAAAAAAGGAAATTGACAAATATTATAAAATATACCTAGAAATGATTGAAATTGAGGCTGTATTCGGAATTTCGTTTAATGACGAAAAATCACTAGATAAAAAATCCTCGATTAAGTTGAGTGATGAAACTGTTAATCATTTTGAAACATTTGATGTTCCTATTCAGAGCATATTAGATTCGTTTAATGATGAGAAAGAAGGTTACTTAAAATATAGAAAAGATTTCAATTCTACTATGATGAATATCATAAAGGAAAATATTAATAAGATAAATAAAGCAATTAGTAGTTTTGATATAAATTACAAACTAGTGAAGAATACGATTTTAAATATAAACGAAAAATATGAATTGAGACACAAGTTAGCAGAAATGGATACAACTAAGAATCTTTCAACAGGAGAAAAAAATATAATTGCTTTAATACTGTTTATTATATCTAGTGAAAACAAACACGTTATTATCGATGATCCTGCTTCTTCATATGATGAGTATAGACGAGAGCAAATACTTAATTTTATTGTGAAATCAAGATATTTAGATGAAGTGAACAAAAAAACTACCGTAATACTTTCACATGATCAAATATTTCTAAAGTTTTTAACTCGGAAAATGGAAATAAATAACCAAAGAGAACATATAGGTTTTGTTTACCATTTTGAAAATATTGATGGTATTGGTAAATTACAAGAAATTCACAAAAAGGATATGGATTATTTAATTAATCATATAAAAAAAAGAATTGAGAGTTCTAAAAGTTATTTACAGACCATTATTAATCTTCGTCTTTATTATGAACTCTATGATTGTAGCTCGATAGAGTATAGTTATTTATCTGCAATATTACACTCAGAGAGAGATGAATTGACCAAAGAGAAGTTGCATGAGCAACTGTTGAGTTGTGAAATAACTGAAGCTGATGTAATTGATGCTATTTCAACAGAAACTGGTAAAAGGATCTTAGAGTATGAGAAACCACTGACTTTTAGTAATGATGAATTATGTAAGTTTGAAAAAATCTGTTTTTTCAGGGAAATATCAATTGGTAATGATAAAAAAAATCTTAGTAGTGTTGTACATTTTAACTATGCAATGCAACACATTCTGAACCCTTATCTCTATAACTTTCAAAGTATTGCTAGCTATGAAATTATTGAAAAACTTGAGTCCGAGATGTTGAAATAATATAAGACTCCCAAAAACAAATTACTAGTAAAATAATAATATATTTAGAAACCTGAATATTCAATCGTAGCTTAGTACTTAACAAATAACATCGGTATGAAGATTTTATATTCAAACAGCTTAAACTATATCTTCAGGCTCTCATGATATAAAATATAAGGAAAATAGCAATTATTTATATGCTAAATCATTGCATATAAGAACAAATGTTATGTGATTTTGATTTAAATATTTATGTTGGTCAATAGGTATAATCTAGATTAGGAACAAAGTGAGACGAGGTGCGTATATGTGCGTGGAAGATGCAATAACAGCTTGGGGATTACCATCAAACCTAGTGGGGAACTTCGAATATAAATTTAAGGGTAACGTAAGTTATTTTAAAGAACGAAGTTATTCATTAGATAATGGATACACGTTTTGCTTATGGGATTTAGACAAATGTCAAGAAGTAGTAGTTGTTGATTTTTTCATCACTAAAGGGCGCCTGTTAGAAACGTCTGTGAGATTGCAACTAATTCATATTCCATTTGAAGAATATAGAGGAAAAGAGGTTTCGAGATTCTACATTCAAAAAATAAAGGAATACGCATTGAGTAGAAACGTAACGCTAATGAAATATATTGCTAACCCTAAAGATCCATTCTTTAAAGTATCGAAGGACTTAAAAAATTTATCGAGAGACCAACTAATAAATTATTACTCTAGTTTCGCCGATCATCACTTTAGAGTAGAATCAATTGGATAGTAAACACTTAACCACATTCCATTAATTGCGGTGCATTTTTCTGATGTTAATTCTGGTTCATCATTATTTTTCAGCATCGTGTAGTCTAAATCTATCAATTTATCATTAAAAGTAAAACCTTTAACAATTACATGGTTTTCTTATTCCTAATCTAGCAACAATATTTTCTATGGAGCACTTTTTAATTATAGATTTACAGATTACAACGATTAACTTTAATGCCAATTTTGGCTGCAATTAGTTCTCTTTGTTTGCTTTAGCATGACTGATAAACTAAATCTAAAGCTAGAAAAAACAATAGGGTGTTAGAGTCAGAACACTACCATGAATGGAACGTGTGAAAATCAATTTGGTATTTCAGGAAGTGTTTTTTAAAAAGTAAAAAGTATCTATTTATACAATCAAATACGTCATCGTGGGTTGATATGTAGGGATGGTAGATGAATAATGTATAATGGCATTCCGTCTATTCATTGGGGTGTAATAAGAGATGTTATGTTAGTTCTACCGTATATTAACAAGACTTTGAGGATACAATGTAGATACGTTAACACCAAACTAAGTTTTCTGATTTGTTTCTTCAAAGATATATCAGGCAATATCTGATGTTTAAAGAGATTTAACACCATCTTTGTGATCAAGGTTGAAAATTTGTAGATAGAGCTCTATTTGGTTATATTCGCTTATCCTCATTATTCTCACAGCATAAATTTCTAGGTTGTTTTATGAATATGCTTCAAAATTTCGAGTGGCGCTTGAAGCAAGTATATGTGATATTGAAGACGTAATACTACAACTAATATTGTACCTATACGATTGTCTGATGATGATTTTGTAATTTAATATATCAGTTTATTTTGCTTGCTGGTTAATTAAATCAACTCTTTCTGGGCTATTTAATAGTTTTTTTAAACGGATCCTCTTTTTTTTCGATAGCGATTATTCTAAAATAGATTGCATGACTCTATCTTAACTAAAGGGATTAATAACTTATTTGAAGTGGATTTTATCGATATCATACCTTACATCTAATCTATCAGTCACACTCTACCAAAATCATTCTCTCATATGCATAAGATGATATTTATGAATAAGTGTTTTACTTTGTTAACCAATTATGTTAACGACTTTAATCATAGAGTTGTGCTCTGCATCTAAAGCAACTAACATTGATTTTATACATCGATTATATCTATTATATTTAGGTGAAGTAACCTTAGAATCAAAATGACAGTAAGTCTCACTAGACAATCTATCAAGACAAATCGTGTGATTGAAAGTAACTTTTCAAAAAAGAGATGAGTGTTCTTGGGTGTTTACGCATAATATAGAATTGACGAACTAGATGCTGTCGGTATCGAAAATTGGAATCTATTTCTATGACTGTTTCTTCAAAGAGAGTACGATTAGTTTCAAAGGTTAACTCACTGATTCATTCGACAAATTTAAATAGTCAAAGATGTCTCTATTTTTAAGATTGTGGAGCAGCGTACACCTATGCTATTCTGTGTTATGAATAACCCGTACTCAATAAGTTAATTTAATGGTTAAAAACTAGCATAACATTTTAAAAAAGAGGGGGATTGCAATGTCATCAAAAATTACGAGAGTCTTTACGTCTGTTTTCATCGTCTTTATAGTAATGTTCTCAATCTTGTTAGTGTCCGCACAACAAGAAACGATGCTTAATGATATTTTTAAATCAGGATCCTATAAAAGTATTTATATACCAGATACTGCAAAAATATCGAGAGATGAGTTTATGAGTATCATCGGTTCTGCCCAAAAAAATCATGTTTATTTTGGAAAATACAGCGAGAAAATTCGCTATGTATCTGTTAATGACTTTAGCACTGACGTCAAAGAATTTTTAGGCGTAAGAATTCCGTCGGGAACATTAAGTTTATCAACTTTTGATACGAATAAAAATCACGATTTTTATGTCAAACCACTAAACATTGGTTCAAACGAGCAACTTGAATTAACTTTTAAAAAACTTGATGAAAGTACCTTAGACGAAGAAGTCTACGGTTTTCTTGATCTCTATGCAAAAGATCAAGAACAAGCTGAAGTATATATCGAAGAAATTGCTCAGCGAGCGGGGTTAGATGCTGATGAAATTGTTCAGCAAAAAACAATCTCAAGTGATGCTGAGTTTTTCTTCTTGTTTTTGATGGTTGCAATTGTAATTTTTTCGATAAGTAATATGCTCGTAACGATTTTTAGTTTTGTAAAAAGAAATAAAGAAATCGGCGTATATAAATTACTTGGATTGTCTGATTTTTCGGTAGCAAAAAAAGGAATATCTAAATATATTTCGTGGTATATAGTTTTCTCGGTTATTGTAATGTTTGTGACATCATTAATTATGAACTATTGGAATATTTACCTAATTAAAATTCAGATCACATATCTATCAGTATATCTACTGGCATCGATTATTTTGATTATTACAGCTTCAACTATTATTACGCGAAAATATAGCATTGCTTCGCTTACAAAAAACCAAAAAACAACAAATGCGATTATAAGGATTTCGATGGTGTCCAAGGTATTATTTACAATTATCCTGGGATATTTTTTACTCAATACGACAAATATGTTAGAGTCGCTTACTGATCAACGCTATAAACTCAGTATTTTTGAAAACTATCGGGACACTTATGCTTTTACAAGTTATGCAAAAAACAGATCAGATAATAATTCTACAAGCAATAAGCGTGTTCCAAAAGGATATCCAGAATTTAATTATTCAGATTTTTATAAAAAAGTCGTCGCGGGTAATAATGGCTACTATGTTGATTTTTCCGCTTATTCTTGCCCTGATGAAACGATCGAACGAAAGTTAGCAAGAAATTGTTATGATGATCAGTATATTTTTACTCTGGTTAATGATATCTATATAAACGATTATAAATTATTACCGATGGAACAAATTAAAAACGCCCTAAAAAAAGAAAAACGTGTCATATTAATACCGAGAGAGCTACAAGATTCTGAGAACTCAATACTTCAAGACTATCGAGAGTATTTCCAATCAACGAAAACAATCGTAAATGATTTGCAGATGGAATCAATAATCTATGAAGACTCAGATTTTTTCTCAATGAACAGTGAAGTAGTCGGTTCGGATTATCTTATCCATAATCCGATATTAATTGTATTTGATGAGAATACAGTTAAAGGGATTCCCGATTATCAACTCCGATTCTTTGGTTATGGAACGTCAACAGCTGCGCAGTTTAGTCTGGACTCGACGGAAACAAAGGAAGCGTGGTATAAGAAGAATGAAGATGTTTTCAAACAGTTCAATATAGAGAATAATATTTCTGTTGAACATTTTAACAACACTTCAAATGATCTAAATATTATGATTTCTATTTTGGAATTTTCTTTAAAGATCTATACCGGTATACTGCTTATCTCAATTTTATTAATCAGTTTTGTATCCTTTAATATAACACATACGTATATGAGCGATATTCGAAAAGAAATCTTCGTTAGAAAACTAATAGGAGAATCTGATTTCAATATATTCAAACAATACATTCTTTTGTTATTCTTTACAGATTTACTTGCTGTTGTTATTGTTACTGTTATTCTGCCGGTGTTCCTAAAAACGACCATTAGTATTAAAGGAATTGGAGTTCTGTTTCTGTTAATAATAATGATTGATGTTATCGTATTTAGTATTGTGAAATCGAAGTTTGTTAGGAATAATTCGAGTAATCAGATAAAGGGGGAATAGATGATGATTCAATTGAAGTCGGTAAGTCGTACATTTGGTAATCGCACACTGTTTCATGATATTAATGAAAAATTTGTGGTGGGTGAATTGGTTGGGGTATCCGGGAAAAGTGGCTCTGGGAAAAGTACACTATTAAATATAATCGGTTTAATTGATTCTGATTATGAAGGAGAATTATTAATTGATTCGATAGCTACTAAAAATATTAGCAAACGTAAAAAAGAGCAATTGGTCCGTGAGAATATCAACTATCTATTTCAAAACTATGCCTTAATTGATAATGAGAGCGTTCGGTATAATCTTGAGTTAGTACTTAAAAAGAAAGAAGATCATAAGTTAGACGCTGCTTTAAAACAAGTTGGACTCGATCGCGCAATATTAGAAACCCCAATCTATATACTTAGTGGCGGGGAGCAACAGAGAGTCGCATTGGCCCGGTGTATTTTAAAAAAAGGTAATATCGTTCTAGCGGATGAACCAACCGGTAATTTGGATCAAGAAAATGCAGAGATTGTGATGGGAATTCTTTCTGAGTTTACAAAGCAAGGGAAAGTCGTTGTGATTGTTTCTCATAGTAAAGTAATTATGCAATTATGCGATCGAGTTATAGAACTATAATAAGATGAATAGTCTATTAAGGGCATTCGTAAATCTAGATCTTTAATTCCGAAATAATAGTAGTAATTTTTATATCTAATATTTCGTTGAATAAACCGAACGCCTAATTATGCATGTGGCTTTTCAGGCGGTTGATGTGTCACTTAAAATGAATCTATATCGGAAGACAGATTACCAATGCACTTATTATTTTTTATTTTGACAAAGTGTCTTGATTATTGACCATGTTATGGTAATATCTGTGTAAGGGCTTTCTAGGTTGAGGCATGATTTATTAAGGTATAAATAAAATCGATAGATGCTTATACTATAATCAATGTTGGAGTATTTCTCTGAGAAAAGAATTTACTGAAAACTATTAGATAGTAGATTTTTATTTTCAATTTCAACATTTATGACGTAACCAATGATCGAATGCATAATGAACAAGTTATCTAATCTTATAGATTCAAATCAACAGAGCAGAAGGTATGTTTTGACGTAGTCATCGAATTGGCGTACCAGTACCTAGTCATAGTAGAAATGGGTCCTCAGGGGATGACTTGATTATAATTCGAACTTTCTGGGGCTATTTGTATAATGTAAGTGCAGTGTTGAAAAAGAGAATTATATTCAAATATTGAGTGTAATTTATTATTAATAAAATTATGAGGGGGAATATTATGAATAATAATAAACAGGTAATGAAACTTGGAGAAATCTCATTTGGTGCTGGTTTTTTTGCTTTTGTTGCATTAAGAATCGCACATGTGTTTTATGCTGCCGATCGGGGTATAAGTGGAGACTCATGGAAGATGTTCTTACAATTTAAAGGACTTACGATGATTAATCTATTATCATATGCATTAATTGTATTTTCGATAATAGCTTTTATTTATTCTTTGCTTAATATTGTTAAAGAATAGACCATATGGATATGAATCAAAAACATCAGATCCAGTCTATCTATTTGGAAGAAATCATTTAGTTTGAATGTCAACAGCCCTTTAAATGAGTATAGCTTTGTTAGTGCGGTAAATGACCGCACTTTTTTATAAAAAATGGGTTTTCTTCATTATGTAGAAATTCACAGTTTAACACCATGATGTTAGACAAAGAATAAGATGAAAATACTATGTTTATAAGTCTTATGTTTATGTGGTAGATTCCTTAAATTGGAATAATCCTACATAGATTAAAGTTGATAAAAAACATGTATAATAAAATTAACAGGAGGAATTTGAATGAAAAGGTTCATGATCGTATGGGTACTTGTTTTAGCGTTCATTTCCGGTTGTAGTAAGCAAGACATGCTTAAGACAATGCAAGATGATATTGAGTTAAATGGTATTGAAAGTGTTCGCATAGAGAGACATATTGGTCCAACTGTTTTAGAACGTGAAGTGAATGCTGAAGATATCCCAGAACTCGTAGATGCATTAGATGAATTTGAGGTAGAGAAAATCTCTAAGAATAAAATGGAAGTTATCTATGGTGGAATGATAGCACTAACAATAAATCTAAAGAGTGGAACTACTTACGAATTTAACAATGTAGGTAATTATTACTTGATGGTGAATAATGAGAATTATGTTATTAAAAATAATAGTTTCAAACCATTTGATAGTTGGGTAGATGCCGTATTGAAGCGATAAACTTTACACTGATTTATTATTTTCGAAATATTATTATTGAGAATTATTGAATTAGGTATTACTCGATAAATGAAAATATATGCAAAGTGCGAAATCTTTCGCACTTTTTTGTCATTTAAGACTAAAACGACGATTAAAAAATTTCCGTATCTAATTTAATACTGAGATATAAAATGGAAGTATTATATGCAATAATTTAAAAATTCCCTAAAAAAATCCGTGTCTGTAATACGAAATAGCGGAGTAAAATAGGAGCTTTTTTTGTGTTATATTTTATGCGTACACAAATGAAAAGGAGGGTGGTTATGAGAAAAACGTTTTGTGTATCGGTTTTTTTGATTTTTACGATGGTGTTAGGAAGTATTGTTGATTTATCCGTCCAAGCGAATGAAGCTGCTGGACCAACGGACTATAATTGCTATTATTATGGTTTTGATGGTCGTGCAAATAGAAAAAGAGCGATAGTTTCAAGTGTTGTTGATAAAGAGACGTATAGCCCAAGTGGTATTGAATGGGATTATTCGTCTTTAAAAGGTCTCAACATGTTCTTTTCGATTCATAATTCTAGAACGGGTAAGGAACAGAGAGAGGTTCTTTTTATGAATCATGACTCGGGTTGTTTTACAATAACAAATACCAATACAAAGAGAGGAACTCAATATGATCTACGGGCTCGCAGACAAAATATATGGGATAGTGGGTATACTCAAGTTTCGGGATCTTGGAGACCGTAAGACTTTAAAATAGGATAGGAATTGTAAGATGCTTTCACGTAACGTAAGAAAAAATAGTGATTATCTACTAATTGTATTACTTTCTACATCTGTATTCTTCATTTCTCTTGAATCAAATAATCACACACTATCAACGCTTTGGGAAGGATTTCAGAATGGTTTTAAGTTTTCGGGAATCGATGCGTTGGAATTCGGTGGAGAAAACAATTGGTGGCCATTTTTCCATCAAAGTGTAGGGTCCTACATTAGTATGATGATCTGGGGCTCGAATTTATTTCAATTATTACTTCCTCTATTTATCACTATTGTTGGGATAAACATTTACCTAAAGAAAAACAATGAGTACTTTTTTGAGTGTTACCGTTTTGATTGTTATTCAAAATTCATACGGAAGAAGATTTTTGAAGAGTCGTTTAAAGTCTCAATATCAATCTTCTTGGGTTATTTAATTTTCTATATATTCGCCTCATTGTTTGGAAGTAAAGTGAGTGCAGATGATATACAATTTGGTATTCCAGTAAAACTATTCATTGATTGGTTGCCTAAAGATTTCTTTTTAAACCACTGTAGGCTGTATCACTTATTATGGGGAATCTTTGTATTCTTTATTGTTCCATTAATTTATGGCGTCGCATATGGATTTGTAGTCCCTTATTTCCAAAATTTGCCTATGGTAACACTAGCATTTACGATGTATTTTATTGCATTTTCAATCGCAAGTTCATTATTTATCCCTTATAACTCTGTTTTAAGATATATGTTCGATCCATCAGCTGTGATCGTTTCAGGAGCTTATAGTTATCCTAATACACTTATGTATCTATCGTCATTGCTGGTTCCGATTATCACAGCAGTGGTATTGTACTTTATAAGTTGTCGTCGTTATGAAGTTTAGAAAAATAAAAAAAATCTTACCATGTATGATGGTCCTCACATTACTAACCATTACTTTTATACACTTGGTAAACGTACACCTTGATACGACACATGGATTCCAAATTTACGATGAGTATAAAGTATATTTCATGAACTCAGCTGCATTCAGTAGAGTCGGACTCTATTTCAAAGATATAATAATCTTTGGGGTATTGAATCTGATTGTGTATTACTTGTTTCTCTATACTGATACCGTAAGCGAACAAGAAACGTCAATTCATATGTTCATGATGTCACGATTTAAAAGTATAACCTGTTATTGGCTCTATCTATTTTTAAAATATTTAAAGAACTCCTTCGTCATAATTATGGGTTATGGAGTACTTTTAGTTGCTTTTTCAAATGCTCAACACGTTCGTTTCGTTTTGTCTCCTAATAGTTTAGTTGAACTTTTTTTACAGGACATCAAGATAGTGCTATTGATGGTATTTTTAAAACTACTTTATAATTTTATAAACATAACAACAAAAAACGGTTCTCGATCAATTCACAAAATATTTACTGTATTTATGTTGTTGTTAGCAGATATAATCATGGGCAAGTATCATTTAATTGTGATGCCTGACTCGTATGACATCAATTTACGGTATATCTCAATCTATATATGTTTCATTGTTATGACTTATTTTTTATACTGGGGTCATTCAAAAAAGATTGGAGAATATTATGATTAAGATTAGAAATATATCAAAACGATTTAAAAATTTAGAAATTTTCGAAGACGTCTCTTTGGAAATTCCGACGGGTAAGATTGTAGGCCTCGTTGGAGAGAATGGGTCTGGTAAAAGTGTACTCATGAAGATGCTGTGTGGCTATTCTAAACCTACCTCAGGATCAATCGATGTGTATGGTGAAACATTAGGTGTAAACCGTGATTTTCCAAACAGTGTTGGGGTTTTGATTAATGACTCGCATTTCATCAAAAATTACACAGGTATGGAGAATCTCGAGTACTTGATAAATATTCGTAAACAAACGGATAAAACCTTCCTTAACGAATTAATTCAAATCTTCGATATGGAACGCAATATTCACAAGCGATATAAGGCTTATTCGTTAGGAATGAAACAAAAGTTACGAATCATTCAAGCGTTCATGGAACAACCCAATCTCATACTCTTAGATGAACCCTTTAATGCTCTGGATAAGAAGTCAACGATGGTACTCGTAGATTTAATAAAAAGATATATCAATGAAGAACGAATCATTATCTTCACAAGCCATGAGTATCAACATATCGAGCACCTAGCAGATACCGTCTTAACAATACAAAATAAAAATGTCATTGTTGATTGTGCATAAGAGCCAATCAATAAAACATTGATTAAAAAACACGCTCATCAAACTGAATGTATATCAGTCGAATGAACGTGTTTTTTTTATCAAATCTTAACCTCAATAAGAGTGCTGTGGTTGAAAGCATCATTTAGGTAGAAAACTTTTGTCAGGAATCATCTTAGAATGAATTCAAATACAAAAGTCTTTTTAATTTACACGCGTTGAAGTGAGTATCGAAAGTACTTTAAAATCAAGAATAACTCAAAAGTATAATATTATTTCCATTGTTAAGTTTATGGAGAAAAAAACAATGTTGATTTTAATATTTGAATAGTGTTACTGTTTGCATATACTACAAATTGAACATAAAGAGGGGAAATTATGGAAAAGTGTAGAAATTGTATTTTGAAACTAGTTACTGTTGTACTTGTAGGTGTGATAACCTTTTCAGCTTCGCTAACAGATTTATATGCCGCAAGTGGTAAGAAAACACTATGGGTTCCACTGTATAAGCAAGGGCAAACGTATTGGTGTTGGGCTACATCAGCTAAAATGGTAGGGGATTATCTTTATGGAAGTAGAGGGTCTATTTCAGATATAGTCTATCACGTGACAGGCGAGAGGAAAACTTCGTCAAAAGGAAGTGTATCTGAAACGGTCGAGGCTGTTAATTATGCTTCTGCTTATGGAAATCATTACATTTCTAAGTATGGACCTTTGGGTTATTGGAAATACGCTACTTCCATTAATAACGGAAAACCTTACATCATTTTATTTGAATCAGACTTTAAAGAGGGAAGAAGTGGTCATGCGATTGTAGGAAGAGGTTATAAGTGGGTCGAAAATAAAAACTCGTCCGATTATCACTATATTGAAGTCAATGATCCTTGGGGAAGAACTGTTTTTGTTGAATATGCTTCATTTGTTGGAGGAAAAGATCATATCTGGAATAAAGCAAATATTGTTTATAGTATCGTAGCGAAGGGGAAATTCTAATTATGAGTAGATCTAAGATAAAGTATTGGAGTATTTTGGTATTCGTCTTAATTTTGACTGCTTCGAATCAATTTTTACCAAAAAACTTAGTTTATGCAGATAGCGATGAGAGTACACAAATAGACGCGATCAGTGTAAAAGCTGAAGATAGAGAATCGGTTGTTGAGAGTCAAAAGTTTTTTGAAATGTTTATGGATGATCAAAGTCCAAAGAGGAGTAGAAGTCTGGGACAAGATACATTTATTAGTCCGTTAAGTGGTAAGATGATAAAGCTTCTCATGTTGAATAAAGATATTGTTATTTCTATTTTAGAAAATGAGGACATCAACTTAGATGAGGCTTCAATCGCATTTGAGTCATTAACAGAAACAAATCAAATTGCAAACTTTCAAGAAGTAGATGGCGAATATATTCTAACAAATTTAGAGATGACCGATAGTGGAACACTTTCTATCGACTTAGACTATGTTGAAAATTATATTAATGATAACAAGCTTGATTCAGAAAAGGTTGCGTATGTTAGAACTGGGCTACGTCCTGATTTAGCATTTGTATATTCTACTGAGACAGAGGAAATTATTCCCTTCTATAAAAATATTGGAGATTTTATTGAAATAGAAGGCGTTAGACATGGACAAATATATAAAACTGAAGAATTGAGAGGGCCATTGCAAAAATATTATGATGCAATATATACTGTGGTTCCTGAAGAAGGCATTACTAAAGGAAGCGAATTATTTGGCGGACCATCTAAAAGTGTTTTTGGTAAAAACGATTTAAGTGAAAATTTTAGAATTAACAATTCTAAATCTAAATTGGTTAGATCAATCATAATTGCAACACTTTCAATGATTGCTACTGGAATCGCTATTCTATATACCAGTAATAGAAAAAAACTTAAGCAAAGAAAGAATCAAGATTAACTGAGTAAGTTTCAATCCTGGTTAGCTATTAGCCTCATAAACAAAAAGAACTAACACCTGTTTTAATCCGGCGTTAGTTCTTTTATTTGTTAATAGAATTATTCTGTTATTACATTGGGTACTCAGGACTTTCACTTGAGCATAACAAAGAGAAAAGTGTGCTTGAATTCTAAAAATATGTACTTTTGATATTAAACTGAATAGATTTATTCTATGCAATTAATCGAATATCTCCTTAATAATAGAATGAAATTCCTACGAAATAGCGGAGTAAATAAACGCTTTTTTTTATGATATATTTTATGCGTACACAAATGAAAAGGAGGGTGGTTATGAGAAAAACGTTTTGTGTATCGGTTTTTTTGATTTTTACGATGGTGTTAGGAAGTATTGTTGATTTATCCGTCCAAGCGAATGAAGCTGCTGGACCAACGGACTATAATTGCTATTATTATGGTTTCGATGGCAAAGCAAATAGAACGAGAGCAAGGGTGTCAAGTATCGTTGATAAGGAAACCAATAGTCCAAGTGGTATTGAGTGGGATGCTTCTTCTATTAAAGGGATTAACATGTACTTCTCAATTCATGAAGCAAAAACAGATTATCTTAAAAAAGAAGTGTTCTTTGCAAATTCAGATTATGGATGCTTTACGATCACGGGTACAGACACTGTAAAAGGGTTGCAATATGATTTGCGCGCACGCCGTCAACATATTTGGGATTTTAGAGCAACTCATGTTTCAGGTTCCTGGAGACCTTAGATGAAGTGATGATTGATAGTATGTTACCGAAATTTGTAAGAAAGAACACTGATTACCTTCTTATTGCATTACTTTCGTCATCTGTATTCTTTATCTCGATCGAGTGCGAATATGGTACTCTTTCAAGACTTTGGGAGGGATACCAAAATGGTTTCAAACTTACAAGCTTAGAAGCATTAAAGTATGGCCCAGAAATAAACTGGTGGACATTGTTCCACCATAGTGTTGGATCCTATATAGGTATGATGATTTGGGGCACAAATTTATTTCAATTATTACTTCCACTATTTATCACTATTGTTGGGATAAACATCTACTTAAAGAAAAACAATGAGTACTTTTTTGAGTGTTATCGTCATGACCGTCATTCGAAGTTTATGCTTAAAAAAATTGTTGGAGAATCGCTAAAAGTATCGGCATCAATCTTTTTGGGATATCTACTCTTTTATATATTCACATTTTTTGTGGGAAGCAAAGTTACTGTCGATGACATGCAATTTGGTATTCCAGTAAAACTATTCATTGATTGGTTTCCTAAAGATTTCTTTTTAAATCACTGTAGGCTGTATCACTTATTATGGGGAATCTTTGTATTCTTTATTGTTCCATTAATTTATGGCGTCGCATATGGATTTGTAGTCCCTTATTTCCGAAATTTGCCTATGGCAACACTAGTATTTACGATGTATTTTATTGCATTTTCAATCGCAAGTTCATTATTTATCCCTTATAACTCTGTTTTTAGATATATGTTCGATCCATCAGCTGTGATCGTTTCAGGAGCTTATAGTTATCCTAATACACTTATGTATCTATCGTCATTGCTGGTTCCGATTATCACAGCAGGAGTATTGTACTTTATAAGTTGGCGTCGTTATGAAGTTTAGAAAAATAAAAACAATCTTACCATGTATGATGGTCCTCCCATTACTGACCATTACTTTTATACACTTGGTAAACGTACACCTTGATACAACACATGGATTCCAAATTTACGATGAGTATAAAGTATATTTCATGAACTCAGCTGCATTCAGTAGAGTCGGACTCTATTTCAAAGATATAATAATCTTTGGGGTATTGAATCTGATTGTGTATTACTTGTTTCTCTATACTGATACCGTAAGCGAACAAGAAACGTCAATTCATATGTTCATGATGTCACGATTTAAAAGTATAACCTGTTATTGGCTCTATCTATTTTTAAAATATTTAAAGAACTCCTTCGTCATAATTACGGGTTATGGAGCACTTTTAGTTGCTTTTTCAAATGCTCAACACGTTCGTTTCGTTTTGTCTCCTAATAGTTTAGTTGAACTTTTTTTACAGGACATCAAGATAGTGCTATTGATGGTATTTTTAAAACTATTTTATAACTTTATAAACATAACAACAAAAAACGGTTCTCGTTCAATTCACAAAATATTTACTGTATTTATGTTGTTGTTAGCAGATATAATCATCGGCAAGTATCATTGGATTGTGATGCCTGACACGTATGACATCAATTTACGGTATATCTCAATCTATATTTGTTTCATTGTTATGACTTATTTTTTATACTGGGGTCATTCAAAAAAGATTGGAGAATATTATGATTAAGATTAGAAATATATCAAAACGATTTAAAAATTTAGAAATTTTCGAAAACGTCTCTTTGGAAATTCCGACGGGTAAGATTGTAGGCCTCGTTGGAGAGAATGGGTCTGGTAAAAGTGTACTCATGAAGATGCTGTGTGGCTATTCTAAACCTACCTCAGGATCAATCGATGTGTATGGTGAAACATTAGGTGTAAACCGTGATTTTCCACGGAGTGTTGGGGTTTTGATTAATGACTCGCATTTCATCAAAAATTACACAGGTATGGAGAATCTCGATTACTTGATAAATATTCGTAAACAAACGGATAAAACCTTCCTTAACGAATTAATTCAAATATTCGATATGGAACGCAATATTCACAAGCGATATAAGGCTTATTCGTTAGGAATGAAACAAAAGTTACGAATCATTCAAGCGTTCATGGAACAACCCAATCTCGTACTCTTAGATGAACCCTTTAATGCTCTGGATAAGAAGTCAACGATGGTACTCGTAGATTTAATAAAAAGATATATCAATGAAGAACGAATCATTATCTTCACAAGCCATGAGTATCAACATATCGAGCACCTAGCAGATACCGTCTTAACAATACAAGATAAAAAAATCATGGTTGATTGTGCATAAGAGCCAATCAATAAAACATTGATAAAAAAAACACGTTCATGCAACTGAAACTATGTCAGTCAAAGAGCGTGTTTTGTATATGGATACATCAAAGATACATCTGTATATGTTCGACTTTGGTAAATCCTAGAAATCTACTGAATCAGGATCGAGTGCAACTTTCGCCGTTCCTTTTAACGAGTCAATGAAAGTCATTGTTTCTTGATCTAATTCAAAATCAAATACTTGAAGGTTTTCAATAATTCTACTTGTAGTTACCGACTTAGGTAGAGGTAAGAAACCATGTTGAATCGACCAACGTAGAACAACCTGCGCTACTGTGCGGTTATACTTTTGAGCGATTTCTTGGAGTTCTTTAACCTCGAAGATACTACCTGTTCCAAGTGGACTGTATGCTTCGGTTAGAATACCATGTGCTTTATTGTATGCTACAAGTTCTTCTTGCATGTCACTTGGACTTAAGTAAATTTGATTTACACTTGGCTTAATCACAGCTGTTTTTAAAAGTGCGTCGAGGTGGTGTGGGTGGAAATTAGATACCCCAATGCTCTTAACCTTACCGGCACGATAAGCTTCTTCCATTGCTTTCCATGCTTCAGCGTTCGCTTGTTCCCAAGTGTCACGAAGTGGAAGTGGGTTTGGCCAGTGGATAAGGTAGAGATCTACATAATCTAATTGAAGTTTTTTCAATGAGATATCCAAGGCTTCTAAAGCACCTTCGTAAGAGTGAGCGTCATTCCAAAGTTTTGTAGTGATGAAAAGTTCTTCACGGGGAATGCCACTTTTAATAATTGCACGACCAACACTTTCTTCGTTACCGTAAACGGCAGCAGTGTCAATATGGCGGTATCCAGCTTCCAGTGCATCGAGTACGGATTGTTCCGCAATCTCACCATCCGGTGTTTGCCATGTACCAAAACCAATTACAGGAATTTCTAAATCATTATTTAAAGTATATGTATTTTTCATAGGTTCCTCCATGGATAAAGTATATCAGTTTTAAGTTTGATAACGCATGGATATACATCATTCTAAGATGAAATTAAGATGAACATCTACTTTGGTAATCAATTACGGATTCTATTGAAGCATCATCAAGCGTGTTAAGGTGTGTATTGTTTTGAATATGAAGGAAGTAGGTATGTTATAATACTAATAAGAAAATTGAAAGCGAGAATTACATGAACGGAAAAAATCGTAAAGATATAACAATAGGCGCCCATGTTAATGTTGTGTTAAAACATGACCAACGTACAGGGAAGCTTACAGAAGGGTATGTAGACCGTATTCTTACAAACAGTTCACATCATCCACATGGCATCAAAGTAATGTTGGCTGACGGACAAGTGGGACGCGTCCAAGAAATTTTAGAAGACTAAAAGGATTTCATTTTGAAATCTTTTTTTTATGATTTAAATTCACGTTTCGTTATACTTTATCCATTGATAATATTTATTTGTTTTTACTTTGATTATGATATGATGGGTTTATAAAAAATCTGTCTAACGTAATTTTAGTATCAGGGTTTAGAGTAGTTTTCGACGACAGACATTACTTATAGATAATAGGTGGGTATCCAATATGACAAATAAAAAGTATCGTCCGATTTTAAGGGAAGGTGAACATCTCGTTCAATCGAAAACGAATGAACATCGTGTTAGAGGTGTGAGCCAAGATAGTTACAATCGTGTTACAGATATTGTGGAATGGGAAGAAGTTGATGATGATTATGGATTCGATCATTCTTATTCTGAATCTGATCGTCTTAATCAAGCGCGTGATGCTTCAGTCAAAGAAAGCCTAATTGGGTTACTGTCTGTAATTGTGGTTGTTAAGTTGAGTGAACATATTATTATGCCATGGTGGACTAATAAAGCAAAACCCTTCTTTAAGGAGAAGTTCAATCGAAATGTGTCAACCGAATCGGAAAGCACAATAGAAATCGTTCCATCGGAATCCATTAAGGAGGCAGTAGATGTAATGATTGATCGATCGCAATACGAAATGAGTCATGATGCATACGAGACACATTTACAGGAAATGGTTTTTGCGATGATGCGTTTTGCTTATGAGTATCGAATACTAAGTCAAGCGGTCGTTGTTGATTCTCTACAATCAGAAGAAATTTTTAATATCAATCAGCACGATCATTTTGAAGTTTCAGAAACAATTATCTCGGAAGTAAATCGCTTGTTGGCACATGATTGTATAACGTTGAGTCAAAACACAGAGAAGATATTTTTGGATAGCTTTGGAGGGGGTTTTAAATCGGATGGAATTTACCTTCCAGTTCAAATCAGTCAATTCCAACCAGAGGATATTAATCATCCTGGATCCCTATTTTAAAACGAATAAATAAGAGACAGGGAAAAAGTAAAAAAAAACTTGTTAAAAACTCTGATGTTTTCTCGTTTTACTGGCATGGGATATTTTTAGGAATCGCTTTTAAATGTGCATCATCGTTTTGATTCGTAACTATACAATTATAATAACTCTAAATTGAACACAGGGAGACAAATGTAATGATAAAATATCGAAAAGTGAATTTTGAAACAATGCATGAAGTCAATCTGGATGCATTCGTTAAATTATCAGAAGAATGGGATCGGGAACGATGCAGTTCCGCTTATAGTGCCAATACTAAAGACTACTATAGGGATAAGGAATTATTTATGGCTGTGGATGAAACTAAGATTATTGGTTATGCATTGGGAACAATTAAGGAATTATCGCAAGCGACATCGTACAATCAAGTTGGTGAACGTGTCTTCGAGCTGGATGAATTGTTTGTCTCGAAACCCTATCGAAATCAGAAGATTGGACAAGGATTGTTTAAGTTTGTGGAAGCGTGTGTGGGCTCACAGGTGGATTTGATTGGGGTGATTGCGAATGCATCGGATTACCAAAAACTATTAAGTTTATATGTTGAAGATCTCGGTATGGATTTTAAACATGCGCTCTTGATTAAGCGGACACGTGTTCATAACGGACAGATATCAAAATAAAGAACTCACGTCATCGTGAGTTTTTTTATTACATTTCCAGGTCTTCATGTCACAGTTTTGGCGTTTTAAGACAAAGATTGAACCGCACATGCTCGATTTCTACAATAAAATTACGCTACAGAAATACAAACGATGAATTGTGAAATGTATTTTCATAGTGTGAGCCTAAATCACAGGGTATTATCATCTTAATATTCTACATTAATTTTTTAATCCATGGGATTAAAAAGGGGGGGATTCTATGATTGAATTGATGAATAAATCTGAAAAATTTAAACTTGAATTATTGATTGTTTCATTGAAGGCGGGTTCCCAAGAAACTTTCTATTCACATCGTCATGAAAGTCGGCTTGTTCAAGATGTCTTGCAAGATGTTTACGAAGTAACGGGAACTCATTATGAGAGTCTCGGAGCACTTCAACAAGAAGCAAAGTACTATTTAAGAAATATTGCATATAAAATGTTTGCGTTTTATGCGAGTCAAAGTAAATGTGTGGCCATGATTTCGCAAATCTTAGAGGATTTTAGATCGGATGGACACTGTCACCTTAATAAGATTGAGGACGCGTTACACATTTCTCGCAGTACGGTCTATCGTCGCATTCAAGAAATTAATGATGTATATGCGTGTTATGATTTACGCTTTGATTTGAAAGAAAATTCGATTGTGCTTGCGGGTCATCCTTTAAATTGCTTGTATCACAGTTATCGCTTTATTAAGTTATTTACACCACGTCAATTTTCTTTAGCCGATTTAATGATGATTCAATGTCATTATCAAGATGAGACATCAGTATTGGGGCGATACTCACTTTTTATAAATACAGATAAAGCCTCTGTCATTAATATTCCAATTGATCAAGTCTTGCATGATACCTTCCAATTAAATCAAACGTTATACAGTTCGGAAATTCATGATCGCATTCTCAATTTGTACATGCAAACTGATATCGATCATGTTCATACAATGGAGCGTATCAGACATCAAATCGCTTCCTATTATGGTTGGACCGATGAGACGTTGGATGTCACTGAGTTGCTTGTAGTTTATACGCTCTCAGAAAATATTGTTGTTGGTGAGTCGATGTTACATGAAGCAATTCAAGATTTATTTGAGGCAAATGTCCATGATATTAATGTTGAAGCACTGTTGAGTTCGTATGAGCTCCCTCAGTCATTTCTAAATTTTCTGGCACTTACCATGCCATTTAAACCCACACAATTACCCCAAATCTCGATTTATCTTGATTTTGCGTATGACTTTATTTTACGGGATCGGATCCAGGCAGAATTGGGTCACATCTACAATCCCTCGCTGATAGAATTTGTTTTTGAACCTACATCCGCATCCATTATTATTACGGACTCGTTTACAGTTAGTGGCGATCGGATTAAAGATACGGTTATTGTTTCAATGGCTACAGGCGGTCGTGTCGCTTCATTAACTTCAATCAGTCAGCTGTTAATTGAAAAACAAATGAGAGGGGGGCATTGATGATGTGAAGGTGGTGAGTCATCTGAAGTGTGGACTTTATTGATTTTAAAAATATGATCAGATGATGATGTTTCTGAATTTACGATGATTCTATAGAGGAGATTAGTATATGATTAAAAAGAAGGTTATGATTGCATCCACATTGAGCTTACTTGTTTCGGGGATAAGCCCAATAATGGCTTTGGAGCCAGCTAAAGTTGAGGCTACACCTGTTTTAAAAGCGGGAACTGTTGAAGGTTTGATTCCGGATGCTGCATTACGTGAGATTATTGCGTCAAAGGTTAATGTTGCGGTTGAAGACTTAACTCCTAATGATCTATTAAAGGTTTCAATATTGGACATAAATCAAGCGTCTGTAGCGGATTTAACGGGAATTGACCAACGGGTTAACATTCAATCGATTTCTTTGGAGAATACAAACGTTACATCCCTTGAGCCCATTAAAAATTTACCGGTATTATCAAATATCGTCTTGCGGAATAATGTGAATGCGATTGAAATTGGTCCAAATCTTGGAACCAATGTTCTCTTGAAAACATTTGAGGTTAAGAATGATCATGTAACGGACTTAGAATCACTGGTTAATGCGAAAGCAAGTTTAGTGTCGTTATCAATTACTTTTGCGGAAGCATATTATAAAGGTGCTGATTTTAGTTGGATTGGTCAATTGGATAATCTAGAACTTCTATTATTAACCAAAAATGGTTTAACGGATTTATCGTTTGTTTCAAACCTCGCGCATTTAAGTTCGCTTGGTGCAGCACAAAACAAAATTAGTGATATTTCATTTTTAAATTAAATGCCACAAACTGAGATTGAAATGATTACTTTAAGTGTCAATGAAATCGAAGACATCAGTGCACTCGCTCATTTTGATTCGATTGGTTACTTATCAATTGGAAACAATCCCTTAAGTTCAATTGATGCTTTAGAAGGTATGAAGATTTCAACGCTAAACCTTGATAATTCGGGATTAAAAAATGATGATATTGGCGTCATCGTAAGCATTGAAGTTGCACCGGATAGTCCTAATGTTGGTTATACCAATAGCATCAGTCTCGATCAAAATCATATTTCAGATATTTCATCTTTAAATGATATCTTAGCACTTCGTCCTGGGGTTAAGATTTATATAAATGAACAAGGTATTTATGAAGAGGCTGTTGTCTTACAAGATGATGCATACGCTCAAAAAATTAATCTTGTCGATTATGAAGGTCAACCAATCTTGTGGGTAGATCCTCTTGGAAGTCATGCGACGGGTTCATTTGATGACACCACGTCGACAATGAATTGGTCTAACTTTACCGTTGACTCCGATGAAATGCTTACAGAATGGTCCTATAACCGTGTACATAACGGTGGTGAGCTGGAGTTTAAGGGTAACGTGATTACACCGTTTTCTAAAGTTACTGTAAATATTGAGGTTGATGATAGTTCACTCTATGTTGGTGATACATGGAATCCAATCGATAATTTCGTAAAAGCAGTAGACTCATTGGGTAATGAAATTGCTTTTGATAATATTACTGTTGAAGGTGTTGTTGATACGACTAAACCGGGTACATACTTAATTACCTATCGTTATGGGTCTACTTCTGTAATCGCAACGGTAGTGGTCAAAGAAGACTTAGCACGTATTAACGCAAAAGATTCAACAATTCATGTTGGAGATGCGTGGAATGTTCAGGATAACTTTGTGTCCGCAACGGACAAAGACGGGGATGCTATCGCGTTCTCACTGGATACGATTGATGTTAAAGGTTCGGTAGATACTCAACGTGTAGGCGACTACACGATTCTGTATAGTCTAAAATCTAAGACACGTAATGATGAAAAAAATACTTATGCAGAGATTACAGTTCACGTCATTGATGATAACGCACCGGTAATTCCTGAGAAGCCTGAAACACCGGATCCACTTCCGAATACAGGAATTTCAAAAGCCTACTTCGGAGAAGGGGTCATTGGAATGAGTGCCTTGTTACTTGTTTTAGAAGCGATGAAAGCAAAGCGTAGCGAACACTAGAACGTATGTTTTTCTTAAACAGACATGAAACTTATCATGTCTGTTTTTGTATGTTTACAGTTCATGACGATTTTTTCATTTTAGAGTATATCCTTCAAATTTATATAAAAGAGGTTGACTAATCGCTAAAAATCAAATATTCTAAATGCGAATGCTTTGCATTTAGAATAAAGGAGATCGGATACCGTGAAGAAAAAAATTGTTGTTCTACTGTGTGCATTCATGTTTTGGTTTCAAATACCTGTACATGCTGCATCCATTACCCTTGAGGATGAAGGGATTCGAAATGCCGTCCAACGGGCATTAAAATCAAAAGAAAATGCCTTTGATTTGGAAACTTTAAAGGGAATTGAGGATTTAAATCGATTTCCAATTCGCAATACTAAAAGTCTAGCTGAATTTGAATACATTCCAAACTTAAAGAAACTGATGCTTATGAATTCGGGAGTAGGAGATTATACACCCCTTAAACACTTAAATGAATTAAAGAGTCTTTTGATCACACAGTTTAAGAAAAATGATACCCATTTTGATGCGGATGTTCTCAAAAATATCAATCTTAATCAACTTGGATTTCAGAATGTGAATGTCATAAATGCAGAACGTCTTCCAAAAACCCTCCGTGACTTATCGATGGTCAATACAGGGCTGGAAGATGGAAGTTTCTTGAGTGACTATAAACAACTTGAACGTCTAATCGTTCGAGATGAGCGTCTTGATCAATCGACCCTAACGCTTAATCACCCCCAACTGCACTATCTGACCCTTGAGGCTTTAGGTCTTACCACAATACCAAGTATCGATAATTTAAAACATCTAATTTTCGTCAACCTAAAAAATAATCAATTAAAAACCGTTGATTCATTAAACGCGTTGCCAGAATTAAAAGAGTTGGACTTATCGAAGAATATGATTTCAGATTTAAGTATGATTCCAAGTTCGGTTTCAGATTTAAAAGCTTTTGATCAAGTTGTGGAAGTGGATGTATTGGAACAAGAAGGTATGTATACCTTTAAGAATCCATTCAAATGGATTGATGGCGAAATGATTGATCCGGATCTATTTTCAGATGATATCACCTATGATAAATCAAACCATGAATTCGCACTTACAAATCTAGATTCAATAAACGAGATTCGTTTCATAAAAAAAGATTTAAGTAATGGAGAAAAGATGATGACCGGGAGCTTGAAGGTTGGTCGGGTTATGAAGACAAGCCCACTAATTCCTCTACAACCAATGCCCAAGGTAGATCTTCCGCACGTAATTGAAACAACCGTAGGCAATCCTTATTCATTTGAGTCTCTCCTGAAAGAATATCCGGAGATAGAATCAATTACGTTGGATAGACCTGTAGACTTTCAAAAGACATCACGAGAAGCACGTAATCTTAGTCTTGTCTTTAAGACCGGACATGTAATATCGTATCCTATAGAAATCGTGATTCATCAAGATAAAAACGAAACGAATCATCCTAGTTTCAAGGGCAATGAGCTTAAGCACACAGATGCTAGTAAGAACGAAACCAAAGATACCCCTCAAACCAAACTAAGGAATCATCCTAATGTGCCCAAACTCACCGCAGATGAGGTGTCTTCGTTACCAAAGACCGGAGTAAGCCATAGTCATTTGGTTTCAGTTTTATTCATTCTTTTCGGTGCCACCTTACTTGGTTCATATTTTGCATATAAACAATCTCGAACCAATTGTGAATAACCAATCCAATCTAACAATTTCAACATGAATAATGAAATCATACCAATGACTTAGAATGCTTGACGACTTAGAAATGGCAGATCATGTTGTATATGTTGAGTTAAGTCAAAGGGTATCGTAAGATAAATTTGTACAAGTATATAATCATAAATGCAGAGGAGGATATGTAATGTTTAAGAAAAAACATTGTTTTATGGTACTTATACTCATGACTGGCTTAATTCTAAATATTTTAGGTACAGGTTCGGTTCGTAAGATTTATGCGAACAATAACTACATTACCAAAATGTCAATTACTGATAGTAAGGGGAAGCCGCTTTCAAATATTAATCAATGGACGGATGTTCAATTAAATTTTGAGTTTGAACTTCCGAATAATACGGTTAAAAAGGGTGATTCCACAGTAATACAATTACCGAGTTCTTTACGATTATTAAAGGATCAATCCTTTAATATTGAAAATAAAAAAGGTGATGTGATTGCAATCGCAAAAGTGGATGCGCAAACAAAAACAATTATAATGACCTATACCGATTATCCCGAGCATCATTCGGATGTAACGGGTGGTCTTTTTGTAAATGTTCGTATTGATACACAGACCATTAAAGAAAAGCAGTTAGTTCCGATATCAATTGATATTGATGGACAATCATACTTCATAGGAAACTTGGACTATGAAAAAGTTGGAGATAATCCTACTGAAAAATTTACGAAGTATGCGTGGTTTAATAACGAAGCAGGCAGTGAACTCCGTTATGTTCTAAGAATTAATGGTTCTAAAGCATCTTATAATGCAGTTCGTGTTGAGGATACGCTAAAATCTCCGGGTTTAAAATATGATCCTTCAAGTTTTAAAATTACTCAAGGTGTTTGGCGTGTGAATGAAGAGGGATCTTTCGTGCTCGATGGAAGCGTTGATGTGACGGATCAATTTGAAATTGTAATGAGTGAAGATTTGACACACTTCTCAGTAGATTTTGGTGATATTGATAAAATTGGTTTTCGAATTGATTACAAAGTGCTTTCAAATCATGATGCACTAAATGGAGAATCGTTTGAAAATTATGCAGTCATGAAAGCAAATAAAGAGATTATAAGAGAACGAGATACAGAACTTACATTTCAAACATCGGGTGGTTATGCAAATGGATATCATTACACAATCCGAATTCTCAAAAAGAACGAATCGGATACACCCTTATCAGGCGCAAAATTCGATGTGATTCGTGATTCAGTAGGACAGTCGGTTGGTACAATCATAACTGATGAATCAGGTGTTGGTGTACTATCGGGATTGTTGAAGGATCATTATACAATTAAAGAAATTGAAGCTCCAAAAGGCTATGTTCGTCTTGATAAAGAACTTCGCATTAAAGAAGATGATTTTGATGGAACGAAAGAATTCTATACTGAAATAATTAATAAACGTTTTATTGATACAATTTCTCTATCGGGTGAAAAAGTGTGGGACGATGATGATAATCGTGATGGGATTCGACCGGATCAAATCACAGTTCGTTTACGTGCAAATGGTGTGGACACAACGCATCACCAAACCGTTTCTGCTGAAACGAATTGGAAGTATACGTTTATAAATATTCCAAAACTTGATGATGACGGTAATGAAGTGGTCTATACAATTCACGAGGAATTAGTGCCGGGTTATGAATCAATCGTCGATGGTCTTAATATTACGAATCGTCATGAACCAGAACGTATCGAAGTTAAAGGTAAAAAACACTGGCATTTTGGTGATAAAAGCTATGATGTCCTGCCAAATGCACATAAATTAAATCAAAGTGTTATTCCAAATGAAATTCAGGTTAATCTCTATGCAAATGGAACTAAAATCGAAGCTCAAACGGTGACCAAAGATCAAGGGTGGGTTTACCAATTCACAAATCTTCCCAAATATCGTGATGGGAAAGAAATTATCTATTCGATTGATGAAGATGATGTGGCTGGCTTTGATATGAACGTTGAAGGCTACGATCTTCATAATAGTTTTAAGGAGAATAAAACAACGCATAAGGTTATAAAAGTGTGGGATGATGAAAATAATAATGATGGAATTCGACCTCAATTTGTTCAAGTACAGTTGCATGCAAATCAAGTTCCATATGGAAAACTCATTACCCTTGATGAAGGGAATCAATGGACGTTTACCTGGGAAGATTTACCGAAGTTCGATCAGACCGGTGTGCGAGTTCATTATCACGTTAAAGAGGTCGATGTTCCCAGTTATACAAGCAGTGTGATGCTTGAAAACGATACGAAAACGGTGCTTACCAATACACATACTCCAGAAACAATTCGGATCGAAGGGCATAAACTGTGGGATGACAAAACCTTCGAAAAAATCAGACCTAAGTCTGTCAATATTCGACTTTATGCTGATGAGGTACAGGTTCAATCAAAAGGAGTTTATGCAAAAGAACATTGGTCGTATTCTTTTGATCACTTACCCAAATTCAAAGCAGGAAAACGTATCAAATATACGGTCGATGAGGAACCAATTCAACATTATCGATCAAGCGTTGATGGATTTGATATTACGAACCACTACGAACCAGGTTCAGAACTTAAGACATTACCCAAAACAGGTGTCTCAGAAAATCCACTTGCACCGATGCTCGTTTTTGTAGGGATGCTTTTTCTTGTTAAGAAAAAAACATAATTAAGACCTGATTTACTAAAATTAAAAGCTCGGATGCGTAAGCTACGGGCTTTTTCAATAATGAAGTTGTTCATAATTGCTCTTTTTGTAATTTACACACAGGCTTAACCTAATTAATAGAGGAAAATGATAAAATAGAAACAAAAATAGAAGGAGTCGTTTCATGAATCATTTAAAAGAGGCATCCCTTGAATTGCATCAAAAACTTCAAGGGAAAATTGAAGTCAATAATAAACAATCCGTAACAACACAAGAGGATCTAAGTCTTTTATACTCTCCAGGTGTTGCAGAGCCTTGTCTTGAAATTAAGAAAAATAAAGATAAAGTGTATGATTATACATGGAAAGGGAATACTGTTGCAGTTATTAGTAATGGTTCGGCAGTTTTAGGATTGGGTGATATCGGTGCAGAGTCGGGATTACCCGTTATGGAGGGAAAAGCAATGCTCTTCAAAGCATTCTCAGGCTTAAATGCAATTCCTCTAGTTATTGATGCACAAACACCTGAAGCTATCATTTCTTTTTGTGAGATGGTTGCACCGTCTTTCGGAGCTATAAATCTAGAGGATATTAAAGCACCGGAGTGTGTCTTCATTGAAGAAGCGCTTCAGAAGTCCCTTTCGATACCTGTATTTCATGACGATCAACATGGTACGGCAATTGTCGTGCTCGCAGGACTTATGAATGCTTGTCGTCTCGTCGGAAAAACCTTAAGTGAAAGTAAGGTTGTAATTTCAGGAACAGGAGCTGCGGGAAGTGCCATCATTAAGATGCTTTATGCCTATGGTGTAAGAGACATCTATGCAATGAACAGTCAAGGTATCATCTCGACAACACAGTCGTATGAAGATGATGCGGTTGTCGCAGATTTATGTCAGTATCTAAGTGATGATATGGGGTCAAAAACGTTGCACGATTTACTGGTAGATGCTGATATCTTTATTGGGGTTTCAATTGGGAATCTTTTGACGGCTCAAGATATCGCGGTAATGAACGAGGATGCGATAGTCTTTGCGCTTGCAAATCCAAATCCAGAAATTCCATATGACGAAGCAATTAAAGGGGGAGCACGTGTGGTTGGAACTGGACGTTCGGATTATCCCAACCAAATCAATAACGTCCTTGCTTTCCCTGGAATCTTTAAAGGTGCAATGTCTGTTCGTGCAACTGAAATTAATGCATCCATGAAACTAGCAGCCGCACAAGCCATCGCATCTTTAATTCCTACTGAGGAACTTAAAGAAACGTATATAATTCCAAGTGTCTTAGATCCTCGTGTTGTGGATGCAGTTTCACAAGTCGTGGCAGAAAAAGCGCTTGAAACAGGTGTTGCAAAGGAGGATTAAATGTCAACATTTGAAGATAAGTTTGGACGTATTGAGATTTCAGAAGGTGCACTTTGGGGCGTTAATACCCAACGTAGCATTGAAAACTTCCCAATTGGTCAGGAAACCATGCCCAAATCGTTGATTGAATCATTGGTTGTTTTAAAAAGAGTTTCAGCACAAGTTCACCATGCTCATCATAAATTAGATGAACACACTGTTCGTGCAATTCTTGAAGCATGCGATTTTATCTTAGAAAATGATTTTGATGATGCATTTCCGCTTTCAATATGGCAAACCGGAAGTGGTACTCAAACAAACATGAATGTGAATGAAGTGATTGCCCAGGTTGCAAACACGAAATTTGGTGGGAAGCATGTTCATCCCAATGATCACGTAAATTATGGTCAAAGTTCTAATGATGTGTTTCCGACTGCGATGCATGTGAGTACAGTTCTGTTGGTGAAAACGCGTTTAATTCCAAGTTTAGAACGAATGATTGCAACATTTGATTCGTTGATGGTCGAATATGGTTCTGTAATGAAGACCGGTCGAACACATCTTCAAGATGCGACGCCGATTACGTTTGGGCAAGAATTGGGCGGATGGCGTCATATGTATGATGAAGGTCTTGAACAATTACAGAGTTGCTTAGAGTCCTTAAGAGCACTTGCAATCGGTGCAACAGCCGTAGGAACAGGTTTGAATTCTTATGAAGGGTTTGATCAGGCAGTGTGTGATGAATTGAACATAAAGTACCACGAATCATTTCGACCCTCTGCGAATAGATTTCATGCAATCAGTTCTAAAGATAGTTTTGTTTTCCTTCAGGGTGCTCTTGCGGCCATTGCCTCAAATAGTCTGAAAATGGCGAATGATATTCGTTTTCTTGCTAGTGGACCACGTTGTGGTTTGGGAGAAATCTCTTTGCCGGAAAATGAAGCCGGTAGTTCCATCATGCCTGGGAAGGTAAATCCAACCCAGTGTGAAGCTTTAATGATGGTGTGCGCCCAAGTTATGGGAAATCAAACTGCGGTCACAATCGGTGCGGCTTTGGGTAATTTCCAGTTGAATACGTTCATGCCGTTAATTATTCATAACACCACCCAATCAATTTGTTTACTCTCAGATGCACTTAATTCCTTTAACCTTCGCTGTTTAAAAGGCATTGAGGTAGATACGGAAAAAATGTCAGATAACCTACACCAATCTCTGATGACAGCAACATTTTTAAACCGTAAGTTTGGCTACGATCACACTGCGAAAATTGTGAATCAAGCCCATCAAGAGGGAAAAAGTATAAAAACGGTTGTGGTAGAGTCTGGTGCTATGAGTGACGATGAATTTGATGCATTCTTTGATTATCAAAAAATGATACAACCGGATTAAATCACTTAAAACTTAAATACAAAATGGAGATCGGTATGAAAAACCAAAATGTTCGGATTGAATATGATTCATTAGGCAGTGTTAAGGTTCCAAAAGATGCTTTATATGGTGCGCAAACAGTACGTGCACTCCAAAATTTTCAGATTACAGGAAGACACGTTAATGATATGATGTACCTAGCATTAGCACAGGTAAAAAAAGCCTGTGCCCTTGCGAATAAATCGGTGGGGGAATTGGATGGCCCCCGCTGTGATGCGATTGTTTTCGCGTGTGATGAGATTATCAGTGGTAAGTACAAAGAAGCCTTTATTACTGATGCAATTCAAGGTGGTGCAGGAACGTCCATGAATATGAATGTGAATGAAATTATCGCAAATCGGGCAGCTCAAATATTAAATAGACCCATTGGTGTCTACGACTACATTCACCCAAACGATCACGTAAATCGGGCGCAATCCACAAACGATATTATTCCTACGGCAGGAAAACTAACCGTCTTAAATTTAGGACTGTTACTTGTCGAAGAAATGACCTTTCTTGCTGATACATTTCATGCGAAAGCCCTTGAATTTAGTAACATCATCAAAGTTGGACGCACCCATCTACAAGATGCAGTCCTCATATCAATGGGTCAAGTCTTCCATAGTTATGAGTCGGTAGTGCGTCGTGATATTCAACGTTTAAAGCAGTCACTCAGTGAAATGCAAGTTATTAATTTAGGTGCTACTGCGGTGGGTACAGGTATCAATTCAGTAGAAGGATATCGTGAACATGCTGTAACGCATTTAAGTCGTATAACGGGTAAATCCTTTGTGAGTGCAGAAGATTTAGTTGATGCAACCAAACATGTGGATGGTTTTGCGAACGTACATGGATCTTTAAAAACATTTGCAGTAGGATTATCGCGAATTTGTAATGATATACGCATGATGGCTTCAGGACCCAAGGTAGGATTTAATGAGATATTTTTACCAGAAAAACAACCAGGAAGTTCAATAATGCCGGGTAAAGTTAATCCAGTAATTCCCGAAGTTGTGAATCAAGTATGTTTTCAAGTGATTGGTAATGATGCAACCGTTACTCTTGCGGCTGAAGCAGGACAAATGGAATTAAATGTCTTTGAACCTGTTTTATTCGATAACCTGTTTGAATCGCTTGAGATATTACGGCATGCATGCGCAACCTTACGCATCCACGCGATTCAAGACATTAAGGTCAATGAACATCGCATTCAAGATTATGTGGAACACTCTCTTGCGATGGCAACAGCACTTGTGAAGTATTTAGGGTATGAGAAAGTTTCGGAAATTACCAAACAGGCTCTTAAAGAAAATAAATCGTTAAAGACCTTGGTGCTTGAACAAGGTTTGATGAGTGAAGCTGAAGTGGATGAAGCTTTAAAACCAGAATCGATGATTCATCCGCGATAAGCGTTAAAAAGGATTTTTTAGATGAAAAAACACAGTGTCATAAACCTGTGTTTTTTCACAAATTAAAGGGGGGATTGTATGCGGAAATTGGGTTCAATTTTCACAATTTTGACGGCATTACTTTTGTTTAGTATTACTTTTACACAGTTCGATCGGGGTTATAAAGCAAGTCAAAGCACGCTCTATAAACAAGAACAACTTAACCAATCAATCCAAACGGTAACGATGAGTTTGAGTATGGAACGGTTTCAAGGAGATCAAGCATCGTTTCTTAAGGCGCTGATAACGTTCTTACAAAATCACGATTACGACGCCGTGGTTAACATTCAAGATCGTTATACCAAGAATTTCTATGTTTATACCGATCAAAGTGAGGCGTGGAATCATTTAAAACTAAGTAAAGGAATTGATGAACTTAATTTTAAATCACAAGAAGAATATCGATTTATTTCAAACAGTACGCTTCAAAGCGACGCGTATGCATACGTACTACCGTTTAATCGAAATGATAAACCACCTAAAAGTGATTCATACAATCCAGAGATTAACTATTATCCGCTTCACTTTTTGAATAAGACAGAAAATAAGACCGAAAACTTAATTGTCGGACTGGAAGTATTTGTGCAACCGGAAAGCTTAACTCAGTTTAAAACTGAGTTATACAATGATTTTCTGTTACCACATTTTTTATGTTCAGATGTGAGTGATAATTATTATTGTGGCATGCTTATTACCGATGAGAATACTGGAGTCCAGGTTCTTGATCAACTCATGGAACTGAATGCTTTCACAAATCCACTTGAATTTCCCAATTCCTTATTAATGCTAACGATTGGTACCTTATTTACCATTCTTATGATGACTAATATGGAACAGAATCGTGAAATTACCATTCGTCATCTTCATGGAAATCGCGCAACGCTTATTTTTAAGCGGATTTCTATGAAACCTGTGATGGCTTCTATGGGATTGTTTATGGGGACATTGATCGGATTAAGTCTCTATTCCATGGGGTTTCTTAATGCCGTTTCGTTACGGTATTTGCGTAATTTAGGCGTGCTCACGGTAATTTACATCGGCTTTGTCATCATCACAACCGTTTTATTTTTCTTATTTCAACTTGTTACCGTGAAAAGTATATTCTTAAAGAAACGGACAAAATCTAAGATTATGCAAATTGTAATTCCAAGTTTCAAAATCGTTGCGGTAGTCATCTTACTTATGCCTTTGGTTGGCATTTATGATGGATATCAAAACATTCGTCATTATCAAAATGTTGTTTCCAGTAAACCTGAACTACAATCGGGAAGCATGATAAGTTCGCTTAATTATGGTTATGATACGACCTCAGTTGAAACAGATATGTTTAATGTAAGGGTCTTTGAACTGGTGGAACGCTATGGTTTATCCTATATCAACAGTGAAGCAATGATGGATCGACATGACAACCTTGGATATATCATTACGAATCGAAATGCGTTGCTGAATGAATCAATCATGACCCGTGATGGTCAAAAACTTGATGTAAGGAGATTCGAAATGAACACATTACTTGTACCAGAAGGCAGTGATATGCCCATTCCGCATTTTGAAGTGGATACCATTCCGGTTCGCAAAACGCCTACTGTCGCGGCCATAAGTTACAATAACACTCAAAAAAGTATCCGTGATAATGCGCCCATTCTAATTGTGGTTACACCCGACTCATTGTTTGTGGAATGGATTGGTAGTGGTTCAGTGT
Source organism: Erysipelothrix enhydrae (assembly GCF_035066605.1). Lineage (NCBI taxonomy): Bacteria > Bacillati > Bacillota > Erysipelotrichia > Erysipelotrichales > Erysipelotrichaceae > Erysipelothrix > Erysipelothrix enhydrae. Next base: position 1,398,699 of record NZ_CP125807.1, read on the forward strand.
TTGCTTATAAATCCAATCAAGCATCGTTTGACTCTGTAGTTGAAGCGATTTCTAAGTGGAGCGATATTCCGGAAATCACAAAATTGGAAGATGCGTACGAAACGACGATGATTATGTATAAACAACAGCAATTCAAGTTTTACGCAATGTTCGGTGCTACCGTATCACTGATGATCTTATTTTCAATGTTAATATTTGAAATGTTTATCGATCTAAAAGGTATGGAAGTCTCGGTCCAATATTTACAGGGGAAACATCGTTTTGAACGCTATGGAAAGCTAGTAATATGGAATATGATGTCTGTAGTGCTTGGATATGGTTTTATTGTGATTCATCGTGCTAGGACGGCTTTAGAAGTGAAACCAGGAATTTCCCTGCGAAGTCTAAGCGTATTATCACTTATCGTGATTTTTACGGACTTAATTTGGATGATATACCAAATTCGGAAATTTGAAAAAGACCATATGTTATATTTCTTGAAAGGAGATTTAGGATGATTCAAATTAAGAACATTACGAAAACGTTTGGCAACCGTGTGATTCTCAAAGATTATTCCCTTGAGATTCCTCAAAACAGTTTTACCGTTATTGCTGGACCTTCAGGTTCTGGAAAAAGCACATTGTTAAATATTATGGGGCTTTTGGATGTACCAGATTCTGGGGATGTAACCCTTCTCGCTCAACGTAATCTTAAACCATTTTCACGAAGTGCTTCTGCGATGTTACGGAAACACATCGGATACTTATTTCAAAACTTTGCACTCGTTCCTGAGAAAACGGTTGAATACAATTTGAAAATAGCGATGGAAGGGTTTAAATATTCGAAAGACGCTATGATTGATGCATTAAAACAAGTTGGGCTACCCAATATTCTGGATCAATATGTCTACCAATGTTCCGGGGGAGAGCAACAACGGATTGCGATTGCACGCCTGTTGCTTAAACCCTGTGATTTGATTCTCGCAGATGAGCCTACGGGAAGTTTGGATGAAGCAAATAAATATCTTATTTTCGATCTCTTAAAAACATTACAGAAGCTTGGGAAAACATTAGTGATTGTAACACATGATCCTGATTTGATTGCACAAGCAGACAATGTCATTTACTTAGAAAAATTAAATTAGCCGACAGATAATGTCGTCTACTCGCGTTATAATTGCAGTAAGGAGGTGGTTTGCATGAATATGATCTTTGATTATGAGAAAGAACCCTCACGGGATATATTATGCATTGATTGTAAGAGTTTTTATGCTTCATGTGAAGCCGTTGCACGGGGTTTAAATCCATTAAAAACGAAATTAGTTGTTATGAGCTATCCCAGTGAAAGTGTCAACGAACGGGGAAGTGGGCTCATACTTGCTTCAAGTCCGATGGCAAAAAAAGCTTTTGGTATTAGCAATGTAAGTCGTGCTCGGGATTTGCCGTTTCCATATCCCCAAGAGCTCGTGATTGCACCACCCAGAATGAATCTCTACATGACCGTTCATCGTCAAATTAATGAAATTTTCCGATGTTATGTTGATGATCAAAATGTTTCGACGTATTCCGTAGACGAAACATTTCTAGATGTGACAGATTCGTTATCATATTTTAACTGCGAAACTGCTTATGAACTTGCGAAAATAATTCAAACGCACGTTTATAAAGATACTGGAATTTATACGACTGTTGGGATTGGGGATAACCCATTACTTGCGAAACTGGCTTTAGATAATGAAGCAAAGCATACCCGTGACATGAAAGCAGAATGGCGTTATGAAGATGTCGCAACGAAACTGTGGAATATTGAAACAATTACAGATTTTTGGGGTATTGGAAGTCGTACTGCGCTTCGACTTAAACGTATGGGAATTAATACCATCAATGAACTTGCTCATGCAAACTATCAACATCTTAAGAAGGAAATGGGTGTGATTGGCTTGCAACTTTATGCGCATGCATGGGGCATCGATCGAACCTTTTTAGGTGAAGTGTACACACCTAAATCAAAATCGATTGGGAACTCTCAAGTATTAAATCGTGATTATACCAACAAAAACGAAATTATCGTGGTCATTCGAGAAATGGCTGATCGAGTCGCTACGCGACTCCGTAAAGAAAACAAATATACCAAGTGCATAGGGTTATGGATTGGGTATTCACTAAGTTATATTGATGAAACCGGCAAAACTGGATTCAGTAAACAAGTGAAAATCGAAGCAACCAACAACAGTGCACGAATCGCGGAAGCTCTTCTTAAAATTTTCGAACAATACTATGATGTTCAGGTGGTACGAAATTTAGGAATAAATTGCACCCAACTTGAAAGCCCAACCCAGGATCAACTCAATCTATTTGAGCCCCTCGAAAACGTTGATCGTGATCGAAAACTGGATCAAGTGGTTGATGATGTTCGGACTAAGTTCGGCTTCACCAAACTTGTGTATGCGAGCAGTTTGACACAAGGGGGTCGTGCTATTGCGAGAAGCTCTTTAGTGGGTGGACATGCAGGCGGTATGGAAGGCATTGAAAGTCGAGGTAGTGATGATGACACGGAAACGGACAAAAAAAACATTTACAAATTATAACGACTACCATGATCGTCCCTTTGGTTTGAAATGGGGAACCGCATTTGCGTTATCAGAACTTACAAAAACAATCAATGAAGGACAGATTCATGCGACAAAGGAAGTCATTGAACTTCCACAAATGACGCGAGAAGAAATGGATCTTGTGCTCCAACATGCTTTTACTAAATCCTTCCGCATCAGCATTCAAGTCAACATTCGTGATGAAAACAATCATCTCATTGATACCATTACAGGTTCATTTACCGGTTACTCAGATCACATGTATCTTTATGTAGAAAATAACGTGATTAGTTGGGATGTTATTCGAAATATTTCATTAGAAGCCTAAGTGAAAACAGATTGGTGATGTTTCAGACCACAACTTAACGGCTTTATATCGATTGGAATCGTATTGTGATACTTATATCAACTATTTCTTACACAGATTACACACTGTGTGATTATATGTAGGTATACTAGGCTATAGAGACGCGACCTTTAAAGATTAAAGTGTTGATGTTTCTATAGTAGGAGGCTGTAATGAAACGATTTTTTAGTAGTATCGTGTTAAGTTTTATGATGGTGATTACATTTAGTAATCCATTCGTTTATGCGGACGATCTGACAAACACTTGGGAACTTGATCAAGTACTTCAAAACTATAATATTTTCAGTTTTGGAATTGCATCAGGAGTACATATCGTGGGACCGGTGGTGGCACAAGGTGATTTAACACACGTGACGCATATAAGTGATGCGTATGATGTGGAATTAAATCCCAAAGCTCATATCGCTTTTAGTCAAATACATGGAGGCACATCCAGTTATATTAAAGGAAAAATCAATCCAGGAAATATTGAACCGCAAGATTCTGTATTATTGAATAGCATTTATCTTGGTAGTGCGAATCACGTATCCGAAACGAATTCAAATTACCATGTGAATGGAACGTATTTTTTGAATAAAAACAAATTGAAGCCAAGTAAGGAAGTTATTGTAACGGATAACCACTTGGATTTTGATTCAATTCAAAAGCAATTCCGTTCGGACTCACTGAGTGCCTTAAAACGGTCGAAAGAACATGCGGAAAAACCTGAGATAGTCAATGGTACCCTGATTCTTAAGGGCGGTGATCAGGTTGTTATGCGAGCAGAGGAAATTAATGTCATTGAAAGGATTCAATTGGATTTCAATCTTACATCGGACATTCCAACTGTCTTGCATATAGAGGGAACGGAATCTGTTAATATCCCCATGACCGTAGACATGAATGGGAGTCAGACCAACTCAAACGAGAATGGTGACAACAATAACTTTGTGATTAACATTCCAGAAGCGGAAATAGTATCCATTGGGAAACCTTATTCAGCACCACATTTTGGCCATGTAATTGCGCCATCATCGGATGTGTACAGTTTTGTAGGCCATTTTGCTGGAGCGGTAATCGCTAATAACTTTTGGAGTAAGTCTGAAGCACACTTTCATCCCGCAAATAGTCCAATAATTCCTTCAAAACCGATTATTCCGAATGATCCAAGTGTACCCGAGGAGCCTAAAGAACCGGAAATACCCGATGTTCCAGAAGAACCGGAAATACCCGATGTTCCAGAAGAACCGGGGATACCCGATGTTCCAGAAGAACCGGAAATACCTGAAGTACCAGAGGAACCGGAGATACCTGAAGTACCAGAGGAACCGGGGATACCCGATGTTCCAGAAGAACCGGAGATACCTGAAGTACCAGAGGAACCGGGGATACCTGAAGTTCCAGAGGAACCCGGAATACCCGATGTTCCAGAAGAACCGGAAATACCTGAAGTACCAGAGGAACCAGAGATACTTGATGTTCCAAAGGAACCCGGAATAAGCACGCCACAAAAAGAACGTGACCCTAAAGTTACTAAGCAAGATGAATGGATCAATGAATTACCATTAACAGGTCAGGGTAGAAACTTTGGCGGATTTATTATTTTGGCTACAGGAATTGTTGTGTTTTTAAGAAAAAAATAAGATAAGGTAATATGTAAACAAGAAAAGACACACAGGTTATGTGGAGTAGTAAACTAAAAGTAGACAAGTAAAAAAGACTTGTCTACTTTTTTTGTGTAATAATTAAATCAACGATAAAATGGAGGTATTAATGATGGGAAGACCCAAAGGTGGATTAAATGATAAATGGACTTTTGAGGATCGCATTAAAGTCGTTACACGTCATGTTGATGAACATATACGTGCTGCGAAACTATCACAAGTCCTAAAGGAACGATTAATGGGTGGATTGATCGATTCATGCGCGATGGTAAAGAGGGTTTAAAAAACAAGAAAAAGACAGGAAATCATTTTTCTGCGCTTCATACGAGTAAATCATTAACTGAGATCGAACGACTTCAACTCGAAATTCTAAAACGAGATATTGAGATTGCACGATTAAAAAAAGGGTACCAGGTGAAAGGAGTTGGTGTAAACAAGGAGTTCGTTACTTTAAAAGACAAGAATTCCAAATAGCACATGATTTATCTTTTAAACATCCGATTACGTTCATTCTTAGATTTATGAATTTGAACCGATCTGGTTATTACAAGTGGTTAAAGCATAAGGATGATCTCAATATTTATGAACAAAAAAGAGCGATTCTTAGCTTTGTGATTAAAGACTGGCACCGCCGTTTTCCAAGTTATGGTTACCATGATATCGCTGCAGTCATGAGAAAGCAAAGTGATTTAGGGATCGAATTTTCCGATAACTTAATCCACAAGTGCTGCAAGTTTTTAAGTATTAAATCAAAAGTTAAACACTATTCCTATAAAAAATCTGGAACACAAAGTCGAATTTATCCCAATATTATAAAGAATCAATGGAAGGCAACACAACCTTTAGAAATTATTGTTTCAGATATGACACATATTCGAAACAAAGGGATTAATTATGAATGGACTTTAATGGTTGATACCTTCAACAATGAAATTATAGGTTCTGCATTATCGCGTACAACTGGTGATCTTAAGCCTTACTATAAGTGTCTTGAGGATATCCTTGCCCTACTTAAAGATAATAAAAAAGCAGCTCCCACGATTCTTCACACAGATCAAGGAGCTGTCTACCACTCTAAAGCTTTCGCTAAAGCGCATGAAAATTATAACATAGTTGGATCATGTCGCGAACTGGAACACCAACAGATAATCCAATTATCGAATCATTAAATGGATGGATTAAAGCAGAAATGGCGTGTGATTATCAATACTGGTCCGTAGATAACTTTGAAAATTTTATCGAAGAATATGTACATTATTTTAATTTTGAAAGATCCGCTTACTGTTTAAATTACAAAACCCCTATCCAATATAAAATGGATAAGGGTTTCTAGTCTATTATTAATGTCTACTTTTGTTTGACAACTCCACAGGTTATGTGTGTCTTTTTCAATCTGGAATTTGAATGATTAAGATTTACGTTTTAATAGAAGGGCTCCCCCAAGCAACACAATACTACCCATAAGTTTCGTTGTAAGATTACTTTGGATTCCTGTATTTGGAAGTGTTGCGGTAATTGTTTGAATTGGAGTTGATGGGGTCTCAGATGGTAACGTGGGTTTATCATCTGTTTTTTTGTCAGGTGTCACTGTGTTATCTTCTTTAGGTGTTGGAACACTTGGTTCATCATTACAGAATTTTAAGGAATGAAGTGCCTTTTCTAAAGTTATAACCCATTCGTCGACATCGGTTTGTTGAGTGATGTTACGATTGTCTTCAATGAGTGTGAGTGCATCAGTGATTACTTCATAATTTTCATAATCATCTGCTTTTAATTTTGCGACCCGCTCTTTTAATTCATTAAGTTTTGAGTAATCGGCCATTTTTAATTGCAGATTTTTGATAGCTTCTGCAAGCTGATTGTTTTTTTCATCCACTTTATTTTGCTCAGGAATGCGGTAGGAGCGGACAATTGAGTCAACAAGGTCATGAAGCTTCGCTACGGATTCATCAGAATAAAGATCAAGATTTTTAGGGATTGCTTTTAGAGTGTAATCGAGATCTGAATAATCGGCAGGTTTAACCAGTTTGTCTGCATGACGTGTCGCAAATGCAGACATAAGTTCCATAATATGATTCATACCATGATCTTGTGAAGGATCATCAGCCCAAATGGCTTGCATGCTTCCAATAGACGTAATTTTACTGCCCCCGGCTAGTACATTAAAATCGTTGTTATGTGTTCGTTTTAGGGCATCATTAAGGTTATAACCATCTTTATCGATACGTCCTAAAACCCAGTACCAACCATCATTGGTATTGAGAATTGGGTGTCCTTTTGATGCAAAGTATTCAGGTTTTGCGACATTAAATCCCCACCATCCTGAGGTCCAGTAAGAAATAATAATGTCTGGATCAAAGGTACCGTCTTTGTCGCTACTGTTGTAGTAGATTCCATCGTTAAAACTCATGGGTTTCATACCGGCATCTTTAATGATTTTAGCTAAAGTATTTGCATACTCGATAAAGTCATCATAAAGTCCTTTTTTCTGAAGCTCACCCCATCCTGGTGATGTGAAGACGTCGTTTGCATATTCATCAGCACCAAAGTTGAAGATGGATGACGCACCCGCATTTCCAAAGAAATCAACATACTTTTTAGTTAATGCCTGTACAAAAGCGATAGCTTCTTTATTTTCAATATTAACCGTACGTTCTGATGTTTTTCCGCTGTTTTGGTAACGTACGTTTGTTAAACCGAGTTCTTCCATCGCTACAAGGATCGCATCCATGTGACCAGGGCTGTTGATAACAGGAATTATATCAATTCCGATGCTTTTTGCGTGATTTAAGATACGAGTCATTTCGGTTTCAGTTAACACATCGCCGTTAGGGTCATTATAATATCTTTTATTTCCAGCTGTGATAGCTTTCTTAACTGCATCGCTTTCGAATGTTTTCCCCTGTACATTCATGGACATATCATCCAAGACAAAGCGTAGACCATCATTTCCAAGAAGTATTTGTACCCCTGTATAACCATTTTGATGTGCTTGATTGATGATGGTCATCAATTGTTCTTCAGAGAAGTATTTACGACCGGCATCGATCGAAAGAATGCTTAAAGGGACTTCGGTGGGTTCATCCGCATAAACCTTATTGCCAAAACCGGCTAATGCTAATCCAAAACTTAATGCTAAGATTACGAATTGCTTCTTCAAGTGTTTCATTATTTCCTCCTTATAGTTAATGTTCACCATACTGATTTCCTCCCTTCATATAAAAAAGACAGGACAATTACAAAAACTGTGTTTTGTAATCACCCTGCCTAATTAAATAGTAACATGTGAACATTCATTTACATTATCAAAATACATGAGAAAAAGTACCTTGTCAAGCATTTCTCGTTAAAAATGATACCGGTATCATTTTTAACACAATGCATTGCGTTAAAAGTAGAGATTAACGTTAGAATGTACTCACAAATCTTAAGAAATCTTAATAGAGCCCTTAAAGCAGCTCAAAACGAAAAAAAATCTTTACATGACCGAGATTTTATTTTATTTTTAATTCAGAAACATATCAAAAAACAACATTATGTTTCAAAATAGAACAAAGGGGATGAATAGCATGACACATAAATCAAAATACATATCACAATTTTTAAAGTGTATGATATGTACTTGTATTGGTTTTACGGTTTTAATGAGTAAAACAACACTTATTAATGCTCAAGAACTAACACAAGCAGAACAAGATTTGAAATACTACTCTGAATTGACACCAGAACGAGCATTAGTAATGTTTAAAGCTTACTTATACTCATTTGAAGGGATGACGGAAGAACGTGTTAATCGTTATATTAATCAGATTAAAAAACTTCCGGTAGAACAGCAAGCGGCCAAGATTGTGGAATTGAAAAAACCATTTGAAGAACGTAGAGTTCGAGAAAATCGTTTAAAAGCGATTGAGACGCTTACAGAGGAAATTCGTGGTAAGTTCTTTTTTATTCCAAGTAGCGTTAAAGAAAACTACATTAGTTTAATTCAAAGTGCGCCACTTGAAGAACTAGATAAATATCGCGAGGAATTACAAGCACTTGATAAGAAGAATTCTTTAATGGCGGATGTGTTTTTAAAACTTCGTGAAGAACTTTTCAAAATGAAATTCTTATCTCAAAGCGAGAAAAATCACTATGATGATGAGATGGAATCTGCATACGATGATAAAAATGAATACATGCTGCAAAGTGTTTTCAAACGAGCACAAGAAGCGAATGAAAAGGCACGTTTAAAAGCTCCTGAAACACTCCTTGGTAATGCGAAAGCGAAAGCGAAAACCAAAATCGATCGTTTATACGCCATGATTGATGCAATGGATCACGATCTTAAACCGTTACCCGATACTGCATTCTATCAAGGGTATAAACCTTTTTGGAAACAATATCAATCAATGCGTATACCAAAAGAAGCAATGTTGAAGGAATTGGAAAAGCAAAAACGTGTTGAAGATGTTGAATCATATATTTCACAAAAAGTAATGCAACACATGGACTATGTTTCGTTAGAGTATTCAGCACGAAAAGCGTTAAGCTTAGCAAAGCTTTATCCTAATGTTGCATCCGTTCAAAAACACCTTGCAGAAGATATATTCAAAACATGGCCTCAAGGTGATATTTCGGGTGTGTCTTTTGTATCCGATAGACGACTTCAACGCATTGAACTCGCAATCCAGGAATATAAGAACCAAACTAAAAAACCAGGTGCACCTGTTAAACCAGTAGCACCTGACAAATCAGTATTACCAGAAAAACCAAAAGTTTTGATTAAAAACACATGGAAAAAAATCGATCAGAAGAATTACTACTTCAATCAAGACGGACTTCCACTAACTGGATTTTTCAATGTAAATCAAAAACTTTATTATGCAACTATAGAAGATGGGACGAAATTAGGTTGGCATAAGGTCAATAAAAAGTGGTACTTTACCGAACAAGACGGTTTAGTCGTTATGGGTTGGAAAAAAGTATCGAATAAGTGGTATTACCTTGGGGAATCGGGTGCTATGGCATCGGGATGGAAAAAGATAAACAATAATTGGTACTACCTTGAAAACTCAGGTGTGATGGCAACAGGCTGGAAAAAAGTGAATCATAAGTGGTACTATCTTGAAAATTCAGGAGCGATGGCTACAGGATGGAAAAAAATTAATAATACGTGGTATTTTCTTGAACCGTCAGGAATGATGGCAACGGGATGGAAGAAAGTTAACCAGCAATGGTATTACTTTAATGATTCAGGCGCTATGATAACAGGACGGCACAAAATACAGGGGAAATGGTACCGATTTAATCAGAGTGGGGTCTGGTTATAATCGCCAAACAAAAACACTTCGTTTTGGAGTGTTTTTGTTTGGCGATTGACAAATGTATCATGAAAATGTAATACAGATAAATTAGAGAAGCTGAGTATGATTTTAACACAATGATATACCTATACACTTTATATGTATTGAAAAAAAAGACGAAAAATGGGACAATAAGTCACAAAGGCTCTTAAAAAAGTAAGTAAGATATTAAGCGAGGAAGAATCATGACACAAAATTTTTGGAAGGCACTACCAAAGCCCTTTTTTATACTAGCACCGATGGAAGATGTAACAGATGTGGTATTTCGCCATGTTGTTGCGAAAGCAGCACAACCCGATGTATATTTCACAGAATTTACGAATAGCGAGAGTTATTTCCATGCGAAAGGACGAGAGAGTCTTCGCGGAAGATTACTTTTCACAGAGGATGAACAACCGATTGTTGCTCATATTTGGGGTGATAATCCTGACTATTTTCGTGATATGAGTATTGGTTTGGCTGAGATGGGGTTTCAAGGTATTGATATCAATATGGGATGTCCTGCACCGAATGTTTTTAAACATGGTCGTGGCTCGGGGCTAATTTTACGTCCTGAAGTTGCCGCTGAAATTATTCAATCGGCTAAAGCAGGTGGTCTTCCTGTGAGTGTTAAAACGCGTTTAGGACATCGTGATGTTCAAGAATATAAAACATGGATTGCTCATGTGCTACGTCAAGATATTTCAAATCTATCCATACATCTTAGAACGAAGACGGAAATGAGTAAGGTTGATGCACATTGGGAGTTAATACCTGAAATCTTAAAACTTCGTGATGAAATTGCTCCGGATACCTTAATCACAATTAATGGTGACATCATGGATTATAGAATGGGTAAAGAACTTGCGGATCTTTATGGTGTTGATGGTGTCATGATCGGTCGTGGTATTTTTCATAATCCATTCGCATTTGAAAAAGAACCGCAAGAGCATAGTGCAAAGGAACTCCTTGATCTTTTCCGTTATCATTTAGATCAATATGATTTGTATTCTGCACAAGAACCTGGTCTATCAAAACCACTGCATCGTTTCTTTAAGATTTATATTCGAGAATTTAAAGGTGCTAATGATTTGCGTACAGCACTTATGGATACAAAAACCACAGATGATGCGCGTAGAATTTTGGATGCATTTGAGAAAGAACACCTTGATCTCTTACTTACCATATAATAAGGAGGCATTATGAATACATTTCAAGTGCTACAAGATTTTTTTGGATTTGACGCATTTCGAAGTGGTCAAGAAGAAATCGTGAATGCAATTATAAACGGTCAGGATGTATTAGCGTTAATGCCAACCGGCGGTGGTAAATCTTTATGTTATCAAGTCCCAGCAGTAATGCTGGAGGGGATTACTATTGTTGTATCACCCTTAATTTCACTTATGAAAGATCAAGTGAATGCTTTAAACTTGATGGGGATTCCATCGGCATACATCAATAGCTCATTAAATGAAAATCAGAAAAGACTTGTTTATGAGCGTGCTCTTCAAAACCACTATAAATTAATTTACGTTGCACCTGAACAATTGTTGACGCAACGATTTCAAACGTTGATTCAAGGGATCACAATTTCTCAAGTTTCGGTTGATGAAGCGCATTGTGTTTCGCAGTGGGGTAATGATTTTAGACCCCAATACTTAGACATACCCAAATTTATAGAGATGGTTCATCCACGTCCTGTTGTAACGGCGTTTACCGCAACCGCAACCGAACGCGTACGTGAAGAAATTAAAACAAATCTTAAACTTATTAATCCACTCGAAACGATTCAATCGTTTGATCGACCCAACTTGTTTTTCCAAACAAACGAATTGAAAGATATCGATAAAAAAGACTATATTTTAGATTACTGTCGCAATACAAAGGATTCAGGGATTATATATTGTCAAACTCGTAATGAAGTTGAGAGCATTACAAACCTACTTCGAAGCCATCACATCGCTTCGGCAGGATATCATGGTGGTATGAATGCATCGGAACGTATTGCAAATCAAGACGCATTCATCCAAGAGAATATCCAAGTTATGGTCGCAACGAATGCCTTTGGGATGGGCATAGATAAGTCCAATGTTCGATTTGTTATCCATCATAATATGCCTAAAGAATTGGAAGGGTATTATCAAGAAGCAGGTCGAGCTGGTCGCGATGGCCAAGCGGCAACGTGTATCTTGCTTTTTAATGGTAAAGATATTCGTACGAATCAATTTTTTATTGAACAACTTGATGAAAGTCATGATGATCAAGACTACCTTGCAGTTGTAAAAAAACGTGCCAATGATCGCTTATCTCAAATGGTCGATTACAGTAAGACAACACAATGCCTTCGGTATAAATTAATGACTTATTTTGATGAGAAAGCACCAACTCAATGTAATCAGTGCTTTAATTGTTTAAACTATTACAAAAGTGTCAATGTAACCATGGAAGCACAGAAAATCATGTCGTGTATCTTAAGGATGCATGAGCGTTATGGAACAGGTCTGGTAATCGATGTCTTAAGAGGCGCAAAAACGCAACGCATCTTAGATTTAGATTTTCATGAGCTCAGTACATATGGAATCATGAATTCATATGATAAGTCACGCATTGAGATTATTATTCAAGGTTTAATTGATGTTGATTATATTGAGCGTCTTACCGATCAATACAATATTTTAAAAATTACTGAAAAAGGAAAGTCATTTCTTATCAATCGCAATGATTTAAGCATTCGTCTACCTAAAGAGAAGCATAAGGCAGAAACCCGAACAACAGTTCATGAAGTAGATACAGATCTTCTTCAAGCACTTAAGTCAATTCGTAAAGAGCTAGCAGATAAACGAGGTGTACCACCTTTTATTATTTTCTCAGATGTCTCTTTAATTGATATGTGTAGTTTAATGCCTCGAAATCCAGAACAATTCTTAGCTGTAAAAGGGGTTGGGAAGAAAAAACTTGAACTTTATGGTGCCCAATTCTTAGAATGCATTCATGAATATATTTAAAACTCGTATTCCAATTACGAGTTTTTTTTATAACCACTGCAATTCTAAAGTTAACGATTTAACGATAAAAGTTGTACAATAAACGAAATAATTCACAAGTGGTGCATGATGTGAAGCTCTAAAATCTTAAGAATCTAACCATATCATCAAAAATATAATCATTTGATTAACTAAAGAGTGGGTTTTAAGTCAATCTGCTTGAAAATGACGAATTTTGATTAAAATATATAATATTAAGAATGTGTGGAGAGTTAATTGACAGTCATTTTAGTGCATGATAATATCACTTTACACTAGTTGTTATTTGATTCACAACTTAGAAGGGGAAATTATGGAGAAAATGAATTCCAAAGATTTTATGAATAAGATTTTACAAGGAGCAGCGATGGGGATCGTTGTTGGTTTGATTCCTAATGCAATATTTGGAGAAATTTTTAAGGCTTTAGGAAGCCACTTTGCAGTATTTGCAACATTAGCGGGGATTGTATTCGCAATTCAGTTTACAGTACCTGTATTAGTAGGGATGTTTTCATCTCTTGAGTTTAAATTAAATGGCCTTCAAATGGCTTCTGTTATTGGAGCTGCATTTATTGGTAGTGGTGCTGCACGTCTTGTTGAAGGTGCATGGGTTTTAAAAGGTACAGGGGATTTAATCAATACAATGCTTACTGTTGCAGTCGCAATCTTAATCATTCGTTGGTATAACAACCGTATTCCGAACCTAGCAATCGTTATTACACCAATCATTGGAGGTGTTATTCCTGGATTTATCGGTTTATTAACATTACCTTATGTTGGTAAGATCACAGGTTTATTAGGATCATTAATTGCGAACTTTACAACGTTACAACCGCTCTTAATGATGATTCTGATTGCTGTATGTTTTGCGTTAATTATCGTTACACCGTTATCAACTGTTGCGATTGCATATGCAATTTCGCTTGCAGGTCTTGGTTCGGGAGCAGCAAACGTTGGGATTGCAGCTACTGTATTTACACTTGCTTACGGTTCATCTAAAGTTAATAACAAAGGTACAACATTTGCACTATTCTTTGCAGGTCCGAAAATGTTGATGCCTAATTACTTAAAAAATCCAATTATGTCTTTACCTATCGCAATTAATGCGGCAGTAACAGGCGTTGTTGCTTACATTTTCCAAATTCAAGGTACAACAGCATCAGCTGGTTTTGGAATTACAGGCCTTGCAGGTCCAATTAATGCTTATAGCTTTATGACTGCAACACCTGTTGTGCGAATTATTATCTTACTTGTTCAATACTTAGTTGTTCCATTAGGGATTGCAATGGTTACACATACAATCTTTACAAAAATGGATCTCTATAAAAATGAAATCTTTACATTTAATTCAGGAAAATAACTAACAGAAGGAGCATAAGCTATGTATAAATTTATCGTATTTAATGTTCGTGAAGAAGAGCGCGAACTGACACTTGATTGGGCTAAACGTAATAGTGTTGAAGTTACAATGGCTGAAGGTCAATTATCAATGGACAACATCCATATGGTAGAAGGTTTTGATGGATTATCTACTAGTCAAAATACAAAATTAGAGCCAGAAATGTATTCAATCTTAAAGGGTTACGGTATTAAACAAATTGCACAACGTAGTGCTGGGTTTGATTACTATGATCTTGATTTAGCTACAGAAAATGGATTAATCATTACAAACGTACCAAGTTACTCACCAGAGTCCATTGCGGAATTTAGCGTGACTTCTGCTTTAAGTTTGATTCGTAAACTACGTGTTATTGAAGAAAAAACACGTCAACATGATTTCCGTTGGCAACCACAAATTCGTGCAGGTCTTTTAAAAGAGATGACTATAGGGGTAGTTGGTACAGGTCATATTGGTCGTAAGTCTGCGGAATTATTCAGTGCTTTCGGTGCTAAAGTGCTTGCATTTGATGTATATCAAAATGAAGAAGCAAAACAATATGTTACCTATGTTGATTCGGTAGAAGAACTTGTTTCAATCTCAGATGTTGTGAGTCTTCATGTTCCTGCAACAAAAGATAATCATCATCAATTTAATGCTGAAATGTTCCGTAAGTTTAAACCAAATGCATACTTTATTAATGCTGCTCGTGGATCAGTTGTAGATACAAAAGCATTAATCGAGGCACTTAATCAAGGTCATCTTGCAGGTGCTGCCTTGGATACTTATGAAAACGAAAGTCCATTTATTCCAAAAGACTTCTCAAATCAAACAATTGAAGATGAACTATTCTTAGAAGTATTGAATCACGAGAAAATCCTATTTACGCCACATATTGCTCACTATACAGATGTTTCTGTGCGTAATATTATGGAATTTGCATTAACATCAGTTCTTGAAATCTTGGAAACTGGTACAACAGCAAATCGCGTTAACTAAATTTAATTTAAGTTTTTACTCGAATAGACAAAAGACACCTTTATTACAGGTGTCTTTTGTCTATCATGTCTCGATATTTGTAATATAAACTGATAGAAATTATCAAATATATACGCATTTTTCACTTTTACGCCTGAATTCTTAAGGTATAATAAAAATGAATGAAATCTTAGGTCATAAGACATGAAAACTGCACAAGGATTTCATAGTGTTTTTTAAGTGTTTATAATGTATACATTTAAGTTGTTTCTTCATATAATGGACTTAAATAGGTATTTTAAACAGAAGGAGGTAATGATGAGAGATTATATGAGTGATGTCATAAGTATGATTGATCTAAATCAAAATCTACCCCTGAATCAAATTATCTATGAAGGATTGCGATCGGCAATTATTCATGGTGTGATTCCAATGGGAGAACGGATTAATGAGAAACATTATGCACAGGCTTTAAATGTGAGTCGTACGCCGATTCGTGAAGCATTGCACCGCATTCAAAATGAAGAAATTGTTCAATATGTACCAAATTATGGGATTGTTGTTACAACGTTTACTCATGAGGATGTGTATGAAATCTACCAGATCCGTACGGCTTTAGATATCTTAGCAACAACTAATGCTATGCGACTAATGACACCAGAACGTGAATCTGTCATGGAAGCGTTATTAACGGAAACTGAAGCGGCACAAGTTGTAGGGGATGTTGATAAGGTTATTGCGATGTCTAAAGAGTTTAATACGATGATTTATCGATTTGCGGAAATGCCTCGATTGGAGACGATTCAAAATCGACTTCGGGATTATATCATTCGTTTCCGAGATATTTCATTAAAAGCAGATAGTCGTCGTGCTAAAGCGCTTCATGAACACCGTCTTATTTTTAGATGTTTAAAAAATAATGATGTCGAACAAGTTCAAATGGTGATTACGGAACATCTTCTGGAATCTCGAGATTTTATTCTCTTAGAAATGGACCGTCAATTACAATATGAAAAAAAATGAAATTGTTTTGCTAGCTTTAAAGTCATTAATTTTAGAAGTGAGTTTATATCCGAAACCAGGATTGGTTGATCCTTTGGATTCAGGATCGCATGATGATATGGATTATAATATGTTTTTAGAGAGTTGTTTTGCGCTTGTTCCTGGATTTGAAGCGTATTTTGAAGCAGGATTTCATCACCACGGTTCACTGCCTGAACTTTTCGATGTGATTCGAAACGTAGGTATTGAAAATGAAAAAGCGATGTTTCGTGCAACGGAGAATGTTAATACGCACAAAGGAGCAAATTTTCTTTATGGTGTGGTAATTGCTGCGATTGCCTATCTAAAAACACCAGATTTAAAGATACTTCGCGAAGGAATTCAGCAGATGACCTCGGGCCTTGTTGATGCGGAGCTTGCATCTCTTACAGATTATAGAACACATGGAGAACGTATGTATCGAGACTATGGTTTTACTGGAATACGGGGTGAGGTCGAGGCAGGAATACCTCATGTATTTGAGTTTGCGTTACCCATTTTAGATTCTGAAGATGATCACGTGCTTGCGCGAAAGAAAGCACTTCTTGCATTGATGCAATCTAATAATGATACCAATATGGTTAAACGCGGTGGAATCGAAGGCCTTAAGTATGGGAAATCGATGGCTTCTAGCAGTTTCAACGATTTGGACGAGCACCTCGTACAAATGAATCATGAATTTATCAAAAGAAATTTAAGTCCGGGTGGAACCGCAGATTTGCTGGCACTAAGTATTTTTATTCAAATGTATCGTGACCATAGATTAAAGGATGCTGTTTAGGCATCCTTTTTGTTTTTTATGTGTTCGGGCATACGCGCTGTGATGAATGCACTAAGCGTCATTGATAACACGTCGGTGGGAACAAACATGAAACAATATGAAATAAATAATTTTGAAATGGGTAATGTAATCCCATGGTAGGTTTTGAGATTAAAATAAAGAATTGGAAGTGCTAGTGTATATAGGATGATTTCTCCAGATACAAAGGCGAGGAAACGGCGATTTTTAGGTAATTTATGGTATAAAGTGTTAATGATATAAACCATTGGAATAAAACCTAGAATGAAGCCGAATGTGGGCGACATTACAATATTGGGTCCAGACATCCCACCAGCAAATACGGGTAAACCGATGAGCCCCATTATAATATAAATGAATACTGCCATTACGGCTTGTTTACGTGTTAATAACAAGGCACTCAAACATATTGCAAGGACTTGCAACGTAAAGGGTACATATGGAATTGGAATTTTAATCATCGATCCAATAATGATAAATACAGAAAATAGAGATGATAATGCAAGATCTTTAACCTTCATAATGTGTTTCTCCTTGAATGCTTACTTCTCCTGAGTTTAATGTACGGATATTTTGGTCTTTATCATTTATAATGAGTTGACCTTTTTCATCAATGTCCTTGACGTAAAACCGTTGTGAGAAGTCTTGATTGATATAAATGTATTGATTGATGATAAAGCATGATGAGCGATAATCGTCAATGATGGTTTGACGATTATCTGGGAATTTTTCATAGAGGCTGAAGAAACAGTCTGTAATGGTTGCAATGAGTTTATTGCGATCAATGTCTCTTTTGATGTGTTGATCGAGTGATGTATAAATTTCATTGAGGTTCTGAGGAAGATTTGAATCATGGAAAACATTGAGTCCAATACCTAAAATGAGATAACGGTATTGATTGCTTTCTAAAACAATTTCTCCTTCGGTGAGTATCCCGGCAAGCTTTTTACCATCTAAGTAGATGTCGTTGAGCCATTTAATATCAACTTCAAGTTGATAAAGCATCTTCAAGGCTTTTTTAACTGCAACCGCAGCGATTATGGTAATTAGTTGGGTGTCCTCAAGAGATAAAGTAGGTACTAAGGCAAGACTTATGTAAATACCGTTTTTGGATGGAGAATAAAAGGTTCGCCCACGACGCCCACGACCCTCACTCTGATGATCAGTTGCAATGAGAAATGGGTCTTTGAATTGATCGGGAATCATTTCTTTTGCGAGAGAATTCGTCGAAGGAATGCTGTCATAACAGCGAATATCCTCCACAAAACTGTTTTTCATGTTGTTTCGAATTTCAGCACTGGATAGATTGTTTGCGTTATCGACGTATTGGTAACCTCGGTTTCGAACAGAATTAATGGTATAGCCTTTTTTTCGAAGTTTATCTACTTCTTTCCATACATTGGCTCGAGTCATATGAAGTAGGTCACCAATCTGTTCGCCGCTCACAAATGAATCCTGGTTTTCAATGAGTAAATCTAGGACTGTCTTGGTTTTCATAGCATCCTCCTTTGCGATTGAAGATTAACATAAAAACACCCTATTGTAAACTTGAAATAACAAAGAGTTTACAATAGGGTGTTTTTTTAGTGTTTATTGTGACGATTTCACGTTTTCGATGAGGGTATTGATTGTATCGATTACGGTATCAAGGGTATGCTTGCGACTTCGGCTGCATCCATGTGCATCATCATCACAAATAAGACATTTACGCGGTGCAATCCCCGGATCTTTACGATTGATGCCCTCGACATCAA
Organism: Erysipelothrix enhydrae; assembly: GCF_035066605.1. Lineage (NCBI taxonomy): Bacteria > Bacillati > Bacillota > Erysipelotrichia > Erysipelotrichales > Erysipelotrichaceae > Erysipelothrix > Erysipelothrix enhydrae. Next base: position 1,417,575 of record NZ_CP125807.1, read on the forward strand.
GATCGAAAAGGCGACCAAGCGGATGTGTATCTTCCAGGTTGACCATAGCTTCTTTCACCGCTTCAGCTTTTAAATCACTGATGTAATAAGCTTCAGGACCAGTATGATTTTTAAGTTGGCAGTCATAACATTTCGCGAATTGATCCAATTCAAAGATTCCTTGCTTGAATGCCCACTGATAATTGGGCGTTGATTTAGTAGGACCTGGAATATTCAGTTTAAAACTGATGATTGATTGGGTAGGAAATTGTTTTTTGAGTTCAGCGATTGTTTGTACACGTTTTTCACGGGCATCAAGCATTGCTTCTAAAGTTACTTCATTCATACATTAAGCTCCTTTTAATGACGCGATTACCTGTTTGCCTTCTTCACTGATAAAAAACGCAAAGGTTGTTTCTGGGACAAAGTGTCGCACGGCATCAAGGTTTTCTTCAGCAAGCAGTGAACGGACCTTGGTTGCGGAAATAATACTCTCATCATTTCCGATACGATCGACAATTTCTAAATCAAGTTTTCCCTTAAATTCTTCTTGTAAGGCCTCATTATAGATGTTTGTGGCATTTGAAAACGGTTCAGAACCGACATAACGTTTGGTTATGTTTAGGGCTGGAGCGATGTGGTGCGCAAATACACGGGCATCAAGTCGTGCTTGGACAAAGGTCACATCATCATCTTCTTTTAAAAAGTAAGAAGGGAAGGTAGCGCTTGAAACCATATAATTTTCAGTTGGAAGGACCTTCACATTTTTAAGATGTGCAGTTCCTTGACGCACAAGTTCGATACGTTGTGCTGCTTTAAATGCACTCATTTCTTCACTTAAAACAAAAACATAAACGAACTTACTTTCTGAAGCTGCTTTTTCTACCAGAAATTGATGACCCAAGGTGAATGGGTTGGCATTCATGACGATTGCGGCAGTGTTGGGCTCATTTTGATTTAAAGATTCAAGGTTTTTAATAAAAGCATCAAAACCTGTGATAGCTTTCTCCATAAAAACAAGTGTATGATCTACAGATTCAATCTCATGAAAGCCGAGATATTCAAAACCTTTCTTGCACCCTGGTTTTGTATAAACATAATGTTTAAAGAACCCTTCTTGTACATTTTGATTCATGACATGAGAAATGATTTCATTAAAGAGTGATCCACCTTGATACGTCGAATCTACCGCGACGCACTTGATAACATTTTGATATCGTGATGCTGTCGCAATCAGTTCGTCTTCTTCATTATAATATCCGTAAGTCTCATCTAAGGTAGATTCCTCTCGAATGCCTTCTTGCATTAAGAGGTTTAACCATTTTTCCTTAACGCTTGGATTTGATTTGATATAGAGTTTTTTAATCATAATAATCTCCTTTTCTTCACAATTCAATAATAGCATACCAAAGTTTTGTTTCATAAGTGTTTTTTGAATGTTCTTTAAGGACCCTAACCCTTGATGTAAGCGTTTGCCATATGGTATTAATTAAGTACAGGAACCTATGTTACAAGTGTGATGTTTGTGATTTAGGAGGAAGGAGAAGAAATGGAAATAAAACACAGCGCAATAGCTGGTACATTAGAATCAAGTGATGTACAAGTTATGGTGGAACCTTCTACAGATGGAGTCTCTGTAGAATTAAACAGTAGTGTCATAAAACAATATGGCGCTCAAATTCTTGAAACGGTTCATGAAGTCTTAGACACATTGGAAGTCAAAGATGCGAAAATTGTCGTTCAAGATCAAGGTGCTTTAGATTGTACAATCAAAGCACGCGTACAAACTGCTGTTCTTCGTGCAAGCGATACAGTCGATAACCTACCTTGGGGGTCTAAATTATGAAAAATAGAATTAGACGTACGATGATGTTCTTAAATGCACAACGTGCTTCACTTGTGAAAGATGTTTATGTTTACAAGCCAGATTGTGTCATTTTAGACTTAGAAGATGCTGTTTCAGAAAGTGAAAAAGATTCAGCACGTGTTCAACTTTACCACACATTAAAATCAGTGGATTATCATGGTGTAGAACGTTGGGTTCGTATTAATCCCGCAACAACAACGTATTATCATGAAGATATTCGTGCAGCGATTGCAGGCGGTTGCGAAGGAATTCGTTTACCAATGACCGAAACTAAAGAAGAAATCTATGATGTGGAACGCTTAATGGCGGAAGCAGAAAAAGAATTCGGTCGTGAAGTGGGATCAACAATGTTAATGGCAGCCATTGAATCACCACTTGGAGTTATCAACGCATATGAAATCTGTACAGCAAGTCCACGTATGATGGGGGTTGCATTAAGTGCAGGTGACTTTACACGTACCATGCGTGCAACACGTACTAAAACAGGAGAAGAGCTCTTTATGGCTCGATCGATGCTTGTGATCGCAGCACGTGCTGCAGGCATTATGGCATTTGATACGGTACATACAGACCTTAATGATTTCGATAGTCTTGAAAAAGAAACACGATTGGTTAAAGATATGGGATTTGATGGGAAGTCAATTATCTCACCAAGACAAATTGCGACAATCCATAAAGTCTTTACACCAACTCAAAAAGAAATCGAACATGCTCTACATATCGTAGAAGGTGTTAAGGAAAGTGCTGCGAAAGGTATTGGAGTTCTTATTGTTGATGGACAAATGGTTGACGTTGCTCACGTTGAAGGGGCAAAACGTACCCTTGAACTCGCTCAAGCAGCAGGCGTATATAAGGGGGATTTAATATGAAAAACAAAGTAAATCGTATAATTCCTGATGAATTTCTAGTAGATGGTGTTGAAGCCTTCCAAGGTCAATATTATCGTGATAATTATGAGTATACAAAAGCTGCACCAACCATTAAAGCTCAAGTAAACCCACATGATTCAAAGGTTTTAGCTTCCATTCGTGAAGCCATTGAAAAAGTAGGCCTTAAAGATGGTATGTGTATTTCATTCCATCACCACTTTAGAAACGGTGATTACATTGCGGCAATGGTCTTTGAAGTAATTAAAGATATGGGAATTAAGGATCTCTATCTTTGCGCTTCTTCTTTAGGGAAAGCACATGCTTCAATTGTTCCATTAATTGAAGATGGTACGATTACAACCATTTCATCTTCAGGTGTTCGTGATGAAATTGGGGATGCAATTTCTGCAGGAAAACTTAAAAATCCAGCATTAATTCGTTCACACGGTGGTCGTGTTCGTGCAATTGAAACTGGACAAGTTAAAATTGATGTTGCCTTTATTGGAGCACCAACCAGTGATGTATACGGAAATGCTTCAGGTAAAGGTGGAAAAGCAGATTGTGGTGTTCTAAGCTACTCTGATGTTGATGCACGTTACGCTGATAAAGTTGTCGTCATTACAGATACACTTGTGCCATATCCAAACAATCCATATTCAATTAAAGGAATTGATGTTGATTATGTTGTTGAGGTTGATAAAGTTGGAGACTCATCAAAAATTGCAGGAAATGCAATTCGCATGACACAGGATCCACGAGAATTAATGATTGCAGAATATGCAACCAAATGTGTTGTAAACACACCATGGTTTAAAGACGGCTTCTCCTTCCAAACTGGAGCTGGTGGTGCAAGTTTAGCGGTAACACAATTTTTAAAACAACCAATGGAAGAACAAAATATTAAAATGAGCTTTGCTTTAGGTGGTATCGTAAAACCTATGGTAGATATGCTTAAAGAAGGTTATATTCATGCAATTGCGGATACACAAGATTTTGATATCGCTAGTGTTGAATCTGTTCATGAAACACCAAATCATTTTGAAATTTCAACTTCTGAGTATGCAAACCCATTAAATAAGGGAGCATATGTTAATAAGTTAGATTATGTTATTCTTGGAGCACTTGAAATTGACGTTGATTTTAATGTTAACGTTGTTGTTGGTTCCGATGGTACCATTCAAGGAGCACCAGGAGGCCATGTTGATACATCAGCAGGGGCTAAGTGCTGTATTATTGTTTCACCATTAGTTCGTGGTCGTTTAGCGACCGTACGTACATCCGTAACATCTGTAACAACACCTGGAGAAAGTGTTGATATTCTTGTTACTGATTATGGGGTTGCAGTCAATCCTGCAAGACCTGATATTCTTGAAGCACTTAAGAAAACAGATTTACCATTAGTTACAATTGAAGAATTACGTGATATTGCATACGACATTGTAGGGGAACCTGCAGACATTGAGTTTGAGGATAAAGTCGTAGCGTTAGTAGAATATCGCGATGGAACACTTATTGACGTGATTCGTCAAGTAAAAAACATCTAGGGGGACATTATGTCAGAGAAAAAACAACTTAAGTTTTACGGGATTCAATGGCCAATTATGCTAGCAATCCTTGCAATCGGTGCACTCGGAATCTTTACAGAAACATTCGGAACCGATATGCCTGCAACACTATTAGTTATGTTTACAATCGGTATTCCACTTTATGAGATTGGTAACCGTATCCCAATTTGGAATAAATATGTTGGGGGAGGAATTGTTCTTGCGTTCTTAGGAACATCCGCAATGGTATACTTCAATATTCTTCCAGAAGTATATGTAGAATCAATTGGAAACTTTACTGAAAAAGTAAACTTCTTAAACTTATTTATTATTGTATTAATTACCGGAAGTGTTTTATCACTTGATCGTAAAGTTTTACTTAAGAGCTTTGTAGGATATATTCCTGCAATCCTTGGTGGATTATTAGGAGCATTCTTACTTGCTTCAGTTGTTGGAATTTTCTTCGGAAAAGCACCACAAGATATTATCTTAAACTACGTTCTACCTGTAATGGGTGGTGGTAATGGTGGTGGAGCAGTTCCGCTATCACAAATGTATGCGGATGTTACCGGTCTTCCAAGTGAAAACTACTACCAATTCGCTATCATTATTCTTACAGTCGCAAATATCTTTGCAATCATGATGGCATCATTACTTGACCGTCTTGGTGAATTACGTCCGAACTTAACAGGTAATAAGAGCACAATCTTACGTAACGAATCTGAAGAACTTGTTAAAGAAGATGAAAAATATGATCCAACACTTCAAGATGTTGCTGCTGGACTTGTATTAGGACTTGCTTGCTTTGGTTTTGGTTTCTTAATGAGTAAATTAATCTTACCAAGTATCTTTGGTGTTAAGATTCATAACCTTGCTTACATGATTATCTTTGTAGTTATCTTAGCTGCAACAGGTGTTGTACCTCAAAATATTCGTGAAGGTGCAAAACGTCTTCAATCATTCTTCTCAAAATACCTTGTATTAATTATCATGGTTGGAGTTGGTGTTGATTTAGACCTTGGTGAACTTGCTCGTGCATTATCATTCAGTAACGTTATTCTTGCCCTTGCAATTGTTGTAGGAGCAACACTTGGTTCCGCTATCGTTGGTTGGTTCGTAGGATTCTACCCAATTGATGCAGCGATTACAGCTGGTTTATGTATGGCGAACCGTGGTGGTTCTGGAGACCTTGCTGTTCTTGGAGCTGGAGACCGTATGGGACTGATGGCTTATGCACAATTATCATCCCGTCTTGGTGGGGCGATCGTGCTCATCATCGGATCCATATTATTCTCAATCTTTATGTAATGAATGAATGAAAGAGAGAGACTTCAAAGTCTCTCTTTCATTCCGTAATGCAATAGTTCAGAAAGGAGATCTATGCAAACAATTAAAATTAATGATGTAACGGTACGTGATGGAAATCAGTCGTTACTTGCAACACGTATGGAACATGAAGACATCCTTAAAATTTTAGCCGAGATGGACCAAGTAGGTCTGAATGCGATTGAAGTTTGGGGTGGTGCTACCTTTGATGGTGCACTTCGTTTCTTTAAGCGTAGTCCATGGCAAAATTTAAGAGATATGAAACGCGTTGCACCCAATACACCGTTTTCGATGTTGTTACGAGGTCAAAACATTGTAGGATATCACCATTATGATAACGATACGTTAGAACGATTTATTCGTCTAAGTCTTGAAAATGGGATTGATATTATTCGTGTATTTGATGCTTTGAATGATATCGAAAATGTAAAGAATGCAATTTACTTTATTAAAAAACATGGTGGACACTGTCAAGGTGCAATCTCTTATACGGTAAGTCCTGTTCATAATATTGATTATTATGTTACTTATGCAAAACAGTTGGTTGAAGCTGGATCGGACTCGATTTGTATCAAAGATATGGCGGGAATTTTATTACCGGATGTAACCTTTGAACTTGTGAAGCGTTTAAAAGAAGAACTTGATGTTCCAATTAACCTTCATTCACATGCAACAACAGGTCTTTCAAGTCTTGTTTTTGAACAAGCGATGAAGGCAGGTGTTGATATTGTAGATGGTTGTATTTCACCATTTTCAAATGGCACATCCCATATTGCATTGGAAACACTACTTGAAACTGCACATGTCACAAATCGTGAAACTACACTTACCCACACTGCATTACAAGGCGCATACGAAGAAGCAAATGAACTTGCAACGAAATACATTGCAAGCGGTCAATATCCTGCGAAAGCATTAATGATTAATCCCAATATTTTAACGTATCAAGTTCCTGGTGGAATGCTCAGTAATTTAATGAGTCAGTTAAAAGATCAAGGTGCATCCGATCGTTACGAAGAAGTTCTTAAAGAAATTCCAAAAGTTCGTGAAGATTTGGGTTATCCACCGCTAGTAACACCCCTGTCACAAATGGTAGGGACACAAGCGGTCTTGAATGTCTTAACAGGCACCCGTTATAAAATGGTACCAAAGGAAATTAAAGATTATGCTATGGGTCTTTATGGCACATTCCCAGGTCCTGTTAACGAGGACATTATCAATCTTATCTTGAAAGATGAAAAACGTGTTGAAAAACAACCTGTTGAATCCATGCCAAGTGTTTATGAAGCAAGTAAAATTGAACTTGAATCAAAATTAGGTCGTGAAGCTTTAGAAGAAGAAGTGTTATCCTATATTCTTTTCCCTCAAAATGCTATTTTAGAAGGTGAAGAACCTAAAGCACGTCCTGAATTCATTGAATTCAAGATGTTTGATGGAGGAGCTGTGAAATGAGTCCAACATTTACATTTTTAGATGGATTAACTGTGAGTTTATTTTCAATGCTTGTTGTGTTTGTTATTCTTTTACTTTTAGCGCTTGTACTTCAAGTATTTACAGCGGTGTTGTCGAAGTTTGATAAACCGGAAGCGCCAATAGAACAAAGAATTGAAGATAATGATGAAGAACATCGTCTTGTTGCGAAACTTGTTGTGAGCTGTTTAGCTCAAGAAAACGAGTCTCAAAATATTCGTATTAAATCAATTAAGAGAGTTAAGTAGAAGGGAGATATGAATGGAAAAATATAAAGTATCTATAGATGGAAAAGTTTATGAGGTTGAAATTGAAAAAGTTGGCGATTTTGAACCAACAGTGTCAACACCAGTCTCATTAAGCGGTTCTGGCTCTGCATTAAAAGCACCGATTCAAGGATCTGTACTTAGTGTTCTTGTGAAACCAGGACAATCTGTTTCAAAAGGTCAAGCCGTGATGGTTATTGAAGCAATGAAACTTGAAAATGAAATTGTAGCCGATCAGGATGGTGTGATTGATCAAGTGCTTGTTTCCGAAAAACAAGTAGTCGATAATGGTCAAGACTTGTTGACCTACCGAGGTTAAGATATGTTAAATATTCTATTTGATTTCTTAAATCAAACGGGTTTTGCTGCTATGACCTTAGGGCAATTTGTGATGATTGTTATCGCATGCACACTGTTATTTCTTGCGATTAAAAAGGGATATGAGCCTTATTTACTCATTCCAATTGCATTTGGTATGTTGCTTGCAAATTTACCGTTATCAGGGGTTATGGAAGAAGGTGGTGTTTTAAACCTTCTTTATCAAGGGGTTCACCTTGGTCTTTTCCCACCACTGATTTTTATGGGAGTTGGGGCGGCTACCGATTTTGGTCCGTTGCTTTCAAACCCTAAAAGTTTAATTCTGGGTGCTGCTGCACAGTTTGGAATTTTCTTCGCTTTCTTAGGTGCAATTGCACTTGGATTTAATGTGATGGAAGCATCCAGTATTGGAATTATTGGAGGTGCTGATGGACCAACAGCCCTTTACTTAACAAGTCAATTGGCACCACATTTATTGGGGCCTATTGCAGTTGCTGCTTACTCCTATATGGCGCTTGTACCCGTCATACAACCGCCAATCATTCGTGCTTTAACTTCAAAAGAAGAGCGCGAAATTAAAATGGTTCAACTTCGTGAAGTGTCTAAAAAAGAAAAAATTCTCTTCCCGATTGTTGTTACGATCTTAGTGTCACTTATCGTTCCAAGTGCTGCACCTCTAGTGGGGATGTTGATGTTTGGAAACTTAATAAAAGAAGTCGGTGTTGTTCCAAATCTTGTTGAAACAGCTAAGAATCCTTTGATGTATACCATCACAATTTTCTTAGGAATGACAGTTGGTGCAACGGCGAATGCTGAAACCTTCCTTAATACACAAACTTTAGGGATCATTGCTTTAGGACTTGTAGCCTTTGCTGTGGGAACCGCATCAGGGGTTATTGTTGCTAAAATAATGAATCTCTTTATTAAAGATAAAATCAACCCAATGATTGGTGCTGCAGGGGTTTCTGCAGTTCCAATGGCTGCACGTGTTGTACAAGTTGAGGGTCAAAAAGCAGATCCATCAAACTTTTTACTCATGCATGCAATGGGTCCTAATGTTGCAGGTGTCATCGGTTCTGCAGTTGCTGCAGGATTACTCCTCACATTCTTTGGATAATAGCTTAAAAAAACTTTAGGTGGAATGATGTATTCGCTAAAGGTCCACGTATCGCCATTATCGGTACTGATAAAGACCGCATCAGCATTTTTTTGGTAGTCTCCATTATTTTGGGTGATGCGGACTTTAAGTTGATGATCCTCTCGTTGTGGTGCTGTTGCTTGGACAAAGATATCATTCCAGTCGATAGCGGTATCGTTAAGTGTTTGTGCTGAAAGAATAACTTCATTAAAGGTTTCACCGTAATCATTACTTCGATAAAGGTGTGGCGAATTGGGTTGGGTTACCCATAGTGTTTTAGGGCCACTTAGGGATGCATCAGTTATCTTGTTGGTATAGTTTGGGATGGGTTGTGAATTCCATGTTTTACCATTATCCAAAGTATAATGATAACTTACAATTTCTGAGTTTAATGCGACATGACTGGACAAGGCAAGAATGCCTGTTTCATTCACGAAATCGAGATAAGCGGCAGTAATAATTGATAATGGGGGTTCATAAAAGATGGTTGTTGAGGACCAGTTTGCGCCTCCATCCACCGTTGCAGTTACGATAACCTTGCCATCTTTCTTATTTAAAACTTCATGATGGTCTTTTGAACTGAAGATACGTTTGTCTTCTTGAAAATGACCTTGAGTAGATGTAGTGAAGTCATCTGATTCTACCGGGGTTTCAATCCAAGGACTGTCTTCATTTTCGCGTATACGCAAAAACATATTCTGATCATCATAAAAAGATGCTTGAGGATCTGTTTCGTAATCCGGGGTTGTAGGGAAATGCTTTTCCTTATAGGTTTTTTCAGTCATATCGTTATGATATCTCAGTACATCATTTTCCAAATTCATATATAGAATTAAATGGTATTCGTAGTGCATGTTATTTTGTAAGGGCAAGGTTTTAAAAAGTTTATCCGGGCGTCTTGTTGCTTCGGTTGAAAGTTTCACATCAAAGATCCACCAACCTTGCTCTTCAGCTACTGGATCCATCGATTTTAAAGCTTCGATTTTATAATCAATCAAGGGAGCTTTTTGATTGAGTTTTGATTGATGAGTACGAAGGTAGCCACGAAGCCATGCATTCATATTTTCATCTTGGCTGATGGCGGGATTATACTTTGAAGTATAACGTGTAATATCAGGTGCTTGGGCGCATATATAGAAGTAAGCCAAGAGAACTGTTAGAGATATAATGACAGCGAGAATGCGTTTCATTGTTTTCGACATAAAGACTCCTTTTTTAATAAGCATACGACTTTCATTAAATAAATCAACAATAGAATGTCTCGGGTCGTTAGAAGCGTCAAAATAATAATTAGACGTTATAATAGATTCTAGAGGTGATGATATGAAAACGTGGACCGTTGAATCCGTTGTTTTGTATTTAGATGTTTTTAAAAATGAGAGTCGACGTAAGACCTTGATGAAACAAGGTGCGAATGATAAAACAGTGGGAGTTCCCTTAGGAATTATGCGCAAATTGGCAAAAGAAATTGGGAAGGACCACCAATTAGCTTTATCTTTATGGGAACTTAACATTATTGATTATCAATTGCTTGCGGTACTTCTTTTTGATCCCAATGAGCTGGATGAAGTGACCGTATTTAAATTTCTCAATGAGATTCAGGTAATGACGCTTCAGGAGGACCTTATTTTTCGATGTCTTGTTTTCTCACAAGATAAAGATGTGTGGGTTGAGCGTTTGAAGTTTGAGACTGCAGATCATTTAGGGCGTGTTTATTGGACCTTTGTTGTGGATGCAATTAAGCGAAAGCAGAAAAAAGAGCTTGAACTCATGGCTTTATTGGATGAGATTGAAGTGCATTTAGTTCGTGCGCATCCCTTAACGCAATGGATGATGAATCGAGCTTTATGTGAGATTGGCTTTGGTTATTCTGAATTTGTGGATAGAGCTTATGAGATTGGTGAAGCATCTGCGGTCTATAAAGATATGAAAGTAGCCAAAGGATGTACATCAGCGTATGCGCCTTATTGGATGGATGCGGTTTTAAAACGGAATGTGTAATGTTATGTGATTTGGTGGTCGTCTTTGGAACTCATGGTAAAATAAGGGTGTAAAAGGATGGGATTATGACAACATTAAATAATATTAATTCAAAGCATTTAAATGAAGCACCTTATACAAGTATTGCATTTTTATTAAAACCTAAAGGCTTGATTGGATATATTACAAATACCGCAAGTGTTCGACAAGCGTTAGAGAAAATGAGGTTCCATGGCTATACTGCGATGCCTGTAATTACCGAAGATGGTCAATTTTATGGAACGATAAATGAAGGTGACTTTCTTTGGTATTTAATTCGTGAACAAATAACGGACATGAAAGATGTTGAAGAAGTGTATTTAAAAGATATTATGCGTCATTCTTGGAATCCACCAGTAACCATTGATGTAGATCTAACTTATGTTTTAGAACGTATTTTAGATCAAAACTTTGTTCCTGTTGTGGATGATCGTAATAAATTTATGGGGATTATTACGCGTAAATCAGTACTAATGTATTATCAAGATATGAATCGGTAGAAGAAAGGGAGTGTTTGGATGAATCAAAAGGAATTGCTTGTAAGTTTACAAGAACGGTTTGAAATGAATGAACATCGTCATCCTACCATTGCTTGGGATGATGTTCTTGAAGGGATTCAGTCAAATTCACACGTTTTAGATTCGCTTTTATGGATGGAAGAAACGCAAGGGGAACCGGATTTGTTTGTTTTGGATGACGGTTCATGGATATACATGGATTGTGCTCCAGAAAGTCCTGTAGAGCGACGTAGTTTGTGTTATGACGCTTTAGCCTTAGAACAACGCAAGAAGAATAAACCGAGCGGTAGTGCCGTTCAAATTGCGCAGGAGGCAGGGGTGCGTTTATTGGATGAAACACTTTACCGCTTTCTACAAAATCATGATGTCGTTGATCAGAAAACATCATCGTGGATTGAGACACCCGCAAAAATCCGTAATCTCGGAGGTGCTTTATTTGGAGATTACCGCTATGGTACAGTATTTATTTATCATAACGGTGCAGATTCCTATTATGCAGCTCGAGGATTTAGAACTTATTTAAAAATAAAATAAAACAGATTCGATAAGAATCTGTTTTTTTATGATTAATGTTAAAAACAATTGACAACCTAACCGGTTTACCTTATAATCACCTTGAAAAGAAAGAGGTTACATTTATGAGAAAACCCGTTATGTTTTTACTCACGCTGCTTCTCACCGTTACGTTGTTCCCAACCCAACAACGTATTGAAGCATTGGATGTTGGGCAACCCGCTTCAGCAGCTGAGTATTTCGTCAATTCTGATTTTTCATTGACCGAAAATGTTGTGCCCATGGATGAAAGCAACAAAACAAACAATAAAGATATTGGTTTCTGGACCAATGATCTTAAACCACAAGGATGGATGTTTGAACGTTACAGCAGCTCATCCCTCGATCGTTCTCAATATAAGGCTGATCTAGATCAAGGTGTGATGACTGCTTCGTCAAACAGTCAATACCAAACACCAATGTCTTTTTTCAAACCTGAGAAGAAAATCAAGGCAAAACCCAATACAACTTATATTGTGAAAGGGACCTATAAAACTGATTTTAAAATCATTGCGAATGGTAAACCAGCAGTCGTTAACTTGAATATTGATCAATATAATCAAAATACTTTGATTAAACCATCAATCGAGTTCGAACTTCCTGCAGCACCTACATGGACTGATTTTGAACATGAATTTAAAATTGAGTCTGCGACAGACTTCTTACCCGTCTTTAAATTCGCATTTATCAAAGGTTCTTATTCAATAAAAAATATATCTCTGAAAGAAAAAGAAATCGCATCGGATATTAAACTTACAGATTTGAATGTTGTGCAAGATGAAATGACACTCGCACCGCAAGCACAAGCTGTGATTAAACCGGTTGTTGAACCGAGTGATTATCCTGTTGATCGTTTAGAATGGTCATCCAGTAATCTTGCAATCGCAACCGTTGATGCACAAGGTGTTGTGACTGGAGTTTCTGAAGGACTCAGTGTCATCACGGTTTCTGATTCTAAAAGTGGATTAAGTAAACAGATTAATGTAAATGTTCGTGCTCCAAAAGATACGAATCTATTTGCGAAAAATATTTTAGAAAATGGAAGCTTTGAAAAACTCGTCAAAGCACCCAACAAAGGCAACACAAGCGCTGGAAATTGGCATCAAGATGTTGGTTTTTGGGATCAAGACTTAAAACCTGAATCATGGGTTTTTGAACGATATTCAGCTTCAAACTTAGATGCATCGTATTACAGTGCGGAAATGGTCAAATCCGATGTTAAAGACGGATCGTATGCTGCGAAAATTAATTTAGCGCGTAATGATCAAAGTGCTTTAAGTTTCTTCAAACCACAAAAACGTTATGATGTGAAACCCGAAACAACGTATGTATACGAAGGTTGGTTTAAAACTCAAGATCTTGAAACATTAAATTCAGCACAAGCGCGCATTAATTTACAAGTAGATGGATATACAGCGAATAAAAATTCAGGCGTTGTTCATGCGGATACTATTAATGCATCCGATCAATGGATTCGTTTTAAAGTTGAATTTAAGACGGATGATAAAACAACACAAATCTTACCGGTATTCCGTATGCATAATACGAAAGGGTCTTATTTCCTGGATGACTTGATGCTTTATGAAAAACCAATAGGAGCAACATCAATTCAATTAAATGATGACGCACTTGATATCGCATTGAATCAAAAAGTTTTACTTCCTGTTGTTACTGAACCGAATGCAATCAATCAAAAAACTTTAGAATGGTCATCAAGTGATGAATCCATAGTACGTGTTGATCAAGGTTCAATTGTTGGACTCAAACCTGGAATCGCGAAAATTAGTGTAAGCTCAGCATTTGATTCAAGTATTTATGATGAAATGACCGTGACGGTTTTAAATACCAATTCATTACCGATCCAGTCAATCTCTGTCGCATCCGATTCCATTCGACTTGATGAAAACCAACTTCATTATTTTGAATTTGAAATGACACCAATGCATGCAAACTATAAAGACTTAAGTTTTGTTTCCAAAAACAAAAGTGTTGTGGATGTGACTGAGGAAGGCTTGCTCTTACCGCAAAAACAAGGTGTAACAGAAGTTCAAATATTATTTGGAAACAACGTTTTAAAAACAATTAACGTTGAAGTTACACCGTCTCAAAAAAATGCTGATATGCAATCAATGATTCATCAATGGCAAAAACGATATATAGGAGACAGTAGTATTTCAAGTCCTCTTAAAGATTCGTTTAAAGATAAAGTCATTCGCGAGGGTGAATCACTCTATCGTAGTATGAAGAAAACAAACGATTACCGAGAAGATCTTTGGGATAATACGAGTGCTACAAAATCTTCAAATATGACAAAACAATTCCGTAATCTTAAAGCAGTGATACTTGCCTATCAAATGCCGGAATCTGCTTTATACCAACAAAGAGATGTTTATGAAGAAATCGTTTCAGGGATGGAACACCTTTATAAAGTCTTTAGTTATAATGGAAATCAATCTGTATTTGAGGGGAACTGGTGGGATTATCAAATTGGAAGTGCGAAAGCAATTACTGATAGTTTAATTTTGCTTGCTGATTATCTCCCTCATGAACGTTTAGAAGCATTAGTGCATGTTGTGGAAAGTTATGTTCCAAATGCTGTTGATCAAATGAGTAAAAAAGGGGATATCGCAACTGGAGCGAACCGTACAGACTTAGCAATGAGTTTACTCGGTACTGCTTTATTAAGTGAAGATGTTACTAAACTCGAAAGACTTCAAAACGATCTCATGCCTTTGTTTGAACTGGCAACTTCAGAAGATGGTATCTATGAAGATGGTTCGATGGTTCAACATAAAACAATTCCTTATACCGGAGGCTATGGTTCTGTATATCTAGAAGGTGTATCAAGTCTTCTAACCTTACTGCAACCAAGTCCATGGAAACTAGATGAATCTACATATCAAACCTTGTTCCCTGTATTAGAGCGTGGGTTTATCAGTATGCTTCATGAAGGTCAACTTATGGCAATGGTTCAAGGACGCGGAATGTCTCGCGCGCCAGAATTGATGAAATCCTCCAGTGCTTATGGTGGTGGATTCAGTATGCTGGGTAACTTGCTCTTTGTAAGTGAGATTGCTCCAGATTTATTTAGAGACAAAGTTGAAAGTGTTACAGCTCTTTGGTATCCAAAAATTGAGAAAGCGATTAATCCGCTTGAGCATGTTCGTGATATGAAACATGCTGAACAAATTACGAAGGCTTTAAATACGCAAAGTGATCCTGTGGAACTTGAGAAGAAAGTTTCAATTTTCTCTGCAATGGATCGTGTCGCCGTACATCACGATCGCTATACTTTAGGTTTAAGTATGTACTCAGATCGTATTGCGAACTTCGAATCATTCAGTGGTGAAAATGGAAAAGGATGGTACACCGGAGACGGTATGTATTACCTTTATACTCATGATGATCGTCAATTTGGTGTAAGTTATTGGCCAACAGTTAATCCATACCGTTTACCAGGTGTAACTTTAGATACACGTGAGCTTGCATTAAGCAGTGGCGAACGCTTGCTTTCACCACAAAGTTTTGTAGGGGGTGTTGAGCAAGGTTCTAATGGTACAGCTGTGATGAACTTAGATAAATCAAACTTTAACCAACAAGACCTTACTGCACAAAAATCTTATCTCTTTTTAAATGATAAAGTTGTGTTAATGGGAAGCAAGATTCAAGGAAACTCCCCAGACACAATTGAAACGATTTTTGAAAATCGTATTATTGATACACGCATCGGTGATCAATTCTCAGTTAATGGGAAAATCATGACAGACTCACAACAAGAAATGACTGTCACACCGAATATGTGGGCTCACTACGAATCAAAACACCATGATGATGCAATTGGATACGTTTTCTTAGAAGAAGCACCAATTACGTTTGAATATGAAACGCGTAAAGGTACCTACCAATCGATTAACACATTGTTTGGTAATGACAAGGAATATGAAAATGATTTTGTTTCGATTCGACAAAACCATTCATCTAAAGCAGACAATGATACCTATGCAATGATGATTTTACCGCAATACAGTCAAGCAGAAACGAAGTCATTGAGTCAAGCAAATCCAATTCATATTTTGAGAAATGATGCTTCAATGCATGCTGTGTATGATGCAGATCAACAAATTATTGCAGTGAATGTCTTTGAAGAAGATCAACTATCCCTTGACTTTGATGGTCTTCCAATTAAACAACTAAACCTCAAACCGGGATCATATGTATTCCATTATGAAACCGGGAATCTAACGGTCAGTGTTAGTGATCCATCTCAATCAGTGGATACGGTGGATGTGGAAATTGTATTAAAAGATAAAGATATCATGATGCGATCAGCATCAGATGTGAAATCACTGACATTTGATTTAAATCCGAAAAACGGACAAACACGTACACAAACTGTTGAACTTGTGAAGGGTGATAATAATGGTAATGGTGGTATTACACCTGAGAAACCAGAAGTAAAACCTGAAGAAAAGCCAGGTGAAACAACGAATGAGAAACCCGAAACGAAACCTGGAGATAATAAACCGGGTATCGGAGATGAATTAACGAATTCAAAAACAGATGATTCGAATGATGATAGTCATTTACCGTCAACGGGTAGAGCTTCAGACCTTCCAGGATTTATGTTCCTCATGATTGGTATGGGTTTATTGATGCTTTTCGAATCACGTCGTAAACGCCAATCATAATTTATAGTATGTAATATATTGACAAGCACTCGTAGATTGATTATTATAGTAAAAATAAATCTACGATAGTGAAGGAGTAGGATTCTTGATTGAATGCACAGAGAGTTGACATAAGCTGAGAGTCAATGATTCAAAAGTATCTGAAAATCATCACTTAGATGTATTACTGAAGTAAGTAAGTAATACCGGCTGTTCACCGTTACCCGAAACGCGTATAATTATGTACGTTGAGTGCCATACTTTGTATGGAATTTGGGTGGTAACGCGATAACCTCGTCCCTTGTGGATGAGGTTTTTTTGTCGATTATTGATGGAATTAAGGAGAAACGTATGCAGAAATTATCAAGAAAGAACACATTATTCGTATCATTAACATTATTTTCACTATTTTTTGGTGCTGGAAATCTTATTTTTCCACCCTTTTTAGGTGAATCATCCGGGATACATACTTTAGTATCGTTAGCAGGCTTTTACATTACAGCGGTTTGTTTTCCCGTTTTTGCAGTCATTGCAATATCTCAAAATCGTGGTTTATATCCGCTTGCTTCAAAGGTTCATCCGAAATTTGCTTTAGTTTTTACTTTCTTAATCTATCTCTCAATTGGACCACTGTTGGGAATTCCAAGAGCAGGAAGTCTGCCTTTTGAAATGGCGGTCGCACCTTTTCTAGGCGTTTATGCATCCTATCAACAATTAGGACTTTTTATATTTACGGCAATCTTTTTTGCCATTGCTTATTTTATTTCAAAAAATCCTACTAAGTTGGTGGATCGTATGGGGAAACTTCTTACGCCACTCTTACTTCTTTTAATGTTAATTGTATTTGTAGGTAGTTTTATCAAACCATTTGATGGATTTACATCAGCGATAGGAAATTACCAAACAGCTCCTTTTGTCCAAGGATTTCTTGATGGTTATCTTACGATGGATACCATTGCAGCATTGAATTTTGGGCTGGTGATTTCACTGATTATTAAAGATCTCGGCATTACAAATGAAAAAGATGTGGTGAAAAATACAGTGCGTGCAGGAATGTTTGCGGGTGTTTTATTAGTTGTTGTATATGGGTCATTAGCGTATTTAGGAGCATTAAGTGGTTCGATTTATGGATTTTCAGAACATGGTGCACAAACTCTTGCGAATATTATCATTCATATATTTGGACCCGTTGGCGTCATTCTTCTAGCAATTATTTTTACCTTAGCATGTCTTACTACTTCTGTTGGATTGATTACATCTTGTAGTCAATATTTTTCATCAAAAACCAAGTACCAGTACAAGTCTTGGGTCGTAGTTATTACAGTATGGAGTTTTGTAACGTCTAACCTCGGATTGAGTAAAATTCTACAGATTTCTGTACCACTGCTGGAAACAATATATCCGATTGCGATGGTTCTGATTGTACTCAGTTTTATCGAATTGTTTTGTCATGTAAAACCATCTGTATATCAAGTTACGATTGGGGTCACTGCATTGATGTCATTACTATCGATTATTGACACTTACTTTTTCACAAACGTTTCGTTACTTAGTCGCATTCCTTTAAATTCTCATGGCTTGGCATGGGTAGTTCCAACAGTAATCTCACTTGTGCTCATTCAACTTTATAATTTATTCGATTAAAAAAAGAGTGTATCCACGATACACTCTTAATATCCATACCGTGTGGATCGATATGCAAAAAGTCCGTATGCAAATATTTCTACCGTATAAATTGGATATTTCTGGTTGATTTCATTTTTAAATTCATCATAGAGGCGCTTATCCTTGACTGCATCGATAAGATTTTGCCCGTTTTCTGTTAATTGAATTGTGGGGTTTTCGGTACCGGTATTCGAGAGTGTGAGGATGTTTGCGTGGTGCATTTTATGTAAATGTTCCAAACATTCTTTTTGATTATAAGCGTTCTGTAAATGACCCAGTGTGATGTCCTTAAAGGTAATGTTGGGCTCTGTATGTTCGAGATGGAGTAGGATATCTCGTACACAATCAATATTTAGTTTCATTCTATTCCTCCTTCTAATACCTTAATTATATCAAATCGTGTGCAATGCCTACATTGTTTATCATGCTCTTATGTCATCGTGATAACTGCCCTTGATGTGTCCAATCAGAGCGTTCTATTAAGCTTTATGCATATACTTAGGTTTTTACAATTGTAATTATCTTGCGAATGTCAAATTAGTAGGTGTAAAGCGAATCGATTTCAACGTGTTTTAACAACCGTTTGGAGTGTTTTATAAATATACTTTACATTGTTTTCGTTCTCAATTATTCTAAGTTCGTTCTAGACAAGAAGGAGATTTGTGAATATGAAAAAGTTAACAATGTTACTCATTGTATCAGGTTTCTTGTTCTTTTCTCAGTCGATTCATGCTGAGGAGAAAAAACCGAGAGATCGAGATTTAATCGCTTTAAAAGCTTATCTAATTTCATTAGAAGATTTTGATGATGAAACTGTCGATTTAGGGCGGCACGCGGAAAACGTCGAGAAGTATATTAAAATGATTGAAAACACACCGATTCCAAAGCGTCAAGAAAAAATCAATCAAATAAAGAAAATGGTTGAGGAATCAACCGCACGAAGAAAAAGATCTCGTAATATTGAGCGTTTTGAGATGAATTTAACGCAAAATGGTCTTTTGTCAGATTCTCAGAAAAAATATTATATTGATCGATCTAAAGAGACTGTGGATGCTATCGAACTTGAGGAGCTTAAAACAGAAGTTGTAAATTTAGAAAATAAAATTAAGCAGGATAGTAGATTTGTGGAACTCTATCTTAAAGCGATTGATTCATTTGATAAAATCCATAAGGATATGAGAAAGTATTATGCAGAAGAACTTGCGAATATTTGGTTGAGTTCTAAAAATTTTGATGGGCAAGTGGTTCCATATTTTGATAGAATTGAGGCCGAACATATTCGTAAAGGGGGTAAAGCATGGCAACGTCCCCAAAATGAAGGAGTCGTGGATATTGTAGATTCAGAAATCGATGTATCGGATCAGCGTGAAGATGAAGCGTTTCAAAAATTTCTTGAAAGCAAAACAAAGATTTCTAAAGAAATGCGAGACCATTACTTAAATCGTGTAAGATCGAAAAAAGGTGAAGCAAAACACCATGAGATTGATGTTGTTAAAAAGATACTTGAGGATGAAGAACGACGAATTGAATTTCTAAATCGGAAAAAGACTTTAATTGGTGATTTAAATAATTCGTTTAAATTTTTAACAAGTAACGACTATAATAGGCTCTTAAGCCTCATTAATTCTTCTCATACAACACATAATCTCGATGCTATACGTGTTCAAGCAACTACGTTGAATCAAGAACGGCAGTTGTTCTTGAATAATACTGAGCGTTTAAGACAGCAAATTCAAAAAAGTTCTAAGATAACTGATAAGAATAAGCAATCTTTAATAAATAAACTTGATCGTGCATTTTCAAATCGAAGTGATTTGGAAGTGAGTCAGATTATTCAGGAGTTCAAAGTTTTAGAATCAAAATTTAGAGCAGTACAACAGCGACCTAAAAAAGACAATTCTGTAATTTTAAAGCCAAATCCAAAACCAAATATAATCGAGAAACATCGTCAAGGGTGGCAAGGCGAAAAAGGTAAATCGTCTTATCGAGATAAGACTTTAGAACTTATCAAGGGACGTTGGGAGACAATCTCGGGTTCGCGTTATTATTTCGATGATTTAGGGAAACCTTTGAGCGGTTTTGTTTCAATTGCAAACAATAAATTCTATATAGATCAGGAGAAAGGAATGGTGACGGGTTGGAAAAAGATATCTAATAAATGGTATTATTTCTCTCTCGTAGGGTCACTCAATCGTCAATGGAAGGCGATTAAGGGTGTTTGGTACTATTTTGACTCGAATTCAGAAATGGTAACTGGATGGCAAAAAATAGCTGATAAATGGTATTACTTTGAAAACTCGGGTGCTATGGCCAAAGGCTGGAAAAAGATTAACCAGAAGTGGTACTACTTAGAGAAATCGGGATCGATGGTAACATCATGGAAAAAGATTCAAAATAAATGGTACTATTTGGAACCGTCTGGTGCAATGGCTACCGGATGGAAAAAACTCAATAACAAGTGGTACTATTTGGATCAAAGTGGTTCAATGGTTACTGGGTGGAAATACCTAAATAATCAGTGGTACTATCTCAAAGATAATGGCCAGATGATGGTTGGTAAAGCAATCATTAATAACAAAACTTATTATTTCGATACCCAAGGAGCACTAAAAAATAGAACGACCTAAGAAGTCGTTCTATTATTCTTTGCAATTTTTTTTCGATAACGACGGTGTTTCCACTTTTTCAAAATAAGGAAGCGCTGACGACGAAGTAATAATCGATTAATTCTTCTTATCTCAGAGCGGGATAGTGACTCAACATTCGAATATGAGTGTGCAGAACTCAGGGTAAACAAATTTTTAATCGGACGATGGATGTGATTGACGAGTACACAATTCTTGATAAACGAAGCGTCAATACCTAAGTAGGATGCGAGTGCATCAACGTGATAACGATTTTGAATAAACGGATTGCGTATGGATTGGTCTGTACCTTTCTTAAACCAGAAGGCATCGTCATATGAACCGATGAATGGTTGTTTAGTATACTTAACCTCAAAACACGCGATACCGCTCCGATTTACGACAATCAAATCAATTTCTGTTATTCCGTTATTGCGAACAATAGGGATATAGGTACTATGGTATACATAAGTACTTGAGTCTTGCGATAACAGATTGAATGCTTCGAGTTCAAATTGTGTGCCTCGGTCCTGGGCATTCTTTTTCCGGGTTTTATGCTGATAGATACGATAACGAATTGACTTCATACGATTACCTCTAAAATTGTTTTAGTGATATCATAGCATATACCCATCCTAAAGGGATACTGTTTTATATTTTTTATTTAAATTTGTTCCTAAATGTGTTAGAATCATTAATGGATTGCCTCTCTACGAGGCTTTCAGTGTTTTATATAAAAAAAAGGATGTTATATATGGAAAGAAAAATTGGTACTGTTTCAAGAGGTGTTCGTTGTCCGATCATTCGTGAAGGTGATGATTTAGCTCAAATCGTTACAGAAAGCATTTTGGAAGCTGGGAAGAGTGAAAATTTTGATGTTCGTGATCGCGATATTATCGCATTAACGGAATCCATTGTTGCTCGTGCTCAAGGAAATTATGTTTCTGTTGATGCCATTGCGAAAGATGTAAATAAAAAAATGGATGGTGGAACCGTGGGTGTTATTTTCCCAATTCTATCGCGAAATCGTTTTTCAATTTGTTTACGTGGAATCGCTAAAGGTGTTGATAAGGTTGTGCTCATGTTAAGTTACCCTTCAGATGAAGTAGGGAATGAACTTGTGAGTTTAGACCAACTTGATGCTTCAGGTATTAACCCATATAGTGATGTTCTAAGTCTTGAGCAATATCGTAGTTTATTTGGAGAAAACAAACATCCATTTACGGGTATTGATTACGTTGCTTACTATGCAAGTATAATTGAAGAAGCTGGAACTGAGGTTGAAATTATTTTCTCAAACAACCCTCGTACAATCTTAGATTATACTGATAAAGTTCTAGCGTGTGATATTCATACTAATGCTCGCACAAAACGTATCTTACGCGATAATGGTGCGAAAATTGTTTGTGGTCTTGATGATATTCTAAATGAAAGTGTTGACGGTAGTGGTTACAATGAACGCTATGGTTTACTGGGCTCAAATAAATCTACTGAAGATTCTGTAAAACTTTTCCCAAGAGAATGTACAGATTTAGTTGAAGATATTCAAAAACGAATGCTTGAAGCAACTTCGAAGCATGTTGAAGTAATGGTATACGGTGATGGTGCTTTTAAAGATCCAATTGGTAAAATTTGGGAGCTTGCAGATCCTACTGTTTCCCCAGCTTACACAACAGGCTTAGAGGGTACTCCAAATGAATTAAAACTGAAGTATCTTGCAGATAATGATTTTAAAGACTTACAAGGTGAAGATTTGAAAAAAGCAATCGAATCTCATATCAAAGATAAAGATGATAATCTTGTAGGAAATATGGCAGCTCAAGGAACGACACCTCGTCGTTTAGTTGACCTCATTGGTTCACTTTGTGACTTAACAAGTGGATCTGGCGATAAAGGAACTCCAATCGTATTTGTTCAAGGTTATTTCGATAACTTTGCGGATTAGTCAAAAAAAAGTGTATATTCACAGTAATGTGAATATACACTTTTTAATATTATGATTTAAGATTCAATTGTTTCAATACGATGTATTTTTCGATCTTCTTCTGCGGGTAGGGTCATATAATCACCAAATGCTCGTGTTAGGACAGCATCCGCATCGGATGGAATTTTAAACAACTCATCTTCGAAAAGTGTTTCAATAGGTTCTTTGATATGTTTACGTTCAATGATTGATGTGTTGTATTGATCGTAATTTTCAAAGTATAAGTAACCTAAGTCACCGATGCATGATGTCTCGACGTCTCGGTATTGTGTCATTGCTTTATAGCGTTTTTTCATAAGAATTGGAATAAAGATATTAATCTTATAGAGTTTTTCATTAAGAAATTGCATGGTTTTCTTCAGGATAAGTTTTACCCCTTTATCATTTTCTGTTTCTTGAACTAATAAGAAAATGCGTAAGAGACGGGTGTACTTGTTGACTTGTTCAAACTGCTTGCGACGCAAGGTTTCATCATCAGGTACGCGATCCATAGGGAAGATATCAACCCAAGCTCCTTCATATCCTTTTTGTGTTTTGGATACAGTTTCTTTAATTTTAAGAATATCGGATCGTACTTTTGAAAATTCAATGGCAAGGTACTTATCGTTTTGACGTGATTGGTAACGATAAGGTGTATTATTTTTAAGTTCTTGCGCCATTAATGCATCAAATCGATCAAAATCTTCACGTTCCATCGCAATATCAACGTCATCATCCCAAGGAATAAATCCTTGATGACGAATTGCACCCAGTAATGTACCGGCATATAAGAAATAATTGATGTTTTCACGATCACAGAATGCTTTAACCCATACTAATATATTATAATCTTCGCGTTGTAATTCGTTCATAGTTGGACCTCTTTTCAATTACATAACATACTAATAATAGCGATTACAATATATTATTTCAAGTTTTAGAGACAAATATTAATTCATGATATAATAATAAAAAGAAAACGAGGTAAATGATGGAAATTACAGAACGATTAATAACTCAAGATGGACAATCTTTAGCCGTTTATACGCGCGGAAATAAGAACAATCCAGCAGTTGTCTTTCTACATGGTGGACCGGGAGGGTGTATCTCGGAGAAGTCTTTCAGTTTTTTTGATTCAACAAAATGGTTTGTGATTGCTTTTGATCAACGTGGGTGTGGTCAATCAGAGCCTTTCGCAACTTTAGTAAACAATACACCGTTTTCAGGTGTTGAGGATTTGGAGATGATTCGACATCATTATGGTATTGATTCTTGGGTCGTTTTTGGTGGCAGTTATGGATCAACGCTTGCTTTGTTGTATGCGATTAAACATCCGAACCGTGTATCTCAATTAGTATTACGTGGTATTTTTCTTGGAAGGCAATCAGATATCGATTGGCTCTATCAAGAAGGGGCATCTTACTTCTATCCGGCAGAACATGAAGCCTTTAAGTCGGTTATTGAACCTGATGAACGTCATGATTTGATTCAAGCATATTATCGTGTTTTTACGGGTAAGGATGATCTACAGAAGCGACTCTGTGCTAAAGCATGGTCAACATGGGAAAGTTCGCTGGTTCATTTAGTTCCTAGGTTGCAAGATTTGGAAGTTACTGATGCAGACATAAGTCTAGCAACGCTTGAATGTCATTTTTTTGCGAATAAAATGTTTTGGGATGATGATAATTATCTTCTAAATCACATCAATCAGATTCAAACAATTCCTACGGAGATTGTTCATGGACGCTATGATGTTGATTGTAGACCGAGTGGTGCTTATGAATTGGCACAGAAACTGGAGAATGTGCATCTGCATCTTGTGGAGGCAAGTGGTCACAGTCCTTATGATGATGCAATGTTTGAACAATTAGTTGGTATAATGAAAAATCTCGAGAGTAAATAGATAAAGGAGTTTTTATGATTAAGTTAATTGCAAGTGATATTGATGGTACTTTATTGAATTCTGAACATGTCATTACAGATCGTACGCGAGAGGTGATTCATGCAGCACGCAATCAAGGGTATGAATTTATGCTTGCGACGGGCCGAAATTATGAGAGTGCTGCAGCGATTGCGGAAGCCTTGGAACTTGATCCACATCAAATTCCTATCGTATCGCTTAACGGTATGCGTGTAGAGCATCCGATTCGAAATTATAAGGCAATTGAACCGCCGATGAGTTTTGATGCATGTGAGCGCATGGAACAGCTCGGTACGAAGTATTTTATGGGGATTCTTTATTGTTTTGATGATATTATTTATTTCCAAATGGATACACGATCTGAAGAAGATTTTGTCTTCGGTGAAGATGAGGACCGTCTGCGGTTTTTTAGTGATGCCACGCGCGTTTCTAAAATCAACCACTTAAAGGATATTCATCATCGTTTTGAAAATGGCGATTCTATTCTTAAAATTGTCTATATACAAAATGCAGATTATACAGAGTTGGTGAAAGAACGGATTGCTCTAGATATGGATGCGGATTATGATTTATTAATGGTAGCGCCTGGCTGGGCTGAAATTATGCCTAAACGTATTAATAAAGGTGATGCAATTATGGCGTATGCTGCTTACCGTGGTATTAAACCCGATGAAGTGCTATGTTTTGGTGATAGTGATAATGATTTGACGATGATCAAACAGGCTGGAATTGGTGTTGCAATGGGAAATGCGAGACATTCTTTAAAAATCGTTGCGGATACGGTGACGTGTACAAATAATGAAAACGGCGTTGCGGAATATATCGCGGAGCATTTACTGAATTTGTTTGTGAAGGTCTAATGATATTTAATGATAAGAACGTGCTATCATGTTATAATATTCCTAACAAGGAGGTAATATTATGAACAAATTATTTAAAGTAGCCATTGGTGCTGCAGCTGTTTTAGGAATTGGTGTTGTCGTAAAAAAAATCATTGAAAAAGATATCATTCAAGATAAAGTAAAAGAACGTGAAGCCATGAATTACCTTAAAGATAAATATGGTGAAGAAGCTTTAGACGGTAAGAAAATCATGATTGTTAATGATGATCATGCTGTTACACAAGCAGATATTGCGAAAGATGTACTTGAATACGAAATAAACAAATAAGGAGTCTTAGGACTTCTTTTTGATGCTAAAGGAGCGATTATGTCAGAAGGTTTAAAGTTCTTACGTGAAAAGGGTCTTAAGGTTGAAGTTATATCACGAGATTTCTATAATGATTCGTATTTTGGGATGAATGTCCTCATAGAGAATCAGGTTGAATTTGTATATCGAGAAGGTCGCAGCACGCCCAAAAAGCAAGGTCATTTCGTTACATTATGGAAGAAAGACGATCAAGGATTTAAGAACATCCCATATCGACAATCTGATTTGAAGACTGGACTGATTATTTATATTTCGGATGAACAAGATCCTGGTTTTTTTGTAGTCCATATTAGGGATATAGATCAATTTAAAATTTTACAAAGTGAACATGTTCCTGGAAAGATGGGCTTTAGGGTTTACCACCCAAGTATCCTATTAACCTCATCACAAGCACAAAAAACGCAAACAAAAATGAAACCGTATTTTATTTCGATTTCGGACCTTAATTTCAAAAATCGTATTTTATCGTATTGTGATGCTTGAATTCTTAGAACAACTTTGATACACTACAGACGAATCCTTTAAGTAAGCACGAGATGTTTATAAGGAGTAAAAATATATTTTTTAGTATATATTTATATTCTTTTCGGACTTATTTGATTCAAAATAAGTTTTTTTTTTGGAAAACTTATTATTTGGAACCAAATACAGGAGGGAAATATGAAGAAAAATAACTTCACACGTAGAATTGTTTGGACCTTGGTTTTAGGTTTAGGGGTAGGTCTTGGTTTTATATTTTTAAGAGAAACCTTGATTGGAAATGGTAATGCATCGCTTTGGAAGCAGATCAATGATGCGCTATTTGCGGATATCTTACATGAGTCAAATCCGACTGCAATTGGTATTTTCTTTATTATTGGACAAATCTTTATGCGTTTGTTGCAACTTGTCTTAGTACCATTAATCTTTACATCGATTGTAAGATCAATACAACAAATCCAAGAAACGCGTGTACTGAACAAACTTGCGAAGAAAGGGTTTGCGAACTTTATGCAACTCTTAGCAATCGCAATCGTACTCGCAAGTGTTACTGGATTTACCGCATACAAATTAGGTGTGTTTCAAATATCAAATTTAGGAGCGATTGAGATTACAGAAGGGGTTGTAAATCAAACAAACCCACTGTCAATGATTCTGAATGCATTCAACAATAATGCATTGGGAACGCTAAGCAGTAATTCAAATATTATTGCCGTCGTTGTTCTAGCGTTGATTGTCGGTGTGATGTCACAACAACTCGGCGAGAAAATGGAAGTCTTACCAAAACTAGTCGATGAAATTTATCTTCTTTCGATGAAATTATTGGATCTTGTGATTATGAAGTTTGGTCCAATCGCAATCTTCTGTCTACTCGTTAGAACGCTTGCATCATACGGCATTGATTACTTACAGCCAGCACTTATCTATATGATACTGACTTCATTAACACTTCTTGTCCTCGGATTTGCAGTGTTTCCAATATTTATCGCATTTAAAACAGGATTATCACCACTTCCATTTATTAAGAAGATGTATAAAGTTGCTGTATTTGGTTTTTCAACCTCATCTTCAGCTGCAACACTACCGTTAACACAGGAAACGGTGATGAATGAACTTGGTGTGGATGAGTCCGTAGCATCTTTTATCGTACCCTTAGCTTCGACCATAAACATGACTGGTACTGCGGTCATGCAAATTATTGCAACCTTATTTGTCGCATCAGTAGCGGGTTATCATGTTGGGGTTGTTGAATTGGTATCCATTATTCTGTTGACCATTATTGGATCAATCAGTACACCTGCAGCACCCGGTTCAGGTGCAATCTTACTCTTCACCATTCTTACGGGAATGGGCTATACAAATCAATATGCCTTAGCTGCCTATAGTTTCATTCTCGCTATAAATCGTCCAGTCGAAATGTTAGTGACGGCTATCAATGTTGTGGATGATGGGGTGAGTGCAGTCTGCGTTGCACATGATTTAGAACAATTAGACCTAAAAACTTACCACGAATTCCCTCAAGCACTTCAAGCTGAGGAACAAGTACTCGTGAAATCATAAAAACTTAGAAACGGTATACAAAATGTATACCGTTTTTTTTATTAATAAATGCTTTAGAGAATGGTGGAAATATATTACATGATTGCT
The DNA here is from genome assembly GCF_035066605.1 of Erysipelothrix enhydrae. Lineage (NCBI taxonomy): Bacteria > Bacillati > Bacillota > Erysipelotrichia > Erysipelotrichales > Erysipelotrichaceae > Erysipelothrix > Erysipelothrix enhydrae. The sequence continues at coordinate 1,445,617 of NZ_CP125807.1, forward strand.
CAGTTATCAAACGCATCTTTTCAAATCATTTCATTATGATAATATGAATTTAGACATAGAAAGGGAGGTATATAAATACAAACTACGAAATGTTTTGGTGTGCATTTTTTTATGTATGGAGGAAACTATGAGTAAAATAGAAAAAATCGCATTAACGGGTCTTATGAGTATCGTTGGACTTTGCTTAACCATTACAAGTACCTTTGCATGTACCGGTATCATTATTGGGAAAAATTTAACTGAAGATGGTTCTGTGATTATTGGACGTACTGAAGACCTAGAATTAAATCATAATAAGACATTTGTTGTAAAGAATGTAGAAGGACGGATGCTTGATAATACCGTTCCATTTGTAGATCCATCCAATGGCTTTACCTATGAAGCAAGCGAACATAATTTTAAATATACGGCAATACCGGATGTAACCATCAATGAAGGTATGTATGATGCGGCTGGTATCAATGAAAAAGGGGTTGTGATGACAGCTACTGTATCTGCTAAGTATGATCCTGCTTACAAGACGATTGATCCTTATCTTCCAAACGGACTTACGGAGGCAGCCATTACAACACTTATTTTACCGCGCATTCAGTCGGCTCGTGAAGGTATTGAGTTGATTGCGAAGGTAATTGAAGAAAAAGGTGCTGGTGAAGGGAATATTGTTGTTTTAGCGGACAAAAATGAAGTGTGGTATATGGAAATTTTATCGGGGCATCAATATGCTGCGATTAAGTTCCCTGATGATAAATTCGGTGTCTTCCCCAATGCTTTTTATTTAGGAACCCTTGATGGTTTTGAACCGAAAGATGTTATTCAATCAAAAGACCTCAAAGAAACCGCTATAGCAGCAGGTCGTTATGTTGAACAGGATGGAAAGTTTCATATTGCAAACTCCTACAATCCAATTAAAATGTCAGATGGGAATCGATCACGCGTTTGGTCAGGGATTAAAGCCATCAATCCAAATAGTACGGTGAATTACAATGATGATACCTTTGAATTACTTCAATCGATGGATGGTAAAGTTGGATTGAAAGATGTCATGAAATTCCAACGGAACCGCTTAGAAGGTACTGACTTCATCCCTTCAGATGAGATCAAACTGGATAATAAAGGGAATATTTTAAGTCAAGAAGAAACAGAACGCAGTAAGTATCCGATTGGTAATATCAATACCATGGAAGCACATATTTTCCAAATTAAGGATTCACTGCCTGCAGATGCAGGTGCGGTAATGTGGCTTGCTGTTGGATCTCCACTTGTTTCCCCATACATTCCGTATATGGGAAACATCACAGATACGCATAAATCCTACCAAGTTACCAGCACATCATTTGATGAAAACTCATGGTATTGGACTGCGAATTCAATTGCTCATCATGTATTTAAGGATGATGTAACGCGTAATGAAATTCAAAAACAATGGATTGACTTTGAGGATACATTAATCCAAGATCAACTTAATATTGAGAAACGTTTTATGATGCGTTCAGGAGATTTTGATTATCAAGCGCATACACTTCAAGTGGCAGATGATGCTTTCAATAAACTAAAGGCACTTGATCTAAAACTTAAAGGCGTTGAACCAAAAACGGAAGAACCAAAAACGGAAGAACCGAAGACGGAAGAACCGAAGACAGAGGAACCAAAAACGGAAGAACCGAAGACGGAAGAACCGAAGACAGAGGAACCAAAAACGGAAGAACCGAAGACGGAAGAACCGAAGACGGAAGAACCGAAGACAGAGGAACCAAAAACAACGGTGGATGAAACTTCGACAACAACCAAAAATGGAGACTCTAAAGCTTCAAACACCTTACCACAAACAGGTGTTTCCACTTCTCAAACACTGCTTTACAGTGCTCTTGGTATTGCATTAGTGGGTATGGTTGTAGTCTATAAATCTTATCGTAAAGAACACTAAAGAGGCGTTACGCCTCTTTTTTATGTTTTATGATATAATTCAAGAAAAAGGAGACTGTTTATGGAATTTAAAATTGAAGGAACTTATCCAGTTTTGCGTTGTTTTCTCGATAAAGGGGAATCCCTTATCACAAGTGCAGGGAATATGTCATGGATGACATCAAACATGAGTTATAAGGTGCATTCAGGAGGAGGCTTTAAAAAGGCGTTCGGACGGGCTTTTTCAGGAGAGGGGTTCTTCCAAAATACCTATACTGCAGAAGATTCGAATCAGGAAATTGCGTTCGCAATGTCGATGCCAGGTGTTATTAAACATATTGTTATGGATGGAACGAAGACGTTTATTGCTCAGAAAAACGCATTTTTGGCCTCAGAACCCGGTGTAGAGTTTGCAAATGAATTTACGAAAAAGCTTTCTGCTGGATTTTTTGGTGGTGAAGGCTTCATTCTTCAAAAATTTTCTGGGGTTGGGAATCTCTTTCTTGAAGCAGATGGTTCTTTAATTACCTATGATCTTAAAGAAGGCGAAAGTTTGTTGGTAGATCAGGGAAATTTATTTATGTTTGAATCGGGAGTTTCTTATGAAATTGAAACCGTAAAAGGTTTAAGCAATAAATTCTTTGGTGGTGAAGGCTTCTTCTTGGTTAAACTTACTGGACCCGGTCAGGTAGTGCTTCAAACACTTCCAATTTCTAATTTAGCGGGTGAAGTAAATCGTGTTCTCCCAACATCAAATTAATTAAGAATTGTCGTTAGAATTAGGAGTTTCTCGTTTGAGAGGAACTCCTTTTGTTATGAAAAAAACCGTACACGGAGTGTACGGTATATTCAACTTAAATTTGTTGTTCTAATTATGATTGGGGTTCGTATAGGTTTTACCCTTGGTATCGACTGTAACACGTTTCATGACTTGTTCTTTGCCGTCTATAGGTCGATTGTCTTGGTTTGTCTCGACACTTACAATACGGTCAACTGTGTCCATACCTTCCACAACATTGCCAAATGCCGCATAACTCCCATCAAGATGCGGTGCATCAGTTGTTACGATGAAAAACTGCGATCCTGCAGTGTCGTTACCCTTACTACGTGCCATTGAAATAATACCTCGTTTATGGCTTATGGGATTATCGAAGTTGTTTTGAGAAAATTCTCCTTTAATCGTATAGCCGGGTCCACCCGTTCCTGTACCTTTTGGGTCTCCTCCTTGAATCATGAACCCTGGAATAACACGGTGAAATAACAGGCCGTCGTAAAAAGAATCCTCAACGAGTTTTATAAAGTTATTTACGGTATTAGGAGCGATGTCTGGGTAAAGTTCAAGCTTGATAATCCCACCATCCTCCATCTCAATGGTAACAACAGGGTTGGTATCTTTCGAAAAGTCTTGAGTTTCAGAAGAAAGATCGGGTTTAGGTTGTTCTTTATTTTGAGAACAAGCAGTAAGTGAAATTAGAACGAAAAAGCTGATTGCAATCAATGATATATATTTTTTCATAATGCCTCCATATTTGCTTATATTATACCATAATTAGAAATTTGCCAAGGTGAAGGATTTTTTTTAGATATAATGACGAACATCGATAATGATGTAATGCTTATGGTTAAATGCACTTAGATGGGGTTATTCTCAAATTAAGTAAAATTTACCATTATTTTACTTATGAAATGTTACCGTTTACACTTGACAAGTATGCTTGCAAACGCAATAATGGACACGTAAGCGCTAACAATATGAAATACATGAGAAATATCTTTGGTAAAGATATCGATTAAAGATGTTTAAATGTTTACTGGTTTTTACTAAATAGGAGGAAGAGTATGAATTCGTCATTTAGAAAAGCAGTTAAAATTATGGGGGTGGTGGTAGCTGTGACGTGCTCAAGTATATTTATTGAAAAAACCCCGATCCATGCTGCTGTTGTGGAACCTGTTGTTATTAAAACAGATTCGCGGGATGTTGATTTTAACGATGATTGGAAATTTAAATTAAACGTTTCAGGTGCATCTAGTCCAAGTGAAGTTGACTATGATGAAACTGACTGGCAAGCTTTATCCTTACCTCATGATTGGTCAATCTTTTTTGATTTTGACCATAACTCACCGGCACAAAATGAGGGTGGTTTGTTGAATGGTGGTACCGGTTGGTATCGCAAAACCTTTGTCTTCGATAAAAAGATGGACAAAAATGTTCGATTGAATTTTGGTGGTGTCTATATGGACTCTACTGTTTTTGTAAACGGTAAAGAAGTAGGGAATTATCCTAATGGTTATACTCCTTTTTCATACGATATAACATCTTATCTCAATCAAGAAGGTTCAAATACCATTGCTGTGAAAGTTGTAAATAAACAACCAAGTAGTCGTTGGTATTCAGGAAGCGGTATCTATCGTGATGTTTCTCTGACTTATACTGATGATGTTTCGATTAAGGAATACGGAACAACTGTCTTAACACCTAACTTAGATAAAGAAGTTGGAAAAGACGTTACAACTGAGGTTAAGACTACTGTTTTAAATAAATCGAAAAAAGCAGAAAAAGTAAAGGTTAAGACAGAAGTTGTAACCGTTGATGGGACATCAATGGGGAAGGCAGAAACTAAAGAAGTTGAAATCCAAGCAGGGAAAGAACATACCTTGGATTCCACAATTATGGTTTCAAATCCAACCCTTTGGGATATTGATTCACCGGTAACATATCGCGTTAAAACGCAGGTATTAAAAAACAATCGTGTTGTAGATGAAACGGTAGAACGTTTTGGATATCGTTATATGAACTGGACACCAAGTGGTGGATTTTCATTGAATGGTAATGATGTGAAGTTCTATGGCGTATCAATGCATCATGATCAAGGTGCACTTGGATCTGTCGCAAACTATGATGCGATGCGACGTCAGATGGAAATTCTAAAAGATATGGGTGTAAACTCTGTTCGAATTACACATAACCCAGCTGATGATAAGTTACTCGCAATTGCGGAAGATTTAGGTCTTATGATTATTGATGAGGCATTTGACACGTGGTATGGCGGTAAAAAACCATACGACTATGGTCGTTTCTTTGATGCGAAAGCAACGCATCCCGAAGCGCTTGATGGACAATCATGGGCTGAATATGACTTAAAACGAATGGTTGCTCGTGGTAAAAATTCACCAGCAGTTATTATGTGGTCACTTGGTAATGAAATTGGTGAATCCAATAGCGGTAGTGCAAAAGCAGTTCAAACGATCCGTAATTTACATCGTTGGACGAAAGAAGTTGATGCTACACGCTATACAACTATGGGACAAGATGTTTATCGTTGGGCTCCTACGGGTGCACATGAACTTATTAGTGCTGAGGTTGATGCTGTAGGGATTAACTATGCAGAAGATTCATATAAAGCAATCCGTGCAAAACATCCGGATTGGTTGATCTATGGATCGGAAACATCATCCGCTACACGTAGTCGTGGGGTTTATGCATTCCCAGATGAATTACGCTCACACGACAACAGTGCAGCGCGTAAATACCAACAATCTGATTACGGGAATGATCATGTAGGTTGGGGTAAAACAGCAACCAATTCCTGGATTCCAGATCGTGATGAAAAAGGGTATGCAGGACAATTTATTTGGACTGGATTTGATTATATTGGTGAACCAACACCATGGCATAACCAGAATCAAACCCCACCGAAATCATCCTACTTTGGTATTATCGATACCGCAGGATTCCCTAAAAATGATTTCTACCTTTACCAAAGTCAATGGAAAGATGTTGAAACAGATCCAATGGTTCATATCTTACCGCACTGGAACTGGGAAAAAGAATCGTTATTAGATTACAACATGAGAACGCGTGATGGAAAAATTCCAGTACGTATCTTCTCAAATGCCGCAAAAGTTGAACTGTTCTTAGATGATGTTTCACTTGGCGAAAAAGCATTTGTTCAAAAAACAACAGCGTATGGACGTCCATATCAGGAAGGTGCCAACGCTAAAGAATTATACTTAGAATGGCGTTTGGATTTTAAACCAGGAACGTTAAAAGCGATTGCTAAAGATAAAGATGGTAATGTCATCGCTGAAGATGTGATTAAAACATCGAAAGGTTCTGCAGCAGTTGAGTTAGTGCCTGAAAAACGTGTAATTCAAAATGGACGTGATTACTTATCCTACATTCATGTAAATGTTGTTGATGAAAACGGAGTTATGAATCCGAATGCACAAAACAATATAATCTTTACGCTTGAAGGAAATGGCGAAATTGTTGGGGTTGATAATGGCGATCCAGCAAGTAATGAACGCTATAAAGCACAACATGATGGAACATGGCAACGTAAAGCCTTTAATGGTAAAGCGCTTGTGATTGTTAAATCGGATGGGCAAGCCGGGTCATTCAAACTGACAGCGAAAGCAGAAAACTTATCAGAAGGTAAAACGGAAGTCTTCGCAATTGAGAAGAAACCTGAAATTGCGACTATTTTAGGATTTGACGATGTTTCAGTCTTTACCGAAACACATGTTCAACCGGAATTACCTAAAACCGTAAATGCTATTTATTCAGATGGTTCGGAAAAAGCGGTAGATGTAAGTTGGGAAACCATCGATGCAACCAAACTCGAACAACCGGGATCATTTAGCGTAAAAGGAACTATAGAAGGTGTATCGATACCAGTTAACGCAACGGTAATGGTGCGTATGATTACAGATCTCATCGATCCAGTTCTAGCAACACCTAAAGGTACCATACCAAGCTTACCTTCAACGGTAATTGCATACTATTCAAATGGTGCCGAAGTGAACCTTCCTGTAACATGGGAATCCATTAGCGATGCTATGGTTTCGCAAGCAGGTATCCTTAAAATATCGGGACAAGCACATTCCGGTGGTCAAGATTATCCCGTATTTGCTCAGATTACAGTATTAGAAGCAACTGCTGTTAGAGAAAACATTGCCGTACGTCGTCCTCAAGATACTTATCCAATTGCGACAAGTTCCTATATGAGTGGTGGCGATCGTATCGAACGCATCAATGATGGGACAATCGCATTTGAAAATCGATGGACAAACTGGGTTAATAATTTTGGTGATAAACAAGAAGAATGGGTAATGTTAGAGTTTGAAAAGACTGAAACGATTCATCAAGTAGGTATTCATTTCTTTACAGATAATACTACGAAAGTACCAGCTTCTTTAACCATTGAAACAAGTGTTGATGGTGTAACGTTCACACCGGTTGTTAACCAAAGTAAAAACAATAATTTTGTTGTGACATCTGGAGATGTTAAAACTGAAATTCCAGTTACATTTGATACGGTTGATGCGAAGTTTGTTCGTCTCAACATGACATCACAAATGAACGTTGATAAACCAAGACCAATGGGTCTATCCGAATTAAAAGTAATTGGTGATACCTTTAAGATTGAAGCGAATTCAAAAGCAGAATTAGAAATGATTCATCTTGATTCAAAACCATTAGAGAACTTTAAAGTCGATCAAAATGTTTACGTTGTGAGTGTACCATTTGGAAAATCGCTTCCTGTACTTAAAGGAACTGCAAAGGCAGGATCTTTTATGAATGTGGTACAACCAACTCGCAATAATAACTATCAAGGGAAAGTACGCGTAACCTCTGAAGACGGACTCAATTCGATGGATTATGATGTGACTTATGTTGTATCCGATCCGGTGTATGATCACACAACACTTACACTTGACCGTACGGAAGGGAAGACACAAGAAACAATTCCATTTAAAACAGAAAGTTTCCTTGAAGATGGCAGTACAATTGCACCATCACTCCTTGATGTTTCCTATGAAGTGGTTCAAGGTGATGCATCCGGAATTCGTATGAATGCAGGCTTAATCTACTTACATAAAGAAGGAACTTATACTGTTAAAGCACATGTTTCTTATGGCGGTAAATCCTATGAAAGTAACGAGGTAAGCTTTACAGTAACGAAAAACGAAGTACAGGAACCGATTAAAGCATTTAAATCCATCGTTATCCGCACAGAGCGTGGTAAGAAAATTGAACTTCCTAAAACTGTTACAGCACAATATGAAACACTCTTTGATAAAGATGTTTCAGTAACATGGGATGCATTTGATGAAGGGCGTCTTGATGAATACGGAACCTTTGAGATAAAAGGTCATGTAGAAGGTACTGAGATACAACCTGTGGTTAAAGTTATTGTTGAAGGTTATGTTGGTGTAGAAAACTTTAGTCTTGTTACACCTAAGGACAAGTCCTTTAAATTACCACTCAAAGCGAAGGCATACCACAATACAGGCCGTGTTGATGAGTTTAATGTCGTTTGGGAAGCGTTTGATAAAGAAAACCTCAAAACCCCAGGTACATATATACTTAAGGGTAGGGTTGAAACTGCAAATACTGAAACGACGCTAACCATCCGCGTAGCATCAGAATATGAGCAGGGCGATAATATCGCTAAGATGTGGACTGGATCAGAACTACCAGCAGCCATCGCATCCTTTACAAATGATGGACCAGGATCAAATGACCGTGTAAGTGCAATGAATGATGCAGTAATATCTTATACGAATACTCCAGCAAACCGTTGGACAAACTGGCAAGCACAAAGTCGTGAAAAAGACTGGGTAGGAATTATTTTTGCAGATGCAGGTACAATGGCACCACGCTTCGTTGATAACTTTAGTATTGGATTCTTTGAAGACAATGGAACTGGATATCCCGGATCTTATGTCATTGAAGTTCTTAAAGAAGGCATAAAACCTGAATTACCAACGAAATTTGGGCATATCAGCAGTGAAGACTCAGTGCTTAATGATCCAAATAATTGGGTTGAGGTTCAAAATTTAACGGCAAAACCGTTTGTATATCAAACAATGAATACCTTAACATTTGATGGCGTTGAAACCTATGCAGTACGTATTAATATGACAAAACAAGCTAATAAAAAAGGTCTTGCTGTTACGGAAATTGAAGTCTATGACCGTATCGCAAAAGCACATCAAGATTATACAGTAACACTTAAAGTTGATGGTAAAGACGTTGATGCCTTTACGCAAGATCACAATTTTGTATATGAACAAAAAACAAACAATCTTCCATCACTTGAACTGAAAGCAACAAATAATGCAAATATTACCGCTATTGAAATCGAGAACGGTATGAAATATGTTGTGAAAGCAGAAGATGGGATCAAAACAGAAACCTATATGGTTAACTATGATACAAGCATTCGTGATGCACGGAATGCTCTCGTAAAAATGATTTCAAAAGCTAAAAACGTTGATATTGAAGGCTATGAAAGTCTTGGTGTTCAGGCATTGCAAGCATCAATTCTGAAAGCACAGAATGCAGTCGATGATTTAAATTCAGATGTGAAAACCCTTCAAAGTTTAACAAAACTTCTTGAAACAAACATTGACGATCTTGTAGCAGTGGGGGATCAAATTGAGAAGGCACGATCGTCCTTAAAAGCGATGATTGATATTGCTGAAAGCATTGATCGTACACTTTATACTGAAGAAAGTCTAGCAGTCTTGGATAAACAATTATCTTTTGCGACAGTAAGTTTCGAAGATGAATCTGCGACAACTACTATTCTTGAAGTTGTTACGAATAATCTTCGTGAAGCAATCTTTGGATTGGAATATCGTGATCAAACGATAAAAGGTCCTCTGGATTCAATTACAATGAATCCCAAGGTTTCATTTGATGGATCGACACCAATTACTGAAGAAGCATTTATCAATGCACTAAATATTCAAAATCCAGATGGTGTTTCATTTGATATTGAAACAAACTTTATGGAACTTGTTGATCAAAATACAGAAGGAACCTATGCCGTTACGGTTCGACTAATTCGAACACAACGTGCATTCTTCCGTATGAAATCCAATCCATATATTAAAGAGTTTAAAGTAGATGTAACGATTCAAGGTGAAAACAACAAACCAATTGTGACAGAACCGAAAGAAGAATCTGTTACACCGACAACACCACCATCTACATTACCAACGACGGGTGTAGGTACACGTAATGTATCAAGCCTAATTACGCTAGGTGGACTAATGTATGTTGTAAGTCTTAAAAAGAAACGCAAACAGAAATAAAAATCGAAAAAGAACTCATCGAAATGAGTTCTTTTTTTGATGTTTTTAGAAACTATAGATAATTATAGAAAACAATATGTATACTATGCTATATTTTTTTATGAAAGGAGGGATCCGTTATGCAAAAATATAGTAAGATTCCTCTAAATGTGTCTTTCGAATAACCTTTTGATATTTTTAGAGTGCTACCTTTATAAAGGTTTAAAGGCAGGTAAATATATGAACAAAGTAAGTATTGATGATTTTAATGAATCTGGATATCAGATGGATCAAGAAGATGAGTTTTTTGAAGCAATGAATGATGAAAGAGATAATAAAGTATTCGCATTCAAAGAGGATGAGAAGCTCATTGCATTTATAATGTTTCGGGTCGAGACATTTACAAACTGGTTTTTCAGAGAAGAGGTTGTATTTGTAAGAGAGCTTTGCGTAAAGAAGCCCTATCGAAAAATAGGATTGGCTTCAAAACTACTTGTAGAAGTGGAAGGATATGTTCGAAGAAGTCAGATATACAAACTCATCCTTACAACTGAGACCGCAGCGCATCTGTATTTAAAAAATTGCTATACACATGATCGAAGTTATACCGCCAAAAACAAGCATTCAGCATCTATTAAGAACTTATCGGTGGAATAGTTCTCAAATCTTGAAATAAATCTGACACGATTTTAAAAAAACGCCAAAGAATATTTGGTGTTTTTTTGAATCGACTCCGATACATTTTTTGTTTTAAATACTCGACGAATCGTTTAGTGATGTTTATAAATAAAACAAAGTAACCTGTAATTATCAAGTTCGTCTATATACTCATAATATCAGTGTGATTTTATGGTGAAATAGGGTATAATAAAATCTACGTTAAAAATTAGAAAATGGAGTTTTTATGAATCGATTAATTGAAAATTTATACTTTAGTCAGAATCCTTTTAAAATTTACTCACCCATTCATATCTTGATGTTAGTCATGGTAGGAATTTGTGTCGGATTATTGATTAAAAAACGTGAAGAAATCGCATTGGGTGGATACCAATCCTTGCGTTGGATTTTCCTTGGTCTTTATTTTATCCAACAAATCTTGCTTTATAGTTGGTATGGCATGAATCATCAATTAACGTTGAATGATGCGTTACCGCTTTATCCTTGTCGGATCTTACAAATCATGACGATCATCCTGTTAATTACAAAACAGGAACGCATCTATGAAGTCTTGGCACTTCTTGGAATTCCCGCTGCTGTGACGGCCTTAATCCTCGCAGATACCAGTGGTTTTAGTTTTCCAAATGCTATGTTTATTCAATTTTTTGTAGGTCATTCGATGATGATTTTGGTTCCTTTATACATGAAGTATCGTTATCATTATTCAATCCAAGAAAGCGCAACTATAGGTGTTATAAAAATGGTGGGAGCCTACTTTGTTGTGGTTAGCTTTATTAATCATGTACTCCACACAAATTATGGCTATGTATCTGCACCACCAACAGCTCTGAGTTTTCTAAATGGGGTACCAAGTATTATTTATACATGTGGTTATTTCATGATCTATGTGGGTGTGGTACTTATTGGAAGTAAGATTGCAACACATGAAGAAGAAGACATTATTCTTACAATTGAATCCTAACAGTATTAAGTTTTTAAAAACCCAATTCGTTTTGAATTGGGTTTTTTCTATAAAAAAACCACTTTAGAAATAAAGTGGTTTGTGTAATTATTTTAATTTGCGATCTGATATAAATGCAAATACAACCATGGCAATTGCATTAATAGCGAGAACATTAATTGCGAAAACCATACTTGTACGGTCTGCGATTGAACCAATGATTTGTGGTGTAATAATTCCACCTAAAGCGGCACATGTTAAGAGTAGCGCTAATCGTTTTTGATTTCCAATAACGTACTTAGATGTGTTCGCGATACTTGTAGGATAGATTCCTGCAAGACATAAACCAAGACCAAGAATTGAAATGGTAATAATTACAGGATTCATGGTTGCGACAAGACCGAAGAATGCTAATGCAGCTCCAATTGTGTAAATAAGTACTAATTTTGTTCCTTTAACTTTTTGAGAAATAAAAGCTGTGACTAATCGACCAATCATGATCATAATCCATGTTAAGGAGACAAGTGTTGCTGCAAATGCATCGGATAGAATATTCATACTCTTTAGGTAAGTCATAAACCAACCATTAATGGTATTTTCAAGTCCAAGATAGAAGAACATTACAAATGCAACTGCAAAGAATGCAAAGTCTAGTTTTTGTGTTTCCACAACATTTGTATTTTTTTGTTGTCCATTTAAATCGAGATCCATTGTTAGATAGTTAATCCAAGAGATTGTTGTAATGGCTGTTAAGAATAAGATGAGTTGGTTAAAGTCAAACCCGATTTTCTTTAGGCCGATGATCACAAAGGATGCAAGTCCAGCACCGATTGCGAAGATTGTATGAAGCATATTCATGTCTCGTGATTTATTATCACTTAAATCATTTACGATGGCATTACTCAAGATACTTACAGCACCGCGACCAATACCCATTAAAATAAAGCCAAGCCATAGTATTTTACGGATTGAATCTGTAAACACAACGATTGATAAGAAACTCAAGGGAACAAGTGCAGCAAGGATTCCAATTGCTATTTTATTTCCAAATCGTTCGGATACGAAAGGACTGATAAAGTTTGAGAGTAGGTTACCTACCGCAAACATTGAGAGCAATGTTCCTGCATCGCTGTATGATAGATTCAAATTCGTAATAAGGTCTGGCATAATTGCACCAATACCTAGGATAAAGATCCCACTTAAGAAGAAGCTAAAGTAGGTTCTTAAGATTGTTTTGTTTTTCATATTATTATTCTTTCCTCCACAAATCATCACATATGGTGACGACAACACTAACCATTCTAATTAAGTAAACCGGTTTTGTCAAACAAACCTCTCTAGTTTGTTGGAATTGAATACAATGTATCGATATATTTCATTTTAAGTCGTTTTTTACTTGCATGGAAGCAGTCACTCACGCATAATATATATAATAATAAGGAGGACGTTATGATACCCATTACGATTATTTCTGGTTTTTTAGGATCTGGTAAAACAACATTCATCAATCAAATACTGCGCGAGTCTCAAGAGGATACAATCGGTTTGATCATTAATGAGATCGGATCAGTAAACTTGGATAAAGCATTTATTAAGTACGAACAAGATCGAATTTTTGAAATTAATAGTGCTTGCTTATGTTGTGTTGACGATCGCGAATTTGAACGTGCCATCTTAGATTTAAAAACGCAATTTGAATCGCAAGATATGAAGTTAAAATCTATTATTATTGAAACAAGTGGTTTGGCGGAAGTGAATCCCTTAATTCAAACAATATTAAAATCACAACCCATTCAGAAACAGTTCTTTTTGAATGAAATCATAACCCTTGTGGATGCGGTAAATGGGGAACAAGCACTTGAAAATTACCGAGAATCCTTAGAACAAATTGCTTTTGCAGATCGCATCTATATTACGAAAACGCAATGCACTCCTTATCACTTATTAGGGAAACTTAAAGCGGTTAATCCTCTAGCTCCTGTTTCGCTTTTAAAACAAGATCAAACGTACATCCATCTTCTGAATGAAGATCGTTTTGATGCATCCCACACCAAGTATGCGTCACTGAGTGAATCCGTTATAGATCAAGCACAAGAAACAAAGCATCATCGTCATTCTCATGTTGATACATTAACGCTTTATGCAGAAAATCCACTCTCTTTTTCGGATTTTAAAGATTGGCTTGTGGATTTGGTTGAAGTGATGGGACATGATTTACTTCGTTATAAAGGGATTTTATCGGTAGAGGGTCTTGAAACCTCCATCATAGTTCAAGGCGTTGCAAGTACTTTTATGATCGACTATGGCGATGAAATTGGGGATTGTCGAAGTCATTTCGTGCTTATTGGACGTAATATTAATGTAGAAAAGATTCAAGAATCATTTAAGGCGCTAGAGCGTCATAAGGAGTAGCACAATGTATATTGTTAAAGTAATGCAGTATGAGCGTCATCATACATTAGGGGTCTTTGATACGGAAGCAAATGCGCTTAACTTTATCAAACAAATTCCTCATATTGAAGTTGAACAGTACCAAATTGATGGGGTTGAGGAACCTTTTGTTGATTATTCGATCAATCGTGATTCTCTCGGTGATTATGAAGAGATACACTACAATGGAAAACAAGTGCCCATAACCAAGCATATGTTTGTTCCTAATGAGCGAATTTCTGTTTTTGTTATTCCTGTAGTATATATGGATAGTCCGGAGACAGGACTTGTTGATGATGCAACACAAGTTGATGCATATATAGTAACCAATGAAGAAGTAGAATCGTATATCGATAAACGAGAATTTCTTGCACGAAAAATCATGGAAGAAGCAAATGCACGTGGTTTTAATAATATCGAACGTGCTTATGCTGGATCGGAAGATGGCGAGGCGATCATTGCCGTAGATGCATCAGGAAATAGTCGTTTCTTAACGCACTTGGATGCAGGTCTTGTAGATCAATTTGAATTTAATGACGAGGAAAAACTGAAAAAAATAATTGAAAACACGTTTGAATAAGGAGCTTAGCTCCTTTTTTTTCGCTTCTGATAAATGTGTGAAATGGTTGACTTAAAATTGGGTCCATACAATAATGACATTAGGAGGGTTTTTTATGAAAAAGAAGAAACTTTTATTGTTATGTGCTTTAGTTGTTTCAATGTCTTTAAGCTCTATCCAAATCGATGCAAAAGGTTCGAATTTAGATTCAGAATCTGCTGTATCTGTTGTCCAAGATCATATAACGTCGGATGATGATGTACCACAAGATTTAGAACATCCGCAATCATCTTCAATAGATGAAACAAGCATTGAAGATGAGGTGGCAGGTGACCGAGGGGAATCCATTGAAAAACCAATGGAAACGGTACAAACACCACCCGTTAAATCAGAGCAAAAAAACCCTCAGACTCCAATGGAAGCATCAAATCTATTAGATGCTTCCAATATCAAGAGTCGTTTTTATTTTAAAACCAGTCAGAATGAAGCATTAGATCCTGAAAATACCATAAGTGGTAGCGATCTTAATGGCTTTTCAGTTAAATTAGATTGGTCTTTAGACGATGCGTTTATACCAACAATCCAACCGGGTGACTATTTTGAATTTAAAATACCAATTCAAGTTATGGTACCTCAAGATAGCATTGGGACACAAACCTTGTTATTACGAATTAAAACTGAAAATGGTAGTATCGAAGAACGCAGTGTTGGTTATTATGAAACGTTAAAGGGTGATGATGGAAATTATCGTGCCCGTATTGTTTTTGATACAAAATTTGAAGCATCAGAAGTCAAAGGTGTTTTCGGTTTTAATGCTCAAATTGATAAAGAACAAGTCGGTGAAAGTGGTAGTACGGTGATTATCTTTCCCGATACAGAAGAAACCGAATTGACTGTTGTCTTAGAATCAGAATATGAAAAACTTGTCGATAAATCTGGGTCGATGCCCGAGGTATTGGGTAAGATTGCAACATGGAATATCGATATCAATAAACAAATGAAGCCACGTACAAAGGCAACGATTGAAGAAATGTTGCCAGAACATATGGAACTTGTCAGTCTTAAACTCTATGAGTTTGAAGCTGATTATAAAGGTGCGATTACAAATGTAGGACCTGAAATTTTAGAGGGAAGTACACGTTGGAACGAACTCGTTGAAAGTGTTACTAAAAATCAGGATACAACTCTAATTGTATTAAAATCATTCCAAAAAGGGATTCGCTTTGAAGTTGTAACACAGTTTAAAGCAGAATATAAACCAACTCCAGGTCAGTATCATGAAGTCATCAATAAAGTTAAAGTTGATTTAGATGGAGAGACCGAAGATACCAGCGAAAAACTGACAACGCTCTATCCTAAAGTGATTGATAAAACGATGGTTGGATATGATCGAGATAGCCGAACCATTACGTGGAAGGTTGCATTTAACCGTGGTAAGCAAACATTAGTAAATCCGGTTCTTTATGATCGCATTTCTGCGGAACATGATTATGTAGAGGGATCAATCTCAATTACGCAACCTCATACAATTACCGCAAGTCCAAATACCAGTGGTACCGATGAGAACATGAAGTTTGAGATTACAGGTACACTTACGGACGAAGTTTCTATTGAATATCAAACAAAAATAAAAGATGGCATTATTGTCGATCATGACCTAAGTCTTACGAATCGTATTCGCTATGAAGATGATTATTCTGATAGTGGGTTCTCGGTTCGACAAGAATATTTAGAAAAACAGTCAGCAGGTGTTGACTATGAAAACAAACGGATTGGATGGACAATTCGTGTTAATAAAGAATCCCATAATATTCAACATGTTGTGATTAACGATATAATTCCAAATGACACAGAGTTTTTACCTGAAACACTGCGTTTAATCGGTGCATCCGGACAACTCTTACAAAGTCCACGAGATTATTCGCTCGATTACGTTGAAGGAAAAAATCACTTTACAATTAGAATTGGTGATCATGCGAATAAGGATGTGAAGATTCTTTATCAAACTGCTTTCCATATCGCTGACCTTTCAACCAATACCTTCCGTAATGAAGTAACAATGGATTGGTCGGAAGAAGGAAATGATTATACGACAGAGGGCAATGCGACTCAAATTATCCGTCCCGAAGTTAATAACAGTGGAAGCAAAAAAGGATCGTATAATGCGGAGACCCAAGAAATTACATGGACCGTTCTTTTAAACTATGCAAAACATGATTTCTTGGATGCATCATTTTATGACGTAATTTTAGAAGGTCAAAAATATGTTCCAGAATCAATGGTTGTGTATCGATATACTCTTGATAGTTCGGGTGAACCAATCTTAAGTGCGCCTATGACTCTTGCAGATATGGATCAAACCTTTAAAGAGTGGAAACCGGATTCAGATAAAGATTATTTACACATTAAGTTTAAGGACAGTTCGGACGATGTGCGCTTTGTCGTAGAATATAAAACTTCTGTGACCGGAGATATTGTTGAAAAAGAATATGAAAACCGAGCAATTTTTACGAATGAGTATGAAAGTTTTATTTTAGAAGATATCGTAGAGATACCTTTCGGTGGACATTTGGTTTCAAAATCGGGAATTCGTGATGGTTTGAAGCTATCATGGAATGTTGTGCTCAACCAATCTCAATCGACAATACTGAATGCTAAAATTACAGATACACCATCAACGAACCAAGTGCTTGATCGTGATAGTTTTAAATTGTTCGAAGCGGTTGTGACTCAAGAAGCAGATGGAACGGTTACGTTTACACGCGGTGATGCGTTGAAGGCATCAGATTATGAGTTGAAATTCTTTAATGAAGGGGCTCAAGAACGATTTGAGATTGTATTTAAGAATACATTGGAACACGCATTGTTCCTGGACTATGAAAGCATAGCGAGTCCTCAGACTCAAGGAAATGAAGATGCAACAAATAAAATTCAGTTGAGTGGTGACAATATTGATGAAGAGAGTCATGAAAGTGAACATGAAAATGCAATCGAACTTGGAGGATTATGGGGTGGTGGTACGGGTGAAACCGGAACACTTGCGATCCAAAAAGAATCTCCTGACGGTAAACCGTTAGAAGGAGCAATTTTCAAACTGATTGATAAAAACGGAGTTGAATGGCGTCAAGGAACGACAGATGCTCAAGGTAAACTTGAGTTTGCACGCCTTCCATATCTAGACTTTGTGCTCATTGAGACACAAGCACCAAAAGGATATGCAATTGATGCTAAATTACGTGAAGGACTTCCAATTCATATAAGTGCAGATATTAACAGTCATTTGGATATTACTGCGGTAAATCATCCCTTTAACTTTGAAGTGAAAAAAGTAGATGAAGCAGGTATGCCACTTAAAGGTGTTTCATTTGAACTTGAAGCATCAGATGGGACAATTCTTACCGGCGTAACGAACGCAGAGGGGATTTTTGTTTTTGAACCCTTAAAAGTTGGTAGTTATACACTCCGTGAAACGAAAACCTTAGATGATTATATTTTGGATACTCAAGAGGTTGCTGTTGAGATTGAACAGGATGAACATGAAAATCAAACAGGGATTTCTCAATATGAATGGATAAATTATCAAGGACGCGTTCAGATTTTAAAATATGATGTACAGACGAAACCACTTAAAGGTGCATTTTTCTCAATCAACGACGCTGATGGTAACATCGTTGTTGATAATCTTGAGTCATCAGATTCTGGACGAATTACATATACTGGCTTAAAGCCAGGAGTCTATTATGTACGGGAAACAAAAGCACCAGAAGGTTACCAACGCATACAAAACGATATAAAATTTGTTGTAGAAACTTCTGGCGAGGGTGAACCAGAATGGATTACTATTCGAGTCGAGAACAAAGAAATTCCAACGACACCCGATCCAGACCCAACACCCGATCCAGATCCAACGCCGGATCCAGATCCGAGCCCGCATCCAGACCCTACACCGGAGAAAGAGAAACTCCCAAGTACTGGTATTTCAATGAAATTACAACGAAGTGCAATTTTATTGGTTAGTGTGGGTGCAGTCTTGATTGATCTGCAGCGTCGACGAAATAAGAATAAACGTTTATAAAGAAGTAACTTAAAATCAATTAAAAAACGCCTACACATTTTATGTAGGCGTTTTTTATAAACATCTTACTCAAAAAGACGTTGTGCTTCACGAATGCCATTGCGAGTGAGTTCGAAACCACCAATAACCCATAACTTTGTATAACCTTCAGATTGGAGTAATGTAATGCTTTCGGTAACTTGTTCTGCATCGATATTGAGATTTGATGCAATTTCTTCAATGAATGAACTGTTGAAATTGGAAACAGTTCGCGAACAGTCGTTACGGTCACATCGTGTTTGATATAAAAGATAAAGTTGCTCGAGTACATCGCGTTGTTGTTTTTGCATGGTATTCCTCCTTTATCATAATTATAGCATGTGTTTGTGAAAGGTCATGGTTGTTGACTTGTTGGAGTGATAAACCTAAAATTTAGTTAGAAAGTAGGGGATATTATGAAGGGAATTATTATAGATGAAATCGGTCAACCTGAAGATGCTTTTGTATCAACCGCAATTGATGCATATTCATTAAAAAATGTTGCGGAAGATGAAATGATTCTTCATCTTTTTCAACACCAAGGTATAAATATGGGCGTAGATGATGTACGGATGGATGATTTTGAAAAAGGTCTTGATTTTTATCGAGCGAACAACCTTCCGGTTACAATTCGTAACTCTGGAGGTCGATCGATTGTAGCGGATGAAGGTGTTTTAAATATGTCGCTCCTTTTTCATACATCGAAGTCCATGAATGATAACTATCAATTCTATGGAGATTTTATTCGTGATGCACTCAAGCCCATTTCCAATGAAATTGAAATTTTTAAGGTTGAGGGAGCCTATTGTCCTGGCGATACGGATATGAGTATTAATGGTCAAAAGTTTTGCGGTACTGCTCAACGGCGATCAGGTTCTCGAACTTCGATGGTATGTTACATTAGTGTTTGTGGTGATCAATTACGACGTGGTGAACTTGTTCGTGATTTTTATTCGCAATGTCGTGGCGATGTTGTGGATGTGAATCCACATTCGATGCAGTCATTGGATCTTCTTACGGGTTATGCATTAACACCTCGTTATATTGGGGATCTTCTGATTCATGCCTTAACGCAATATTGTGAGAGTGTTGAGGGTCGAAAATTGGCAGATTTTGATGCATTACGCTTTCAAGAAGCATTGGATCGCACGCGTGAGCATAACCAAAGACTGTTACCGTAATGATTTTATTCATGTATAATAGAAATTGAGGTGGATTATGAAAAAAATCATTAATGGATTTCTGAGTTTGATCGTCATTGTCTTTTCGATGGTACTGGTTGGAACTTTGATGGTGCAATCGCAATTAGATAATTTATCATCATTGGTTGAACCAACATTTGTGAATGTTGAATCGCAAGTAGCACATTATTTTGAACCCATTCGAAGTTCAATTCCAGAAACAAAACAAGCTGAATTTGATGCATTACAAGAACAGGTTATTAGTGATCCTAAATTCCAAGAGATTTCTGAAACTTTGGTAACCAACGCATTAAATGATGTGGTCTCTGGTGGAATGAGCATGAACGAGACCGCTTTTAAAGAAGATGTCCAAGCCTATATTGAATCGTATGCACCCGAAATTGAAACGCTGAGTGAAGGCAGTGTGTCGGTTGAGGAAGTGAGTGCAGTTGTGGAAGAAACTTTGAATAATCCTGAGTTCCAACAAACCTACGAAACAATCGTTACGCGTGTTCAACAAGAATTATCGCCGAAGCAACAACGCATTTTATCTTATGTTAATGGGTTTACGAAGATGCGTCGTGAAATAATAACGGGAACGATTCTAATTCTTGCAGTGACTCTTCTTATTTTAGTTTTAATGAATCGTGGATGGCAATGGTCGAAGTTATTTGGAAACATCGCAATGATATCGTCAATCATGATGTTGATTCTGTATCTAGTTTCACCATTTATCATGACGTTCATACAAAATCGTGTAGGTATGTCTATTACGATAAAGCATAATCCATTTAAGCTCTATTTATGGAGTGCGTTAGGTGCTTTTGGAATGGGTATTATATTTAAAATTATAAATCGTTTTGAATCATAATAAAAAAACAAACATGTAATTTGTGTTTGTTTTTTTATGGAATCATGAATTTGATAATTCGGTAATTTTATCTCGAAAGTAACTTGGAAGCGGTATTTCAAATTGCATTAATTTCACGCTTTTTGGATGTACGAATTCAAGCTTTGCTGCACAAAGATACTGTCCGGTTTTATCAATGTCTGAAGGATGACCGTATTGTGGGTCACCATGAAGAGGGATGTTTGCATGTAAGGCGTGTACACGAATTTGATGTGTTCTTCCTGTTTCAAGCTTACAGCGAATCAAACTCGAGTTTATATATGTTTCAATTTTTTCAAAATGAGTACGTGCAGGTTTACTGCGTGCTTGATTTACTGTCATTATTTTGGTGTTTGATTTGTCTGGACCAATGGGTGCATCGATCAGAACGTGTGCTTGTGGTAAGACGCCATGAACTAACGCGTAATAAGTACGATTCATCGTTTTATCGAGTAACTGCTCAGCCAGAAATTGATGCGTTTTATCGTCTTTGGCTATTACAAGTAGTCCTGAGGTATTGCGATCAATGCGGTGAACCAATCCGGGGCGAATATAGTGATTGGAATTAGCGTTTAGATAATGGAGCAATCCGTGCAAAAGCGTATCGGACTTTACACCATTACCTGGATGCACGACAAGCCCTCTTGGTTTATTCACGACAAGAAGGTACTCGTCTTCGTATACCACATCAATGTCCATTTTTACCGGTTCGATATCCAATGCTTTAACTTGGTAAGTAGAAGCGGTAATACAATCATTGAGCTTTGTTTTATAATTCGCTTTGGTAGCCATGTCGTTACATAAAATTGTGCCATCTTTTATCATGCTCGCAATTTTACTTCGTGATAGGTCTAAATGTTCATTTAAAAAATGATCAATGCGTAAACCAACTGTTTTTGATGTAATAATCCATGATCCCATATTAATACCTCTATTTTTTTACTTGGAAATTATATCACGTGAGTCTAACAGATTAAAGATAAAATAATACAAGTTTTACGGCTTGCAAAACAGTTGTTAATATGAGGAGTATTTGCACAAGTGTGGCCTTTTCGATGTTGATTTGTTGGTTTGGGTTAAGAATTACACAAATTCAAATGATTTCACACGATTTATCGGTTGTTTATCGATTATAATTTTTTGACGAGGTGACTTATGAAACGAACATTTATGATGATTTTAGCATTGTTATTTTTAGGCTTAGCCTTGTTGGGGATATTCCTACCTGTATTACCCACGACGCCATTTTTATTGTGTGCATCTGTTTGTGGAGCAAAAAGCTCTGACCGTTTTCATCAATGGTTAACACACACGTCCGTTTACCAAAATCATCTTGATGATTTTGTCACAAAACATACGATGAAACGAAAGAGTAAACAAAAAATTCTTATCATTGCTACCTTGATGATGACTTGTGCATTTTATTTTTCCGAAAATTTCTATGCGCGCATTATTATCGGCTTGCTTGTTTTATTTAAATATTATTATTTCATCTTCAAAATTGCAGATGAAGATGAAGAGACTGCGCTGGAGGATTTAAAGTATGATCAATATTCAACTCATAAAGACTGTTGAGGAAGCAAAAAAACCGATCGTAGAGACGGTTTTTTATAAATGGTTGGCGTTAATTGCGAATATCATATTAACGCAAGTTTTTGTGATGGTTTTAGTAGATATAAATTCGGGAGTGTCGATTGAAATTCCATTCTATTTCTGGATTGCCCTTCTTGTAAAAGGGGTTGCTCTTTATAAAAGTTCACGGGCGATGCAAAGAACAAGCTCATGCGTCAAAATTAAGATGCGTTCACTCATTTTTGGGAAATTGTTTGAACTTGGATCAGATTATCAAACTGTATTATCGAGTAGTGAAATTACGCAAGTATCGACAGAAGGCGTTGAACAACTTGAAAACTACTTTGCGCTCTACACACCACAATTTATATACAGCTTACTGGCCCCATTAACACTTTTTATATTTTTACTTCAGTATTCATTTAAAGTTGCATTAATCCTATTTATTTGCGTACCATTAATTCCGATTTCTATTGTCATTGTTCAGAAGTTCGCAAAAAAATTACTTAATAAATATTGGTCACAATACACAAGATTGGGTGATCATTTTCTTGAAAATTTACAAGGACTTACGACTTTAAAAGTCTTCGATGCGGATGGTGTACGTCAAGATTTAATGGATGAGGATGCTGAATCATTTCGAAAAGTAACCATGCGTGTTCTTATAATGCAATTAAACTCAATTTCTGTAATGGATTTGGTTGCGTATGGTGGTGCAATGTTAGCACTTGTAATTTCAGTTTTCGCCTATAAAGATGGATCCTTATCGTTAACTGGAATGCTTTTATTCATACTACTCTCATCTGAATTTTTTATCCCTATGCGGCAACTGGGTTCCTATTTTCATATCGCGATGAACGGTATGGCAGCAAGTGAAAAAATGTTTAAATTGCTTGCGACGGATGCTGAATGTAAAAAAGTATTATCTGATTCTTTCAGTGACAAAGGATATGAACTCGAAAATGTATCGTTTTCATATACCGATACCAATGTATTATCAAATATTAACTTCTATGCTGAATCCAGTGAATTTATCGGTATTGTCGGTGAAAGTGGCTCGGGAAAAAGCACACTTGTCTCATTACTTATGGGACGTATTCTTCCTAAATTAGGACATCTCTATTTTGGAGACCAAGAGATTAATTGCAGTCAACTTTATAAACATGTCACGTATGTAAGTCATGATAGTATCATCTTCAAAGGCTCTGTACGCGAAAATCTTATGATGGGTGGTTCATATTCCGATGGTGAACTTAAAAGGTGCTTGAACCGCGTTAATCTCGAGTTAAATTTAGATCGCGAAATTAAGGAACGTGGATCGAATCTTTCGGGTGGACAAAAACAACGATTGGCCATTGCTCGCGCATTAGTTCATGATACGCCGTTCTATATATTTGATGAAGTGACATCAAATATTGATGTTGAAAGTGAGATGATTATTCTTGATACAATTGAACAGCTACGTAAAGACGGTAAAGGTATTATTATGATTTCGCATCGCCTCGCAAATTGCTTTGATTGTGATCGGATTTATGTACTTGATAAGGGAGAGATTGTTCAATGTGGTGAACATGCTTCATTAATGCAAACACCTGGAATTTATCAAGAACTGGTAAAAGCGCAACAAAATCTTGAGAACTATTTATTTCTAAAGGAGGGTGAATGATGAAAAAACGAACAGGGTTGAGCATTATGGGAAGTCTTATAGGATTCGTAAGACCCCTTTACCTTCCAATGATGGGTGCCATTGCGCTTGGAGTACTCGGTCATTTTGCGGCAATTGGTATTCCTTACCTTTCTGCACGTATTGTTGTTGAGATCATCAAGAACAATTCCATAACCTTCTTAATGATAATACTTGTGGCGTGTGGGTTGTTACGAGGTGTTTTTCGTTATGGTGAACAAGCTCTAAATCACTTTATTGCATTTAAACTCTTAGCACACATCCGTCATGAAGTGTTTGCGAAACTCGGATCGCTAGCACCTGCGAAACTCGAAACAAAAGATCGTGGTAATTTAATTGCGATGATCACAAATGATGTCGAGTTGCTTGAAGTTTTCTACGCACATACCATTTCACCAATTATAATAGCCGTGATTATTTCCGCAACGGTTATCACAACGATTGCTTTAAAAGTGGGTACACTTGCTTTAATTTCTGTTACTGCATTGGCTTCGGTTGGTGTAATTGTACCAATTATAACCAGTATGATAGGAAATGAATTGGGTTTGGAAATACGAAATGATCTTGGAGATTTAAACACAAATGTATTGGATTCAATACGTGGCATTGAAGAATTGGAACAATACCAAAATTCACAGCGAACCATGGATTTACTTAAACAACGCACGCATGACCTTAACGAAAAGCAAGATATACTCAACCGCTATCAAAGCATGATGCGCTTGCTCGTCGATTTCATAATTATGATGTCTGGTTTCGCAATTCTTTATTTCGGCAGAAATCTTGACTTTAATATCCTATTGCTTGTGTTTACCTTGCATATGAGTTCATTTGGACCCGTAATTGCCTTGTCGAATCTAAGTGGCGATTTATACCATACACTCGCTAGTGGTCAGCGCATTCTTGATTTGTTGGATGAAAAACCACAAGTAAACGAAGTTGTTGATGGAACGAACGAGGCTTTCGAAGAAGCATCATTACATGATGTGACTTTTACTTATGATAAGGAAATCATATTAGAAGAAATCACAATGAGTACTACAAAAAATAAAATTATTGCTTTAACGGGTGACAGTGGAGCCGGTAAGTCAACCATCCTCAAACTGTTAATGCGTTTTTGGGATGTAAGCGCAGGAAGTGTGCACATAAATGATCAGGATATCAAATCCGTAACGACCGGTCATTTACGAAGTATTGAAAGCATGATGAGTCAAGATACCGATATTTTTAAAGACACAATTAAGAATAATATCGCTTTCGTAAAACCGGATGCAAGCGATGAGGAAATTTATGAAGCCGCTAAACACGCTTCAGTTCATGATTTTATCATGTCGCTTCCATCAGGCTATGATACGATGATGGAAGAATTCGGGAGCAATCTATCATCGGGTGAACGTCAACGAATCGGATTAGCACGTGTATTCCTACATGGTGGTGATTTAATCTTGCTTGACGAACCAACAAGTAATTTAGATAGTCTCAACGAGGCAATCATTCTCAAATCTATCGTTGAGTATAAACATAATAAAACAATTTTGATTGTCTCTCACCGTGCTTCAACACTTAAAATTGCGGATGAAGTATGGAAACTTGAAGATGGGAAGTTGAACCACGTATTATAAATCGACGGAGGAATAAATATGATTGGACGCATTTGTAGCATCGAGAACCAAGACTACTTGATTGTTGAACATGAAGGAAACGTTATCTTTATAAGTACTGCTCAAGATTTAGATTTTTTTAAACGCAAATTTAAAGTAGAACATCTGGAACTCGATGCTTTAGCGTGTGAGCTGGTTGTGAAACAACTTCATGATTATATACTGGGGAACCGCAGGCAATTCGATTTTCCATATAAGTTGATTGGAACGCCATTTCAGTGTCAAGTATGGGAAGGACTTCTAGCGATTCCCTACGGGTCAACTATAAGTTATGAAGGGCTTTCCGATATGCTGTTTGACACACGAAAAACGCGTGCTGTGGCTCGAGCAGTATCCCAAAACCCTTTGTTGATTTGTGTACCCTGCCATCGTGTTATCGGCAAAAACGGAAAACTAACCGGGTTTAGGGGGGGAATGGCCTTAAAAGAGAGACTTTTAGGTCGAGAAAAGGACACGAACTAAAAGAAATCAGTATTTTCAGACCCATTTTCTATAATTTATGTGTACTCCAATTTATGTGTACTCCTCGTTAAAAAACAATTTCTATCATTTATCAAAAGCCTACTTAAGAGTGGGTTTTTAATTGTTTTATGCTAACTAATCAAAAAAATCACATGGATTCCCGCAAATGCTAAGAATACAATTTGAAAAGGGTTAATTGTCCTACACGCATTCAAAAAAGCGCTTACAATGTAAATGTAAACATAGAAGGTCGCACAACCCATGGGAATTAGACTCTCTATGTTCGGTTATGAAAGTGTTCCCGATCAGTTCACTTTCAGAACCTAGAAAAAAAAGAAAAGAGGAAACGTAATGAGCGCAATTAGAGTTACAAGCGAAATTGGAACGCTTAAAAAAGTTTTATTACACAGACCTGGTAGGGAGCTTTTAAACCTTACTCCCGATACACTAGAACGTCTTCTATTCGATGACATTCCTTACCTTAAGGATGCACAAGATGAGCATGACAAATTTGCTCAAGCACTTCGTGATAACGATGTTGAAGTGGTTTACGTTGAAGATTTAATGGCAGAAGTTATTAAAGATTCAAACCTTCGTAAACAATTCCTAAATCAATTCATTGAAGAAGGCGGAATCAAAACACAACGTGAACATGACATGGTTTACAATTTCTTAGATTCAATCAAAGATGAAAAAGAACTTGTATTAAAAACTATGGAAGGTGTTCGTACACATGAACTCGATCATTCAGGTAAAAAGTCATTAGTAGAGATGGCTGGAGAGATTCAAGATTTAATCCTAGATCCACTACCAAACCTTTACTTTACACGTGACCCATTTGCATCAATTGGAGATGGTGTAAGCTTGAACCGTATGTACTCTGTAACGCGTAATCGTGAAACAATCTATGCAGACTACATCTTTAAATACCACCCAGAATATAAAGGAAATGTTCCTTACTACTATGACCGTACGGCAGATTTCCATATTGAAGGTGGAGATATCCTAAACATCAATGCTAAAACATTAGCAATTGGGATTTCACAACGTACACAAGCTCAAGCAATTGAAGACATCGCACATAATATCTTCAGTATTGAAGGTACAGAGATTGAAACAATTCTTGCAATTGATATTCCAAGTAGTCGTGCATTTATGCACTTGGATACAGTATTTACACAAGTTGACTATGACAAATTTACAATTCACCCAGGTATCCTTGGACCTCTACAAGTATTTGAGATCACTAAAGGTACAAATGGAGATGTAAATATTGTTAAGATTGATACGGATCTTGAATCCATCTTATCAAAACATGTTGGACGCCCAGTTACATTAATTAAATGTGGTGGTGAAGACATGATGGCTTCAGAACGTGAACAGTGGAATGATGGTTCCAATACACTAACAATCGCACCTGGTGTTGTTGTTGTGTATGACCGTAACGAAATCAGTAACGAGTTATTAAAATCACATGGACTCAAATTAATTGAGTTACGTGGTGCAGAACTTGTTCGTGGTCGTGGTGGCCCTCGTTGTATGAGTATGCCATTAGTTCGTGAAGATATTTAATTAGAAAATAATAAAAGGAGATTAAGATCACATGGGAGTAAATTTAAGCGGAAGAAGCTTCTTAAAGCTTTTGGATTTCACATCAGATGAAATTAGATATTTAGTAGACTTATCAAAAGAGTTTAAAAATTTAAAACTCACAGGAACACCACACCGTTATCTCGAAGGAAAAAACATCGTATTACTTTTTGAAAAAACTTCAACACGTACACGTTGTTCATTTGAAGTAGCAGGTATGGACTTGGGTATGGGTGTTACATACTTAGATCCAGGTAGTTCACAAATGGGTAAAAAAGAAAGCATTCCTGATACTGCACGTGTACTTGGTCGCATGTATGACGGAATTGAATACCGTGGTTATGCACAAGAAATTGTTCAGGCATTAGCAGATGATGCAGGCGTTCCAGTATGGAATGGTTTAACTACAGAATTCCACCCAACTCAAATGATCGCAGACTTACTTACAATTGAAGAAAACTTCGGTTATTTAAAAGGTCTAAACTTTGTATTTATGGGTGATGCTCAAAATAACGTTGCGAACTCACTTATGGTTGCATGTGCAAAAATGGGTCTAAACTTTACAGCTTGTGGACCTAAAGCACAAATGCCACACGCAGAATTGGTTAAAGAATGCCGTGCAATCGCAAAAGAAAACGGATGTACTGTTACTTTAACTGAAGATGTTAAGAAAGCAACAACAGGTGCTCACGTTATTTATACTGATATTTGGGTATCAATGGGTGAACCAGATAGTGTATGGGAAGAACGCATTAAACTCTTAAGTCCATACCAAGTAAATAGTGATGTTATGACAAATGCAGCAGATGATGCAATCTTCTTACACTGCTTACCTTCATTCCATGATCTTAAGACTACAATTGGACAAGAAATCCATGAAAAATATGGCTTAAAAGAAATGGAAGTTACAAACGAAGTGTTTGAATCAAAACAATCTAAAGTCTTCAATGAAGCAGAAAACAGAATGCATACAATCAAAGCTGTGATGTATGCAACACTTAAGTAGGCGATTTCTATGGGAAAACGTATTGTAATCGCTCTAGGTGGTAATGCGCTCGGTAATAATGCAGAAGAACAAATCGAGCTCGTTAAACAAACAGCACAAACAATCGTTGATATGGCTGAAGAAGGCTATGAAGTGATCGTAGGTCATGGAAATGGTCCTCAAGTAGGTATGATTAATTTGGCAATGGAGTTCGCCGCTAATAATGGCGGTGGAACTCCAGCAATGCCATTTCCTGAATGTGGGGCAATGAGCCAAGGCTACATTGGATATCATCTACAACAAGCTATTCAAAACGAATTGCGTAAACGTAAGTTAAGTAAACACTGTGCAAGTGTTGTAACCCAAATGATTGTGGACGAAAAAGACCCAGCATTTGATAAACCAACAAAACCAGTAGGACTCTTCTATACAGAGGAAGAATCCGTTAAACTTGCAGCAGAAAAGGGATACAGTTTTATGGAGGATGCAGGACGAGGGTATCGTCG
Source organism: Erysipelothrix enhydrae (assembly GCF_035066605.1). Taxonomy (NCBI): domain Bacteria; kingdom Bacillati; phylum Bacillota; class Erysipelotrichia; order Erysipelotrichales; family Erysipelotrichaceae; genus Erysipelothrix; species Erysipelothrix enhydrae. The sequence continues at coordinate 1,474,834 of NZ_CP125807.1, forward strand.
TGTCGTTGCTTCACCATTACCAAAAGAAATCGTTGAAATCGATCTTATTAAGCAATTAACAGGTCAAGGCGATATTGTAATTACAGTTGGTGGTGGCGGTATTCCAGTTATAGAAACAGCTGAAGGTTATAAAGGGGTTGCAGCTGTTATTGATAAGGATCGTTCTTGCTCAAAGCTTGCTCTTGACCTAAATGCCGATATGCTTATTATCTTAACGGCAGTGGATCGTGTATGTATTCATTACAACACACCACAACAAGAAGAACTTGCAACAATGAATGTTGCAGAAGCAAAACAATACATCAAGGAAGGCCATTTTGCTCCTGGAAGTATGTTACCCAAGATTGAAGCTTGTCTCGACTTTGTTGAACAAGCATCTGAAGGTCAAGCTCTTGTTACGTCACTTGTACGAGCAAAAGATGCACTTGCAGGGGTTACCGGAACGATCATCAAAAAATAGTCAATCTATATAGATGACATACGGAGGAGAAAAATATGGCAAAAGAAAAGAAATCTAGAAAAATGCTTTCATCCTTTTCAATTCTTTTTATCATTCTGTTTGTTTTAGCTCTTGTAACGGTATTAATTCCTGATGTAACAAGTGCAACATTATCAACAGTAATGATGGCTCCAGTTAAAGGTTTTGCAGATGCGATTGATGTCTGTGTGTTTGTTATGATCCTTGGGGGATTTTTGGGACTTGTAACAAAAACTGGTGCATTGGATGCGGGGATTGCAGCATTAGTTAAAAAACTTAAAGGTAATGAACTTATCATTATTCCAGTATTGATGACACTCTTCTCAATCTGTGGCTCTACCTACGGAATGCTTGAAGAAACGGTGCCTTTCTACGCACTACTTACTGCAACCATGGTTGCGGCAGGATTTGACGCTGTTGTTGGTTCAGCAGTTGTCTTACTTGGTGCGGGAGCTGGGGTTCTTGGATCAACAATTAACCCATTTGCAGTTGGTGCAGCATTGGATGCGATTCCTAAAGACATTCCAGTGAACAATGGACTTGTTATGTTAATTGGTCTTGTATTATGGATTTCTGCACTTCTCATCTCAATTTACTTTGTAATGAGTTATGCTAAAAAAGTTAAACAAGATAAAGGATCAACGATTCTATCACTTCAAGAACAAGATGAAATCAACAAACACTATGGACATGCTGAAGGTGCTACCGCAGTTGAATTAACAGGTACACACAAAACAGTTCTTATCTTGTTTGGAATTACATTCTTAGTAATGATTCTTTCCTTTATTCCATGGGGATCCTTTGGAATTACATTCTTTGATAGTTGGACTGCTTGGTTAACAGGGATTCCGTTTGGAGAATGGTACTTCCAAGAAGCAACAACTTGGTTCCTACTCATGGGTATTATTATCGGTATTGTTGGTAAACTTAACGAGAAAGAAATCGTCGATACATTCATGGATGGCGCTGCCGATATGATGAGTGTAGTTCTCGTTATTGCATTAGCACGTGGAGCTTCAGTTCTTATGACTGAAACAGGACTTGATGTTTACATCTTGACCAATGCTGCGAATGCACTTAAAGGGGTGTCAGGAATAATCTTTGCACCACTTGCATACTTACTCTACTTAGTACTAACTTTCCTTATTCCTTCCTCATCAGGACTTGCAACCGTGTCAATGCCAATCATGGCACCACTTGCATCAGAATTAGGCTTCAGTCCTGAAGTAATGGTAATGATCTTCGTAGCGGGTAGTGGTCTTGTCAACCTCTTTACCCCAACATGTGGAGCAATCATGGGTGGTCTTGCAATCGCCAAAGTTGAATACTCTACTTGGATTAAATTCTCGAAGAAAATTATTCTTATAATTGCACTTGTAAGTGTCATTATCCTAACCGGAGCAATGCTCATAATTTAAGATATAATATAAAATTGAATCAAGGAATGGATGTTGCCTTCCATTCCTTTTTTTCATTTAGCAAGATATTAACAATCATCCGTCTGATGCAAATCCTGATTTACGTTTATCGATATGCACTAGGGGTTGATTATGTTTCGTGAATGGGTGTTTCAAGCGGTTTTAAGTTTATAAAACGTGTAAGATGCCAATCCTTACACGTTTTATTTATGAAATGAAACACGATTAAGATTAAATAATTTATGTTGTAAGAGGGCAATCTAGGTACTGTAAAAAAGTGTTTTTTTAGTGTACAATAAGAGTGTAATCAAGAAGTGTGAAAGGGGGTATATTTCATGGACTTTGTAACTGAAATACAAGGTAAAAACTGCTCGCGATACGATAAGCGAAAGCTCTGCAGTTTTGACATGGAATTTATTGACTTACCGACCTATCCGATCATTCATCAAGCGTCACGCTTTCTCTTTATTAAAAAAGGTGAAGGAACGATTTTGATTGACGGTATAAGTTATCCTATTAGAGAAAATTCTCTTATCGCAATTCTTCCTTGGGAAATCACAGAAATTGAGAGCGTGGCCAGGCCCCTCCAATTCGTACGCATAATCTATAATATCGATTACATTTCTCAAGCAATGAAGTGTGGGGCGAATCCAAGTAATGATATGATTGCAGTGACAGGACCTTTAGAAAAAAATCACGTGATTCAATGTACTTCAAAAGAAGCTGATGTTATTTTGAAAGTGTTAGATGAGATTCGTGATGAGGTCGGTGTTGAATCGAACCTCGATATTCCTGAAGAACAAAGTTTATCAAAACTTTATGTCACCAATAAACTTATTGAGCTTGTAATTCATTTCCAACGTTTTGCGAATAAGAAGGAATGTAAGATGAAGTCGAATCAAGAAATTGAACTCGATCATCGCTATAAGATTTTCAAATATTTATATTCACATTTAAGTGAAAAATTAACACTTTCTAAACTATCCGGATTTTTTTATATGAGTGAATCTGCAATTAGTAAGTATATTTATGATGTGACAGGCTTATCCTTTACGGCATTACTTAATGAGATGCGTATTGTGAAGTCGTTAGACTTACTGATTTATACAGGAATGTCACTGAGTGAAATTGCGGAATTAACAGGGTTTGCGGATGCGTCGCACTTATCAAAAGTATATAATGAACGCATCGGTACAACGCCAAATGAATATCGTAAAATTTACCGGAATATTCATCAAGTTATAAATGATAAAGAATTAAGTCTTTCGTATCAGGTGTTAAATTATATGTATAACAACTACAAAGAAAACTTAAAAATACAAGAAGTTGCAGATAAGTTCAACATTCCACTGGTAGAACTTAATCTCATCCTGCTTTTCCAAGTAGAAATGAACTTTGAAGACTTCTTGAATTATCTTAGGATCAATAAGTCGTGTGAATTACTCTTATCAACCGATTTGGCAATTGTCGATATTGGCATCGCGGTAGGGTATAATAACAGTAAGACATTTCATCGCAATTTTGTGAAACAAAAGAACATGACGCCAGGAATTTTCCGCAAGTCGGTAACGATGCCAACAAGTGCGGTTGAAGATCCTGTAGAATTTATCCGAGCAACGATTTCTTAAAAAGACTGTCCAAAGACAGTCTTTTTCTCTTTTCTTCGAATATCATTGAATAATGTGAACTTATTGTGATAAATTATAAGGGAAGAAATGAGGCATTGGATGTTTAAACCTACGATAATTGCAGTATCATTAACTGTGTCAATTCTTGCGTTTGGATCTATTCCAGCAAAAGAAGAAGAGAAACGACCACAAATACGTGTTAATTCAATTGAGCGACCAACGATCAATGCAGATGGGTCTTATCAAGATAAATATGTGGAGTTGTTACAAAGTTCAGAACACAAGGCACCGATTTTGAGTGAAGAGTTCATTCAGGCACGAGTAGAGCCTTGGACTTATATTGTTTTATACACAAGTGTCTTGGTAGTTGTAGCTATCGGTTCAATTTGTTATATCAAACAAAAACAAGAACGCATCTAATCAAGAATTAACATTAAATTTACCTAAAACAACATGCTTTCCATGTTGTTTTTTGTTATATTAGTTAGGTATCATCATGGAGGTAATTATGAATATTGATAAAGGAGTAATACATTCTTTAGATCGAGATTTACAATCAATGATTCTATCAGAAAAACCCTTAAATTTTAATACATCGAAAGATGTGGAACCTTTTATTGCAAAGTTAGCGAAAGCATTTCAGTCTAGTCCAACCGCTTCTAAAGCAAAGCTTAATTTAGGAAGTCCATTTTTAAGTTTAATCGGAACCCCAATTAATTTTATTGAAGAAACTCAGAAACTTGCAAAGCAATGGTTTGATCATCATATTGCGACCATGACAGTCGAAAGCTCAAATCTATTATTTGCGATGGTTGACATGGGTGATTTTGTTTCATTAGCGATGTTTGAGGTCTTGAGTAAAAATGGCTATATTAAAATTACTCAAAATGAACATGGATTGGAAAATGCTTTAGTTCATAATCAAGCAATCCTTCCAGAAACGTTTGCGAGTGTTAAAAATGCTTTTATGGTTAACCTGACAACCGGGGAAACTTTAGTAAAATTTCAAGATATTCGTTATCGCGAACTTTTAGAGACGATTTTAGATTGCGAGATTATTGCGAATTCTAAAACAAGTTTCCAAGTTGTGGATACACTTGTAGGGACGATATCAGAAGTACGCGAAGATTCTCATTTCGAAAATATTGTAAAGGCTAAACAAGTGATTACGGATAATGTTGACTTTTTCGATGAAATTGAACCAAAACAAATATTAAAAGAAGTGTTTGATACGTTTTCTGAAGAGGAAGAACGTTTAATTGACACTACCTTCGAACAAGAACATGTTCAAGACATGATTAACCTAAAAATGGTAAACCGTACGCAAGCAGCCAAAAAACATCGTATTGTTACTGAGTCCGGAATTGAAATTATCTTACCACTTGATATTTTGGATATAAGTGATGTTGTTAATATATCTACGGATATCAATGGTCAAGTATCGATTGAACTTAAAGATATTGGGAAAATTCTCTAATTACTATAATGAACAAGCATGTTATAGGTTCATTATAGAGTCGGATTTACAACTCAATTGAGTGAAATTTAAGATAATTGTGTTTTATGTCAAATATACTTTGACACGGTGCATTCACTTCGATATACTCTATCTATAACGGAGGGGTATTATGAAAAAAATAGCCATAATATGTGATTCATCGGTGTCATTTACTCAAGCTGAAATTGAAAAGTTTGGCGTCTATATTGCACCATTGACCATTATCCATAATAATACGGTATATATTGACCAAGTCACAATAACTGAAAATCAAGTAAATGATTTGTTACGTAATCATGAAGTTGTTAAGACGTCTCAACCCAACCTTGGGACGATTTACGAATTATTTGAAAAAGTTATGTCTGAAGGTTATGATCATATCTTTGCATTAAGCATCGGGACTGCTTTATCAGGAACTTACAGTTCAATGGAAATGGTGAAACAAGATCTCAAAATTGAGAACATGTCTGTAATCAATACCCATTCCATCACGGGCCCAGTTCAACAAGCTGTTGCTGCGATTCGTAAAATGAACGAAGCAGATTACAGTGTGGAACAGATTGAAGTTTATTTAGATCATTTTTTCTCTAATCAAATTTCATATATCTATCCTCAAACACTTGATCAAGTGATTGCAAGTGGTCGTGTTTCGAAGACTGCCGCAAAAGTGGCGAGTTTATTGAAAATTAAACCCGTCTTGTATTTGGAGAATAAAGGTCAGTCGATTGAAAAGTTAGGTGTTGCACGTTCTGAACGTAGAATTTTTTCATTACTTGTGAATGACTTAATACATCACGAAGTGAAACCGGAAACCCATGATATTTATCTTCTTCACAGTGAAGGATTGGACACATTAAAACGATTCCAAGATTTTCTAACGGAATCTTTAGGTCCTTTTACCATCAAAATAGTCAATCTACCAGCTGCTGTCGCAACACATGCAGGTATTGGTACACTTGCATTGCAATGGTGTTATAAAATATAAATTAAAGTTCCATCAAACCTTTAGCCATACCGCTAAGGTTTTTTTATGAATTGGATTTGAAATTGGCGAGTTTAAATTTGTCGTTAATTCGGTTTGATTATCCTTACAGTTGATATCATGTGGTATAATATTTACAAAAGAGGTGATGCTATGTATTTGTTTATTTATAATCCAAAAGCGGGGTTATCGCAACCAAACGAATTGAATGAATTCATTCATTGCTTAAATCAAAGTAAGATTCGTTTTGACTTATTTCTCACGGATCTTAATTATGGTCCTGTAGAAATTATGGATGAAGTTGATCACAACTATGAAGGTTATATTATTGCAGGTGGTGATGGTACGGTAAGCCAAATGGTTCAGGGATTATACAATCACAAAATACGTAAGCCGCTTATTATTTTACCTATTGGGACTGCGAATGAGATTGCGAAAAATTTAGGGAATGTCGCCCATATTACTGATATTTTAAGCAATCTTGAAAACTTAACTGAAAGACCAGTTGATCTGGGCGTTTTAAATGAAACGGATTGTTTTACCTTTGCACTCACGTTTGGAAACTTTACAGAGGTTACATATAAAACACCGCAGAACTTGAAAAATTGGTTGGGTTATCGCGCTTATTTAATTTATGGTTTTTTAACGTTTCGACGCATTCATGCATACGGTTTGAAAGTTCGAATTGATGACACGTCGTTTTCGGGTAGTTTTGTATTTGGAGGCATCACGAATTCGAAATCTGTAGGGGGCATCTTTCACTATGATGAAAATGAGATTGAATTATCAGATGGTCTTTTTGAGGTGATGTTGATACGGAAACCACGAAATGTTTCACAGATACGTCAAATTCTTAAAGGAATGATGAGTCGTGAATATGATAATGAAATGTTTGTGATCCGTCAGTGTACAGAAGTAGAGATTCAGTCGGATACGGTAATGTCCATGAATATTGATGGTGAGTTTGCAGGGGATATGAGTTCGTTTAAAGCAACGAATCATAAAGAGATTTTAAATCTTATGGATTATAAAGGTGTCACAACACATGATTAGCCAATTGGAACAATTTCGTTTGGATAAACTAACAGAGGCGATTGAGATTCAATCGATTTTAAGTCCGAAGCAAGCAAAAGCGCTTGCGGGTAGTTTGTATGATGAAATTGATTGGGATGATGTTCATGTTCGTTCAAAGAGTTTTCAACGTCTTGTGACACCTTTCCTTTATGAACGTAATGTATTGCGTTCTCAACATGAACGCAGCTGTTCCATCAAACGTGGGTTTAAGTTCAAACGATAACAGTCTAAATTTCATATTGTTATATATTAAAGTACAAAAATGTTAGTCAGGAGGTATCATGCCATATTTCTTAATGATTACAATCGTTGCGATTTCGATATCGTTTTTTTATGGACTATCTTGGTTTTTTCTAAATCGAGAAATGATTGTTTTAAGCCATCGTAAACAAACGTTATTTAAGTTCCTTGGAATTTTTATTCTTATTCAAGTTCTCAATAATTATATCTTAGAATTCACTCCTGGATTAGTATCGAGTCTTATGAACCGAAATCTATTGTATTTAGTGGAAGGTCCGGTATTTGCGATACAAGCTCTTGTTTTATCGATCATTCTGGCGCGTGATGCTCACATAAGCTACCTCCATGCTTTGTCTTCAAGTTTATTCAGTTACTTTATCACAGGAAGTCTATTTACCGTTGTGACTACGATTCTATATCAAATTTTGATAACATTTCCAAACTTGATTTCGTATACCGTTTTAGGTGGGTATGTACTCACCGCGTGTGTTGCCTTTCTAATCTCAATCCTATTTCGCATCTCAAATTTTAGTGATTATTTTTCAAAATTGTTTACTTCACGTCGAAAAGCCTTATTAGTAACCTTTGCGTTTTGGTGTATTAAGGATGTGTTTCGTATCATCTATGTTTATGGCACCAAAAGCTACAGCAACGCATCATTTGTTTTAGGTGTTATTGTTGTGTTTGAAGTAATTCTCATCATCTTAGTAATTTCCGTTTTAGAACATCAACGATTGATCTTACACACACAACGTGTTCATTACCTCCAACAAGTTCAACAGGCTCATTCCTTGGAACGATTAACTCAAGAAGTGCGGATGTTGCGACATGACTTTAAGAATTTGTTTTCTAGTATTTATCTTGCTTTTGATGAAGGGGATGAGACGGTTCAACGTATACTCGACCAAACCGAACGTTATATGGATCATGTTGACCATCCAGAACCCATTCAAATTACCCATACTCCAAATGATACTGGTTTTGTTGAGGTAATTCTCAACACGCTTTATGAACTGCGTTTGGGTTTGGGAATTTCAATGTTTCTTGTCATTGGTGGTATTGTGCTCTTGGAGGTTTCCGGGAAAAATTTAGGGATATATCAGTATCTTGAAGCCAATCGCATTCATCTGATTTTAGTTCTTTCCTGTTTAGCGATTGTGAGTGTTGTTTTTCTTTCGTTTGAATCGGTATCGAAACGTATTGATGCCACCAATTCTTATATTGCTGAGCAAAATTATTATCTTAATTCGCTTTTTAAGCTCCAAGAAGGCGTGAGACAAAGCCAAAAGATTTACCGTGATACGTTTAATCAACTTGCATATCAAATTGAAGCCAGTGGCTTGGATGGCGGTAGAGAGTACTTAAGAACCAATACATTGGCGATTGATCACCAACTTGAGAAGGAAGTAAAACAAACGGCTCAGCTTGCGAATATCGAAATCATGGAGATTAAGAGTTTGCTCCTAGGGAAATTCATCGAAATGCAGGGCAAAAAAATTGATTATGTCTTTGAATGTATGAATCCGATTCAGACAATCTCGATGCACTCTAATGATTTTATCCGGGCAATTGGTATTTTAACTGATAATGCGATTGAAGCTGTAGAAGGATATCCCACAGGTTACATTAACGTACTTCTTTATCAAGAAGATACATACCTTAAAGTTGTGGTAGAAAACACAATTCATGAACCCATTGCAATCAACAGAATCTTTAATCCTGATTACAGTTCAAAAGGGAGTGGAAGAGGTCTAGGTTTACAAAGTTATCGAAGTATTTTGAATAAATATCGTAATGCTGTAGGACATACCTCATGCACAAATGATAAATTTAAACAAGAACTCAGAGTGGAGAATTAAAATGATACCTGTATATATTTTAGAAGATGAAACAATAATTCGTGAACACATACAAGATGTAATTGATAAACATATTGTGATACAAAATTATGATATGAAGATTTTGTGCGCAACAGATAATCCGGAGTCTATATTAGAAATAGGTGCTTTGGAAAATGTTCGGGGTTTATATTTTCTTGATGTCGATTTAGGGCCCAATGCGATGAGTGGTTTTGAATTGGCTAAAATAATTCGAGAACGCGATCCTCGTGGCTATCTTGTCTTTATTACGACACATGATGAATTGTTGTTGGAAACATTTAGAATGCGTCTTGAAGCAATGGATTATATTCTCAAAGATGATATGAACCAAGTGGATGAGCGTATTCGACATTGTATTGATGAGACCATCGATCGTGTCATTAAGGAACAAATGGAAATTGGTGAATATTATACGGTTAAAATATTTGATGATCTTTATCATATTCCAGTCAGTGAGATCCTTTATTTTGAAACATCTCAAGAGAAACATCGAATCATTATTCATGCAGATCGTGATATTTTAGATTTTGTTGGAAATCTATCCAAAATTGATATCGATTTGGGTAAGACCTTTGTACGTGTGCACCGATCTTATGTTGTGAATGAAAAACGGATTAAACGAATTGACCGTGGCAAGTCCGAAATTGAACTGGATAACGGTGAAATTATTCCTATGTCTCGAAAGGGGCGTAAAACGCTAGAAGGCTAAAGCCTTCTTTTTTTTGTCATTAAGCCAAGAAATTGGGTCGTTTAGGTCGTTTAAAGAAGATTTCAAGTGATTCATGATAATCTTTAAATATTCAAAGGAGATTGAATATGATTAATGTTAAGAATATGACAAAGAAATACGGAAATAAAACAGCTGCAAATAATGTTTCGTTAATTGCAAATCCAGGGGAAATCACAGTTTTATTAGGTGAAAATGGAGCTGGAAAGTCCACAACCATCAAATCTATAATTGGTTTATTAGATTATGAAGGGGAGATTTCAATTTGTGGTTATGATAATCACAGTGTAGAAGCCAAAAAACGTTTTGGATATATACCCGAAGTACCGGTTCTTTACGATCTACTTACCGTACAAGAACATATTGATTTTATCGGTCATGCTTATGACGTTAAGAATTATGAAGTGCTTGCGACGGAATATTTAGATTTATTCCGACTTGATTCCAAACGGGATACGATTGCGAAAGAATTATCAAAAGGGATGCGTCAGAAACTCTCAATGATTCTTGCACTCATTACGGAACCTAAGGCGATTTTAGTCGATGAACCGATGATGGGACTTGATCCTCAAAGCATTGAAGATACTCTTAAACTACTTACAGACCTAAAAGATAAAGGTACCAGTGTTCTATTGAGTACTCATGTAATTGATATTGTCAGTGAAGTTTGGGATCGTGCTTATATTATGAAAAACGGTCACGTTATTTGTGAAGTGTTACGAAAAGATATTAAAGATAAGAGTCTTAAAGAGATTTATTTTGAAGTCGGTAAGGAGATATAGAAGATGGTAATACTGCTTAAACTATCATTACTAAAACGGTTTGCGAAAATAAGAAATATATTTAGTAAGCCTACTTCCGCACTTTTTACTTTAGGAGCAATTTTACTTTACGGTTCAATGTTTATCCCAATGTTTAGACATGAAGGGAAAGCAATTATGGCACCGGAACTCATGCAAGCATATATCATGATTGTTTTAGGGATTTCTGCCTTTTTCATGCTTTCTATGGTCCTCTCAAAACATCAAAGTCTCTTCTTTTTAGAAGATTCATACTTTATGTTTATTGGCCCTTTTAATCGAAAACAAATCTTAAGTCTTTTACCTTTTGAAAACATTTGGGGTAGTATGCTGTTGGCGTTGTTAGCGTCATTTCTAAGTGCGTTTCAGTTTAGTTTGCATTTTGTAATGCCAATTCAGCTTGTCTTGATCACATTTATTATGAATACACTCTTGATAAGTGCATTTTCATTGATTATGGAGTGGTTTTATCTCAAAGACATTATTCATAAAACTAAGAGTAAGGGACCACGCATTCTATTTGGGTTATTAATCGTGAGTGCCTTAATGATTCTCGGTGCTCAGTTTTATCAAAATGGTTTTGATGTTATGGCATCGTTAATGGCATTTGTAACCCACGATTCCTTTTTCTGGATTCCTTTATTTGGATGGGCAAAACTGGGTCTTGTTGGATTTGTAAGTCAAAACATAGTTCAAGTTTTACTGGGTTTTGGCTTAATGGTCTTATTCCATGTTATTGCAATCTATGTATTTGCGAATACAAAGGGAGACTTCTTCGAACAAGCAATGCTTGATGCTGAAGATTTTTCAGAATTCTATGCCCGTGCAAAATCAGGTAAGCAAGAAATCAATACAGATGATATCAAACAGGTTGAAGTAAAATATGGTATCGGTGCTCGTGCCATACATAATAAGAATGTACTCTTACTAAAAAAACAAAGACGCATGATCGGTCTAAAAGATGTTTTAATTTATATTATCTACCTTATTATGGGTTATTTTATGAAGATGCCGATTCAAGGATACATCATGTTTATTATTATTGCGTTATTTAATCAAGCAAATATTGATACATTAACGGATGATTTAAAACAATATCATTTGTACCTCATTCCAGATTCACCACTACGTAAACTATTTAATACAATTAAACTACCATTTCTTAAATCACTCGGGATTGCTTTATTCTTTACTTTAGTGTCTATTGGGATGGCTCGTGCAAATCTTGGCGAAGCGTTGGTAGCACTTGTATTCGTATCAAGTTATGTTGCTTTAATTAACGTATCATCAATTTTAACCATTCGCATAATGAAGTCTCGTCACAACCAAATCGTGGATATGCTTCTACGGATGATTCTATGTGTATTACCCATTGTAGTCGTATTTGCGACTGCCGGCCTTTTAAGTGTCGATATTGAAGCAAATGCAATGGCTCTAGGTTTAACTGTGAGTGCTCTTGCTTATGCAATTGCAGGGGCAGGATTTGTCTGGGTGGCGCCGATGCTCAGAGGAACTGAGTTTTAAGGAGGGGACAATATGAAACATGAAAAAAACGCATTAGCAACATGGATTCCAATTGGCGTTGGTGTTGGCTTGGTTATAGGGCTTATCTTCGATAAGCTCGTACTTGGATTGGGTTTAGGATGTAGTGTTGGAGTTTGTGTTGGAAGTTATTTAGATTCAATCGATGATTGAAAAGTATAAAAAAACAGGCATTTGCCTGTTAACTAATATATGATCCGGGGACTACTCATCAATAAAAACATCTTGTAAGTCAGTCTTGAGCGCTTTCGCAATATTGAAAGCAAGTTGTAAAGATGGCACATACTTATTGTGCTCTATAGCTAAAATCGTTTGCCGGGTTACCCCGGTTTGATCTGCAAGTTCTTGTTGTGTTAATTTTAATGCTTTACGTTTTTCTTTAATTGTATTTTTCATTTCATCGTACCTTTCCGATATGATGAGTTAATCTTAGTATCCCCTTAACCTATGATTAGTTGGTTATAGTATAGCAAAAAGTTCATTAATTGTGAGTAAAAGCTTAAAAAAACATTGTTTTTACTACTATTTGTTTTAAAAAAAGCACATATAGGATATGATATGAGAAAGAAGGTGATTATTATGGAACAAGTACTTGTAACGCTAATTATTATTCTGGTTGTACTTATTATTGGTTTAAGTATTGCACGGATTCAAGAACGCACTACAGAGTATGATGTATTTGAGGCTGAGCGAAAATCAAGACCTTATACGGAAGCAGAGGTACATCACCATGAGATGAAGTTTGGAACGAATGTCAAGCCGAATAATCCGGTTCGCGTAAGTGAAGCAACTGAAGAAGAAATTCGTCATCTCGTTTTATCAGGTAAAAAGATCTTAGCAATTAAAATGCTCGTTGAGAAAACTGGAATGTCTCTTTCAGATGCGAAGCACCGTATTGATCAATATTAATTCAAATCTAACTTCGGTTAGATTTTTTTTATGTGATATTACACATAAACCCATTATGAACGTACATTCATGTTATATTTAAAATAGTAAGTTAGGAGGGGTTATTTGAATATCTTATTAAGTAAATTTAAAGAGGTATCTTTTTCAGTATTGCCCATCACAGTTTTAGTACTCTTAATGCATATGTTTCTCGTACCACTTGAAACGGATGTATTGGTACGATTTCTCATTGGGGGAGTATTTGTAATCATCGGTTTGGGCATTTTTTTATTTGGTGCGGAACTGGGTATTGTACCAATCGGAACGCTTATGGGGAAATCGATTGCGCGAACGAATAAAGTGAGTATTGTTGCGGCACTAGGTCTAGTTCTTGGTTTTTTAATTACCTTTGCGGAGCCAGACTTACAAATTCTTGCGAATGAAGTAAATATGGCTTCTGGGGGTACCTTATCAGCAACATTAATTGTAGGTGTTGTTTCGGTTGGTGTAGGGATCATGGTCGCGATTGGTCTTTTAAGAATTTTGTTTAATAGACCTCTCAATAAACTTTTTGCAGTTACCTATTTTGGAATTATGGTTTTAGGTGTTTTTGTATCCGAAGAGTTTCTCGCAATTTCTGTCGATGCTTCGGGTGCTACAACCGGTGCAATGACAACACCGTTCATTCTTGCTTTAGGGTATGGGGTGTCTCAGCTTAAAGGTGGAAAGCATGCGGAAGAGGACAGTTTTGGGATGGTTGGACTGGCATCTGCAGGTCCGATATTTATGGTTATGATTTTAAGTTTAGTTAGAGGGCTTGGTGGTATTGAAGGAGAGAGTGCAGTGATTCTTGAATCACAAGGGATTCTCTTGCCTTTTATTCGGATATTGCCTACAATGTTGAAAGAGTCCTTGCTTTCACTGTTACCACTCACAATTTTGTTTATTGCCTTTGATATGTGGAAGTTCAAACTGACACGTTTTCGAAGAGATAAGATTTTTAAAGGACTGTTCTATACTTTCTTTGGTCTTTCCATTTTTATGACAGGCGTTCAAGCAGGATTTATGGATGCAGGTCGTATTTTAGGAGAAGGTGTTGCTTTGATCCCAAATCGCTCTCTGCTGTTAGTTGTAGGCTTTTTAATGGGTATGGTGGTTGTGTTGGCTGAACCGGCGGTATATGTACTGACCGAACAAGTTGAAGAAGTAACTTCAGGCCATATTAAGAAAAAATCAATTCTGGTTACACTATCAATAGGAATAGCGTTTGCAGTGATGTTGTCCATGCTACGCATTACATCAGAGCATTTAAAACTATGGCATTTACTGCTGCCGGGATTTATGTTGGCTACGGTTCTATCTTTCAAGGTTCCTAATATTTTTGTAGGAATTGCATATGATTCCGGTGGGGTAGCATCGGGCCCCATGACAGCAACCTTTGTATTAGCATTTGCTCAAGGTGCTGCATCAGCAATACCGACTGCGAATGTAATGACGGATGGTTTTGGTGTTATTGCGATGATTGCAATGATGCCAATTATTGCAATTCAAATTTTAGGATTCTTATATGCCTTAAAAACTAAAAAAAGAGGAGGTTAGAGGATGCCTTTCGAATTATCAAATCTTATAATGGTTTGCTCAATTGTTGAACGTGAACACGGTTCGCATATACTTTCAATTTCCCGACAAGTGGGTGCTACAGGTGGGACTGTTTTTCAAGGTAGAGGATGTGTAAGAGATCGCCTTCTTAATATGCTCGGTATTGAAGAACGTCGTAAGGAAGTATGTATTACAATTATGCCAGAGGTTTTTGAAACAGACTTCTACGAACGCATACAAAAACATACTCAATTTAAAAAACCTGATACAGGTGTAGTTTTTTCAGTTCCCTTAAAAGGAGTCTTAGGGATTCAAAAATTACCGGGTCATGTTAAAACGCTAAAGGAGGGTGAACGAAATATGGGTACAGATGCTATTTTTATTATTGTTGATGATGGTCTAGCGCAAGATGTCATGCATGTTGCAAAAAAACATGGAGCAACAGGTGGAACCATTATCCATGCACGTGGGTCTGGAACGCATGAACATGAAAAATTATTCAAAATGGACATTGAACCAGAGAAAGAGATTATCTTAATTTTATCGGAAATGGAACTGACATCGTCCATTGTCGAAGCACTTAATGCGACATTCGAAATTGATAAACCTGGACATGGTGTCATCTTCGTTATTGAAACATCACGAACATTGGGTCTTTTAGGTCAAGAATAACTTTAAACAGGTCTCATCAACCTGTTTTTTTTATGTTTTATTGTCCATTGGAATTCGTGTGATTTTTGTGAAACTCTTATGATAACGCTTGCATCTGGTGATGAGTATGTTATATTAAGATTAACTACATGGTATATACCACTAAAAATAACGGTATAATCCGTAGTAAAGGAGAAGATATATATGGAGAAATTAACTTCATGGATGGAAGAGCATTTCGTCCCAATTGCAATTAAAATTGGTTCGCAAAAGCATTTAGTTGCGATTCGTGACGCTTTTATCAGCATTATGCCGATTACAATGGCGGGTTCTGTTGCGGTTTTATTAAACGCACTTGTACGTGATTTACCTGCTAAGTTTGGGGCGGATGGTATTACCAATGCTTTCAGTTGGCTTATTGGTATTAATGGAAACATTTGGTTTGGTACGCTTGCGATTTTAGCTTTAGTGTTTGCATTTGCAATCGGTTTTCAATTATCAAAAGCTTATGATGTTGATCCATTAGCAGGTGGATTGATTTCACTTGCATCATTTATTGTTGTTACACCTCAAGTAGCGTCAATTGATGTTGCAGGCTTAGCAGAACCTGTTGTTGGATGGGGATTTATCGGAATTGGTTATATGGATGCGAAGGGTTTATTTACAGCTCTAATTGTGGGCTTCATTGCAACCATCATCTATGCAAAACTGATGAATAAAAACATTACAATTAAATTGCCAGATCAAGTTCCTCCCGCAGTATCCCGTGCATTCGCATCAATCATTCCAGGATGTGTTGCTTTATATACTGTAGGTACACTTGCATATCTTACATCTACGTTCTTTGATGCATCAGTTGGTGATTTAATCCTTAAGTATGTTCAGATGCCATTCCTCAATGTTTCTCAAGGACTTGGTTCTGTTATCTTCGTTACGATGTCTGTTTCGGTGTTCTGGTTCTTTGGTCTTCACGGTACCAACGTATTAGCGCCTGCACTTGATGGTGTTTATAAAGTTGCTTTAACAGCAAATACGAATGCTTATAATGCAGCGTTATCGGCTGAAAATTTACCTTATTTATGGACACGTGGATCATTTGATGCATTTGCATGGATGGGTGGAGCAGGATGTACACTCGGCCTCATTATCGCATTGCTTATTTTCTCAAAACGCGAAGAAAATCGTGCTGTTGCGAAATTGAGTGCTCCAATGGGACTGTTTAATATCAATGAACCTGTAATTTTCGGATTACCGATTGTTTTAAATCCAATTTATTTAATTCCTTGGATTTTAGTACCAACAATTCTCGTTACGATTGCATATCTTGCTACATCAGCAGGAATTGTACCACCAGTATTCCTTGAAGTACCATGGGTAATGCCACCCATCCTTTATGCTTGGATGGCGACAGGTTTCTCATTCTCAGCGGCCTTGCTTGCTTTGATTAATCTTGTCATTGGTACTGCAATTTGGGCGGTATTCGTTTTAGTTGCTAATAAAATTGATTATACTGAAACACAAGAATAATGGTATTGAAATATTAGGGGCATCCTTGCTCCTAATATTTGTTTTAGTGGAGGTAGTTATGAAACAGTGGCTTGTTTTTATTTTCGCATTTGGAACACTTTTGGTTCTATTATCAAGTACAGTAGATCAAGGTAGTGGGATTTTTCTTTTAGGAATCACACTCATCGTGCTTGCACTTGGTTTATTTTATCGAAAGGGGAGAGAATGATGGAAGTTTATCGAACGATCAGTGGAACACCGGATCAATGTTTTGATTTATTGATTGAATCGCTGTGCATGGATATCTTATCAAGTACCGGTCAATCAATAAATGAAGATGAAATCCGAGAAGGATTTCACTATGATAAACAGTTGAGAGGCCGTATGGGTAATTCTGGAATCGTTACTGTGACGATTTTAGAAATTAAACGACCCGAAGTGTATAAAGTGCGTTTTGAAAGTGCCCAAGGCATTAATATTCTTGAATATCATCTTGAAGCAATTGATAATTCAGAATTTCAATTAAAGTACATGGAATCATATCACTCGCATAAAAAACGAAAGATGTTGAATTTTAAACTGATGGAGCGATTTTATCGTAAAGGCAGTTTGAAACGTATTAACCTATTATTAGATCAAATTGAAGGTATTTTGCGAGAACGAACAACGAAAAAATAGAGAAGGAGCATATTATGGCACGTTTAGGAATATCGATATATCCAGAAAATTCCACAAAGGAAAAGGATATTGCGTACTTGAATCAAGCAGCAGACTGTGGTTTTAAACGTATTTTTATGAGTTTACTTCAATCTGATTTTGATCATAAAGATCAACTCATTCGTGATTATCGTTTGCTTACGGATGCTGCTCACCAAAGAGGCATGGAAGTTATTGTCGATGTCGCACCTGCAGTATTTAAGGCATTTAATATTACGCATACAGATCTTTCTTTTTTTAATGAAATTGGTGTAGATGGTATTATACTTGATGAAGGGTTTAATGGTTCATTAGAAAGTCAAATGACCTTTAATCAATATGATTTAAAGATTGAATTAAACTCAAGTCAGGGAAATGATTATATTGAAAATGTCATGACGTATTATCCAAATAAAAATGCTTTAATCACATGCCATAACTTTTATCCGCAACGATATACGGGATTAAGTAAGGAACATTTTGATTATTGTAATCAGAAGATTCGAAAACTAGGACTTCAAAGTGCTGCATTTGTATCAAGTCAAAATAAGGATACTTTCGGTCCATGGCCTGTTTATGAAGGCTTGTGTACACTGGAACATCATCGTGATTTATCAATTGATGTGCAAATTCGAGAGTTAATTGCGACTGAAATGATTGATGATATTATAATTGGTAATGCTTATGCATCGAATGAAGAATTAGCCTCATGTGCAAGTATCGAACTGGGCAAGTTACAGTTTAAAATCAACTTAGAGGTTGAGCTTTCAGATGTTGAGTCTAAAATAGTTTATAAACATTATCACTTTGTTCGTGGTGATATGAGCTCTTATATGGCACGCTCAACGATGCCGAGGGTTACGTATGCGGAAGCATCAATTCCACCTAAGAATACGGTTGACTTAAAACGGGGTGATGTAGTTGTTTTAAATGATGCATATGGCCGTTATAAAGGGGAATTGCATATTGTTCTTGAAGCGATGCCAAATGATGGAAATAAGAATAAAATTGGGCAAATTCCTGATATGGAAATGATGTTGCTTGATTACATCAAACCATGGCGTCCATTCGCATTCATCAAATAATCGTTGATTGTTTATAATATTATTTTATAATAGGTATATATTGGAGGTGTAGGGATGAAGATTCCACTTTATCAGCAAATTAAAGATAAAATCATAACAATGATTGATATCATGGAACCAAACGCCTCAATTCCCAGTGAACGTGATTTTACCGATCACTTTCAGGCAAGTCGTATGACTGTTCGAAAAGCAATTAATGAATTAGTTGACGAAGGATACCTTTATCGCGATGCCAACCGTGGTACGTTTGTATCGGACAAGAGATTAATCAAGAAGAATTCATTACTAACACCAGAGTTTGATAAACATACAATTTTATATTTTGATGTAAAGGCTTCTTGTGGTGAAGACGTGAGTTCAAAATTAAATATTTCTCAGGATACTTCAGTGGTACGGTTTATTCGCATCTTATCCAAAAATAATATTAATATTGCTCTTGAAGAAGTTTATATCGCTCGGAATCAATTGTCTGATGAAGCGTTCAACGATTTACCAAAACTAGAGAATTTTAATGCATTCTTCAATCGTGGTAGTGCGTCCTTTACGGTGATTCCAATGCTTGTTCCAATTAAATATGCGAATCTTTTAGGAATCAAGCTTGAAAGCCCGATTTTATCCATTGAATCTATTATTTATAAAAATGATGGAAGCCCACTTGTTTACATTAAGAGTTTTAATCATCCTATTTATCGATCAATTGAAATTACAGATTAAAAAAAACTTAGACACAATAGTCTAAGTTTTTCCTAAATTCAAATCTCAACCGCACCACCCAAGGTGCGGTTGTTTTTGTATAATAAAAGGAGCCCACCCGACTATGAACCGCACCCCGAATCTTGGACAAAGATGAGGAGGTGCGGTTTTTTATGGCTAAGCTAACACGAAAACAAAAAATTGAAATATATGAAAAACGAAAGTTAGGACAGTCAGTATGTTCATTAGTAAATGAGTATGGTATTAATAAATCAAGTATTAAATATTTGGTAAGACTTATCGATCAACATGGACCCAATGTTCTAAGACGAAACAAAAATCACTTTTATTCTCATGAATTTAAGTTAGAAGTAATAAATCGGATATTAATGGATGGAGAAAGTACAATAGCTGTCGCCATCGAACTTGGATTAAGTTCTGATGGATTGATTTACAATTGGATTAAAAATTATAAAGAAAACGGCTATAATGTCATAGAACGGAAACGAGGTAAACCATCTATGACAAAACCAACTAAACTATTAACAGTTAATGATGAACTAAAGGCATTGAAGAAAAAAAACAAGTATTTGGAAGCGGAGAATGAATATTTAAAAAAATTGAATGCCGTAGTGAAACAAAGGGTGGAGCGCGAAAAGAAGAAAAAACCAGAGTAGTCTCCTTACTACGACAAAAATATCCCTTAGAGATTCTTTTAAAAATATCCGGACTCGCTCGATCTACTTACTACTTCTACGTTTCAAAAATTGATTTTGATACCAAAAACGACGAACTTATGCAAGAGATTATAGAAATCTATTATGATCACAAAGGACGATATGGTTATCGTAGAATTACTTTAGAACTAAATAATCGAGGAATTCGTGTAAATCACAAGAAAGTCTTGAGACTTATGAATAAAATGGGATTACATTCAATCATAAGAAAGAAACGTAAGTATTCTTCATATAAAGGGACAGTGGGAACCATTGTTGAGAATCGAGTTCAAAGAGATTTTGAAGCTGATAAACCCAATCAAAAATGGTTTACGGATATCACTGAGTTTAATGTGCAAGGGAAGAAAATCTATCTTTCACCAATACTTGATGCATATGGTAGATACATTGTATCTTACAACATATCTACAAGTCCTAATTTGGATCAAACTAGAGACATGCTTCACAAGGCATTTTCTTGTAACGATACGCAAGGAACAATTATTCATTCGGATAGAGGCTGGCAATATCAACATCAATTTTATGTGAAAGAATTAGAAGCACATTCGATGATTAGAAGTATGTCAAGAAAGGGAAATAGTATTGATAACGGACTCATGGAGGGATTTTTTGGGCTACTAAAATCAGAAATGTATTATGACCAAGAACATAAGTATAAAAAGGTAGAAGAATTAGTTGATGCAATTGATGAATATATCGACTATTATAATAACAAGAGAATTAAGAGCAAACTAAAAGGACTGACCCCTGTTCAATACAGGAATCAATCCTTAAATTTAAAAGATAATTAGCTTGTCCAAGATTTGGGGTTCAGTTCACTAAAAGGAGCTCCCATATGAAGTATAAACAATTAGATAAAAAAATGAAAGACCAAATTGATATTCTATTAAGCATCGGTTATTCTATGCGCAAGGCAGCACGTAAACTCAATATATCTCATTCTACGATTTCTAGATATAAAAATAATGTCTATAAGAAACGAACGATTGATATCCGAGACAAATATTCCCACTTAATCGAATATCTGCATTCTCACTATGATCCTAAAGTTCATTCGGTAGAAGTATGTTTGAGTAACTATAAACGATATCATCCATATAAACCGTGTGTTACATCGCAACAAGTCTATAACTGGATTAACCAAGGTAAACTTGATATAAAACCAAATAGAATGTGCTATAAACGTCGAAAACGCAAAAAAAGAATTAGTGGAATGATGAATCACTTAAGATGGAACTTGGAAGAGAAAACGGTACTTCCAATTAGTCTTAGACCTAAATACATTGAGGAACGTAACGAGATTGGTCATCTCGAAATCGACTCTATAATCGGTAAGAAACATGAATCTGCAGCGATTATATCCATTGTAGACCGCTGCTCAAGAATGACCTGGCTTATTAAAGCAGAATATCGATATGACTATTACACATCAAACTTAATTCGAAAATTTATTGAAGAGAATAATATAACAACCAAATCAATAACAGTAGATAATGGACTTGAATTTAAAACACTAGGAATTACAGCCAAGCGGTTGGGTGTGAAACTATATAAGTGTGATCCATACTGTTCTTTTCAACGTGGAACCAATGAACGAGCGAATGCAATCGTTAGAAGGTTTATACCAAAAGGAAAATCAATGTATGATATAGCGCAACAATATCTGGATGATATTTGCTTCAAAATTAACTCAATGCCGCGAAAAATATTTGACTTCAAAACGGCCTATGAGATAGACTTTAATAAAAGTAAAAGTGGTGCGGTTGAGATTTGATAAAAGAAAAACTTAGACACAATAGTCTAAGTTTTTTTCTATTTTTCTATACTGATTATCTTATCAATCCAATCTTCATAGAAGCTAGCTTCATGGGAAACAAGAATAATTGTGCCTGTATAAGATTGTAAGGCGTATTTCAAGGCATCCTTACTTTCGATATCAAGATGGTTGGTTGGTTCATCGAGTACGAGCATATTTGTATAACGATTCATCAACAAGCATAGTTTTACCTTGGTTTGTTCACCGCCACTTAATGTCTTGATGCTACGACTCCAATGTTCTTCTTTCATGCCGACTGAGGCAAGGGTCTTACGCACTTCGCCCTGAGAAAACTTTGGATAAGTTTGACTCACAATTTGCAGGGGCGTTAATGTATCATCGCTCCAATTAAGACTTTGTTCAAAGTAACCGATTTTTAAATCATCATTTAAATAGATGCTACCATCTAAAGGTTTAAGTTGGCCCATGATTGTTTTGATGAGCGTTGATTTACCAATACCATTAAAACCTGTAATCGCAAAGCGTTCTCCGCCATAAATTTTCATATTAAAGCCATCAATTAGAATCGAATCATAACCGATTGCAAGTTCAAGTGTTTCAAGAACTCGAACGTTAGCTTGAGAAAGTGTTTTGAAAGCGTAGTTTTGTTTTGCGTGAGCTAAGGGAGCGTGGACACGATCAAGACGATTTAATTGTTTCTGACGTCCTCGTGCCATCTTTGCATTACCACCTGCTTTATTTTTACGAATAAAAGCCTCTGTTTTATCAATATAATTTTGTTGTTTGGAATAAAGACTGAGTTGTTCCATGCGGTTATGTTCTTTTTGTTTTAAAAAGGCATCATAGTTTCCGTTATAACGTGTTATTTTTTGAAAATCGATATCGACGATGACATTTGCGACACGATTGATAAAAGAATCATCATGGGAAACAACGATAAAACTCTTTGCATAAGCATTCAAATAATTCGCAAGCCATTCAATATGATCAACATCGAGGAAGTTTGTTGGCTCATCAAGCAATAATACGTCTGCATCGGAGAGTAATAACTTTCCTAAGATTACTTTTGCACGTTGGCCACCGGATAAGTGCTCAATTTTTGTGTCAGATCCTAGGAGGTGTAATCCAAGTCCTTGAATTACTTTTTGAATTTCTGTTTCTATTGTATAAAAATCCGCCTGTAAAAGACGTTCTTGAATGTTTGAAGCTTTTCGAAGTGCATCCTCATCCTCAATTGATTCTAAGTAATAAGCATTCATGCGTGTCTCTAAATCAAACAATTCTTTGTAGGTTGTGGAAAGGTAACCGTGAATGGTAAGGGTAGGGTCAACGCTGACATATTGATCCATAAATGCAACATTCAGCTTATCTTGCCAAACTATAGTTCCGAAATCGGGAGATAAATCACCAGTCATAAAGCGTATTAATGTACTTTTACCGGCTCCATTTAAGCCAACAAGACCGATATGGTCTCCCTTATGTAAGAGAAACTCTGCATTACTGTATAGTTGTCGCTCCACAAATGTGTGCGTTAAATTCTTAATTTCAAGATAGGGCATTCTAAACCTTCTTTCGTGATGAAGGTTTAAGCTATAACATCCTTCATTTAAAATATATTGCTTATTATAACATAGTTGTTTTAAATAATTAAGATTTGTACAAATTAGGAATGGTTTTATCTAATACGGCGAAACGAATAAATATCCTAATTTCTATGATACGTTATAGAGGGGATTTTATTATGAATAAAAATAGAAAACACATAAATGTATTTGTGAGTCTTGTTTTAGTTGTTGTTGCTTCGTATCAGGGGTTTAAGATGCATTACGCCGTATTGGTTTTGAAGTCCGATACAGTTCCGTTTCAACGGTCTACCCAGACAATCTATGTTGTACGTAAAAATACTGAGTTTGTACTCCCGGCACATAATTTGTATGAACCAGACCAAGAGGTCTTGTTTAAGGGATGGATTTTTGATTCTAAATCAAATCCACAAAATAAAATTATGGTTACAGATGATATAACGGTATATGCCTCATGTAAGGTTGTGACTTCGGAGGTAATGGTTGAAAATGTTGAGATTCCGTTTAAAACGATGTATGTTGATCCAAAATCTTTTGATATGATCGATCCAGTACAAGGTGAAAATGGGGTTATGGAGGTTCGAATACGGGTTATTTATCATGATGATGAGATTTTCAAAACCGAAAAACCGATTAAATTTGTGAAAACAATGCCGATTGATGAAATTAAACATATTAATCTTGAGAATTCTCGACAAGAATAGGGGAATCATGTAAAATCTAGATATAGAATGGAGTTTTACATGTTTGAACGTTATTTAAGTCCTATCATAAAAAATACTCAAGGGGTATCCATCAATTCAGGCATCATCGTTTATATTTTTATTGCGATGATTTTTTTAGTGAGATATCGCAAAACAACAATCAAAAACAAAATTTTAGGTCTTCTTTTTATTTTATATCTTGGAAAAGTTATGGATCTTACATTATTTCCGCTTCCTTTAAATCAAAAAGAAGTACAGAATGCAGCCATTCATTTTTCTCTTGAAAATGCATCCATTGATTATTATAATTTAATTCCGTTTCGAAATGGATTCAGTCTCAAAAATCTCAAAGAGCCATTGCTTAATGTATTAATGATGGTTCCAATGGGCGTGTTTCTACCAATGTTTTTAAAACGCTTTCGTAAAGTAGAAAAGACGGTACTTGCAACCTTTATGATTTCGCTCCTGATTGAATGTGCTGAATTGTTATTGACGCTTTCTTTTGGTGTTATATTATGGCATTTTGATGTCACCGATTTAATTACAAATACATTTGGGGGGTTCATTGGTTATTGTTTGTATTATCACGCAGTCCGTTATGTTCTGGTATATTTAGATCGGAAAGAAGATCATTGGTTGCAACGAAAAGGGTTTGGTGTCATGTCTGTCTTACTGCTGTTTATTTTTATGATGTCGAGCATTTATTTAGAGGTGTCTGCAAACGATTCAATCACGTATCGCTTAAACATGCGGAATATGATTTCAAATGGGAAATCAAATCGCAAGTATTACTCCTTTGATCCCCATTCGGTATCGATGGAAGGATCAATGAAATTGAAACGAGATGATTTCGAAGGGATTCATGATGATAATCCGACGATTGAGTTAAAACAAAAGGTATTGTTCCTTGATTATTCGTTTGGAAAATACGAGGTAGGTCGAATTCATTTAGATGCTCATCAAGAAGAAGGCGACGTGCGTTTATTTTCAATCCTTTGGGATTTAGAGCGTGATGGTGATCGCTTCTATTTCATAACTGAATCCAAGATTGCGACAGCACGCAAGGTTGGTGAAGCGAAGATTACAAATCCATAAAGAAGGAAACCCTTCTTTTTTTTTGCGTGTTTGTACGAAAAAGTGGACAAAATAGACATATTTTGCGTATAAATCTACCAAATGTGCAAAACCTATGTGAAATTTTGTTGAAATGTGTTAAATTATACATGTTGTATTCGATAAAGAAAAAGATATAAACAAAAAAAACAATCTTTGATTTTAATAAGTATGGGTAATGCTTATCAAAGAAAAAGATAATCATACGATTCTAAATGAATCCTCTATGATTCTTTTTGATGACAATGTGCAAGGGAGAACCATACCATGAATACTATACATATCAAAAAAACTGAATCCTGCTCGCTCGCAGGAATTGCTATGAATAATGGAATTGTTGTTGTTAGAAGAAATTTACCGTATCGGACATTTTTAAAACAAATTGACGGCAAGGAATTTGAGGCGAACAAAGCATTTGAAGTTATTTATGTCGTGAAAGGCATGATTGGACTTCGCGTAAATGGTTCGTATTTAAATCTAAATGAAGGTGATGTTTATATTCTTGAACCGAATCGAGCTCATTGTTTTTATGCAAACAGTCGGGATAATTTAATTCTCGTCGCACAAATAGATTCATCGTTTGCAGAAGAGCATTTTAACTTATCTCCAAAGGTAAGTATCGATAGTACTCTTAAAGACCAGAGAAATAAAGTACGTCTTATTGAATCCATTCGTCATCTGTATGGTCAAAAAGATGCCGGTGAAGTGACATTTGAAGACAGTTATCATGCTGTTAAAGAAGTTGTGGATTCTATAAAACTTTTTGTAATGAATCAAAAACGATCCATTATAAGTACTGATTCTATTGAATCCATCGTAATAGATATTACAGAAAAGTATGCAGATGCGAAAAACGAGAAAATAACGTTAGAGGGACTTGCGGACGAGTATAATGTGAGTGGCGCATATCTATCGAGAATGTTTAAAAAGATCACCGGCGTTAATGTAAGTGAATACTTTAGAGTGAATCGCATTAATTATGCTGTTGACTGTTTAATCAACACAGATTTAACGATGACCGAAATCTCAAACCATTGTGGTTTTTTAGATATTAAAGCATTAGGAAGAGATTTCCAAAAAGTTTTTGGTTTATCACCAACACAATTTAGAAAACAGTATACAACGGAACATATCGCATCCTTAGAATATCCTTATGCTGCAGATTCTAAAGTGCGTTATTTCTTGGAAGTGGGTACAAAAGGCCCAAGTCAACTCGAAAATGAGCCTATTAAAGCACTCGAGGCACGCATTAATCCAAACTTTATTAAAGGGCATTTCCGAAATGCGTGGGGTGTTGTTGTGGATTTAGACTGTGTGGTCGATCGTGATTTCTTAAGTATCGCGGAATTACGGGAAACACTGGGACAATTTAAATTTAAGACAGTTAAAATTAAACTTGCATTTTTAGATGGCGTCTTTAAATTGCAAACCAAATCTGGTGCATTGCGAGATTTCTCATCTTTTGAAATTTATAATATCTTTACTGTATTTTCTGAATTTGATATTATTCCAGTTTTAAGACTTGATTTTGTAACCTTTAATGCACTGTTACAAGAAGGTGCGAGTTTAAATGAAATTAATCATGCAGTGGTAGGAATGCAGAAAGCATTGGATGAGGCATCATTAATCATTAGTAATTCTAAGCTTCGTGAATGGGGTTATGAATTATACTTTCCTACGATTAACGATGCGGTGAGTGATCAATCTCGAAGACCGATGTTTAAGGAATGTATCCATTCCTTTGTGAAAGTTCTTCAAGAAAAGTTTGATCAAGAGAAAGTTCGTTGGGGCCTGTATCTTGGGTCGTTTGACAACGATACGCGCGATATTCATCAAGAGTATCTTGAAATGATTGCGGAAATGAATATCGAACCAGCATTTTATACGTGTGATCTCAATTTCACAAATAATGATTTTGGTAGTGACCAACTATTGCCAAAGATACTTAATGATATTCGTGAGATTAATCATGCAATCCGCATTAGTTTACCTGCGGATCGCTTAGGAAGACACATTGTGGCAGCGTCGTTTAATTATGCTGTAGAAGATGACTACCGTTGGAATGATGCATTTGATAATCCATTCTATAATCTGCTCTTTCTTCCAATTCTGCTTCAGTTAAGTTTAGGTGACTTCTACTTTTCATCTTGGAATATATTAGGGAAGTCTCAGCATCAAATGATGCCCATGTCTTACTCCAGTTTCTATAATTATCTTGGTGTAGAACGGATGCCATTTTATGTACTTAAGTTTCTTCAAGAATTGTTTGGTACTGTCGTAGATTATGGTGAGGGCTATATTGTGACTCGAAATCATCATGATTATGCAATCATTGTTTATTCAAATTATTACGAATCGTATCGACGTGTGGATTCTAAAGATCGTAACAGTGGTTCAGAGTACGAGCGTAAGGTTAATTTTAAAATTGAAAGTATTAATGGTCGTTACAAAATGACGGAACGTTATTTAGATTATAAAAATGCATATTTCTGTCAGAATTGGATTGAAGATACAGGAATATCAAATCTTACTCCTGAAGAGCGGGATTACATCCGCCAACAGTCAAATCCACGGATGAAGGTTAAATATTTGGAACTCGACGGTGAATTAGATTACACATTCAACCAGAGTTTGTTGAATATTAGTCTCATTAAGTTAAATAAGATATAAAAAGATACCAAATTACGGTATCTTTTTTATTTCTATCACATTTAACACAATTAATTACATTTGCAATGACAAATAATGCGTAGTGCACAGCAAAGATGGGTAAACGGTTAAAATTTTGTGAAATTCACGTCAAAATATTGGTAGATACAGAAACCATATCATCATATACTATCTATGTCGGTGATGAGGAGATTCTATAGTGAATATTATTGTTTATATGGTTCTAACTGCTTTATTTTTTACACTAGGATACAACATTTCAAGATTTGTGAAAGATACTGTAGCTTGGAAACAAAAACGTAATAATAAGATCTATAAGGTCTTTCGTCCAGAAGATGCGCATGACGCATTGATGAATGGCATTTATGTCGGTGCAGCTACTTTAGTTGCATATACATCATTCGGATTGTTTGAAGCTACTGTTATTTCTATAATTGCTTTCTTAGCGGTTTATGGTATTCGAATCGATCAACGCATTCGAATTATTCCAAATGAGATGGTCCTTTGTGTCCTTGTCATTGGTGTAATATATCAGTTTGTAACAAATGGATTTCATGGATTGTCAACTGGACTTATAGCAATGCTATTAACAGGTATACTGTTCTTTGCTACAGCCTTCTTGACAAAAGCATTCTCTGGAAGTCTCGGTGTGGGAGCAGGCGATATAAAGCTTGCAATTGCATTATCATTTATGTTGGGATTACCTAATATCTTAACATTTCTAATAGGTATCGTACTTTGCTTGTTAATTTACATTGTTATCGGTTTTTACACCAAAACGATGTACATCGGTAGTACATTCCCCATGTGTACACAATTAATGGGCGGTGCTTTATTCGCGCTGTATTACCCAGTCATCAGTATGTTGATTTGCAGTGTTCTGTTAGGATGTTAGGAGATAGTTATGATAACCGTAAATGAATTTATGGACGAGGAGTCTGGACAAGGCATGGTTGAATACGGACTCATTCTCGTATTGGTTTCAGTAGTTACAGTAGTGGTGCTCAAATCTATCGGGAGTGGTTATGTTAAAACAATGTTTGAAACAGTCGCTGATCTAGTCCCTAAAATTAATTAGGGAAGAAAAATGAGGAGAAAATTATGAAAAACTTTTTATTCAATGAAGAATCAGGACAAGGTATGGTTGAATACGGTCTTATCTTAGTTCTTGTTTCAGTAGTAGTTATCGTTGTTATGAAGACTTTAGGTACAAACCTAAAAGGAATCTTCGAAAACGTAGGTAAAGAATTACAAGCAGGTAAAGGCGCTTAGTCTTAACACGCATTTATAAATTGTTAAAGTATCGCGCAAGTGATACTTTAACTTTAAATATTTTATAATCTCTATCCGGCTTGGATAGTTCCGAGGGGATGATTTTTCATCCCCTTTATTTGTCGCTTTAAGGAGTGAATATGATAAAAAAACTTAAAGGTGAAAGTGGTCAAAGTGTTACGGAATTTGCTTTAATCCTTCCTATTCTTATAATTATGCTTGCTTTGATCATGGACGTTGGTAAAGCGGTGCATGCGAAGGTCAATTTACAATATCTAACCAGTGAAATTCAAAAGGTTGCGGTATTGTACGACGAAGGTGGTGCAACGGGTGGTGTAAAAGATCAATCCCGATTTAGCAGTAAAGATAAGACGATTGAAACACTTATTAACAATAATGGTACACTTGACCCTAAACGCTTAAAATATGAAATTGACTTATCTGATATTGAACATCGTGATTTTACGCGAAAAATTTGGAGCGCAAATGATGGTGGGTTTATCGGACATAAAAATAGAACTGATATACGTTATGTAACCGTAACAACAACTTATGATGTTCCTTTCTCAATGTATATTACAAAACAAATAATGGGTGAGACACTTCGTCTAACAGAAACGTACAGTGGTTTAATGTACTTAGGAGGCGATGGTGATGCTAATGTCAAAGTTGGTCAATAAATCTAAAAAAGAAAAAGGTCAGGCAATGGTGGAATTTGCGATTGTGCTGCCACTTTTTCTATTGATAGTTTGCTTTTTAATTGATGTGAGCTGGGTGGTTTATAACAAAGTGCAGTTTGATTACTCACTGCGTAAGATGGCCATTCAATTGGATCTTGGTCCTCAACAAAAGCATGCCCTCCATACAAATCAAAGTTATATCGTAGATGGTGGTTGGGCCAATACTCATATTCGCGATATGTATGAAAAAAATGTCGAAGAAATGGGTGCACCGATTGATGTAAGTCGCGTAACGATTGAAAACAGTCGTATAGCGGTACTCGCTGGAAAACGCGAATTTAATTATGGTGTTCCAGATGGTACGGATAAAGATCGCGCAAACAGTAAATTTAAAACAACGACAATGGAAATAGCGTCGGATGTAAAATACAAAGTCTACCCAATTACTCCTTTCTCGAAGCCATTCCTCAAAGATGGTGTAGAGTTGAAAAATAATCTTTATAAAATTAGAAGAATTGAGTTAGTAGGGGGTAAGAATCAACAATGGTAAATTTTAAAAATGAAGAAGATGGAAATATTCTAATTATGTTTGCATTTATTCTAATGTTTCTATTGGGATTTGTTGCGCTATCAACAGATGTTGTTTTAGCAATGAATAAAAAAGATAAATTAACAGAAGTAGCCTATTTGGTTCGTGAAGCACGTCTTGATATCACAGAAGAAATGTTGCATTCACAACAAGGTCAACAGATTGCATTGGATAATGCACATGAGATCCTGAAACGAAATGGTATTGATCCGAGTCAATTCGAGTTGGTCTGGAATGAACAACGTGGTATGTCTCCAAACGGTAACTATATGATTAGTCTTACCGGGACTATTATTTTACGTGATGTTTATAAAACGACAACTTTGAAAGCACTTGGAATTGATGAGTTCCCAATTAAAGTTGAATTACCTGTATGGCAAAACTTTACAGATCAACAACCTATTTGGGATGGTCGTACTCCAACCATTAATGGTGTTTATTAATATTAAGAAAGAGGAATTACTTTGGATAAGAATAAATTAATTTCTGTAGTTGTAGCTGCAGGTGTATTTCTTTTAGCGTTAATGAACCCAATCCAAGGTTTAAAAAAGGAAATACCGAAGAAAGATTTAACGCAAGTTGTTGTAGCGCTTAAACCCCTTACAGCACAAACTCGAATTACTCAAGATATGATAGAAGTTAAGAGCGTTCATAAAGATGCTGCACCTGAAGGTGCTTTTGCGGATGCTGAGCGTGTTGTCGGTAAAGTTACAACTACAAAGATGTCCGTTGGCGATATGTTTACCGGAGAAAAGGTAGAGGTAGTGGGTCAAGGTTCAAGTGGTTTAAGTACAGTTCTTACAGACAATATGCGTGCTTATACTGTAAAACTTGAAGGACAATACGGAATGCAAGGGTTAATTCGTGTTGGAAATAAAATTGATATCATTACTGTTTTAGATAGTGATTTACCAGAAGATACACTTCAAAAATATGATTATTTGAAGAAGAACTATCCTCAATTGTATGCAGGATCTGTTGAAACTGCAGTTGATGGTAAAGAACGTATTCCAGTTCTTGGTTTGAAAGAAAAGAAAGCAGTGCTCCTTTTACAAAATAAAGAAGTTCTTGCAATTGATCAAGACACCTTACCGGATGATAAAAAAGTAGCGGATAAGATGTACACAACTGTAACACTAGCTGTTTCTGCTGAAGATGCACTTAAATTAGCTGTTTCTGAATCAGTAGGTACTAACCGTGCAATCTTAAGAAGTCATGATCATGACAAGGTTGATAAAGTTCCTGGTGTTATCACAGGCGATTTATTGAAATAGAGAAGGAGAATTAGATGGAGTTAAAAGTTTTAGTATTTGCGGAAGATAGTGTCGCACAAAGACTCTTTCCGATGCTACAAGATGATGAAATCCGCATCGTTGGTAAATCAAACGATGAGAACAAAGTCTTAGATGATATCTCAAAAACAAAACCAGATATTGTTCTAATTTATTCTTCTCATGAAAGTATTTTGCAACGTGTATGTCAACAAATTTATTTATTACGTCCTAAGTCTGTACCTGTAGTTCTAACACAAGAATATACAAGTGAAACGATGCAAAAGGTTATGCAAACAGGTGTTCATTATATTTTACCGATGCAAATTGATCGTTCTACTTTAGTACAACAATTAAAAGGGATTCACAGTAATGAGTCATCACGACTTATTGCATTAGAAAACAGTTCAACAAACAACTGGAAATCAAAAGTTATTACAGTTTTTAGTTCAAAAGGTGGTGTTGGTCGTACAACAGTAGCAATGAACTTAGCTGTGAAACTTGCACAAAAGAAATTAAAAGTTGCGATTTTAGATTTTGATTTAGAATTTGGAGAAGTTGCAACGGCAATGCGTATTGAAACGAAAGATACACTTGCAGAGTTATTACAAGAACAAGCAAGTCCTAACGTCGATACCATCCGAAAATATATGGCTGTTCACCCTTCCGGTGTAAACGTGCTTGCTGCACCTAACAGTCCTGAATTTGCGGATAACATTTCAGTTTCACAAGTTGAAAAAATTGTATCGTCGCTTCGTTCCTATTACGATTACCTAATTATTGATACGAGCATGGGATTTAATAATATTAACTTGTCATGTTTTGACTTATCATCCACAATCATTTATGTAACTGGAATGGATATTCCAACTTTACGTAGAACGAAAAAAGGATTGTCGATTGTAACCTCATTAGCAGGTAATGAAAAAATCAAATTGGTAGTAGCTAAAGAAGAACCTGGACGTGTTAAACCGAAAGATGTTTCACGTGTCTTGGAATTCCCATTATGGCATACAGTCCCTTATGATTTAAAATCATCAATTGATGCTCTTAATCAAGGGAAACCAATCGCAATTGATTCACCATTATCCGGTGTTGCGAAAGCATATCAAGTAATGGCAGATGAGATTGATCAATCCGATTCACCGGATGAACAAGAAGCGGGTCCTGCGGGACTTCTTGCTAAATTTTTACCAAAACCTAAAGAAAAACCTGCTAAAGCAAAAAAAGGTAAACGAAAAAAAGGTGGTAAATAATGAAGTTATCAGAACGCTTAGAACGTGCTAAAGCAACTGAAGGTGGCGGCTCAGGTGATGGACTAGCGTTTATGCCTGGTGTATTTGAAGTTGATGCCGAACCTCAAGTTGACCAATTTAAAGACTTAAAAGCAATTATTCACCGTGAAACCATTGACGCGTATAATACGCGAATTCAAGACAACCACGGTGATAAAGAAGGAATTGATGTTCGTGAAATTATTACGGAGTGTTTAACACAACGTGCTGAAGCAATGACGAAAGCAAAACGCGAACAATTAATTCAAGAAATTTTTGACGATGTTACAGGACTTGGACCTTTAGAAGTTCTAATCCGTGATGAAGATATTTCTGAAATCATGGTTAACGGTCCGAATACCGTTTATATTGAACGTAAAGGTCGTTTGGAGTTATCAAACGTTTTCTTTAGAGATGATGCTCACGTAGCTCAAATTATTAACCGTATTGTTTCACCATTAGGTCGTCGATGTGATGAAGCAAACCCAATGGTTGATGCGCGTTTACCGGATGGTTCTCGTGTTAATGCCATTGTTCCTCCCGTAGCTCTAAGTGGTCCAACAATTACAATTCGTAAATTTAATTCAACACCACTTCAAATTAGTGACCTCATTGGTTTTAATTCGATTTCATTTGGAATGGCTGCTTTTCTTGAAGCATGTGTTAAAGGACGCTGTAATGTTGTGGTTTCTGGAGGTACTGGTTCTGGGAAAACAACATTACTTAACGTTCTCTCTAGCTTTATTCCTGAAACAGAACGTATTGTAACCATTGAAGATGCTGCTGAAATTCAGTTAATGCAAAATCATGTTATTACACTTGAAGCACGTCCCGCTAACGTTGAAGGTAAAGGTGCTGTAACCATTCGAGATATGGTAAAGAACTCCCTACGTATGCGTCCTGACCGTATTATTATTGGTGAGGTTCGTTCCGGTGAAGCGCTTGACATGTTACAAGCGATGAATACTGGGCACGATGGCTCGCTCGCTACAGGTCACGCGAATACACCGAGGGATATGATTTCCCGTCTTGAAACAATGGTTATGATGTCCGGAATGGATTTGCCTATTAAAGCGATCCGTGAACAAATTTCATCTGCGATTCAAATCATTGTTCAACAAACACGTCTTCGTGATGGTTCACGTAAAGTTGTTGCAATCACAGAAGTTACCGGTATGGAGGGTGAAATTGTTACACTCCAAGATATCTTTGTTTTCAAACAAGAAGGCTATGATGCTGCAGGTAAAGTTAAAGGTAAATTTATGGCAACTGGTATTCGTCCATACATCATTGATACATTAGAAGCGAATGGTATCCTTGTGAAAGATGATTGGTTCCAAAAATAATGTGGATTATAATGGCAGCATGCCTTAGCTACATTACGCTTGTTGTCCTACAGTTTGTATTAAATTTGATTTATCATCGCTTCATTATGTTGAAAGACCGTTTGGACTTGATTGAAAAACAAAGTTTATACGGTTATTCAAAAAAATCAAAAAAAGATCAGAAGAAAGAAAAACAATCCATTAGTATTGAGGTTCCTGAAAAATTAAAAGAAAATCTTTTAATGGCTGGAATTAATTTACGACCGGATGAATTCCTAAAAATGTGGTTAGGACTCACAGCATTTGCTGTTGTTATTTGTGTTGCGCTTGATAAAGGGATGATTGTAACATTATTTGCCTTTGCAGCAGCACTGATTGGCCCACCAATGTATATTAAAATTAAACGAAAACAACGAATTGGTAAATTTAGCCAGCAATTAGGTGATGCCTTATTAATTCTTTCCAATAGTTTACGTGCTGGGTTTACCTTTGAACAAGCACTTGCAAGTATTGCGAAAGATTTACCGGATCCAATTGGACCTGAGTTTCTTAAAGTATGCCGTGAAGTTGAATTAGGGGAGAATATTGAAAAATCTTTAGCCGCCGTATCAACACGCATGGAATCCGAAGAAATGAAATTGATGAACACTGCTGTTAGTATTCAAAGACAAGTAGGGGGAAACCTTGCGGACGTCTTAGATAATATCGGTGAAGCAATTCGGGAACGCATTACAATTCAAAAAAACATCAAGGCTTTAACAGCTCAAGGTGATGTATCAGCGAAGGTTATTGCGGGGTTACCGATTGTTGTTCTTGTCTTAATTTCGATGGTTAATAAAGAATATATGGAGCCTGTGTTCACAACTCCATTTGGTTATGCATTACTTGGTGTAAGTGCAACTCTTGAAATTATGGGTTATGCTTTAATCAAAAAAATAACAGATATTGAAATGTAGGAGGAAATCATGATAAAAGCAATTACAGGAGCAATCTTTGCGTATGTCTTCGTGGATTTTGTAATGAGTGTTCTAACAGGAAAGTCACTTGTTATTAAAAAACGATTGGATGAAACAAAGAATTCGAGCTCACAAAAGCATGGTTCTGATGACATTTTAGATAAAACGTTCCAAGAACGTTTCTTACAACCTATTGTTGATAAGCTGATTCATGCCGTATCAACAATGTTACCGGTTAAAGCTGAATCGCAATTAAAACTTGCGGATCGATTGCTTAAAGCCGGGATTACAACTAATCCTAAAGATTACCGTGCGATGAATGTTATTATTATTGTTGGTTTTGGATTAGTTGGACTCTATCTTGCAATTACATCCCATCAACGCGGATTTTCTCGCGTTATGTATATGATGATGGGGATGGCTGGTGGATACGTATATCGTCGTTATTCACTAGAGGGAAAGATAACAAAACGTAAAAAGGTTATCAAAGGACAATTACCTGAAGTTATGGATATTTTAAGTGTTTCTGTTGTTGCGGGTCTAAGTTTTGACCAAGCACTCGGACATGTTACAACCAAAGCAGAGGGACCCTTGATTGAAGAGTTTCGTATTTGTCAACGGGAGATCATGTTGGGTAAACCTCGTAAAGAGGCGTTAAACCGACTTTCTGAACGAACTGAAATTGAAGAGGTAAAATCTTTTACCAATGCTATTATTCAAGCAGATGAACTTGGGATTTCACTCCAAAATGTTTTAATGAGTCAATCTCAAATGATTCGTACTTCACACCGTCAAGATGTTGAAGAACGTGCTGCAAAAATTCCAGTTAAAATTCTGATTCCAATGGTACTCTTTATTTTCCCTGTTATCTTTATTATTCTGCTCGGACCAGCTGTGCCGACAATTATTGAAGCATTGGGAGGCCGATAATGATAAAAAACCTCGAAATCGCATCAAACTTTGGAACACGTTTCAAAGGGTTGATGTTGAGAAAAGAAATCAATGAAGACCAAGGAATGTTATTTCTTCATTGTGCACGTGTTCATACTT
Organism: Erysipelothrix enhydrae; assembly: GCF_035066605.1. Classification (NCBI taxonomy): domain Bacteria; kingdom Bacillati; phylum Bacillota; class Erysipelotrichia; order Erysipelotrichales; family Erysipelotrichaceae; genus Erysipelothrix; species Erysipelothrix enhydrae. Next base: position 1,511,220 of record NZ_CP125807.1, read on the forward strand.
GTTTTATGAAGTTTGACATTTGTGTCATTTACTTAGACAAAGACTTTAATATTATTGACCATGAAGTAATAAAACCTTGGCGTCTCGGTAAAAAAGTAAAAGGTGCGCGTCATCTAGTTGAAGCGTCACCTCAAATCGTAACATCACTCAGTGATATTACATTTAATGAATTAATTATGAAGGAGGGATAAGATGAACGATTTTTTTGATATGAGTTTTGGTGATGATTCAAAATCAAACGACTTCGCCATGCCGACATTTGACGCATCAAATGACATCGACGATGAAGAAGATGATGATCTCGAAGAATCATCGAATAAATTCAAAAAGACACTTTTCGGAGGCTATACACGCGGTAGTGTTGAAGCATATGTAGAGCAAATTGAACAAAATGTTTCACAGATGCAAGGAAACCTCGAATTTCAAATCAAAGAAATGTTGCTTGAAAAAGCTTCACTTTCTCAAGAAAATGCTTTACTAAAGTCACAATTTACAGATGCAGAATCGAAAATGATTGAAATTGAAGAAGAGTACAAACGCATTAAAGGTTTAAATGAAGAATTAGCTGAAAATATTAAGAATCAAGAATTACAGTTTTCAACTGAGTTAAATCAATACAAAACCGTTAGTGGAGAATTACAAGAAGAATTAGACAAAATATCTTCTCACTATCAATCACTCCAGGAACAGTTAGAACGTGCTCATGGTGAAGTATCCGTTTTAACACAGCAAGTGAAAGAAAATGAAGAAGAAAATATTAAAGTTGAGCAATACCTTGATCAACTTGAATCAAGCCTACAAGAAAAGAATCGCGCACTCGAAGAAAGTGTACGCCTCTTAAAAGAAAAAGAAATTGAACTTGAAACAAGTAATGCTGAAGTTCACGAGTTACGCGAACAAATGCTTGTTATGGAAACTAAACTAGCAGAAAAAGATTCAGAAATCGCACGTACTATGAAAATTTTAGAAGAATATCAAGCTCAAGAAGAAAACTTTATGGCTTTAATTGATCAAAAAGAAGATATGATTATTGAACGCAATAATGCACTTCAAGAAGCAGCGCGCATGGTTGAATCATTAGAAAGCCAACGCGAAGCATTTGAATCACGTCTAATGGATCAACAAGGAACAATTGATGAACAACAAGAGTCAATTGAACATACACAGTATGTCCTTGATGAAAAAGAAGAAGAGATTAAAACACTTGAGGTCAAAATTCAACAACTTACTGAAGCTGTCGAAGCAATGAACAGTCAAGATGATTTAGCTGTTGAAACCTTAACAAATGAAGTAGAGTTTTTAACTAAAAAACTTGAACTCATGACATCTGAAAAAGATGAGACTGTAATGTTGTTACAAGAAAAGATTCAAAATCTTACACAACAACTTGAACAAGTTCAATTACAACCAAATATTATGCAACGTGTAGAAGATATTCGTACGCAATATGATCAATTACTTCAAAAGAAGGATATTATCATAAACCGTTTGGAAGCAGAAGTTAACAGCGCTCCTTCTTTTACATTCGATCAAGAACGTGCACTTCTAAAACAAGAAATTGCGCAATTGCAAGAAGAACTTAAGCAAGAAATGATTGACAAATATCAGGTTCGTAAAGGATTGAACGATGAGGTGCGTCGTCTCAAAGAACGATTAGATACACAAACGTTTCAAGGGCAACCCAGACAAGACTTTGAACGCATTATCGATGAAAAAGACACCCAAATCAATCAACTCTTTCAGAAATTACAGAATATGCAAAAAGAAATGGAAGCATTAATGGGACGCGTTAATTTTACAAACCCATCTCATGATGCACTTCAAGAACGTACTCGTATTCAACATATGAATATACAAGAGCCAGTCCTTGAGCCTGTTTCTAATTTTGTACCAACACCACAGGTTGTTGAACCTGTAGTAGCAGCTAAAAATGACTTTGAAGAAGAAATTGCTCGTATTTATAAGCAAATTGAGGCTCAAAGAGAAACATTAGATGCATTTATGGATCACTATAAATACAATTCATAATAAGAAAAAGGTATTCAAGTTGAATACCTTTTTTTGTTGTGTACTAGAGTTCAAATAATAATTGCGTATAAGTTGGGAATGGATAATGTGATTTGGAAATAACGCGTTCCATTCGATCAACCAGTTCGCGAATTGTCTCAAATTCTGGTCGAATTTGATGATGCATTGCGAGTGATTTTTCTTCTAAATCAGTAATTTCGTGAACAAACAATAATTTCTGTTCAAGTGTCATGATTGCAGCGTCAAGTGCATCGAGATTTAACTCGAGGTTTCTGATTTGACGTAGAACATAACTGCTTTGACTGTTTGATTTCGATAAGTGATTAATAGAAGTTACAATTGCAGGCATAATATCTTGTTTCACCATTTTTAGTAAAGTATTGGCTTCAGTGTTGATGGTTTTTATAAATCGCGTTTGAACGATAATGGTACGGGCTTGTAATTCACGTTCACTAAGTACTTCAGTGTTTTTAAATAATTTAATTGTGTTTGGATAAAGCATAGAAGGAATTGAATCAACATAGTGTTCAAGATTTGGTAAACCACGTCGTACCGCTTCATCTTTCCAGTTATCATGATAAGCATCACCATCAAAAATAATCCTGTGATGCGCTTTAATGATTCGCTGACAGTGTCCCAATGCTTGTTCGCGAATATCTTGTACATACTTGTATTGCTCTAAGTCATCCGCGATACGCTCAAGTGATTCTACCATAATTGTACATAACACAGTATTTACAAATGCACTGCAAATCGAAGACCCTGGCATCCTAAATTCAAATTTATTTCCAGTAAATGCAAAAGGAGATGTGCGATTTCGATCTGAGTAATCTTTCGTCACAGCGCTCAGTGTGGTAAGTGGTGTAAAATACTGAACCTCTTTTTCAATATTAATTTCCTTTGAGGTCGCTAATTGCTTGAATATTTCTTCAAGGACAGATCCTACAAAGAGTGAAATAATAGCAGGGGGTGCTTCAGATGCTCCGAGTCGATGATCATTGCCAGCAGATGACCCTGCAAAACGCAATAATTCCGCATGCGAATCAACCGCTTCTACGAGTGCGCACACAAAGACAAGGAAACGAATATTCTCGTGAGGTCGTTCGCCCGGTTCGAAAAGGTTGTGCCCAGTATTTGTTACTAAGGACCAATTATTATGCTTACCGGATCCATTAATATTTTTAAAGGGTTTTTCATGAAGAAGTGCTGATAAATGATGTTTTTTTGCAACGCGCTGTAATGTTTCCATAACGATCATATTTTGATCAAGAGCAATATTTGCCTTTTCGAAATGGGTAACGATTTCAAATTGTGCAGGAGCGACTTCATTATGTTCCACTTTACTGTAAACACCAAGTTTCCACAACTCATCATTAACATCCTCCATATAGTGCACAACATTTGAAGGGATATTACCGTAATAATGGCCCACTAAATCTTGACCCTTCGGTGCATTTTCGCCTAAAAGGGTACGGCCCGTAAAAACTAGATCTTCTCGTTGTTCGAAATGTTTAGAACTAACCAAGAAATATTCTTGCTCTAAACCAATCATAGCATCAACACTTGTAACACTTTTATCACCTAAAAGATTTACGATACGAGTTGCCTGTTTACTTAAGGCTTCCATAGATTTTAAAAGTGGCGCCTTCTCATCCAAGGATTCACCGTGATATGAAATAAAAATTGAGGGAATAAATAAAACATGCCCCCGAATAAATGCGGGAGAGGTTACATCCCAATATGTATACCCACGTGCTTCAAAAGTTTGTCGTAAACCACCATTTGGAAATGAGGATCCATCTGTTTCTCCCTTAATTAATGTTTTGCCAGAGAATCGTGTGATTGGCTTACCATTTCGATCGGGCTCAATAAAAGCATCGTGTTTTTCCGCACTTGAGCCTGTCATCGGATGAAACCAATGAGAATAATGCGTAGCACCATGTTCTAAAGCCCACACTTTCATTGCATGTGCAATTGCTTCTGCATTTGCCATATCCATTTTCTCTTTATATTGGATTGCATTTAACCAACGTTCAAAAACGGGGCGAGGTAAATACTCGCTCATCACATCCTTTGTGAAGAGCTTACTTCCAAAATCTTCGTACGGTTTCTTCATAAAATTCTCCTTTTTCTTGTAAAATATAAAATAATTAGCAATAAAAGTAAAGAATTTTTTGGTTTTGTTTCACTTTTTTCAAATTAATAAGTAAAATACTCGATATTTTTCAAGAATATAGGAGTTTTTACTCTTTTATAACGATTATATCAAAGATTAATATCGTAAAAAATAGCATACATATATGGTCAAAGTTAGTATGTATATTTATTTTTACAAAACTCTTTTATTTGTGTAATTGATGTGATAGAATTACGGAGAAATAGGAGAGATAAGTATGAAATATAGTGATTTAATTGAAATAGCACACCACAATTCAAGATGTGATGTGCTATCCTCGAATGCATTATTAAATGGAGAATGTACAGCATTATTATCAGCAGATGGAAACGTATTTACTGGGATTTCTGTTCAAAGTACAACAGGATCGGGATGTAATTCAGGTGTAAGTGCTATTGCGGAAGCTTTAAAATCTGGAAAAACACATTTTGTGAAGATGGTTACTGTGAACGGTGAGGGAAACGTGATTGCACCTTCAGGTCAAACACGAGAACTTCTTTCACAAATTAATGCAGATAATAAGCAATGTGAGATTATGGTTTCTAATGACCATTTAGTAATCCTTGATCAACTCTTGCCATATGCAGCATATTAACACGGGAAACCGTGTTTTTATTTGCCTAATGATGCGATAATAGAACTATAAAAAATAGAAAACGATACAATTTCATGAAAATAGTTGACCAACGGTCAGTTTGGTGATAAACTAAACAACGGCTGGCATAATGACCAATGGTCAGTTTGTATCAGAGGAGGGAAATATGGTAACCAAACTTGAGAAAAACAAGTTACTTAAAGAGAACAAATTGTATAATGCAGCGTATGATTTATTTACGAGTCATGGTATTAACGAAACATCAATCAGCGATATTGCGAAACATGCTGGAGTTGGTAAAGGAACCTTTTATCTATACTTTAAAGATAAATACGATATTTTAGATCGAATTATTTTTAAGAAAAGTTCGGATGTTTTAGTTTATGCGGTTAACGAAACACATTTAAACGTATTCGAACATTTTGAAGATGAAGTGATATTTTTTATCAATGTTATCCTTGATTTTTTAGAACAAGATCGACTCCTTCTAAAGCTTATTCATAAGAATTTATCATGGGGGGTTCTTAAAAAGGCAAAAGAAGACTATGAAGAGATTAATTTAATCTATCATATGTTTACAAAAGGCCTTAAAGATTTAGGCATATCAGAAGCAGAAATAGATCATACGATTTACATTGTAATTGAACTTACCGGTTCAGTTGCGTACAATACAATAATTCTTGAGGAACCCTCAAGTTTAGAAACCATGAAGCCCTTCCTCTTCGATACCATAAAACGTATTATTAGGAGATGATTTCGTGAAGAAAGGTTTTACCCAAGCGTTTGGAGATGCGATTGCTAAACACCGCAAAATTATATTAATTATTGCGACATTGCTTTTAATTCCATCGCTTTACGGAGCAGTATCTACGAAGATAAATTATGATATTCTAACATATCTTCCAAAAGATTCTGAGTCGGTTAAAGGTCAAGAAATACTAGACCGAGAATTTGGTGGTGCATCAACTGGAATGTTAGTCATTGAAAACATGACAAACAAAGATGTAGTAAAAACTAAAGAAAAGATAAAAACTGTTAAAGGTGTTGAAGATGTAATTTGGATCGACGACCTTGTAGATATATCCGTTCCTTCAACAATGTTACCCGAAGATGTACAGTCTTTACTCTTCCGTGAGAATTCAACATTACTTATTGTTAAGTTTGATGAAGGAAATGCCTCACCACTTACCCATGAAGCAATCGATGATATTCGATCATTGCTTGATGAACATTCATTCCTCAGTGGAATGTCTGCATTATTAAAAGATACAAAAGAACTTGCAGATGCACAAACACCAATTTATGTTGGACTTGCAGTATTACTTGCCACATTAGTGCTTGCAATGACTTTAGAATCAACCGTTATACCGTTTATAATCCTCTTGAGCATTGGATATGCAATCGCTTATAACTTTGGAACAAACGTGATATTTGGTCAAATATCATATATAACCAAATCATTAGCTGCCGTATTGCAATTAGGTGTAACGTTGGATTATTCGATTTTCTTATTACATCGTTATGAAGAGGAGTTACGCAAGAATTCAAATAAAGAACAAGCAATGGGTTCTGCGATTGCCTCAACTGCATCATCGATTGTAGGGAGCTCATTAACCACGGTTGCAGGCTTTTTAGCGATCGGTGCTATGAATCTAACAATCGGTAAAGATATTGGATTTGTAATGGCTAAGGGTGTCGTGTTAGGTGTATTATCCGTTCTAACGGTATTACCTTCATTAATTCTTATCTTTGATGGTCCAATTCATAAATGGCGTCATCGTACAATTTTACCTGAATTTAACCATCTATCAAAATTAGTTACACGTCATGCGAAAGTGTTTGTACTCATTGGAGTTTTACTCTTTGTTCCGGCATATTTTGGACAAAGTAACAATGATGTTTACTACAACCTTGATGAGTCCTTACCACAAGATATGACATCAATGGTCGCACTTACAAAATTAAAAGATGATTATAATATGCAAACAACTCATTTTGCAGTTATACCGAAAACAGTTCCTGATTTCGAAATCACCCGAATGATTAAAGAAATCGAATCGTTAGATGGCATTGAAAATGTTATTTCATATCAAAAATATGTAGGACCTACTGTACCAGAGTCGTTTTTACCTGAAAAGGTAGTCTCGATTTTCGAGAAAGGTGATTATAAACGTCTAATCATTAATTCTTCTTTTAAATCCGCTACGGATGAAGAAAATCAACAAATAGAGGCGATATCTTCAATTATGAAACATTATGATGAAGATGCATTATTAACGGGTGAAGGGGTCTTAACAAAAGATCTGATCGATATTGCAGATGAAGACTTTGCTCGTGTTAATGCACTGAGTTTTGCTGCCGTATTTATTATCATTGCCCTTGTATTTATGTCCGTATCAATTCCAGTTCTCTTAATCGCAGCAATCATGCTTGCAATCTTTATTAACATGAGTGTTCCATTCTATATGGGAACTTCTATTCCATTTATAGCTGGTATCGTAATTGGATCAATTCAATTAGGGGCTACAGTTGACTACGCAATTCTGCTAACTACACGATTTAAAGAAGAATGTGGGAATGGTTTAGAAAAACATGAAGCAATGGAAATTGCTGTTAAAGAATCAGCTAAGTCAATATCAACAAGTGGACTTGCATTCTTTGGTTCTACCGTAGGTGTTGCAATTATTTCTGAGATGGAATTAGTATCAAGTCTTAGCGGTATGATCGCTCGTGGAGCAATCATTTCTACACTCGTTATATTATTTATTCTTCCTGGTATCTTACTTGGATGCGAAGGAATTATAAGTAAAACAACACGGGGATGGAAAAAAAGTAATAAAGGAGATGTTATAACGAATGAAGACTAAAAATTCAATACGTGCACTAAGTGGTGCGATTGCAATCAGTATGGTTGCCGTTGTACCTGTAAGCGCAAATGAACCGATAAAAAAAGACGAAACAGTTTTTGTAAACTTGGATAGTGATGGTCGCGTGATTCATAAAGTATCAAGTGTACACTTACATTCAGATAAAGAATTAAAGACTGTTTCAGATAAATCAAATTTGAAAAATATCGTCAATGTTAAAACGGACGATCAACCTGGTATTGCGGGTAATACAGTAATATGGAATACCGATCAAAAAGATGTTTATTATCAAGGAGATATCGAACAATCATTACCGATTGAAACATCGATTCATTATACCCTAGATGGTAAAACAGTTCGTCCAGAAGATATTGTTGGACAAAGCGGTCGATTAAAGATTTCAATCGATATAAAAAATAACGATCCACGCACTATTAAATTAAAAAATGGTGGAACAAAGAATGGTTATGCACCCTACATGGTTGCAACTGTCATGAACTTATCCTCAGACACTTTTTATGATGTTACTGTGAATACAGGTAAGTTAATTCAAGATGGGAACAATCAAATTGCTACTTTTGTTGTTCTTCCAGGAATGAAAGAAAATCTCGGTATTACCAAAGAATTCTTTGGTCTTGATGACCATATCGAAGTCCAAGCAGATGTTGTGGATTTTGAAATGAGTCCGATTGTATTTACCGCGACTTCAAACATTCCAAATTTAGAAGCATTAGAAGAATTTGATCGTGTTGAAGATGTTGCAAGAAGTATCGAGACTTTAAAAGATGCTGCCAACCAACTTGCAAACGGAACACAACAATTATCCGATGGTTCAAATCAATTAAATAGTGGTATTACCGACTATGTTAGTGCAGTTGGTAAAGTAAGCGATGGATCGCATGAGCTTGCTTCAGGTTCGGGTGTGTTTTTTGACGGTATTTATCGAAGCTCAGTAGGTGCACAATCTCTTGCTGACAATACATCTCTTTTTACCGAGAAAGCAGAACAATTAGGTAATGGTTATATGGCTTTAAGTGAAGGTGTTACGCAATATGCTTCAAAAGCAACTCAATTGAGCGAAGGCTTTATCAAAGCTTCTGAAGCATTGAAACCCGTTAGAGGCTCTGTAACCAAACTTAAGACTGGAATGAGTCAAATTGATTCGGGTACACAACAATTGACGACGGGAAGTCATCAAGTTGTATCGGGTGTAAACGGAGTCCAGGGTGCAAATACAATGGGATTAGGTCAAATTAAACAAACAACACAAACCATTGCATCGCTCAAAGAACAAATTACCGTTCTTGAAAAAGCAATTGCATTGATTCCTGAAGACAAAGATCGTACTGAAATACAACAAGAATATGAAACACTTGTTAAAACGGTTAATGCACTCGAACAATCCAATGAAGCAGTAAATACAATCTATGGCCAAATTGATACACAACTTCCAAAACTTGTTGGAGGTAGTGAAGCTGTGGAACAAGGACTTGAAACTGTGAATACAAATCAAAAAGCAGTCCTAGAAGGACTTGGTCAACTTGATCATGGATTGGAACAATTTGAAACTGTGTCAACTCAATTAAATGAGAATGCACAAAAACTAAATGCTGGTGCCTCCGTACTTGACACTAAATCTAAAGAGGCATCACATGGGAGTCAACTCTTACTGGATGGATCGTCCAAACTTTCCGCAGGTGCTACAGAGCTATCATCAGGCATTCAAAAAATAAATGACGGATCAAATGTCGTTAAAGAGGGACTTGATGCTCTTGCACAAGGCTCAAATCAAGTTTATTATGCTGGATCGCAACTCGAAGCGGGAGCTTCAAAACTTGCTGAAGGTTCAACAGAACTTAATAACAAAGTTAATGAAGGAATGGCTGAAGCGAAATCACACGATGAGATCAGTATGGATGATTTAACTCGAATTCTTGATGTAAAAGATGGTCTCTTAGAGATCGCTGAGACAAATACAACATTAAGTGGTCTGGGTTCTGACATGGAAGGTAGTTCCAAGATGATTATGAGAACTGAGGCAATCAAGAAAGAAAAAGAAACAAAAGTGATTGAAGAAACAGTTCAAGAACACAAAGGATTCTTTGCTTGGATTAAAGAAAAATTTTCAAAATAAAAAACTACTTTGGGACTGACCCATACTAATGGGACTTTAAATAAAAGTAAAGCTTGTAACCGGAATTCTACCGGTGATACATAACCAAGCTTTGCCTGTATTCGAGTTTCGTTGTAATATTTAATAAAGTTTATCACAGTTTGTGATACAATTTCACTAGAACTGCAGAGTTCCGGATATAAGTAGAACGTTTCAGACTTTAAGCAGGAATGAAACGATTCGATTGGAGCATTGTCAGCAGGCGTCCCTTTACGGGACATACTCATGGCAATGCTTTTATTTTTGACTCGGGTCTGGTACGAATGAGATGTATAGACGGAACCTTGATCTGAATGCAAGATACAAGATGCTTCAAGTGCAGGTAATTGATTCAGGGTATCGAGTACAAACGACACATCTTGTGTGTCACCAATCGTATATGAAATAATTTCCCCATTGAAGCAGTCCATGATACTTGATAAATAAAGCATCTTCGTGCCAAATGGGAGATAGGTTATATCTGTTACGAGTTTCTCTAAAGGTCTTTCCGCCTTAAAGTCACGTTGTAATAAATTGTCGCTGATAAAAGAATTCGTTCCTACCTTTCGGTGTTTCTTAACTTTTACTCTACAGTTCAAATAATGTTTCTGCATGATTCTCTGTACTGTATTGTGGCTTATCTGCATTTTCCTTCTTAGAAGTGCTGTGATTTTACGGTATCCGTACAGATATCTAGTTTCTTTACATAAATGAATCACTGCTTCTTCATTATCGGATAATGATGTATTCAAATATAGATTATTTTTCCAACGATGGTAGGTTGAAGAAGATACTTCAAGAACTTCTAAAATTATCTTGAGCGGCATCTGATTCTTATAGAAACTTACGAGTTCTAGGACTACTTCTGGTACCACCTTCTTTCCAATTGAATGTACTTTTTTAAGATTTCATTATGAGCCTTAAGTGATCTATTTTGATTTAAGAGAACTTCTTCTTTTGTAGAACCTTCAGGACCGTGTCCAAAGGTATACTGTTTTCCAGCAGGCTGTTCGAGGCGATGTAAGTCGCCATCACGATACCAATACCACCAAGCATAAACTTGTGATTCACTTTTAATATTAAGGGCATCCTGAATCGTCTTAACAGGGATTCCATCCTGTTTCATTTGAATAGCTTTCATTTTAATCTCTAAGGGATACTTGATTCCTACTTTATTGGAAATAAAAATGCCTCCGTTCTAAGTTTCATATTACTATGATTCTCGAATAGAGGCATTTCTTTTTTTTATTTACTCCCACTTATGTGGGTCAGTTCCTTCGGTCGTTTTTTTTTAATCTTCAATCCGTGTAAGGTTTGCATAAATTGTTGTGATAATTGCAATGATAATCCCGGGCATGACCCAAGATAGTTGAAGTTGATGTAATGGAAGCGTCGAGATAAGTCTAAAGCATGTACTATACGCGTGATTAATGCTCGACATGATACTTATACACCCCACAACGATCGTCGTTATCTTGAATGTTATATCGGGTATGTCGCCGATAAATGTTAGGAGAATTAAAGTGATTGCGATTGGGTAGATTACACTCAGAATCGGTGAGCTAATAGCTAAAATATGATTGAGGCCGAAATTTCCAATAACTAAACTGATCATAGATAGTAAGATGACAAATTTTTCGTAACTTAGAATTGGTAAAAGTTCTGAAAAATACTTACTGCATGATGTGATTAATCCGACACAGGTTGTGAGACACGCTAGGGTAAAGATCGATCCTAGAACAATCGGACCGTAAGACCCATAGGCTGTATATGAAACTGCAATCAAGACCTCTGCACCATTTGTAGCATTTGGTAAGTTCGGTGCAATATGAGAGCCTAAAAGCGCTAATAAAATGTAAACCAGAAATAATAAGATACCCGCAATCGCTCCGACTTGATATGTTGTTTTCCGAATCACTTTTTTATCAGTAATTCCAATTTCTTGAATAATCATCGAGAGTACGAGACCAACTGTAAGGGAACCGATTGCATCCATCGTCATATATCCATTAATAAATGCAGCCGTTGCTGGATGAAGACGATATGGATCTTTTGGAGGGAGTATCACATGAGTTTGTTTAGAAAAGATGAGAATTGCGGTAATAATTAAAAGACTAAGAAGAATCGGTGATAACACTTTACCCATGCGGTCCACCAACTTATTGGGTTTCATGGATAACCATGCAGCAATACCAAAGAACACAAACGTATAAATAAGCATTCCAACACCCAAGTTCGATGCAGATAACATCGGTTTAACTGCAATTTCGAAAGGCATCGTGCCTGCACGTGGAATCGCCAGTCCAGGTCCTATAGAAATATAAATAATAACGGTGAATGCAGTGGCAAAGTATGGATGAACTTTTGACCCAATTGGATTGAAGCCTTCAGCCTTTGCGACAGCACTAATACCTAAAAACGTTAGAAAGACGGCAGACATTGAAAAGAAGAAGATTGATATTGGAAGGTTATATCCCGATAGATAACCAATCATGGAAGGAAAAATAAGATTTCCAGCACCAAAAAACATAGAGAAAACTGTAATACCAAGAGAAAGCACCTCAAGGCGTGATAATTTGTTCATAAAAGACCCCAATTTCTAGAATTTAAGTTTAAAGTATAAAGGTGGATAATAAGTGAAATTGTACTAATTCCCGAGGATATGGTCAAAGTTTTTTTCAAATAGCGTAATTTGATAGTCAATTGTGTTGTACGTGATTACCGGACTCGAATTATTTGTTTTGTTTTTAATGATACTACTTAATTGGATTAAACGGTTATGATGATCGAGAATCAGTGAAGCCATTCGATCATGTGTATTGATATCATCGTTACGATAGTTTTGGCTGCAAATCATATCACCTTGGCTTCGAGACTTAAAACGAATTGATTCATTCAGAGATGCAATTTTCACGTCCTTATGGTCCGTTAGACGAAATGACCTTAAAAATGTGCGATGATAATTATCTTTATAAAAAGTTCCATCCTGATTTAAAATAACGTACGTTCCTGTATGGGTCAAAATCAACTGGGATTCCAATTCATTACCACATTTATAAAATCGAGTGTTTTTCATAAATGGATTCAGTGATGAATACATAAACAAACCAATACACATCGATATTAATAGGAAATAGGTTAAGATATTCTTTTTATTCATATACATAGATCCCCCAATTAAAGCGCTATAATTAGGATTATACACTGTTTTAGCGATTATAGGTCATCTTTCCTATCATTTAAACGATTTATTTTCAAATACAATAAACCATATTCGTATTTGATACTTTAAGGGTGTTTTTGAATAAGCGTTTTATATCTTAAATCGATTTAAGTTTTATTTAAGTTTATATTAAGAATTAGGTTTTAATATATAGGAGTCGGACAGTGGAGGGGGACATGTATTCCCAGTACATGGTCACTGTGAAAATATATTCATTCTTCTCCTTGAATATAGCCGACATAAAAAAACGATGTAGTCTTCTGTCATTTAACTACATCGTTTTTTTTATTTGATTTCATCGAAAATCATTTTCAAGGCATGATTTGTTGCCATTTTTTGGATTTGTATTCGTTCATCAGCATGGTTTCGACCTAAGTTGAGGGTTTTCACTTCAACACATTTTGACGTCGCAATTGCAATATATACAAGGCCTACGGGTTTATCATCCGAACCACCTGTTGGTCCTGCAATACCTGTTATACCAATACCAATGTCCGATCCTGCAAGTATACGAATGTTTGAGGCCATATGTTTCGCAACTTTGGGAGAAACAGCTCCTACCGTGTCAAATAACTCATTTGGTACGCGTAGAATTGCGTTTTTTTGTTCATTTGAATACGTAGTAACACCTAAATTAAATACCTTTGAACTACCAGAAACGCGTGTTATTCGTGAGCTTAAGAGACCTCCCGTACAACTTTCAGCCGTTGAAACACTCAAGTTTTTGCGTGCAAGTAATGGCACAATTACATCTTCAAGGTAGGGCACATCAACGCTGTAATAGAAATCTTGAAAAAGCACCTTGATTTCTTCGATTACGGGTTGAATAAGTCTGTCAGCTTCTGAATAAGACTGTGCACTTGCAGTCACACGCAACATGACGCTTCCATCTGAAACATACGGTGCAATAGTAGGGTTTTGATAATCAACCATTTTGTCTTTGAGAATTGATTCTACCGTTGATTCACCAATTCCAAATAAATAAAGTTTATGGGATACAAGTGTTACGTTTGTTTTTTGTTTTAAGTAGTCATTGACAGAGGTTTCAAACATCATCTTCATTTCGCGTGGAGGTCCGGGAAGTAATATAACGGTTTTGGTATCGATCTCAATACCAATTCCTGGAGCTGTACCACACATGTTTTCAAAAACAAAAGCACCTTGAGGAATCATCGCTTGTTTAATATTGTTCTCAGTCATCACTTTTCCAGTCGTTTTAAAATACCTTTCAAGTTTATCCATAGAAGCCTGGTGAAGTACAAGTGGCAGACCGAGTAATTCAGCGATAATTTCTTTTGTGAGATCGTCATAAGTTGGACCCAGCCCACCTGTAAGAAGAATGACATCGCTACGACTTAATGCTTCCGAAAAACTATGTTTAAGACGCTCTGGATTATCACCCACAACACTTTGATGGTAACAAAATATGCCATCATTCGCTAATTGTTGCGCAATATACGTTGCATTTGTATTCACAACATCTCCCAACAACAATTCAGTTCCAACACAAATAATTTCTGCTTTCATAATTCAACTCCGTTCTGTCACTATAATACCATTGTTACTGTCTTTTAACGAGAAGAATTCTTGATGACATTTTGTGATAGTTTCATGACAGCCGTCGTCATGTTTGAATAAACATTTTATAATAACTATAAGAAGTAATTGTTTTTAAAACACAATCAAACAGCGATGAAAGAAGAGGAGCAGTTATGCGTCATAAATGGGAAAATTCACTATATTTATTAAAAGATGGAAATCTTCGCTTTACAAATCAAACGGTTCGAAATTCACATCATTCTCAACATGAGATGGAAGACTTAGGGACGGGACAAAATCCTTATGCGATTATTCTTAGTTGTTCGGATTCTCGTGTGTCACCGGATATTATATTTGATTGTAAGTTAGGGGATTTGTTTTTGATTCAAAATGCTGGCAATATTTCAGATTCTTCGGTGTTAGGAAGTATTGAATATGCGGTTGAGAATCTTAAAACGCCTTTAGTTGTCGTATTAGGTCATAGTCAATGTGGGGCAATCAGTGCCGCATTCAATAATCTATCACTTGATGGAAATCTTAAAACCATTGTGGATCAAATCAGAGGACACATTTTAAGTGAAGGTATTGATCATTCATCGGAAAACCACGCTCAAAAAACGGCTTCAGAAATCGCAGACAATTCGTCGATCAAACGTCATGATGTTAAAGTTATAAGTGCGTTTTATGACATCACAACGGGACTTGTATCGTGGTAATAATTGCTTTGATATCATAAGACTACTATATTCATAAAAATTTGCTATACTATTAAGAAGATAAGTAATGTAAAAGCCAAGACAAATCTGTCTTGTTTTTATTGTTTATTTATAAATATACTCTATAATAGGAGTTTGAATGAATTTAAAGGAGAATATCAGTGATTAGTACAAATAATTTATCGTTAATGTTTGATGGCAAGGCATTATTCGAAGAGGTATCTATAACATTTACAGAAGGTAATTGTTATGGTGTCATCGGAGCAAATGGTGCAGGGAAATCAACCTTCCTTAAACTCTTATCCGGTGAACTTGAACCAACAAGTGGTCATATATCAATTCCAAATGGAAAACGACTCTCGTTTTTAAAACAAGATCATTTTGCCTTCGATGATTTTACTGTTTTAGAAACAGTTATCATGGGGAACGAAAAACTCTATGAAATTATGAAAGAAAAAGAAGTAATCTACGCAAAAGAAGATTTTTCAGAAGCGGATGGCATTCGTGCCGGTGAACTGGAAGAACAATTTGCGGATATGGATGGTTGGAATGCTGAAGCGGAAGTGTTCACATTATTAAATGGTTTAGGCGTTGATCGTCAATATCACGAATCGAAAATGGAACAACTCACAGGTTCTGATAAAGTTAAAGTATTATTAGCCCAAGCAATTTTTGGTAATCCTGATATTCTTCTACTTGATGAGCCAACAAACCACCTTGACCTTGAAGCCATTCAATGGCTTGAAGAATTCTTAATTAATTTTGAAAGTACCGTAATTTTAGTATCCCATGACCGTCACTTTTTAAATAAAACATGTACTCATATTGCGGATATTGATTTCGGTAAAATTCAGTTATTTGTAGGAAACTATGACTTCTGGTATGAATCCAGTCAATTAATCCTTCGTCAAATGAAAGATGCAAATAAGAAAAAAGAAGAAAAAATTAAAGAACTTCAAGATTTTATTGATCGCTTTAGTGCAAATGCTTCAAAATCAAAACAAGCAACCTCACGTAAACAAGCTCTATCAAAAATTAAACTTGATGAAATGGTACCTTCAAAACGTCGTTACCCATTTATTGAGTTTAAACCAAAACGTAATCTTGGAAGTTCAGTATTAGAAGTTGGCGATCTGAGTGCTACTTTAGATGGCAAACAACTTTTCACAAATTTAAGTTTCACAATTGGAAATAACGAAAAGGTAGCCTTCGTAGGAGACCAAGAAATCACTAAATCACGCTTTTTTGATATCATTACAGAACGAGTTCAACCAGATGCTGGTTTTGTGCATTGGGGATCAAGTGTTGATTATGGTTACTTTAATAAAAACTTTGATGAAGATTTTGAAACTGATGAACGAATTGTTGATTGGCTCATGGAATTTTCTGATGAAAAAGATGAAACGTATGTACGTGGATTTTTAGGACGCATGATTTTTGCTGGAGATGATGCATTGAAGAAACTTAATGTTCTATCCGGTGGTGAAAAAGTACGTTGTATGATGTCCAAGATGATGATTATGGGTAAAAACGTTCTAATTCTTGATGAACCAACAAACCATCTCGATATGGAATCCATTACTGCATTAAATAATGCACTGATTAAATTCCCGGGTACAATTCTGTTAGCGTCACATGATCACCAAATTATTGAAACAACCGCAACACGTATTATGGAATTTAAAGAAGATGGTACGCTTGTAGACTATCTCGGAACATACCAAGAATATTTAGACCGTAAATAACAAGTAAAGGGGAATTGACGATGCAGACCTATCTTTATCCAATACGAACTGCTTTAATCAGTTTTCCTTTCATTGCATTTGCGATGTTAATTCCATATTTAATTTATGATTATCATAAACATGGCTCGGTCTCAAAATGGCGGGCTGTGGTAATCTATAGTTTTATTTTCTATTTACTGTGTGCTTTTTATCTGGTAATTTTACCATTACCCGATCGACAAACAGTGCATACACATTGGAAAGATATGATTCAACCCATTCCATTCTCATTTATATCGGACTTTATTCGAGAGTCCTCGATGCGTTTATCAAATCCAAACTCGATTCTGATGGGATTAAAAGAGGGGGTATTCACGCAACCGGTTTTTAATATCCTGATGACTGTCCCTTTTGGAATTTATTTACGTTATTACTTTAGCTGTGATTTAAAGAAAACAGTGATTTTAAGTTTTATATTATCATTATTCTTTGAGCTTACACAGCTTACAGGACTTTATGGACTGTATCCAGGACCTTATCGTTTATTCGATGTGGATGATTTAATCTTAAATACTTTAGGTGGGCTTTTCGGATATGGTATCGCTCCCTTAATGACTTATTTTTTCCCAACCCGAGAAGCGTTGGACTTAGAATCAGCAGAAAAATCGGTTCGAGTGACTTATATACGGCGTCTTGTGGCTTATTTGATTGATACAGCGATAATGTCGGTGTCTCTTTCAGTATTTATGCTTGGAATGCGTGCAATCAATCCCGTATTAGCCCAGAATCATGTATTTGTGTCGATAATTAACTTCATTGGATTCATCTTCTTTTTTGCGATGTGGCCAATTGTACATCAAGGATCAACCATAGGAATGTCAGTGGTGCAAGTCCGTATCGTCGCAGATCAGAGCGCATCAAGAATCAAATCTATAATTATAAGAACCGTTCTAGTTTATATATTTATCATTCGTTTTGGAGATATTACAGGGGCACTGTTTGAAATGGTCTCATCAACGAATTTATATGTTGGTACCATTACGTCGGTTCTCTATTTATTGGTGATTTTAGGTTATTGGATATTTATTGTGAGTCATATTATTTCAACATTGTTTCACAAGGATTATCGCCTTTTTTATGAACGGATTTCGAAAACATCTATTGTTAGTACTTATCATGAAAAAGAGTCGATGCATTCATAGTTTAAAATACATAAAAAAAAACGTTCGCTGTTATCAGTGAACGTTTTATATTGTTTTAGATATACTCATCTGCTTTGACTGTAAACATAATTGCGCCAGCCATAGGATCTTTCTTGATTTCAGCTTTAATACGTTTGCACGCTTCGTCTTTATCCTCCATGTCCGTTTCGAAATAGAGTTTGATACCATCTTTCTTTACAAAAGTGCATTTCGGATCGGTCATTGTTTCAACAATTTTTTGAATTTGTTTTTGCATGATAGGACTATTAATAATAATTGTATTCATACTAATACCTCTTTCTACAAAATAATAGTAGCAAAATATGGAACCGATTACAATAAAAAACGAAGATATTGAAATAATATTCCAATATTTGCGAAGAAAGGTTGAAATATATTTTGATATCGGTTACTATTCATATGTAAGCACTAACAAGTGCAGGAAAGGGAGTTAATATGGAGAAGTTAACACAATTTATAGAAGAGAAGATTGCCCCACCACTCATTAAATTTTCTCAGTTAAAATACGTTCAAGTTATGCAACGTACTGGACTTGGAATCATGTCCCTATTAGTTATTGGTTCTGTATTTTTACTTATTGCATCATTCCCGGTTAAGGCTTGGACTGATTTCTTAGGTGATAAACGCTGGGTTATTGCAGCAGCATCTGGAGTAGGGACAGGTTTTATTGCCCTTTATACTGTAATCACGACATCGTATGGATTGGTCGAATACTACAATAAACAACGCGGAGAAAATCACGATATTGTTCAACCGATGATTCTAGCCGTTGCATCATTCTTACTTTTAAATCCAGCACAAACTGTTACAACAATGGTTGATGGTGTTGAAGGTAAGTTTACAGGTGTTCCATCAACATATATGGGCGCACTTGGCGTATTCGCTGCATTGATTGTCGCAATTATTACGGTTGAAATTTATCGATTTGTTGTTAATAAAAAACTTGTTATTAAAATGCCAGAGGGAGTTCCTCCAATGGTATCTCAATCATTTATTGCATTAATTCCAAGTTTCTTTGTAATTTTATTTTGGTGGTTATTGGGTCATGTTTTCCAATTAAACATTCCAGAATTGATTGCAGGCGTGTTCAAACCATTAGTAGCTGTTGGTGATTCACCAATCGTTGTTATGATTGCAACACTTCTAAACCGTATTCTATGGGCTGTTGGGATTCATGGATCCAACATTGTAAACTCAGTAGGTGGTACATTCTGGGGTCAAATGTCACAATTAAACCTTGCTGCATTTGAAGCTACCGGTACACTTGCAAATCTACCACACACATATACATCCGTATTTATGGATAACTATATTTGGACCGGATTGTTCCCATTATCACTTTGCTTAATAATGTCAAAATCACCGCGTTTAAGCGGTTTAGGTAAACTTGCTTTAGCTGCATCCTTATTCAATATTGGTGAACCTCTTATCTTTGGATTACCAATTATGTTGAATCCACTCATGATGATTCCATTCATCTTAAGTTACTTAGTGCTCGCGCTTGCCGCAATTGTTTTAACAACATTAGGTGTCATACCAGTACCGGCATTGATGATTTCTTGGATTACACCAGCACCGATTAAAACATATTTAGCAACAGCAGGAAGTATTCCAGCAACAGTGTTTGTACTTGTTGGTTGGGTATTTATGTTCCTATGCTTCTATCCATTTGTGAAGGCAATGGAGAAAAACGACCTCGCTGAAATGGCTGCTGCGGAACAAGCAGAAGAAAACTAAATTATGTTAGGTATCTCAAGTTATTTTAAAGATTTAGATTACGGATATTTAGAAGCTGCAGCTGCTATAGGAGTGAAGTATTTATTTACTTCACTTCATATCCCAGAGGAAGATTTATCGAAATTGGATCAAGAAATGCCAAAGTTTTTATCGGAAGTTAAACGCTTAGGTCTTGAACTAGTACCCGATATTTCTCCTGCAACATTTGAGAAACTGGGAATTGCTGCAAATGATTATAAAGCACTTAAAACACTTGGTTTTACATCACTACGTCTTGATTATGGATTTGATGACTTTGAAGTCGTAAAATCACTTCAAAAAGACTTTAATTTAATGTTGAATGCAAGTGTTGTAAATGAACCGTATATTCTTGATGCTTTGGAAGCAGGCGTTGATTTTAAGAATATTTCTGTTCTACATAACTTTTATCCTAAAACGGAGACGGGACTATCGTTAGATTATTTTAAAAAAATCAATGAAGTATTTATTCGTCACAATATAAAAATTATGGCTTTTGTACCCGGTGATGCTTTAAAACGATTCCCTCTTTATGAGGGCTTACCTACCGTTGAGAAACATCGTCAATGTAATCCGTATCTTGCAGCCGTGGAATTGATTCATGATTGTGGTATCACGGATATTCTAATTGGAGATAGTAAAGCACACCTTGAAACGTTATTCTATATTGAATCGTATATGAAAGATTCAATAATGCATATACCTGCATTCTTTACTAAAAATGCACCGGATATGTATGATAAAACGTTTGAAGTACGTAAAGATTTATCTGAAAATGTGATTCGCATGTTAACACCACGTATTCCAGGGATTCCCGTAACCGATAATGGGGCGCGTGTCCGTGGAGCGATTACGATTGAGAATGAATTATCGGGACGATACAGTGGTGAAATGCAAATTTGTAAAAAAGCATTTCCAATGGATGCACGAACCAATGTAATCGGATTTATTCATCCTGATTACGTAGATCTTGTTCATGCCATTAATCGATATACTAAAATAAAATTTGTGCGTATTGACTAAGAAGGATTCTATCCTTCTTTTTTAAAATGCTACATACGCAATACTGTAAGTAGAAGAGGAAGTTTATTATGTTTTTAGAAAAGTTTGTTTCATTGATACAGGGAAGTCGTTGTTTAAACGCTATAAAAAATGCGATTAATAAAATGGCATATATCAATATCGTTTTGGGTGTTTGTATTTTTGTGTATTATCAGTTTGATCAAATCGGTTGGGTTCGTGATCCATTTCGTAATCAAGCTGTTCTGTTTTACCAGCTGTATTGCGTCATGTTATCGATTTCTTTATCGTATCTAATTGCAAGTGAAGTTTTAAATACGAATGTTGATCTGAGTTTTACGATGAGTACTGTTTTCTTATCGTTATTACCTGGAGTTGTTTTGGTTCCAAATGGACACACAACCACGTTTCCATTGGTTACGATGATCGTATCTGTAATCGTATCACTCGCTTTCAATTATTTGGATTCGTTTAAGTTTAAAGGAACGCGGATTCCCCA
The DNA here is from genome assembly GCF_035066605.1 of Erysipelothrix enhydrae. Taxonomy (NCBI): domain Bacteria; kingdom Bacillati; phylum Bacillota; class Erysipelotrichia; order Erysipelotrichales; family Erysipelotrichaceae; genus Erysipelothrix; species Erysipelothrix enhydrae. The sequence goes on from NZ_CP125807.1 coordinate 1,532,737, forward strand.
AGCCGTTACGGATTACTATAACCGCTTATGGCCAACTATCGTCATGTTGCTTTGTCTATTAATCTTTATATTTATTTTTAATTATTTCTTTCTAGTGCTGGCTAATGGTATTATAGTAGTAACCAATGTTTTGAGTGAATTTATTATCATACTATCACTCATCATGATTATTTGTATGTTTTGGGTTTTAGGGATTCATGGTGTTGGCGTTATAGGAACATTAATGAGACCGTTTTGGTTCCATATGATGCTTGTGAACGGATTTATGATCGTTTCAGGTAATTTACCCGTATATATCGGTACGGAAGCATTCTTAGGGTGGTGTGTTTGGATCGGTGGATCTGGATGCACATTAGGATTAACGGTTAATTTGCTTTTTGCGAAAAGCCGTCATCTTAAAACACTTGGAAAAGATAGCCTTCTTTCAAATATATTCAATATTAACGAGAATATAATTTTTGGAACACCGATTGTCGAGAATAAGTATTTTAGAGTGCCTTTTTTCTTAGCACCGTTAATAACAGGAAGTGTTGCGTATTGGGCAATGAAACTGGGTTATGTTTCGATTCCAAGTATCGTAGCACCATGGGTAATTCCCATGCCCTTAGGTTTATTTATTTCAACCTTAGGAGATGTGCGTTCACTGTTATTAGCACTTATTCTAGTCGGTATTACGACGCTAGTTTATTTTCCGTTTTTTAGAATGTATGATCAATCGTTGGTTAAAAAAGAACACGATAAATAATATATCATAGGAGGATTTTAGATGAGTTGTATTTATAGGATTAAAGAGAATATGCATACTTATACTGATACAGAAAAACGTATTGCGGAATACATTCTTGAGAATAAAGATGAAGTTGTTAATTTTTCATCGCAACATTTTGCGAAGGAAATTAATTCATCTGCAGCTGCAATCGTTCGTTTTTCTAAAAAAATTGGCTATAACGGATTCACTCACCTAAAAGTAGAGCTTGCTCGAGATCACAGTGAAGAAGAACAATCGTTTGATAAACTCATCAAAGAAGAAGATACGATTGAAACCATGGTACGAAAATCACATTATAGCAATCATAGAACCTTTGATAACACATATAAACTTTTGAATCTTGAGGTGTTGGATGCTTCCATTGCAGCAATAAGTAATGCGCGTCGCATCTATCTCTTAGGTATTGGAGGTTCAGGTATTGTTTGTCAGGACCTTTATCATAAGTTCGTTCGTATTGATGCAGATGTTGTTTATTTCGATGATTTTCATTTGGAAATGTCTTCACTAACGCATATAACTGAAAACGATGTCACGATTGCCTTATCCTATTCGGGTCAAACGCGTGAAATTATTATGGCTCAAAAACTCGCTCAAGATAAAGGGGCTACTACGATCGCAATCACTCAAGTAGGACGTAATGAACTTGCGAAGAATTCTGACTTTGTCATTAACATTCCTAAAGAAGAGTCAGAAGTTCGTTTGGGTTCTATTGCATCACGTTTTTCAATGTTAGCTATTTCAGATTTACTTTACCTGGGTGTTGCGAAAAACAATATAGAAGAAACACGTCGTAAGATCGTAAATACACGCGACACGATTAAATCAATTCGAAACATTTAACTTTATTTCATGCTTTTGTTATTTAAATTGAAATATCATTTCAAAGAAGGTATAATAGATATACAATGAAATGAGGACAGATATATGAAAATCGACTTATCAAAAATTGGTACCGAACTTCAAAATCCAAATACTAAAAATATCGATCGACTCGATTCCGTCGAGATGGTAACCTTGATCAATCATGAAGATCAACGTGTTATCGATGCGGTTGGTGAACAAACTTATGAAATCGCCGCTGCTATCGACGCTACCTATGACGCAATTGCTCAAGGGGGTCGCCTTGTATATATGGGGGCTGGAACATCAGGCCGTCTTGGCGTCCTTGATGCATCCGAATGTCTCCCCACATTTGGTGTTGGCGAAGAGTCCGTAATTGGAATTATTGCAGGTGGTGACATCGCATTAAGACATCCAGTTGAAGCTGCTGAAGATGATGAGGTCAGTGGTACCACGGACTTGAAAGCCATTAACTTTTCGAAGAATGATATTTTGTGTGCAATTGGTGCATCCGGTCGAACACCTTACTGTATTGGTGGTCTTAAATACGCTAAAGAACTTGGTGCTCAAACAATTTCAGTTGCATGTGTTTCTCAAAGCAAGATGGCTGCATACGCCGATCATCCCATCGAAGTTGTAGTTGGGCAAGAGGTTATAACAGGTTCTACACGTATGAAATCAGGTTCTGCAACGAAGATGGTTTTAAATATGATATCCTCCGGAGCGATGATTAAACTGGGTAAAGTTTATGGAAATTTAATGGTGGATGTTAAAGCGACAAATGCAAAACTTATCGAACGTGCACGCAATATAATTATGAACGCAACTGGGTGTACTTATGAACGTGCAACCGATTTATTGAATTTAAGTGATAAAAGTGTCAAAGTAGCCATTGTTATGGAGTTATGTAATCTTGATGTTGAAGAAGCGTTACATCTTCTAAACCAAAACCAAGGGCATATTACACGTGCTTTGGAAAATAAATAGGGGAACAATATGGAAACTAAATATGCAGTTGGACTGATGTCTGGAACATCTCTTGATGGCATTGATGCAGCTTTAGTAGAAATCAAGGGTTCGGGTACTGAAACGTCATGTACTCTGATTCATTTTATAACGCTTGAGATTCCAAAAGAGATACGTCAACGAATTTTAAGAGCCAGTGTACCAGAAACATCACGTGTTGATGAAATTTGTTCACTGAATTTTGAATTAGGACACCTCTTTAATGATGCAACGACAAAAGTACTGACAGAAAGTAATTTTAAGGGATCACTTGATTTTGTAGCTTCCCATGGACAAACGTTATACCATCTTCCAAATCCAAGTAATCAATTGATGAAGTCAACACTTCAAATTGGAGATCCATCAATCATCGCATTTCATCATAAGGTTCCTGTAGTTTTTAATTTTAGAGTCATGGATATTGTGGCAGGTGGGGATGGTGCTCCATTGGTTCCATATTCTGAATTTCTAATGTATCGCGAAAAACATAAAACGGTTTTACTTCAAAATATTGGTGGAATTGGCAACGTTACAGTCATTCCTCGAAATGCACATCTTGATGATTTGTATGCTTTTGATACCGGTCCTGGTAATATGATGATGAATGCAGCAACATCTCACTATTATAATGAGTTGTATGATAAGAATGGTCTGCATGCGAAAAAAGGTACTTTAATCGAAGCACTTTATCAAAAACTTTTAAATCATCCTTATCTAAAACTTGAACCACCCAAATCAACTGGACGTGAGCTTTTTGGAGAGCACTTAGTTCCAAAATTATATAAAGAAGGTTATGATGCTGATGATGTTATTTATACATTAACAAAATTTACAGCACATTCAATTACAGATGCATACAAACGTTATATTATGCCTAAACATACGATCGATAAAGTGATTATTGGTGGTGGTGGTGCATATAACCCCGTATTGCTCGAAGAAATACGAATGATGTTACCTGATGACATCATGGTGTGTACTCAAGAAGACCTCGGTTTTTCAAGTGATGCAAAAGAAGCCATTGCGTTTGCAATATTGGGTAATGAAACATTGGCAGGTAGGTCAAGTAATGTGCCATCTGCAACAGCTTCGAAAGAACATATGATCCTTGGTCAGATTTGTCCAAATCCGTGGTCATTACTAACAGAATCAGATTGATTCTGTTTTTTTTATTGTTTCTTAACAATTTCTGAAGACGTCCTATCAATATTGAATCTAATACGTCAAAATGATATAATTGACAAGGATAAATAGGTTATCTACTGTGTTTTATACAAAATGATTCCATTGAAACATGATTCAACCACTTCAATGGAATTTATTGTGATTACACTTTATCTATAACGTATTTGATTACTAAAAATATAAAAATGTTTCTTTATGAAAACGAATTTGTGTTTTACGGGTAGTAGTTAATAATTAGGAGAAAATATGAGTAAAAATCTAAAGTCATTAGTAATTGTGGCTCTAAAGGGATTTATCTTTGTGTTTTTAGCAGCGGTATTCTTTTATCTCTTTGGAAAAGAAAATATTGCGCTACAAAATTGGTCAAGAACAGCGGTCATTACAGGATCGACCTTTATCTTGATTGGCATTTTAATGCTTAAGGTTTACGGACCTTTCGAAATTGGTATAAAAAAGAGCAAACCAATTATTTATAATTCAACGATTGCAATTATGTTAACGGATTTAGCGACATTTTTTCAATTGATGGTCATGAATACAAATCCTAATAACAATCAATCTTTTAAAATTGAGCAATTGGATTTATTATTCTATACCATACTCATTCAGATTATTGGGATTGTGATTTTCGCTTATTTAGGCAATTATATTTATTTCAAGATGTACAAGCCGTCTCGTACTATTATTGTATATGATGAAAACGACCAAGTGAGTTTAGGAAAAGTTAAACATTATCTAGAGCGTTTTAAGCTGCAATATGATATTTTAGGATGCATTGCTGTTGATGACCCGAATTTGGAAGCAATGCTTTACAATGTTGATTATGTTGTAATCTTAGAAACACCTATAAGTGAGCGAAAACGTCTGGTTGATCTTTGTTACAAGCATCAATTAAATTTCATGTTTGCGCCTTCGATTTCGGATATTGTTGAATTATCAGGGTTCTCGATGGTTGTCGATGATAAAGCTATGGTTGAGGTAAATATTCAAGGTCTCTCTTTCGAACAACGTGTTTTAAAACGAATTCTGGATATCTTTGTAGCGGTAGTTGGTGCTATTTTATCATCACCAATTTGGATTCTCGCAGCAATTGCTATCAAACTTAATGATGGTGGCACAATTCTTTTCAAACAAAAAAGAGCGACAATTGACGGACGCATTTTCGATGTTTATAAATTCAGAACAATGAAAGAAAATGTTGAAAATTATTCTGCTACAGAGCATGATGACCGAATCACATCAGTTGGAAAGGTCCTTCGTAAAATTCGTATGGATGAACTTCCCCAACTCATTAATATACTTAAAGGTGAAATGAGCATCGTAGGTCCTCGTCCTGAAATGCTTGAAAATGTCGATTCTTATCAAAAAGTGTTGCCCGAATTTGCTTACCGCTTGAAGGTTAAAGCAGGCTTAACAGGTCTAGCGCAGATCGAGGGTAAGTACAATACATCTCCAAAAGATAAACTTCTTATGGATCTTATGTATATAGAAAACTATTCAATTTGGACTGATTTTAAATTAATTTTACGCACTGTTGTAGTTATATTTAAAAAAGACAGTACAGAAGGGTTTTAAACTCGTTTAAGTCTTAGGGAATTTATCTTTAAGACTTATTATTTTATATTATTTTATTGGAGGTAATTATGTACTATTTCGCACTGGTATTTCCTTTTATTGTTAGTTTATTACCTAAATTAACAAAAAAGCAAAAGTTTTATTTGGCAACGGTCCCACTTTTTATCATCGTAATTTTTAGAGTAGGTGTAGGTACTGATTATTTTTCCTATGAATATCTCTATAATTTACAAAATGTAACAACGTTTGGGAAAATGTTAGACCATCAAAGTAACATTGAACTTGGATTTCGCATTTTTATATTTATATTTAAATCCATTGGTTTACCATTCCAATTTTTTATTGGTTTTTTTGGAGCCGTTACACTCGGTTTCTTTGTAAAATGGATTGATGAGACGACTGATTCATCACTCGTTTCGCTGATTCTCTTTATTGGTATGTTTTTCTTTGTTTGGAATTTAAGTGCAATTCGTCAAGGTCTTGTTATGGCAGTTGCGTCCTATTACTTCTTTAATCCTCAAAAAAATCTATCCAAAAAACAATCAATCTTACTCGTAGCAGTACTTGCGCTATTCCATATTTCGGTATTATTCTACCTACCGATTATATTCTTAGCACGCAACGTTAAATGGAATAAAAAAACACTGATCATTGTTCTTGGTATTTCTTTTGTTATTGCATTCATTCCATGGCAACGCGTACTCGCACACCTTCCATTTATTCCAGGATCTAAGAAAATAATGGGATATATTGATGCGAAGACACAAGTCTTGAACTTTGCAGGAATTGTCCGTATTGCATTCGCTACAGTAATTCTTTATCACTACGATAAAATCACGGATTCCGTATTTAAGAAATTTATGGTTGATTCGACTTTACTTGGATTTGCAGTTTACTTTTGTTTAAAATTCTCAGAATTAATTGCTGGTCGAACAACGATTTATACGTTTATTCTCTGCATCGTCGTATTCAAATATATACTTGACCACTATTTCTTAAAAGACTCAAAAGTTCTGAATGGATTAATCTATACAGGACTCGCATGTTTTACAGGTTTGTTTCTCTACAAAGATATCAATGCCTACATGCACCAATCTAATTATCGTGGACCAAACAAGCTATTACGATTTAACACAATTTTCAATCGTCCGAGTTATGATGATTATGACAATCGTTTTGCATATCTAACAGTTCGACGTGATTGTAATGATGAGCGCGATGAGCTTTTAGATTCTCAGGCCGCGTTACCTTCATCATCAAAGTATCAAGAAAATCTTTCTTATTATGCAATGTGGGATCATGAATCAGAACTGTATGGAATTTTAGGAACCGATCGAACTTGGATTGTAGAACCGACCTTTAAACGTAAGCCAACGGTCTATGGTTCACTGGTTGCGTTTACTCCTAATGATGACTTAAAACAAGCTTTTAAATCTACAGAGTATCTTGATTTAGCAGGTAAAGAAGTCACCGAAGAACACATTCAAGATGCTTTAAGCAAGGATTCACTTGAACGTCAAGAAATCACAACGCAAGCACTTGATGTCAAAACTTACGATGTTGAGAAACTTCCTGAAAGCATTGTTAATATGTTTCCTTATAAAGATGAAATCATAAGCGCAAAATATGTTGAATTCAACAAACCTTATGCCTATAAGATTCTAGATCTTGAATACATTGATTATCATTTCTTTATTTATGTAGATGAGTCATTTGAACCCATTGTACCTGTTTTAAGTAATGATTTTTATCGGATTGCACCGGATGGTGTTATCACTGTAGATACATATTGTCGTCAACGCCTTTACAATAAAGATGGTTCTTTATTGTGGCAATATTAAGGAGGTCCTATGAAAGTACTTTATTTAAGTTCAACAAATTCAGGGATGCATCGTCACAGTATTTACTTTGATCTACTTTCTGAATTTCAGAAAAAAGGACATGATGTTACGATTGCATATGCTCGTGAAAAACGATTAGGCCAAGAAACAGAGTATTATGAACAATTTGGTATGCACTATCTTGGCATTAAAACTGGAAATTTAACGAAAAATAGTAATTTAATTGATAAAGGCATCGCAACACTTCGAATTGATTCACAATTCAAGAATGCGCTGAAAAAACATCTGGGACATGAATCGTTTGATCTTATTCTGTATTCAACGCCCCCTATAACACTACTAAAAACCGTTAATTATCTTAAAACAAAGAATCCAAACGCGTTACTCTACTTAATGCTCAAAGATATCTTTCCGCAAAATGCCGTTGATCTTGGATTTATGAAAGAAATGGGTTTGATTCATCGATTCTTCTCTTATAAAGAAAAAGCACTCTACAAAATGTTTGATGTGATTGGCACGATGTCACCTGCGAACCTAAACTATATGGAAAAACATCATCCATCTACCGTAGGACGACTCGAAATCTTACCAAACGCATTAGATATTAACGAAAACAATACGGCTCATGACAGCATTTCCATTCGTGAGACGTATTCCATTCGTGATGACCAAACGATTCTTCTCTATGGCGGTAACTTAGGGGCACCGCAGGCAATTCCATTTGTGATCGAATGTATCGATCGCATTAAAAATGATGATCGTATTGTATTTTTAATCGCAGGGTCGGGTGCAAAAGAAGAACTGATTACTTCTTTTATTCAAGAAAACAATATATCCAACACACTTTTCCTAGGGCAACTTGAAAGTAGGGTATATAATAGTCTTGTAAGTCAATGTGATGTTGGTTTGATATTCTTAGATCATCGTTTTACGATACCAAATTATCCGCAAAGACTCTTGACCTATCTTGAGGCTTCAAAACCCGTTGTTTGTGCTACAGACACAGCGACTGATATCGGAACGATTGCAATGACGAATCAATATGGATTTGGGATTGAAAGTACGGATGTTGAGGCATGGTATCAAGCAATTGATACGCTCGTATCCAATCAGTCTTTAAGAATAGAAATGGGTGCAAAGGGGCATGAATACTTAATGAATCATTATACCGTTGCACACGCATATGAAATAATTATAAAACACATGGGAGCGTAAAAAATATGTTTAAAAATAAAGTATTACTCATCACAGGCGGTACCGGTTCATTTGGAAATGCCGTTGTACGTCGTCTTTTAAATGAAGACATTAAAGAAATTCGCATTCTATCTCGAGATGAGAAAAAACAAGATGACATGCGTAAGTTTTTCAATGATGATCGCTTAAAATTTTATATTGGAGATGTTCGTCAGAAAGAATCACTGATTCATGCAGTTCGAGGTGTTGACTATATTTTCCACGCCGCTGCTTTAAAACAAGTTCCTTCCTGCGAGTTTTTCCCAATTGAAGCTGTAAAGACCAACATTATCGGAACGGATAATGTCTTAGAAACAGCCATTGATTGTGGTGTTGAACGCGTTGTTTGTTTATCGACAGATAAGGCTGCATACCCAATTAACGCAATGGGAATTTCAAAAGCTATGATGGAAAAAACATTCGTTGCGAAAGCACGTATTGCAAAAGAAACAAATACTGTTATTTGTGGAACCCGTTATGGAAATGTTATGGCTTCACGAGGATCTGTAATTCCATTATTCCTAGAACAAATTCGAAATGGTAAAGAATTAACGCTTACAAACCCGCATATGACACGTTTCTTAATGAGTTTAGACGAAGCAGTTGAATTGGTATTATTTGCTTTTGAACACGGTGAACCCGGTGATCTCTTTGTCCAAAAATCACCTGCAAGTACGATTGAAGATTTAACACAGGCAATCATAGAACTTACAGGATACCAAAAAGGAACCCGCATTATTGGAACACGTCACGGTGAAAAACTTTATGAAACGCTTTTAACTAAAGAAGAATTCGAAAAAGCTGAAGATCTTACAGATTATTATCGAGTTCCTATGGATCAACGCGATCTCAACTATGATAAATATTTCATGGAGGGTGAAGAAATTCATGAAGAACAAGAATATAATTCTCATAACACATACCGACTTAATGTTGAAGAAATCAAGGCTAAGTTAGTCGATCTTTATGAAATTAAAGATGAACTAAAGGGCATGATGTAAATGAAAATTCTTGTTACAGGTGCTTCGGGATTTGTTGGGAAAAATCTTGTAGCAACACTAAATCATCTTGGTCATACTGTACTTGCGTATGACCGCAATAATTCACTTGAGGAACTCGAAAATTATGCTTCTCAAGCAGAAGTTGTCGTGCATCTTGCTGGGATTAATCGTCCTACAGATCCTGAAGAATTTAAAAAAGGTAATGTTGGTTTTACAGAACTTCTATGCAATGCATTAGCCAAAAACAACAATAAAGCGCCCATTCTTGTTTCATCCAGCATTCAAGCAGCGCTTGATAATGATTATGGGCGAAGTAAGCGTGAAGGTGAAACTGTTTTAATTAATCATATGGAACAAACGGGTGCTAAAGTGTGTATTTATCGTTTCTCAAATCTATTTGGGAAGTGGTCTCGTCCCAATTACAACACGGTTATTGCGACATGGTGTCATGCGATATCAAGAAATGAACCCATACACGTCAATGATCCAAGTATTTCATTAAACCTCATGTATATTGATGATGTTGTTTTAGAAATAATGCGAGCTATTAATGAATCTCCTACTGTTGTTGAAGGGGTTTACTGTACGGTACCGACATCTTATGATGTTACTTTAGGTGAAATTGCGGATCTCTTACATTCTTTTAAAGAATCACGCAATTCACTTTTTGTACCCAATCTTAAAGAAGGCTTTGAGAAAAAACTGTACAGTACATATCTCTCATTTTTACCTAAGGATGAATTTAATTATTTTCTCGATATGAAATGTGATGATCGTGGTTCATTTACTGAATTTCTAAAATCACCAGATCGGGGACAGGTAAGCATTAACATTTCTAAGCCTGGAATCACAAAAGGAAATCACTGGCATCACAGTAAAAATGAAAAGTTCCTCGTTGTTTCGGGTCAAGGTTGTATCCAATTTAGAGATATCTTTGAAACAGAAATTATTGAATATCATGTTACTGGAGAAAAACTCGAGGTGATCGATATTCCAACCGGTTATACACATAATATTATTAACACGGGTGACACTGATTTAATCACGGTCATGTGGGTAAATGAACCATTTGATCCTGAGACGCCCGATACACACTATTTGGAGGTTTAGATGAAAAAGCTAAAAGTTATGACTGTCGTGGGAACACGTCCTGAAATTATTCGTTTATCCGCTGTGATTAATCGCTTAGAATCAAGCGATGCAATTGAACATGTGCTTGTGCATACAGGACAAAACTACGACTACGAATTAAATGAAGTGTTTTTTAATGATTTTAAACTTAGAAAACCAGATTACTTTTTGGAAACTGCTACAGGAAAACCTGTTGGTACGATTGGTAATATCCTTATCAATATTGAACCTGTTTTAGAAGAAGTAAATCCTGATGCTTTCTTAGTGCTTGGTGATACTAACAGTTGTCTTTGTGCAATTGCTGCAAAGCGCAAACATATTCCAATTTTCCACATGGAAGCTGGGAACCGTTGTTTTGACCAACGTGTTCCGGAAGAAACAAACCGTAAAATTGTCGATCATATTTCAGATATCAACTTAACTTACAGTGACATTGCACGTGAATACTTATTACGAGAAGGTCTTTCCGCAGATCGTGTTATTAAAACTGGAAGCCCTATGTATGAAGTAATCCAATCCCGTCAGGAAGATATCGCTGCAAGTACAATTCTTGAATCTCTTGAACTTACAAAAGGCGAGTATTTTGTAGTTTCAGCACACCGAGATGAAAATATTAACTCAGAAAGAAATTTCTTGAATCTTGTAGATAGTTTAAATGCTATCGCAGAAAATTATCAAATGCCAATTATAGTAAGTACACATCCACGTACTAAAAACATGATTGATGCGAAAGGTGTATCTTTTAACCCACTTGTAAAAATCATGAAACCAATGGGATTTAATGATTATGTAAAACTTCAAGTGGATTCTAAAGCTACTCTAAGTGATAGTGGAACGATTAGTGAAGAATCATCGATTCTTAAATTCAAAGCACTTAATCTACGTGAAGCTCATGAACGTCCAGAAGCTATGGAAGAAGCATCCGTTATGATGGTAGGACTTGAAAAAGAACGTATTTTACAAGGGCTAGAAGTATTGGAAGAACAAAAACCGGAAACATTACGCTATGTTTCTGATTACAGCATGCCTAATGTATCTGAAAAAGTATTACGTATTATTATTTCTTATGTTGACTACATAAATCGCAATGTTTGGAGTAAATAATGAAGGTTCTATTTGTTAATTCGGTTTGTGACTACGGAAGTACGGGTAAAATAGTACGTGATCTCGCAAACGGACTAAAAAAAGAAGGCCACGAAGTTTTAATATGTTATGGTCGTCATCAGGCAAAAGAAGATACGGATACGTTCTATATCGGTGATAAGCTTACGACGTACAGTCATGTTCTCATGACGCGTGTCTTTAACCGACATGGACTGCATTCAAATCGTGCAACTCAAAAACTAATTGAAAAAATTGAAACCTTTAATCCGGATGTGATTCATTTGCATAATCTACATGGATACTACTTAAATGTTGAAATGCTGTTTGAGGCATTAAAAACATTTAAGGGAAAAATCTATTGGACCTTTCATGACTGTTGGCCAATCAGTGGCAGCAGTGCTTATTTTGATTATCACGGTTGTAAAACATGGGATGAAGGTTGTGTTGAATGCAATTCGACACGTGATTACCCTGAAGCATTAGTATTCAAACGTCAAAAGAAAAATTTTCTATGGAAGAAAAAAGCATTCAGTGGACTTGATAATTTAACCCTAGTTACGCCATCTTATTGGCTTAAAGAGTTACTTGCAAAAAGTTTTTTAGCTCAGTACCCGTGTGAAGTAATCCATAACGGCATTAATACCGATCTTTTTAAGCCTACATACGATGCAAAATTAACAAAAAAATATGAGAATAAACTCGTTTTACTTGGTGTAGCAAGCATTTGGGAGCAGCGCAAAGGCTTGAACGACTTCATTAAGTTAAGTACCATGATTTCTGATAATTACAAAATTGTACTGATCGGTTTGACTGAAGAGCAAAAGAAATCATTACCTACTGCAATTGATGGTGTATTACGAACGGATAGTGCAGAGCAACTTGCAGCCTATTACACACTCTCGCATCGTTTTATCAATCCAACCTATGAGGATAACTATCCTACAACAAATATCGAAGCACTCTGTTGTCATACACCTGTGATTGCATATGATACAGGTGGTAATAAAGAAATTTCGATTAAGCCGTTTATGACAATTGTTCCCCAAGGAGATTTGGAAGCAATTGTACATGAGCTCAATTCAAATAAAAATATATCTTTTGATCACTTTGATAGTCTGTCACACGATTCCCATACATTTGTGTCAAACACTCTTAAGTTGTATCAACGGTAATTGAAAACCCTCCGTTCAAATGTTACAATATGTAAGCAAAATTGAACGGAGGGTTTTATGTTTTCGAAATTTTATATTCTCAGAACGTTACTTGAGCAAGAAATTTCATCACAGCGTGAATTAAGTAAACACACAAATTTTTCCCTAGGGAAAGTCAATTCACTCTTGAATGATTGCATCAATCAAGGATATGTAAATAATTTCAAAATTACAAAAGAAGGACTTAGGTTTCTTAAAGAATACGAAGTCGATAACGCAATTATTATGGCTGCAGGGTTTGGATCAAGGTTTGTACCTTATACCTATGAAACACCTAAAGGTCTTATGGAAGTTCACGGTGAGCGCATTGTCGAGCGTCTCATCAAACAACTTCAAGAAGTAGGCATTAAAGAAATATATGTCGTAGTCGGTTATCTCAAAGAGAAATTTGAATATCTCGTAACGAAATACGGAGTCAAATTAATTCATAATCCAGATTATAATCGATACAACAATATCTCTACGATTTATCATGCACAAGATGTTATGAAAAACACTTTAATAATGCCATCAGATATCTATATTATGGAAAATATGTTCCATAAATATGAATTTAAATCTTGGTACGCTACAACATTTTTTGAAGGTGAAACGGATGAATGGACTGCAAAAACTACACCAAACGGTCTTATTACCGAGATGGAAATTGGTGGCAAGGATGTACTTGGCCTTTATGGACCCACATTTTTTGACGCCGAAACATCTCAAAAAATAATTAAAGCAGTTAATCATGATATTAAGATTGCTGGAAAAGAGCAGTATTACTGGGAGAACTGCTGGCTCGATCGAATCAGTCAAATTCAAATATATTCAAACGAGGTCGAACCCGAGTCAATCTTCGAGTTCGAATCAATTGAAGAGTTACGTGTTTTTGATACGACATATATTACCGAGACAAAAAATGAAATGATTTCAATTATTTGTAATGTCTTCGGAGTTACATCAAATGAGATAACCGGAATTGAGTCCATGAAAAAAGGGATGACAAATGATTCCTTTATCTTTAGAGTCAATAACAAGTCTTATGTGTTTCGGGCTCCTGGAAAAGGAACTGAACAGCTGATAAACCGACGCGAAGAGGCAGAAGTGTATCAGGCAATTAATCACTTAAAGTTATCGGATAAGCTTTATTATATCAACCCAGAAAACGGTTATAAAATTTCACGTTATTATGATAATTGTGAGTCGATTACCCAAGATGATATACCGCAAGCTTTTAGTATCTTACGAATGTTGCACACAAGTGATATTTCAGTGAGTCATTCCTTTAATTTAGAAGAGCGCATTACATATTATATGACTCTATGTAAAGATTCTAATGCGATTTTATTCGATGATATCAATGAGGTATCAAGACTCATTGATGAAGAAATATCGTATCTTAGCACACTTGATCGTCCGAAAGTTTTATGTCATATCGATCCAGTGGAATCGAATTTCGTGAAATTATATGATGGTTCTTTACGGCTTTTAGATTGGGAGTATGCAGCCATGGGGGATCCAATATTAGATATCGCGATGCACGCAATTTACTCAGGACATCAAGATGATCAAATCTTAAAATTACTTGAAATCTATCTTGAACGAAAACCTACGAAACAGGAGTCTAAAATCCTATTTATGTATGTTAGTTTATCAGGATATCTCTGGGCTTTATGGGCTCAATTTAAACAAGCCAGCGGGGAATCGTTTGGAAGTTATGCATTGGATCAATACCACTATGCACATAAATATGCACGCTTAGCGTTGTCTATGGAGGACTAAATGAACAAACTACAGCAAGAAGAGTTGAATGTTCTCGTCGAATTCGACCGCATTTGTCGAAAACATAATATTATCTATTCACTTTCGTCAGGAACTTTATTGGGATCAATCCGTCATCAAGGCTTTATTCCTTGGGATGATGATATTGATGTCAATATGTCTCGCAGTGAATTTAATCGATTCGAAAAAATTGTACTGGAGGAACTGGATAAAGATTTCTTCTATCAATCCTTTGATACTGAAAAAGATCACTATCATGCCTTCAGCAAGATTCGAAGTAATAAGGTTGAGCTTGTTGAAAAATCAACTGAGTACCTTAATATAAATCATGGAGTTTGGATTGATATATTTCCTTATGATAAAATTCCCGATGATATAACACTTCGTGATGAACAAAAGAAAAAAGTAGGCTTTTACAATAAACTTATTTCTCTATTTGTGTATACATTTGTTACCGATGAAGACAAAGGTGAGAAACGTATCATCAAAAATATTTTTTATCATCTAAATCGAATCTTTTATCGCGTAAATTTCTTGCTTCCAAGTCTGTATAAAAAACGTCAATATTGGATTGAAAAATATAATGATGAAAAAACAGAGTATGCGAATATGCTAGTGTTCAATTATAACGACGCCATCTACAAATCAACATTTATTCGTAATGAGGTTTTAGATTCGGTTACTTCAGGTATATTTGAAGGCCATGAATTCTTAATTCCAACAGCTTATGATGAAATACTGACTTCAAACTATGGTGACTATATGCAATTACCTCCAGAATCAGAACGTGTTTCCAATCATGAGGTTGTTTTGAGAGATCATCGCAATGCGTAATAAGGGAACGATTACCGGTTTATTTTCAGGTCTTTTTTGGGGACTCGATACGGTTATGATTGGTGTTGTGTTGGCATCCACGATGTTCTTAGCTTTTGGATCCAATGCACCGCTTATCTCAACATTTATCCATGATGGCGCGTCCTTCCTATTTTTACTAATCCTCATTGTGATTCAAAAACAGGGGAACGATCTGATACGTGTTCTGTTTTCGAAGTCGGGTATGATTATCGCAATCGCAGCACTTTTAGGTGGCCCAATCGGCATGGGTGCTTATATCTTATCCATAAACCATCTTGGCCCTGCAATTTCCGCAAGCATTTCCGCGATTTATCCACTATTTGGAGCTGTATTAAGCTTTATAATATTAAAAGAAAAGCCTAATAAACGCACTCTTTTAGGCCTCCTTATTGCGATATCCGCGATTGTCTTGATGGGATTTACAGGTAGTTCAGGGGTTATAAACTTACAAGCGGGTTTATTCTTTATCTCTATATGCATTATTGGTTGGGGAAGTGAAGCTGTAATTATCAGTACTGCACTTAAACAAGATGTATCATCTCATATTGCACTTGCGATTCGTCAACTCGTTTCATTTCTTACATATGGACTGATCATAATGCCACTAATTGGCTATTCTCAACTTCAGTTTTTAGTTGTGAAACACCCTATATTCTTAATGATTCTTATTAGTGGAATCATCGGTTCCATTTCGTATTCATTTTACTATAAATCCATATCTCTTATTGGTCCAAGTAAAGCCATGGGACTTAATATCAGTTATCCTGCATGGGCATTTCTGTTCCAGTTTATGGTCGATCATACATTTAACTATAAAAACTTTATTCTCGTTATTTTTATCATGATTGGATCGATACTTTCTTCCGAAAATCCACGTGAATTAATAGAACTTTTCAGACGTAAAAAATAATAATTATTGGTATGAAAACAACACAAAAAAGTGTTGTTTTTTCTTTTGTTCAATTTCTTGATATCATTGTCTTTCTTGAACATAAATGATAAAATTACTAAAAGGAGAATTTCATGAATATCTATCAATTTAAAATTTTGCGTGAGTGTTTAAATGACGCTACACACGCTCTAGCAATAGACAATGAAGCAATGAAATCATCATACCAATCTCTCATAAATATGAACTATCTCGATCAAATGGGGAAAATTACATCAAAAGGTTTAGAGGCTATGGAAGCTTATCGTGTCGATAATGCGATCATTATGGCTGCAGGAATGTCTTCTCGTTTTGCGCCGCTTTCCTACGAACGTCCTAAAGGGCTTTTGAATGTTCGTGGTGAAGTTCTAATTGAACGACAAATCCGTCAATTACATGAGCGTGGTATTACCGATATCACAATCGTTTTAGGATACATGAAAGAACAGTTTTACTACTTAGAAGACAAGTACAACCTTAAAATTGTAGTCAATGATGATTATTATCGTTACAATAATACTTCGACACTGATGCTGGTTCTGGATCAATTAAAAAATACATATATCTGCTCATCTGATAACTACTTCGTAGAGAATGTATTTAATCAGTACGAATATAAAACGACTTATCCAGTACAAGTTCATATGACACATGAAAACGGAGAATATTATGCAGATTTTACGGATGAAGGGCTAATTACTCAAATCGGCATCGGGTCAGGTACTTACAATTGTATGGTTGGTCATGTTTTCTTTGATCAGGCATTCTCACACGATTTTGGAGAACTCTTAAAACAAGAATATCCAAAAGAAGAGACTAAATCTAAGCTTTGGGAAAAAGTTTATGTAGAACATATGGATCAATTCACAATGTACGCAGAAGTCTATTCCAAAGACATCATTAAAGAATTTGATTCACTTGAAGAACTTCAAGACTTTGATGCTTCGTATCTTGAAATTAAAGATAGTGAAATCTTCAATAATATAATGTCTGTGCTCAAGTGCAAAGTTTCAGATATCACGGGTACTGTACCTGTTAAAGACGGTCTCACCAATTTATCTCTAAAGTTTGAATATGATGGTAAGGCTTATATTTACCGTCATCCAGGTGTTGGAACTGATGAATACATAAACCGTAAATCTGAATTTTTTGCACAACAAAAAGCAAAGGAGTTAGGTTTTGATGATTCCTATATTTATATGGATCCCGAAAAAGGATGGAAATTATCTTACTTTATTGATCAAGCTCGAAAACTTGATTATCATCAATGGGATGAAGTAAAGCAAGCACTCGAAATGATTAAAGACATGCATGATCAACAATTATCCGGTGAATTTGAGTTTAATATTTGGAATAAATCATGCGACTTTATTGGTAAATTATCACAACAAAATAAAGACGCATTCAGTGATTTTGATGAGTTATTTAAACTAATTGAATCTGTAAAAAGATATGCAGATAAGGATAATGTTCCTTTACGATTATGTCACTGTGACTTTTATGACCCAAATATTCTGTTTTCAGGAAACGATTTATACCTCATTGACTGGGAATATGCAGGAGTTGATGATCCTGGAGTTGATATTGGTACCTTTATTGCATGTTCGGACTATACTTATGAAGAGGCAATGCAGGTTCTTGAACTTTATAATAAGACACCTATGGATGCATCAATGCAACGCCACTTCATCGCATACATCGCGATTGCATCCTATTATTGGTTCGTATGGGCTATTTTCCAAGAATCAAATGGTGCGGCAGTTGGTGAATATCTGACAATTTGGTATAATAACTCAAAATTCTATGGAAACAAAGCGCTTGCGCTTTATGAGGAAACCTATGAAAATAATTAGTGATCTTGTCATCTACATCATAATGGCTTGTGCTGTTATTGGTTGTTTTTACTCCATTAAGGATAGTGAATCCGAATTAGGTAAACAATTCACAGCAGGCATTGAATCAATTGGTGGTTTATTTATTCCCATTGCTGGAATTATGGCAGCGTTACCGATTCTCAATGTTTTTATCTCAAAATTTATTGCACCACTTTTCACCGTATTTGGTGCAGACGCAGCAATGGCAGCGACATCATTGCTTGCAGTTGATATGGGTGGATATCAACTTGCTGCTGCTTTAGCACAAACCCATGAAGCATGGATTATTTCCATGACTGTAGGTTATATGGCAGGTGCCACCATTGTGTTCAGTATTCCAATTGCCACTAAGATTATCGATGAAAAATATCATCGACAACTTTCAATCGGAACGATGATTGGTTTTATCACAATTCCATTTGGTGTTTTAGTTACAAATATTCTTATTATGATTTTCAATCCAATGATCCGAACCGTTGTTTCATCAGACCCAAATGCACCACAAGTATTATTAAATATGACATTTGTAATTCTTATGAAAAACTTACTACCGTTAATTATTATATGTTTACTTATGGCAATTGGTCTTTGGAAAAAATCAGAACTTATGATTAAAGGATTTCAATACTTTTCAAAATTTATTGAAATCTTCACAAAGGTTATCCTTACAATCAGTATTCTTGAGCACTTCACACATATTTTCAGTAATCTTTTTGGTACCTATCCTTTAGATCCTATTATTGCTGATAGCGTTGATATTGAACGTGCACTTGAAGTTGCAGGATACATTGGTTTAATGTTAAGTGGTGCCTTGCCAATGGTATATCTAATTGAAACAAAACTTAAGAAACCTATTGAAAATCTATCAGACAAACTTAATATTTCACGGAAGATTGCAACCGGAATTCTAGCAAGTTCCGCAAATGTTATTGCCGCATTCACAATGATCGATGATACGATGGACGATCGTGAAATTATCGCAATTACAGCATTTTCAGTCTGTGGAGCATTTGTTATTGGTGACCATCTAGCATTCACCGCTAATTTTCAACCACAGTTGATCCTTCCGTTGATGATTGGGAAACTTACTGCAGGACTTCTTGCAGTTTGGATTGCTCTCAAAGTAACGTCTAAAATCTCAACAAATAACACACTTTAAATCTCTAATTTAAGCTTTCTATAATAAGAAAGCTTTTTTTATGAACGAAGTAAACAATAAATGATTTATATTTAAGTTTGAAGTCCAAATCCATTTTGAATGTGATATTATTATCCCGAGAGGTGAATTATGAAAGCAATTATTACAGTAGTAGGACGAGATAACGTTGGAATTATCTCAGGAGTATGTCAATATTTATCATCAGAACAGATTAATGTTCTTGATATCAACCAAACAATTGTTGATGCATATTTTAATATGCTTATGATTGTTGATTTATCACAATGTTCAAAACCCTTTGATGAAATATCAAAGCAACTTCAATCGGTGGCAAGCACCCTTGGAGTAGTCATTACGATGCAACGTGAGGATATTTTTTCCTCGATGCACCGAATTTAGGAGGATTTATGCTTAATCAATTGGAAATTCAAGAAACACAATCAATGATTTCAAATCAAAACTTAGATGTTCGTACCATTACTATGGGGATCAGTTTATTAGACTGTGCAGATTCTGATTTAGACCGTTTTAATGAAAAAATCTATAATAAAATTACGTCACGTGCTAAGGACTTAGTACGCATAGGTGATGAAATTGCACATGAGTATGGAATTCCTGTCGTTAATAAACGCATTTCTATTACGCCTATTGCGATTGCTGCATCGGGATGTAATGCGACATCATTTGTTTCAACCGCAAAGATTCTCGATAAAGCCGCAAAAGAGGTTGGTGTTGATTTTATTGGTGGTTTTAGTGCTATTGTTCAAAAAGGGTGTACAGCTGCAGATGAAGTGCTAATTCAAAGCATTCCTGAAGCATTAGCAGTCACCGATCGTGTATGTGCGAGTGTTAATGTTGGTACAAGTCGTAGTGGTATTAATATGGATGTGGTTAAACAGCTTGGTCAAACGATTCTTGATTGTGCCAAACTAACTGGTGATCGCGAATCCATTGGATGTGCTAAACTTGTTGTCTTCTGTAATTCAGTCGAGGACAATCCATTTATGGCAGGGGCTTACCACGGTGTTGGTGAGGCTGATACGGTCATCAATGTTGGAGTTAGTGGACCCGGTGTTGTTAAGTGCGCATTGGAATCGGCACGTGGTGAAGATTTTGAGACACTCTGTGAGACGATAAAGAAGACTGCATTTAAAATTACCCGAGTTGGGCAGTTGATTGCTCAAGAGGCATCGAAGCGTCTAGGATATCCTTTCGGTATCATCGACCTTTCACTCGCACCAACACCCGCAGTAGGTGATAGTATTGGTGAAATCTTTCAAGAAATGGGCCTTGAAGAACCGGGTGCACCCGGTACAACACTTGCATTAGCACTGCTTAATGACAATGTGAAAAAGGGTGGCGTGATGGCTTCATCTTATGTTGGTGGTCTAAGTGGTGCTTTTATCCCCGTGAGCGAAGATCATGTTATGATTTCTGCTGTAGAAAAAGGGGCACTTACTCTTGAAAAACTTGAAGCAATGACTTGTGTTTGTTCTGTTGGTTTAGATATGGTTGCGATCCCAGGGGATACACCTGCGACGACAATCTCAGGCATTATTGGTGATGAGGCTGCAATTGGAATGATCAATAATAAAACTACCGCAGTACGAATCATCCCAGCATACGGTAAAGGGGTAGGCGAAACGGTTGAATTTGGTGGGTTGTTGGGTTATGCTCCTATCATGAAGGTAAATCCTTTTAGCTGTGAATCCTTTATTAATCGAGGTGGACGTATTCCGGCACCCATTCACAGTTTTAAAAATTAGTAGGAGTTTATAATGAATCAAAAATTAGATTTTATGTCTGTTAATAAGATTGAATGTGTTGAAGTTAAAGAAGATTATGCGAAATGTATTGTTCATGTTAATGAGGCATCGATGAATTACTATGGTTATGTCCATGGTGGTCTTTATTTTGGGCTTGCAGATTCAACAGCAGGTTATACGGCAAGCAGTCGTGGCGATAATTACGTCACATTAAATGCGAATATTAATTACATGTCTGGTATTCAAACAGGAACGATTACATGTATTGGTACGGTTTTAAGTCGTACACGAAAAACATGCGTTGTTGATATCAAAATATATGACGATAATGATGTATTGTGTGATACCGGTACGTTTACGATGTACCATATAAACTAAGGAGTATCCTATGAAGGTCATTTTTCATTTAAATCAAATTGAACGATTAAATCATTGTATTGCAAATATTCGTAATTTAAGTCAAAGAAATCTAGAAAATCTTGAACTCTTAATTAATGGTGATGCAATAACCCTTTTCGTTTCAGAAGATCAATCAGTATTCAAACAACTCCTAGAACAAAAGGTTGATGTCGTTGCGTGTCAAAACTCATTAAATGCCCATCATATTCATGTAGATGAATTATGCGAGGGTATTCGAAAAGTACCTACTGGCGTTTATGAACTTATTGAAAAACAGACCGAAGGGTATGCATACATTAAGCCTTAAAAGACAAACAACTCGATTCAAATCGGGTTGTTTTTTATTGGGCCCATACTCGAAATCTATTGACACAGTTTTAGAAGTTCACTATACTCAAACTAGATATGGAGGCATCAATATGAAAAAAATATTAGTCATTGAGGATGATCAAATTACACGTGAAGGCATTGTGGCATTTTTAACCCATCACCAATACCATGTCCTCAGTGCAGCAGATGGACATTCTGCTCGTAACACATTTGACCAACATGACTTTGATCTTGTTATACTTGATATTATGATTCCTCACGAAGATGGATTACAACTCCTACAATATTTTAAAAATGCAAAAGATGTCGCAGTGATGATGGTAACTGCGCTTGGAGATGATAAGACCCAGACAACTTCCTATGACTATCTTGCTGATGATTATGTCATTAAACCATTTTCTTTAATGATTCTCGAGAAAAAAGTCGCCGCGATTTTAAGAAGATATGAAAACCGTGTTAAGAATATCTGGAACTATGGTCAAGCAGAAGTTCATTTTGACACATTTACTGCTTATTACAATCACGAAGTGGTCGATCTTAAAGTAAAAGAGATTCAAATCATCCACTTTTTCATTAAAAATCCAAATCAAATTCTATCCCGTGAGCAAATTCTTAATGAACTTTGGGATGACCAATATCCAAACGATCGGGTTATTGATGTATACATTAAAAATATACGCAAACACTTACAGTTGGATTGCATCAAGACTGTAAAAGGGCTTGGGTATGTCATGGTACTGAATCATGAATAAACTTAATCTTCTTCAAAAAAACTTTATTTATACGTTTTCTGTTCTTATTTCGGTTGTTCTATTAATTCATGGGATTCTTTATTCATTTATACCAACCTTATATTTAAATCAAAAACACCAAGATTTGAAAAATATTACTCAAGAGCTAACATCTTATATGAATCATATGGATAATCAGTCTATTCTAAAGCTAAGCGAAACCTTCGCATATGTCAATAATACAAATATGAAGGTGACCATCAATAATCAATCCTATCCTTACTACGGTTTAATGCAATTTCATATAGAGTTCAACGAAGATTTAACCATTGAAGAGATTCAAGCGATTCAAAACAATTTGTTTGTACAAACTCCAGGAGAACTCAATAAAGTAGGGGTTATCCTGGAAACACTTCAATTTCAAAACAACTTTAACGAACCCATTAACGTTCAAGTTATGATGAGTGTTCAACCGGTACATGAAATAAAGGCTTTGACACTCAAATTATTACCGTATTCTAGCGTACTCTGCATCATTATTGCTGGTATAGCTGCCTTTGTTTATAGTAAAAAAATAACGAAACCCATTCGCGATTTACTCAAAATAACCAATGATATGGCAGCATTTAAAGAGGGTATTTCATTCTCAAGTGATTCAAATGATGAAATTGCGCAATTAGGTTTTCATATAAACAAAATGTATGCGTCATTACTCAAAGCAATCAGCACACTCCAGCATAATCTTAAAAGAATGGAGAATCTTGAAGAACAGAAAGAGATGTTCTTCAAAGCCGCTTCACATGAGCTCAGAACTCCACTAACATCCTTATCTATTCTTCTCGAAAATATGATATACGGTATCAGACCGTATAATAATCATGAAAAATATCTACCCCAAGCACTAGAGTTGGTTGGTAATACAAACGTCAAGTTAAAACAAATTCTCGACGCTAGTTCCGTTGATATCAGTCCAGACCATCACCATGATACAGTTGCAATTCATTCTCTAATTTCAGATATTATCAAGCAAAATCAATTGCTTATCGAACATAAACACTTAGACATAGAATTCAAAGCATCACAACTAGAAGTCGATACCAATAAACGCTTAATACAGGATGTTCTGAATAATATTATCGGAAATGCAGTGGTTCACAGTCTTCCCAATACGACCATAGTAATAGAACTTCAGGAACAAGGTTTGACTATTTCAAACACCTATCTAACGGATCAAGCCATTGAGACTGATAAATTATTTGAGCCCTTTTATCGATGTGATAAAAGCAGGGGACAGGGCATTACTGGAAATGGTCTTGGTTTGTACATTACGAAACGAAACCTCGAACGCCTTAATATTACGTATCATGTGCAAAACTTAGACAATCGATTTATTTTCAAAATATATTTTTAATAATTCATATACGTTTCATATACATACACTACGATGTCTTCGTTACAGGAGGTATTATAATGTCTATATTGAGACGTTCTTTTATTTATATTTTTAGAAAAAAATCTCGGACCGTATTAATTTTTATGATTCTTTTTCTAATAAGTACAGCTATTTTAAGCAGTATTACAATTCGAAAGTCTGCACACAATGCACGAGAATCCATTAATGCGTCCATTAACGCAAGTTTTGAGTTAAAAACCAACTTACAAACAAATATGGGTGTCGGTGATCGAGGTTTTGGAAATATTAGTCAAATGATGATTGAGAAAATTTCGAAACATGAAGGAATACGAGACTATAACACAACTATTGTTGGAGAGGCGCAAATTCCACAACTTAAGAAAGTACAACTTGAGGAAAGTAGAATTAAGTATCAAGATGATCAAGAAGCTTTATTAAAATCACATTTTGATTTAGAAGGAACACGTAAATCTGAATTGGATTCAAAATTTGTTTCAGAAGTACTACAACTTCATGAGGGACGACATCTTAATGAAGACGATTTTCAAAAAGTAATGGTACATCATGATTTCGCGATGCTAAACGGTTTAAAACTCCATGATGTCATAACAATACCTGAATCTAAAGATCGTCATCAAAACATCATCAAGTCTCAAAAACTTGAAATAATTGGCATTTTTAAAGGGTCTAATAAAGATCGCGCAAATCATTATTCAGAATTGTTTGAAAATGTAATGCTGTCCGATCTAAACACGGCCGCTACACTTCGTGGTATGGAACATAAACCGTTATACGAAAGTGCAACGTTTTATGTCAATAACCCTAAAGAAATTGAATCGATTATCACGGATGTGAAAAACATGGACCTTGATTGGGTTAGATATGTTGTTCATAAGGCAGACCAGACCTTTATGGGCCTAACATCATCGCTTGATAATATGGACGGTATTATAAACAAACTCGTGATCGGTTCTATTATCATGAGCATTCTCATGCTTTCTGTCATGCTTTGGTTATGGATTGGTACACGAGTTCATGAAACCGGAATCTTGTTGTCGATGGGTATAAGTAAGTTAAATATCCTATCACAATTTGTACTTGAGGTATTAATCATTGCAATCCTAAGCTTTTCGTTATCATTTATGACAACCGATAAAATTGCGCGAAACATTGGATCGTCGATTATCAAACAAGCACAAACACAAACGATTCGACAACAAAACCAAGAACTTAATGGAATGGCTTTTGGTAGTGATGCAAATACAAGTGTCACAACTAAAACCGTTGATTCAATCGATGTAAGCATTACACACTCGGAATTAATAAAAGTCGCCATCATCGGTAGTGTGATTATTATCATCTCAGTACTTGGTGCTTCGAACTATATATTACGACTCAAACCAAAAGAAATTCTATCTCAGATGTCTTAATAAGGAGAAAAGTATGAATTTAACTATGAAAAACGTATGTTATGCCTATAAAAACAATGCGTCACATCAAGTATTGAATAACATCAATTATGATTTTGAAATTGGTAAAGTTTACGCCATATGTGGACCATCAGGATGCGGAAAAACGACCATTCTGTCGTTATTAGCGGGTCTGGATACACCACAAAGCGGACAAATTTATCTAAATAACATTGATATCAAACAACAAGGTTACCGTACACATCGAAAAGATAATATTACGATTATTTTCCAGAATTATAATCTTATAGACTATATGACACCCATAGAAAATCTTAGATTAGTTCAAAAAAATGCACCCGGTTCATTATTAATTGAACTGGGCATTGATTCTAAAGATTTTAAACGTAATGTACTCCAATTATCTGGTGGACAGCAACAGCGTGTCGCAATAGCGAGGTCGCTTGCATCACCAGCACCATTTATACTCGCAGATGAACCAACGGGTAATTTGGACGAAGAAAACGCTACGGTTATTATGGATATCTTTAAAAAACTTGCGAATACACAGAATAAAGGTATTATTATTGTTACACACAGTAAATCAGTTGCGAAATTGGCAGATGTAACACTTGCATTGAGTAAAAATGGACTTAAAGTTCTAAATAAGTCCAAATAAAGTAGAAAAAGACCGAATTATATGAATCTTCGGTCTTTTTCTTATTATATTAACAACTTCGTATAATGTATATTATGTAATTTATTAGAATACGAATAATGACTTAATTTCTTGTGTTCTCACATCTACATATCCTTTGTCGGATATTTTTAAACTTGGTGATACTAACAAACCAAGTACTGAGAAACTCATCAACTCATTTTGAGCTTTATATCCAAGACCTTTTAGATCTTTACGAATTTGAGCTACGTCACTCGCGAGTGATTCCATCGAATTCGTTGAAACAATACCACCATAAGCAAGTGGTACCGTGTGGTGTTTGTTTTTAATGGATGAAATGATTCCACCTTGCACTTTAATTAATAAATTTACTGCATTTACAATTTCATCTAAATCTGTTCCCATAACTAAAATGTTGTGATGGTCATGAGTCCACGAGGTTGCGACTGCACCCTTTTCGGTAAAGCCATTATCCACAAATCCAATTGCTATCGGATTTTGATGACCATAACGTTCAATCACTGCAATCATCGTTAAACCAGCTTCCTGCCACTGTAAGACCCCTTCCCTTGTTTTAACGGGAATTATCATCTCTTCTGTAAAGGTATTTGTAGTTTCACGATGCATGATTCTTAACTTAACCTCATCTCCCTCTAAATTTGAGATTGGCAATATAAGATCATCACGTTTTATGGGTTTTCGTTTAATCGTATTATAGATGTATTGATCATTAAAATTAAAGTAATCTTCGGGAAGATCTTTGATATTGCTTCCCTTCTTATATACCGAATGAATTGAGAATGAATTCAAATCATCAAGGATAATGAAATCGGCTTGTTTCCCTGGAGAAAGAACACCACGATCATAAAGTTGCATTCGTTGAGCTGGAACATAAGTCGCCGCATAAATTGCATCTTCAGGCCGCATACCATTCTCAATGCATATTTGAATAAGATGATTCAGATGACCTTTGTTAATTAAATCATCGGGCATTACATCATCAGTAACTAAGCAAAAACTTCCATGGAGATTATGCTTACACAGAGTCGAAATGGTCTCTTGATTGAGTGATTTTTCTTGCATTTGAACGAGAACACCCATTCGAGTGCGTTCTAGGATTGATGCTCTTGTTTGAAGTGTATGATCAGAACCAATACCTCTTTGAATAAACCGCGATAATTCAAGTCCTGAGATTCTTGGAATATGTCCTTCAATTGGAGAACCTGGTTTACATGTTTTAAATGTTTCAATAATTATACGTGTCATGGTATCTTCATCGGAAATGACATCTTTAAAGTTCATAATTTCCCCCAGGGCAATTACCTTGGGATGTTTACATAAAACTTTAACTGCTGCTTCATCAACAATACCACCCGTTGTTTCTAGAAATGGATTTGTAGATGGAACTGAAGATGGAATTGCATAAAAGATATCAAGTTGCGTATCAATGTCCATAAAATCAATAAGACCTTGAGTACCAAAGACATTTCCAATTTCATGAGCATCCGCTACGATTGTTGTGGTACCCATTGGCAGTACTGTTTTGGAAAATTCATTGGGATTGGTCATTGAACTTTCTATATGCATGTGAATGTCAATAAGTCCTGGTATAATCCACTTTCCTTTTGCATCAATCTCTTGATCCACAATGATATCTGCCTCACCGATATGGTAAATCATTGAGTCTTGAATATAAAGGTCACCCTTCTCAAATGTTCGCTGTGATGTATTATAAAGGAACGCGTCTGTATATTTTGTAATCATTATTGATTCATCAAACGATTGTAATGATCAATCCACTCAGGCATTAGTGGATTCATTACTTCGTAATTAAGAGTTTTTGCATTCTCAGCGATCTTACCATAAGTTTTATTTAATGCGACAGCATCACTCAACACAACATTTTTATTAACGGGTGCTTCGTTCAGTGTCTCTGCTGTTTTTTCTTGTAATTCTTGACTTAATCGCCAATCTACAAATTTATAAGCAAGGTCTTTATTCTTTGAATTCTTATTGATTTCGATTGTGTTAAAGTTTGCGTATGTACCTGTTTCTGGAAATACGAGGATTGCACTTGGTACTGACTTCTTAATAACATCAAAACCAAAGTCCCCTACAACCGCAACATCAATTTCCCCTGTACTCATCATAACGGAGAGATCCGAAGATTTTTTATACGTCTTTTTAATATTTGTTTTTAAGGACTCTAGTCCCTCAAATGCTTTCTCACCATGATCCTTGCTGACATCTCCCCCACTATAATCATTGGCCATTTGAATCATCGCAGGTCCAAATGTGGATGCAATTTCAGGAATTGCGATTTTCCCAACAAGATCTTCACGCCATAAATCATTCCATGTTGTAATTGGTTCCTTTACAGTTTCACTATTATAAACAATACCAATACTGTTAATGGTGTATGGTACGCCATATCCTCTGCGTGTGACTTCTTGAGCTGCATCAATTAATGATGATGCATTTGTTAGTTTTTGTAGATCGATTTTCTCAAATAGATCCGCTTGGTATCCATCATCTGCTGCTTTTTGTGAGAGTTCAATTACGTCAATATTACTGTTGTCACCACTACTAAACTTCGCAAAACGTTCTGAAGTACTACCACTATCTAAAACAATTTTTACATTATGTTTCGTTTCAAAAGGTTTATAAACCTCCTCACGGAGTACTTCTTCACTTAGACCCCATGAGGATACAACCAACTCTTGGGTTTCATTCTTTTGTGAACAACCGCTAACCATAAATAGTACAAGTGCTAAAGCAATTTTCTTTTTCATAATTTCCTCCTAAATGAAAATAATTGACTTTGGATCTAATCTAAAGGGAACCACTGAATCAATTTGTAGTTTCTCCTGTGTACATAATTTAAACACGCCACATTCAGTATCGACTTGGTATTGATAGCAACTACCAAGATATGCAACGGATACGACTTTACCCACTATTTCATTGATGCCAGTTCCTAAGATAATTTCTGATGGTCTAATGCCAAATGATGATGAAGTTGACTCATCTTCGGATGTAATTAGACCCTTTCCATTATTTAAATACTTCATATCTTCAATTCGTTTTATATTCTCAAATCCAACAAATTCCGCAACATAATGGGTTTTAGGATTTGAGTAAATAACCTCTGGTGCATCGAGTTGTTCGATTTTGCCATTATTCATAATTGCAACGCGATCACTGATTGCAAAACATTCATCTTGATCATGAGTAACAAATACCGTTGTAATTTTAAGTTCTTGTTGTATTCTTCGAATTTCTTCTCGCATCTGAATACGCAATTGTGCGTCAAGATTGCTAAGCGGTTCATCAAGCAACAATAACTTTGGCTTAATGACAAGTGCACGCGCTAGCGCAACACGTTGTTGTTGTCCACCTGATAACTGATTTGGATAACGATCCAGAAGCTCAGTGAGTCCACACGTTTTTGCCATCGATTCCACTTCACCATTCATTACTTCGCGACTAACTTTACGCTGTTTTAAACCAAAGGCAATATTTTCTCGAATACTTAAATGTGGAAACAATGCATAACTTTGAAATACCATTCCAAAATCACGATCATTTATTTTAACGTCATTCATTTTTTTATCTTCTACATAGAAAGTACCCGAACGAATCGTATTAAATCCCGCGATTGTGCGTAATGTTGTGGATTTACCACATCCTGAAGGACCCAATAATGATAATAGCTCCCCTTCTCTTATTTCTAAATCTAAGTCTTGAAGCACATTGTGTTTTCCGTCATAGGAAACACAAATACGATCTAATACTGCAAAGTTCATCAAATTTTGGCTCCTTTTCTACTAAATCCTTTATCCATGATAATCATCAATACCATCGTAAATACCATGAGAATAACGGATAGTGCACTTACAATGGGATCAAAATTATATTCAATATGATTCATCAATGCTCCCGGTAAGGTATTCATTCCAGGTCCTTTGAGATACATAGATACTGGTAAATTATTAAATGAATTAATAAATCCCATAATACTTGCGGAGAGTAAAGCATCTTTAATGTTTGGTAGAACTACTTTAATAAACCCCTCCAATGGACCACACCCCAGAATAATGGATGCCTCGTGGATACTTAGATCAAAATCATGAAGCGATGCACATATAATGCGTATCGTATATGGGAATACAATCAACATATGTCCAATAATAAGTGCAATATTCAAACTGATATGAAGTTGAATCACTAAGTATTGAAAGAGTGCATAGGCAAGAACGATTGATGGAATCAGAGATGGTGCTAAGAATATTGATTTAAACCGTTCACTCCATTTGCCTTTTGTTACGACTAATGCATAAGAGGCTGGAATCGCAATTACCATACATAAAATCGTCGCAAGTACTGAGATTTTCAAACTTAAAACAAAACTATCCATAAAAACTTGAGACTGGAAGACTTTAATAAACCATTTCATCGTAAATCCCTGAATAGGAAATTCAATTATAGGTGCTTCCCCAAATGCAGTAACGGTAATAATCAGAAGCGGCAAGCCAATAAATGCAATTGCAAGGTATGCGATACTGTCCAAAAATCGATTTCTATTCATGAGATACCCCCCTTTTATCAACTCGATTACTGAGGTATGTCATCATTTTCATTACGCCTGCTGATAACAAAATCATAATAAATGCAAAGACACTTGCAGATTGCCAATTCATCAGTTCATTTGACTGTTGATACAAAAGCGTCGAAAGCATCATATTCTTATTACCACCAAGCAATGAAGGTGTTACGTAAGCGCTAATCGTACCTGTAAAGACTAAAACGGAACCTAAGACAATACCCGGAAATGAGAGTGGTAGCACAATTTCTTTAAATATTGCACCACTTTTAGCTCCAAGTGTTTGTGCAGCTTCAATCAGCTTTCCATCAACCTTAGATAAAACAGAAACTAAGGTATTAACCATAACGGGAAGAAATAAATAAACAGAACCGATAATAATCGAAAATTCTGTATACATAAATCCGATTGGTTCATGAATCAATTTCATACCGAGTAATAACTGATTAAGAAAACCATTTTTACCCAAAATTGTAATCCATGCAAATCCACGAATCACCGCGTTTGTGAATAATGGAAACAATACGAGCGCCATCGTTAATTTTCGTCTCAATGCCGATCCCGTTACAATGAAGTAAGCTGTTGGAAAACCCAATAAGAAGCAAACTAAAGTAGTAACAAGACCAATTCGAATTGTTCGTATCAAAATACTTTGATAAAACGAATCCGTAAGTACGGCGGTATAGTTTTCAATCGTAAAACCATTATTGATAAATGTGGGCATAATGATTATTACAAGTGGAATTATCATAAAAACAATTACAAGAAATAATCCCGGAAACAGATACACCGAATTTTTAAAACGTTTCATGAACGCCTCCTAACAAAAATAAAAGCTTCCTATCATTAGAATGATAGAAAGCTAAAAAACACTCTCTATCATAGTCTGATGTTTACGGTATCAGGTAGAAACGTGTCTCCTTATTAGACACATATATGATAAAAAAGATTCTATTTTAATATAAAAAAAGTTTTTACCAATAGGAAAAAAACTTTCCTATCGTAGTCCGAAATTTACATTGGTATCGGCTAGAAACTATCACTCCATATTAGTGATGATATACGATTCGTAAAAACATGGATATTATAGCACGTCACTCTATTTAATCAAGTATATTTCAAAAATAAAAAAAACAAGATCCAAAAGATCTTGTTATTGTATTGCTTTACTGAGTTGATTCAGTCTTAATAAATAGGACTCAAGGTCGTGGTTTTGATAGGCATAAAGCATATTTTCAATCCCTTTAGGGTTGAGATAAACTAAAGCAGCAATATTATTGTTCTCGTCATAACCTACAATGGCTTCACCCTCTTCAGTATTTTCCCACTTTCGTTCTACCCGTGAGCAAAACGAACTGAATACATCTTGTGCCTTCATTGCAAAGAATTCACGATCTTTTATATAGGATTCTATAGTTGCACTCGGAACATAATATGCATCAACCAGTACCATATCATCCATATATATTGGAAATTCATGTCCATTTATTAATTTAAATTCTATAGATTGCGCATAATCTAAAGCTTCTTCAGTTTCATCAATTAGATCACGGTTATTTGATTGAAGTCTGATTTCAAGAGCTTTGTTGAAGTAGTGTTTAGCTTGCGTAAACTCATTCATTTCTAGTAAACACTTTGCGCGTTCATGGTAAATTCGATCCAGAGCTCCCGAAACATCACTTAAAAATTCATTGGCTTCAAGTGATTCGAAGAGTTCGATCGCAATCTCATAATATTTTAAGCACTTGAGCACAATCGCTTTATCGATGAGATTATTAATTTGAATTTCATAGTCTGTGGTTCCGTGTGCATAATCGATACACTTTTCTGTATAATAAAGAGCATCTTTATAGAGATGATTAAGTCGGTAAAGATACGCAAGATTGTGATTCAATGTATAACGTTCTAAAACGCTCAAATCCGCAACGAAAATGCGTTCTCCATCTCTTATCAGTTTCGTCACAGAATCTGGGTTATAAGCTTGTTCCCGCAAGTTTTGAAGTGGATCATAGAGTACATAACCCTTTATAACACTTACCGCATCACAAAAATCTACAAA
Source organism: Erysipelothrix enhydrae (assembly GCF_035066605.1). NCBI lineage: Bacteria > Bacillati > Bacillota > Erysipelotrichia > Erysipelotrichales > Erysipelotrichaceae > Erysipelothrix > Erysipelothrix enhydrae. The sequence goes on from NZ_CP125807.1 coordinate 1,565,602, forward strand.
ATTCATAGACCCTCCTTTTTATAAAAAGCACCAGTTACCTGGCGCTGTATTATTTTAATTGATCAAGAACTGATGTACCGTACTCCGTAGGTTTTGCACCGAAATTATCTACAACGGTTGCACCTAAATCAGAGAAGGTATTATTTTTTTCTAACATACCCTTACCTTGTAATGAAGGAGAATAATAGAGAACGGGTACTTCTTCACGTGTGTGATCTGAGCCGGTGTGCGTTGGATCATTACCGTGATCAGCTGTAATAATAAGTAAATCACGATCACCAATATGTTGTAGTAAAGTACCGAGTTGCACATCGAAAGCTTCTAAGGCTTTACCGTAACCAATTGGATCACGACGGTGGCCATACATTGCATCAAAATCCACAAGATTTACAAACATAAATCCATTAAAATCATGGTCTTTAGTAATTCGGATTGTTTCTTCCATCCCGTGCTCATTACTCTTTGTACGGTATGACTCAGTAATCCCTTCGCCATCAAAAATGTCTGAAATTTTTCCGACACTGATAACATCATTACCGTTTTCCTTAAGTGAATCTAAAGCAGTTTTCCCAAAAGGTTTAAGCGCATAGTCATGACGGTTTGAAGTGCGTTTGAAAGCACCTTTGCCCTCACCCACAAATGGACGAGCAATGACGCGACCAACTTTCCATTCGTCCTTCATTGTCAATTCACGAGCAATTTCACAGCATCGATAAAGTTCATCAAGTCCAAAAACATCTTCGTGCGCTGCAATTTGAAGTACAGAATCAGCAGAAGTATAGACGATCATCTTTTTCGTCGCCATGTGTTCTTCACCCAACTCATCTAAAATTTCAGTACCACTTGCTGCTTTATTACCGATAATTTCATAACCCGTACGTTCTTGAAGTTCGTCTAAAAGTTCTTTCGGAAAACCAGTTTCGGTAAATGTGATAAATGGGTTTTCAATATAGAGTCCCATCATTTCCCAATGACCTGTCATCGTATCCTTACCATTCGAAGCCTCAATCATTTTTGTATAGTATGCTTTAGGTTCCGATACCGGTGAAACACCTTTAATATTATGCAAATTACCGAGTCCAAGTTGCTCAAGGTTAGGCATATTTAAACCATTCATTGCGTCCGCAATATGGCCTAAAGTGTCTGTACCTACATCGCCAAATTTCGCAGCATCATGTGCTGCTCCGGCTCCAACTGAATCCATCACTACTGTAATAATTCGATCAAATTTCTTCATCTCTATTCCCTCCTTGATTCGAAAAACCACCTTTTAAAAACTGATCATACTCTCGTTTTAATGTTTTTTTATTGACGTGAGTATAAATCTGGGTTGTTGAGATATCTTGATGACCGAGGAGTTCTTGAATAATACGCAAGTCTACGCCTGTGTCTAAGATAGCTGTTGCGAAACTATGTCGCAAAGTATGCGCTGAAATAGGAGTTAAAATTCCCATTTCTTTACATCTAGATTTTATCATAGAATCAATGTATTGTCTTGATATTCCCTTGCCTTTTGCGTTAATAAATATTTGCTCTGTTGGTTGAATCATCCACTGCGGACGAATTACATTTATATATTCACTTAAGCCATCAATGGCATCAATAGATAAAGGAATCATGCGTTCTTTATTTCCTTTACCTAGAATTCGTAACCATTTTTGATCAAGATACACTTGCGAAAACTCGAGATGAACACATTCTGAAACACGCAAACCACATCGATAAAGCAGCAATAGAATCGCGTAATCCATAAAGTCTTTTCCAGTGACTCGATCAAAAGAAAAAAGTTTACGGATCGTATCATCTGAAACAATTGTAGGCAAACGTGTCCCTTTGTTTTTAAGTGAAACAAATGCTGTTGGATCATGTTGCAATTGACCACTGTTCAGTAAATATTGATGAAACTGACGTATCACTACAATCTTATGCTGTATTGTTGATGCGGCATAGTCATTCTTTATATCATCAATATATTTTCGAATTACTTCAGCATCAACAGATTCAAGTGATGAAACTGATTCGTGCTCTAAATACTCAATATACTGATTTAAGTCATTTCGATAAGATGCAACGGTTAATGCTGCTTTAGGGTCAATAAATTGGAGGTAGTGAATAAAATCATTGGCTTTGTTTTTCATGACTTTGCTCCTTAAGAACAGATCGAGTCGTCTTAAAAAGATCATGGTTAAGTTCCTTATTAAGTCGCTGGATGATGTCATTGACCGTAATTTCATCCAAATCATCAAAGATATTTAACTGTTCAATTATTTCATCTTTAGGCAATAAGTTTGTCATTGTTACTGAAACGAAAGATACGCCGCCTTCCCCTTCAAATTCATCATATAAACTCATAAGCCTCTCGAAAACTAAATTTTGATCTCTTGTATATTCCTCAAAAGTGAAGGAACGGGTTGCCGTTTTATAATCATCGAGTCGAATTGAGAATGAAAGCGTCTTTCCAACAACATCTTGACGTTCCATCCGGAGCATTACTTCAACCAATTCATTTAAGATCGCATTGCGAATCTCATCAAGATCAGTCATCGCATCCTTAAATGTTTTCGATTGACCGATTGATTTCATGGTCACATCAGTATCGATCACTGAGTGATCATATCCATTTGCTTTTTGCACAAAATTTTGTGCATTGACTCCCAAAATGCTCTTAAGATGATCGGGATTAAAACAAGCAAGGTCCCCAATAGTCTCGATACCCATTTGTTTTAATTTAGGCACCGTTTTTTGACCAATTCCGTGCATTGATTCAATCGGAAGCGGCCATAATTTTTGTGATACTTCACGAATTCTAAGTACTGTAATACCACGAGGTTTTTGCATGTCGCTCGCCATCTTAGCTAGAAATTTATTTGGCGCTACACCAATAGAAATGGGAAGTCGCAATGCTTCCCAGATATTTTTCTGAATTTCAACGGCAAGATCAAGTGGCTTCTCATATTTTTTTATAACCTCTGTCATATCAACATAACATTCATCAATACTCGCAGGTTGCATAACAGCAGAATAAGAACGAATAATATTCATAAATTTAACCGATAACTCTTGATACAACTCAAAATCAACTTCAATGACTTCCAAATTAGGGCAAAGACGTTTGGCATGTGCAAGTGGCATTGCGGAATTAACGCCAAATGAGCGCGCCTCATAGGATGCAGTCGTAACAACAGATCCTCGTTGGTTACTACAAACAACTACAGGTTTTCCATATAGACTTGAATCTGTAATGAGATGAGCACTTGCATAAAACGCGTTAATATCTATATGAAATATTACTTGTGCCATTTTAATTGTTGACCTTCCTTTAGAAGTTCTTGAGCAGATTTTAACGATGCACCGGTATCATTACCCGACATAATTAACGCCATCTGGTGAATTCGATCTTGCCCTGTTATTTCCTTAATATCGGTCACAACGTCATCTTCGAATTCTGATTTAGATATAAGATAATGATGATCCGCACACGCTGCAACCGCCGCTAAATGGGATATCGTCAACACTTGAGATGTCTGAGAAAGACTACTCATTTTCGAACCAATTTTAAGCGCAACACGTCCACTAACACCTGTATCGATTTCATCAAAAATAATTGTAGAAACCCCATAAATCGAACTGAAAATCGTTTTAAGTCCTAACATCAATCGAGAAAGCTCCCCACCACTTGCAACACGTTCTAATGGTGATGGCATAATCCCTTTATTCATCGATACGAGAAAATGTGCAGATTCCGCACCATCAGCTGTTAATTCTGAATTTTCAAGTGCAATTACAAATTGAGCATTTTCAAGTAATAAGTCATCAAGTTGCTCGATAATAGCATGTTCCAGATCACTTTTCGCTTGAATTCTGGTTTCAGAAAGGCTACGGGCCGCTTCGAGCAGTTGATCATACATTGCCTTAATCTCATTCTCTAAATCAGTTTTAAAATCATCGAAATGTTCTGCTTGTTCAATCTGTTGGATAAGCGCATCTTGCTTCTTAAATACACCTTCAAGAGATCCATATTTACGAATTAATTGATCATATTGATAAACACGATCTTGTAAAAGATTGTATTCATACTCATCAAAAACAAGACTACTGTTATAACGAACTAACTCGTCGCGAATATCCTCCACTTCATAATAGACGTTTTTAAAACGTTCCTGAAGATTTTTATCGGGTAAAGAATCAATGGTATCTAAAAATTCATAAAGACGGCCAACGACACCCTGCTCTCCATCCAATGTTTCTTCGAGATCGTTCACAAACGATTTTGTTTTTTCAAAATTCGTAAGCATTTCAAGACTTTCCTTTATTGAATGATAGTCATCAATGCTTGGATTTAAATCATGTATCTCTTTAAGTTGAAAACTTGCGAATGCAATTTCATCAGGATTAATATTACTGTTTTCCAGATTTCTTAAACGCATTTGTGCTTCTTGATATTTCCTGAATAATTCATTGTAATACAAACGTTCCGTTTCATTTTGGGCAAATTCATCGAGTAATTTCAAATGGTTTTTAGGGTTCAGTAGATATTGTGTCTCATGTTGAGAATGAATATCGAGTACACCATCCAAGCACGATTTAACCGTCGATAGATTAACAACACGGTGGTTTATTTTACAGATACTACGCCCTTCAAGATTCATTTCTCTTGAAATAACAGCGTACTCATCATCTTCTTCATACAAATTAAAAACGACGAGTTTCTTTTTAAGATTTATTGCTTTTTCAAGGTCAAAAGCAACTTCTACACGTGCACTTTTACCGTTTTTTCCGACAACAGATGCACTGCTACGCTGTCCCGAGACAAAATTTAATGCATCAACGAGAAGCGATTTACCTGCACCAGTTTCACCAGTGAAAACGTTGAAACGATCTGAAAAATCAACCGATATATGATGAATCAAAACAAAATTATCTATCGTTAAATGAGTAAGCATGGTATTCCTCCTTTACTATTGAAAATAATCGAAAACATTATTTATATGAATCTTTTGAGATGATTTCGCATCTTTTGAAGTCTTGTTTAAATGGAGACATGAGACATGTAAATTGATACATTCATTATCTGCTTTTAACTGATGAAGATTTTGAATAATATTTTGATAAAGAACGCTTTTTGTACTTTCTACGTCATAAACTACGATCTTAAGCTTATATGCAATAATTTTTTCTAAAATATCGTGATCCACAGATAAAATCTCAGAACAATTAATCAATCCAAGATCTAACTGATTGGCATCAATTCTTTGCTTAAGAGAGTGAATGGATGGACCAAAAGACAGGATAACCCCTGTGCTTTCCTTACTAAAATCATTTTCAATGTGCCATCCCCTTACCGGAGTTAAAGCAGTTTCCGGCACAACGTACTCAAGACCTGATGGAACTCTTAAAACACTAATTTGTGGTTCTTGAATTACCTGTTCTAAAATGGAAATCGTATCAACTATTGATTTCCCCATATACACTTTAAAGTGTGCAAGGTTTGCAAAAACACCTAAATCAAAAATACCTTGTCGGTATGTATCACCTTCCGGACTAAGACCAGAATCATTCACAATTATAGTAATTGGACACTGCTTGATCGAAAATTGGTTTCGAAGTTGCAACACGACGCCATCGACTTGAGAGGCGTGAATTGAAATAATAACGTGTTTTCCTTCTTGAACAAGACCGTGTGCAATTGCTACTAAAGCCTGCGTTGAACCCGATGTTGCAATAAAGTGATCAGGTCTTGTCAGTGCAAAGGTCGGCAAATAGTCTTTTAACTTGTAAGTATCCGCAAGAACATATAAATCTGGATCATCTTGAGCAATATCTGTTAATTGATAATCAATTGCTTCTAAATACGTATGATAATTCTCTGCTCGATCATGGTCCGTTTTAAAGGTTGGAAATTCAAGTTTGCGTTGTTTTTTATTCTTTAAGCGCGTTTGTACATGAATTACATGAGGACCTTTATATTTTTTTGATAATTCAAACACACGAATTAACTCTTTAAGATTTTGGCCATCCATAGGTCCCTGGTAATCCACACCAAATTGTTTAAATATTGTGGGTTCCAATACAGTTTCTTTGACCGCATCTCGTATTTTAGTAAGCGTCGCAAGGATTGGTCGACTAATAGGATTAGAATCCAGGAGTGATTTCATATCTTTTTTTAAACCGGTATACGTTTTACTGATGCGAATTGATTTGATTAACGCATCCATCGAACTGTAATGTCTTAAAAGCGATTGTTGTTCATCAATGAGGATAATGGTTAGATTGGGTTTAAAGCGACTTATTTGAACCAACGACTCATAAGTAATGCCATAATTCAAAGCATAATCATTGAGAACAATAACATTATTAACATCTGGATGTTCAATAGCATATGCAAGTGCCACACCCAACCCTTCCCCAGGTTTTCCACCACTATAACGATCCATTGGATTTTGATCATCTAAATACATTGAACCAGAATTTCTAAGCAACAAGTCTTCGGATCTACCTGTAAGAATTTTATGAACCATGACTTGCTTACCACCATCGAAAATGATATTGTCATGGTTTAAATCAAAAACATGATGGAGCGCAAGTGTTGTTTCAAGTACATTGATATTTTCAATAATTGTATCTACTTCATATCGTGTTTTTGACGCAAGAAAAACAGCGATTTCATCACTGAGTTTTTCTAATTCATCAACGGTTAACGACGTAAAATCATACGATTTGCTAAATTGTTCAAACAAGAGACGTGCCTCCTATAATTCGCGACTCATCATTTCATCAATAATCTGTTTCAGATTTCCATTTTCAATATTCATTTGTTTTAATAAATCTTTAATATTTGAAAAATACGATTCCGTTAAAGTGTGGGCTTGCTCTACACCAAGTAGACTAACCACGGTTGTTTTATCACGATCGGCATCACTTTGATTACTCTTTCCAATTTGCTCAGATGTCTTCGTAACTTCAAGAAGATCATCTTGGAATTGGAAGGCAACTCCGAGAGTCAGACCTAAATCATGCGCAAGTTTTTGATATGAATCTTTACCTGAAATTACGGCTGCCATTTCAAATGCCCCTGCAAATAAACATCCTGTTTTAAGATTATAACAAGCAACTAAATCATCAATATGATCGATATGATCATCGATATCCAATTCTTGACCTAAAATCATTCCATTATTACCCGCATTTCGAGCTAAAATTTCAAGACACTTCCCAACAACATCCGAATCCAAAGAAGACTGTGATAAGGCTGTAAAGGCTCCTGTTAAGAGTGCATCACCGGCAAGAATTGCAACGCCCTCACCAAACACTTTATGATTGGTTGGTTTAAAACGGCGTAAATCATCATCATCCATAGCTGGTAGATCATCATGTACAAGAGAATAAGTATGAACCATCTCAAGAGCACATGCTGGATTTAGACCTAGTTTATAATCACATCCAAAATCCTCAAGCATCGCCAGTAAAAGACGCGGTCTCAATCGTTTTCCACCACTCATCAACGAATACGTCATAGCTTCTCTAACAACAGATGTTTTTGGATAATACTCTAAAATCGCATCTAAACGCGCATCAATATCTTTAATCATTTTGTTCCCCTTGGTGTTTTTGAACTAACGCTTTAACTTGATTTTCATAACCACTTAAGCGTTCCTGACATTGCTTGGATAAATTAAGACCTTCCTCGAAAAGAACGATTGCTTGATCAAGAGGTAAACTATCCTTCTCTAATTCATTTGCAATTTCCGCAAGACGCGCCATTGCAATTTCAAAATTAAAATCTTTATTCATCTTTGGACTCCTTACTGATGACTTGTGTTAGCACAAATCCATCTCTAAATTCTAATTGAATTCGATCATCAACATTAACGGACTCAGCATTCACAACATGGATATCATTTACACGTGGAATGATATAACCCTGGTTTAAATTTCGTTGAATTACATCGAGTGGTGAACGATACTTTAATGATTTAAGTATATCGTTTAAACGCTCTTTTTTCAAGTTCAACCCGCGTTCCATAATTGAATAAAAACGTTCATCATACTGCTGAATCATTCCTTGATTTTGCTTAATACTACGATCAATATACTGCGAATAAAAGTCAAAACGACTTCGCATCATCTCAACCTTTTGAAGTGATTGAGTCATCTTCTGTTGAATTGTCGCAGAACTCAAACCGAGATATTGATTTATAATATTAGACGAGTTGTTATATTTCAGTAATAATGAATTTTCCATACGATTCGATATTAATGCAAGCATTCGTTTTGATTCATCAAATAGAACTTGTTGATGTGTAATCCGTACGGTTAAGGTATCTAATTTTTGTTGTTTACGTTCAACAAAAAGCACCGGATCTTTTAAAGCACTACTTTGAATCAACGATGTATAATCACCTGAACGTCGAAGATATTTATTTCGTACCGCAAGGTAATACTGGTTTTTATAATCACGAATCATCGCTTGCATCTCAACCCAGTTTGGTGTCGCTGCAACAGCTGCAGCAGTGGGCGTTGCAGCTCGATAATCTGAAACAAAATCGGATAAAGTAACATCACTTTCATGTCCAATACCAGAGATTATTGGAATTTCACTTTTAAAAATTGCTTCAACCACTTCAGGTGTATTAAAAGCCCAGAGATCTTCAATTGATCCCCCACCACGTCCTAAAATAATCGTATCTGCTTGTTCATGATGTGCTCTTTGAATTTGTTGTACCAAACTTTTAGAGGCATTGTCTCCTTGGACATAGGCTAACAAATCAATTTGCTTGGCAATTGGCCATCGTTCTTGGAGTGTACGGGTAATATCAGCATAAGCTGCACTGTTTTCACCAACAATAACAGCGATTCGTTGCGGATATTTAGGGATTTTTTTACGATGTTTGGGATTAAAATATCCACGATCTTCAAAATCTTTTTTCAATTTTTCAAATTGAATATACAAGTCACCCAAACCATCAAGATTCATACGATCAGCATAGATTTGGACAGTGCCCGTATCGGTATAAACCTCACAGCGTCCAAAGATGACAACTTTATCACCATCTTTAGGTCTGAATAATACTTTGCTTGCACTTCGTCGGAACATAGCACAAGTAATTCTACTTTTATCATCCTTGAGGGAAAAATAAAAATGCCCACTATGATGTGCTTTAAAATTCGAAAGCTCACCGACTAATGCGACATTCTTAAAAGAAGGATGTTGATCAATAACACCTTTTAATTCATTAACAAATTCTGTAACCGTAATTACATCCTGAGTTATCATAGTGCATCAATGACTCCATTAATTAATTTATAAGATTCCTCATCTGAAAAATCTTTAGCAAGATTAACCGCTTCATTAACAATAACAACTTTATCTTGATAACCGAGTTCTAATTCAGCACAAGCCATTAGAAGAATCGCTTGTTCAATAAATCCTAAACGGTCAAAACGCCATTTCGTTAAATAATGATCGATTGCTCGCGAATAAATATCTTTACGTGCTTCTACATTCATCACCACTTGTAACATTTCATCCTGAAGATTGAAATCTTGAATAAATGTGCCAACTTCTGATACGAAGCGATTATCTTCAAGAACCTCTTGCATGGATTGTTCTCTCAAGAGATGAATATAAATTGCTGACATTGCATTTTGTCGTTCGTTATATCGCGACATTACCATAAAAAAACCTCCACAGTAAAAGAAGCAGACTCCTGCTTCTAATTAAACTTAAATCCTACAACGTTAATGTTGATTGAAGTATTACTGAAATCAACCATTAATTCAATGTTGCGTTGCAAATCATTTTGTAATGCACGACATACACGTTCAACATCTTTACCATATTTTACGCGTACTTTAAGATCGACATTAACATGACCGTTTTCATTTGAAACAATCAATGATTTTTTACCTGATCCATCTTCAAAAAAGATAGCATCATTTTCATTCACTGTAATCTGAACAATATGATTAATAACATTGTTCGAAATTGCAATTTGACCAAGACCAGTCTTCTCATTTTGAATTAAGACATATTCATTTGACATATTTATCACCTACTAAACTAATTATAACAGAAAAAAAATCTAAACAAAAGCAAGAACACAAAAGGTTTAACAATTATCTCTTAAGACGGCTCAAATGACCATTTTTTCTTCGATGCGTTTGATTCGATCTAATGAAATACTATGCGGCTCTTCCTCCGCTTTACAAAGAATTGAAAAGCAGTCACATTTCGGAATCATATCATACGTTTCAGTGTCTTTAAACTCAATTAAGCATGCTGTAATTATATCCAGATACGTCTCAAAATTTTGACTAAAATAATGTTCATATAAATCTTCATTTAATGGACACATCGATGCGAAAGCTTGATAATGCCACTCATTCGTCATGAACTTTAACCTTTCGATTGCATCGTTTTGATTATATTGATCATTTTGACTTTGGATACGATACTGCAGTAATTTCTTTTTAAAATCAAAATCTGTATTGAGAGAAATGCTTAGCATTCCATTTTGAGAGTTCACATCTACAGCCATGGCATAAAATTCCATCGATGCATTGTCAATAATAAAATGTTTCATATTTTCCTCAAGAAATAATGCAGTTTCTTTTTTGAGATTGGCAATTGCCGTGCGCTTACTTACAACCATGTTTCCCTCCCTTTATTTATAGGATTCAAATTTATTGCGTAATCCCTTAGGATAACGATTATTCCCTTTTTTTCCATCACCTTTGACAAAACCTAAAACATGACCCTGATATGTAACACAATGAATTCCTTTTATTGTCGTATCAATAGGATGTCCATACAGATAGCGATAAGCTGTCTCCAAATCTAATTCGAGCTGTTCAAAAACATCTGTAAAATTAAGTGATTGAGCAAGTGTATGACTATATTCAATACGGTTTTTCTTAATTTCTCCGATATAAACACCATCACGCGTTATATGGAGGGGTTCATTAAGAAAACCTCGATGACGAAGTCCATAAATTTTACCTGATTTTTCTTGTATATTTCCAACCAACTTCCGATCAAAACAATTAAAAGATGTTGGTTCATCGATACCGAAGTTTAGAAGATGACGGCTTGTATTCTCTTTATATACGCGAATTCGAGCTATAAAATGCCCTTCACCATCTTTGGAAGGAAAATAACGGGCAACTTGTTCACCTAACCCAAGATATCCACTACTTTTCTCAGATAGGTCTACCGGTTCTAATTGACACTTTGGATGTTCCTCCAAAAAAGAAAGAATAACTCGTTCATTTTCGTGAAAATTTAAAGTACATGTTGAATAGACAATCACACCACCATCGACACATGCCCTAAAAGCATTTTCGAGCAGCTGTTTTTGTAGTCGACTAAAACGGAGGGCTTCAGAATTTTTAAACTCAAGGGCAAAATCAGGAGTACGACGATATAGACCTTCACCACTACATGGTGCATCCAATAACACTTTATCAAAGGTATTATTAAGCTTATCTACCAATTCATCCGTATCCATTTGTGTAACAACGCCACGTTCGGAACCCCATCGATCATAATTATGTTGTAATTTTATATTACGTTTGGAATCAATTTCATTACTTATTAGGAACCCTGTTGTTAATGCACTTAGAATTTGTGTCGTTTTACCACCCGGTGCGGCACACAAATCCAGAACAATGTCATTAGGCTCAACCCTTAACGCACTGACCGGTGTTGTCGCTGTAGGGTCTTGAATATAGTAGCATCCTGCATGACTTAAAGGATGTGTTACTGTCTTTGCATAATCATCGGGTATTAGAATTGTAGCATCGATACGTGAAGCTGTTCCACTAAAAGGTAAAACACATGGTTTTAATGGGTTCAGTCTTAATCCATGAACAGAATCCATTTGGTATGCCGCTATAATTTTTTGATATTGTGGTTCACCAAATGATTCGATGAGCATTTTTTGATAATCAGCCGTTAGTTTCATCAAGGATCGATCTCGCTTCTTTTACATCACGATGCATTTGTTCGACAAGTGTTTCAATGGAATCAAATTTCAATTCATCACGAAGACGCTTCACAAAGGATTGTTTAATTACTTCACCATAAATATCTTCGTCAAAATCAAGAATGTATGTTTCAAGAGATAAATGTTCCGTTGTATTAAAAGTTGGATTATGACCAATATTTATGACCGATTGATACATTGTTCCCTTAACCTCTACAAAACCTGCATATACACCTTGTTTTGGTATAACATATTCGTCTACTACATCCATATTAGCCGTAGGAAAACCAATTTCTCGCCCACGATGTTGACCACCCACAACAAATCCACTTATTGAATAAAGTCTTCCTAATAAGTCATTTGCCTGTTGTACATCACCATTCAAAATCGCTTGTGTAATTGCCGTCGTGCCGATTTTCTGTTCATTCGCGTGATCTAAAGGGACAACATGGGTATCAAAATAATAATGCCCAAGTGCCTCTAAATCATCAACAGACCCTTCACCACGATATCCAAATTTATAATCTGCTCCACAGATAAGTGTCTTAACATTGAGAGGCACAAGGATTTTCTCTATAAACTCTAGGGGTGATAATTTTGATAAATCCTTCGTAAATTCAATGGTAATCAAATAATCAATACCTAAAGATTCCGCAATACGAACTTTTTCTTTAATTGGTGTTAGATGTTTTACATGAGATTTATTATGAATCACAGTCCAAGGATCTGGATCAAATGTTATAAGTGCTGTATCATAATTAAACTCATGCGCTATCTTTTTTGCTTCATTAATTAAAATTTGATGACCTCGATGTAAGCCATCAAAATAACCAATGCATGCTGCGAGTTGATGATCATTACGATGAAGTTGTAGATAATCTCGTATTGTAATTTGTTTCATTACCAAAGTCCTCTTACTGATTTAAATGTTGTTTCATGTTCTCGTTCGTATACGGCATAATAAGTGCCTGTATCAATAAGAACTTGATCTTCTTCAATATCTAATTTAAGTCTCTTTCCATTTTTAACGTAATCCTCCATGCGGGGGTTTACGATTTTTGGTAAAGCAATTGTATCTTTTACAGATATCAACTTAGTTTCAGGCGTCAACGCTTCTAAAGTCAAAGCATTCTCAAGCGTATAAGGTCCTACCTGTTCGCGTTCTAGAGCCGACATCGTACCCAGCGTACCCAACAACATACCAATATCTTCGCAAAGGGTACGAATATAAGTACCGTTTGACACGAACGCTCTGAATTCAATCTCATCACCTTCAAGACCAATAAGTTCCAAATTATAAATTGTTATGTCTGTGTAGAGTTGTTTAACCTCTTCATCATTGAACACATACTCATAGGATTTTTTACCATTTATTTTTTTTGCGGAAACTTTCGGAACGCGTTGTGTTTGAGGGCCCGTAAGTTTCTCAAAACATGCCAAAACATCTTCTCTCGAATATTGCGGTATAGACGCTTGTTCTTCTACCGCTCCCCAAATATCACCGGTTGAAGTCTTCATACCCAACTTACATTTCCCTCGATACGTTTTGTCATTTAAACCTAAATAAGGAAGTGCTTTCGTTGCTTGATTCACTGCTAACACTAAAACACCTGTGGCCATTGGATCTAAAGTTCCACTATGCCCTACTTTCACTTTTAATAATTTTCGCACTTTCGCTACCACATCAAACGATGTCATTTCTTGTGGTTTGTTAATACATAAGATACCGTCCATAAGAACCTCATTTCTACCTATAAATTATATAGGTTTTTCACAATTAGTCAAAACCAAACTTGACTTAATTTCACTGAGTGATATGATTAGTCTATTAAAAGACAATATTAGAGGTAGCGATGCAGATAAGTATGTATTGGAGCTTGCAGGCTTTGAAGATACAAAAAGGCAACCATCGCCGAACGGTAAAAACCGCAAATTTTTACTGTGGGGTTATAGGAAACACCTATAACACTCCTTCCTTAGTGAAGTGGAGCTAGACTATCCTTATTTCAATATGGACCTCTAGCGTGGGTCTTTTTTGTTTATTTTTAGGAGGAGACATGTTATGCAGAGCAAAAACATGAAAAAAGTATTACTTTTATTTCTAGTTCTATTAACCATTACTGGTTGTACGAACTCAGGTCATCGACAGGATGATTTAGTGGTTGGAATGGAATGTAACTATGCCCCATTCAACTGGACACAATCTACAGAAACAGAATTTACAGAACCCTTATCCGATGGTCATAGTTATTGTGATGGTTATGATGTTCAAATGGCTCGTCATATCGCTAAAGAACTCGATCGTAATTTAGTCATCAAAGAACACGCGGTATTTAAAGGATTACTCGAATCCGCTAAAGTTGGTGATATTGATCTTATTATTGCAGGAATGACAAACACAGAAGAACGTCGTCAAGAAGTTGATTTTACTGATGTGTACTATACAAGTCAAATGGTACTCGTAACCAAGAAAAACAGTCCTTATGCAGATGCAAAAACACTTCAAGATTTCTCGGGTGCTCATGTATCAGCACAAATTGGTACGATGCATGATCAACTTGTGGATCAAATTCCTGATGTAAAGCATGGTGTACCACTTGAGTCATTTCCGTTTTTAACAACCGCTGTCAATAATAATGCGATTGATGCATTTGTTTCCGAAAAACCTGTTGCACTTGCAATCACAAGTAGTAACCCAAACTTATCAATTGTTGAGTTTGAAGGAAATAATGGTTTTATCGTAGACGCAGAAGAAGTTACTGTTTCTATTGGTATTGCGAAAGGAAATGATAAACTCCTTAGTGATGTAAATAATGCATTAAGCAAGTTATCACCTGAACAACGTGATGTAATGATGTCTGACGCTATCAAGCGCCAACCAAGTTCTAATGAAGACCAAACAAAACTAATGCCAAGTGGATTCTTCGCAGGGGTCGGTTTCCTTATTCAAAATAATTGGAAATTATTCTTAAATGGATTAGGTATCACATTGCTTATTGCCTTAACAGGTACCTCTTTCGGTTTAATTATCGGTCTCTTTATTGCTGGCTTACGACAAATTAAAATTAGTGACCGCGATAAAGGTATCACACGACTCTTTAAACGTATCATGAATGTCATTGTAACCGCATATGTTCAGTATTTACGTGGAACTCCAATGATGGTTCAAGGAATCTTAATTTATTATGGATTACGTGGATTAGAGGTTGCCATTTCACCACTTACTGCAGGGATTATCATTATATCGATTAATACCTCTGCTTATATGTCTGAAATTATTCGTGCTGGTATTCAAGCCATCGACAAAGGTCAAAATGAAGCTGCACGTTCACTTGGAATGACGGAAGCACAAACATTACGCTATGTAATCTTACCGCAAGCGATTCGAAACGCTATTCCAGCTATTGGGAATGAATTTGTTGTTAATATCAAAGATTCATCCGTATTAAATGTAATTACCGTTTCCGAACTATTCTTCCAAGGGAATCGTCTCACAGGTATTTATTACCGACAAATGGAACCATTCTTTATTGTTTCACTCATTTATCTAGTCCTTACAATTTGTTCAACTCAAATCTTGAATATGATTGAAAAAAGAATGGATGCACCAAAAGGAAGTTATCCCGCATCAGTTACCCATAAAGTTCATTTTGGTAAAAAAGAAGGAGGTAATTAACAATGAGTTTTTTATCCATATCCCATTTAAATAAGTCATTTGGTGAATTACAAGTCTTAAAAGATATAAACCTTGAGATTAAAAAAGGTGAAGTTGTTTCATGTATTGGATCCAGTGGTAGTGGTAAATCAACACTTCTTCGTTGCATTAACCTCCTTGAAACCTTTGATAATGGTACCATTACTTTCAATAATGAAGATGTTACTGATCAACAAATGGATATCAATAAGTATCGATCCCAAGTAGGAATGATTTTCCAATCCTTTAACCTTTTCAATAATAAATCGGTCTTAGAAAACTGTACCCTCGCACCGATTAAGGTCTTAAAAGTTGATCCGAAAGAAGCTGAGACTGAAGCGATTAAAAACCTGGAACGTGTTGGGATGGTAGAATTTAAAGATCAAAACGTAAAACAACTATCAGGCGGCCAAAAACAACGCATTGCGATTGCACGAGCATTATGTATGAAACCAGAATTTCTCCTCTTAGATGAGCCTACATCAGCTCTAGACCCGGAAATGGTCGGAGATGTACTCGAAGTTATTAAGAGCTTAGCAAAAGAAGGCTACACAATGTTTATCGTAACGCATGAAATGGATTTTGCTCGAGAAGTAAGCGATCGAATTCTTTTTATGGATAGTGGTATTATTCTCGAAGAAGGTTCACCCGAAGAATTATTCTTAAACCCGAAAGAAGAACGTACAAAACAATTCTTAACACGATTCATGAAAGTATAATTAATCATAAAAAAAACGGCTCATGGCCGTTTTTTTAACACCTTATTTAGTAGAAATTAACTTGAATTAGATTCAAGTTAATTTCTAAAATCACACACAACATAATCGATTTACGCTCAAAAAAAGAGACTACAGCGTCTATTTTTCTAATATTATTCTTCGGATGATGATAAAACAAATATAAGAAATCAAATAAGCGACTATTACGATATCTGTGCCTGGCTTTTCGATGTATAAAATAATCGGAAACATTAACAAATAGATAGAGTTTGTGTATCTATGTAGTTTTTTATTCCAACTATCTTTTGATTCATAGATTATTAACAACAACCCAATCATTATAAAAATGAGACACATAATACTTACAACGGTATAAAACACATCTGTATTGTTAATCATAATTTGTGCTCCTTTCAAGATATGACGAAACACTATTTCGATGATAATATCTTCAAAACAAGTTCACGTTTATGAAGATATTAGACTACAAAATGACCACTGACATTACTATACCAAACAAATTATTGTGGTAGCAACACTTTATATAAGAAAAACTTGGAAATTAATCCAAGTTTCTTTTTTTATTTTTTAAGCGATTCTAAAATACCATCGATTTTAGCACCATATTCTGATGATTCATCGAGTTTGAAAATTAATTCAGGAGTACGACGAATACTCAATGCTTTACTTACTTCTGAACGAAGCATGCCTTTAGCTTTATTTAAAGCATCCATTCCAGGTTGTTTCTTAGAATCTTCTAAAAAACTAACATAGATTGTAGCAAATGAGAAGTCATTGGTAACATCCACTTCTGTAATACTTACAAATTTTAAACTTGGATCATTTAATCGATTTTGAATAACTGGTGCGAGTTCACGCTTAATGATAGATTCAATACGTTCTTTTTTAACTGTCATATTAAATTACCTCTGTTCTACTTTTGTTCAACTTCAATTTCACCAAATGATTCAATAACATCGCCTTCTTTGATATCATTATAGTTTTCAATAGTAATACCACAATCAAATCCTTGAGATACTTCTTTTGCATCATTTTGGAATCGTTTTAATGAAGCCATTTGTCCTTCATAAATAACAACACCATCACGCATTAAGCGAACTCCGGATTCTTTAAGCATTTTACCATCTGTAACCATACATCCAGCAATTGTACCAACTTTAGAAACTTTATAGATTTCACGTACTTCAGCTTGTCCAAAGATTTTTTCTTCGAATACAGGCGCTAACATACCCTTCATCGCTGCTTCCATAGCTTCAATTGCTTTATAGATAATATTGTAGAGACGAATTTCAATACCCTCTTCATCAGCTTTCTTTCGAATCGCTGCAGTAGGACGGATATTAAATCCTATAATAATTGCATTTGATGCAGATGCAAGCATGATATCATTTTCGGTAATTCCACCTACAGTAGCACGAATTACGTTTACACGAACATCATGTCCATCACCAACTTCAATACGTTCTAGCGATGCTTTAACAGCTTCTGCTGAACCTTGAACATCTGTTTTTAGAATAACATTAATATCTTGAATTTCACCATCAGCAATTTGTTGTGATAAATCATCAAGACTTAATGCACTTGTTTGATTACGATCCGCTAAGATACGAGCTTGGTTACGTTTATCTGCAACAGCACGTGAGCTCTTTTCATCTTTAAACGCTCTAAATGAATCACCCGCAATTGGAACATCACTTAAACCAATGATTTCAACTGGCATTGAAGGTAATGCTTCTTGTAACTCACGACCACGGTTATCAACCATTTTACGTACACGACCAAATGTAGTACCTACTACAACTGGATCGCCTTGACGTAATGTTCCTTTTTGAACAAGTAAGGTTGCAACCGGTCCACGACTTTTATCGAGTTTCGCTTCAATAACAGTACCAAACGCTAAACGATTTGGGTTCGCTTTTAATTCTTCTAATTCAGAAGCAACAAGAACTGTTTCAAGTAACTCTTCAATTCCCTCGCCTGATTTAGCAGAAATCTTAACGAATACAGTGTCTCCACCCCATTCTTCTGGCATAACTCCAAGATCACTGAATTCTGAATACACACGATCGATATTGATATTTGGTTTATCAATTTTATTGATAGCTACGATAAGCGGTACATTCGCTGCACGAGCATGATCGACTGCTTCACGTGTTTGTGGCATGACACCATCGTCAGCAGCTACAACAACAATAACAATATCGGTAACACTTGCTCCACGAGCACGCATCGCTGTGAAAGCCTCGTGACCTGGAGTATCTAAGAATGTAATCTTTTTCCCTTTATGGGTAATTTGGTAAGCACCAATATGTTGTGTGATTCCACCAAATTCATCTGCAACAACATCTGTATTACGAATTGTATCCAATGTCGTTGTTTTACCGTGGTCAACATGACCCATAATTGTAACGATTGGAGGACGTTGTTCAAGTGTTTTTGGATCATCTTTTTCTTCATCATCCAGTGTTAATTCATCTACAGGTTCTACACGAGTTGCTTCAACTTCGTATTCCATACAAATTAACTGAACTGTATCATCATCTAAAGAAGTGTTGATCGTAACCATTGTTCCCATCATAAATAAGAGCTTGATGACTTCTGCTGGACTCTTATTAATTTTTTCTGATAAATCTTTAACCGTAATACCATCAGTATACTCAATTTCCGAAATTACGACGTTATCTTTCGGCTTAAAGTTGTCCTGAGCGGGACGCTTATTATTACGATTTTGTTTGTTTTTATTATTTCTCTGTCTTTTTTTATTACTCACTTACTACGTCACCTCTTTCTACTAAGTAAGATTTAAATACTTTACTAAAACCACGATCGCTCACTCCAACTGCAACTCGGTTTGTCATACCAATTGACCATGACAATTCTTCTCGAGTAACTCCACCTATTACAGGAATACCTGCAGTGTTGCATTTATCTTGGATTTGTTTTCGGGTTCTCTCGGATGCATTATCCGCTAATACAACTGCATACACTTTGTTTTTCGTAATTGCTGGTAGCAATTCATCACCGTAAACTAATTTACGGCCACGTTGGCATAAACCCAGTGTATTTAACATTTTTTGTTTATCGAACATAGTTCTTAAGCTCCTCATAGATTTCAACCGGAACTTTTGTTTTAAGTGCACGTTCAAGAGCACGAGACTTTTGAGCTTTCTCAATGGTCTCTTCCGTCACATATAAATATGCTCCGCGCCCATTTTTTCGGCCACTTGGGTCTATTTCAATTGTATCCTCTGGTGTTAAAACAACACGAAGCATTTCACCCTTCGGATGTTGTTCTCCCGTTACGATACACTTGCGCAATGGTACTTTTTTCATTACACACCTCCTAAGATTATTCGGCGTCGTAGTACTCATCAAATTCATCAAAGTCGATTTCTTCTTCTAACCATGAATTTGATTCAGCTGCCTGTTGTTTCTCAATTTGTTTGAGTTCTTCAGGTGAATACTCAGGAAGAATATCATATTCTTTTTCTTTAAGAAGTTCACTAGTATTAACTGGCTTATCTTCTTCACGTTCTGGTTTACGTCTACGACGGCGTAAATCTTGTTCTTCTTTACGTGATGCATCTGCAAGTTGTTCAAACTTAGATACATAATCTGTACGTGGTTTGAAAACATCTTTGCGATCAAGTTTAATTGCTTCTTCTGATTCTTCAGTTTCTTCGATTATAATTTCTTCAGAAACTACATCCGTTACTTCTGTTTGTTCAACTTCTTGAACTTCTTCAATAATTGATTCTGAAAGATCTGCTGTTTCTTCAACTTCAACAATTTCTTCTGCGTCAACAGTTGCTTCAACTTCATTTCGATCTTCAAGTTCTTCATTCACTTCTTCTTGAACTTGTTTAGAACGAATTTCAGCTTCATAAGCAGCCATTAGTGAAACATAATCAATACCATCTGCTTCTGCTTCTGACACTGATTTAATATCGATACGTTGTTTCGTTAGACGTACCGCTAAACGAGCATTTTTACCACGTTTACCGATTGCTAGTGAGAGTTGATTATCATCAACAATAACAACAAGGCCTTTATTATCCGAATTTGGATAAACAGCAATCACTTCTGCTGGAGCGAGTGCATTATTGATTAACTCAACCATGTTATCACTCCACTCAAAGATATCGATTTTTTCACCTTTAAGTTCTTCAATAATTGCTTGAACACGACTACCACGTGGTCCGATACATGCTCCAATAGGATCGATATCAGAATCGTGTGAATAAACAGCAATTTTTGTACGTTCACCTGCTTCACGTGCGATCGCTTTGATTTCGACTTGTCCTTCAAAAATTTCAGGAACTTCATTTTCAAACAAACGACGTACAAGCATCGCATCAGCACGTGATACAAGGATTTGAGCACCTTTTGTATCGCGGTTAACATCAGTGATTACAACTTTAAGCGTTTGACCTTCACGGTATGTTTCGCCTTCAATTTGTGCAGCACGAGGCATAACTGCCAAAGATTTACCTAAGTTAAGAACAACAAATTTTTCTTCAACACTTTCAACCATTGCCATAATCATTTCGCCGAGTTGATCAATATATTCATCATAAACAGCTTGTTTTTCAGCTTCACGAATTTTTTGTTTAATAACATTTTTCGCTAGTGTCGCTGCAGCACGTCCTAATTCAACAATTGGTTCTTCAATCATGTAGTACTCGCCTACTTGAAGTCCTTCTGCGCCTTCAGGAAGTTCTGTAATTCCAACTTCTAATTCATCGTCCATAACTTCTTCAACCACGAGAAATTTATGGAATAATTTCATTTCTTGAGTTCTTTCATCAATGATTACATCGACAAGTGCATCAGGAACACCAATTTGTTTGCGATACGCTTTAATCAGTGAGTCTTGTAATGCATCAATAATAATCTCTTTTGAAATATTGCGATTATCTTCAATTTCTTGCATCGCTAATATAACATTTTTAACGTTCATTTCACTATCTCCTTAAACTTTAACCGCTAATCTTAGCATTTTAATATTTAAACGTTCAATTGCAATTTTCTTTAATGCTGTTTTTTGTCTATAAGATACAACAACCTCGTTTTCGTCTACGGATATTACTGTTCCTTCTACATAGTCAGCACCTTGTATTGGATTTTTAAATTTAATTGATACGTATTGATCGACAACATTATCATAATCTTCTTCAAGAATGACACGTTCTGCACCTGCAGAACCTACATCAAGACCAATCTCATAATCCAATGCTTCACCAAATGCTTCACCAGCCTTCGCACAGATTTCTAGATGCACAGGTTTGAAGTCTTTACGTGCAATACTCAATTCAAGTAATTCATTACTTATGAGTTCTGCATCAATAATATCAAGTCCCAGTGCTTCTGCAGTTG
Organism: Erysipelothrix enhydrae; assembly: GCF_035066605.1. Lineage (NCBI taxonomy): Bacteria > Bacillati > Bacillota > Erysipelotrichia > Erysipelotrichales > Erysipelotrichaceae > Erysipelothrix > Erysipelothrix enhydrae. Next base: position 1,587,396 of record NZ_CP125807.1, read on the forward strand.
GTTTAATTTTCTCTAAATACTTTTCCATAATCGCTCCTTAGACAATATATAAGGAGTGGCTTAACCACTCCTCTGTTTCAAAGTATATGCATATTATACACTTAAACCGAGGTAAAAGCAAATCTATGCATCCAGTTTCAGCAGTTAAAAATAGATAAATTTAAGTCATTTAATCTTTTAAAACAAACTCATCTGATTACTATCTTGTAAATGGGAAGTTACACCCAACTCATCCAGTTTTTTGACCGAAGTAGAACTAATTCCACCTCGCGTCATCAGATCTTTTTTGGATATAAATGGTTGTTCTTCGCGTGCTTTCACAAGTTGTCGAGCAACGTTATCACCCAAACCATCCACTACGTTAAACGGTGGAAGAATTGCTTTATCATCGCGGGGATCCAGACTGAACTCTGTAGCCTTTGACAACTCTAAATCTAGAGGACTTACTTTATACCCTCTACTTTGGAGTTCAAGTGTTACCTCCAGTGTATCAATTAGATTTTTTTCTTTAATTGTTACATCTTTTTTGGTATCAAAACTCTTTAACCGCATATTAATTGAGTTTAAACGACTTGCGACTATTTCTTGTGATGCACACATCGTTTCAATCTCATAAGCGTTTACCCGCAATGTAAAGTACACTGCATAATAAGCTCTCGCATAATAAACCTTAAACCACGCTACACGAATCGCCATCATAACATAGGCTACAGCATGCGCCTTAGGGAACATGTACTTGATTTTTAGACACGAATCAATATACCACTCAGGTACATTATTTCGTTTCATGGAAGCAATCCATTCATCGGTAAGTCCGCGTCCTTTTCGAACACTTTCCATGATGGTAAATGCTTCCTTCGCTTCAAGACCATAATGCATGAGATCGACCATGATATCATCTCGACACCCAATTACCTTATCAAAGGCTAATCCTTGTTTGATTAATTCTTCAGCATTATTACGCCAAACATCGGTTCCATGAGAAAGACCTGATATACGCACTAAATCTGAGAACTTATTCGGGCGCGTTGCTTCAAGCATTCCACGAACAAATGGAGTTCCAAACTCGGGTAATCCCAATCCACCAGTGACTTCATGATATTTGCGCTCATCGACATCTAAGGCCTCTGTCGAACCAAAGAGTGATAAGGTTTTCTTGTCATTCATCGGTACATCATGAATATCAACACCGGTTAAACGTTCTAACATTTTCATCGCTGTTGGATGCACATGTCCTAAAATATCGAGTTTAAGTACATTATCATCAATATCATGAAATTCGAAATGTGTTGTATACCACGTAGAATCCGGATTGTTTGCTGGATATTGAATAGGCGTAAAATCATGAACATCCATATAGTCTGGAACAACAATAATCCCACCGGGATGTTGTCCTGTTGTTCGTTTAACCCCTTCTGCTCCTACCGCAAGATAGGTATTCCATGCATTATTACTATTTGTAATATTCATACTCTCGTGATAACCCAGAACATACCCAAATGCAGTTTTTTGCGCAACCGTTGATATCGTACCTGCGCGATAAACATATTCCTCACCAAATATTTCTTTGGTGTATGCATGTGCAAATTCCTGGTAGTCTCCTGAAAAGTTTAAATCGATATCAGGTACTTTATCACCTTCGAATCCTAAAAACGTTTCAAACGGAATATCTTGGCCTTCACAATGTAACGCTTTGCCACAATTCGGACAATCTTTAGGGTCTAAGTCAAATCCCGAAGAGTACTCACCATTTAGAAAGAATTCATTGTAATGGCAATTATCACAAACGTAATGAGGCGCAAGCGGATTAACCTCTGTAATCTCAGCCATCGTAGCAACAAGAGAAGAACCAACAGAACCACGAGACCCTACTAGATAACCATCATCGAGCGACTTTTTCACAAGAAGATGAGAAATATAGTAAATAACACCGTAACCATTTCCAAAAATTGATTTGAGTTCGCGTTCAATGCGTGCTTGAACGATTTCAGGGAGTGGCGTTCCATAGAGCTTATGCGCATTATGGTAAACAATATCTTTGAGGAGCTCATCACTGTTTTCAAGATGAGGTGTAAACAACTCTTTTTTCTTGGGTGAAATATCTTCAATTTCATTTAATAATTTTACAGGGTTTTTAACGACATACTCGTAGGCTTTATCTGCACCTAGAAATACGAATGCATCCAACATCTCATTGGTACTTCTAAAGTGTTGGTTCGGCGCCTCGAAAGCCATTCGGCGTTGTTCGTTAAAAATATATAAGGGATGACGTGAGCCACCAATCCCCTGTGAATGGATGTAAACATCGCGGATTACTTTTTCACTAGGATGGTTATAGTGTACATTCCCAACAGCTAATATCGGTTTATTGAGCTTTGTAGCTGTCGTTATAATACGATTAATAATATCAAGTAAACGTGATTCACTTTCAATTGCCTGACTCTCCAACAAAGGAGCATATAAGTCTAAAGGCATAATCTCTACATAATCATAAAACGCAACGCAACGCTCAAGTGCTTCTTGACTTTTATTCATAGCAATTTCAAAGAGTTCAGAATTGGTACACCCTGCTCCTATTAGTAAATTCTCACGGAATCGTTCTAATTCACGCCTTAAAATTCTTGGCTCTGCCATGACAGCATCCCCTTTTGACGTTTTACCAAAAAACGCAAGATATTTTGTATGCGAAAGGGTTATTAATTGATATAGATCTTTAATGCTTGATTGTGTTTTAGCAATTACAGTGCAATGACTTTTCCGTAATTTTTTAAAACTTGATTCATTATTTAAAGATTGGAGATCGTCAATCGTCTGCATCGTACTTAATTGCTCAAGACGTAACATTTCTAAGAATACAAGCGATAATACTTCGGCATCATAATCAGCACGGTGAGCAACACCTTCGTCATAACCAATTCGCATAAATCGTGCAATACTTCCCAAACGATATGAGCGTCGATTATCAAAGAGTGCACGTGATAAATCTAAAGTATCAATCACTGCATTTTGAATTGGTTCTTTTCCTATTCTACGAAGAGTTTCTTGAATAAAATCAATATCAAACTGCGCATTATGGGCCACCAGCACATGATCGCCTAAGAATTCTAAAATTTCATCCATTGCTTCTTCAATTGTCGGTGCATTCACGAGATCGGCATCCGTAATATTGGTTAATTCTTGAATAAAAGGTCTAACCGGAACTGGAGCTTTTATGAATGTTTGCATCTTCTTAACAACACGACCATTTTCAATTAACACACCACCAAATTCAATGATGTGATCGTAATAATTTGAAAGCCCTGTCGTTTCCAAGTCAAAAGAAACATAAGAACCTGTTTGAAGAGGTTCGCCATGAGCGTTAGAAACGATTTTAAGCTCACCATCAACCATATTCATCTCAACGCCGTATCCCAATTTAAACTCATGATCCGGATACTTCGAACGTAATTTTTTAAGATTTCCGTATGCTTTCGGAAAACCTTGAACACCGGTATGATCTGTAATGATCGTACCCGGATGGCCCCATTCAAAGGCTTGCGCCATATATTCTGAGGCATCATTAATTCCGTCCATTTCGGAAAATTTTGTATGCAAATGAAACTCGACACGTTTTTCATCCGCTGTATCAAAACGACGGAAAATATTATCAATTTCCTCATAGCGATGCATCTTAAAAATGTAATCACGTTCATATTTCGCATCAAACACATAGGTTCCAAAAACACGGATACAAATACCTTTGGAAATGATTTCTTCCTCAGTGTCCGCAAAATCAACAACACAAATTGCAGATTCCCCATCACTTAAATAATACTTCGCAATGAATTTCCCTGTTCTTGTTTCACGAACTTCTACATCAAAGACTTTACCTGCTACCGAAACATCACGTGCTTCATCCGTAAGTAAACTCATCTTTATCGGATTATAGTTTCCTTTACCATTTCGTCGTTTCGGAACTCTGGAAACAACTTTTCGATCGACTACTTCAACTTTATCAATTTTAGGCATTTCGGATACCTCATCTTCAAGGCTTCCGGTTGAAATTTCCGCATCCACTTCAAGATCGATACCCAATGATTTTAGTGCATCACAAAGAGCACCACATTCTCGTAACGTTGCTTCTTGATGATGCTGGTCAATACATAATAACTTGAGATGTTGATTAACAAGTTGCAACGATGATTCTTTCACAGCACTTAAATTCTGCGCGCGAACAATCATATCCGTATACTGGCTAATATTTAAAAAATCAAGATCGCAATGCTTAGACTGCACAATAAGTTCAACATCCGTTTTTGTATACAATTTCAATTTTTTCGTTAACTCTCTATAGACTGAAAAAGGTAATGCATTCATTACCTTCACGTTGAGAATCAATTTCTTTTTTTCTGGATTATACTTACACGAGATAATGTCCGCATCCTCAAAATGAAACGAATAATTTTTATTAATTCCAAGTTTGTCAAAAATTTCGGTCACGATATCATCTCCTTTTTTATTTTACAAGTTTCTCAAATGCATCCTTCGCTGCCATTTGTTCTGCTTTCTTTTTCGATAAGCCTTTTCCTTGGCCAAAAATAAGTTCATCCAACTTCACAACCACTTCAAATTCAGGTGCATTGGATGGACCCACAACATTGATAACTTCATAACTGACCGACTTACGTGAGTCAGATTGTATATACTCCTGTAACTTAGTTTTATAATCCGTAATACTTAAGGATTCAAGTTCATTAAAAGCATCATTCATTACAGAATCAAGTACACGATTAACACTATCGATACCACTATCTAAATAGAGTGCACCAATAAAACTTTCGAATAAATCAGCGATAATTGAAACTCTAACTCTACCACCGTTTTTTTCCTCACCCATCCCCAACATTAGATAATCATTGAGTTTAAGTTTTAAGCTATATTGTGCAAGGGCATCTTCGCAAACGAGTTTTGCTCGATAAAGCGTCATATCTCCTTCATTAAAATGATCTTGATGCTTAAAAAGACGCTCTGATACACAAATTTGTAATACAGCATCGCCCATAAATTCAAGACGTTCATTATCTTCTAATAATTCTTCTGCCTCATTCACATAAGAAGAATGAATAAAAGCATTATTAATTAAATCTTTATTAAAGTATTGAATCTTCATAGAATCCAATAAATCCCATTTTGTCATGTTATCACCTTATAATATTATACACCATTATGTCGTTTTAAAATACTGTCGGCGGTCGACATCCGCAATTATTTCTTGGTAATCTGTATTATCTAAATTTTGAGAAATAGCGATTGCATCTATCTTAGCTTGTTTAAGGATATTTTCATCTTTTATAATATCTCCCAAAATAAAGTTTGGAAGTCCCGACTGACGTTGGCCTAAAACATCTCCAAACCCTCTAAGTCTCATATCAATCATTGATAATTCAAAACCATCATGGGAAGAAACCAGCGCGTTCATTCTATGTGCTGTTTCATCACTTTCATTACTGCTAAGCAAATAGCATACACCTTGCTTACTACCACGCCCTACACGACCTCTTAACTGATGAAGTGTTGCTAGACCAAACTGTTCAGCATTATAAATAATCATCATATTGGCATTATGTACGTCAAGACCTACCTCGATAACACTTGTGCTAATAAGAATATCAATATCCCCTGAAACAAATGATTGCATTTTCGAAGCCTTTAATTCACTTGGCATTTTACCATGCACAAAGTCAACATTATAACTACTGAAAACTGGTATAAGATTCTCACAAATTGTATGAACATTTTTAACACCTGGCCGCTCACCCTCTTCAACCGCTGCACAAACGATATAAATCTGCTCTTGATTCTTTAAACGATCATGAATTGGTTCCATAATACTACGGAGTGAATTTTCATGAATCCAATGGGTTTCGATTTCTTTTCGATGACTTGGATAAGTCGCAATCGTAGAAACATCGAGGTCAAAGAATAAACTCGCGGCAAGCGTACGAGGTATGGGTGTCGCCGAAAGCATGAGGGTATCAATACGTTTTCCCTTTGTGATGAGCGCTCGACGTTGTTCGACACCAAACCGATGTTGTTCATCAATAATCGCAAGACCGAGATTATGAAAGACCACGTCTTTTTGAAAAAGTGCATGCGTACCAAAAATAACAGATGCTTCACCAGTACCGATTGCTTGAATCACGTCATCTCGATGATCGATACCTTGAGATAACACAACACAATTGATATCTGGAAAAAGTTTCTGAAAAGACTGAACATGTTGCATTAATAATAACTCAGTTGGAACCATAAATGCGACTTGATATCCCGCTAAATAGTTTGCAAAGGCAGCAAGAAACGCAACAACAGTTTTCCCACTCCCAACATCACCTTGAAGTAAGCGATTCATTTTTTTAGATGACTGTTGATCATTAAGAATCTCATCTAAAGATTGTTCTTGATCGACAGTCAGTTTAAAAGGCAAGATCTCAATTTCTTCTTGAACCTTAGCGCGTTCAAACGACTTGGAGACACCGTACTCGCGATCGCTATTATTTAATGTAATCGAAAGATGGTAAGCTAAAAACTCCTCATATTTAAGTGTTCTTAAACCATGGTGAAGTTCTGTTTCACTTCGTGGCATGTGAATTGATTTAACAGCATCAAAACGATCCATAAGTTTATATTGATCTTGAAATTCTACAGGTATAATGTTGGGCAACGATACATTTTCAATAATCTTCTGGATTAAACGCTCAATTTCATATTGTTTAATTCCTGATTTTTGACTATAGATCGGTTTGATTCCAACGATATCTTGAATATCCTTATTACTTACCGTTTTCGCAGTGATATTACCTTCTTTTCCGACGATACCAACTACCACAATACCGTGTTCGTAATGACGCGTATTCAGATAGCGTCGGTTGAAAATCGCGACAGGAACAATCTCATCTTGAAAAACAACTTTAAAATTTGTTACTGATTGATTGCGACGAAATGTAAAATTCTTAAAACCACCCAATAATCGTCCCGAAAAAACAACGGTATCTCCTGGTCGCCATGCATCTCGAGGTTTCGCCTCCAGACGCTCATAACGATAGGGAAAAACCATTAAGAAACTTTCAGGTGAGTCAGCACCATAAGTTTCAATGATTTTTAATTGTTTAACCGTGAGTTTCATAAAAAAATAAAAGGGCTTAGCCCTTTTACTCCACTCCAATGATGTATGAATAAACTGGTTGTTCACCACGATGTGATTCTACTTCTACATCATATGTAGATTCAATAAAATCAACAACTGTCTCGGCCTCTTCATCCGATACATCTTCTCCAGTGATTAAAGTAACAAGTTCACTTTCATCATCAATTAACTTCGCACAAAGTGCTTTCGTTGTTTCTAAACGATTAGGGTTGGTTACAACAATGTCTTTTTCAAGAATCCCCATGAAATCATTTTGTTTAATTTCAATGGATTCAAACATCGTATCTTTAATAGCGTATGTAACTTGACCTGTTTTGGTATTTGCAACAGCTTCAAGCATTTCAGTTAAATTATCTTCAACATCTACATCAGGATTGAACATAACACATGCTGATAATCCTTGAGGAATCGTTTTTGTTTCAATAACGTGTATATCTTTGTCTTCACAAATATCTTGAGCTTGTTTTGCAGCCATAATAATATTGGAATTATTTGGTAGGATAAAAATATGATCTGCATCGATACTATTGATCAGTGCAACAAAATCTTCAGTTGATGGGTTCATTGTTTGACCACCACTGATAATATATTCTGCACGGAGCTCTTTAAACATATCCACAACACCTGTACCTGCAACAACAGCAACAATTGCATATTTGCTGTGTTGTTTTTGTGCTTTAGTAGCATTAGATTCTGCATCTAATATTGTATTGTGTTGTTCAGACATATTTTCAATCTTAAGTTTAACAAACTCACCATAGCGTTGCGCTAAGTTTAGAGCATTACCTGGTTTCAATGTATGAACATGAACTTTAACTAAATCTTCATCCGTAACAACTACTAATGAATTACCAAGTGCCTCTAGTTGCGCTCTGAATTTGTCTTCATTATAACGGTTGATTGATTCATCATCGAGACGTACGATAAATTCAGTACAATAACCAAATTCATCATGTTCGAAATCTGAAGCAGCTGCATGATTTGACTCGTCGCCTTCTTCAAGTTCAATAGGGTTTCCTTTTAATTCTGCTAAGAATCCTTCTAAAACGGTAACATAACCTTTACCGCCACTATCGACAACACCAACTTCTTTTAATACTGGTAGAAGTTCAGGAGTTCCATCTAAAGATGTATTTGCCTCGGATACTAAACATTCAAAAAAATCAATTACTGAGATTTCTGGATTTTTAAGAACAAACTCATAGGTTGCCTGTGAACTTTCACGTAAAACAGTTAGGATAGTTCCTTCAACAGGACGCATTACTGCCTTATAAGCAACTTCTTTACCTTTTTGGAAAGCTTCCGCAAGATCCATAACACTTGCTTCTTGTAAATTTTCTACGGATTGCGCAAATCCTCGGAAGATTTGAGAAAGGATAACGCCTGAGTTTCCTCGTGCGCCCATTAATAAACCGCGAGATAATGTTTTGGATAATTGACCTAAGTGTGATGTAACAGCTTTTTTAGAATCTGTTAAGCCACTTGTAAAAGTAAGATTCATATTAGTTCCTGTATCTCCATCAGGAACTGGGAAAACGTTAAGAGCATTAATTTCATGATGCTTATTTGTTAGATTGTTGGCACCACTTTGAAGCATCTTCAAAAAGATATCGCCATTAATAGTATTCATTATTGAACAACCTTAATACCTTGAACATAAACATTAATTGTATTAAAGTTTTGTTGAAGTGTTTTTTCTAACATGTATTTCGCTTTCTTCTGAACTTCGAGTACTACTTCTGAAATCTTAACGTTATAACTTACAATAATATATAAATCTAAATCAAAACCGTTATCCCCTTTACGCACAATTACACCTTTGGAATAATTTTCACCCTTTAACAATTCTGCAAGGCCATCTTTAAAGACTTGCTGAGAGGCCATACCAACAACACCATAACATTCTGTCACGACACCGCCAGCTAGCATTGCGATTGCTTCGTTTGAAACATTGATTTTTCCAAATTCATTGGTTTTTTCAATCGCCATCATTTCTCCTCCTCTTTCATATTTTTATATTTTATGATGCACATGCCTTAACAACAGCAGACTGTGTTTCTTCAGTTGGACCGTACTCGATAAACTCGATACAACGAGCATTCGAATCAGCCCCACTTATAATAGTAGCATATTTATTCAGTTGTGGTAAAGTTTCTACATTTGTAAAAACAAAATAATCATTATTCATTACAATCCTCATATAGTCAGGTTCAACTTTTGTGGGCTCGAAATGAATTTCAGAAACGGAAGCCATAGAACCATCATCAATGGTAGCCAAAGCAGCTAATAGAGATTCAGATATTGATTCCTCTGTAAACCCTACAAGCAATGGTAAACGTTCAATTACTGAAGGATTAAGCGTTTCCAACTCTTTATAGAATCCATCTTCAAAATAAATTCGAATGGACGGTTCTAATGTGTAACCCACAGCTTTCTTTTCCGTTACGTTTAAATTTATGATACCTTGACGATAATATACATTAGCGTCAACATTGTCAATCCCCTTAACTTTTTTACCTTTATGATTAATGAAAGGTTTAAACGTTAAATAGATACGTTGATTTTCATGTATATTGAGCGCATCTTTGATTTCTGCGTCACTTAGAATTACATTTCCATTCACGCGTACATTGTGAACTCGAGAAGCATCGCTTTTATCAAAATAGTAAATCCCTATTAGAACCCCAATCACAATTAAAAACTGAAGCATTTTAATCAACCGACGTTTTCGCTTATTACGGCGAATTGTCTTCTTTTTAAGGTCTATCGAAGCCTTAATTTTATCAATTGGCTCACGCTCATCATTCAATTCAGGATTATTGCGACGCGTCATCGTTTCCCACCACCTTTTCAACTAAATCTGCAATATTCGAAACCGCATCTGGCGTTGCAAGCTTACGTGCATTGTGACCTAATTCAACCAAACGTTGTTTATTACGAATCAGTTCAAAAACATGTTTATTTAATACGTCATCATGGATATCTTCTTCTAATAGCATATCACAAGCGTTCTTATCAAATAACGATTTAGCATTATAAAATTGATGGTTATTTGCCACATATGGGCTTGGTATTAGTAATGACGGCAAACCAAATGATTCAATCTCAGCTACTGTAGAAGCACCCGATCGGCATACGATTAAATCAATTACCGGTAAAAGCGCTTTTTGGTCTACAAATCCCTCGAGACGAATATTGGGATGAACCTCACCAACTGTCTTTTTGAAGTTATCAATATGAAGTGGACCCGTAACAATAACTACTTGAGTCATTGGGTCATCATAATACTTAACAAATTTTTCGAATTTTTTATTCATAGCAGTTGAGCCTTGCGACCCCATAACCATGAGGACTGTATTTAAATTTAAATCCAAATTAAGTCGTTCAACTTCTTTCGAACTATTAATTTCCTCATGGATTAACGAAGCACGAGGATTTCCAAGATAGTGGACATAATCTCTACCTGAAAATGCTTCCTCATAACATGTAATAATCGCTTTCGCAGAATCTGCAATCATCTTGTTTGCTTTCCCAGGATACGCATTTTGTTCATGTAAAACAATCGGAATCTTGAGTGATTTTGCCGCAAATGTTACGGGACCACAAACATATCCACCAAAGGCAAATACAACATCTGGTTTCAATGATTTCAAGTGTTTTTTTGCAGCACGATACGCTCCAAATTGAGAAAAAACTGCTTTAATTTTATCAAAGATACTGCCTTGAAGTCCTTGATTGTGAATCGCAAAAAAGGGATATCCTGCTTCTGGCACGATCCAAGATTCCATTTTATGGTCGTTTCCAATGAAAACAACTTCTGTATTTCGATTCTTTTTAATGAAATCAGCATAGGTAATTGCGGGGTAAATATGACCACCACTACCACCTGTAACAATACATACTTTCATACCCTACCTCTATTCAAATAGCCTTTGGTTTACATCGATTTTTAAATGTTCATAAGCCTTTGTTGTTACGACACGACCACGCGGAGTACGATTAATAAAACCTAGTTGTAACAAATATGGCTCATAAACATCTTCCAGTGTCATGGTTTCTTCAGAAATTGAAGCGGCTATAGCTTCAATCCCTACAGGTCCACCATCAAAGCGTTCAATAATTCCACGTAGATAACGTAAATCTACGTCATCAAGTCCTAAATGATCCACTTTTAGTTTATCAAGTGCCAACTGTGTTATTGAAATGTCGACAACATTATCATTTAAAACTTGAGCGAAATCTCTTACACGTCGAAATAAACGATTCGCAATTCGTGGTGTTCCACGAGAACGTTTCGCAATTTCGCTTACACCTTCTCGATCGATAACTGTATTGAGGACTCGACTTGTTCTCGAAACGATGGTTTCAAGTTCATCTTGACTGTAATACTCAAGTTTTGAAATAATACCAAAACGATCCCTTAATGGTGAGGACAAATCACCAGCGCGTGTCGTTGCACCAATAAGCGTAAAAGGCGGTAAATCAATTTGAATGCTTCTTGTTGATGAATCCTTACCAACAACAAGATCCAAAGTGAAATCCTCCATCGCAGGATACAAGACTTCTTCTACTGCTTTAGGCATACGATGAATTTCATCAATAAACAAAACATCACCAGGCTCCAAACTTGATAAGATCGCTGCAAGATCGCCACTACGCTCAATACTTGGCCCACTGGTCACCTTAATTCCTGTTTGCATTTCGTTTGCGATTACATGCGCTATTGTTGTTTTACCCAATCCAGGAGGACCATAAAACAATAAATGATCTAATGCTTCATTACGCGATTTTGCCGCTTCAATAAAAATTTTTAAATTTTCTTTTAGTCCTTCTTGCCCAACATACGCAGAAAGCGTTTGAGGACGTAGACTTTCTTCGTAATCTTGACCGGATAAAATAGCTTCACCAGACATTAGACGTTCTTCCATCTACAGCCCTCTCTTTCTTGAATGCAAGAGCTTTAAGCCTTCTTTAATCATATCATCCACTGAATCAAGATTTAGAAGTGACAACTCATGCTTTATATTGTTCAATTCTACTTTTTTAAAACCTAGATCACCTAAAGCATCCAGTGCTTCATCAACAAGCGGTAATGCCTTTGTATTTGATGAAGGCGTATCTGATGCAATAAACTTACCTTTAAGATCTAACATCATTTGAGAAGCCATCTTAGGCCCCACACCCGGTAGTTTCTTAAGGAACGCCATATCTTCTTGATCAATAGCACGAACGATATCATCACCACTAAAACGGCTTAAAATTGTAATCCCAGTCTTAGGACCTACCCCTTTGACTGTTATTAACTGACGAAAAATATCTAATTCACGTTTTTCTACAAATCCAAATAAAATGATTGCATCTTCTCTCACATGTTGGTAAGTGTGAAATATTATGCTCTCATTTAATGTAACCATTTCTGGATTCCCACAAAAAACTTGATAACCAATACCATGGTTATCGACCACAACATAATCGATTCCTCGATCCACTGCAACACCTGAAATAAATGCAATCATATTATCACCTATTATTATTCTACCATACCTTCTTCAAAAACAAATTGAATATCTGCAACAATTACAATATCACCATCTTTTACACCTGCTTCACGGAGCGCTTGATCAACACCTAGACGCTTCATAGCAAGCCCAAACTGAACTGCAGATTCCTCAGTATCAAATTCATATTGACGCAATTGACGGTCAATGATGTCACCGGTAACACGCCATTTTGTTTGATTAATTTGTTCAATATCAAAATTACGTTTTGGTGCTTCATATTTATAAACAACAGATTCACTCTGTTCTTCAATACGTTCTTCAACATGTTCGTCAAGAATATCTGCAAGACGGTAAAGAAGCGAATCGATTCCTTCTCCAACCATTGTAACAAGTTCAAAAATTTCCAATTCCGGATATGCTGCCTTAAACTTCTCTAAATTTGCAGGTGCAACCTCTAGATCCATTTTATTCGCAACAACAACCATTGGTTTTTTCAATAAGTCTTCGTTATATTTTTCAAGTTCATTATTGATGACTTTATAATCCTCAATCGGATCACGACCATCTTCTGCACCCATATCCACAACATGTACTAACACACGACAACGTTCGATATGTTTTAAGAAAACATGTCCAAGACCTTTTCCTAAGTGTGCATCTTCAATTAATCCTGGCAAATCTGCCACAGCAAAAGAACGACCATCTGGACTACTTGAAATACCTAAGTTTGGAGCAATCGTTGTGAAATGGTAATCCGCAACTTCTGGTTTTGCTCTCGAAATTACTGATAGTAATGTTGATTTCCCAACGGATGGGTAACCAATAATCCCTACATCAGCAAGTAATTTCAATTCAATTGTGATATCAAGTTCTTGACCTAATTCACCTTTTTCAGAAAACGTAGGCGCAGGGTTATTTGCTGTCGCAAATCGAGCATTACCTCTACCGCCGCGTCCTCCATGAGCTACAACCTCACGTTGGCCCACTTCTGTTAAGTCAGCAATAACAATACCTTTTTCGTTGTCAATGACCATAGTACCAACTGGAACTCTTAAGATTACATCATCGGCTCCGGCCCCGTGCATTTTTTTATTCTTCCCAGGTGTACCATGTGAAGCTTTAATAACACGATTATATCTTAAATCAAGCAATGTTGATTTATTAGAGTCTGCGACAAAAACGATATCGCCACCTTTACCACCATCACCGCCATAAGGTCCACCAAGTGGAACAAATGCTTCGCGACGGAAAGATGTCATTCCATCACCACCGTTTCCGGCTACTACTTTTATATTAACGCGATCTACAAACATTAAATCACCCTTTCCATTTCAATTAAAAACCCCCTATTTAAGGGGGCTTCAGATTAAGCTACTGGATAAACTGAAACACATTTGCGAGTTTTGCTAATGCGTTCGAATTTAACAACACCATCCACTTTAGCGAATAAAGTGTCGTCGCCACCACGGCCTACGTTAACACCTGGATGAATCTTTGTACCACGTTGGCGGTATAAGATTGAACCTGCTGTACAGAATTCACCATCTGCGCGCTTTGAGCCTAAACGTTTTGAATGTGAGTCACGACCGTTTTTTGTCGAACCAACACCTTTTTTAGAAGCAAATAATTGGATATCTAATACGAATTTCATGAAGTAACCTCCTTTTCATTAATTTCGATATATTTAGATTGAGTTTGTTCTATTGTTTTAAGTTGTAACAATACAAACTCAAATAATTTTTGATTAAGTTCATTACTATGTTTAATTTCAATTTCAATTAGCGGTTCTTGAGTCATTATCAATTCTACAGAATCAGTCAACGCATCAAAACCGTTAAGGGCACCAACCATAATGGAACTAACTCCAGCACACACAAGATCAAATCCTTGATCACCAGAACCAGCATGACCTGTTACAGTCATTTTTTTATAGAACCCTTCGCTAACTAAAACAGATACATGTATCATCGAACTATCCTGCGTTAATTTCAGTTACAACTAACTTAGTATACGGTTGACGATGACCTTGTTTTTTACGTGTTGAACCCTTTTTAGCTTTATACTTGAAGATAGTAATTTTCTTACCTTTTCCATGTTTTTCAACTTTAGCAGTTACAGTAGCACCTTTAACGTATGGAGTACCAACTTTAAGTGTGCGGTTTTTAACAGCAACAACTGTTTCGAAAACGATTTCTTCGCCTTCTTGAACATCCAATTTTTCAACGAAAATTGTTTGATCCTTTTCAACTAAAACTTGTTTTCCACCTGTTTCAATAATTGCGTACATAGTACACCTCCTTCAATTTTTTGCCATAAGACTCGCCAAGTAAGGTGGACGAATCACTTAAACCTTACAGTGTGCGGTTGTACGTCCAGAGACATGCAACTACGCCTTTAAATGCCTTAACATTATATAACAGTCCCATTCCAATGTCTAGTGTATATCTGAATTATTTCAGTTATTAATCATTCACTTTATTCAGACACAAAATCATATTCACCCAAGTGCTATTTATTGAATTAATACGATTTTATTTTCACGATGAATATTTATCATAATTCTGGCTTTAAACGGCAAACTTTAACTAACAATAACATAAAAAATATATGATTTAAATGTTTTTTCAACCTTAATACTTAAATTCTTCTTAAGATTCACATAATAAAATTTATTTCTGCTATTTGTATGTTAAAATCGTATCGAAAGGTGGATTTGGGATGAAAGCATTTTTAAATTGTGGGTGCGTCTATGAAAGCTAAACGAAGCATAAAAGTACGTAAACTCAATATGAAGGCAGTAGCTTCTATTATTGCCGCACTACTCGTCGTTGTAACAATCCTCGTTACTTTGATATTTAATCCTTTCTCAAAGTATCCGAAATATATGACACGTGTTTCAAACGAGTATAAAAAAATTGGTCATCATGAAGTCATCAAAGAAGCAACAGATGATCGTGTCATGGTTTTACACTACCCAACGCTTGATAATGAAAAAGTAAATACTTGGATTCAAGAATTTACCAATCAAAGTAAAGAGCGTTCTAAAGGATTATCAAACAAAAATGGTAAGAAAGCTGAATTATTTCAGGATTACTCGATTTATCAAGTCCATGATAAATATGTAACTGTAGATATTAAAACATCTTTGAATAGCGAAATTACAGATGAAATTTCCCGTACATATGATATCGAAAGCGGAGAATTTGTAAAAGCATCTGATTTATTTAACGAGCTTGGTCTCAAAAAATTAATCAGCGATGTAAGAGCGACACTTTCCAAACCGAAAGAAATGGAACGCCAAAGTTATCTCAAAGCGACTTCTTTGGATGAAGACACCGCACTTTCTTTATCTGAATCAAATGTTGTCTTTATTATAAAGGGATTTACTAATCCTGTCTCATTTGATTTATCTAAAATAACGGATTACTTCTCCCATACAATTGGTTCTTTCGAAAAAACAAATGGTGAAATTGCACCCGTATATCTTGATCGTGGTATTGATCCGAAAGAAAAAATGGTTGCCTTCACATTTGATGATGGACCGCATCACCGTAATACTCAGCTAATTATGGATGAAATGGATAAATATGATGGTCAAGCAACATTCTTTATGCTTGGGGAACGGGTAAACCAAAACCCATCAATCGTAAAAGAAATTGTGAGTCGCGGCCACCAAATTGCAAATCACTCGTTTACACATCCTGATTTTAATTCAATGGATATTCATGATGTTAATAAAGAGATAAAAAATACTGAGGAAGCACTATTTAAGGCATCTGGCTTAAAGGGTCCATTTATGGTTCGACCTCCTTATGGAAATGCAAATGCAGAAGTTCGCAAGGGAGCTCCCGTGACATTTGTCAACTGGTCCGTGGATAGTGAAGATTGGGTGTCTCGTGACCCTCAACAAATCTGTAATACGATTGATAAATATAAACATGATGGGGCAATTATATTACTCCATGATATTTACGAATCGAGCTATGAAGGATTTAAATGTGCTGCAAAGAAACTTCATGAACAAGGTTATAAATTTGTGACCGTTGAGGAATTACTTGAATCACGTAATGATGTCGTTAAAACCAACGCAATCTATTTCAACGCTGATCCAACTCAGTAATACAATAAAAGTTAGGCTTGTCCTAACTTTTATTTTGCTTTTTTTACGGAATAGAAGAATGATGTACCCACACCGAGTTCTGATTCCACCCAATATTTTGATCCACTTGCATCACATATCGCTTTAACGATTGATAATCCAAGTCCACTACTGGAACCACTTCGTTGATAGTTTTTATCAATTTTATAGTATCGATCCCAGATATGATCGATAATATCCGGACTGATTCCGATTCCATGATCTGTTACTGAAACAACAACGACATCACCCTCAACGTCTGCTTTAATTACAATTACATTATCGTCACCAACATACTTCGTAGCATTATTAATATAATTGTATAGAACCTGTCCCATTTTTATTTCATCAGCCAGCACCATTAAATTGGGGTCGCAGTGAATTTCAAATTGCGGATCCATCGCTAAGAATAAATGTGTCGTCATATGAATTTGCTGTAACATAAAATATTCAGTTTCTTTAATATCAAAAACATTGGCTTCATATTTAGATAGTGTCAACATATCATTTACTAAACGCTCCAAATGATTAACTTCATCTACAATAACATTAAGATGCTGTTCGCGCATTTCGGGATTATCTCCTGAGATATCCTGAATCATCTCTGCATAGGCCTTAATCATTGTTAGAGGGGTTTTGATATCATGTGAAACGTTAGCAACCAAGTCCCTACGTAATTCATCCGTTTTACGAAACTCTTGTGTAGCATAGTTCAAAGTACTCGCAAGTGTTTCAACTTCAGAATAATCATTTCCTTCAAAATCCACTGACAAATCCCCATCAGCTAACTTTTTAGCACTACTCGTAATTTTAGTAATTGGACTTGAAAGTCGCTTCGATAAAATAAAAGCAACAATTGTCGCAACACTAAAGACTACAAGTGCCAACAATCCAAATTGTCTTTTCAAAACAAATACCGTTGAATCTAAAAGTTTTATAGGAGAAATAACAAAAATATAATTGGGTTTACCATTAATAAGCGTACTTCTGCCATAAAAATACATTCCTTGTTCATGAATTCCATTATTAAAATTAATCGAAAAATCGCGTGTCGGAGCATTGTCAGCCATAATCATATATTCTTTCATTGTTGAATTTTTCAGATTGTTTAACTGGCAGGGAATATTGGGGTTCTCACCAATATAAGTACGAACCCCAAGATCATTATAGATACTAATACACATATTTTCCGTAGCTAGAATTTTCCCTGTTGCTTCCTCAACGATTGAAATATCCGATCGTTCTAATAATCGTTCAATCTCAGTAACCTTCATTTGAATTGTTTGAGATCGATTGCGTTCGTAATAAGGTCCTATAAACGAAATTTGTAACATCCATAAAAATAACAGCATAATCCCTGTTAGTAATAGGAAATAGAACCAAATACGAAATGCCATATTCTTAGTTGTTGATTTCAAACTTGTAACCTGTTCCACGAACCGTAACAATATAGTCACGATATGGACCTAAGTTTTGTCTTAACATTTTAATATGAGTATCGACGGTACGATAATCACCATAATAATTATAATTCCATACTTTATCTAATAGCACATCTCGTGATAACGCTTGATCTTTATGTTGAATCAGGAAGACCAACAAATCAAACTCTTTCGGTGTGACATTAATACGTTCACCATCAATGATTAAATTACGTCCGGTAATATCCACTTCAAGACCACCAAATGAATAAACACTGTGTTTCATCCCTTTGGCACGTTCACTCACAGCTTTAATACGAGCCATTAATTCTTTAGGTGAGAACGGTTTTGTGACATAGTCATCAATCCCCAATTCAAACCCTAGCAACTTATCGAACTCCTCTTGACGTGCAGATAACATAATTATCGGAACATCTTTGATTTTCTTTATTTCACGACATGCAGTAAAACCATCAAGATTTGGCATCATGATATCTAAAACCACAACATCATAGTCATTAGTTTTGACCATTTCAATTGCTTCAGCTCCATCGGACGCCTCATCACATAATAACCCCGTTGCCTTTGCATATTCCTTAGCAACTTCTCTAATTTTCTCTTCATCATCTACAATCAAAAATCTAACCATGTGAATTCACCTCTTTCATTTTATGATTCGTGAAACTCCGGTTTTGAATCAAATCGATACATATCCATTATGATCGAAGATCCTGGTTCACGCATCTGCCCCTTCACTAAGACAAGTGCTCCTATTTCTAGGTTCACTTTTATTTTATCATATACTGACGGAAATACCACTCCATCAATCAAACCTGTATCATCGCTTAACTGAATAAAGGCCATTTGGTCCCCTTTTTTCGTCCGATGCAGCTTAATTCGATCGACCATCGCGATGATTCTGAAATATTTATCACGAACTTTGACTTCAATCAATGAATCCGATTCATGCTTCTGTTTCAAACGCAAGGTTGGATGTTCACTGAAATAAAATCCTAAGACAACCAATTCATCATTTAAAACTTGTCTTCGATTTTCAGCTACCACTGTGAAAATCGGTTCACTGATTAAATCCATATTTAAAGATGACTGTCCATCTTTTTCAACACGAATGATATTCGCATACCGTAGTGCTTCTTCGAGTGACGCAATCATACTTAAACGATCTGAATTTAAATAATCAAAAGCTCCTGCTTGAATAAGCAATTCAAACTGGTTTTTCTTAATTCCCACAAGATTTAAACGGCTGATGGCATTATAGTAACTCAAATACGGACCATTTTCATGAACCTCACTTTGAATTTTAGCTCCGATACTTTTACTAATACCCTTAATTACCGTAAATGGCAAGCGAATTGCATACCCTTCAAGTGTATAACTGTTGCTGCTTTGTTCTAAATTAACAGGACGTAAGTCCACCTTTCGTCGACGACATTCATCAATGTATTGCCGTGTCTTAACCTCACTACCAATAACACTGGTTAAAAGATAGGTATAGAACAAGTGTGGATAATTAGCCTTTAAATATGATAATTGATAAGCAATTAGCCCATATGCAACTGAGTGAGATTTATTAAAACCATAGTTTGCGAATTTATAAATAAGTGAAAAGAGTTCTTCCGCAAAGATTTCATTATGGCCTTTATTAATACATCCTTGGATAAACTCCGTTTTTAATCCATCCAGTTCTTTAGCATTCTTTTTTCCCATTGCTTTCCGTAAAATATCTGCTCGAGCTAAACTGAATCCAGCCATAATCTGAGCAACTTGCATAATCTGTTCTTGATATATCAAAATACCATTTGTACTTTCCGTAATTCTCTTCAAATCATCATGAATGTATTTGACCTTTTCTGGGTGATCGCGATTCTCTAGATATAAAGGAATATTCTCCATCGGACCCGGTCTAAATAAGGCAACCGTATCAACGATATCACTAAACTTGTGAGGTTTAACTTTCTTCAACAATGCCTTCATTCCATCCGATTCAAGTTGGAAAACACCAACCGTCTCAGCCCGTGAAATCAAGTCATACGTTTTTTTTTCATCTAGTGGAATTGACATAATATCAAAAGATTCAGACTCATTAATTTGCCGGCTAATATTGTCAATAATCGTTAGATTTCTCAAACCTAAAAAATCGATTTTCACTAAACCAATGGACTCAAGATAACTCATCTCATATTGGACTGCTTTAGTTTCCGAATCCAACTGAATAACCGGAACAACAGTATCAAGAGGTTTTTTGCTTAAAACAATACCTGCCGCATGTGTTGAGGTATGTCGTGGCATCCCCTCTATCTTACATGCAAGCTCAAAGGTTTTATTTAAAAGATCCTCTGATTGAATCAGTGATTTAAATCGACTGTTTTTATTGTAATTGTCGTTTAAACTCAACGTTGGATCGATAAGCTTCGATACTTGGTCCACTTTACGGATTGGAACTTGTAGAACGCGCGCTGTATCACGAAAAGCCTGACGTGCTTTAAGCGTTCCGAATGTTACAATGTGCGCAACATAGTCATCTCCATATTTATTTCTTACATAATCAATTACAAATTGTCGTTTATCATCCGGAAAATCAATATCAATATCCGGCATAGAAACACGTTCTGGATTCAAAAAACGCTCAAACAATAGGTCGTATTCAATAGGATCAATTTCAACAATACCCAAGCAATATGCAACAAGAGAACCCGCAGAACTCCCACGACCAGGTCCTACATAAATCCCCTCCTTCTTAGCGTAACGAATAACGTCGTAAACGATTAAAAAATAATCAGTGAAGTTCATTTCATTGATTATTTTTAACTCATAATTCAATCGTTCACGATATTTTTCTGGAACAGAATTGTTTAACCTCCGTTTTAATCCAAAATGACTTAGTTGTTCTAAGAAAACTTTATTACTTACTTCTTGATGTGTCTCAAATTCCGGCAACTCAGTTGTGAGATTCATAATTGATACATTACACATCTCAGCAATTGTATCAGTTAATAATATCTCTGTTTCTGAATACCGCGACTTAAAATCATCATCATTAATAAAATTCCGATTTGGCGAGGACACGAGTGTTTTATCCTCTAAATATGTGCTTTTATCGATTGCTTGTAGCGCCCGAAACGCTTCCTCATCATTTTTGTTTTCATAATATACTTTAGGAAGTGCAACACATTCAATTTCTCGTAAAACAGCCATTTGTCGCAGCTGATCATTAACCGATGAAAAAAATCCAGATTCTTGATGTGATAAGCCTATATAAAAATATGAGAACATTTGTTTTAAACGTTCCATCGTATCTGCCACTTCATCGAGGTTTTTACTCAACATGCCTTTTTCAAATGGACCCTGTTCTGAATAGGCAATAAAGATTAATTCGGATTCAAAAGGCATTACATCCGCTTCCGAAATAGAAGCTTGTTTTGAAAGTAAGTAAGATAAATGGATTAAGCCCTGATATCCTTTATTAGTTCGTGCAAGCACTAATGAATCGTAATTGGATTCATTCTCAGAGATTGTAATTTCCATGCCATAAATAGGCTTAATATTATGTTTACGTGCTGCATTATAAAAATCCAATGCACCAAAAAGAACATGCCGATCTGTTAAGGCAATGCTCTTTGATTCATTATGTTTCGCTTTTTCGCAGATTAATTCAACAGGCATCATCCCCTGCAATAGAGAATAATGACTGCGGACCATTAAGTGTGTCGCCATTTTGCCACCTCTAATATTATTATACATGAAAAAACATCGCTATAATAGCGATGTTTCTGCCAATTCATTGATTAACGTCTCCATAGTTTCATGCGTTAAACCTTTAATGCCACAGGCTAAGCGATGTCCACCACCGTTATAACGTTGCGCAATTGTATTAATGGTATTGTTTTGAGATCTCAACGAAGCTTTAAAGGATCCGTCTTCAGTCTGGATAAACAATCCCCAAATTTTAAATTCACGAACTCCAGCCATTGATCCAGTAAACATTTTTGCATCTGATTCTGTGATTTCCATTTGGTCAAGTAACGCTTGATTAATAATCACATAGGCAAATGCATCTTTAACCTGGATATGGTTTTGAATTTCACGATTAATCTCAAAATTTCTACGTGTTCGTAAAAAAAGTGCATGATTAAGTTTTGTGATATTTGCCCCTTCGTCCATAAGCCATGCTGCTGCACGAAGTGTTTTGGATGAAGTCGTTTCAATTGAAAATTTTTGTGTATCCGTCAAAATACCTGACAGAAGCGTATTTGCAACGGATTCATTCATCTTCATTTGAAGTTCATGTAATAAATCTGCAACGATCTCACAAACACTTCCACGACTTGAATCAACAATCTGTAGATCGCCATAGGCATCCACTTCTGGATGATGGTCAATCTTAATAATTGTATCTGCCTCTTGATAACGTTGATCATCAATTCGCTCTTGATTTGCACTATCCAGTACAATTGCTAGAAATGATCCGAGGTCTTCTACACAATCCATGGGTTCATAAATCGTAAAATTATGAAGATCGCTTCCTAACATCAAAATTTCCTTTTCTGGATAATTTAACCTTAACCATTTTGCCAGCCCTACCTGAGACCCTAATGCATCTCCATCCGGTTGAACATGACGAAATAAGCAAATTTTATCAAAGGACTCAACATATTCTAGAAATTTAGTTTTGTTCATTGTGAATACGGTAGGCATCAGTCGCAATGACTAATTCTTCATTTGTTGGACAAACCCAAATATCCATTGATGAAGCATCAGTACTTAATTTAACTTCTTTACCACGTGTTTTGTTGTTTAATTCACGATCGTAATCAAGTTTTAGACCTGGTTGCAATACATCTAAAATTGCTTCACGAGTCCCTGTATCGTTTTCACCAAGTCCTGCTGTAAAGACAAGTCCATCAACATGACCTAATTGAAGTGCATAAGCACCAACATATTCTAATACACGTTGTGCATACATCTTGCGTGTTAAAATTGCACGTTCATTACCTTCGTCGATGCCGTTTTCGATATCGCGTGCATCACTTGAGATTCCACTAATTCCTGCCATACCTGATTTTTTATTGAAGATATCAAGAACTTCTTCTGCAGTAATATCAAGTTTACGCATTAAGTAAGTAACGATTGCAGGATCTAAATCCCCGGTACGTGTACCCATCATTAATCCAGCTAATGGTGTAAATCCCATCGATGTATTAACACATTTTCCACCTTTAACAGCAGAAATTGATGCGCCATTTCCTAAGTGAAGTGTAATCAAGTTAACATCTTCAACTTTTTTACCCATTAATTCAGCCGTACGTTGTGCTACATATTCATGTGAAATACCGTGTGCACCATAACGACGAACAGCTAAATCACTGTAGTACTCGTATGGTAATGCATACATATACACTTCTTCAGGCATTGTTTGATGGAAAGCAGTGTCAAATGCAAAGATATGTGTCGCATTTGGCAATGCTTCTTTAAATGCACGATATCCAATCAAGTTTGCTGGGTTATGTAATGGCGCTAAATCTGCAAGTTCTTCAACTTGAGCTACTGACACTTCATCACATAATGCACTTCCTTGGAAAAATTCACCACCATGAACAACACGGTGACCTGCAACTACAATTTCTGATAAATCAGAAACAATACTTTTTTCCACAAGACCTTTTAACACCAGATCGACCGCTACGTGATGATCGGGAATATCTAATGTATCTGTATCTTTTTGATCGTTATATTTAAATGTGATAATTCCATCATTTAAACCAATACGTTCAACAATACCACTTGTAAGCACTTCTGCTTCTGGCATTTCTAATAATTGAAATTTCAATGAACTACTTCCGGCATTTACCGCTAAAACTTTACTCATAATTTCCTCCTCTATTGAAATCATCTAAGATTTTATTGACTTCCCCATCCCCAAGGGCATAAAGTTTATCAAATAATTTTTGATAGGATGTCGCAACTCCCAACTTTTGCTCATACTCTTCGAGTAATCGGGTTGTTCGATTTAAGTTATCATAAACAGCCGAACGACTAATATTAAGGATATCCGCAATTTCTTGATATGACAAGTCATCTTGGTAATAATATTGAAAAACTTGTATTTGTTTTTCTGTTAACAAACTTTCATAGTAATCAAATAATCGATTTAACTCGACTGCTTTCTCAACGCTCATGATTATCATTAACAAGATGATACAGATAGCTTTCAATATCGAAAGCTCTAAGATCCCCCACTGTTTCTCCTAAACCAATATGGCTTACCTTGAGATCCAATTCATCTTTAATACTCAACAGCACCCCGCCTTTGGGCGAACCATCGAGTTTTGTAACAATTAAAGAATTAACCGGAGTCACCTCGGTAAAGGTTTTCGCTTGAGATAATCCGTTTTGACCTGTATTGCCATCAATAACAAGATAAGTGTGATCGATACTTCCAACCTCACGCTCTAAAACACGCTTCATTTTTTCAAGTTCTTTCATGAGATTAACTTTGTTTTGTAAACGACCTGCACTATCACAAATCATAACGTCAAAATCATGTTCCTTAGCATATCGTGCGGCATCCACATAAACAGATGCGGGATCCTGATTATCTTTACCACCAACAAAGTCCACACCAATCTCATCGGCCCAAACTTTGAGTTGATTACTTCCGGCAGCTCTAAATGTGTCACCACCTACCAACAAAACTTTATAGCCTTCTTGTTGGTAGTTGTAAGCTAATTTAGCGCATGTCGTCGTTTTCCCAGAACCATTCACACCTACGACCAAAATTGCATTAAGTCGTCCCGGTTCAATGGCATAAGGCTCTAAATTATCACCATACTGTCTTAAAATCACTTCAACAAGAGTCTCTAATGCTTCTTCTTCACTCATTGAAGTCTTAACACTTTTTCTAAATGTTTTTATAATTTTTTGAGCACTTTTCAACGATACATCACTTTGAATCAAAACCGCTAATAGATGATCATACCAAGCATCATCAAACTTTGGTTTCCCAGTGAACATTTGTTTTAATTTATTACCAAAAGATGCTTTAGTAGAATCTAAACCCGTTGAGTAAAGTGCCTGTTCTTTTTGATCTTTTTTATTCGATTTTTTAAACATATCAAAAAATCCCATTATGCTTCCTCCTTTAATTCAATTGCTTCATCCAATCGTACGCGTAGCATCGATGAAACACCCCGTGTAGGCATTGTAACGCCATACAAGACATCACATTGCGCCATCGTTCCGGATCTATGTGTAATCACCAAGAACTGCGTATCATCACTGAAGTCCTTTATATAGTTTGCTAGGCGCTCTACGTTAGCTTGATCCAACGCAGCTTCAACCTCATCAAAAATACAAAGTGGAACATGACGGGCTTTTAAAATTGCAAACAGTACTGAAATTGCAATTAAACTCTTCTCACCACCCGAAAACAAACGAATATTTTGAACGGATTTCCCTGGTGGTTGTACATCAATATCAATACCTGTATTTAACAGATCATTTTCATCTTCTAATACAAGTTTAGCCTTACCGCCACCAAATAACGCTCCAAAAACCGGTCCCAATTCCGCGTTAATCTTATCAAACATTTCTTTGAACTGTTTGACCATTATTTGATCCATCTCTTCAATGACACCGAGAAGTTTATCCCGTGAAGAAATCAAATCATCGAGTTGTTTTGTTAAGAAATCGTGACGCTCAAACGCCTCTTGGTATTCTTCCGGAGCTTCAAGGTTTACATTTCCTAACGCAGCAATTTCACCACGCAACTTAAGAACCTCGTCGCGACTGTTTGCTGCTGATTCATCATAAATATTTTCAAGAGCATACTCAAAGGTCATTTGATACTCGCTGGACAAACGCTCAAGATTTGATTCAAGCCGTGTCGCATGTTTCGTATCACTTAAATTAACCTGATGTTTTTCTTGTGTTAGTTTATTCGGATCGCTGCGGTATTGACGAATCAATACTTCCTTACGTTGCACCTCATTACCGAGGGCTAAACGACGTTCTCGAATTAATGCAAGATTAGAACTTAATTCATCGCGTTCCATATAAGCACGATTCAATTTTCCAATAACTTCATCTACAACATCTTCCGTCATAAACTCGTCGTTTGGATTTATTTCCTCATACTCTTGTTGCAAACGTTCATATTTAGAGCGTTTAACATCTAGTAAAGGTTCTAATTGAGCTAATGCAATGCGACGTTGCATTAAAACATCATTCGTCTCTTTTAAAGTCGTTTGTAACATGCGTACTTCATTTTCCGAAAATACGATACGATCTTTTAATTTTGTAATTTCTTCTTCTAACGATTCCTTGTCGCGTTTAAGCGTTAGCATTGATTGCTGATTATTTTTTGTTTTACCACCAGACATTGTTCCACCGCGGTGCATTACATCACCATCAAGTGTAACAATTTTGTAAGAATGATGGAGTTGCTTAGCAAGACGGTTTGCATCTTCAATTGTAGATACAACAAGAACATTCCCAAGCAAGCTTTCTTTTAAAATATCAAACACATCATCATTTGATACAAAATCTGAAGCAACGCCCATAAATCCTGATGCATGTTCACAAACAGTTAGAGCATCTTCAGAAACAGAACGTGACTTACATGAAGTTAAAGGAATAAAGGTTGCTCTTCCCGACATATTTTTCTTTAGAAAATTAATGGCGTTTACGGCAGCTTTATCGTTTTCTGTAACGATATGAACCATCGATCCCGCTAAAGCGGTTGTTATCGCTAATTCTAAACCGGACTCAGGCGTAAAAACATTTCCAACTGCATCAAGAACTCCAAAAAGAGACGCTTTGTTGTTCATAACCGCTTGAACCCCTGCTTGAGATTCGAAAGGTCGCTCTAAACGATGCACAACAAGTTCTAAGCGGTTTTTTAATTGGTTTAATGATGACATTAAAGCATTGAGTGATTGTTGTTTATCTGCGAGTTCTCTATTCTTTTCGTAAGTGGATTCTGTTAAAAGTTCAACTTCCGCATTCAGTTTTTTTTGACGTTCTTTTCGTTCGTCAAATTCCAACTTGGCATCATTCATCGCCGCAAACAATTCTTGAGCTTTAGCTTGTTTGTCACCAACTTCTAAGGTGTACTTACGACGCTCATCAATTTCAACTTTACGTGTTTCCAAAATACCGATTTCACGGACAAATTGCATCACCTTCTCTTGTCCTTTAACAATATCTTGATCCATTTTAAATATTTCTTGACGTTTTTCTTGAAGCTCATGGTCATAAACACCAATATTTGTTTCTAAAGAAGCAATCTCTGACTCCAAACGATAGGTATCGTTTTTATTCGAATCAATAAGTTCTTCTAGTTCTTTAATTTCACGACAAATTACAGAAACCTCAATTGACTCAAGCAATGCTTTTTTTTCTTTGTATTGTTCCGCTTTTTTCGCAGCACGCTTTAAAGAACCCACTTGACGTGTTATTTCATCCACAATATCTTGCATTCGATCAACATTTTCTTTTGTACGTTCAAGTTTATTGATGGATTCAATCTTGCGTTTTTTGTATTTGGAAACCCCTGCTGCCTCTTCGAAAATAACACGACGTTCAATTGGCTTTGCCTCCGCAAAATAACTGATTGTCCCTTGTGAAATAATCGATAATGAGTCTCTACCTAATCCCGTGTCCATAACTAAATCATGGACATCGCGTAATCGGCACGGAACTTTATTAATGAGATATTCCGATTCTCGTGTATCTCGATAAAGTCTACGCGTTATTTCTAATTCTTCATAGTCACTATTGAGTGGTCGTGCTTCGTTATTGAAGACGAGTGTAACCTCCGCAAGGTTAACCTTCCGGCGCGTTTCAGACCCATTAAAAATAACATCAGTCATACTCGAGCCACGCATTGATTTTACGGACTGTTCTCCTAAAACCCAACGTATCGCATCACTAATGTTACTTTTCCCACATCCATTTGGACCTACAATACCAGTAACGGCATCATCGAAGTTAATTATAACTTTATCCGCAAATGATTTAAAACCTTGCATTTCTATCTTTTTGAGGAACATAGAAACCCCCATTCTTATATGGTCTTATTATACCGTAATATCTTGAAACATGAAAGATGTATCCAACAATTTGATTTTCTGTCTACAAAGTGCTATTCTTTTATTGGCTACGTTAGGAGGAAATATGCGAAAACGAATTATTCTAATTGCGTTTACTGCAGTTGCACTCGTGTCTTTATTTGTCGTTTTACACGATCAATTTAAACCCAAAACAAGTGCTCTAACGCTGCGTGCCGGTATGCCTGAGAGCGAAACGGTTATTAAACTTAATGAAATCCAGACTTTTTTAAATGATAATCCAGGACAACACGTATTTTTACTTAAAGATGGTGATTCTGATTCTGACTATGTTGAAGATGCCTTACTAGCACCTTTAACAACAGAACAAGAAGTACGTCCCACACCGGAAATCATTTCAATTGATATGTCTGAAGCTCAAAACATATCTGTAACACGCTTAAAACAATTATTGGGTGTTGAAAAATATCCAGCATTTGTCGTAATTGAAGTTAAAAAGGATAAGGTAGATGTGAAATCTACGCTTGTATTTAAACAAGACAATCCCTTTACGAGCGACGATCCGAAAACATGGTTTTTTGATAACGGTCTCTGGACTGGTCCTTATGGGATTGAAAACAAAAAATCATAAAACAAATACGATTTAAATCGAAAAAGAAAACGTACAAGACTAACTTGTACGTTTTTTTATAGATTTAAAATAAATTCCTGACATAAAGTTGCACTAACTTTACTTGCTAAAGGTAAGTATTGTTCGAAATCAATGTCATTTTCTGGGTCATGCGTAACATCAGATAATCCTCTTAAGACAAGAAATGGTGTTTGACTACGGTGACACACATGAGCAATCGCCGTCGCTTCCATTTCAACACAGATAGCTTCTGAAAAATGTTCTTGAATATTTAAGAATGCCTGTGATGACTTTGTTACAAATTGATCCCCCGAAACGATAAGACCGACATGGTAACGCTTTTCCATACTTTCAAGAGTTTTCTTAGCTGTTTGGAAAAGATTTGCATCTGTCTCAAAAATAAATCGTTTATCTGTTTGAGTACCCGGTCCAATATCAAGATCGTGGTATTGAAGGTGTGTCGCAACAACCATATCACCATGCTTTTGGTCAGGTCTTAGCCCCCCAGCACTCCCAATGTTTAATACCATTTGTGGCTTAAATGCTCCGATTAGGCAAGAAGCTGTATAGGCTGCGTTAACTTTACCGACACCACTTTGCGCTACGATCACTTCTTGATTCGAAAGTATACCAGTATATACATCTACTCCCGATACATTACTTGACTCAACTGCTGACATCAATGATGTTAATGCAGATACTTCTTCTTGCATAGCACCTATAATTAAAATCATATGCACTCCTTTGTGATGACAAACATCACTTTTTCACCTTCAGAACTGATACCTGCTTGGTTAAAATCAGTATAAGTACATACTGAATAACCGTGTTTCTCATACGCAGAAATAAGAATTTCTGGACTAAACACCCACTGATATACACTGTCAAATGTTCCATCGAGAAAATTAATGACATGGACTAAGTGAGAACCATCAACTTCAATTTGATATGCGTAATCAAAGGAATCCGTTGATCCTTCTTCATAATAATCATCCGCAAATTCGTTCAAACGATGAGGATGGTGACAATCTAAGATAATGTGTGATGAAAGCTTGACGCTTTGATCTACAAATTTTAATAAATCTTCCTCAGTAAGAATGTAATTGAGACTATCACCAACACATACTAAAGTGTCATAAGTTTTTTCATCTGTGTAGGTTAAGAAATCACCTTGAACCATTTTCGTCGTTAATTCAGGATATTTTTCATAACCAAGTGCAAGCATTGAATCATCGAGATCAACACCTTTAACATCATACTGTTCATTAAGTTCCTTCAGTAAATCACCTGTTCCACATGCCAATTCAAGTAATGACTCTCCTACCGCATGCTTTGTGATAAATTCTTTATATAACTGAGTTCCTTCTTTTGAAGCAAAAAGACTATCGTAATACGTTTTCATCGATATAGTCCTGATAAAGTTTTTCTAAATTGTAATGACCACGTTCCTCAGTTAAAAATAAGTGGACGACTACATCATAAGCATCAATAAGAATCCATGTTGATCCGTGTTGACGCTCAATACTGCGGATTTTATATCCTTCTTTTTCAATTGCAACTTCCACAAACTCAGCAATCGCATTAATTTGACGTACACTGGGTGCATCCGCAATTACAAAATAATCACAAAGTGGATTTTCTCGTTTAAAATCTACTGTTACAATGTCATTTGCCTTTTTCTCATCTATTGTTTTCACAATCACATCTAATAAATTATTCATTATGTCTCCTTAAATAGGCATCTTGTGCCTTTTTTACTTCTTTAAACCCATCAACCAAGTTTTGTTTTGATAATGTTATTAAGGGCTCACTGTCGTAGCCTCTACCCCGTTCGCACTTATCAGCAATATATAAAATCATTCCAATTTTATTTGTTGATGCGCCATTAACATGTCCTCGAATTGCATTTAAAACCTGCTTATCTCGAACATAGTATTTCTTTGAAAGTTCCGAAGCCGCTGCAAATCCATGATAAAATGCCGGATGTAATCCAACTTGACTGGGATAATTTGATTTCATGGTATTAAGTAAATTTTCTTTTGAATCTTCCTTACATAAATCATGAATCATGCAAGCAAGTGTAACCCGGTCTTTATCAATATTATGAGCATCAGCTAATTCTAAAGCAACTTCTTTAACTCTCAAGACATGTTCATAACGCTTTTGAGAAACACGATTTCTTAATATTTCGTCCAGATACAGACTGTGTTTGGTCATGTATTGAAGAACTCGTGATGAAGTCTTAGTAATTAATCCCTTACGGATGTCGGTCGAACTTATCGGTAAAACGGGGCCTGCAACAATCGGAAATTGTGTTTCAATATTAAAATCACGTGCATACATGATGAATTGTACTCTTTGATTTAATTCGTCAATATCTTTCCATTTGTCTAGATTAGGCAATTGATCAGAACCAATTAACCATTCAAATTCGCAATCCCTGTTCAGAGCTTTCAGTATTCGAACTGTATCGATCGAATAGGAAGGTAAAGGTAATTTGGATTCAAGATCGATGGCTTTCATCTTGTGATAAGGTTCGATCATCAATTGAACCATATTAAATCGATGATGAAAGGAAGAACTACCTTCTTTAAAAGGATTTTGCGCACTTACAACAAACCATAGTTCATCCGCTTTACGTTGTTTTAGGGCATTCTTTGCCATCATTAGATGACCATCATGAATGGGGTCAAAACTCCCCCCAAACAAGATTATTTTTCTCAAACTTTAATACGTCCGTTTTTACTGTAACGATAGAGAACCGCAACACGCCCTATTTTACTTACTAAATCACAACTAAAACGGTCTTCAAACGCTTCAACTGCTTCTAGAATGGTAACATCTGAATTCTTTTGGATACTTACTTTCACAAGATTATGAGCTAACATGGATGTTTCGAATGTTTCATATACAGTCTCTGTTAATCCGTTTTTCCCAATAAATACAGTTGTTTTCTCCTCATGAGAAATTCGTTTTAATTCTTTTTTTTGATCTTTACTTAACATTAAATGATCGCCTTTCTGATTACGACTTCAGCTTCTTTATCGAAACTTGTCTCTAATTCTTTTAATTCACCTTGAATACTAATAAATCCAACATCGAAAATCTCGATATCAATATGCTTATCGGTCACAGGCCACTTTTTCTTACGATAGGAAGGATTTT
Organism: Erysipelothrix enhydrae; assembly: GCF_035066605.1. NCBI lineage: Bacteria > Bacillati > Bacillota > Erysipelotrichia > Erysipelotrichales > Erysipelotrichaceae > Erysipelothrix > Erysipelothrix enhydrae. The sequence continues at coordinate 1,619,523 of NZ_CP125807.1, forward strand.
GAATCATAAATTCATGTTCTAATCCAAAATTTGCTTCAAGTCGTTCCGGTTTAATACGTTTTAATTCAAACGGAAGATAAGAGACAACATGAACGTGTGATTTAGGACTTACTGTGATGGCACCTAAATTACCAATCATAATTGTTTGCTTTTCATACAATTGATATACTGCCGGTTTGAGCGTTTTTTGAGGCGCTAACATCACGAGGTTCTCATCGGTAAACTTCGTTAAAAGGTTTGTTTCATTGCTTAATCCCGGTGTATCATAAACATCATAATTTTCCGTCTCAATATGCAATACATCTGCAGTTGTGGAAGCTACTGGAGATACCGATAAATCATTTTTACCCATCAGTGCATTAAGCAATGACGACTTTCCTGCGTTGACACATCCAACAAATGCACACGGAGCGTCCTCTAAGTAAGGATTTAACGATTCAAGTGTATTCTTTTTCAAAGCAGAAACGTAGACTATATCCATCAACGAAACATCTTCATCTTTTAATGATCGCATAATTGCATTTGTAAGTTTGTTATTTGAAACAGACTTTGGTAGAAGGTCACGCTTATTTACAACAAGCACAACACTTTTATTTCTTAATGCACGAAGTAATCCTGTGTGCATACTTTGATTCAGATGCATGATATCTAAAACCCACAAGATATGGCCTTCAAAACGCTCAATAAACTCAAGCGTTGTTCCATCATTCACATCTGCTTTAACCCGTTTAAAATCACGATAATGCTTTAAACGAAAACACGACTGACAATAATCATTTTCAATTGCCTTCGCATAGCCACGTCCCATTGTATCTTCAGTTTGTAATACTGAACCACAACCAACGCATTTTTTATTTTCCATATATATTTACCCTTTCAAAAATGGTATCTACTCTTCTTAAAAAGTAGTTTAAATCAAAACACTGTTCTAATTGTTCTTGAGTCATCAATGTTAATACGTTACCGTTTTCAATAAGCACGTCTAAGAAAGATGTATGCGTATTGTAAGCCTCCATTGCAAGGGGCTGGATTAAGTCATACGCTTCTTCACGACTTAGACCTGCTTTATCAATCAATGTAGTCATTACACGTTGCGCAAAAATAACACCGTGTGTCAAGTTGATATTATCCATCATTTTGTCTTCATAAACAACTAAATTCGCAACAATTCGTGTAAATCGATGCAACATATAGTCTAATAAGGTAATTGCATCCGGAAAAATAATTCGTTCTGCACTCGAATGGGATATATCACGCTCATGCCATAACGAAACATTTTCAAACGAAGTTAGCATATAACCACGGATTACACGTGCACATCCCGCCATATTTTCACTGCTTATTGGATTTCGCTTATGTGGCATTGCCGAAGAACCTTTTTGACCTTTATTGAAGAATTCTTCAACCTCTCCAACTTCAGTACGTTGAAGATGACGAATCTCCGTTGCAATTTTCTCAATACTTGTTGCAATCATTGCAAGCGTTGACATATAAAAGGCATGACGATCTCTTTGCAACACTTGTGTTGAAATATTTGTTGATGTAATCCCTAATTGAGAACAAACATAATCTTGAACAAATGGATCCGTATTAGCAAAATTACCAACAGCCCCACTGATTTTACCCGCCTCTAAATCGCTGCGAGCAGCTTGAAAACGTCCAAGATTTCGATTCATTTCATCATACCAAAGCGCAAACTTTAGTCCAAAGCTCGTTATATCGGCATGAATTCCATGTGTTCGCCCAATACAAGGGGTGTCCTTATATCGTATCGCTTGTTGTCTTAAAACTTCAATAAAATCCAAAAGTCCCTGCTCTAAGATATCATTTGCTTGCTTATAAATATATCCATAGGCTGTATCTACAACATCCGTACTCGTCAAACCGTAATGAATCCATCGTTTCTCATCACCCAGTGTTTCACTTACCGCTCTTGTAAACGCGACAACATCATGGCGAGTTTCAGCTTCAATTTCATAAATACGATTGATATCAAAGGAAGCATTTTCTTGCAATGCTTTCAGATCGTTATCTGGAACTACCCCCAGTTGATTGAATGCCTCTGCTGCATGAATCTCGACTTTGAGCCACGCTTCAAAACGAAACTGATCGTTAAAAATTGTTTTCATTACATCTCTTGAATACCGATTAATCATAAAACCTCCTAATTGAAATAATAAAGTCTGGAAGTATACAACCGCCAGACTTGGTTTTGTAAGGTCGAACGTAATAACTCTACCCTACAATTATACATAATTATAAATCAAGTTTCAAAGGTTCAGTAACGCTTTTATCTTCTACTTTAGGAATTGCAACTTTCACAACATGAACAAGAGGTCTCAATATTGAGAAATCTTTTTCGGAAGTTACCGTTGAGAAGGTAGCATCTGCAGACATAATTGGAACATCTTTAATTGGAATAATAGAAGTATGATCATTATAAATTAAGATATGATCTTGAATATTTCCTACAAAGATTTCTCCCAAATAGTGCGGGTTACTCTTAACCATCTTCACAATAGAGGTTCCTTGTGTTGCACGATTGTTTATCGCTATATCGTGTGCTTTAATCCGCTTCATTTGGAATCGATCCGACACAAAGACAACTTCAGATTCATCCGATAAGCCCATTGTTGATACAACACGATCATTAAGTTTCAGTTTCATCCCGATAACGCCTTTAGCACGAAGTCCTATGGGATTAATCTCAGAGAGATCAAGACGCATACATTGACCTTCTTTACTTACAAGAAGTAAATTTTCATCATTTGTAGTAATAACCGCACCAACTAATTCATCATGCTTACCTAACTTCATAACATCGTAAAGTCGATTGGTACGTTTTACTTCAAGTTCGGAAATTGCCGTTTTCTTTATCATACCGGATGCAGTAGATGTCACAATAAAACGATACGTATCAAATGATTTTAACGTAAAGACACTAATGATTTTTTCATTAGGATCGCATTTCATGTATTGATTAATATGTGACCCCGTATCGCGCCAACGTGCTTCGTCAATCTCATGAACTAAAATCATTCCATATCGCCCTTTTGAAGTCACAAAAACGAGATAATCCGTTGTTTCAACTTCTGAACTGAATACAGGCATATCTTCATCCATAAGTGCGATCGCATCTTTTTGACTTGAACCATATGATCGTAAGGAAACTTTTTTAAGGTATCCATCACGCGATACAGTAACCATGACAGCTTCATTAGTAATAAGACTGAGATGATCCACTTCCAATTCTGAAATCTCTGCTTCTATTGCAGATCTTCGCGGTGTATCAAACGCTTCTTTTATTTCCATAAACTCTTTAACAATCATATTATTCAACATATCGATATTATGAATAACAAGATCGAGATATTCAAGCTCATTGGCAAGCTTAGCGAACTCATCACGAAGCGCATTAATATCTGTTGAAGATAAACGATATAACTGTAAATCAACAATCGCAGTCGCTTGTGCTTCTGTAAATCCAAACTCAGCCATGATATTATTGCGAGACTCTGATCGGTTATTTGAACTACGAATAACCGCAATAATTTCATCGAGGATTGAAGTCGCTTTCATCAGTCCTTCAAGAATATGTAATCGTTTTTCTTTTTGTTCGTAGCGATATTTACTACGATTTAAGACAACTTCTTGTCTAAATTTCAAATATGCATCAAGCACTTCTAAAAGACCACAAACCTTAGGACGTTGATCTACAATCGCAACCATATTCGCATTGTAATAAACTTGCAATTCAGTGTATTTATAGAAGAGATTAAGAATGCTTTCGACATTCGCATCCCGTTTGCAGTCAATAACAATTCGTAGACCCGTACGGTCCGATTCATCTCGAACATCCATAACATCGCCAAAACCTTCACTGGCTTTCGTAAAACGTAATTCATCAATTTTACGCACTACATTCGACTTAATCACCTCATAAGGCAACTCTGTAATGACAATTTGTTTCATGCTTTTATTTTCAACAATCTCTGCTTTAGCACGAACTACAATACGTCCCTTACCCTTGCGAATGATATCTTCAATTCCTTCTTGTCCTTGAATAATTGCACCCGTTGGAAAATCAGGACCTTGAACCATCGTCATAATCTCTTCAACACTACAATTTGGATTATTTAAACGATAGATGGACGCATCCATAATTTCATTGAGATTAAACGGAGGAATGTTTGTTGCATATCCTGCGGCAATCCCTGTAGAACCGTTTACCAAAAGGTTCGGATAACGAGCCGGTAAAACAGAAGGTTCTGTCGTCATATCATCAAAGTTTAATACAAATGGAACTACTTCTTCATCAATGTTTTCTAAAAGTTTTTGTGATAATTTTGAAATACGTGCTTCCGTATAACGCATAGCAGCAGCAGGATCATCATCAATACTCCCATTATTCCCTTGCATGTCAATGAGCGGCATATTCATCTTCCAAGATTGTGACATACGGACCATTGCCTCATAAACAGAACTATCTCCGTGCGGATGATAATTACCAATTACAAGACCAACTGTTTTGGCAGATTTACGATATGGTTTATCATAAAAGTTTTTATCATGAAACATCGCATACAAAATACGACGTTGAACTGGTTTTAATCCATCACGTACATCGGGGAGTGCACGTTCCTGAATTATATATTTTGAATACCTACCAAATCGTTCACCAACAATGTCTTCGATAGGTAACTTAATCAATGAATCATGCGACATGTGGATCCTCCTCTAACGTAAACGCGACATTTTGTTCAATCCATTCACGACGAACATCAACTTTATCTCCCATAAGTACTGAGACACGCTTATCTGCAACTAAAAAGTCATCAATTTGAACTTGAATTAACGAACGTGTTTCTGGATCCATTGTAGTTTCCCAAAGTTGATCCGCATTCATTTCACCAAGTCCTTTGTAACGTTGCAATTCAATTTTACCGTATTGTTTTCGGTATGTTTCCAATTCATCTTCTGTATAAGCATAATGAACGTTCTTTCCGGATTTGACACGATAAAGTGGCGGTTGAGCAATGTAAACATATCCAGCTTCAACTAGCGGACGCATATGTCTGAAGAAAAAGGTTAACAATAACACTTGAATGTGGGCACCATCTGTATCCGCATCGGTCATAATAATGATTTTGTTATAGTTACAGTCTTTTAATTCAAAATCTTTTCCCACACCTGCCCCTACACAATGAATGATGGTATTAAGTTCTTCATTTTTAAGAATATCTTCAAATTTTGCTTTTTGAGTATTTAGTACTTTCCCTCGTAAAGGTAAAATAGCTTGGAATTTACTATCACGGCCTTGCTTTGCACTACCACCCGCAGAATCCCCTTCCACTAAATACAATTCATTTTTATTTTTATTTCTGGTTTGCGCATTTGCAAGTTTTCCTGATAAAATGCGCTCAATTTTATTTCGCTTTCCATTTCGTGCTTGTTCTCGTGCCTTTCGAGCAGCTAAACGAGCATGGGAGGCTTTTTGTATTTTCGTAATAATCTTTGTAGCTTCTTCATGATGAACATCTAAGTAGTAAGGTAATTGCTCTGAAATAACTGCATCAACAACACCTTTCGCAACGGGTGTTCCCAGTTTACCTTTAGTTTGTCCTTCGAATTGAAGTAAATTTTCCGGAATACTTACAGAAAGAATGACTGAAAGCCCCTCGCGAACATCATTCCCTTCAAAATTCTTTTCTTTCTCTTTAAGAAGGTTATGTTTACGTGCCCATTCATTAATAACTTTTGTAAATCCTGAACGGAAACCCGCAACATGGGTACCTCCGTCATGAGTGCGAACAAGGTTTACATATGAGTAAGTATCTTCATTGTATCCTTCATTATATTGCAACGCAATCTGAACCGAAATACCCTGATCAGAACCATTTAATAGGATGACGTCGTTTAGAACTTCTTGATCCTCATGAATGTATTCCATAAACGCTTCCAGACCTTTTTCGTAGCGATACTCGCGCGTTACATTAACACGCTCATCAGTAACGATAAATTGAATTCCTTGCAGTAAAAAAGCACTTTCTTGAACGCGTTCACAAATAGTATCAAAACTAAATTTTGAATTTTTAAAAATCGTTGGATCTGCTTTAAAACGAACACGGCTTCCTATTGGACCACGATCACTTGTTTTTTTAAGTGGTTCAATTTCTTTACCACCATTTCTAAAAGTCATATTATAAGTTCCGTCTTTACGGAAGACACTCACATTAACCTCTTCGCTTAACGCGTTCACAACAGATGCACCAACACCGTGAAGACCTCCACTTGTTTTATACCCACCTGCTTCAGAAAATTTTCCACCGGCATGAAGCACAGTAAAAATGACCTGTAATGCACTGACTCCACTCGTGTGTGTCTCAATCGGCATTCCTCGACCCTCATCTCGAATCGATACAGTCATATCATCTTCTATATTTAAACGAATTGTCGTCCCATAACCATTAAGGGCCTCGTCAATCGCATTATCCATAATTTCCCATACTAAATGATGCAAACCACGTGAATCGGTAGATCCAATGTACATCCCAGGGCGTTTTCTTACAGCTTCAAGACCTTCTAGAATTTCAATACTTGATGCTGAATAATTTTGTGTACTCAAGCTCTCCAACTCCTCTCAAGGTGTATTATATCATGACCTAATGATTATTTGAGTACTAAAAGTTGAACCATCATGAAAAGTTCTTTTAACTTTGCCATTGAACATGGTAAAATGATTTTGAGGTGAATTTATGGAAATATTATTAGCAAGTGTCCTTGGGTATCTCTTAGGATCGATTCCCAATGCATTAGTCATTGGAAAAGTATTTTTTAATACGGATATCCGTGAACACGGTTCTGGAAATCTTGGGGGAACAAACGCTGGTCGAACACTCGGTGCAAAAGCTGGCGTTGCAGTTGCGATATTGGATGTCTTAAAAGCAACCATTGCTATGGTTATTACAAATTTAGTGTTCCCAGAAGCAACTATCTATGCTGGATTTTTCGCTACATTGGGTCACTGCTTTCCAGTGTTTGCTAAGTTTAAAGGTGGCAAGGCTGTTTCAACTGCTATGGGGTTTTTACTGGGAATTTCAATTCTTGTCACAAAAAGACCTGTACTTCATTTTATAGTTCCAGTTCTTCTGTTTTTTGCAGCGCTGTATCTATCTAAAATGGTTTCGTTATCTGCTATGATTTCAGTTATTACTGCAGTCGTTATTCTTGGTTTATCACAAGAAAACATTCAAGTTACAATTGCTTTCGCAATCATTGCAGCGATCGTTATCTATCGACACCGTTCAAACATTCAAAGAATTCTTGACGGTTCCGAACGAAAAATTACATGGATGTAGAGGGAAGTTTCCCTCTTTTTTTGTATAGATTTGGTGAAGATATTGAAAATAGTGAAAATAGTGATATAATTATGCCATATTATAATCAAGGAGAAAAATATGATTAATATTGAGAATGTTACGAAAACTTATAATGGTACCCATAAAGCCGTTGATGATGTGTCCATTCAAATTAATTCCGGAGAAATCGTTGGATTTATCGGCCCTAATGGTGCAGGTAAAACAACGACCATTAAGATGCTTACAGGGATCTTAGCACCCGATTCCGGATCAATTACCCTTAATGACTTAAGCATCCGTGACCAACCAATAGAAGCGAAGCAACAGTTTGGTTATGTTTCCGATGACCCAAATGCATTTTTAAAATTAAAAGGTATCGAGTATTTGAATTTTATTGCGGACATCTACAATATTAATGAGTTGGACCGCAAACAGCGTATCCAAGACTACACTCAACTACTTGGAATGGATAAAGCATTGAACGATAAACTCTTATCCTATTCCCATGGTATGCGTCAGAAAATTATGGTTATTGGGGTTCTTCTTCATAATCCATACTTATTAATTCTTGATGAGCCTCTAACTGGACTTGATCCACAATCCTCTTATATTTTAAAAGAAGCAATGCGTGAGCACGCAAATCAAGGCGGTGCTGTATTCTTCTCAACCCATGTTCTTGAAGTAGCCGAAAAGTTGTGTGACAAAGTCGTTATCATTAACCACGGTCAAATTGTTTATACTGGTACTCTAGAAGCCTTAAAATCTAGCTACAACCAATTATCACTTGAAGAAATCTTCTTGGAGCTGACAAAATGAATCGAATTCTGACACTAACCGAAACAATGTTGAAAACAACGACTTATGATATTACACAACAACTAACCACAAAGAAAAAAAAGAATTCGAAATTTATGATTCTCATATTTGCATTTCTTTTTATCTATCTTGGCGGAATCATCTTTTATCTTTGGAACACGCTCATTAAATCGTCCGTTTCATTAGGACAACCTGGCATCGCAATCCATACATTATTCGCAAGTGCAAGTGTCTATATACTAATTATTGGTATTCTTGTCGTTCCCGGTATTTTCTATTTTTCAAAAGATATTGAACGATATTTAGTACTTCCAGTCAGTGCTTCTGATATTTTGTTTTCAAAATTCATTACAAGCCTAGTGACCATGTACATCAGTGCAGCCATTATTTTTATTCCCTTCGCAATTGCATATATTGTGAACGTTAAACCGGATATATTCTTCATTATTCGATTTATTCTCAGTTCACTGATGATACCCATTATTCCATTTACACTATCACTAGTCTTTATGATTCTCATTTTGACATTTGTTCCCTTCTTTAAGAATAAAGATGTTTACACCTATGTCTCTACATTCTTCGGTATTGTACTTGGTCTTGGTATGGCATACCTAGGCCAAACATCAGGAACCGGTGGTACTGATTTTCTAGCTCATGTCATGTCGAGCATCGCTTCAGGAGACAATGCCTTATTAAAAGTACTCAACGGTGTCTTCCCTACTATCCCTTTACTTTCTCAAGGGGTTGTTTATGCTGATTATGGAAAAATGATCTTTGGAATTGTTGTATCTATCCTCAGCCCATTCTTGCTCGTAACACTAGTTCAAAAGTTATATTTCAAAGGGGTTATCGGTATCGACGAAGCCACTTCTAAGAAAACCGCATTAACATCTGAAGCATTTCAAAAATCTACAAAACAAAGATCTGCGCTTCGATCAATAATGCGCTATGATATTCGAAACATCCTTCGAACACCAACATTTACCACGAATTATTTCGCAGGACTAATTATTATACCAGTATCCTTTGTCATTCCATTGTTTATAGGTATATCAAAGTCCCCAGTCTCCATTACCGAGATCAATCAGACAGCACAAGAAATTATGAGCACCAATTTCTACAGCCAAGCCTTTTACGTTAAATTTGCATTAGTAGCCATAATTGGTCTTTTAGTCTCATATTTTATGGCCAATGTCGGTATGATTACCGCAACGTCCATTTCTCGTGAGGGTCGCACACTCAAACAATTCCAAGCAATGCCACTTGATTTTATGACCTTAGTTCACGCGAAAATACTAATCGGTGCAATCATAACTGTCATTCCTACTTGGATTATCGGAATAGTAATTGCCGGCTTCCTTAAATTAAATGTCGTATATGTATGTATCTTTATCTTGAGTTCCTTTTTGGGTTCAATCCTTTCCAACACAAGTGCCATAGTATTGGATGTATTTTCGCCAAAACTAATTTGGGACAATGAAACACAAGCGATTAAACAAAATTTTCTTGCTGTAGTTCCGCTATTCTCCTCTTTTTTAATTATTGGAGGATTTGTGTTTGCAGCGCTTAATTATAATCCAATTCATGTAATATATATTTTTGGTCTTATTCTCATGATTCTCAGTTTTCTCGTGTATCAATTGATAAAGAAACTGGTTTATAAAAGACTGCCACAAATCATTGAAACACTCTAATAAAAAAACCTTAAGACTGAAACATAAGTTTCAAAATCTTAAGGTTTTTTATTGTTATGAATCTATTAAAGACTTCAGATTATTTATTAAAGATGTCTTTTGCTTTATCGGTCAAATCTTCAGCGGTTTCTTTAGCTTTTTCCGATAAATCTTCTGCCACTTCTTTACCCTTAGTCACTGCATCAGCAGTCATATCGCGACCTTTTTCCAATACGTCTTCAGCAGCTTCTTTGGCTTTTCCACCAAATTCATTCATCTTTTCAGATGCTTCTTTAGTTACTGATTCTGTTTTTTCACCAAGATCTTCAGCGGTTTCTTTGGCTTTTGTACCCAAATCATCAGCAGAGCTCTTTGCTTTTGCTGCAAGTTCTTTTGCTTTGTCTAATAAATTTCCCATATAATAAAGCCTCCCTTTTTGTATATGTTGATTATATCGTACATCATACGAATCAATCAAAGCTTTTGACTCAATCCTTACATTCTTCATCAAAGCTTCACACAAAAAAACCTCCAGTACTTAAACTAGAGGTTTTTTAGAATTAATCTTCAAATTTTACGTTGTGATATACTTCTTGAATATCTTCAACTTCGTCAAACATCGCTTGAATTTTTCTGAAATTGTCAGCATCTTCGCCTTCAACCGTTACGTATTCATTCGGTAAATAGGTAATTTCAAGAACATCAAATTGAATCACACCCAACTTACTTTCGAGTGCTTCTTTTGCTTTATGAAGACTTGTCGTATCAACAGTAACAGTCATATGACCATCTTCTTGTTCAATATCGATAAGGTCTACTTCATTTTCTAAAAGAATTTCCATAATTGTTTCTTCATCACTGGATTCAAATGACAACAACCCAACGTGCTCATATCCGTGAACTACGGAACCATTAACACCGATCTTACCTTTAGATTTTGTAAAGCAATTTCGAACTTCACTGTATGTACGGTTATCGTTGTCTGTTAAACATTCAACGATAAATGACGATGCACCCGGTCCAAACCCTTCATAACGTACAGCATGATAGTTCTCTTCAGAACCACCCTTAGCTTTATCAATAGCACGTTTAATAACATCGGCAGGAACTTGTTTAGTTCTTGCTTCATCAATGATGCGTTTTAAACCCACGTTCATCTCAGGATCAGGAATACCAGCCTTAGCTGCCATATAGATTTCTTTTCCATATCGTGAATACACTTTCGTTTTAGCGGCCGCTGTCTTTTGCATCGACGCCTTACGAACTTCAAATGCTCTACCCATATTTTTACCTCCTAATGTTATCGCACTTCAACGTTGAAACGTTTTGTTAGTTCTTCAATCACTGCACTCATTATATCATTAATTTCCTCTACCTCGAGGGTACGGTCTTGCCCAAAGGACAATTGGAATGCAATGGATTTTTTATTTCCTAATTTTTCTGATGTAAATACATCAAAGACATTTAAATCAACTAAATATTTTCGAGAGACTTTTTCAATTGATTGAATTAAATCACTTACCGAAACTTCATTATCACAAAGAATCGCTAAATCTCGAGTCATAATTGGATATTTTGCTACTGCAGTCGCTTTTATAGCACCTGCTTTTTGTCCTAAAAGATAGTCCAAATCAATTTCTAAATAAATAGGGTCTTTTAAGTCGTATTCTTTTGCATAAAGAGGATGAAGTTGTCCAATAACCCCTAAGTGTTTACGATCAAACAGAATTTCTGCACTCTTGAATGGGTGGAATTTTGAATCATCAAATCCACTTGGCTTGAACTGGAATCTTTTTTCATTAAAACCTAACTTTTCAAATAATTCCATAATCATTCCTTTTATAGTGTAAAAGTCTAAAGGAATCTCAGTTTTCGTCCAATTTTGATTAAATAACGATCCTTGTCCAATAACTCCCAAGCGATTTGATTTCGTCCCTTCAGCATATACTGAAGACTGTTCGAAGAAGAGCACATCTGAAATTTTGTGAGCATTATTATATGCTAAAACCTCTACCATCGATGGCAACAAGTGTGTTCTTAGATATGCACGCTTGTCACTAATCGGATTCGCTAAACGAATGGGTGTTCCTAAACTTTCCGAACCAACAGTCTTTGATTCATCCACAAGTGTATAGGATAGAATTTGATCAGCACCAAAACCAAGGAGAACATCTTCAATCATTCGTGTCTTAAGTTGGTGATCATTTAAATTACCGAGTGTTAAATCCATTAATGGTAATGTTTCATCCATGACATCATATCCGACAATTCGGATCACTTCTTCAATTAAGTCTTCCTCAATGGCGATATCTTTACGATACGACGGTATTGTACATACAATTCTATCATCAATATTTTTAGGATTAAAATTAAGACGTTCGAAAACATTTATAATTTCTGATTCTTCTAAAGATGTACCGAGATATTTATTGATGCGTTCAACGGTAATTGATACCTCAACCGGTGTACTATCAAGTGAACCCCATTGAACAGTCTCTTCTAGTGCTGACGCACTTGCATATTCTAGTAATAGCGAAACTGCACGATCCATCGCTTGTTTTGAAGCGTTATTATCCATCGGTTTGGTATAACGTGTGGAAGATTCACTGCTTAAACCTAAACGAGTTGCAGTTTTACGAACTGAAACATGGTTGAAACGTGCGACTTCAATCACAAGCCCACTAGAATGAGGTTGAATCATGGAATTACCAAGACCCATAATCCCGGCAATACCTACTGGTACTGAGCCATTCATAATAACAAAGATCGTTTTTTCTAGATCATATGTTTTACCATCGAGAGCCTCTACGGTTCCTTCAAAATCATCACGAACTGATAAATCTTGATTTTTTAAGAAATCAATGTCGTAAAAGTGCATTGGATGACCTGTTTCAAGCATCACGAGATTTGAAATATCGACGACATTATTAATTGGTTTGATTCCCGAACCAATAAGTGCTTCACGAATCCAATCTGGAGAAGTTCCGATTGTTATATTACCAATCACTTTCCCTAAGAACAGAGGTGATTTTTCAGTGTATGATTGAATCTTAAGTTCTGTCTTACTTCCAATTTCTGATGCGCCATCAAATTGAGGTAATGTAAGTTTACGTCCAAATAATGCGCTCACTTCATGCGCAATTGATATAATCGACATGAAATCAGATCGGTTTGGAGTTTGAGATATATCAAGAATTTCATCATCTAAGCCAAGCGCAACCGCTGGATTACTACCAGGTTCTGCTTTAGGAAGAACTACAATTCCTGTTTTTTGTTCTTCTGTTTGAAATTTTTCAGCAACACCCAATTCATTCAGAGAACAAATCATTCCATTGGATTCTATACCACGAACTTTTGAAGCCTTGATATTAAAATCACCCGGCAAGACGGCTCCTACCTGTGCCACGCAAACATATAAGCCCACTTTAATGTTTGATGCGCCACATACAATTTGCTCAACACGTTCACCTAAATCGACTTGACAGACGTTTAAATGATCACTGTCCTCATGTGGAACACATTCCAATACATGACCAACAGTTAAATGTGTTCCATGAATTAACGGTTCAATCCCTTCAACTTCTAAGCCTGCATTTGTTAAGGTATCCGCAAGTGTTAATGTGTCAATATCTGCAATATCAACATATCTATTCAATAATTTTCTACTAACTAACATTCTAACCTCCTACTCAAAACGCTTAAATTGATCAATGAAACGTTTATCATTTGTATAAAATGATCGGATATCATCAATACCATATTTAAGCATCGCTATACGTTCAACTCCGATACCAAAGGCAAATCCTGAAAGTGTAGGATCATCGTAACCTGCAGCACGCAGTACATTAGGGTGAACCATACCACCACCAAGAATTTCAATCCAACCTGTATCTTTACAAATACTACAGCCTTTACCACCACAGATATGACATGTTACATCAATCTCTACACTTGGTTCTGTAAATTGGAAATAACTAGGTCTAAAACGAATTTCACGACTTTCGCCAAACATTCTTTTGGCAAAAAGGTTTAAAGTACCTTTTAGATCCGATAAAGTAATTCCATGCCCCAATACTAAACCTTCCATTTGAACAAATTGATGGGAATGTGTCGCATCATCATCATCACGTCGATATACTTTTCCAGGACAAATTACTTTCACAGGAACAGATGGTGCATATTCTTCGAGCGCACGCATTTGAATTGCAGTTGTGTGGGTTCGAAGTAAGGTATGTTCATCAATAAAGAATGTATCTTGCATCTCACGAGCTGGGTGATCTTGTGGAATATTGGCACGTTCAAAGTTATATAAATCAAGTTCAACTTCGTCACCTTCTACAACTTTATAACCCATCTCCCTAAAGAAATCTTCCATTTCTCGGCGCATAAGAATGAGTGGATTTTGACTTCCTTGTTTAAATTGAGTTCCAGGTAATGTCACGTCAATCGCATCTTTAGCCATATCTTTTTTTAATTTAATAGCCTCTAAGTCTGTTTGCTTCTCTTTAAGCGCAGACTCAATACTTTGTTTTGCTTCATTTACACGTTTACCAAACAACGGTTTTTCCTCATTTGATAAATCCTTCATTTGTCCCATAACTTTCGTTAGAAGACCTTTCTTACTTAGATATTCAATACGAACATCATTTAAGTGCTCAAGAGTTTGTGCATTTTTGATTGCTTCAATCCCTTGATTCATAATCTCTTTCAAGTCCATATAAATCCTCCTTAAACATAAAAAAAACCGCACGTCCAGGAACGTCAAGCGCGGTACCATCCTGATTTATACAAAAAATGTATACATCTCTTAGTTTTTAACGCAAACGAAACGTAAGTGATTAGCTTCTCTCCAAGATGAATTCGCAGGTTATCAATCAATAGTTCCATCAACCCTATTGTTTCTATAAAAGATCTTGCCTGTTACTAATTCTCTTCAATGATTTTTATCTTCTCTATTATAACTAAAAGCGAAGGTAAATTCAAGATTACCCTCGCTTTAATACAGCTTTTATTATAATAAGTGTAACTAATACCCCAACACCTAGAAGGACAATCGTTCCTCCTGGAGCAAGATTGAGAGCATATGATAGCGCAAGTCCGAGCCATACGAAGGTTAAAGAAAATCCAATTGCATAAAACATTGTGGATCTATAGCTCTTTGATACCTGCATAGCACACGCTGTAGGAATAACCATAAGGGACGAGACAATCAAAGCACCCACGATTCGAGATGCAATCGACACCGTGATTGCGGTAAGGATTGTGAATATCAATGAAATACGGTTCGTATCAATACCGGAAATAAATGCGGATTTTTCGTCAAAAGCGAGGTAGAAAAATTCACGATAGTATCGAATCGATACTCCAATAACAACTAAACTAAGTAAGATCGCAAGGAAGTTATCACTATCACCGATTGCGACAATGCTACCAAATAAAAAACTATTAAAATTCGCTGGATTTTTTACAAAACCAAGCAAAACGCCAGACAAACCGATTCCAAAGGACATGATAATCGCAATCGCAAGTTCTTGATATTTTCCGAATTTCTTCTGAATAAACTCAATACTCAATGCAGCAACCAAACTTAATGCAATCGCCCCGACAATCGGATTAAACCCGAGAATCAATCCAATTGTAATTCCACTTAGTGAAACATGCGATAATGCATCACCAATCATCGACATTCTTTTGAAAACAACTACTACACCAATAAGTGGTATAATCACGGCTAACAAGCCACCAACAAGAAATGCTGTTCGCATAAATTCATATTTAAACATGTGTCATCACCTCTTGAACCATACGATTTTTCACTTCAAAAACGCGGTTAATTTTTTGTACATCATGGTCTAAGTTGTGAGTTACCATTACAATAGTCATTTTTTGGTCCTGATTCAGTTTTTCAAGGAGTTGATATAAATTTCTTATGGCCTCTTGATCCAAACCATTGGTCGGTTCATCTAAAAACAATATCTTAGGCTCTACAATTAATTCTCGTGCAATTAACACTCGTTGCAATTGCCCACCCGAAAGATTGTTAATCATTTCTGAAGCATATGCTTCCATACCAACGCGCCCAAGTGCTTCAAGTGCACGTTTTCTTCGAGACTTATTATAAAAATTAAAAAAACTCCCTTTAGAAAGTCTAAGCATAACGATTTCCAACGACGTTGCCGGAAAATCCGCAACACTCAGCAATCCGCCTTGTGGCACATACCCTATAGAATCAAACTGACTAAATGTATCTATTGACTCCCCCAAAAGTTTTACCGTACCCGATTTTGCTTTCTCAAATCCCAAAATAACTTTAAGAAGCGTCGATTTCCCTGATCCATTTGTCCCTGTTAGAGCTACAAAATCTCCCTCATCAATCGCAAAAGACACGGACTCTAAAATATTGTTTTTAGAATATGAAAAATCCATATTCTCTAATTTAAGTATTGATTTCATGCCATCTCCTTGTTAATATTTTTTTTATTTTTCATCTGTAAATTTAATCTATTTTAGAAACATCTTACCAAAATATACGAATCACAACCATATGCAAATGGTTCGCAACAACTATTATATGTTTGATTTAATTCTGTGTCAACAACAGTTATGCGTTTACGGTCATATCACTCAAATTTCATTTTAAACATTGGTATAATAAACATATACATTAAGGAGGATTATGTATGAAAGTTGTAGTTATTGGTTGTACACATGCAGGTACATCCGCAGTTAAAGCAATTATTAATGAAGACCCTACTGCTGAGGTAAAGGTATTCGAACGTAATGATAATGTTTCGTTTTTATCATGTGGAATTGCTTTATATATCGGTGGTGTTGTAAAAGACGCTCAAAGTTTATTTTATTCAAGCCCTAAAGAACTTGCAGAATTAGGTGCAAACGTAAATATGGAACATAATGTTACAGATATTGATGTTGAAGCAAAACGTGTATTTGTTACAAACTTACTAACAAATGAAACTTTTGAAGAAAGCTATGATAAGTTAGTCCTTACGACAGGTTCATGGCCAATTGTGCCACCAATTCCAGGAATTGAAGCTGAGAATATTATGTTATGTAAAAACTATAATCAAGCTCAAGAAATCATTGCACGCAAAGACAAAGCTGAAAAAGTTGTTATTGTTGGTGGTGGATATATCGGAATTGAACTTGTCGAAGCATTCGGTGAATCTGGTAAAGATGTAACTTTAGTTGATGGACTTGATCGCATCCTTAATAAGTATCTAGATCCAGAGTTTACAGATGTATTAGAAGCAGACCTGACAAACCGTGGTATCAAACTTGCACTTAACCAAACAGTTCAAGAGTTTAAGTCTGATGATAATGGAAATGTAAGTCAAGTTATTACTTCTGCTGGAAGCTATGATGCAGACCTCGTAATTATGTGTGTAGGTTTTAAACCAAGTACAGAATTAATTAAGAATAAAGTTGAAACCTTGCCAAATGGTGCAATTAAAGTGAATGAATATATGCAAACAAGTCGTCCTGAAATCTATGCTGCTGGGGATAACGTAGCGGTTCACTATAACCCAACAGGCGACCACGCTTATATTCCTCTTGCAACAAATGCAGTTCGAATGGGTACACTTGTAGGAAAGAATATTATTGAAAACAAAGTTAAATACCGTGGAACACAAGGTACTTCTGGATTATACCTTTTCGGATATAATATTGGCTCCACTGGAGTTACTGTTAATTCAGCGCCTTTCTTTGGCTTAGACGTCGACTCAGTACTGGTTAAAGATAATTACCGTCCTGAATTCATGCCTACAACTGAAGAAGTAATGATGAAACTTGTGTACGAAAAAGAAACACATCGTATTGTCGGAGGTCAAGTAATCTCAAAGTATGATATCACTCAATCCGCAAATACACTTTCACTTGCTGTTCAAAACAAAATGACAATCGAAGATTTAGCTTATGTTGACTTTTTCTTCCAACCACATTTTGATCGTCCTTGGAACTACTTAAATATACTTGCTCAAGCTGCAGTAGAAAAAGAATCCAAAAAATAATTAGAACTATCGTATTGATGAAATTAGAAATTCTTTCATCAATACGATTTTTTTATGTATGTTTGCCTTCTTAGAAGTGTATCTTTTAAAACTTGATAAAACAAATTGTTGTTCCAAATGTTTAAATGTGCTTCTGGAATACTTAATTCACTAATATATCTAAAGAATGTCGGTATCGTCTCCACAACAACTTTACGACACGAAATTGCCCTCTGATTTCGATAATCCGTAACAGAATAACATGTATTATACGTTCCAGGTATCCTCACATTAACATTATTTGATGTAACCTCAATTCGAGCTGAAATATTATTATGATCATAGTCAACTGCACTTACATTCTCAAAAACATCATAAGGCTGATATTGATTGATTGAAATCGGTTGAGCATCAAGCTTTGGCATTCGATTACGTATTTTTAGTTTCATATTCCCTCCAGTATAGTTCACAAACGTACTTGGAATATAAACTGTAACTTCATTCCCCTCAACCAACCGTTGCCGTCCATCAACACAACCTGATTGTTTTGCGCCAACTTTGAAGTAAGAGACAATCCCTTTATACTTAACAACATCTTTAATTTTTTGAAACATTGCACCTTGTCTATAGAACGATGTATTTCCATGAGAACGAGAACAATACTGTCCATACTCTACAACCTTGCCTTCATAGGACGGGAATGGTGTAGTTGTCGCGATCAGAGTATGATAGTACACTGTAATTCCTCCTTGTTTAAAAACTGAGTCAATCGAATAGTCTTTACCATCGTATTGATGCGATAGAGATTTCATGCTCGTTAGATATAGAGGCACCTCTACGGTACGATGTGTTTGTTGATGGTGTATTTCAAGCGACAACGCGTAATCACCTTCTATCAAGGTGTTAAGGGGTATCGAGCCATGAAAACCTACATTTTCATAATGATGATTGCAGGATTCTTGGCTTATCTGGTTATCCTCACACAACCGATAACCGCGATAAGACATGAATCGAGTAAGATTTACAGAATCTAATGACATTTGGAATACTTTATGTGAAGGACCCTTCACGTGGAGTCGAAATGAATGTGTCGAAGCATCATAGTAATTTTGATAGTCTCTTATAAAGGCCCATCCTTTCAAATGAAGCATTCCCTTGTCAAAATTTACCTCAAGTAACTCATTTGGAACTTTTTGTCGATCGTCGATATATTCACAGGTAACCTCTGTTGTGAAAGCAAACATAAATATAAATAGAAAAAATAAATAGCAACGCATAATCATCCCCCTATTTAAGTAAACATGATACCTAGTAAGACATAAAAAAAAGACACACGTGGTGTCTTAATCATTGCGACGATTATAGATCGCAATATATCGAAGAATACTTAATAGAGTTCCAACTAACGCAGCTACATAGGTAAGCGCCGCTGCCGTTAACATTTTCTTGGATCCTTGAAGTTCTCCAGAATCAAGTAATGCTTCTTGCTCTAAGATTTTAATTGCTCGTAATGATGCATCAAATTCCACAGGTAGCGTTACTAATTGGAAAATCGCAATGACACATAATAGAATAATTCCAATTTTAAGAAACTGTGGACTTCCAAACAAACCAATCATAATTGGAATCATACTGAATTTACTTGCGACAATCGCAAACGGTAAAACTTTATTACGTAATGCAATAAATCCATAATTCTCAGCATGTTGAATGGCATGACCACACTCATGTGCTGCGACTGAAACTGATGCAATACTTGTTTCATGATAAACCTTTGGTGATAGAGCTACAACTTTTTTTGTTGGATCATAATGATCACTCAATTCACCACCATTAGATTCAACAACTTGAACATCGTCAATATTTTTAAGATCTAAAATCCGACGTGCAACTTGCGCACCGGACAAATGTTCAAATGTATCCACTTGGCTGTATTTGCTGTAAGCAGATTGAACATACATCTGTGCAGCAAAAGATATTATAGCGGCAAGGATTACAAATCCATAACCGACACCCATTAAACCCATACTAACCTCCACTATAGAAAAAGGAGACAGGCTCCTTTTTTAAAATCATTAATTATTTAACTGCGTCTTTAAGAGCTTTCGCAGGTTTGAATCCTACACTGTGTGATGCAGCAATGCGGATTTTTTCTTTTGTTTGAGGATTAAAACCATCACGTTCTGCACGATGACGAACCTCAAATTTTCCAAAACCAGCTAAATCGACTGTTCCCTTATTTTCGAGAATTTCTTTTACCTCGTCTAGGAATGTTTCGATAAATTCATTTGCTTGTTTTTTACTAATGTCTAATTTGCCAGCGATTGACTCGCTTAATAATTTCTTGTTGTATGTTTCACTCATATTGAAACCTCCATTTCATAATCAAATAATAGCATTATAACTGCTGTCTGACAAGTTAAATACGCTCAGGTTTCAAATCTCTCACCATTAATTCACTTATGGCTTCAGAAGGGCGTTTTTCTTCATATATAATTTTATATATTTGTTCAGTAATTGGCATATCTATGCCCTCTTCCACTGCGATTTCATAAACAACTTTTGCAGCGAAAACACCCTCTACAGTTTTTGTATTATGATCTAGAAATCCAACAGCTGAATTTTTTTGACCAATCTCCATCCCTGCTTGGAAATTTCGTGAATGTATCGATGTAGCTGTAACGACAAGATCACCAACACCACAGAGTCCAAGATAGGTTTCAGGTTGTCCACCCATGTGAACACCAAACCGTTGCATCTCAGCCAAACCACGAGTTATTAATGCAGCACGTGCATTATCACCCGCATCCAATCCTGCAGCGATTCCACTTGCAAGTGCGATAACATTTTTGATAGCAACACCATATTGTGATCCAATTACATCATCATTGGTGTAAACTCGAAAATAATCATTTGAAAAGAGAACTTGAATTTCTTCAGCAAGAACAGGATTATCCGACACTGCATTGATTGTTGTGATTTTTCTCAATACAACTTCTTCTGCGTGCGAAGGACCGATTAAACTCACAACTCCCTTTAATTTATTAAGATCGATGACACGTTTAATAACATGATCAAGTAATTCATGCGTTGTAGGATGTAATCCCTTAGCAACATTGATAATAATAACGGGATGATTTAAATGAGTATTTAACTCGATGCATACTTCTTCTACAGCACCTGTTGGCACTGCAAGAAGTATAATTTGAGAGTCCAATATATCTTCGAAATTTTGTGTAGCATCTAATCGTTCGTTAAGTTTAACACCAGGAAAAAATTCTTCATTTAAATGATATAAATGTACATCTACAACCTGATCCAACTTACGTCCCCACATCATAACTTCATGTCCATTATCCGCTAAGACTTGACCTAAAGCAGTTCCCCAACTACCAGAACCTACAATTCCGATTTTCATTAAGCTCCCCTCTTTCTAATTAGAATTCTAATTGGTGTCCCTGTGAAATCAAAAGCATTTCTCAGAGCATTTTCTAAATAGCGCTTATATGAGAAGTGACACAACTCGGGATCGTTAACAAAAATAACAAATGTTGGTGGCACTGTACTAACTTGTGATGCATAGAATACTTTTAAACGTTTTCCATTGTGTGATGGCGGCGGTGTAAGCATGACAGCATCATGAATTACTTCGTTGATTACACTTGTACTGATACGTTTGATACTGTTAGCATGAACATCCTCGATAAGAGGAATCAACGTATGAACACGTTTACGTGTTAATGCGGATACAAATACAATCGGTGCATAGGATAAGTACATAAACTCACTACGAATAACTTTTTTTACATCTTCCATCGCAGTTTCTTCTTTATCTACAACATCCCATTTATTGTAAACAATAATAATTGGTTTTCCAGCTTCGTGCGCAAACCCAACAACATGTTTATCTTGAGCACGAATACCGGCTTCACCATCGATTAAAAATAACACAACGTCACTTCGATCAATTGCACTCATAGCGCGTAGAACTGAATATTTTTCTACATCTTCATAGACTTTACCGCGTTTACGAATTCCCGCTGTATCAATGATGACATAATCACGTTCGTTCATTCTAAAAGGTGTATCGATTGCATCGCGTGTAGTTCCTTCGATATTTGAAACAATTACGCGATCTTGATTCAACATTGCATTTACTAGTGAACTTTTCCCTACATTAGGGCGACCAATAGCACAAAAACTGAGTTCATCTTCATACATCGTAATGCCATCTTGTGGTAATTTTTTAATAACCTCATCCAAAAGATCACCTAAACCAATACCGTGTTCACAAGATACTGCAAACGGTTCATCATAGCCAAGTGCATAAAACTCATAAATATCCGATACAAATTGAACATCGTCTACCTTATTTGCCGCAATAATGACCGGTTTGTTTGTTTGTCTTAAAAGTCGTGCTATAAATTCATCATCTGTAGTCATGCCTTCTTTAGCACTTACAACAAAAATAATAATGTCCGCTTCATCGATAGCAATATCGACTTGCATTTTAATTTCTTCTTGGAACGGTTGGCCTTCCATCTGAATTCCACCCGTATCAATAAATCTTAAATCCTTTGTTAACCATGTGGTCTTTCCATAAAGTCGATCACGTGTAACCCCTGCTTCGTCATGAACAATAGAAATTCTCTCGCCCATAATTCGATTAAACAGAGATGATTTCCCTACATTAGGACGGCCAACGATTGCTACTACTCCATCAATCATTCAAATTCCTACTCTCTATAATATTTACTATTTGTGATACAACTTCTTCAATTGACATCGATGTTGTATTTATTTCAATGGCATCTTCAACCTTAATCAGTGGTGATTCTTGACGATTCATATCACGCTCATCGCGCTCAATTAAGTCAGAATGAACTGCTTCATATGTCGTTTCAATTCCATTTTTTACCAATTCGTTAAATCTTCTGCGTGCACGAACGCCCGCATCAGCGGTTTGAAATATTTTCACTTCAGCATCTGGAAGAACAACTGATGTGATATCACGTCCATCCAATACAAATCCTTTTTTCGAAGCAATTTCTCTTTGAATTGATACTAAAACATCACGAACTGATCTATGTTTAGATACTTGTGAAGCTGCTCTCGAAACTTCGTCGTTTCGAATAAGAAGCGATACATCTTGACCATTTACTAAAATCATATTCTCTTCGGGTAATTCAATTACCAAATCTTTAACAATGTTAAAGCATGCTTTTTCATCATTTAAATCAATATTTTGATTCAAACAAATAAGTGCAACTGCTCGATACATTGCGCCTGTATCGATATGCACAAATCCTAATTTTTTTGCTAATTGCTTAGCGATGGTGCTTTTCCCCGATGCACTCGGTCCATCAATTGCTATATTAAACACAAAAACTATCCTACTTCCTAAATTGCGCTACAATCAACAACAATACAACAATAATCGCAAGGATTAATAACGAAAGAACAACGTTCAACATTCGATTCGTGCGAACCATCGTCTCGTTCATTTGATCGATGTTTTGTTCTTGATCAATAATTCTATGTTGTAATGTTTGTGTTTGAGCGAGTAATTCACTGCGGAACTTATCCGAATCAAAATCACTATCGGAATAATCTTCCATTGCATCTAATTGTGCCTGCATTTCAAAAATTGAATCATCTTCTTCAGATAAGATATTCTCAAACTCATCCGCATCCAACTCAAATTCTACAGAACCAATTATTTCTTGACCTGATAAATCTGACGATTCTTCTTCGTCATCCACCATTTCTTGAACCGCCATTGCGATTGTTTTTTCTAACTCATCTTCTTCATCAAACGCATTAGCAGTACTTTGTTCTACTGATTTGAATACTATTGTCTCATCAAGATTTGGTAACTCATCAAGATTTGCTTCTTCTTCGGTTTCATCCTCAATAAAAACGTCTGCATCCATCGTAGACAATTCTGGATCGATAGCATGTAAAACGGTTGTCATTTCATCATCATTAAAAGGTTTTGCAATTTCTGATGACTTATTCAACTCGCTTAAAATATTTGCATCGGTATTTTCAAGATCACGATAACCTTTGCGAACATTATACTCTTTGACTTCATCTAAAAAATCTTTGAGATATGCACTTTCAAAAGTATCAAATTGTGGTTCAACATTTGGTTCTTCGCCAACTGAGTTTTCTACTTGAACGTCTTCAATTTGACGTGCATGTGTAGGCTCACGATCTTCTCTGGCTACGACATCCATTTTATCAAACTGATCATCAATTTGGTTCAATCGATTCGCAAAATGTGAGAGATCCGAATTTTCAATATTACTTTCAGAGTCCAATGCAATTTGCTCATGTAAGTCTTGATATTTATTCACTCGAGATTTCATAATATCCAATCACTCCTTGAGATAATTATATCACATTAATGTCCTGTGATTCTATGTAAATGGGGACGTAAAACACTAAAGAAAACGATTAATAGCGTCCCTTTTGCTAAATTAAATGGTAAAAACACCGCAAAGAGCAAATTCCAGGCACCTTCTTGGGTCATTCCATATAAAGGGAATGTTATAAAGTAATTAATAATATTCATTAAAAGTCCACTCGCACACACCGTAAACACATATAACCCAACACGCTTCGTTTTAGTTTTGGGTTGATACAATGCAATAGGCAACATAATCAAGACTGCATAACTAAAGTTTGCAATTTCACCGACTGGACCAGCATTTTTAGATAAAAACAACATATGCATGAGATTTTTTAAAAAAGCTATCATTAGTCCGGGTCCTGTCCCTAATAAATATCCACCGATAATAACTGGTAAATCACTAAGATCCGCTTGTAATGGCGAACCTGGGAGTACATAAAATTCAAACATATATAGTATCAATGATACTGTTGTCAGCATTGCTATATTAACCATTGTGCGAGTATTATATTTTTTCATATTAGCCTCCTTGTAAAAAAATATTAATACTCAAGGCAAACATGAAAAAAAACTTCTTCCATCCAGACTTTAACTGTCGCC
Source organism: Erysipelothrix enhydrae (assembly GCF_035066605.1). NCBI lineage: Bacteria > Bacillati > Bacillota > Erysipelotrichia > Erysipelotrichales > Erysipelotrichaceae > Erysipelothrix > Erysipelothrix enhydrae. Next base: position 1,644,394 of record NZ_CP125807.1, read on the forward strand.
ACTTGAATCTAACAAGTTCAACCAAATTGGTTCGCGGGGTTTACCGCCGATCGGGAATTACACCCTGCCCTGAAGTATACAAGATTATTATAAGTAAACAATAGACTAATGTCCAATACTTGTACTGTGAAATAAAAAAAGCAAATTCAATCCTAATGGTGAATTTGCTTTTAATTTTTTTATGACTTATGCACGACCCGAGTATTTACCATCAGTAGTATTAATGAGAACAACCTCGCCCTCACTGATAAAAAGTGGCACACGAATTTCTAAACCTGTTTCCACAACAGCATTTTTTTGTGCATTTGTTGCTGTATCACCCTTAACTGCTGGTTCAGCTTGAGTAACGGTTAAAGCAATTTTTTCAGGCAAATTCACACCCAGAACTTCTGATTCATAGAAAACAACTGTAATATCTTGGTTTTCTTTCATGAAGTTCATTTCCCACTCAAGACGCGATTTCGCAATTTCTAGTTGCTCATACGTTTCACCATCCATGAAAACAAGTTCTTCACCTGCATCATATAGATATTGCATAACACGCTTATCGATATGAGCTTGTTCAACTTTATCGCCACCGATCATTGTTAATTCCGTAACGGAACCTGAACGCATGTTGCGAACCTTAGCTTTAATAATCATTTGTCTTTGCGCTGTCTTATTATGTGATGTATCCAACACTTGGTATAGGTTGTCTTCATAAATAATTGACATACCTGCTCTTAAATCATTTGATTGAATCATAATTAATCCTCCATTTTAGTTAAGTTAAAACTTCCATCATCAATTATATCATAAGAAAACCGATATGACCTAATACCATTTATCGAAACATAAACTTTTTCATCTTTTTTTTGTGCTTGAACCTCATAGTACTCATCTTCATACGTGAAATCTTCATCTTCAAAACAAAAATGATCGATTACAAGTCGTTCCAATTCAATACGTTCTTGAATACGCTTGATTGATTCCGAAAATCGGTAATGCTTGACATATAGCACAGCTGCTTTACTAATACAAAAACAAAGAACAATAAAAACGAGATGGGTGCAGCCTATAAGATTACCATCCATAAAATTCGAATTTTTCTGATTCAAAAATGTATGTCACCCTACTATCTTTACAACCAAAATCAGTAACATGATGCAGTAATATTTCATAACCAGGTTTTTTGATAATATACTTTCCATTAAAACTGATCTCATTGTTTAAATTATTTTTTTCGAAAAGTATGCGATTGTCAATGCATTTGACACGTCTACTTCGAATCAGTAATTGTTGTAATTGCAATTCAAAAACAGTATTTTGTCTGACTCGCGGTGCATTCGCAATGAGTTTATAGCTCTGTTCGAGTATTTGATTTAAAACTATCATCAATAAAGGAGTGATTGCGAGACAAACTAAGAACTCAACAACAGAATAGCCTTTATGCATAAAACACACAGAGCAGGTATACCATCAAACTTAAAAGACACAAACAATACATCACCTCAATATATGTAAAGCAATTAATCACATCGATACCTTCCAAACCCCAGTTGTAGGACACATGTATAGTTATTGACCCTAATGGTTCCACCTTTATTAATATTACCATTTGCATTAAACCAATAATTTTCATGAATCGGAACTGTTTCTAAGTGTTCCATAGCACTTAATTGATACTCCAACAGAGCAGGTTCGTTTTTAGATTCAACACGAAACGTAAGAAACATTCGCAGTGATACGCTAAGTATAAATACCACTAAGAGAAACTCACATAAAGTAAAATTCATACTATACTGCTTGACCATCTTCAATTTGTATAACCTCGCCATTAAAACACTTGTATTGATTTTCTCTTAGATAACCTGCATTTATAAGCTGATCGACAGTCGTTGGTAGTTCATCATAATGTATTTTGTACTGCATAATTGCTGCATCAACAATTTTCTTTTGTGCATCACACCCTTTGCGATTAACCATTGTTATTGTTTTTTGGATATTTGGTAACGTCAACATAAATATGATTGCGATAATTGTCATAACGAGCACCATCTCAATAAGTGTAAAACCTTGTTTCATAATCCCTCCATTAGTTTAAGTGGAATCATTACTAGTTCATAGTAAACAACCACAATCATAATTATGTTAATCGAGACAAAAACCCTATAAGCAAAAATCATTTTCTTCAGATGATATGAAATCAAAACATCCGAGAGGTTTAGACACAAATTAAGCGACCTTTCTAAATCATTAAACAAGAACCCTTCTCGCATATTACTTTTAATTATAGGATGCAGTGAGGAATGGGTTAAAGCATCGGAAATATCCTTTCCCTGCTCTAACATTCGCTCAATTTCAAAGGCAATCGAACCCGCTAACGTATTCGACAACAAAATACGTAAACACTTGATTGTAGAAAGCGTCGTCTTTGTTTCAGGATAAAGAACGTTATAGAATAGACAAAATTGTTCGGAAATGTACAAAATAATTAAATTAAATTTAATGAGTGTATTCATACCAGCAATTACAATCATCCGTATTTTACGGTGAAAAACAACAAAAGCTATGATAAGAGCGAATAGAATAAAAAAAACCTGCAAATAAACGAGTGCTAGACAAAATAAACTAGAAATCGCTGAAAAAAGTGGTTTGGTTGAAAACACCTCAATTTCTGAAGTGACTGTTGGTAAAAGTAATTTTTTATAAAAAACGAGCATGACCAGGACCACAAAATGTAGAAATAGCCAATAACTTATAGATTGATGGATCACCTTTAAGCGTTTATGTTTACGCGTCAAAACTTCATTATAAAGTTTCAAAAGCGTGATACCCGAAACCTTCGGGTACAGTAAATAAAACCTTTTTGGAAGCGTACGCTTAAGATATGCATCAAAAGACATATCGTTAATATTTAAGTATTGTTTTATTTCTTGAAACGTTAACCCTACACTTAAAAGCCTGAAAATAGATTTATCCGTCTCTGTTGTTGTGTAAAACTTTATCGGTAAACGATTGACTGAGTCGATTACGGATTTGAACTTGATCAGCAAATTCATGCTTAAAAACAACTTCTCCTTTCTCTTCTTTTAAATAATGATACAAAATTGCAATAAGTCCTGATTCAATGTCATAATGCGTTGCCCCAAGATCAATAAGCCGATTTAATGTATGGAAACAACTTCTTGAATGAATGGAAGCGCAGACCAGATGCCCCATATTAACAGCACGTATACATAATTTAAAATCAGACATTGTTCGAACTTCTCCATATACGATAATGTCTGCATCCATCCTTAACAGCTGATTCAAAATGTCTTCTTGGGTAAGCCTTGATTCGATGGGTTCCAGTTGGATCACATGGCTATAAAAATGTTCAATTGGACTTTCAACGCTATAGATAGACTCAGATGAAACTTCTTTAAGCGTATTAAACATTGTCGTAGATTTACCTGATCCTGTAGCACCCGAAAATAAGATGAGTCCTGAACTAGCGTTGAAAGATTTTATAAGAGATTTTAGAACTCTTTTATTTGAAATGCATTGGCTAAGAGAATGAATCAATACAATGTTTAAAATGCGTATCACACCGTTTTTTCTTTCAAATGACTCTATTGTAGCAAATCTAAAAAAATATCTCCGTTCGAATATCATCGTAAAGCTACCAGTTTGTGGTATTTCCTTTTGACTTAAATCAAAGCGAGAAATGTATTTTAAATGCTCATATAACTTGACCGACAAATCATCGTGGATGGTTTTAATTGTCTGTTTATGTCGCCTGAGGCGAATCACCTGGTACATTTCTGTAATATCAAAGTGTATATCTGTAATTGAGTGTGCAATCGCCATTTCAAGTAAATCGTGTAACTTTTTATCAATATATTCCATACCTAAAACTACGTGAACAAATAAAAAAAACCTAAACTAAAGGTTAGGTTTTATATATGGATTTGTCTCAATTTCTTTAAAAAGTGTCGTTGGGGAGCCGTGTCCTGGATAAAGTGTATAATCCACATCTCCAAAATCTTCTATAAAGCTTCGAAGTGATGCATTCATCACATTCATATTTCCCGTCGGTAAATCTGTTCGACCAATACTTTGTTCAAAGATAAAATCACCATCAAAAATGAAATCATCAAAAACATAGGAAATCGAACCACTGGTATGTCCAGCAGTCTTAACGACATCACATTCAAAGGGCCCTACCGTCAACGGTTCTAAATCAATCGCAATCGGATTGGTTTTAATGGTAAAAGGCTCGGGTGTTTGATTGGAGAGATTATACGACATGTCTTTAAGGTAATGAATTTCTTCATGGTACATGTAGACAGGACAATTAAATTCTTCCACAAGCACATCTACACCTGAGATATGATCAAAGTGTCCGTGTGTTAATAGAATCCCAATTACTTCAAAATTCTGTGTGGGTTTCAATAGGTTTATTGCATTTTGATTTGGGTCTAAGCATGGATCAATAATTAACATTTGATTCCCACTACTTAAGTAATATGTATTTGTGGCTGCATAGCCTAATGTTTGATATGTTATCTTCATTGTTTTCACCTAGAAAAAAAAGCCAAAATAGGCTTATTTTTTTTCCTTATGTAATGTATGTTTGCGCTCACGTGGGCAGTATTTTGTAACTTCCATACGTTCTAATTGAACTTTTTTGTTTCTACTTGTGTGATAGTTTTCTTCGCCACATTCTGTGCAAACTAAAATCGCTTGAGTTCTCATAGTTACCTCCAATATTTATTAGCCAACTCATTATATCATATATTATTTTAATTGCATATATTATTTTAAATTCATATACGCATCTACAATTCGATCTCCCGTTGAAGTGCATATATTTGTGACAGGATTCGACAAATCTTCAGTATAAGCAAGTGGTGCAATGCACGCAACAGCAATCTTAGGTTGCTCATAAGGTGCAAATGCAACGTAGGTATTATTGATGTATGAACCAATCTCTGGGTCATATGCTTGTGCTGTACCCGTCTTGGCAGCAGCACTGTAAGGTACTGTTGCAATTAAATCCCCACACATATTTGAAGAAGCACATAAACGCATACCCGATCGAACACGTTCTAGCATTTCTTTATTATCCAATGAATTTAAAATATTTACATTGTTTTGGTAAACTGGACGATGAGTATCATGATTCAATGCTTCTTTAACAAAATGAGGTTGTAAACGATATCCCCCATTAGCAACTATAGTAATGTATTGACTCAGTTGCATAGCATTGTAGTTATCAAATTGTCCAATTGCAAACTCAAGTAATGATCCCGAATTTGTCGTACCACCTTTATAACCTATTTCTTCTCGTGGGTAATCCACTTGTGTACGAACCCCTAAACCAAATTGACTATAGTAATTTCTCATTTGAGCAAATGTTTTTTCCGCATCCGTAAAAACGAGCGGCCCATTTGGTACGTAAGAAGAACCACCTAGACGTATCGCAACATTAAACATGTAAATATTTGATGAGTGTTGTAATGAAGTTTGATCATCTACAATACCAAGATTACGCCATGAATGTCGTGGCGGTGTTCCTTCGATATACATTGGTGTATCATTCACAGTTTCTCCAGGTTTCATGACCCCTGTATCAAGGCCCATATAGACCGTTGCACCCTTAATCGTTGAACCGACAGGATAACCTTGTAGCATGGTTAATTGAGGATCGTTGTAATACTTACCATCTTTACCACGAACCATCGCTACGATACCAAGAATGTCCCCTGTTTGAGGGTCTGTTGCTACGACATGAATCTGATTATTAATCTTTGTACGTTCACCAATACTCTTCTGATAATCTAATCGTTCCTTGACAATTTTTTCCATTTCTTTTTGCAAATCCATATCAATAGTTAAACGAATATCATTTCCTTTTCGACCATCTTTTTGTAATTTAAATTTACTTCCTGATGTTCGCTCATATTCACTGTTATAACCTGATAAGAATTTTTCATACTGATATTCCAGACCATACGCACCAACCTGTTCACTTAGTTCATAACCCTCAGCGACATAGTAATCACGTTTTTCATAAGGAACATCTCCTAAATCACCAATTAGTGACATAAGATCAACTTCTTTATTGGGTTCTCGCTTCCAAGATGTAGTACGCGAGAAACCTGGAAACTCAGCTGCATGCTCCGCTAAATACGAAATCTGTTCATTGGTAGCCTCTTCCAAAATAATTGAAGGTTGCCCCATTTGTATATTCCCCATTTTGACTTGGACTTGAAATGCAAGTCGATCATCTTTAGAAAGTGTATCCGTCATTTCTTTTGTAATTCTGCTTTTTTTCAATGCCTCAACTGCGCTTTGATCCATTTCTGTTTCTTTAATTGTTTTTCGATCTTCTTCAGTTAAAAGACTTTCTCCAAGGTTGTTCTTTCTCAACCACAATACTTTAAGATCATCTTCATTCAATTCATCTTTAACTTCAAATTGCTTTGCAAATTTAAGGGCTACCTCTTCTTCTTTCATACCTTCAGGCATCTTGGAAGGGTAATATGTTATTGAATTTACTGCTTTATTTGACACGATAATTCGACCTTTTGAATCAAGAAACTCGCCACGCATCGTCGGCATTCGAACAGGTGGGGATGAGTATTTAGCAAGTAAATCTTCATAATGACTTTGGCCTACAATTTGAATCTTATATAATCGGAAAACAAGACCCACAGCAATCGCAACCAGTATTAAAATAAAGATTTTAAGACGAATATTAATCATCTTATCCAGATCTAATCCCTGTTTTAAGTGTTCGCTACTCCCTGTGTAATTGTCAGTTTTTTTTCGTCGCTTAAAAATACCCATCAAAACCTCCCGTTAATTCACTACTTTTCAGTGTCGAGTGCACGCTCGCGTTGTTTTGCTTTTGCACGTTCTTTTTTCTGGTTTCTAATTTCTTGTTGGATCATATTACGTTTCTTCTTATTTGTTAAACGTTCAATTTCACGTTTTCGTTTTACTTTATAGCCAGGCTTAACCTTAACATTTTTACGATGAAGAACCTGAACAATTTCTGGATCGAGTTGTTTCGTACGCTTTTCTAAATTAAACCAAGGACGAACGTCTTCAAGAGCGCCATCTTTTACACGTTTGTACTCAAATCTTAAACCTTTTTTCATTAATCGTGTTACTGCACCTTGATCTTTTTGAGTCACGATACTAATACTGTAACCTTGGCGACCACTTCTACCTGTACGGCCTGAGCGGTGTGTGTAGAAATCTAAGTCGTGATTTGGTAACCCTGCGTTAATAACATGGCTGATTTCAGGTAGATCGATACCACGTGCAGCTAAATCCGTAGCAACAATATATTGAACACGTTTACTATTAATTTGATTCAATACTTGTTTACGTCCACGGTCACTCACATCACCGTGAAGTTCCACACACTCGATACCATAGTCACGAAGGTATCGTGCTACTTCACCCGCTTGAACTTTTGTATTGGTAAATACGACTGCAAGTAAAGGATTAATCGCAGATAAAACATCAAGAACGGCTTCATTCATATCACGGTGACGTTGATTGATTAAAATGTGATCAATTCGTGGTTTTAGTTTTTCTTCAGTTGAAACAATCTCAATTGGATGTTTCAAATATTTTTTAATGAATGCACGAAGACCCGTAGGAATTGTTGCACTATAAAGCATGAAAAGCGTGTCATTTGACAATCTTGATGCAATCGTATCAACTTCATTAATAAAGCCATAGTCAAGCATCATATCAGTTTCATCAATGACAAGAGCTTTAACAAAGTCGAGTCTTAAAACACTCCAGCTTAGTATATCAAGAAACTTTCCTGGTGTAGTGATTAGAATCATTGGTTGTTTTTCGATTTTTTTCTTAAGACGGGTGTTATCCATACCACCAATCGCAAGTTCTGTTGTAATACGTTCATCTAACGATGTAATTTCGCGAGCGAAATTTTGAATTTGCATTGCAAGTTCACGTGTCGGCGCAAGAATTAAGGCTTGTGTTTGGTCTACTGTAGGATCAATGAGCTCTAAAATTGCGAATAAGAACGCATGGGTTTTCCCCGTACCTGTATCCGATTTAACAATCAAATCACGCTTGTTCTTAATTTCTTTAAGAACTTTTTCTTGAACTGATGTTAGTTCTCTAAATTTATTCAGTTCAAAAAACTTTTTATTAATATTATTCATCATATTAACACTCCTTTTCTAAAATATTTCTTATGGTGTTATATTCTGTTTCAAAAGCAGCATTGTGCTTTTTAATTGAATATAGATGATTTGCGCGATTGGTTAAATAGATTAAATAATCTTCTGTAATATGCTTTTTTAACACAGGGCCAATCAACACATCTTCCTGTGTTAATGCACAATTGGTTGATGTTGAGATTTTTATTACCATAATAAAAACAGGAATCTCACGTTCCAAAAGGAAACGTTCATCAACAATATAAAATCCATTCTCAACTACTGTTTGTCGAAGCCAAGCATTTTTTGTATTTGATTGAATGATTATTGTATCATTCACCTTAAATTTATAATTAGAAATTATAGACCAAATGGTTTCTGCACCCATACCGGCAATTACGAAGCAATCCGCGTCGCCTTGAAATCCTTCAAGACCATTACCGAGGTGGAGTTTAATTTTATCTTGATAACCAAAACGTTCAACGTTTTCACGCGCTTGTTGTAATGGTTTTTCAGCAATATCAAGACCATAACCAATAACTGCTTTATTCTCTTGAATTGCTTTAATCAGAAGTAATCCATGGTCTGTTCCTACATCAGCAACACGTGCTTTGTTAGGGATCAAATTAAAAATCTCTGTAAGTCTATTCGAAAGCTTCATATTATCGTTTGTCTACAAAGTCTCTTAAACGTTTTGATCGAGTTGGATGTTTTAACTTGCGAAGCGCTTTTGCTTCGATTTGACGAATACGTTCACGTGTAACGTTAAACTCTTTTCCAACCTCTTCTAAGGTGCGTGTACGGCCGTCCTCTAAACCAAATCTTAATCGCAAGACTTTCTCTTCACGTTCCGTTAAACCTTCAAGTACCATCTTAATTTCTTCTTTTAGAAGTTGATTGTTAGCATACTCATCTGGTGATAATGCATCTTTATCTTCAATAAAATCTCCAAGATGCGAATCATCTTCTTCACCAATTGGTGTTTCCAATGAAACAGGATCTAAAGCAATTTTTTGAATCTCACGAACTTTTTCAGGGGTAATATTTTCCATTTCTGCTGCGATTTCTTCAGCGGTTGGTTCACGTCCTAATGTTTGAACAAGTGAGCGTTGGATTCGTGTCAATTTGTTAATTGTTTCCACCATATGAACTGGAATTCGAATTGTACGAGCTTGGTCAGCAATCGCACGTGTAATAGCTTGACGAATCCACCAAGTCGCATATGTCGAGAATTTAAATCCTTTTGTATAGTCAAATTTTTCAACAGCTTTAACAAGACCCATATTACCTTCTTGAATCAAGTCTAAAAATAACATACCACGACCAACGTATTTTTTAGCAATCGATACAACAAGACGAAGGTTTGCTGAAATAAGAATTCGACGTGCTTCTAAACCATCATAATATGTTGCAACCCAGTTTGTGAGAAAAGCTAAGTTTTCTTCATCACCGTTTTCAGTGAGATACGCTTCGAAGTCGTCAAAAAAGTAACCAATTTGATTTTCTGTTAAACGTTCTGCTAAATCCTCATCGGTAATTGCAGGATCGACAATTTCTTTATATTTATTGATAATGAATTCTTTTGCTTGTTCACCTTCTTGAAGTCGGCGTGCAATTTCGGGCTCATCTTTAGCATCTAAAAGATTAACGCGACCAATTTCCTTAAGATACATCTTAACTGGATCGTTAATACGTACCATGTTTGCACTGGTCAATTCATTTTCATATGAACTTAGGTCAACTTTATTGAGTGAATCATCAAAAATTTCATCCTCTTCAGCTTCATCATTAATAAAATCATCATCGACATCCGGTTCTCCAGCTTCGAGCATTACCTCCTCATCAATATCTTCTTCATCATCACTCAAAATGATTCCTTTTTCCGTGAACCATTCAAAAAGCTCTTCTGAATCATCGTCATTCAAATTAAGGTGATCGATTGCCTTCTCTACATCATCATTTAATAGAACGCGCTTTTTCTCATATTGTTTTAGAAAACTCTCTTTAACTTCTTCTAATGTTTTTAATTTTTTAGCTGCCATCAATGTTCTCCTTCTCTCTTATTTTTATTTCTTAATTGTTTTATTGCTTCTTCGAGTAGTGCCGCTTGATCATCTATCTTATCTTGTTGAAGCACCCGACCCTTCATATCATGGATTCCCATGACGACAAGATGATTCCGAATCAAACTAATATTTTGTTCCATACTTGCTCGATTATAGCCATCTAATAAGTCACTTGATTCAATATCGATAGCAAATTTTTTCATTTTTTCAGATATATTTAGGGATAGTATATCTGCAATTTCGATAACTTCTTGATTTCGATAACAATCTAGGATAATAAGTGCAAAATCAGTAGCTAGATCTGATACTAAAAATCCTAATTGGTCACGATACAAATATGCTGCTTCTTTAGAAATCAGCATTTGTCTCAAAATCGCTCTTTCCGGAATGTTAACATTAAATTCCATAGTATTTGAAACATTATTTGAAATCACCGGTGTTTCGCGTTCAATCATCACGCTACGTGCGTTTAATTGTTGTGATAAAACACTGTATTCAAAATTTGTTTTATCTGAAAGTTTTTTGAGATAGTAGCTTTGTTCTAATTCGTCTTCATTTTTTAAATGGTCAATCATAAATTGAACTACGCGTTTACGATTATCAAATGAATCTAAACCATAATTGCCAATTCCATAACTCATTAAAAAATCAAGCCAATTAATACGATCATCGACACCTTTTTGTACACGTTCGATGCCATATTCACGTATACACTCATCTGGATCCAATCCCGTATCATTATACCATACTGTTACTGAGCAATGTGCTTTACGCAATTTCATTCCAACTTGGTATGTTGCTTCAAGTCCAGCACGATCACCATCAAACGCTAAAACAACATTTGAACTGCATTGCTTTAACATTTGAATTTGTTCATTGGTACATGCAACACCCAGTAGTGAAACTGTGTTATCATATCCTGATTTTGTAAAAGCAATTGTATCCGTAACACCTTCTGCTACAAGAATGAAATCATGTTTCCTTGCGGAATCTTTTGCATTGTGTAAATTATAAACTGTTAAACCTTTCGTATACAGCCGTGTCTCCGAAGTATTGATATATTTGACCTTATTTTCATCGCTTAAAGCTCGTGCACTAAAAGCAATCACACGACCATGTCGGTCATAAATTGGGAACATAATCCGCTGATAAAATACATCTTCTATTCCACGATCTGTAACGCGAACTAAATCTGAATCGACCAGTTCTTTTTCATTAAAACCTTTCGCTAATAAGTATTTTGATAATTGATTATCCCCAAATGCGACACCAATACCAAACTTCTTAATTAATTCCATACTGTATCCACGCGCTTCAAGTTTACTTAACGCATCTTTCCCTGCCTTTGTATAAAGTTGAAACTCAGTGAATTTTTGAGTTTCATCAAGTGCTTGAAACAACTTTAATTTTTCTTTATCCACCGGAACAGTGTTTTGTGGTTCATATTCTGTAACATCAATATCGATAAACGATGCTGTTTTAACGACGGCATCAATGAAACCAATTTTTTCAAAATCCTTAACAAAAGAAAAAACATTTCCTCCAGCGCCACAAACAAAACATTTATAAATTTGCCGATCCGGTGAAACAGACATTGACGGATTGTTATCATCATGAAAAGGGCAAACCCCCCAGTAATTTTTGCCCTTTTTTGATAGTGTCATGTATCGAGAAATGGTATCAACGATATCCGTTTTTGAACGAATGTCATTGATCAGTTCTTCTGGCATTCGCTTCATATCACTCACCCATTATTCTTATTTATTAATTTCTGAATTCATCAATGCAATCGCTTCGTCTACACTTACACGAACTTGTTCCATTGAATCACGGTAACGTAAAGTAACTTTTTGATCCTCTAACGAATCAAAATCAAATGTAATACAGAACGGTGTTCCAATTGCATCTTGACGTCGGTATCGTTTACCAATACTTGCAGTTTCATCAAAATCACAAGCAAAAGACCCCATTAATTTGTGCATAACCTCACGCGCTGGTTCGCTCAATTTTTTTGAAAGAGGTAAAACACAGACTTGTGTTGGTGCAAGTTTTGGTGAAAAATGCATTACAACACGTGTATCATTTTCAAGTTGTTCTTCTTCATAAGCTTCACAAATCAGTGCAAGCATCAATCGCTCAACACCCAATGACGGTTCTACACAGTAAGGAATATATTTTTCATTTGTTTCAGGATCTAAATATTCCATACTTACTTTAGAGTGTTCTTGATGTTGTTTAAGGTCATAATCTGTACGATCAGCGATACCCCATAATTCATCAAATCCCCATGGGAAACGGTACTCGATATCACTTGTACCTTTTGAGTAATGAGATAATTCATCCTCATCATGTTCTCTAAGTCGTAAATTCTCAGGCTTAATACCTAATCCAATTAACCAATCCATTGCGAATTTTTTCCAGTATTCATACCATTCAAGGTCTTCTCCTGGTTTTACAAAAAACTCAAGTTCCATTTGTTCAAACTCACGAGTTCTAAAAATGAACTGTCCTGGTGTAATTTCATTTCTAAATGATTTCCCAATTTGAGCTATTCCAAATGGTAATTTTTTACGCATTGAACGTTGAACATTTCGATAATTAACGAACATTCCTTGTGCAGTCTCAGGACGCAGATATATCGCATTCGAAGTATCCTCTGTTACACCTTGAAATGTCTTAAACATTAAGTTAAATTGACGGATATTAGTAAAATCGTGACCTCCACAATTAGGACATGGAATGTGATGTTCTTGGATGTATAATTCCATATCTGCATTGCTCATCACACCTGCATTAATTTCTGTTTCGGAAAACTCTTCGATAAGTTTATCCGCACGGTGTCGTGTATTACATTTACGACAATCCATCAAAGGATCATTAAACGTATCTAAGTGGCCACTTGCCTGCCACACAGATGGATTCATTAAAATTGCAGACTGAATACCAACATTATATGGATTTCGAGAAACAAAAGATTCCCACCATAATTTCTTAACATTTTGTTTAAGTTCGATTCCTAAAGGACCAAAATCCCAAGTATTCGCTAAACCACCATAAATCTCACTACCTTGAAAGACAAAACCACTTGTTCTCACATGGTTTACTATCGTCTCAAATTCATATTTTTTCATTCTTTCACCTTCCAATTACTTTCCCTCTATTATACATCAGAAATGAGTTTCCAACTATTAAATTTATAATCACCATGAAATTCTAAATATTCCACGAGTATTTTAAGTAAAGCGTATCGATCAATTGTTTCTAAATATGCATCAACATCACGATTCGAAAAAATACCAAGTAGAGCAATCATCAATGATTTAGTCGTTTTTATTGTATGATGCGCATGCGTTGCACAGACATAACCGCCGTGTTCAATTGAGAATGCATTTACATTTGTATTACCACACATGACACATCCATCAACATCCGGTGTGAAGCCCTGTGTTTGAATTATAAAAGCCAAGTATTTTATACAGTGAACTTCTAAATTATTGGACTCAATACAATTCTCAAACCATTGATAGAATAAGTTATGTGAATCGCAATCAAAACAACGCACCGTTAATTCAGAGACCAATGACATATACATTAACCAATCTAGATTCTGTCGCACTTGTAAATATGCGTTGATTGATTCACCACCTATAATTCGATTTAATTTATGTTCTTGATAATTAAATCGATATTGAACTTTAGAAAATTCAAGTCCTAATCGTCCTTGCTTTGATTTTGCACTGTAATAACCTGGCAAAATCATACGAATCAATCCATACTCATAACCAAGAAAATGGACCATCGCATCATGTTCTCGAAATGGAACAATCGATACAATGAATCCAACATCTTTATTGTTCATATTCAGTTTCGATATATCCAAGTTGATTCAACATGCGAGCGCGATTACGCCAGTTCTTTTCAACACGAACATACGTTTCTAAAAAGACTTTTTCACCAAGCACTGTTTCCAACTCACCACGAGCACGCTCACCAATTTGTTTAATCATACTACCTTGCTTACCGATAATAATCCCTTTTTGTGAAGGACGATCTACGAGAATCACCGCACTAATGATTGTTGTATTTTTCTTTTTCACAATGCGTTCAATTGCGACAGCGACACTGTGTGGTATTTCCTCTTCAGTAAGTTCAAGAATTTTTTCTCGAACAATTTCCGCCATAATAAATTGTTCTGGGTATGCACTCACCTGATCTTTAGGATAATACATTACACCTTCTTCCATATAACTTAAGGTTACATCGAGTAAGCGATCTACATTGTTATTTTCAAGGGCCGAAATAGGAACAATTTCCGCAAATTGAAAATCAGTTGAAGCAGCAATACGCTCAAGGAGTGCTTGTTCGCTCATCTTATCAACTTTGTTAATAATTAAAAACACAGGTATTTTAAGCTTGCTTAATCGTTCAATTACAAACTCATCCCCCGTCCCGAAAGGTTCTGCACCATCAATGATGTAGTAAACCAAATCCACTCCTTTAAAGTGAGCATAAGCGGTACGGTTCATTCGCTCTCCCAACTGATGTTTCGGCTTATGAATCCCAGGTGTATCAATAAAAATCAATTGATAATCTTCTTCGGTCTTCACACCAATGATTGCATCGCGTGTTGTTTGTGCTTTTTCTGTTACAATCGCAATTTTTTGTTTAACGATTTGATTGATTAATGTTGATTTCCCTGCATTGGGACGACCAACAATTGAAATAAATCCTGATTTAAATGTCATTTAAGTCCTTCTTTCCAAACATTAACGGCATCAGTTCCTCAATGTTAGTTGTCATTGATTCCTTACCGTTTGATAAATATATAGGGGTTGTCGGTTCAAGTAACTCAGACAGCACTTGACGACAAATACCACAAGGACCTGCTAAGAGATTCCCGTCTGTAACGATTGCAATACCAACAATATCTTCTTGACGATATCCATGGGAATACGCTGAGAACACAGCACTTCGTTCACCACAATTCGTTGCACCATACGATGCATTTTCGATATTTGCGCCTACAAAGGTCTTACCATCACGTGTCAGAAGACAAGCGCCAACATGGTAGTTCGAGTAAGGTGCATAGGCATTGCCCATTGCTTCAAAAGCTTTTGTAATGAGTTCGTCTTTCATATAAATCTCCTTGTGAGTACGATAACTCCTATAATGATTGCATAAATAGCTGCCAGCAACACAGCACCTGCAGCAATATCTTTTATTTCCTTAACGTGCAAATTATAATTTTTAATAAGCAAATCACAAATATCCTCAACGGCTGAATTTAAAAACTCAGTAACCAGAACCATAAACACTGCACTGATTACAAACATCCATTCAACTGGGGTGATTCCTACAAAAGCAAAAAAGACAACAGCAATCAACCCAAGAATAAGTTGAATAAGAATGCTGTGATCATATAACACTCCGGTCTTTACACCCTGAAATGCCGACTTAAACTTTTTTCGGGTGCGCTTAAGAATCTTTGCGAGCGATATCATGTAAAATCTCTTTCTGAAGTCCAAACATCACTACTTCCTCTTCAGGTGTATGATGATCATACCCAAGTAAGTGGAGGTATCCATGCGCTACAAGAAAACAAAACTCACGTTTAATCGAGTGTCCGTATTCTTCTGCTTGTCGGCGAATCGCATCAACACTGATAATAATATCCCCCATCATAAAAACTTCCCCTTCCATTGAACCATCCTCAAAACTTAAAACATCCGTTGGACGATCAATATCGCGGAATTCCTTATTAAAGTTGTGAATGCTTGGGTCATCGACTAAAACAACATTAACTTCAACCGATTTCTTAAAACCAGTCTTATTTAAAGTCTCTTCCAAAATTGGACTGAGATATGTTTCAAAAACGTCCCAATTCTCATCATTTGATTGATTAATATAATTTATTTCCATTTTATCACTTCCTCATTAATTATATCACAAAAAAAAGGCTTAAATCTAAGCCTTTTATCACATATTAACCAAAATCTATATGACGTCCTTTAACTATATAGATAACATGCTCACAAATATTGGTAGCATGGTCCCCTGCGCGTTCAATATTACGTAAGATTCCGATTGTTTGTGTTGGGATACGATCAGTCTCCAAAGGCTCAGATGCATAACGTGCCATAATCCCTTGAAATAACTCATCCAAAGATTCATCCATTTCCGCCACATCATAAGCATCTTTTACATTTGGATTCTTGAGAAGTGACACCACGGCATCAAAATTCTCAAGAAACTTAGCCCCTAACAACTCCACATCACATTGATATTCTGGTTGTGATTCTTTACTTTTAATCACGTACCTACCCATGTTTTTCGCATAATCACCAATACGTTCCAAATCCGCAGATACTTTTATTCCACCCACAACCATTCTTAAATCTTTCGCAACTGGTTGCATTAAGGATAGGATTTCAATAGCTTGATCATTAATATTTTCATCAGAATCATTGATATAATCATCTTTTTCAATTACGTTTAGTGCAAGTGTCTTATCTTCTGTTACTATCGCTTTAATCGCCATCGCCATTTGTTTACGAACGCGGTCAGCCATAGCCAATAAATCCGTTTCAAACACCAACATTTTATCTTCTAATCGCATAGTTCCTCCTAGCCAAATCGGCCTGTAATGTAGTCTTCAGTACGCTTATCTTTAGGGGTATGAAATAGTTTTCGTGTCGTCTCATATTCAACAATATCACCCATTAGGAAAAAAGCAGTCATATCACTAATCCGCCCCGCTTGTTGCATTGAATGCGTAACAATAATAATCGTGTAATCCTTCTTTAAGTCCAAAATCAACTCTTCAATTTTAGCCGTTGCAATTGGATCAAGGGCCGATGTCGGTTCATCCATTAAAATAACTTCAGGTTTTAATGCAATTGCCCTCGCAATACATAAACGTTGTTGTTGTCCACCAGACAAACGAAGTGCCGATGAACCTAAACGATCTGAAACTTCATCATACAACGCTGCTTTAATTAATGCGTTTTTTACGGCATCATCTAAGATTTTTTTATCCTTTATTCCTTGACAGCGTAATCCATATGCAACGTTATCATAGATACTCATCGGAAATGGATTGGGATGTTGAAACACCATACCAACACGCGTTCTTAAATCAACCACATCCACATCGCGACCGTATATGTTCTCATCTTCGAAAAGAACACTACCCTCAATGCGACAATTCTCTACTAAATCATTCATACGATTAAAGCATCGTAGAAAGGTTGATTTACCACACCCTGAAGGACCAATAAAAGCTGTAACTTTTTGTTTCTTTATATCTATCGAAATGTCTTTAAGTGCCTGATGCTCGCCGTAGAAAAGATTTAGATTTTTTACCTGGAAACTATTCATGATTAATATCCCATCCTTTTTTGAAGTTGCTTAGAAATATACTTGACGGTTAAATTTAAAATTAGAACTAATGCCAGAATCACAATTGAAATTGCACTTGCCAACTCGAAATTAGGTTGTTCTTGACTCATTACCGACCATATATGAACCGCTAAAGAGGTTCCTCCTTGAGTTAATCCCGGTGCATCGTTCACAAACGTTCCCATTGTATAAATAAGCGCTGCCGATTCCCCAATAATACGACTTACAGAGAGTAATACAGCTGATAAAATTCCTGGTAATGCACTTGGAAGGACTACTTTAAAAATAGTTTGTGTTTGGGTTCCACCTAAAGATAGAGAAGCAGAGCGTAAGCCATCGGGCACAACCAACAAAGATTCTTTGACAGATCGAATGATTACAGGTAATAAGATGATTGCCATTGTCATACCACCAAGCAAAATACTCAAACCCGAAACATTGAAGAATGCAGTAATTGGAAAGAGCACCGCAATCCCAAGAAGACCAAAAATAATACTTGGAACACCTGCGAGCATTTCAATACTGCTTTCAAGCATTCGTGTCATTACAGTATCTGGTGCTATTTCCGTTAGATACAGTGCTGCCCCGATACCAAGTGGCAATGCAAACAAGAGTGATGTCGCAATTAACAGTAATGTCGCAAGAATTGATCCCCAAATCCCACCACTTTGCGTTTTAAAGTAAATAGACTCTAAACGTTTCGCCTGATCCAGTTTTAAACTTAAAGATTGGGCATCATCACCGGCAACATGTCCTGAAATCATACGATTTCCATTTGAATCACGCATGGTAATCCGCTCTATTGCATCCCCACGATGCATGACTTGATGCTTTTCAAATTGAGGCCCTGCCGTTAGATTATACGTTTCGTTAAATGGACTTTTATCATCAATATAAGTTACGATAACGGTTTTTTTTCCTTCGTGGTTTTTATCGTTACGAACAGCAATACCATACGATTCATTAAATACATCACCCGAGTCTAAATTCCCTGGATTCACATAGATTCCAGATTCTGTTTTAGAGAAGCCAAGAAGATAATTTTCAGACCAATAATTCGATCTCAACATATCCAAACTCAATGTATCTTTTCCTCGAACAATTACAAAACTAAAAATCCCAACAAGGACCAAAACAGAAAGCAGTGCAGCCACATACGTAATTCCATTTAATAAGAAATCGTGAATTCTACGTTTACGTGTCATTTACCTTCATTCCCCACTTTCCGTTTAAATGCATGAATCATTAGATTAGAGATAAGAATTATAATCATTAAGACAATACCCACACTGAATCGGACATCGTAATCAACCCCCGAAGTCTCTTTCATACCCGAAAGCATAGTGGATGTTAAGGTTCGGGTAATATCGAACGGATTCCAAGTTGGACCTGTCGGTTTGTTACCGGCAACCATCGAAACAGCAGTGGCCTCCCCAAAAGCACGTGCTAATCCCAGAATAAGTCCTGTCGTAATTCCCGACTTCGCAGATGTTAGAACGACTTTAAAATTTGTTTGGGTGGACGACGCCCCAAGAGCAAGTGAACCAAGTTCCAAATTCTTATCAACAGCATTCATTGAAACAATTGAAAGAGACGTCATTGTCGGTAACACCATAATCGCAAGTAATATTACAACAGCCAACATTGATCGTCCACCAAATGTTGAAAAACCAAGAGCGGTTGCAAATTGATCTACAAAAGGTACGATAACACCTGAAGCAAAAACACCATATACTACAGAAGGTACAGCAGCAAGCATTTCAATAACCGTAGTCAGAAGCTTCGCTAATTTTTTAGGTGCAATCTTGGAAATGAACAATGCCGTCAAGACAGAGATTGGAAATGCAATTAACATTGCCAGAAAAGCTGTTATTACGGTATTAATAACAATAAACAGAACACCGTAAACGTGCTTGTCCGCTTCCCAAACAAATCCAGTCAAAAAGTCAGTTAATGAAATTTGATTTGGTCCATATGTAGGCAGAAACACAGCAATCCCCCGTTTAAAAATGAATATAAAAATAATGATGACCATGGAAGCTGCAAGAATTCCTGTCAGTTTTAATAAACTTTGAACCCAAACATCGACTGATTTTTTTCGACGTTGATATCCTTCAGTGCTGAAGCGACTCGATTGATAACTCATACAAGATCCTTCCATTGCGAAAGTTCTCCGCTAAATATTTTTTGAAGTAATTCAGGTGATATATCCTCCATTGTATTGGTCTCATTAACAACCACAACAACTGCATCCATGCAGTAAACTCCAGAACCCATCCCCTCACTTACCGGTTCCTCTTTTTTAAATTTCCGCGACGCAAACCCAATATCTATATGATTTGCACCGTTCTTCTCACTCCCTAAAGTCCGCTTATAGCCATCACCCGACCCGGTATGATTTGATTCATATTTAAAATTGCCTGCCATTGGAATAAAGGATTCTACCGCTGCTTTAATTGTTGGTTCTACCGAGGTGGAACCTCCCGTCTTAAGAACTAGGTCGGTGTTATCCCTTAAAACGATTGGGTGGTTTTGTTTTAAATCTTCCCATAATACACCTTTGGACACATCCACAATCCCACCAGATGCTAATACAATTTCCTTACCCTCTATCGAATTATTTAAGTAGTCTAGAAATGCAAGTACTAATGCTTGTTTCTCATCTGATTCAAAATCTCCCTCACGTCGTGTTACAAAACTGAATGGACGTGCTAATTGATAGGAACCCTGATTAACAGAATCAATCGTTGGTAGGACACCCAAATATTGGAGCGGTTTAATACCATTGCCTTTAAAATCTGTGGCAAGTGACACATATCCAATTGCATTGTGAGCTTGTCCTACCTGGGTTGCCATATCCCCATTCCCCGTTGTCTCCGCACTATTGTGCGTAATTGATTTAATCCCCGCAATGGATTCAAACGCCTCGCGCGTGCCAGATGAACCATCTCGTGTGTAAACCTTGATTTGATCCTCATCCCCCTGTACCTGACACCCACTGAGAATAAGAGTGAATAGAAAAAGCAAAATAAAAGATTTCCTCATAATAATACTCACACCCTTTCCAACTATTATAGAAAGTATAGCGAGGTATCATTAAAAGAAAATCAATTAAAGGTTAATTCTGTGTTAACTTTATTGTAAAGGTTGTACCTTTATCAATCTTACTTGTGACATTAATCGTGCCTCCATGTGCCTCCACAATCGATTTCGAAATTGCAAGACCAAGACCACTTCCGCCATTCTCACGACTGCGATCTTTTTCACCACGATAGAAGCGTTCAAAGATATGCGGAATTAAATCCGGTTCCATACCCTTGCCATTATCCATAAAATCAATAAGAACATAATCTTCATCCGTATCACATTGGATTTTAATACGACCGTTTTCTGCATAATTAATTGCATTATTGAATAGATTTAAGAAAACTTGTGAGAGACGAAATTGATCAGCATATACTGTAATGTTTGAAGGACAGTTTAGAACTACTTTTATATTCGCTTGATGCAGTTCTTGTCTTCGTTCATAAATCAATCCATCAAAGAATTGTTTTAAATTAAATACGGTTTTTTCTAGATATACGGTATTTGACTTGAGTCGTGATTGAAGTAATAAATCCTCAACAATGTGATCAAGTCGGTTATTTTCTTTTTCTATTTGTTTTAAAAACTCTTCTAATGTTTCCGTATCATCAAATTCTGGTCGATTCAAAATTTCAACCATCCCCTTAATCGAAGCTATAGGGGTGCGTAGTTCATGAGACGCATCGGCAATAAATCGTTTCTGCATCTTTTCACCTTCTAAAATGCGTGTAACATCTTGGAAAATTAACATACATCCGTTATATCGTCGCTTTTCAGTGAGAAAAGGAATTGATAGAACTTGGAACTCGACATCTTGATAACTTACTTGACGAACAAATTGCTTTTCGTTTAAAAATGCATCCAATAAGGTTTGGCGTATCGGCGAATCAATCTTTACATCATACACACTCTTTGCATCTACATGAATGAGTTGATCAAAATATTGATTACTCACCTCAAAGTCACCTCTTTGATCGATGTAAACCAAAGGTGATGGAATTGCATTGATTAATTGTACTGTACGATCATAAGCATAGTCTGCTTGCACCGTAGCTTCTTTTTTTACCATTTCAACATCTTCTTTGATTGTTTCAACTTTATTTTTTGTATTTAACGTATCCAGGATAAATAGCAAAGCCATTCCTAAACTTAAAAATAAGATTGATACAACAGTACGGCTCCATAGAGCAATCACTGAAAGAAGTACGAGAATTAATAACTGTATTTTATTCTCTTTTCGCAACATAACCAACTCCTCTCAGCGAATTAATCTTAACATTTGAATCTTCTAATTTTGTTCTTAATTTAAAAATATGAACATCTACGATTCGTGTATCTCCATCATAATCAAAATGCCATATTTCTGACAATATTTGATCTCGTGTTAATACAATATTTTCATTCTGTAATAAATAAATTAACAAATCAAATTCTTTTTTCGTAAGCTCCACAGGATTTGAAGCGACCACCACTGTATGTTGGTCCAAATTAATGACAATGTCACCGACTTCAATTCGTCTAAGTTCATGATTCATATCAACTCTACGTAAGTGTGCTGTAATGCGCGCCGAAAGTTCTCTTGGCGAAAATGGTTTAGACAGGTAATCATCTACACCCGCCTCAAATGCTTCGAGAATGTCCGCTTCCTCATCTTTTGCAGTTAGCATAATCAAGATGGCTTTTAAACCACGGCTACGAAATTGAGTAACAAGTTCAATTCCATCGTAATAAGGAAGCATCCAATCAATAATGATGACATCATATTGTCCCTGCAAAGCCATCTCAAGACCTTCACGGCCATCTTTTGCAGAATAGACATCAAAACCCATCTGCTTTAAGTCATAACGCAACAGACGGCGTATGCCTTCCTCATCTTCGATTATTAGTATTTTCTTGCTCACGACGATCTCCTTCCGCAAACTTCTTAAGAATCTTAATCACCAAAGGATGTCGAACCACATCACTGTGTGACAAATTGACAAAGCGAATTTCTGGAACATCCGATAAATAATCTTGCGCAATCCGAAGCCCAGAAGCTTGATGACGCGGAAGATCAATCTGATCAACATCTCCGGTTACAATCATTTTCGAATTACGACCAAGTCTCGATAAAAACATCATCATTTGAGACTTGGTCGTATTTTGTGCTTCATCAAGAATAATCATAGCATCATCCAAGGTTCGACCACGCATATATGCTAATGGCGCAATCTCAATAACACCTTTATCCATATAACGTTGAACACGTTCTGGAGAAAGCATATCATCTAATGCGTCATAAAGCGGCCTTAAGTAAGGATCGACTTTTTCTTTCAGATCACCAGGTAAAAAACCCAAGTTCTCTCCCGCCTCGACAGCAGGACGCGTTAAGATAAGCTTCTGTATTTCGCCCTTTTTTAAAAGTTCGACTGCATAGCAAACCGCTAAAAAAGTCTTACCCGTTCCCGCCGGTCCAATCGCAAAGGTCAAATCACTTTGTTTAAATGCATCAATAAAAACCTTCTGACCTAAAGTTTTAGGTCGAATGGGCTTACCCGTATACGAACGTGTCAAGACCTCGTCCATCATTTCAATAAAACGCTCTGTTTGATTTAAACGCACAACATCAAACAAATACTCAAATTCTTGCACATCTAAACGCTCATAGCGTTTAATAACTGAGGCTGCAAGTCGTATAAATGTGACGGTTTCATTAACATTAGCTTCAGAACCTACAATGGAAAGATAAGCATCCCGTGCTTGAATATTTACTTCATAATTTTTCTCGATATGACTAATATTTTTATTCTCAATACCAACAAGTTGTTGGAGTGAGATTTCAAGTTCATTTAAATTAACTGTTTGAGTTACCAAGAGTAGTCCTCCTTATGTATTAATCATATCGCAAATTTAAAAACATGCAATAAAAAAGAAGCGCTTTGCGCTTCTGATTTGTTATCTACGTTTTTTACGGCGTGCTTTTTGAGCAGCTTCCGACTTCAATTTGCGTCGTACGCCAGGTTTTACATAAAACTCTCTTTTGCGAGCCTCAGCAAGGGTACCATTACGAGATACTTGACGTTTGAATCTGCGTAATGCGTCATCCAAACCTTCGTTCTCTTTTACTACAATTCTCGACATGACTAACCTCCCTTCTGATGCAAGCAAATTAATTATAACACTTCATCAATCAAAATCAAGTATATAATTAGGATTTTTTCGATATATTGCTAATATATTGCTAAAACCGTAAAACCCTAGTACATAAGCACCCTCACACTCACGTTTTTAGACAATCTAATCGATCTAGCATCCTAATTATGCACGATTTATGCTGATTTTTTTCGATGATTTATTGTTTTTTGTTCTTGATTTTTTGTTCGTGTGCGACTTCCATTCGCTTTCTTGCCACTTTGAGATTGTTTCTTTGCTTTCTTAGAAGCATGATTACTCCAATCATATGGACCATTTAACTCTTTTTCTTTTTTCTTAGGTTTCCCTTTTGATTTAGAATCCCTTTGTTTCGTCGGTTTCTTCTTCGTTTTTGATTCTTCTGCTTTGATGCGCTCTAACTTCGCTTTTTTCTTTTTACTAATTTTCCCATCCTTGATTGTTTTATCAAGTAAAGGATAGTTGTGTGATTTGATTACAGGAACACGCATCTGGATCGCATGTTCGATATCTTTAAGTAATGGAATTTCTTCAAAATTACAGAATGAAATCGCAGCACCACTAAAACCTGCACGACCAGTTCGGCCAATTCGATGCACATATGTTTCAGGAACCTCTGGTAATTCATAATTCACGACATATTTTAATTCATTAATATCAATACCACGCGCCGCAATATCAGTTGCAACCATTACATTAATCGTACCATCTTTAAATCCGCTCAGAGCACGTTGACGGGCCCCTTGCGACTTGTCACCATGAATTGCGACTGCATTGATGTTACTACGGCATAAATCACGTGCCACACGGTCTGCACCACGTTTAGTACGTGTAAAGACAAGAACAGAATCAAAAGACTTGTTCTCCAAAACATCAATTAGAAGTTGAGTCTTATTACGTTGATCTACATAATAAACACTTTGCTCTACTGTTTCAACAGTAGACGATACCGGTGTAACTGCAACTGTTGTAGGATTATTTAAAAGCATTTCCGCAATACTTGAAATTTCTGAAGGCATCGTTGCAGAGAAAAGAAGTGTTTGTTTCTTCTTAGGAAGTTTTTTAATAATGCGTTTCACATCATTAATAAATCCCATATCCAACATGCGATCGGCTTCATCAAGAATAAAAATCTCAATCTGTGATAAGTCAATATAGCCTTGACTCATTAAATCCTCCAGACGACCTGGTGTAGCAATTAATGTATCAACACCATTACGGAGTGCTTTAACTTGATAACGTTGGGCAACACCACCAAAGACAACAGTTGAACGTAAATCCATATACTTGCCATACATTTCAAAATTTTCTTGAATTTGAATCGCAAGTTCTCGTGTGGGTGTTAGTACAAGTGCACGTATTTTACGTTTTCCATTACGATCAAATGCTTTCTCTTTTAAATTTTGTAACGTAGGTACCGCAAAAGCAGCAGTCTTTCCAGTCCCGGTTTGAGCGAGTCCAATCAAATCGTTATGTTTCAATAGTGTTGGAATGGCTTGTTCCTGAATCGGTGTTGGTTTTTCATAACCTTGTTCCATTAACGCTTGTAAAATTTTCTCATTAATACCTAAATCTTTAAATTCCATATAATTACTCCTTAAATTCTTTTATACATTTTGTGTTCATGATAGAACACCAACCGTTTAATCTTATAGTTTTATGAGCCCAATGTAAACAAAAATAAATTAATGTGCTGTTTTACTTTAAATTCCCTATGTTTAAGCTATGATAATTCTATGGAGGCATTTTATGATAGAACTAACAAACATTAATTTTAAGAATATACTGCATTACCCTACAATTAAAATTGTTGAGGGTGAAACAACTTTTATTACAGGACCATCGGGTTCTGGCAAATCAACACTCTTAAAACTTATCAACGGAACCGTTGATGCTAATGAGGGGAGCATTTCGTTAAACGGGATTAAAATTGAAGATTATAATCGCATCGAATTACGTAGAGATTATATTTTATGCGATCAATCTGTTTATTTGTACGAGCAAAGCGTACGCGATAATTTTCACTCGTTTTATATTTTAAGAGAGGAATCCCTCTTAACAGATTCACAAATCAATAACTTTCTAGAATTATCGTGCTCAAGTGCACACCTTGATGATTCTGTAATTTCTATGTCTGGTGGAGAACGTCAGAGAATTTATATCGCTATTTGTTTATCTTTAGCACGAAAGGCGATTATGTTTGACGAACCCACTTCAGCGCTTGATGATCTGACTGCGGACACTTTGTTAAAAAACATGAAAACGTACTGCACTCAAAATCACTTGGACTTAATTATTGTGAGCCACAATTCAACCTTGAGTGAGAAATACGCCGATCATTTAGTCCTAATTTCAAATTTGAAGGAGGACGATGCTCATGAATAACGGAATCATTGAATTAAGTATTGTTCAATTTAGTTTAATATATCTGTTGCTATTGATCGTATTATTAATCATGAAACGGGCAAATATAAGTCAGACACGTCTGCTATTTACCGCAAGTATCAAGATGTCGGTTCAATTATACTTATCAGGTCTTATCTTAACGTACATCTTTGGAAACCCACATCCACTCTTTGTGGTTCTTTATCTAACTTCAATGGTCCTTTTTTCAACCTTTAGAATTTTAAAGAAAAACCCCCGTTTAAACCGCAAATTTAAACGTGTTATCTTTTTATGTCTTATGACTTCGGGTCTCTTTGTCGTTGCATTTTTTGTAGGGATTATTGTTAGAACAAGTATCTTCAACCCACAATATGCAATTCCAGTAGGAGGAATGATCATTGGTAATGCTATGAACGGATTAAGTCTAGGTATCAAAACGCTTACTGATACACTTGATCTTGAACGCAATAAGGTTGAAACTTTATTAAACTTAGGGGTTACCCCCAAAAAGATTATGATTCCATTCGTCAATCAATCTTTAGAAATGGCTCTTTTACCCACCCTAAATAATATGTTGAATATGGGTATTATTTCCCTCCCCGGAATGATGACAGGACAAATCATATCAGGAACAGCTCCCCTCACTGCCATTATGTATCAAACAGCAATAATGATTGCGATCACAACTGGTGTCGCTTTGACGACATTTACTTCACTTTCAATTGGTTATCGAACGCTGATAAGTGAGAACGAACAGATTAATTGGTACCAATAAAAAAGGTGTTTTCAGCCTTTCATTCAAACGTATTAAATACATTTGAATGGCTGAAACACCTTTTTTTAGTAATCAGATTGACTTACTTCGTTTTTAACCAATGCAACACCAGATGATGTACCAATTCGTGTAGCTCCTGCTTCGATCATCGATTCCATATCTTCTTGACTTCGAACACCACCAGAAGCCTTTACAGAAGCTTGATCTTTAACTGTGTCTTTCATCAGTTTAACAGCTTCAAACGTTGCTCCACCTGTACTGAATCCAGTTGATGTCTTAACAAAGTCAGCACCCGCAGCAACAGCAAGTTCACAAACCTTAACGATTTCGTCATCTTCTAAAAGACATGTTTCAATAATCACTTTAAGGATATTTTCACTACATGCAGCTTTAATTGAACGAATTTCATTTTCGATTAAGTCGTATTTTTTGTCTTTTAAAGCACTGACGTTAATAACCATATCAATCTCATCCGCACCATTATCAAGAGCATTTTTAGTTTCAAAAACTTTTACTTCAGTTGTATTTGCACCTAATGGAAAACCAATTACAGTACATACTTTCACATCTGTACCACTTAGAAGTTCACTACAAAGTGAAACAAATCCTGGGTTAATGCATACACTCATAAAATCGTATTCTTTTGCTTCATCGCATAAAACACGAATTTGTGCTTCTGTAGCGTTTTGCTTCAAAAGCGTATGGTCAATATATTTACTTAATTTCATTTTCTTTTCCTCCGTATAGTTTTTCGAGGATCAGTGATGCACATACTTCGTCACCCATCCACTTTTCTTTTGAGCCATGCTCACGATAGATAAATTTTTCTTCACCTTTTCCAATTAGAACAACCGTATCGCCTGGCCGAGCCATTTTTAGAGCTTTTTCGATTGCATCCGTACGATTCGGCACAAATTCATAATTATTGGACTCAATTCCTGTAATAATATCTTGTGTAATATCAACAACACGCTCGTCTCGATTATCATGTTCTGTAATAATTACATGATCACAATAACTCGAAGCAACACGACCCATAATCGGTCTCTTCGCCGTATCACGGCCACCTGCTGCACCGAATACAGTTATTAATCGAGCATTATCATCTTGTGTCTCACGCACAAATTCATAAACATTTTTCATGCTGTCTGGGGCGTGACCGAAGTCAACAATCACCCTAAACGGTTGTCCCTTAGTAACCATCGTTTGACGACCATCTACATGTTCGATATCTTTTAGTTCTGGAATTATTTTTTCAATATCATAACCACGTTGATGTAGAATTGCGATGACATTAAGCATGTTGTATACGTTAAATATCGCTACAAAATTTGTGACAACTGGATATGATTTCCCTTCATGAATGAGTGTGAATTCTGTAAAGTTTTCATGTAAAACAATTTCCTGAGCGCGATAATGCGCATTTGGATTTTCGATTCCATATGTTGCAACATTTGAATAATTTTGATCTTTAAGAATTTCACCATATTCGTTATCTATATTTAGAACCATAAAGCCAGAAGGTTTTAAATTATCGAAAAGCATTTTCTTAGTCTCAAAATAGTTTTCCATCGTTTTATGATAATCAAGGTGATCATGCGTTAGGTTGGTAAAGGATGCATTATCAAAGTCTATGGACTCTACTCTTCTTAATGCAAGCCCTTGACTTGATACTTCAAGGCAAACTTCTTCAACGCCTTCTAATCGCATATCCTGAAGATATGATTGCAACTCAACAATATCAGGTGTTGTTAATGAAGGGGCGAATTTATGATCGTTATACTCAACAGAGATTGTACCAATATAGCCTGCATTCACACCAAATCTTTTCAGAATGTTGCGAACTGTAAGCATCGTCGTACTCTTTCCATTCGTACCCGTTATGCCATAAACATACATGTTTTTTGATGGGCTGTTATAGAATATATCAGTGACACGATGTAATTCAGTCATCACATCCGCGACGCGAATGTATACAATTCCATCGATAGTATCGATATCGTCGGAGTGGACTATAGCAACAGCTCCATTTTCAACTGCTTGTCTTGCAAACTGATGACCATCAACAGTTAAGCCTTTTAAACAGAAGAACATTCCGTTTTTAACACGATCTCGAGAATCAAGCACCAAATGATCAATGTCACAATCAAATTCTGTGTTCACAAGTTTATTCAATTTCATACTTATCTCCTACTCTTTTTTTCTGCTTTAACGCGTTGTTTATTAATTTTCTTAATGCAGCGCGGTTTGATAAGTTCATTTACAATACAATAATCTAATAAAGGGGTCTCATCTAAATTCAATATTAAGTCTGCCAAGTCTTTAATTTGTGCGGATTCAAGCTTTTTGTCCGTCCAAAGAGGATAGGTTTCGCATTCAGTTAAATTGTATCGATAAAAGGTATTTATATCTTCTCGAAACAGTACGATATCCGTAGCGTTTTGGGCGACGCATTGAGCTGAACTCATATTTGCGATATAGGGTTGTAATCCATATCTATCAATTGGAATTAAACGATCCTGGAAATCATTATATAATTTAAAATACTGTGGTAACTCCAAAATTGCGGTTTCGCGATCATACAGCGTATTTAACAAGCCATCGAAAAAAGGAATGTATACCCTGTTTTCATTTTCGACTTGAAATACTTTTAATTTTGACTTAATTGGCGCGATATCACATTGAACGATAAAGTTGCGTTCTTTGAAAAGAAGATTATCCCACATATCAAGATGCTCATTCCGAATTCGCTCAAACTCTGTTTCAAATGTTTTTTTAGTTTCTAAACTATGTTGAAAAACGTCAAGTTTTATAAGATCAAAATCAGATTTAGGGTTAAGCCCTAAATTATACATCTTATTCATATCCATCAACATCTTGATTTCTTTTTTAGGACGCTTTTGGTCATGATATTTTTTCAGTATATTCACTTTATCACCTCACACGCGGAAACAATATTACAAATATAAATACTTGCTGTTTCAGCTCTAAGAACATTGTCTCCAAGGCTCACTTGACGATATCCCATTGCTTTAAATTTGCTACGTTCATCACTACTAAAACCACCTTCGGGTCCGACAAGTACCGTTATGGATTTTGTATCTTCACAAACTGTGTGAATCAAATGCGGCTCATCCCCAATGTCCGCATAAAGATTCAAATCGGACTGATATTGAGGTAAATCTTCAAGTGATACAATGCCTTTGACGGGTACTTCAAATTGTCGGTAAGATTGTTCTGATGCTTCCTTTGCAATGAGGTTAAGTCGTTCCATTTTGCGTTCTGATCTTTTTCCAAAATCACGCACTACTCCATGTTGACTTTGGTAAAGAACAATTTCATCGACACCACACTCGCATGCTTTCTGAATCATCCATTCGAGTCGTTCTGATCGAATTAATGAAGCGACGATACGTAATTTGAATTTTTTATCGTTCCATACGATTGAGTCTTTAATTGTTAAATGTGTAAGCGTATCATCTGTAAATGAAGCAATCACCCCATTGCCATAATGATCTACAAGTCGAATCGAATCACCCTCTTGCATTCGAAGTACTTTTCGACATTGATGTAATTGATCTGCACTGAGTTGCAAGTCCTCAATTGATTCAATGAAGAATTGTTGCATTAGATTTCACCTTTTGCTGTTAGAAGCAATTTTTTAACCTCAAACGGTTTTAACTCTCGGTATTGTCCGATTTTAAGATCATCAATATCAAGATATCCAATCTGATAGCGATGAAGTTTCAATACTGGAAGTCCGAAATGCGCAAATATTTTACGAATTTGTCTGTTTTTACCTTCGTGAAGTGTAATCGAAAATTGAGTTTTATCTTTAGCAGCATCATATTTAACGCGACCAATTTCGACACCTTTATATTCTACACCTTCAATCGTAATGCCTTCTTTAAGTGAATTTGTTACTTCATAAGAAAGTCTTCCTCTGACACTTACGCGATATATTTTTGATAAATCAAATTTTGGATGAGTCATGTAATAAGCAAAATCACCATCATTCGTTAGGATTAATGCACCTGTTGTTTCGCGATCGAGACGACCTACAGGAAAGACACGAATGTCATTTGGCACTAAATCCACGACACTTTCTCGATCTTTATCATCATTTGCACTTGATACAATGCCACGAGGTTTGTTTAGAATGTAATATACTTTTTTTTCTTCAACATTTATAAGGATTCCATTGACCATAACACGGTCTTCAGTCGAAACTTTCAGTCCCTGTTCTGTAACTTTAATCCCATTAACTTTTACTTTACCTTCGTTTATTAAAACTTCTGCTTTACGACGGGAACAATATCCACTCATCGCTATAAATTTTTGTAATCTTATATTATTTAAAGAGTTCATTATTTTCTTCCAACATTTCTATCTTAATTTCGGGTAATTCTTTCAAACTCGTCAGTTTAAATACATCCATAAATGAGTTTGTCACTTCATAGAGTATTGGACGTCCAACTGAATCGGCCCGTCCACATTCTTGAATTAAATCCAACGCTTCCAATCTTCGACACATCATGTCACTATTTACGCCGCGTATTTCTTCAATTTCTAACCGCGTTATCGGTTGTTTGTATGCAATAATCGCAAGTGTTTCAAGAGCCGCTTGAGATAATTGACGGTTTTTATTGAATTCAAGCATGTCGGAGATGGTCTCATGCAGTTCTTTTTTTGTAATTAGCTTATATACAGAACCAAACTCAACCAGTTCTAATCCGCGATTTGAATCCATTAAACTTTGTTTATAATCTTGTATTTTGTTATTAAATACTTCGTCATCAATTCCAAGAGCAAGCATTAATTGTTCTTTATCAACGCCTTCTTCTCCAAAGGCAAATAAAATGCCTTCAATAATTGCAAAATCAGTCATTAAATCGCCCCTTTCAGATAAACCTCATCATCTTGATAACTCATTTTTAAATCGCCCATTCGTAACATATCTAAAACTGCTAAGAATGATACGAGTAGGTATTGCAGGGTGGGTGCTTGAGATAATACATGGTCAAGAGACAAAACGACGCCACCCTGAAACACACTTCTTAAATCTTCTATGACTTCATCAACAGAGAGTTCCGCACGTTCTATAGATACATCCTGTGGGTGTGCCAACTTAAAACGACTCATCACTTTCATCATTGCATTCATGAGGTCATAGGGCGTTTGTTCATAGGTAATCGAATCTTGTAAACTCGTCTTAATTTCCCTAAACAAACCGGATGAGATTGGTTTTGCGAATTGTTTTGAACGTTCTTCATAACGCTCTGCCAATTCAATGCTGACCTCTTTATAACGTTGATATTCGATAAGACGTCTCACAAGGTCATTCTCATCATCTTCTACATCTTTTGCATCGAGTTCACTTTTATCCCTAGGCAAAAGACGTTTACTTTTGTATTCGATTAAACCGGCAAGTTCACTAAGATATTCAGACGCTACTTCAAGTTTTTGATCTCGAACGCTATCTATAAAAGCAATGTATTGATCCGCCAATTCATCAATATTTAAATCAAAAAGATCGAGCTTTTTATCTTTAATTAGATAAAGCATTAAATCCAAGGGACCACTAAATTGATCAATAGATACTTCAAAATTCATGGTTGTTCTCCAATCTAAACTATTATAGCACGGCAGCAATTAAATTTGGTTTTTCAACAGGTTCTTGACCCATCACAAAACATGAAACCGTATTATTTTTATGTTTATCGGTTATTGGTGAATCGCTATAAAGAGTAGCAAGTAAATCACCCGCGTGAATTACATCCCCAATTTCTTTGCGAAGTACAATTCCCGCTTTGTAGTCAATAATATCCTCTTTGGTTTGTCTTCCTGCCCCTAAGTGCATGGACACAATACCTAATTCCATAGCTTTTAAATCATGTAAGTAGCCATCTTGCTCTGCAAACACTTCAACCTCATATTTTGCTTTCGTAAAGGCGTCGAGATCATCAAAAATCGAGATATCTCCGCCTTGTGCCTCAATCCATTTTAAGAATGTATCATAAGCAGCACCGCTTCGTAATGTTTCTTTTGCGAGTGTATAGCCACTTTCTGGTGAATCCGAAAGATCTGCTTGATACAGCATATATCCTGAGGCAACAAGACACAGCTCTTCTAAATCCATTGGACCTTCATTTTTCAAAGTCATAATTGCTTCTTCGACTTCCAGTGCATTCCCAATTGAATGTCCTAATGGTTGATTCATATTTGAAAGCATCGCATTGACTTCACGGCCAAGATTACGACCAATCGTAATCATTGTATTCGCTAACTCACGCGCATCCTCAACAGTCTTCATAAACGCACCTTCACCATATTTTACATCAAGTAAAATACAGTCTGCTCCCCCTGCCAATTTTTTTGACATGATCGATGAAGCAATTAAAGGTATAGCATTAACGGTTCCTGTAACATCACGTAATGAGTAAAGAACTTTATCTGCATAAACTAAATTACCTGTTTGACCAATGACCGCAAGATTAATCGCATTAACCTGATCAATGAAATCTTGACTTGAAACCTCGATATTGAAGCCAGGAATGGATTCTAACTTGTCGAGTGTTCCACCGGTATGACCTAAACCTCTACCACTCATTTTAGCAACCTTTGCGCCAGCTGCTGCAACAATCGGACTTAATATAATTGTAGTTTTATCACCAACGCCACCTGTTGAATGCTTATCAACTTTCTTTCCAACAATGGATGACAAATCAATAACATCACCACTGCGCATCATTGCATCGGTCAATGCAGTAGTCTCATCGAGACTCATTCCTTTTAATACGATTGCCATGAGTAGAGCACTGGTTTGATAATCTTTCACAGTACCCTCTGTAACACCATGAATCCAAAAATTAATTTCTTCTTGAGTTAACTCAAGACCATCACGTTTCTTTTCAATTATTTCTACTATTGTCATAATTATATCCTCTCGTAAGTTACTTGTTTAAAAGTACTGTATTCAACCTGATTCTTGATCTTGAATTCTAAATCAGAAAAATCCGGAAAAAATGTATCACCAATTACATCATTTGGTATATACGAAATGATTAACTCGTGAGCAAAAGGCAAACTTTGAGCGTAAATTTCTCCGCCACCTGCGATAAAAATATCTTCGCTCGATTCTTGATGTTGAATTAAAAATGCCCTAAGATCTGGAATTGCATTTTCAATCGAAGCGTTTCGTGTTACAACATAGATTTCTCGGTTATCAAGCTTTTTAGGAAGACCCTCGAACGTTTTCCGACCCATAACCACTTTTTGATTCAGTGTAGACTTTCGAAAATGTTGTAAATCTTCTTTATTATGCCATGGCATCGATCCATTTAAACCAATAGTGCGATGGTTATTCATTGCGACAATTATTTTAATCATCACACACTCACCTTGGCTTTTATTAATGGATGTGGATCATAGCCGACTACTTCAAAATCTTCAAACTTGAAATCTGTAATTTTTTCTTGGTTTCCATGAATTATGAGCTGAGGTAAAGATTTCGGGTCGCGTGCTAATTGCATTTGAACTGCATCATAATGATCATTGTAAATATGTAAATCACCAAAGGTATGGACAAATTCTCCCACCTCTAAATCACAAACTTTAGCTATCATGTGTAACAACAGCGCATACGAAGCAATATTAAATGGAACACCTAAAAATACATCTGCACTACGCTGATAAAGTTGCAATGATAGTTTTTGATCATTGCTTACATAAAACTGCATAAATGCATGACAAGGTGGTAGTGCCATTTGATCAACTTCGGCCGGATTCCAAGCACTCATAATAATACGACGTGAGTATGGGTTTGTTTTAATTGTCTCAATCACGTTATTAAGCTGGTCTACACCACCAAAATCACGCCATTGTTTACCATAAACCGGACCCAATTCACCGTATTTTTGAGCAAACAAATCATCTGCAACAATGCGTTCAATAAACTCATCCATAGTTTCGCCATTGTAATCGTCCGATTTTTTAAAAAGTTCGTAAGGCCATTCATTCCAAATTCGAACTTTATTTTCGACAAGCCATTTGATATTGGTATCGCCGCTTACAAACCATAATAGTTCTTTCGCAAGCGATGGAAAATGAACTTTTTTAGTCGTAAGCAAGGGAAAACCCTTGCTTAAATCAAAACGCATTTGATAACCAAAAACGCCTGTCGTACCCGTTCCCGTACGATCTTCTCGTCGTGAACCTTCGTCTAATACAAATTGACACATTTCCAAATAATTTTTCATTTTATCACCTATCTACTATTATACAAAAAAATCGCTCTCTTTGGTACTATTTCGGATATAAGAACTCAAGATGTTCCGCAATTAAGATAAATTTTTCATCATTAATTTCTAATCTACCTTTCACAGAAATTAAACTCCCCGGTTTACAAGAATTTGTGGTTGTCTCACTCGCACCTCTCCAAAGTAAAATTGGAAATATATCCTTGCGGAAAATACCTGTTGGAGTTCTAAAATTTGAAGTGACACTTACATGCATCAATGCGTAACTTTCATTTGAGTGCTCCTCAATTGGAACTGGCATTGTTTCGATGTGTCCTACTAATTGTACAAAATTCATTTTTTCCTCCTTCTCTTTATGTGGGTTACCCCACACTCATAAATTTACTTCAAATAGATAGCATCCTAATTTTTTTTTTAAGAATACAACAAAAAAGGTTAGATTCAATAGAATCTAACCTAATTATCTGAATTAACCATTCGTAAAAATGTATCATCACTGTCCAAAATCACATCCACTAAATCCGCCAGTGCATCATACGATAAATCTCGAATCATCTCTAAATAATCAAAATACGAAACACCATCGAAATGAGCTCGTCCCAACGTAATCGCAAGTTCATCTGTCTTACTTAGTGACATAATCATCTCGCCATAGTATCGCTTTTTCAATTGATTAAACAAAGATTCATCATGTTTTATATGATTCATACGATGCTTAATAATATCTTTAAACGCCTCGTGCTTATGCCCTTCATTTACAAAATAGATAACTCCAAATGATTCGCGAATGTCAACATCATAGCCATATGAGTTCGAAACGATTCCTTTATCAAGCCAAACCTGATAATCTGGAATCATTTCGGAAAAATTCATTTCTAAAAGCATCCGTATCAAAAACTCATCTTTTAGTTTATCATCACGATTATAAGGAAACTTAAAAGAATAAGTCATTTTTGGAACCTCTACATCGCCTTGAATTTCTCGCTCTTTAATAGCTACAGTATGTGGTTCCTTATCAAACAAATCAACAACTTTCTCGCTTACCGCACGATGTGATTGGGTCTCTTGCAGGACAATTTCCGCAACTTTTTGGGGTTCCATCGGTGTTACGATTGTTAAAGACATACGATGATCAGAATAGTTCATCTCAAAAGCACGAAGCAAATCAGCGCGTGTCGTTTCTGTCACACTTTGTTCCGTTCCCGCGATATCATAAATAAACGGATAATGATGAAATAAGTTTACATACGTCTCATTCAATAGACGCATATCCGGCATCTGTTCATACATCTTAATTTCTTCGATAATGATGCCCTTCTCTTTTTCAACGCTTTCTTCACTAACGCTAAACTTACTTACAAATTGAATCAACAGGCGTAATGGCGCTTCCAAATCACCGTTATGACCAAAATAATACATAGTTTGTTCATACGACGTAAAAGCATTACCACTTGCACCTAATTCCGCAAACTGACTTAATATGTCCTTGCTCTCATCTTCAAACAGTTTATGTTCTAAAAAATGTGCAACACCCGATTTATGCTCAACTACATTTCCTTCGATGCTTTGCTTAAGATTTAAAGCCCCAAACGAAGTCCCATAGACAGCACTTGAACGTTTAAATCCTGGTCGGTGCACAATGGTTACGGTTAATGCACTTGGTGTTGTAAAGGTATACACTTTTTCATTAAAATCATTTTTAATTGTTTTCATTATTTTCACCTCGATATGCGAAGACAAACGGTTTTGTGATTTTCGTCAATACGGCTTTCACATCCGACTCCGTAACTGTACGGATTTTTTCTTGCATTATTTCAATGGACTCATCAACTTGCAGCATATTATTTCTAAAAGTATGATCTGCAATACTCTTTATCCGTTCGGTATTACCTTCTAGTGAGAGATCTAAATAGTTAATAGCCGCTGTTAAATCTAAAGGTTCATTTCGGATTATCTCAAATTGATCTTCAATCAGTGATAAAGTTTTTTCTACATTTTTATCACTAACGCCTGTCGCAATATAGAAGATTCCATCATAAACTTGACGTGATGCATAGATGGAATAGCACAAACTGTGCTTTTCGCGAATATTCTGAAAAAGAAGCGAAGTCGGTAGTTGACCGAGGTATGCAATAAACACGAGATATGCATAATACAAATCATCATAAGGTGTAATGCTTGTTTCATAGACGCATACAAGCTCACTTTGAGTTCCTTTATAACGTTCTTCGAGATACGTCTCTGTAATTTCTGTTTTTAGAAGTGATTCGTTTATTGGCATTGAGTGTCCCACCGTAAACGCATCAAAATTACATGCTCGATCAACGCCACCCACAAGATAAATTTGCTTATTAAACTCTTGAATACAACGTGTATGGAGCTTTTGAACGTCCTTTAAACTTACACTATCTAAATCACCCAAATCTCCGAAGGCGCTTAAACCAAACAACTGACCTTCACCTGCATGTTTAAAACCCTTAACCAGTGCATTTTGCGATGCATTTTCTTTTATATGCATATGACTGATGCGTAAATTTTTCTTTGCTTCTTCAAGAGTTTGTTCGGTTAATAATGGATATAGGTACATATCTTCGAGTAATTTAATCTGCTTATCCAATAACAATTCATTAGTAAATCGTTCGTGAATCATTTTAATGCCGAGATCAATAACTTGGTATGTTCCCAAAGTATAAGTTAAAGCACTTGTCTTCGCTCCGTATAACATATCGTGACGCTGTGCGAGTGATGTTTTAGTTGGGTTTTCAATAAGACGATCCCCCATCATCCGCGTGAGTAGATTTGCGATGGTATTTGTTTTTGATTCAAGCTTAAATACAATTTTTAACGAAAGATACACTTCATGAAACTTTTCTTCATTGATTTGATAAACCTTAATGTCATTTTTTAATATTAATTCTTCATTCATGATACATCCTCCAAAAAATGATACAATATAATAGCATTGTACATCAATATGATGTAAATAGAAAGAACGGTGACATAATGATAAAACCTAACGATGCAGTCTTTTTGACTGACTTATATGAATTTACTATGGCTTACACATATTTCAAACAAAACCGACATGAAGAAATTGTTTATTTTGATATGTTTACCCGAAAAATACCAAACCAAGGTGGTTATCTTATTTTTAATGGCTTGAGCAAACTTATTGAAACCATTAATAATTTTAAGTTTACACAGTCACATATCGATTATCTCTATGAACAAGGATTTACAGATCCAAAATTTCTTGATTATTTATTGAATTTAGAATTAAATTTAGACATTTGGGCCGTTGAAGACGGTACGGTTGTTTTCCAAAATGAACCTTTGGTCACAGTTCGTGGTACTGTCATCGAAGCACAACTTATCGAAACACTTTTACTATTATCTATCAACTACTCAACTTTAGTTACAACAAAAGCAAGTCGTATTGTAAATGCTGCACGTGGACGTGCTGTACTCGAATTCGGTGCTCGCCGTGCTCACGGTTACGATTCTTCCGTCGATGGTGCACGTGCCGCAATTATTGCAGGTTGTATCGGAACATCCCATACACTTGCTGGTTATCAATACGGGGCTCATGTTTCTGGAACAATGGCACATTCATACATTCAACTTCATGATTCTGAATTTGAAGCGTTTATGTCTTTTGCGGAAATCAATCCTGATAACGCAATTTTCCTCGTTGATACATATGATACATTGGGATCTGGAATTCCAAATGCAATTAAAGTAGCACATGAATATCTTATTCCAAACGGTTTCCGCCTCAAAGCAATTCGTCTTGATTCTGGTGACTTAGCATATCTATCTAAAGAAGCCCGAAAAATGCTCGACGAAGCTGGTCTTCAAGATTGTAAAATTATGGCATCAAACTCACTTGATGAATATCTCATAGATGACTTGATCTACCAAGGAGCGCAAATCGATTCATTTGGTGTTGGCGAAAATCTTATTACTTCAAAATCGGAACCTGTTTTAGGCGGTGTTTATAAACTTGTAGCTCAGGAACGTGCAGATGGAACGCTTACACCAAAAATCAAAGTAAGTGAGAACATCGAAAAGATAACAAACCCAAGTTATAAACGACTTTATCGTTTCTATGATAATCATACAAACAAGGCGCTTGCAGATTATATCGCCCTCGCAGATGAAGTAATCCCAACGGATACAATTACCATTTTTGATCCTTCCGCACCTTGGAAGAAGAAAACACTCACTGATTATCAGGTAAGAGAATTACAAGTGCCCATTTACCAAAATGGCAAATGTGTTTATGAGTTACCAAATCTTGAGGAAATTGCACTCTATTCTCAAAAAGAATTGGAAACAATTTGGGATGAGGTAAAACGACTCCACTATCCTCATCGTTATTATGTTGATTTATCTCAAAAACTTTATGACTTGAAATTAGAGTTGCTTCACAATATAAGCGAGAATAAATAATTAATTTTTCGATAAAACACTCCAACTGACTTTAACGATAAATCCAAACAAAAAAAGGTATGACCTCATCCATGTGAGATTCATACCTTTTTTGCGTGAATTATTTATTCAACGTTTACCTGCATCATAAGGTTGTCCTGCAGCCTTAGGAGCTGCCGATTTCTTAGATGTGAATACAAGGACTACTAAAGTCGCAATATATGGTAACATTTTGAAAACTTGATCCGGAATTCCGAGACCATTTAGGAATGGTATTCCTGAATAAACATTGGATAGCGTTAATGCAAGAGCGAAAAATAGAGATGAAAAGAAAATTGTCTTAGGTCTCCATTGACCGAAAATAAGAATCGCTAA
Source organism: Erysipelothrix enhydrae (assembly GCF_035066605.1). NCBI lineage: Bacteria > Bacillati > Bacillota > Erysipelotrichia > Erysipelotrichales > Erysipelotrichaceae > Erysipelothrix > Erysipelothrix enhydrae. The sequence goes on from NZ_CP125807.1 coordinate 1,684,487, forward strand.
CGCAAGGAACCCGTAACCATTTGCAGTACCTGTAAATGATGTGCTGATTGGAACTGTAATGATAAGTCCACCAAGCCCTGCAAGTGCTCCAGATATAAGAACTCCAGCCCAACGGATACGTTTTACATTTCCACCTGCTGCATCAAGAGCATGTGGATTCTCTCCTGCTGATCTTAATCGCAAACCAAATCGTGTTTTATAAATAACAAAGGTTGCGATAAAGAGGATTGCAATTCCAATATAGGTTGAGATATACGCATTGGTAAAAAACAACTTACCAATAATGGGTATTTCTGACAAAAATGGTACCTTTCGAATGAGAAACTCATTTCTGAACGGAATTTCTTTAACCGAATATAAGAGTCGTGCGATATAAACTGTAAATGCTGGCGCAAACATATTAATGGCTGTACCACTAATAGTTTGATCCGCATTCATGTTTATTGCGGCAAACGCATGTACAGCTCCCATAACAACGCCGGCAAGAATGGCCGCTAACATGGCAACAATGTAAAGTAATTGACCAGACATATGGTTCTGAAGGAAAAACAGAGTGATAACTCCAAAGAAGGTACCAAATACCATAATCCCTTCTAAAGCAATATTTACAATACCACCACGCTCAGAGAATAAGCCTCCAAGTGAAACTACAAGTAATGGGATTGCAACATACAACATCTGTTGAACAATAAATGCAAGTGTGTTCATCAGTTATCACCTCCGGAATTTTTCGTCACTTTCGCAATAAATCCTTTAAGAAGTATTGTAAGTGCGCTCACATAGATAATTGTAGCGGTGATAACAGAGATAATTTCAGGCTCAAGACCAAATAATTGAAGATTATTACCACCATACGTAATATGTGCTATAAAGAGACCTGAAAGAATAATACCTATAGGATTGCTTTGCGCAAGTAAAGCTACTGAGATCCCGTCAAATCCTTCTGTAAGAAGAACATTAAGTACATCCATGTATTTTCCAACATTTGCAAGGTACATCACTGCACCACCAAGGCCCGCAAGAGCCCCTGCTATCGTCATCGATAGAATGATTGATTTTTTTTCATTGATACCCGCATAGCGGCTCGCATGACGATTATATCCAACTGCTTTCAGTTCAAATCCAAACTTTGTTTTTTCTAAAACGATATAAAGCAAAATTGCCATCACAATCGCAATTACAATTCCAATATTTACCGATGATCTGGGAAAAATCTTGTTTAAACCCAATACCGGTAAATATGCATTTACCGGTGGTAAAGTACGTGAATGAACAGAATCGAATGCAGTATTGGTAATCAGATAGTTTACGGCATACATACCAATATAGTTCAACATAATCGAAGCAATAACTTCGTTCACATTTCGATAAGCCTTCAAGACCCCTACAATCGCACCCCACAGTGCTCCAGCGAGAGCCCCACCAATTAGACCTACAATCCAACCAGTACCGGCAGGCATCCAAGTCCAGTTTACACCAATATAGACAGCCGTAAATGCACCAACTGTAAACTGTCCAGAAGCCCCAATATTAAAGAGACCCGTTTTAAATGCGAATCCGACAGATAACCCCGTTAGAATAATGGGTGCTGCTCTAAAGAGAACATTTCCCATACCACGTAGGTTATGGTGGAAACCACCTTTAAGAATAATCCAAAATGCACTTAATGCATATTGTGGGGTCGTAAGTAAGATTACGAGAAACCCAACAAATAATCCAATGATTATCGCAAGGAAGGATGCAATAACAGCATGATTCCCTTCATTTGCAAAGATTTTTTTAATTTTTGTACCAATCGAACTAGTTTTTGCCATTTAGAGTACCCCGCTTTGCTCCAGCCATATATAAGCCAAGTTCTTGTTGCGTAATATCTTCTGGCTTAAATTCACCTACAAATTCTCCATTGTACATCACAAGAATTCGATCACTGATGTTCATTATTTCAGATAATTCGTACGATACGAGGAGAACAGATTTCCCAGCATCGCGTTGAGCTACAAGTTGGTTATGTATATATTCAATTGCACCTACATCAAGACCTCGTGTTGGTTGAACAGCCATTAGAACTTCTGATCCCATATCGATTTCACGAGCCAATATAGCTTTTTGTTGATTTCCACCAGACATACTGCGTACAACAGAACTCGGTCCTTTTGAACTTCGAATATCAAACTTTTCAATCATCTTACGTGCATACGTTTCGATTTTGTCGAAACGAAGCATTCCATTTTTCTGGAAGCGGTCTGTAAAATATTGTTTTAAAACAAGGTTGAAATCCAATTTATAGTCAAGAACTAAGCCATCTTTGTGACGATCTTCCGGAATATGCGATATTCCATGAGTATTTCTGTATCGAATTGATTTATCTTCAATGCTTTCACCTTTAAGCACAATCTCACCCTGTGTTATTGGTAACATCCCTGCAATTGCATAAACCAATTCATGTTGTCCATTACCTTCAATACCCGCAATACTTACAATTTCACCTTCATGCAATGCAAACGATGCTGCTTTAACGGCATCATGATTTCCATGCGAAGAAGCAACATTAATATTGGTAACTTCTAAAACGACTTCACCGCGTTCTAGCGGTTTCATATCGATATTTAAATCAATTTTTCGACCCACCATCATTTCGGACATTTCATCGACGGTCACATCTTTTACATTGACGGTTCCAATAAATTTACCCTTGCGTAAAACCGACACACGATCAGCCACTTCTTTGATTTCGTTCAATTTATGGGTAATAAAAATAATTGATTTTCCTTCGGATCGAAGTTGCTTCATGATTGCCATTAACTCTTGAATCTCTTGTGGCGTTAAAACAGCCGTCGGTTCATCAAAAATCATAACATCACTTTCACGATAAAGTAATTTTAGAATTTCGACACGTTGTTGCATTCCTACTGATATATCCGAAATTTTCGCATCTGGATCTACATTTAGATTGTATCGATTACTTAATTCGATAATGTCTTTACGAGCATCTCCGAGACGGACCATTCCCCGTTCAACCGTTTCCACTCCTAAAATAATATTCTCAGTAACCGTAAAATTATCAACCAGTTTAAAATGCTGGTGTACCATACCAATCTTATGGTAGGTTGCCTCATGAGGGTTATTGATTTGAGTAACTTTGTCACGAATGACAATTTCTCCCGAGTCTGGTTGGTACATCCCAAATAACACAGACATCAACGTTGACTTTCCAGCACCATTCTCACCCAGTAGCGCTAAAATTTCCCCTTCACGAAGTGAAATTGTGACGTCATCATTGGCTCTAATGCCAGGAAACGTCTTGGTGATATGATTCATTTCAACAATATTTTTCATATTCCCTTACACTCCTTAAACATATCATACACAAAAAAAGAACGATAAAACAGTAAAATTTAAATAATAAAAATATCAAGCATACTTGATATCCAATTGTCGATTTTTAATAAGCATCATCCCCGTATTATTTTTTTACTATAAACCGTCATGCTCTATTCAATTGAAGCGTTAGATTAAAACTGTTTGTTCGTGAATTAACCCTTTGTGATGGGTTCTAACTTCAATCATCCCCCGATAGAATATGATTTATGTTCACCTAAATATTAGCATTTTCAACACGTTTTAGCAAGCGCTTTCAACACTATAAAACATACATATCGCTGAGCTTAGTGCTCAGCGATAATAATCAATTTTTAGATTTGGAAATAAACTTTGATCCGCAAAAACATCTCCCTGTTCATCATGTTCTGTTAGTATTACTAATTTATCGTCTTGAATTTCTTTTTTTGTTTTCTCAAGAAGTGCCTCGATTTCTATCTTACCAATTTGTTTCAATCTGGATTCATCAAAAGCCAAGCCAACACCTTCATTGTTTAAGTCAACACTGAGTTGTTTACCACCTGGAAATTTACCTTCGAAGTTATCTACAAGAAGACTTGTGACCGTTTTTCGAATACCCTTAGTCGCAGAATAAACCACTTTACTGCTTAAGTACGATTGATCAACATCTACTCCGATATAACGTTTATCTGCATCTTCAGCAGCTTTTATGATCGACTGACCGGCACCACCCGCCGAGCCAAAAACAACCTCTGTTCCTTCGTTATACCAACTAGACCCTAACATTTGTACTTCTGTAGATGGCTCGAATGCCCCAGAGTATTTATATTTGAGATCAATAGTTTTATTTATACTTTTAGCGCCTTCTTGCAAGCCTCTTACAAAACCCATTCCGTAACGTTCTACCGCAGGAATCTTAGCACCTCCCACGAATCCTACTTTAGTATAACCCTCAAGTGCAGTGACGTATCCGGCTAGATAAGCAGCTTGTTCTTCTCTAAATAAAACTGGAACGAGATTATCACGAATTTCGATTGTTCCTGACTCATTAGGTTTTGGTAAAGCATCAATCAGAATAAACTTAGTGTGTGGAAAATCATTTTGTACTTTAGCCGCAGTTGCTTCAAAATAAAATCCCGGTAAAACTACGACCTTAGCGCCTCCTTCTTCTATTGCTTTTTGAATTTCATTATAGAATGCAATATCATCTTTATTTTCTGGTCGATAATATTTATACGAAACATTATGTTCCTTACAAAAATCAATAATACCTTCCCAAGATTCTTGATTAAATGAATGGTCATCGATCGTACCAATATCCGTTATCAAAGCAATTTCAGAAGTCGTTTGATCTTCTGTTGGTTTTGAAGAGCATGCTCCAAGCAAAAATAAACCTATCAATAAAATAATAATTTTGGATTTCATAATCATCCCCCTTGCACTTTAACTTTATCAAGTGAAAGTTCGAGATTCAAACACTTATTTTTCCACTTACGCGAAAAAAAACGGCACTTAAGCCGTTTAATAATAACTATTTAATAAATGTGATATTAATGTTTTTCAAGATTGGATCACTGATAACATCTGAGAAATCATCAGCATGTTGTTTCTTGATTGCTGAAGTAACACCATCTTTATCCGCTTTCATATCTGAGATAACTTTATCCAAATCTTCTTGTTTGAATGTTTTGAAACGGTCGAAGTTCTTTGGTAATCCGACACCATCATCATTGATATTGTAAGCATGTTGTGTTCCACCTGGGAATTTTCCATCATAGTGTGCTTTCAAGCCTTCATAAACAGCAAGTTGAAGTTCTTTTAATGCTGATGTAATAATTGTTTCGCTTTCGCCTGCTTGGTCCACATCGACCCCAATAACTTTAGCTTCTTTATCTTCTGCAGCCTTAAAGACTGAAGGTCCAGCACCACCAGCAGAAACGAAGATGACTTCAGTTCCACCTGCATACCAGCCGGATGCTAACATTTGAACTTCTTGTGACGCTTCAAATGTACCTGAATATTTATACATCATATCGACTGTAACACCTAATTCTTCAGCTGCGTGATTTGCTCCGTAAACATAACCTAAACCGAACTTTTCAACAGCTGGAACTTTCATACCACCAATGTAACCTAATTTAGTATAGCCATCTTTAACTGCAGCATATCCTGCTAAGAATCCAGCTTGTTGTTCTTCCCAAACAACTGAATACATATTAGGACCAATAACTGGCTCTGACTGAGGTGTCTCCGATGGAGCACCGTCTACAAAAATAAAGTTTACATCCGGAAATTCTTGTTGTGCTCTAAATGCTGCGTTAGCGAATAAAAATCCTGGCATAACAACAACCTTAGCGCCCCCTTCAGTAATCGCTTTTTCGATTTCGTTAAAGTATGCCTCGTCGTCTTTCGCAACGGGACGATAGTATGTATATGTAACTTTATTTTCATCTCCATACTGTTTAACGCCTTCGTATGAACCTTGGTTAAATGAGCGGTCATCAATTGTACCAACGTCAGTAATCAAAGCGATTTCTGCGCCTTTTCCATCTTGTGCTTTTTCTCCACCTGAACAAGCGGTAAGAGTAAGAGCTAACAAGACAACTAAAACACTAGAAAATAGTTTTTTCATCTGTTTCCTCCATACAAGTTTCCTTGTGTCTATATCGTATCGAATTTTATATTGATAATCAATAGAAATGTCACAAATATATGTAACCGGTATCATTTATTTAGGGATAAATTTGAAATCGTTATAAATCACGAATCAACTAAGAACAAAAAATGAGCTTTAATACACCTCTGCACTAATGCTCATTCTATTTAATTGTTCAAAATATTAATGAACTTATTATTTTTCGATTTTATGAATATAACGTGTATTAATTTCGTTTTCAACCATTTGCATGAATGCATCTAAATCAAAAGGATTTTGTGCTCGTTCACCATAACGACGAACGTTGACGCTACGTTCTTCAATTTCTTTATCTCCAATAATTAATTGAAGTGGAATTTTATTCTTCTGTGCTTCACGTAAACGATAACCTAATTTTTCATTACGACCATCAACATGTGCACGAATACCTTTTTCTAAAAGAAGATTGCAGACTTCGTTTGCGTAATCCATATGGAACTCCGTATTAACTGGTATGATTTCAATTTGTTTTGGAGCCATCCAAACTGGAAAACCACCTGCAAAGTGCTCAATAAGAATACCAATAAAGCGTTCAATTGACCCGAAAATAGCGCGATGAAGCATGATTGGACGTTTTTTCTTACCATCTTCCGCAACATATGTGAGGTCGAATCGTTCAGGAAGATTCATATCCAATTGGACTGTACCACATTGCCACACTCGGTTTAATGAGTCTCTTACTTTAAAGTCTAGTTTAGGACCATAGAAAGCACCATCGCCCTCATTAATCTTAAAGTCGACACCAGCAGCCATACAAGCCTCTTTAAGCGCTTGTTCTGAACGATCCCAAACTTCTATGTCGCCAATATATTTGTCCTCAGGACGAGTTGATAACTCGATTGAATAAGAAAGACCAAATGTTGAATAAATTTCATCAATGAAATCTAAAATTTCTACAATTTCATCTTGTAATTGATCCTCACGCATAAATAAGTGAGCATCATCTTGAGTAAAAGAACGAACGCGGAATAAACCGTTCAAAGCACCACTTGCCTCATGACGATGAACATGTCCCATCTCAGCAAGTCTAATTGGTAAATCACGGTATGAATGCAAACCGTTTTTATAGACCAGCATTCCTCCTGGACAATTCATGGGTTTAATTGCGAATTCACGATCATCGATTGTTGATGTATACATATTTTCACGATAGTTTTCCCAGTGACCTGAGACTTCCCACAACTCTTTATTTAACATCATTGGGGTTTGTGTAAATACATATCCTCGTTTGATATGTGCATTGTAGTAATACTCATCCAATGCGTGGCGCAATGTCATACCATTTGGTAACCAGAATGGGAACCCTGGTCCAAATTCACTCATCATAAAAAGTTCAAGTTCTTTTCCGAGTTTCTTATGATCACGTGCTTTCGCTGCTTCTAACCATTCAAGATACTGGTTAAGATCTTCTTCAGTTTCAAAAGTAATTCCATAGACACGTTGAAGCATTTTGTTATTGGAATCGCCCTTCCAATATGCTCCAGAAACCTTAAGAAGCTTGAAATGTTTCATTTTCTTTGTCGTTTCGACATGTGGTCCTCGACATAAATCAATAAATTCTGCTTGGCGGTATGCTGTTATTGTTGCATCATCCTCAAGATTGTTAATAATATCGATTTTATATGAATCATCTTTAAAAATTTCTAAAGCCTCTTCTTTTGTTAACTCTTCACGTGTAATGCGTTTATCTTCTTTTGCAATTTTACGCATCATTGACTCAATTTTAGGTAGGTCTTCTTCTGTTAAAACTTGATCCCCTAAATCCATGTCATAATAAAAACCGTCTTCAATTACAGGCCCAACCCAGAACTTTGCTTCAGGATATAGACGCTTCACAGCATGAGCAAGTAAGTGTGCTGATGAGTGATTCAAGATATTAAGACGTTCGTCTTCTCTAATATTTACCATAATAACCTCCTCTATAAAAAATAAAAAACGTAAATCCATCCAAAAGGACGAATTTACGCGGTACCACCTTTAATTCACAATTTAAATTGTGCACTTAAACTGTTAACGCCAGAATACGGGATTTTTTCTAAAATCCAACTCTGAGGTGGTAAATACGCATATTCTACGAGAAGTTTTCACCAACCACTTCACTCTCTAGTTCAAAACAACGTATTTTTGTCCTCTTCACTGTTTATATATTATTTATACATCAATAGTAAAAAAATATCAACTAAATTACAAAATTACCTTCACTAAATACGACAATTTCTTTATCATCGTGTGTCGTTCCTACAACACTCATATCCTCGCTACCAAACATAAAATCTTCATGATTTAATGAATCATTTGCATTATGGGCAAGTAATTCTTCATCAGTCATTTCAGTACCACCCTTAAGATTCATTGGGTAAGCACGGCCTAAGGCCATATGACATGATGCATTTTCATCAAAAAGCGTGTTATAGAATAAAATATTCAAGTCAGAAATTGGAGATTGATGTGAAATGAGTGCAATTTCTCCAATGTGACGGCTACCTTCATCCGTATTTAAAAGTTGTTCTAGTGTCTCACGTTCTTGTTTTGCGTCAAACTCAACAACTTTTCCGTCAACAAATTTCAGCCAGAATTCATCGATAAGCTTACCATTATAGTTTAATGGTTTAGTACTATAGACAATTCCATTTACGTTAAGGCGATCTGGCATGGTGAATGATTCCTCAGTTGGCATATTCGGATTAAATGTATAGCCACGTTCTGAAACTTCTTCTCCGCCAGCCCATACATGATTATCAACCAATCCAACGACAATATCGGTACCCTTAGCATTTTTGAAATGTAAAGATTTGAAATTGTAGTCGTTTAAAATTTGATTTTGATGTGATAGTTTTGCATTATGCTTTTCCCAAGCTGAAACTGGATCATCATTTTCATTAATACGTACGGCATAAAGAATAGCTTCTAACAGTTTTTCATACGCTTCTTCAACCTCAAGATCCGGGAAAACAACATGTGCCCATTCTTTAGTTGGAAGTGACACTAAAGACCACTGTCCTCGGTTCGCCATCGTATACTCTCGCATGCGCTTTAAAGCTAGTCCTTGTGCTTTAGCTTGTGCAGCCAGTTTATCACCGTCTACATCAGCCATTAGCCCTGGTGATGGTGCGTAGATAGAGAGACGGCATAAATCTTCATCTAAATAACTATCGTATTCGTCAATAAGCCATTGAGGAATATCGGTAAGTGTTTCAATATCTTGATTTTGAACATGCATTTTCGCAATATGATCATCACCAAATTTGATTACAACTTTTTTAGCACCTGCTGCATAAGCTTCCTCTACAATTAAACGAGCAAACTCATAGTGCTCAGCTTTAACATTTACTAAAACTGTTTGTCCTTTTTGTACATTAACACCTGAACAAACCGCAAGTTTAGCATATTTTTTTAATAAATCATTCATTATCTGTGACCTTCTTTCGAGTAACACAACATCGCCGCACCTATTACACCAGGTTCATCCAACTTCGCTTCAACAAATTGAGTATCTCTCATTTGTTCATGAACGAGTTCCTGATAGTAACCGATCATACGGTCCCAATATAAGTTTTTTGATTTCGTAACACCACCACCAATTACAAAAATATGTGGATTACATACATGCGCAATTGAAGAGAGCATCATTGCGAAATCGTAAGACATTTCATCAATAAGTTGAATCGCCTGTTCATTTTCTTGTTCCATAAGGGTGAAAATTTCTTCTGCAGACTGAATTTTTGGATCAATCAATTCTTGAGCTTTACGAACTAATGCCGAACCACTTGCTTCATTTTCAACCGCACCCGCATTTAAAGTATTAATGTCCGAACGTCGAACACGTTCACGATCTATCACGATATTACCGACTTCACCCGCATACCCCTTGTGACCAGAAAGCACTTGTCCATTAAATACAAGTGCCCCCCCAATACCCGTAGAATGCGTTAAATAATACACAACGTTGTTGCCTTTACCTGCACCGACTAGTGCTTCAGCAAGACCTGCAACGTTTGCATCATTATCCATATAGATTGGTAAATCTATATGTTTTTTAAGATAATCAATTACCGGATACTCCGTAAACCCTTTCATGTTAGTAGATAAGGTTACGCACCCAAGTTCTGTGTTAACTGGACCAGGTAAACCCAGTCCAATTCCAACACATTCGTCAAATTGTTTTAAGTTTTTTATCATCGAAATGATGTTATCTAAAACAACTTCTGGTCCCTCAAGTGCGTATGATTCGCTCTTAACCTGCTCATGAATCTTTCCATCTTCATCAATAACAGCCACACGTACATTCGTACCGCCTAAATCAACTCCGATATATTTATTCATAACAATCTCCTTATTTTATTTCAATAATTTTCATTGTATTTGTATTACCGGTACCTGTTGGGTATCCAGCAGCAATAATAACTTTTTTACCTGGTTCGATTCCGAAGTTTTTAGCAATTGTATTTGCAATTTCATCATCGTTTGTCATTTCATTTCGGATATCTGAAACAACTGGTTTAACACCCCATACGATTTCAAGGCGATTTTGTACTTCTTTAGTGAAAGTAACAGCAATCACAGGAACGTTTGGACGGTATTTTGAGATACGTTTAGCAGTTGAGCCGCTTTGAGTAAATGCAATTACCGCAGCAACATCATCAAGGTTTAATGCTGTTTCAGCAATTGAAATCCCGATTGAATCTTGAATTGTTCGTTTTGATGATTTAATTGAATGACGTAAACGATCGCGGTAAGGAATAATTTCTTCCATAGCAATCGCAATTTCTGCCATTGTACGAACCGCTTCAACTGGGTATGCCCCAACAGCAGATTCACCTGAAAGCATAATTGCATCAGTACCGTCTAAAATTGCATTGGCAACATCACTAGCTTCAGCGCGTGTTGGACGTGGGTTTTGTTGCATTGATTCAAGCATATGAGTCGCTGTAACTACAGGTTTACCCATTCTGTTTGCTGTTTTAATGATTTGTTTTTGATAAATTGGAACTAAGTGTGTACTTACTTCAACACCTAAGTCCCCACGAGCAACCATCACACCATCTGCAACTTCAAGAATGCTTTCGATGTTATCGAATCCTTCTTGGTTTTCAATCTTAACAATGATTTGGATATCGGGTTTTCCAGCTGCTTCAATAACTTCACGAATATCTAGGACGTCTTGTGCACGTCTAACAAATGATGCCGCAACATAGTCAATACCATTAACTGCACCAAATGTGATATCTGCACGGTCTTTTTCAGAAAGGAAAGGCATACTTAACACTACGTTAGGTACGTTAACACCTTTACGTGTTTTAATAAGACCAGGATTATCGATACGACATACAAGATCGCCATCTTTTTTATCAATAACTGTAAGTTTCATTTTACCGTCATCAATAAGTAGGTAATCGTCAACTTTAACATCTTCATAAACTTCTGGTACTAATAAAGTAAAGCGTTCGTTATTTCCTAAATAATCTGCATCAAAACCTACACGAACAATATCGCCCTCTGCAAATTCAAGTGCACCATTTTCCATATCGCCACAGCGGATTTCTGGACCTTTAGTGTCTAAAAGAATCCCTAGGTTAATACCAATTCGATCGCTAACTTCGCGAACAACTTTCATACGACGTAAATGATTTTCTTGAACATCGTGTGAGAAGTTAAAACGAACGATATTCATTCCTTCGTTTGCGAGTTTTTCAATCATCTCTGGTGATTCGGAAGCGGGTCCGATAGTACAAATAATCTTAGTTTTTTTCATTTCATGCATATTGTTTATCCTCCTATACCAATCTGTCATGTAATTCAAACAGCGCTCTACTTGATTTTTTAGGCATTTTCAATGCTTCATCAATATCGATTGCTACTATTTCTTCGTTTAAGATGCTGACGCATTTTCCGCCATCACCTGCGATAAGCAGTCTTACTGCCTTATCACCGAATTGTGTTGCTAAAATACGGTCACGCGCTGTCGGTGATCCACCACGTTGTATATGACCTAAAACAGTTGAACGGCCAGAAAAACCAGTATGTCTTGAAATCTTTTGCGCTAGAAGTTCTACATCTGTTATTTTTTCACTAATGATAACAATTGCATGTCGTTTTTTCTTCACTTCTTCAATTTTGCTTAAGCGTTCTAATACTTCTGATTCATCATATCCTGTTTCTTTTGTAATAATTACTTCCGCACCTGTAGTTAGTCCAGCATAGAGGGCTAAATCACCACATCGATTTCCCATAACCTCTACAACTGAACAACGATGGTGTGAACTCGAAGTATCACGGAGCTTATCAACATTAAGAATAACTGTATTCAATGCTGTATCAAAGCCAATCGTGTAATCAGTAGATGCAATATCATTGTCAATGGTACCTGGAATTCCAATACAGTTAATCCCCATCTCTGTAAGTGCCATCGCACCACGGTAACTTCCATCACCGCCTATGACAACCAAACCTTCAATACCGTGTTTCTCTAAGTTCGCTACAGCTTTTTCACGAACTTCAAGAAGCTTAAAGTCCTCAAGACGTGCACTCCCTAAAATTGTTCCACCTTGAATAATAATGTCACTAACATCACCACGACTTAGCTTACGAATATTATCGTTTACCAAGCCTTCGTATCCGTCAAAAACACCAAATACTTCAAGTCCGGCTGAAATACCAGAACGGACAACGGCACGAATCGCTGCATTCATGCCCGGAGCATCACCACCTGAAGTTAATATGCCAATCTTCTTCATAATTCACCTCTCTTGTAATCATACCACTATTTTATTGCTATTTCTCTACAAAATGTTGATAAATTACTTGTTTCGTCGATTTTGACCCACCATTTCATATGGGATTGTTAAAGCATGGATACGATCTACTAATCTTTTAGCTCGAATCTCATCAGATGTCCCCTTATTATCGAGTTTATATAAGTCAACAAGCATGTCAGGACTGTAATTACTTGTTATAATCGTCTTTTTTTTGTTTTCGAGGCGTTCATTTAGAATCGACAATAAGATTTCATCACGACTCCATGACGTGATTGGTTCCGCTCCCAAATCATCCAAAACAAGTAAAGGTACTTTTCTTAACTTTCTTAATGTATATTCCATCTCAGTTGGATGTGTAAATAATTGCTTTAAATGACTCATAAGTTTCGGTACATGAATAAATGCCACATTTCGACCACTCTTAGCAAAGTCGTTTGAAACACACGCACTTAAATAACTCTTTCCAATACCCAAATTGCCATAAAGATAATATCCTGGTTTGTCATTTTCAACAAAGTTAATCATATCTTCAAGAACACCTAAATAATTTGGGTTTTCATTTTCAATTGATATTTTAGAAAATAATGCATCGTGTAAACTAAGTGGTAAATCAAAGATAACATACTGACTTAAATAAGCATTTTCTTCCGCAATTTCCCGAACAATTGGAAGTTCGAAAATCTGCTCAGATAAGATCCCAGTTGTTTGATCATAAATTAGGTCTACATATTGACCCAAACTTGGATCATTTTCAAGTTCTTGGGCTGAGTATGATTCAGCTTTTCGTTTATTTAGAACCCAATTTTTGAATTGAAACGCATTCGCTTCGACAATCGAATCGGGACACTCAAATCGTTCCATAAAATCGATTATTTCTGGTAAGATACGTAAACGTTCAAACGTTTCGACACGCTTTTGAACTTGTTCATCGGATAACTCAAATTTTAGATTACGTAAACTCATCTAGATCTCTCCTTTACTTAACATCCCTTTTAATCGAGATTTTAGTTCATCAACATCTTTATCAATTGTAGTATCTGTGGAATAGGTTGGCGCTACAACTTCAACCTTTGGTTTCGGTACACGCTTATTATTTGAAAGATTAGGCGCTTCTCGTTCTTTAAGAGCGTCCTCCAATGATTTTACACCACGACGTTTCCATGATGATGCGACCTTTTCAACAAATCCTCTGTTTAAGTTTTTGTCATTTGTTTCTAGAATATACTCTACAAGTACATTAATGACTTTGTTATCAAAACCGAAATTATGCTCTAAAGATTTTAACAGTTTTCGATCCGCGTCAATGATGAATGAATCTTCCTGTTTATAAGCCAAGAAGCTGACAGGATCAAGTTCGTAAGGATCAGAAACACTTTCAACACTTTGTGTTCCGTGATTTTTTTCTATGAGATACTGAAACTTTTTCGAATCGAAATCACCGGTTTCAAAATTTGTTGAAGCCATTAATACAGATTTCATATCTAAGTAGTTTAGATTATAGAAAGAACCAAACACCCCTACTTTTTCACGAACATCTTCAGTTCGAAATGCTCGTGGATACATCACATTACTGATCGACTTAAAGAAGCCCTCAACGTCGAATTTATGCTTACGATCTGTATCTGTTCCTTCAGCGCGTTTTGATGTATATGATTCTTCTAACGACTCATCCCAGGATGATAATCGAGACAAATCAAAACTTGCGGATATTTCATTATCCAATTCAACACAATTACTTTTACGGTAACGTGAACAAACCTCAATAAAAGCTTCATTTCCGCGTACAATTGCATAGAGTCTTCCAAAGGTAGGATGCTGTAAGAAATCATGAGGGCTGAGCGGTGGTGTCAGAACAAGGGTTAAAACACCCGTATCATACGTTCGAATAAGTGCAAAACGCTCTAACTCTTTTCGATAATTGTTTAAGTCAGAAGTCCCAAGGTGTAACATATGTGTCAATGATTTAATTGGCACCTCCGACTCAAATTGACCAAACTCATATAGTGTCAAATATAAACTTAATGCAGGATATGAAAAAAGGGGTTGATATAAGAGGATCAATGACTCCATTTGATCAGGGGCTATTTTAAAATCTACATTTGTTTTATATACGACTTCTTGCATCAATTGACTCCTCCTTTTTTATTTTTTCAATTAATTTCTCAGTTTCCTGATTTAAATCAACAACCGTACTATTATTATATAGAATATAGTCTGATTTTTCTTCTTTTATCTTTTCCGAATACTGCCGATTCACCCTTAGATTGATATCATCAGTCTTCATGCCACGATTTAATAACCTTTTGATGCGAACATCATAGTCTGCACTGACCATGATAATACAGTCAAATAAATCTTCCATCTTTGACTCAAAAAGAAGCGGAACTTCAAAAAATATCATCGAATTTTTATCATCTTGAATATCTTGGATAAATACTCTAACTTCAGAGAAAACTTTTTTTTCAAGTTGTTCAAGTAAATTAGTATTCGAAAATAATATTTCTGACATCAACTGACGATCCACCGTTTTATCAGTCCGGAGAATTTCAGGGCCCAATAATTCGATAATATACTCATATAGAATACCCTCTGGTTCATAAAATGAATGTGTTAAACGATCCATATCATACACCTGATAACCCAGATCGACGATATGATGACTTACACTCGACTTTCCCGAGCCAATTGTTCCTGTGATTCCTATTTTCATACTTGTACCTTCTGACATTTTTCACAAAATACAGTTGATCGACCCGATACAACGATGCGTTTCATAATTGAACCACATCGTGAACACGGATCGCCTGCTCTCCCATATGCATTAAGGTTAATTTGAAACCGTCCTGATACGTTAAGCGATGAAGTGTATGAACGCACAGTTGTTCCTCCAGCTTTAATTGCGTTACGAAGAATAATTTTCGTCGTCTCTACGAGTAAGTCGCACTGTTTCATTGTTATTTTCGAACCCGTAGTTAGTGGGTGAATTTGAGTTTCAAAAAGAATTTCATCTGCATAAATATTACCAATTCCGGCAATGATGCTTTGATCCAATAATATTGATTTCATAACGCGTTTGGAATGGTGAATTTTCTGATAGACGTATTCACCATTTAAATTTGAGTCAAACGGTTCATAACCTAAGTTTTTCGTTTCTAAATATTTCAGTGGGTCTTTCACGACAGCCATCCGTGAAAATTTTCGTGTATCTAAATAGTGAATCGTGCCCCCATCATAATTAATAACACAGTGAGTGTGCTTAGATGGTGCTTTATCGTAATCGTAAAGATGAAACTTCCCTTCCATTCTTAAGTGAAGAATCCAATGTAAATCATTCGACATCTCAAACCAGAGGTATTTCCCTCGACGATGAAACGCTTTAAAGTTTGATCCGACGAGACTCTCGAGTGGATAATCTGATTGATCTTCGAGCAGTTTTGGATAAATAAAATTGACTGAATCAATTTGTTTACCTTTGAGAGACTTCTCAAGGGTGCGTATAATTGTCTCAACTTCTGGTAATTCAGGCATAATTAATACCAATCCTTACCTGTATCCACAGAAACATTCAAATCAATAGGCCATGAGACAATGTGCTCCATAACAGATACCATTAAATCTTGAATTTGTTCCAGTTCATCGTCATAAACATCGAATACAAGTTCATCATGAACTTGTAGGATCATTGATGATTTATAATTGTTTGACGTCAATAATTCGTCTGCTTTAATCATTGCAATTTTGATAATATCTGCTGCTGTACCTTGTATCGGCGCATTCATCGCTGCGCGTTTTCCAAAATCCTTCACTGCACGATTGGCATCGTAGATTTCAGGAATATAACGACGGCGATTAAAGAGCGTCTTGACATAACCGTCACGCAAACAGTCTTCAACGACAGAATCCATATATTTTGTAATGTTAGGGTAAATTTCATTATATCGTGTTATAAAATGACGTGCTTCTGGAATAGTGATATCCAATTGTTTTGAAAGTCCATATTCTGACATACCATAAACGATACCAAAGTTAACACTTTTTGCTTGACGTCGCATCGTACTTGTTACATCATCAACACCAAATATCGCTTTCGCAGTTTCAGAGTGAATATCGTGACCACCGTTAAATGCTTCCATCATACGTTTTTCATCGGCTAAGTAAGAGAGTACACGAAGCTCAATTTGAGAATAATCGATGGACATTAAGGTACAACCTTCTGATGCTACAAAAGCTTTCCGAATCATCCGTGTTTCTTCATCACGAACCGAAATATTTTGTAAATTTGGGTCACTTGAAGACAAACGACCGGTTTGTGTTGCATGTTGATTAAAAGAAGTATGAATTTTTCCATCAGCATGAATATGCTTCGTTAAACCTACAGCATAAGTACTATAAAGTTTTTGATACTTTCGATATTCCAAAATTGGAACTATGATTGCATGTTCTTCAATTAAGCCTTCAAGCACATCCACGGCAGTTGAACGTTTCTTTTTAGTAGGCAATTGGAGATGGTCAAATAATACCTCTGCAAGTTGTTTTGGCGAATTTAAATTGAATTCCATCCCTGCAAGTTCATAAACTTGATTGCTGAGTGTCTCGATTTTTTGATGTGTAACGCGTGCGATTTCATCTAGAACACTTCGATCAACATTAATTCCTCTAAACTCACACTTTGATAAAATGGGAACTAAAGGTTTTTCAATCTCTTCATATACTGAATAAACTTCAATCTTATCTGCTTCAGATTTTAGTGTATTAAATTGGGTAAGTATTGCTTGAGTGAATGCTGCACCTTTTTCCATACCTTCATATTCATGGAACCACAAACCAAATTCATCCTTTAATCGTGCCATGGTCGTTATTGACGAATTTACTATAAATGCAAGAAGTAACAAATCATCAAATTGATTCATTATTTCTATATCGTTTTCTAAACAAAATCGATAGAGTGACTTAGACGAGTCAACCACAATAGAAATATCCGATGAAATGAGCGCTCTAAAAGCCTCATTTCCAACCATTTCTCCAAATGTTAAATAAATATTCTCTTTACCATCGGAAAGGTAACACCCTTCTAGGTTTCCTTTTTTGTCAAGTTCCATTGAAATTGCAATCATCGACTTTTTCCAAGATAAATCCAAATCGATAAATTTGATTGTCTCTTTTTCAACCACTTCGACATCATAATTATCGGTAATAAGTGAATTCATATCATATTTACGATAAAAAGCATTTAATGACTCGTTTGGTATTTCATACTTGATGCTGGAAAGATCAATATCAAGTGGAACAGAGGTATGTATTTTAGCCAATTGATAAGACATTCTCGCTTGTTCTTCAAACTCACGGATTTTTTCTCCCATTTTCCCTTTGATTTCTTCTTTGTGCACATACAGATTCTCAAAAGTACTATATTGTCCAAGAAGTTTAAGTGCGGTTTTCTCACCGATTGATGGCACACCAGGAATATTATCACTAGCATCACCCATTAACGCTTTCATATCTACAATTTGTTTTGGTTCAATACCCATTTCATCCATTAAATTTGCTTTATCCATAAGACGTAAATCCGTAAGACCTTTTTTCATAAGCAAAACATCAACATTATCATCAATAAGTTGCAACATGTCACGATCACTAGTTAAAATTTCAACTTTATAATCCGGATACATTTTTGACATTGTTCCGATAATATCGTCCGCCTCATAACCACTTAGTTCAAACCGTTGAATTGGATACGCATCTAAAAATTCACGTACAAGCGCAAATTGAGACACCAATTCTTCATCAACCTCTTTACGAGTCCCTTTATACGCATCAAACATATCATGACGAAATGTTTTATCCTTTGTATCAAAGGCCACGAGGACATGTGTAGGATTTATGATTTCTATTGCTTTAGCAAGCATTGTTGAAAAGCCATATACTGCATTGGTGACCACACCCGAACTGGACTTCATGTATCCTCTTGAAAGCGTTCCATAGTAAGCCCTAAAGAGCATTGAATTCCCGTCTATTAATAATAATTTATTCATGTTTTCCTACTTTCTAAATAAGTAAAACCCTTGGGATTACTTAGCAATCGTCTCAAGGGTTTCTAGATTAAGTCTCATTTTCGCGATGTAATCATAATTCGCTTCGATATCTTTATCTGATAGATTATAAAGATTGCTTAATTCAATTTGTGTTAAATTAAACTCTGTTTTTAATTGATTAAATAATTTTACATATTCTTCTGGCATATTCTCTTCATATGCAATAAATTGTACGCCATCCTTGGCAATCCGTGCACGGATCGCATTGAGCATATCTTCATCTGGTAAAACACCGTATTTTGATAATGTCGCTGGATACACACCGATATTATAACTCTTTTGCCAATTCCCAAAAGATGGTGTCATGGAAACAAATTTAATACCTTTCTCCGAATCACGTAAAAGTTGATATTGTGCTTGAAGACCTGTTAATTCTACTTCTAATGTTTCAAATTGCTCTGTAAAATACGCCTCTTCATCTGGATAAGTCTGTACGAGCCAATCTTTGATTGTTCGCGCCATTGAAGTCATCGCTAAAGGATCCATCCATAAAAACGGATCTTTGTCATATTGATCAACTCCAGCAAAAGCATCAGACTCATAATATTCGGATTCAATCGCATGCGATTGTCCATCAACAACAACATTTGTGTAGCGTTTAAATGGATATAACATGGAACGTTCCGATAAATCAATCATCTATAGTTTAGAGTTTTGAAGATCATCCAAGTAAAGTTGCCAATAAGGCTGTAATTCATTAATATAAAAAATTGTATCTGCTTTTTTTATAATTTCTTGAAAATCTTCTTTTACCGTTGCCTGTTGAGGTATTAATCCTGTGTCAATGCGCTGAACGTTAACACGTTCTCCCGCAAGACGTTCAACTAGGAACTGAATCGGATAATTTGTAACGATGACATTCCGACTTCTAGGAACGCATCCCGACAATGTCCCCAGTATGATAACCAATACTAGTAATTTACTCATCAATCGTTTCATACACAACCTCTTTTCACATTTTATTATACACTAATTTTCTTCAGGGATAACCCAATTATTCTTTCTCAAGTTGAATAATGCTCGTATTGAGAAGTATAATGGCATCGAAATTAAAATCCCTACAAAACCAAATAAAACACTTGATGCGAAAAACGCAAATAAGGACCAAAGCGGTTCGATTTTATCACGCTTGGAGTAAACCATAGGAGAAACGACATACCCATCAACATTTGAAAGAATAACCAATCCAATTGTAAGTATAATCACTCGCGGTAACGGTAACGTTAAAGCGGTTAAGATTCCTAATACATGTACAACTGTTGGCCCAATGTAAGGTATTAACAATCCAAATGCTGTTAGAACCCCAAGAACAAATGCATAATTATGTCCGACAGCTAAATAAAGCAAACTGTACTCAATACATGTAATAGTCATAATCACAACGAGTGTCCCTAAATAACGACTTACAGCGTGATCGATAACAATAATTGAATTTCCGAGTTTTGGAGAAATATTATTCGCAATGCGTAAAACACTTCCCGTAAAATTTTCATAATCGAATACAAAATACATCCCGATAATAAACGAGAAAATACCTGTAGTAATTGTTGAAAAAATCTTTGATATGAATTGTGAAGCAGCTGCTGGCAATGTAGGTATCTGACCCACAATTCCATTAAGCATTCCCATCACTTGTTTAAAAATGTCATCCGCCCATGGAGAAGGATTATTATGGTTAATTTCTTTGTAGTAATTATAGAGTTGCTGTATGCCGTCCATACTATTACCAATTAACTGCGAAATATCTGTATACAATGATGGTAGGATCGATGAAAAGAGCAGCACAATCAAAACTACAAATAAAACGAGTGTAATTGGAACACTGATTGCTCTTTTAATATTATATTTTTCAAAAAACACCGCAATCGGTCTTACAATATATGCAAGTGCAAAGCCAATAATAAATGGCAGAAGAATTCGCTTAGCTAATTCAAAAGCATGTTGCCATACTGCCCATGTTTGCATCAATAAGAAAACACTTAATAAAAATAACATAAATGGAACAAGTTGCTTCCAACTGAAATGATCGTCAAAAAATTTTTGAATACGTTGAAAAATGTTCATTAATTTATTTCTCCCTCTATTTTTATTAACGCATATATAAATTCTGAACGCGTTGCATAATCATACGATGCATTAATTTATATAACGTCATAGCGATTGGTAGCAGAATTAAATTACCAATAATAACCCATAACGTTCGGGTACTTATAAAAGTAATTAAACTATATGACACCCCTTTTACTAGAGGTAACATGCCAAATATTAACATTTCTTTAATAAATAAACCAATCACAGCTAAGACTAAGAACTCAAAGGTTGAAGTACCAATATAACGGTCCCAGACCCTTAAAATCGCTATCGTGATTGAATAACTGACAAAAAACATTGGAAATGAACCAATATGGCACAGATCCATCCAGATCCCTAAAAGAATTGCTTTAATTATTGATTCCGTTTGAGAATCATTTTGAGTCAATAACATCAGCCCTAAAAAATGAAGACTGCTCACAAATGTTAAGGAACTTAGACCCAATTGTGTAAATACGGCATTAAATATTGAATCTAGAACCAAGAGAACCACAATATACAAGAAATGCATCCAGCGAATCATTCTCATGATTTCTTCACCACCGATACGTATTTAATATTATTATAATCAACAGAAGGTTTTACATAAACTAATACACCCACACTATCTGCAACATTTTTAACAGAATCAACTTTTCCAACAAATAATCCACTTGGATAAACACTGCTTATACTAGCAGTTGAAACGGGCATATCTGCGGCAATAGTCGATGTTGATTCAAGTAAAACAACTGAAAATAATTTTTTCTCGTGATCATATGAATTCAAAATTCCTTGAACATAATTCCCTTTTGAAACTTCAATTTGTACCGTCGCATTTGAATTTTCGTCATTTGCGATAAGTAAAGCTACTAATGATTGATTTTTATCAACACTTAATACCTTACCAATAATTCCCTTAGGCGCTACAACACCATCACCTACGGCAACACCATCTTGACTCCCTTTATCAATTGTAATTACGGAATCCCATTTTTCTGATGAACGGTTTTTAACCGTCGCATTAACTTGTGTATATTCTGAATACACTGAATTTAGTTCATTTAGAGCCTTTAACTCTGCAACTTCACTCTCTAACTCATTTAATCGCGTTTGCCAATGATGCGATGTTTCCAATTGTGTTCTTAACTTATCATTTTCATGGCGAACATCCCACATCGTTGATGTGTCTTTTACAACATTACTTACTGTCTCAATTGGATAATCGATAAGGCCATAACGCACCATCGAAATGAAACTAAAGAAATTACGATCTGACGATTCATAAAATGACGATTTTTTAACAAATCCCATTCCAAAAAGACAAACAATAACTGTTGTTAATAAATATATAAGTACACGTCTAAAATTATTCTTTCGTTTCATTTAATCACCTTCTTTATTATACTTACAAATCCAACTTTTTACAAATGAAAGAATAAGGGTTTTAGCCCTTATTCTTCAAACAAAACCGGATGCAAATTGCGCAGTGAAACCGAGTTTGTAGAAGTAACAATAATGTGGTCGACGACTTCAATTCCAATCATCATTCCAACCTCTATTAAGGCTCGTGTCACTTCCACATCCGCCTCACTGGCGCTTAATGACCCGCCTGGATGATTATGAACCAACACAATCCTTGATGCATTACATCGAACCGCTTCCCGAAAGACATCGCGAGGATGAACTAAACTCTTATCGGCTGTACCTTTAAATAAATCTAAATAGCGTATCAAGTTATTTTGAGTTGATAAGAAAAGCACTCGAAATAGTTCCTGTTCCTCAAATCCAATTTCAAGATTTAACCAGCGAACAATTCGATCGCATGAGCTGAGTTTGATTTTTTCTCCGGGGAATGGCATCACAATCCTTCGCAGTAATTCATGTACAGCAAGCAAAGTTGTACACTTCGCTTGTTTCATTCCTTTGATCCTTGACAGTTGACTGTATTGAATTTTAATTAAATTTTGAATTCCACCAATCGACGACAAAACCTCCGAAGCAAGGGAAACAACATTTTTATTTCGGGTCCCTGTCCTAAGCAAAATCGCAACAAGCTCCTCATCTGTCAATTTATTCGGACCAAGCATCAACAGTTTTTCTCTTGGCAAAAATTGAGAACGATCCAAATCAACGTCCCCATTGAATTTTGGCTTTACCATAAGATAAACTGCCGCTACTACTTGTAAGGATTTTGTAAACAGCAGCCAAACCTATCAATACAATTAATCCTGTTAAATATAACGAAAGCATATATCACCTCCGCTACTAGGTATGTTCTTTAGAAATAACTTCATAAAAAAAGAAAGAAACGTGTTCTTTCTTTAGTCCTTATGATTTAAAAAGATCAAACATTGTTTATTATCGTGTCTTAAAGAACTCAGGAATATCGTTATTTTCAGTGCGACGTTCTTCCTGATTGTTATGAGATGTTTGATATGCTGGTCTTGATTCTGCAGCAGTACGCGTAGCATGAACCTCAGGTGCAGGTTCTTCTGCTCCATCAAATCCAGTAGCAATAACAGTTACAATAATTGAATCTCCGATATTTTCGTTAATTGCAACACCAAAGATAATGTCAATATCATTTCCAGCTGCATCACGAATATAATCCACTGCTTCTGATGCATCTTGAATCGAAATTGAATCACCACCGGTAACGTTCACAATCGCGTTACGGGCTCCATCAATTTGCGCCTCTAAAAGTGGTGAAGTAATCGCTTTTTGAGCTGCTTCGATTGATTTATTTTCACCCTGTGACATACCGATACCAATCAAGGCACTTCCTTGTCCAGCCATAACTGAGCGAACATCCGCAAAGTCAAGGTTAATCATTGCAGGAACAGCAATAAGATCTGTAATTGTTTGAACACCTTGTCTTAAAACATTGTCTGCTTCTTTAAATGCTTCTTGGAATGGAATTCGTCCGATAACTTCGAGCAATTGATTATTGCTTACAATAATGAGCGAATCAACGTAAGATTTCAACTCTTCCAAACCTGACATCGCTTGATTTGAACGACGACGTCCTTCAAATGTAAATGGTTTTGTAACGATACCAACTACAAGTGCTCCCTCTTCTTGCGCAATTTTCGCAACAAGTGGAGATGCTCCCGTACCAGTTCCACCACCTAAACCTGCTGTAACAAATACCATATCAGCATCTTTTACAGCTTCACGAATTTCATTTTCACTCTCAACAGCAGCTTTACGTCCCATTTCTGGATTCGCCCCTGCCCCGAGACCTTTTGTTACTTCACGGCCTAATTCAATACGATTCACTACAGGTGAACAGTTAAGCACTTGCAAATCCGTATTTGCGACATAAAATTCTACGCCCTTCATGCCTTCATCTACCATGCGATTAACCGCATTACATCCTGCGCCACCGACACCTATTACTTTAATTCTTGCTACTTGTTCAAAATTCGCATCCATATTTGTTCACTCCTCCATCTAACGTTCAAAGAACATGCTCTTTAGTTTTTGAGTAATCGAGTCATCTTCATCTTTTTCATATTGTAACACAACTCGTTTAAACTCATCTTCATCAACGCTTGAGAGTGTTACATCACGGAATATACTTTGGTCTTTATAAAAGTAAAATGCCCCTACAAGAGATGTTAAACCATAGTCTTTTACACCAAATGTTGTAGAACGGTATGTAACCGCCTCCGCTTCTGTTATATTTTCAATACAATCTGTAACTCCTGAAATCTCTGCGGCTTCACCACTAATAATAAAACGTGGTTCTCCAAGATTTTCAAAAATCGGTTCACAACTACTACATATTTCGCCCACAAATTTATTTATATCATCTGCGACCAAATTCATAAGATCTACCTGTGATAAGGTATGGGATGTCGATTTAGTCGACCAAATAAATATTGGGTCATCTTTCGGATTTTCATTATTCAAATCGATATTAAAATACAACAAACGATGTACAACATCGGTTGGCACCTTTAATGTGCGTTCGATTTTCTTCATAAAGACCTCAAATCCACGATCGATATAATCATTCGATAAGAGAACCCCTTTACTGAATAATGATAATTTTGTTAACTTTTCACCTAATGTTAAGGCAACAATCGGCTTATCAATCGATGCTTCAAATAAAGAAGCCTCTTTTGCAAAACCAATGTCATCTAAAACAATATCAATAATCTTTAATCCTGATTTTTCAACACATGACACATATGGGAAAATGATAGATTGTTTTCCAAAATAGCAATCTGCTTCAATGGTCAAACTTTCACATCGTTCGTTTAATGGTAATTTACGTGTCGAACTTCCGTTCACAAAATATTTACTCATTAAAACATTTGTTAATATATGTCCTTCAGGAGCTTTTACGTTTAATAATTCTTTATATGCTCTTTTTACATCATTCTCAGAAATACGCCCAGTGATTGGTACGCGCAATTGTTTATTAATTCGCTTCATGTGGACGCCAGGAACAAGTAAAAGTACTTGCTTAATTACAACCCCCAAATTTCGCGATGCATTTTCAATCGCTTTTTTAATTGAATCGACCACATGTGTTTCACTCATGATCGAGTATCCTGCCACACCTAAATGTGGGACACGTTCAACCTTTAATATATTTAATCGGCCATTGAAAAATTGTCCAACTAACAAGCGCACTTCATGATCCGCGATTTCTAAAGCTGCAATAATTTGTTTCTCCATCAGCGAACCTCCTTGTGCTATTATCATAATATCATAATAAAGTCCAATAGCAAAGTGATAGATGGTGTGTTAAGTGCATTTTTGCTTGTTATTTCACACAAGAATTTTTGGTGATAATTTTTCTCTGAGATACTTGATTAAACAAAATCTATATGATATTATAGTCAAGCGTTATGAAATAGATAAGAAAGGGGGTTACGGTATGCCTAGAGTATGTTCCGTATCCGGTAAAAAAACACTATCAGGAAACAAACGTTCACATTCACTTCGTGCAACACGTCGTAAATGGAATGTAAACTTGCAAAATGCAACAATTATGGTGGATGGAAAACCAACTCGTGTCCGTATTTCCGCCCGTGCACTAAAATCATTGAAAGCACAACAAGCAAAATAATAAAAAATACGGTTTACACCGTTTTTTTTATTATGAATCGCATGCTTGAATAACGAGAACACTTGCTTCTTCGAGAATTATTTCCGCAGCATCACCAATCATTTCATTTGAAGTGAGGTAATCATCAAAAGGAAATATTTCTCGTCGGGTAAGAGGATATTTAAATCCGTTAAGCGTAATAAAACCTTGTGTCAGCACAATTACAGAAAAATACTTATAATTTAACTTATTCACGATATGACTCCCTGAGTCATATCGTTTTATTTTGTTTAAATCATCATACAACTCAATTCTCGAGTCTTTAATCGCAGTCATAATATTTATGAACTCATGATCTTTACGACGCCCTAGACCACCGAGCACGCGAATTACATCGTATTCGTCACAGAGTGAATATGCATACTTAAAATCTGTTTCATCTTTAATGGGGTTTAACTTGTGTATATGCGAACAGTGCAATTCAATCTCCTTGAATTGCACTGCAGTTACAGAATCAAAATCGCCACAGGCTATATCCATCGATATTGCATCCCGAGCGCAAACAAATGCACCGTAGTCTACACCGATTACATCTCCAATTATCGCATCGTGATGATCTCCTAAAACGATTGTGACGGTTTTCATAGTAACGATGAAACCGCCTTTTCGATATCATCCCCAAATACATAACTTCCCGCTACTAAAATGTCCGCTCCAGCAAGACGTGCTCTTGGACCCGTTTCACCATTAATGCCACCGTCTACAGAAATTAGATACTCATAATTATTAAGTTTTCTCATCTCATCAAGTTGTTTTATACGTTCAAGCATCTCAGGCATGAAAGCTTGTCCTCCAAAACCAGGCTCTACACTCATCACTAAAACCAAATCTACGTGTTTTAGATAAGGAACAATTTTATCGAGATCGGTTCCCGGTCTTAGCGTAATACCCGCTTTGATTCCTTTTTTCTTTAATTGTTTAACTGCTTCAATACCTTGCGTTGGATCACCATAGCATTCTGTATGAAAGGTAATTGCATCAGCACCATTCTCAATAAACATATCAAAATATTTTTCAGGATTAACAATCATAAGATGTACATCCATTAATAAATCAGACACTTGACCAATTTGTTTCATAATAGACGGTCCAAAGCTAATGTTATCTACAAAGACCCCATCCATAACATCATAGTGCAACCATGTTGCCCCTGCTACTTCAACACGTTTTAATTGTGTTTTCATATCTTTAAAATCCAAGGATAATAAAGATGGTGATACGATTTTACTCATCGTGACTCCTCCTTAATTAATGTTAAGCAATCAAGATAATCTTGATGACGTTGTTTTGAGATTTCGCCGCTCTCTACTTTTTCTTTAATTATGCACCCTGGTTCCTGAATGTGCATGCAGTCTCGATACTTACAATTTCCGATAAACGGTACAAAATCAGGAATGGATTGTGATAATTCAACCGGATCAACAGAACTAAAATCTAGAGAAGAAAACCCCGGCGTATCAGCGATCCATCCGCCACATAGTGGATAGATTTGATTATGACGTGTCGTATGTCGTCCACGGCCCAACGCTTTAGAAATTTCTTGGGTATTAAGCTCCAAATCATGACTGATTCGATTTAAGATACTTGATTTCCCGACACCACTTTGTCCTGCCAGAACAGATATTTTATTTGCCATAACAGATTCAAGCGCATCCGTTGCGATATCGTTCCCGCTCATGATAACCGTATATCCAAATTGTTCATATTCATCAAGAATACTTTGTTTCAAGTCTGAATCTGCCAAATCCCCTTTTGAAACGATAATTATTGGATTAATATTTTGAAGTGATACAAGGAAAATGAGTCGGTTCACAAGCGTAAAGGAAAAATCAGGTTCTTTTGCAGACATCACAATAAGTGCTTGATCGACATTGGCTACAAGCGGACGAATTAATTGATTTCGACGAGGCAAAACTTGTTGGATCACCCATTTCCCATCTAATTCTTCTATATGAACATGATCACCAACAATCGGTTTATCTCCAAGTCTTAATTTTCCCATTGCGGTCGCTATAATGAATTCACCCTCAAAATAAACCGAATATCGATTCGATACAATGCGTGTTATTACTGCTTCTCTCATTATGCCTCCCTGTCGTTATTACCATCTGGCTTATCTTCACGTTCAGATGGTTTTTCTTCTTTTTCTTTCTCTTCCTCTTTTGGACGACTGCTTTCACTATAGTAATAAAGTGTCACAGAATTCCCGGAATTTTGGATATAATAGCTTCCTGGCATCGGATTTGACCGAATTACAGTACCATAACTTAAGCCGTTCAACTCAGAAATGCTTAAATTTTGAGTTGGAAGTTCTGAGGTTGTTACCTCAACACCCAAGCCTTCTAATTGTGCTTTCGCATCCGCAATGGATTTACCAATTAAATCGCCCGGTAAAACAAGTTCTTTATCTGAACTTACGACTAAAACAATATCATAACGTTGTTCAGGTTTGATTTTATCTCCAGGCATCAAGCCTTCTTGTCGAATTATATGACCTGTCGGTACGGATGATGAATACTCCGAAGTTGTTTTAATATTAATATTTTTATCCGACAAAATCGCTTTCACATCATTAACCGATTTCCCCGTGAAATCCTCTACAGTGTAAATTTTACCCTGAGAAACAATCAGTTTAATTTGATCGCCTTTAAGTACCTTCGTACCCTTCTCGGGTTTCGTTCCAATTAACTTTCCATCTTCATATTTATCAGAAATTTCGTATAAGTAGGATGGAGCGTAATTGAGCCCCAAATTTGCAAGGTGCTCCTTGGCCTCTGAAACAGAAAGACCCGCTAAATCTGGAATTTCTATATCACTTGGCTTTTTAGGAGCAAATATCATCCAAATACTAAAGATAACAATTACAACTGCCAGTAAACTCGCACCAACAATCATTTTTCTTTTCTTTTTGGGTTTTTGTTGATTTGGAAGTGTTTCAGTTACACCATTTAACTTTTCGATTAACTTGGTACCGTCATCACTTTCCATCGTTGCTTCCCACAAGGGCTCATCAGCACGTGACTCCAAAAGACAGGTGTCTAAATCTTCAACGAATTCCTTCATATTTGCATATCGGTGTGTTCGGTTTTTATGTGTTGCTCGCGCAATGATATTCGCAATTGAATTTGGTAGTGTTGGATTAAATTTCATCACTGAAGGAAATGGTTCTCTCATGTGCTTCATTGCAATCTCAACGGGTGTCTCACCACGATAGGGTACATCACCTGTCAGTAATTCATAAAAAACTACTCCCAGTGAATAGACATCCGATTGTTCTCCGGCACCTTCGCCTCGAGAACACTCCGGCGCCATATAATGTACAGACCCAAGTACTGAGTCTGATTTTGTTAATTGGATTGCATCGCCCGCAAGCGCAATACCAAAATCAGTTATTTTAACTGTTCCGTCATCTTTAACAAGAATATTTTGAGGTTTAATATCACGATGAATAACATGAGCTTCATGAGCATGTTGTAATGCCGAAGCAAGTTGTTGCATGATTGCTACTGACTCATATTTATCCAAAGCACCACGTCGATGAACAAGTTGTTTTAGAGTCGTACCACGAATCATTTCCATTACAATGTAGTGTTGCCCCTCATCTTCACCGACATCATAAACCTCTACAATACTTTGATGATTTAATCCTGAAGCTGCATTGGCTTCACGTTGAAATCTCAACAGCGCAACCGGATCATGAGATAAATCACCTCTTAAAACTTTAAGGGCTACCTCACGATTTAAAACAGTATCCAATGCTAAGTAGACATCCGCCATCCCTCCGGTACCAATCTTCTTAACAATTCGATAACGTTCTCCAATAATACTATTCATGGCGATCTGCCTCGAGGAGGATAATTGAGATATTATCGTATCCACCCGCCTTATATGCCATTTCCATTAAATGATTACGCTGAGCAAGTAAACCATTAATCTTAAACGTCGACTCAATTTGATCTTGAGGAACATATCCATGAAGACCATCTGAGCAAAGCAAAAGATAATCCCACTTTGGTGTAATCGTTACGACCTCAAAATCAACATTCTCGTCAATTCCAACGGCATTCATTAAAATATTTCGTTTAGGATGGTTATAAATTTCTTCTTTTGATATTTCATTACGCTTATACATCTCATAAGCATACGTTTGATCATGACTCAGGCAGCTTAATTGATTTTCTTTCACACTATAGATTCTGCTATCTCCAATATTAAATCCGATAACATCTTCACCTAAGACGACCACAGCAACAAGAGTCGTCCCCATACCCGAATACTCACGCACAACTAAAGACTCATGGTAAGTAGCACGATTAATGGAGGTAATAGCTTTATCAAACCATGCTCGAATATCCTTTAGATTTGAAAATTCACGTTTATCAATAAAAGATTCACGAAGTAGTTTCACAACCATTTGACTCGCAACAGATCCTGCATTCGCGCCCCCAATACCGTCACATACAACAGCTAAAAGTGCATTGTCATTTTCAACTACAACAACATAGTCTTGATTTTCTTTGCGGATTAATCCGATTTCACTGATACTTGTATACTTCACGCGAAAACCTCACTTATTCTATCTATTTATATTAACATGTTCTCTTTAATTTAGCGATATAAAACCCATCGCCCTTTGTCTCAACAGGGTTAAGCGTAACCTCTTTAATCAGTTCAAAATTTGAATGATGTTCCAAAAATGCTTGGACCTGTTTCTCATTTTCTTTTCGATTTAAGGTACAGGTAGAATATACCAAAATTCCATCTTTTTTAACAAACTTTGATGTATGGATAAGCATTTCTTGTTGGATCTTAACAAGTTCATCTAAATCTTGAGGGAAAATATGATAACGCAAATCATGCTTATGGGATAGGACACCCAGTCCAGAGCATGGTGCATCCACGAGAATTCGATCGTATTCTTGATCTGTTTGAAACTGAAGGACATCACTTGTAATGATATTCGCGTTTAGTACATTACAACGTTCTAAAAGCGCTCTTGTAGCTTCTGCACGTGATTCATGAAGTTCTACACCCGTTATAGTTCCAGTATTTTCAAGATAATTTGCAATTTGCACTGTTTTAGTACCCGGCCCACAACAACAATCAAGTACGGACAATGACGGTTCTAAATCCATCCAACGCACGACTTCTTGACTGTTGATATCTTGCACAAGAACATAACCCTCTTGCAAATATTTACTTTTAAAAAGTGCAGGCTTAGCTAAATGTTTATCCTGATCATCTAATATGAAATCCGATAAATCATCTGTTGTTGGTTTTAAAGTATTAAAACGTACATATGTCGGTTTAATATCTTGACAATATTGTGCATACGCTATTGAAAAAGATTCACTGTACTGCTTCGATAAGAGTTTCATAATCCATAGTGGCATACTATATTGAATTGAAGCCACTTCAAGCTCACTCCCGCTGATTTCACGTTCATTGCGTTCAATCACTTTTTTCAATACCGCATTCACAACACCCGAATAGCGATGCTTCCCAATTGTTTTACATAAATCAACCGTTTCACTTACCAAAGCATAGTCTGGAATTTTGTCCATTTTAAAATATTGTGCACATCCCATTTTAATAACAAGTCGTACTTCTTTGGGTAACTTTTTATCTACTAAATCTTCATATTGATAATCTAAAAATAAACTGTTTTGTAATGTCGCATAAACAAAAGCACTCACAAATGCTTGATCTTGCGCAGGTAAATCCAACTCTTTGAGTACTAAATGCGCATGTCGTCCTTTAAAGTAAACTTCACTCAGTACTTTATAACTCTCGATTCTTCTCATATTATTCTAATGTTATGGGATTAACGTCCACAACAACTCCTGTTCCGTTAATTTTTCGATATAACTGTAATGCTTGATTACAGATGTTAATCATTGATTCTAAATTCTTACCCTTTAAGATAATTCGGGTACGATGTTTTCGTTGAAGTTTTCTCAGTTCAGTAGGACCTAAGATTTGAAAGTCTTGATCATTTAGTAACTTTTGAAAATCTTCTGCTGCTTGCCATGATTTCAGCGCATCTTCATCTAAGAAAACCAGTGAAATCAAGTAATTATAAGGCGGATATCCTGCTATTTTTCGATATTCCATTTCTTGTTTGAAGAAGTGCTTATATTTTTGATTCACCGCACAAACAATTGCATAATGATCTGGATTACTTGTTTGGATGATAACCTCTCCCGGATATTGTCCTCTTCCACTGCGACCTGCGGCTTGTAAGATCGTATTAAAGGTTAACTCAACCGAACGATAATCAGAATATGCAAGGGTTGCGTCCGCATTCACAATCCCTACTAACGTTACATTTTCCACATCTAACCCTTTCGCAATCATCTGCGTTCCGACAAGAATGTCAGACTGATGATTAATAAAATCGTTTAAGATGCGTTGATGGGCATTTTTCTTTGATGTAGTATCGGCATCCATTCTCGCAATACGCGCTTTGGGAAAAATCCCTTCAAGCTCTTCGACTAGGCGCTGTGTACCAACACCACTTCCAATTATTTTAGGGGGTTTCCCATCTACGAGTGGTAATTGGTGGTAACTTTCTCCGCACATGTGACATCGAATCGTTTGATCATCTTTATGATAGTTTAAGGCGACATCACAGTGCTCACAGAGTAATACTTCATTTGTTATCGCATTTTTCAAAAGGGTATTGTACCCTCTTCGATTAAGAAGTAAAATCACTTGTTCACCCGCACTTAAACGCTTTTTAATCCCTGTTAAAAGCGTATGGGTCAAATAAGGCGATTGCTTTTCATAAAGTGCTGTGCGTGTATCGACAAGCGTAACGGTTGGAAATGTATGATTAATCCGGTCATTAAGTTCTAAAAGTTGATAATTCCCCTTCAGTGCTCGTGCATAGCTTTCTAATGCTGGTGATGCACTACCCAAAACCAATGGACAGTTATGAAATTGACTCCGCTTGATCGCAATGTCACGCGTATGATACATGGGAACTTGATCTTGTTTATAACTCGAATCGTGTTCTTCATCCATGACAATTAACCCTAAGTGTTCAAAAGGCATAAAAATAGAAGATCGTGTACCGACGACAATTTTAACCTGTTGTTTTTGAACTCTAACGTATTGTTCATATTTTTCTTGATCGTTTAAAGCAGAATGATAGATTGCGACATCCTCCCCAAACCGTTCAGAAACCCTTTGAATCATTTGCGGTGTTAGCGAAATTTCTGGAACCATAATCAGTACTTGTTTTTGTTCCTTTAACACTTGTGCCGCTGCATTTAAGTATATTTCCGTTTTTCCACTTCCGGTAACACCATGAAGTAGGTATGTACTTGCTACACCAAATTGAATTTTATTAAGTGCCTCTATTTGATCTGGGGTTAAAGTGGGCTTTAGGTAGTCTGCTTTTATAAATTGCTCTTGATACGTAACTTCACGTTCAAATTCCTTTACAAAACCCTTCTCGATGAGTTTTCGATAATCTGAATAATAGTGTCGTGCTGCTTTAAGCGAAAGAGGCGTGTTTTCATCCAGATATTTCAAGAAAGCACATTGTTTTGGGGTCAAATCAGACCCTATCAACTGGCCTGTTAATTTCAAAACCCGTTCTGTTTTAATCGTTCCCGCAGAACTTTTAGGTTTTAGTTTATTAGGAAGTATAGTCTGCAAACAACGAATCATCGGTGTCATATACTCATAACTCATCCACAATGCCAAATCATCTAACTCTTGATTTAAAATCGGCACTTCATCCAACACAGAATCAATCGGTGCTACGGTATAAGTCGTTTCATAGGGATCCTTTACGGAATGAACAAAGGCAACCATCAGACGATTACGTACTCGTACCATCACCCGAACTCCCGGTGAAACATCAAAACCATTATCGGAATATGTAAGTGTTTGATTATTTAAAAAACTCTCTTCTATATATACTTCTAAATATTTCAATGATTTCACCTCCCATAGACTGAAAACAACTCTTATAGAGTTGTTTCGATGTTTCTTTTAATAATTAAAGCAACAGAGTCTGCAGCTTTTTGTGGATCTTCATTACAAATAACATAACGATAATGATTCATTAATTCCATTTCTTTAGCCGCTTTTTCAAGACGTTCATTAATTACATCTTGAGATTCCGTCTGTCTTCCTTCAATACGACGCTTGAGTTCTTCCATACTTGGTGGCACTAAAAAAATACTGAGTGAATCAGGAACACGATCAATAACTTGGAGCGCACCTTGGACCTCAATTTCAAGCAATACATTCTTACCTAAATCTCTCAAACGATCGACTTCCGCTAACAACGTTCCATAATGATTCCCAACAAACTCAGCATGCTCAAGTAATTCATTATTCTCAAGTGCTTCATTAAAACGTTCCTGAGTAACAAAATAGTAGTCTTGTCCATCGACTTCGCCATTTCTTGGTTTGCGTGTTGTCATCGAAATAGAAAATGCTAAGTTCAACTCTTCACGATCAAAAAACAACTTACGAACTGTTCCTTTTCCTACCCCACTAGGACCTGAAAAAATAATTAATAATCCTCGTCTCATAAACACCATCCCTTTTGATAATTTTACTTATTATACCATAACAAGTCAAACAATTTTATAATCCGTGTAGACTTAATGTTATAATATTAAATATTAGTATTGAGAGGTAGATTATATGGCTATTGATGGCGTACTGTTAAATCGAATTGTAAGGATGATGAATGAAGATTGTCCTGTAAAAATAAATAAAATTACTCAACCTTCAAATCATGAATTTATGCTTCATTGTTTTGCAGGAAAAAAAATGAATATGTTCATCTCTACACACCCTGTATTTAGTAGAGTTCAATGGACTAAAGAAAAACCAACCGCAAATCTTGATCAGACACATTTGCTAACGCTTATGCGTAAACATCTTGAAGGTGGTATTATCACACAGATAAGCCAATACGGCTTTGATCGTGTTATAGAGATTCATATCGAGCATCGTGATAACATGGGAGTCATTAGACCCTACCGTTTAATTATTGAACTTTTAGGGAAATACGCTAATATTATTATCGTTGATGAGAATAATATTATTATTGATGCACTTAAACGTATATCCCCATTTGAAAATACTTCGCGAGCAATTGTGAGTGGTAGCATTTACGAATATCCGCCACAATTTGATAAAAAATCATTTTTAGAACTCGCATCCTACAATCCTGATGATGCATTAAAAAACCAATTTAATGGAATCTCACCACTGTTAGAACGAGAAATTACGTTGCGTTTAAAAACACAAAAACCTGAAGATATCATAAAACTCTTGTCTGAGTCACAAAACATCTATCTGTATGAGCAAGATTTCCATATTATTGAACTAACTCATCTCAATCAAATTTTAAAAAAAGAACCGATTATGGAAGGTCTTGACTTATATTTCAAAGATCTTCAACAAAAAGATCGTATCAAAGCACATACAGGGGATCTTTTAAAACTAATTAAGCGTGAATTGAAACGTAGTCGAATTAAACTTCCGAAGTTATATGATGATTACGATCATGCTCAAGACAGTGATTATTTGCGAGAAAAAGGAGATCTTCTCTTCGCATTCGCAAGTTCTTTACCCAATGGACATCATGAAATAACCGTTAAAGATTTTGAAGGTAATGATGTAACCATTGAACTCGATCCCCGATTTAATGGCAAAGACAATGCGAAACGCTATTTTAAACGCTATCAAAAAGCAAAGACAAGTTTGTTTTATCTTGAAGAACAAATCAATAAAACCGAAGCACGCATCCATTATTTTGAACAACTTCAAACTCAAGCAGAACAAGCAACAGTTGAAGACGCTCAAGAGATTAATGATGAGCTGATATCACTTGGAATTATCAATCAAAAAAGATTGAAGAAACAAAATATTAAGAAAAAGAAAAAACCAAATTATCTTACAATTGTCTATGATGATGAAACTACAATATTTGTAGGTAAAAACAACATTCAAAACGACTACCTAACTTTCAAACTTGCTCGTAAAGAAGATATGTGGTTTCATGCAGCAAATACATTTGGAACCCATGTCATTATTAAAACTCCAGAATTGGATGAGCCTAAAATTAGACTGTGTGCACATCTTGCAGCATTCTATTCAAAAGCACGACATGGCAGCAGTGTTGAGGTCTACTACACTCAAGCAAAAAACATAAAAAAAATCCCAGGTGCTAATCCGGGACTGGTAAGTGTATCAACACAAAAGAGCATCTTTATAGATCCAGATGAATCGCTCGTTGCATCTTATTTGAATGAATAACTTCTTTATATGAGGGCATTACCGACGATACTACTTTATAAAATCGATCACTATGATTAAATTCAATGATATGGGCGCATTCGTGAAGAACTACATAATGAATAAATGGAATACTTTCATGATATAAGTATGTATTAAATGCGAGCTCATGATTTTGATTACAGCGACCATACAATCGTTTATAACGTCTCACTTTAAAGGGAGGCGTTTTTAATTTCAATCGCCATGCATACAAACACACCAACGAATCCAACCGTATTTCGAGCTGTTTCTTAAAATAATCATCAACCTTTTGGTTGATACGCTCATCCGATAACGATAAAGGCGTCGTAATTTCTATCGAATCTTTTGACTCAACAATCTTAAAAACGTTTCCCTCTAACGTTTCCACATTTTTGTATACACCAAAAACACGAAGTTTATTCATCGTTTGATGATAACCGAGTGGTTCATAAGCTTGTACATGTTTTTCAATCCAAGATTTTTTTTGAGTAATAAATGACTCAATTACAGTATCGGATGTATTGATGGGTGCCTTCACAATTACCTTTCCATCACGAACCAAGATTGCCATTGTTTTACGTTTGCTTCTATTGATTTCAATTTTCATAAAGGTATCATAGCACATTCATGCTATACTATTTAAGGTGATAAAATGAAAAATAATGAAATATTCTATTTTGATGTAGATGGTACGTTGTTGGATAATACAACACATACCGTTCCGCAAAGCACAGTGGATGCACTGTATCTCTTAAAAGAAAAAGGATACTTGGTTGCTTTATGTACTGGAAGAAGTTTGTTAGGTATTCATGAAGCTGGTGTTGATGATATCTTTCCGTGGGATGGATATGTACTTTCCAATGGCTCTCTCATTTTAGATTCAAAGCAACAAGTCATTTCTGAAATCTTCTTTGAACCTGAATTTATTCATGAACTTATTGAAGTGAATAAAGGTCCATTGCTTTTAGAAGGATCTCGCAATACGCTTACAAGCAAAGCAAATAAGCGTCTATTAGAATCACTTAAGCATTTTGGAATTCCTGCTGAGTACCCTGTTGTATCCTATCAAAATGAAAAAATCTATAATTTAATTAGTTATGATATCGACACGCTCTCAAAAGATGATTATAATAGACTTATCGGTGATAAAAACACCGCATTCGATCAACTCGGAAATCTCGAAGTCATTCCTACCCAAGGTGGAAAATACAACGGATTAATAACCTTGAATCAACATCTCAATGTATCACGTTATGTTGGTTTTGGTGATGGCGATAACGATGTCGATTTCTTAAAAAATGCAAACTATTCAGTAGCACTTGGGAATGCATGTGATTCCGCAAAAGAAGTTGCTGATTTTATAACACGCGATGTTGATCAAGATGGCATTATGTACGCTTTACAATATCATGGTGTACTTTAGGTAGGAGCGAAATATGAATTTTACAGATGAAGAATTATTTAAGATGAATATGTTAAAAGATAAACGACGGCGTTTACTTTATATCATCAAAGGGAAACAAGAAGGTTATCATATTCTTGAACGTGAAATGAAAGTTATGAATATCATAACAGGTCGAAATCTTTGGGTTCTCCTCGGATTTGTAATGTCTTACGGATTACTGCGACAATCTCTTCTTGTTTCAGTTATTGTTTCAATAGTAGTCTTTATTGGTTTTTATCTTTATGAAAAATTCTTTTTTCTAAAAGATCGAAACATTATTAAAATATCAGATGAAGATTATTCAAAACTGAATTCAATGAGTGCTCTTAAATCGAAAAAAACAGACACAGGATCCTATGTTGTCGTTCCCCTACTTGTGATTATTATTCTACTAACACGTAATGTAGATGGACGCTATACACCATCCGAGTTTGATTTATGGATTATGTATATTGGTATCGCATTATTGATGGCAATGAGCGGCTATTTTGCAATTAAGTACTTAAAATTACGTAAACAAATTAAAGCGCTTGAAGATAAATAAAAACAGTAGATTTTCTACTGTTTTTATTTGAAAACACATTGGTTATTTGCTTGCCTTATGACGGATGGATGGGTTAAACTTAATATAGTCGTAAAGAGAGGGTGTTTAGATGAGAAAAAGAAATATTTTACCAACTTTGTTTATTTTAATTGGACTTGGATGTCTTGGTGGTGCTTACATCCTCAACCAAGAAGGTTACCGTCTCTATGCTGCTTTAGCTTGCGGAACTTCACTGTTTTTTGTAATTATGAGTATTATCGTTATCTCCATCCATAAAGGACAAGATTATGAAAATCTTACGGATGAGGACTCTAAGGAGGATTCGGATGATGAAGTGGTTGATCAATTCGAAGATAATTTAGAATCTGATGATATAGAATTGATTGAACCCGAAATTGAGATGGAAGACATTGATCCATTTGAAGTCACAAATTCAACACGTATTTTTAATCCGACAAATTTTGATGACCCTTTAAAAACGGCTCAATCTCCTTCAAAAAACATTGATACGAAGCAAAATGAATCCGAACAGCAAACAACTGATGAGTCATCACGTGTTACATTGACGCTTGTTCGAAGTGATGAAAACCAAGAAAACATCTATCAACTGCTCCATAAAATGAACGCCCGAGGACTTCTAAAAGAATCTATAGCGTATAAAATGAACTTTGAACAAATTCAAAATCATAAGCTATGCAATAAGTATATTTTCGAAAATATCTTTAATGATATCCCTTCAATCAGTCTTGTTAAAGAACGAAACCGTAAAGAAACCCTGACTCATATTAAAGTGATGGCCGGTGTTTCAGATAACGACCTTGTTCTTATTGGTTATATTCCTACAAAACACTTAGTTGAGGTCCATAAGTCCTTTGATTCAATTTATCATATCCGTGGTAAAATAACTGGTGGACACTACAGAAATTGGAAATCAGATGGTCAGTGCAAGCAAGGAGAACTTCCTTTCATCGCTTCAATTACAATTTTTTCTAAATAAGAGCGAAAGCTCTTTTTTTTATGTCATATTCGTATTTTTGAATATTTAATAAAGGGTGATACTTATTGAATCAACAAATACTTTACTTATGATAGACTTGCTTGTTATGTCATACATTGACTACAAAATACTGAAAATACCAAGATGTCTTATTAACTTTATTTACATTATTCGAATTGTAAATCCTGCACCAATTACGATTGATAATTTTATCAGTTTAATCTCTCTTGGATTCCCTTTTCATCTGTTATATCATTATCGGAAAAGTATTGGCTTTGGTGATATCCTTCTTATTCAGTCATTATGTTTTTATTTTGGTTTGGAAAAAAGTCTAATGGGAATTTATTATACATCAGTTGCATCGATGATCTTGTTACTTATTCTAATACGAAATCCCAGCTCACATGATACCCCCTATCCTTTCGTCCCGCTTATAAGTATTGGTTTCATGCTTGCATCATAAAAAAAAACAGTTTCCTGTTTTTTTTACATATCTGATTCGTTCATTTCGTCATAAAAGGCCTGATAAAAGTCCAGTAATCGTTGATGACGCACTTTACCAATTTTTTTGGCCTTTTCTGTTTCAAGTAAATCATAAAGTTTGATTAATTTCTCATCGAGATGCGCAATCGCATTTCGTTCTGTATTTCGATATGTTGATAGCGAATCAATTTCAATACTTTTAAGCGTCGGATCGTAAAGTGGTGTTCCCTTACTTCCAGCATAGTAGAAAGTACGCGCAATACCAATTGCACCCATCGCATCAAGATAATCCGCATCCGATACAATTTGAGCGACACGAATTTTATTTTGAATACCAAATCCGCCTTTATATCCAATTTGCGAAACGCCTAATATTATCTCGTCATCATAACCCTCAAGATCTAAATCCCATTCGAGAAATAGATTTTTCAGGGATAACTCAAGATTATCCGTCTTGAAAATTTTATCATCAAATACATCATGTAAATAAGCAATTACTTTAATTACAAACTCATTATCCGTTTCAGAAATTAAGCGTGAAGTGAGATTCACAACACGCTTTATGTGGTAATAATCATGACCAGATTTGTCCTTGGACATCATTTTAAAAATGCTCTGATCTAGATTATCTAAAATACAAATTTGATTATTGGATAGCATTTTCTAATAGTTCAAGCACTTCTTCTATAGTTGCACAGTTTAGAGCTTTATCTGTTAGTTCTTTCATATCTTCGTAACTTAAATCACGGATAATACGACGTGCTTCTAAAATTGATGATGCAGACATTGAGAATTCATCCAAACCAAGTCCTAAGAGTAAAGGAATTGCCTTTTCATCTCCAGCCATCTCACCACACATACCACACCATTTGCCTTCTTTATGTGCGCCATCAATTGTCATTTTAACAAGACGTAAAATTGATGGGTTATAAGGTTGGTAAAGATATGATACTTTTTCGTTCATACGGTCAGCAGCCATTGAGTATTGGATTAAATCATTTGTACCAATACTGAAGAAGTCTGCTTCTTTAGCAAATTGATCTGCAAGCATTGCTGCTGCAGGAATTTCAACCATCATACCAAGTTCAATATCATCGCTGAAAGCAATGCCTTCTTTTGATAGATTTTTCTTTTCTTCTTCCACAACTGCTTTCGCATCGCGGAATTCTTGAATAGTCGCAATCATTGGGAACATGATTGCTAATTTACCATAAACACTTGCACGTAATAATGCACGGATTTGTACATGGAAAATATCAGGACGGTCAAGACATAAACGGATTGCTCGGTATCCTAAGAATGGATTCATTTCATGTGGGAATTTTAGGTATGATAATTCCTTATCACCACCAATATCAAGTGTTCGAACAACTACACGACCTGGAGCCATGTTTTCAAGTACTGTTTTGTATGCTTGGAATTGATCTTCTTCATTTGGTAATTCAGAAGCATCCATGTAAAGGAATTCTGTACGATATAAACCAACAGCTTCTCCACCATTATTAACAACACCTTCTACGTCATTTGGTGTACCAATATTCCCGGCAAGTTCAACGTGACGACCATCTTTCGATACTGATTCAGCATCTTTTAGTGCAAGAAGACTCTTACGGTGTTCTGCATAATCATCAGCTTTTTTAGAGTAAGTAGTTTTTTCTTCTTCAGTAGGTTTGAAAATAATCACACCTTCTAAAGCATCAAGAATTACTTCATCACCATGTTCGCATTGATCTAAAAGTTTACCTGAACCTACAACTGCTGGAATTTCCAAACTACGAGCCATAATAGCTGAGTGTGATGTACGTCCACCAATTTCAGTAGCAAATCCTTTAACAAAATTACGATCCAATTGTGCTGTGTCAGAAGGTGTTAAGTCTTCTGCTACAATAACAACTTCTTCATTAATTGTTGTTAAATCTGGAATGTTTAATCCACATGCATGGCATTTCATACGGTAAGTTACATCTTTAATATCTGCCGCACGTTCTCGGAAGTAAGGATCATCCATACTCTCAAACATACCAATAAACATATTACCAATCTCATTAATTGCAAATTCTGCATTAACAGAATCATTTTTGATCATCTCTTCGATTTGACCCACAAATTCAGGATCTTGAGTAACCATTAAGTGAGCATCGAAAATTGCAAGTTCTTCATCAGCGAGACGTCCCACTGCATTTTCTTTAATCGCTGTAATGTCCTTTTGAGTAGCAATAACAGCATCTTGTAATTTTTTGATTTCTTCTTCCGGGTTAGCATCACGTTTTTCAATTTCTAAAACTGGATGTTGAAGTTTGAAAACCTTTGATACTGAAACACCTGCTGAAGCAGCAATACCTTTAATCATAGAATAATCTCCTTTTTCCCTATTTCATCATTGTCATTTTAGCACTTTTTACTTACGTAATCAAAGTTTTTAGTAAAAGTTAGTATGAAACTTTGGTGCTCTATATTTCAAAAATCACATTCGAAACATTCTATCTCTATTACAGAGTTGCTCTAATTTAAGAATTCCCATTCAACATAAAGTGAATCCTTCGTTTACTTTATATTGAATTAATAAAAGACAGACTTAAAACGTCTGTCTTTTATTAATTACATTTTCTTAACTAATTTCATGCGAATGAATTCTTCGCGCTCTTTTTCCTCAAGTGCATCCGATATTGTTTTAATCTTAATTTCCAAATCTGGAATAACAATCTGTTCTAATGCATTCGCACGTTTTCGACTTTTTTCAATCGCTTTCGCGAGTCGATACATACCATTGTCCAGTTCTGCTAGCTTAGCAGTATACAATTTAACCTGACGCATTTGTAAAAAAACTTCATCAAGTCTTGAATTACTCACGCTGAGTGCATAAGGAATTTTAACTTCCTTTTCTTCAATCGTAACTTTGGGTATTTCAATCCCCATTACAGAACGGTAAACAATCTTGATATCTTCTTCAACTGGCATTAAATTCGCAATGCGATCAATAACACCTAAAGAAACATTAGCACGTTGTAAGGATAGATATGCTTTGTCATACGTCTCATCAATCACATCACGTAATTCTTTGACATCATCCATCATTTTAGACAACTCTTGCATTAGAATTATTCGCTTTCGATCCATTAGCTCGTAGCCCAACTTCGCTAATCGAAGCGATTCTTTACACGCAAGTAAATTTCCTTTGGTAATTAACACCTTAATGGATTCCTTCTAGTAAAACCGCATCCACAAGTTCTGGGCTATTTTCTTTGAAATATACCACTGCTGAATGATTATCATAATGTTCATCGAGCAATTTGGCATCAAGACGATCCAGGTCATGAATTGGTAGCAACGACAATAAATGCCAACCGATATCCAGTGTTTCAGATACGGATCGATTCGTTTTGTCTCCCTGCCCTATAAAGTAATTTTCAAATAACTTACCAAACGATAGATACTTTTGATCGGCTTTTGAAAGTTCATCCAAACCAATTACAGAAGCAAGATTTCGAACATCAATAACTTTCGCATATGCCGCAAAGAGTTGTGATGAAACACTTGAATGATCCCCTCTTGTTAATCCTTCACCGATACCATCTTTCATAAGACGTGATAGTGAGGGTAAGACATTGATCGGTGGATAAATTCCTTTTTGCGTCATACTGCGATCCAATACAATTTGTCCTTCAGTAATGTACCCCGTACAGTCTGCAATAGGATGGGATATATCATCATTTGGCATTGTAAGAATCGGGATTTGTGTTAATGACCCTGTACTTCCTTCAACACAACCTGCTCGCTCATACATGCTCGCTAGGTCTGAATAAAGATACCCTGGATACCCTTTTCGCCCTGGTACTTCTTCCTTGGAAGAACTGTACTCACGCAATGCTTCACAGTATGAAGTAATATCTGTCATCACAACAAGAATATGCATGTTTTTTTCAAATGCAAGGTATTCTGCTGCTGTTAGGGCAAATCGCGGTGTCAAAATTCGTTCAATTATCGGGTCATTTGCAAGATTTAAAAACATAGTTACGTGATCCATAACACCGTGTTCCATAAACGTTTGTTTAAAGAATGCCGCAACATCATGTTTAACACCCATTGCTGCAA
Organism: Erysipelothrix enhydrae; assembly: GCF_035066605.1. Taxonomy (NCBI): domain Bacteria; kingdom Bacillati; phylum Bacillota; class Erysipelotrichia; order Erysipelotrichales; family Erysipelotrichaceae; genus Erysipelothrix; species Erysipelothrix enhydrae. The sequence continues at coordinate 1,728,416 of NZ_CP125807.1, forward strand.
ATACGATTGCAAAATCTTCATTATTATCACCATGTAACTTTGCCTGACGTACAATCTGGGCAGCCAATTCATTATGCGATAATCCACTACCCGAAAAGATTGGTAATTTTTGGCCTCGAATGAGCGTATTGAGTCCATCGATGGCGGAAACACCTGTGTTTATATAGTTTCGAGGATAGATTCTTGAAACCGGGTTAATAACACGACCATTGATATCAGAAAATTTTTCTGTAAAGACAGCTCCTAAACCATCAATTGGTACACCTGAGCCACTGAAACTACGCCCTAATATTTCTTCAGAAAGTCCAATTTCGATTGGCTTGCCTGACAATTTCGTCAACATGTTTTTCTTTGACATGCCTTCTGTATTCTCAAAAACTTGAATTAATGCTCGTTCACCTTGCAATTCAATAATTCGACCAAGACGCTTATGATTATCATCATCAACGAGCTCAACAAGTTCATCAAACGAAGCATCTTTTACGCCTTCAATCGCTACAAGAGGACCATTAATACTCGATAATCCTTTAAAAAATATACTCATATCGATCTCCTCCTATTGAATGGACGCAAGTGCGTCGTCAACTTTTTTGTAGTATGCATCAAATTTTGTTAAATCTTCGTCAATTGCATATTTAATTCCAACAATCTCATCAAAAATATGAGTGTTCGTAATTGCGTTCATTGTTTTTTTATCTTGAAGAACCAACTGACATTGTTTATATGTGTAGTTAATCAGCTTCAACATTTCAAATTGTTTTTGTAATGAAACGGAGCTGTCATATTCGTGAAATGCATTTTGTTGTAAGTATCCAACACGAATTACACGTCCCATTTCAAGTGTTAATTTTTGTCGATCGGCTAAAACATCTTGTCCAATTAGTTTTACGATTTCCATTAAACTAGTTTCTTCATTTAGAATCGATAGAATCATTTGTCTGTATTCCAAGAATTCAGGACCAATGTTTTGATCATACCATCCCTCAAGTTGAACGAGATATTCACTATACGATAAATTATAGTTTATCGATGGAAAGTGACGTATATAAGCTAATGACTTATCTAGCGCCCAAAAACACCCGATAAAACGTTGAGTATTTTGTGTTACAGGTTCTGAAAAATCAGCCCCTTGAGGGGATATTGCTCCAATAATACTAATCGAACCAACATCGCCATTGAGTGTGTCAACATAAGAACTTCTTTCATAAAAGGCTGCTAAACGTGAAGCAAGATATGCTGGAAATCCTTCTTCTGCAGGCATTTCTTCCAAACGTCCGGACAATTCCCGCAAGGCTTCAGCCCAACGAGATGTGGAATCCGCCATAAGCGCTACATGGTAGCCCATATCACGATAATACTCTGCAAAGGTAATACCAGTATAGATTGATGCTTCACGAGCGGCTACAGGCATGTTAGAAGTGTTTGCAATCAAAATCGTTCGTTCCATAAGGGTACGACCCGTCTTTGGATCAATTAATTCTGAAAATTCTTCTAGTACTTGAGCCATTTCATTTCCACGTTCACCACATCCAATATAAACAATAATATCTGCATCGCACCACTTCGCTAGCTGATGTTGAAGCATTGTTTTACCAGCTCCAAATCCACCAGGAATTGCTGCACTCCCTCCCTTAACAATTGGGAACAAGGTATCAATAACACGTTGGCCAGTAATAAGAGGCTCTTTCGCATCAATGCGACTTGCAACTGGTCGTTCATGTCGAATTGGCCACATAACAGAAAGTTTAAATTCTGTACCGTCTTCTAACGATAAGAGCGTATCGTCAATTTTATACAAACCATCTTTACATTCAGTGGCAATAATACCTGTTTTGGTTGCCATTAAACGATGTTCAATTGAACCCGTTTCCTCAAATGTTGCATAAATTTGACCTAGTTGAATCGAATCACCTTTTGAAACGGAAAAACTAACATTCCATTCTCGTTCTTCAGACAATGTACGCATACTTTGCCCAACATCCAGATAGGAACCGTATTTCTCAGATAAACCTTGCAGTGGACGACCGATTCCATCATAAATATTACCAAGGAGACCGGGTCCTAACTCAATACTTAACGGTTGTCCTGTATGTTCAATTGGTTCGCCAATTTTCATGGATGATGTCGACTCATAGACTTGAATCGTCACATAATCATCGTCGATTCCAATCACTTCTCCTAATAATTTTTGATGTCCAACATATACCATCTCTGACATTGTGAAGTTATCAACATCTCGACTTTTAATAATCGGACCATTAATCCAATAAATTGTACTCATATTGATCACCTCTATATCCATAATTTACTTTCCTGAACAAAATACTCCATTGCTGAATCGAATCGAGAATCCAATGTATAATCGTATACAACATTTCCAACTTCGCATAAAAACCCACCAAGTTCGAGGTCGATAAAATTGAACTTTGCATTTTTGAGATTAAAAAATAATTGATCCTCTTTGCGAATCGAAATGATGACAGGTGTTGTTTCATCGAGATTTATAACATTTAAACCATCTTCAAGATAACGCTTATAACCTTCTGATTCTCGAAAACGAATGACATCTTCTTTCAAATCGTTTCCAAATGACTCAAGTAATTCTTGTCGACGCATTCTCAACCGCTTTTGCACACTAAATCTTAATTCAGATTCAACACGACTGCGTTTTTTTTCTTCTCGATCTTTAATACTTTTGATTCGAGATTTAATTGAATGTTCTACCTGCAATTTATAAGCAGATAATTCAGTGTCAACTTTTTCTTTTTGAGCACGATGGCTCATTTCTGCATAATTATGTGCCTCTTCATCAATAATATTTACGATTTCTTTAGAAACCTTTGCTTTTTCTCCAGCCATTTATACCACCTCTCCGATAATTTTAGAAATTGTTTCATCAATCATCGATTGAACTTCATGAGACTTATGTCGGTCTGATATTTCAACAATTAACGGACTCGAAACATTGAGTTTTAGGTCTTGAATGTATTCACGATCTAAATCAAAAATCTTAGTTGTGAGTAAAACAATTCCAATTTCTTGATTATGAATCGCTTTATCAAGTTCCTGTTTGAGTTCTTCTTTCTCGTGCACAACTACACCTTCGATACCAGCTAAACGAAGTCCCATTTGGGTATCGATGTTGTCACTGATAAGATACATTTTCATAATTTATTAATAATAAGAATAGCGATTAAAAGTCCATAAATCGCAACCCCTTCAGCAAGAGCAACGAAAATCATTGCTTTACCAAAGTTTTCACCCTTCTCAGAAATAGCACCAATTGCTGCAGGAGCAGCTTGTCCAACAGCATAACCTGCACCAAGTACTGAACAACCGACCGCAATCGAAGCAGCTAAATACGCCATACCTTGAGCGTTACTTCCTTGGAATGCATTTGATACTGTCTCATCCGCATGTGTGTAACCTGTTATTAAAACAACACCAATTAGAGCTGCAAAGAAACATGATACTTGGAACCAAACACGGAACTTCGCATTTTGTGGATCTACCTTTTTCTTGTAAACCGGAACGAGTGGTAGTGTAATAAGACCGATTAAAAGCATTGGTCCAATAATTTCAAATAATGATAATGACATATGTATTTCCTCCTTAGTAGACTGATTTAAATGGCTTACCGCCACCGTCGTAATAACGACTAAACATTTCATAATACTCCAAACGTAATGTTTGAATTCCAACAATGAGTCCTTCTAAACCAATAACGAAAATATTACCGAATATTAAAATCAAAATACCCGCACTTCCCGCCATCTCATTTAGAGTCATCACAACACTCATCATTCCCGCATGTGAGAGAACAAAACCTCCAACACGAAGAAACGACATCGTATTTGCAATAAAACTTAAAAGAACTTCAAATAACTCAAAAAAACTTTCAACTAAGTACCCGCCCCAACCTTCATGTGGGGAAGCACTCATTTTATTCATAAGATTCGATAATGGTTCTTTAAATAGAATCATTAATAAAGGTAAAACGATAAAAAGAAAAATTGTGAGTGGATTTACAACATGAATTCCTTGGGAACTTAGTGCGACTGCCGCCATAATAAATCCATAAAACATAAGTCCTGCAATACCATTTTGACTGTAGATTCCACTTGTGAAATCTTTTTTCTTAAAGGACAGAACAATGTTAAGCCCAATTGACATGAGTATTAAAACAACACCCAGTGTTACCGTCGTAAGTAAAAGCGTCATTGTGAAATCAGGACTTGTAACATGAATTGGCAATCCTAAAGGTGCCAATAAGGGTTTCAAAATTTCTTCATTTCCAAAAAACGATCCGTAAATCAATCCGAAGAACATTGAAAACATCCCTATACGAACTGCAACGTCTCCAAGTTTGATTCCTTTTTTCTTAGATAGTAAATACCCAACTAATGCAATCACAAACCCTTGACCTAAATCTCCAAACATAATTCCGAACAACAGACAATATGTAACTGCAAAGAATGATGTTGGATCAAATTCGCCGTATTTAGGTAGACTATACATCTCAACGAACATTTCAAACGGTCGTGAAAACCAACCATTTTTTAATCGTGTTGGCGCTAACAATCCTTCTTGAGTCGAAGCATCAAAGTTTAATACTTTCATATCCTCTGGAAATAATGATTCAAAGACTGTCAATCGCTCTTCGGGTATAAAACCAACAATAACCGCTTCTTGATTATAAATTGTTATGTACTTGTAATAAGCTTCCTTCAATGACTGAACTTTAATGTATCCGTACATGTTTTCCAACAAATCAGAGCATTCTTTTCTTAAACCATCATCTGCTCCAATTGGAATTGCAAGAGGTTCGAAAAATAAAGATTCAAACATCTGTACCAGATGATTCTCATCTGCTTCCAAACAAATCCACACAATCCAGCCATATTGTTTTGTACGATGTAATTCTGTGAATACAAAACGTTCATCATTATGCAAAGTTATTTTAGATAATGAATTTGTTGGTATTCTACCGAAATGAACACGAATAAAGCCTTCTTCTACATGCTCCATTGGATATTCTTTTAACTTGCTGAGTGCCATCTTGTCATCATCATTTAAACTTGATAGTGATGATTCTTGGCGATGAAGCGTATTATACCGTTGTTCCGCTTCTTGAAGTGCATTTTCGATTTGCTCGACTGAATACTCGCGATCATAATGATCACTTAAGGTCAAATGTAAATCTGTAATAATACGTTCACAACGTGATAAATAACTATCGTAAATACGATCATTTGGATATATTAATCCCCCATCTCCATCCTTAACAACCTCAGTTGCAAGCTCTGGATGAAAATTTGGACAAGTCATAATGTTATCAATCATCGACAACACATTCTTAGGTTCTGTTGATACCATAACAAGTCTCATTTTTTCTATTGCCACTAAACCACCTCCTAAATAATCAGCAACTTAACAATTTCTTCGGGGCTCATTTGGTATCGAACACCCTCAACAACATCAATAATATTTTCTATTTCTATTTTTAAAAGAAACATGTATGAAAACAAAATTACATCTGAATTCGTAGAAAATCGAATTTTTCGTTTTAAAATACTGTAACGAATCATATCGAAATAATACTCGATGTGACGATTTCCTTCGAAGACCTCATATTTACCGTAGGGTGTTTCTTTAAATGCTTCTAAAAATGCTTCAGCATCTAAATTGAGAATCCACTCTTGCAGTCGATTCTCTGAAATATAGTACGGCTCATAATGAACGCGTTTTAATATCTCTGTTGATGTCATATTAAAATACTTTTTCATTCGGTAAACGTTCGAAATATTTTCAAGTTCAATGTTAATTCGAAAAACTTCGAGCAATTCTTTGTTGTTTGGCTCGTGGCGAATTAAATCCAACATACGTTGGTTATAAAAGATTTTTAAACTATCTTCGCACTTAGATATATCAACAACATTATCTGTAAGGAACGCGAGTGGCTTATTGTATGACGTGTGCTCTAAATACTTATAAACCTCTTCAAAAGTTGTGCATTGCGCTAAACCATATACATCAAATGACATAAGATGATTAAGATCTTCAACGAAGTCTTCCACAAAATGACTGGTACCTGCATCAATTGCATGCAAAATAAAAATAATTTGGGCGATCTCGACTTCGCGAACATAGAATTCATAAAAATGATGCTTACTGGTTTGGATAAACCGCATAAGACTTAGAAATTCCAAATGTGACTTTAAACGAATACGTTGTTCAAAAAAACCGCGATGGATTCCTTTCTCATTAATACCTTCTAAAACATCTGAATACCGTGTTTCATTTTTTAAGAAACTTGCGATACCAGGTATATCTGGCATTTCGAGCATCGATCGATAGTGTGCCGCTGTTAAATGTTGACTATAAAACGAACGTGCCTTGGTAGACATTGCATAATCACTTGCCATCTAATGTAGTAATTCTTGTAAAAAGAATATGCTCCCATTCTTTTTTTGCTACATTAAACCGCTCGTCCAAGTCCTTGACACGTTCGTTATATTCATGATCTGACATAGGCTTAAGGCGTTCGTAGCGTGCATTAGACTCTTCTCGAATCTTCGCAGACTCGTGTTCAAATACTTCTGATAACGCATTATCTATCGATTTTTTTAATTCTTCAAAGTGTTCTTGATCAAATTCACTCGTCAACTCATGTTCATGAACCAACTGCTTTGCACTTTGATTTGCTTTCAATATTCGAAGAATATGTTCATCCATAATTTGCCCTCCTTAAAAAGACAAAACCTATAATACTCCTATCAAGAATAAATTTCAATATAATATTTCTTTTTTTATTAAAACTTGGTATAATACACATTGTTGGAGAAATACCCAAGAGGCTGAAGGGGTCGGTCTCGAAAACCGATAGGAGTGAAAGCTCGCGAGGGTTCAAATCCCTCTTTCTCCGCCATAATAAAAATAACAATCACTTTTAGAGTGATTTTTTTTATGGGTGACATGTGTAATTCTATTTAATCACTTATATGATTTTAAATCAACAATCTGTGCGTTCTCGTAATGAAATTGTCATGAAAAAAAAGACTCCTAAGGAGTCTTTTTAAATTAACGCATGTAGAAAGGTT